>NZ_SOZE01000026.1 GCF_004519315.1 Mucilaginibacter psychrotolerans
ATAGCGTCCCAAGCTTCGAGTTGAAGAATATACGGGCTTACTACCTGCTCTCTACGCAAACTTATAAAATTGTTTGAAAACTACTTGCTTTTAAACGGTATAACTCTCTGCTGCGCAAAGAAGGGGAGACATTGAGGTTATTATTTTACTGTTTTTTACCCTCTTTACTCTTCACCCTCTTTGCGGAGCAGAGAGGGTCGACGCCCGCGCATGCGGGCCGTCGGGGTGAGTCAATCTGCGAGCGACAATACCGATTCAAAGGTTGCGAACGCTTATGGCTCCAATCCTCAATTATCCTCTCCCCAAAAAAACAATTAGCCATTTTTAAGATTTAACCTACATTTACATTGCCATGCTAAAAAAACGCCTAGCTTATACGCTATTATTTGCCGCCATTTTATTTGCCGATTGCGCCTTTGCACAAACGCCTCAGTTGATAGATGCCTTATCGCGCCAGAACCATTGGGTAGATTCTGTCTATAATAAAATGAACAGGCGCAAGCGCGTTGGGCAGCTGTTCTTCGTCCGGGCGCACACCAACCGCGGACAGGCCTATTCCGATTCGGTGAGGAAAGTCATCAAGAAACAGCACATTGGCGGACTGGTGTTTTTCCAGGGCGGGCCGGGCAGGCAGGCCATTTTGGTGAACCAATACCAAAAAGTTGCCAAAGTGCCGTTGCTCATAGCCATGGATGGCGAATGGGGACTGGGCATGCGGCTGGATTCTACCATATCTTACCCCTACCAAATGGCCCTCGGTGCTATACAGGACAACACGCTCATTTACAAAATGGGGCAGATGGTGGCCTATGATTTTAAACGATTGGGCGTACATATCAATTTCGCGCCCGATTTTGATGTAAACAACAACCCCAATAACCCTGTTATCAACTATCGCTCCTTCGGCGATAACAAGTATAACGTGGCGCGTAAAGGCATAGCCTACGCCAAGGGCATGCAAGATGCAGGCCTCATCGCCATAGCCAAGCACTTCCCCGGTCATGGCGATACCAATGTAGATTCGCACTTCGATTTACCTCTGCTGCCCTTTTCCCGCGAGCGGCTTGATTCCTTAGAACTCTACCCCTTCCGCGAGGCAGTAAATGCCGGCATTGGCGGGGTGATGATAGCGCACATGAGCATACCGGTGCTGGATACCACCAAAAACCTGCCCTCTACCTTGTCTAAACCCATCATCACAGGGCTTTTGAAAGATTCACTGGCTTTTAAAGGGCTGATTGCCTCCGATGCTATGGAGATGAAAGGCGTAACCAAATATTTCCCAAAAGGCGAGGCCGACCTGTTGGCATTCCTGGCGGGTATGGATCTGATCGAACTATCCGAAGATTCTAAAAACGCTGCCAAGCTGATACGCAAAGCCGTGCGCCAAAAGCATATCGACTCTGGAGAGTTTGAGGCGAAAGTGAAGAAGATATTGGCCGCTAAATACTGGGCCGGACTGAACAATTATACCCCGGTTGTAACCGATGGCCTGCTGGCCGATCTTAACCGCCCTGCTGCAACCCAATTGGTACAGCAGCTAAGCGATGCCGCCGTAACGCTTATACAAGGCGACAGCCGCACGCTCAAACAGGATACCACCAAAAAAACAGCCATCATCAGCATAGGTGTAACCGAGCAAACTGTTTTTCAGCAGGAGCTGGTTAAGCATTACCCTAACAGCACGCAGTTTTTAGTCGGCAAGAATACCCCTGTGCCGGACCTGAACAAGCTATTGGCATCGCTAAAGCAATACGATCAGGTTTTTGTGGGCGTACATGACACCCGTATACGCCCCGCCAGCAAACTTGATTACAGCAGCGACGTAAGACTGCTGATAGCTGATTTGGCCGCAAAACCAAATTCAGTCATCAGCGTTTTTGCCAACGCCTACGCCATTGCTGGCTTGCCCGGCATTGAAAAGGCCGGTGCCATACTGGTATGTTACCAAAAGGATGAAGCTATGCAGCGCGCCGCGGTTAAGGCCATCAGCGGGCAAATTAAACCAACGGGCAAACTACCGGTAAGCGTAAATACTTTTTATACTACCGGGGCTGGCTCAAATCTTTAATTGATAGCGCATTATCGAAAAATACAGGGAGGATTTTGTAGCACAATTGCCTGTGCGGGCGTAACGGTACTATAAACCTCTTCCATCATGAAAAAAGCTTTACTGTTTTTGCTGCTGCCGGCCATGCTTGCGCTGGCTGCTTGCAACAAAGCCGTTTTGCAGGATAACGGCTGCGTTACAGAATACATTCGTCCGCTGAACCCGGTTGGCGATGCCGCTTACGCCAAAATCAAAACACTGTTCCAGAATAACGGCATCAGTTACCAGGGACTAAGTTTCTATCGGGCTGATTTCAACGACAACATCCCGTTGAATGGCGTAATAAACGTTTACCAGCACACCGTCGCCATGCAATATTTTAACGGCCTGCCCTTGCTTAATGGCGATATTGGGTATCATTTTATGAACGGCGTATTCACTACAACCATTAGCCCCCGTTACAGTAGCATCAACATAGGCACGGGCAAACACTTGCAGCTAAGCCAGGTGCGTAAGCTTTTTTTGGATGAGATACAGAAGGATGGTTTCTATGCCAATCGCTCCTACAAAGATTCGTGCATGTCGGCAGAGTTTGGGTATTACAACGTAACGCCTGATGGGCCCACCCCAACGCCACAATTCATCAAAGCCTGGAAAATCACCCCCTCGGGTTCGGATTACCCGGTAGCGTACTTCAGGGATGATGATGCCGCAATGCTATCGTACTTCAACGGAATATTTACGGTGAATTGATTACTCCTCCAACGCTTTTTTAAACGTGCTATCGTTTTGGTTGATCACACGGTAAAAGGCGCTGTTGCCCCATCTAAAGCGCGCCGCATGGGCCTTCAGCAAAGTTTTTATCAACGCAGCAGATTGCTGCAACTCGCGCGGGTCAACCTGCTCTAAAGATTTGGCCGCGTATTGTACAAAGGCATCGTATTCGGCATTGCTCAGCTGATAATTGTTGAAGAATTTATCTTCGGTGCCATACTTGCTAATAGTGGGCTGCATTTTATCGATAATATAGGCGGTAAACAGTTGCTTATCGCTTATATCTCCCAAAAGCTGCGTGCTTTGGGTAGTATCCGCAGCAACAAAAACATCGGGCATAATGCCGCCCGAACTGAACACCTTCCGGCCGTTGCTGGTATGGTAGGTTGAGGCACCCACGAAGGCGCTATCGGCCAGGCTGTTGCCTGCAGAGAGCAACTCCCCTTTGCGCACCCGGTTGGCTAATTCGTTCCGGTAGCTTTGCACACCGTTTTTATATGATTTCTGTATCGACCGGCCCGAGGGCGTGTAATACCGTGCTACGGTAAGGTTTATGGCCGTTCCATCCCCAAAGGGAAATTGTTGCTGTACCAGACCTTTTCCGAACGACCGCCTGCCTACAATGGTGGCCCGGTCCAAATCCTGCAATGCACCTGCCAATATCTCGCTGGCACTGGCCGAGTATTCATCTATCATTACGGTTAGCTTGCCATGCTCGTAATTGCCAGAGTCGGTTGCAAAGTAATCTGTACGTGGTTCGTGCGCGCCTTTGGTGTACACGATGAGTTTGTTTTTCGGCAAAAACTCGTCGGCCATGGCGGTAGCGGTATTGAGGTAACCGCCGCCGTTTCCGCGCAGGTCTAAAATCAATTTTTGCATGCCATCGGCTTTTAAAGCGCTAAGGGCGCGCCTGAAATCTGCATCGGTGGTAGACGCAAATTTGCTTATCTTGATATAGCCGGTGGTGCCGGTAAGGTAATATGCGTCCAGGCTGCTCTGGGCAACTCGCCCACGTTTGATGCGGTAATCTTTATGCTCTCCGGTATTGGTAATCACATTGAGGGTTATCTCCGAATCCTTTTCGCCGCGGAAAGTTTGGCTGATGCGACTTTGCGTGAGCTTGGTGCCTGAGAATGGTTTGCCGTTTACCGATATGACGCGGTAGCCCGTATTAAGCCCAGCCCTTGCCGCCGGGCCGCCGGGATACATTTGGGTGATCACCAGTGTATCGCGCAGTACCTGGTATTCTACCCCGATGCCGTTGAAGCCGGCACCCAAACGTTCGCTGATGGATTGCGCCTGCTGGGCGGGCAGGTACACGGAATGTGGATCGAGGTTTTGCAGCATATCGTTCACGGTTATGCCCGCTATACTATCGATATCTACCGAATCTACATAATTTTGGTTCACCAGATCGAGCACTTTAGAAATTTTATCGTCGCTGCGCGAAAAACTGAAGCCGAGCTTGCGCCCCGCAACATTGTCTTCGCTAATAAAAATGCCAATGAGGATGCCTATCAGTAGTAAGATGATAGCCCGGAAAATAATACCCGCAGTTTGTTTCATGTAGTGATGCCTGGCAAATTTAAGCAATAAGCTTTATAGCCTATAATTTATGTGTTGTTGTTTGATACCGTTATATACGTATTTATACGGGTTGGGGATGAAAGCCGCGACACCTTTAAACGGGTCTCAGACGCATGACTGCTATGTCCGCGTCGCTAGTGGACTCACCCCCAACCCCTCTCTGCTGCGCAAAGAGGGACATCTTTTATTTCTACTTTTAACCTTCTTTCCGCTTGCGGAGAGAGGGTCGGGCAGCGTAGCGTACCCGGGTCTGCCTGTCGGCAGACAGGGTGAGTCAAATATACGAGCAATAAGAACCGCCGCCAACGATCGTCCCCCGAACCCGTCACGCGAAATAATTTGAAGGCATATCGATGCATCTTCTTTGCTTTGATGTTTTTTATTCAATTTTGTTAAAATTATTCTTGCCCCGCATGGAAATAACAACCGAAAAGGATTCTAAATATAACAACCTGGAGAAAATGCCTTTGCTGGATATCCTCCAAAACATTAATAACGAAGATAAAAGCGTACCATTGGCAGTAGAAAAAGCGATGGAGCAGATAGAAGATCTGGCCACCATCGTAACCGAAAAGATGCGCATCGGCGGCCGGCTGTTTTACATCGGCGCAGGTACCAGCGGCAGGCTGGGCGTGGTTGATGCATCGGAATGCCCGCCAACCTTTGGCGTGCCCTTCGATTGGGTGGTAGGTATTATTGCCGGCGGTGATACCGCGATTAGAAAGGCGGTAGAGTTTGCCGAAGACGATCGCCAGCAAGCCTGGAAGGATCTGTTGGAATTCAACATTAATGAGAACGACGTGGTGGTAGGCATAGCGGCATCGGGCACTACGCCTTATGTTATCGGCGGCTTGCAGATGGCCAACGAGCATAATATCGCCACGGGCTGTATCGTTTGCAATAGCAAAAGCCCTGTAGCGGCAGAAGCGCAGTACCCGGTAGAAGTTATCGTAGGCCCCGAATTTGTTACCGGCAGCACCCGTATGAAAGCCGGCACCGCGCAAAAGCTGGTTTTGAATATGCTAAGCACCAGCGTTATGATACAGCTGGGCCGCGTAAAGGGTAATAAAATGGTGGATATGCAGTTAAGCAACAATAAACTGGTACACCGCGGCACCCGCATGGTAATGGCCGAAACCGGCCTCGACGAGAAAACGGCAGCCAAACTTTTAACGGAAAACGGCAGCGTGAGGAAAGCCGTGGAAGCGAGTAAAAAATAATGTTCAAATTTCAGATGTGCAGATTTCAAATGAAAAGAATTAAACTAGATAATCAAAAAGTCTCCCCTTCCCGGGGAGGTTGGAGGGGGCTGTGCACGAGATAGAACCATATTACAAATGGCGCGATGATTATGTAGCATCAGAAGACGAGTACTCGCCTTTTTATGCTACGCAATACAACGAGTTTGAATTTGATAAACAGATATACAATTACCTGCTGCATCCGCAATGGGATTCGTTCGGATCTAACACGCTTTACTTGAAAGTGCTCTTTGTTGATTACGACCGGGGGTACAGCATCATAGAATTCATTGGCGAATGGAACGATGCCATCAATAACGATATCATGCTGCTGAAGCGCGAGATACTGGAGCTGATGATAGACCAGGGCATCAACAAATTCGTACTGATTGGCGAGAACGTGCTTAACTACCACCATTCAGACGATAGCTACTACGAGGAATGGTTTCAGGATGTGGAGGATGGCTGGATAGCGGGCGTAAATTTCCAGGAGCATGTGATCAAGGAATTCAAGAACAGCAATATCGATTACTATATCAACTTTGGCGGCCAGTTGGATGAGCTGAATTGGCGCACCCTAAAACCCGTGCAGGTTTATAAAAAGGTAGAAGAGCAGCTGATGAAAAGATTGAACTAAGATGGGGAAACCGGTAAAAATTCCAGGCATTATATTTATCGGTTTTTGCGCTGGTAAGCATCGTGTGTTATGTAACCGGTTATACTTTAGTTATCCCGTTATCGCAAAATAACTTAGATAAAACAGCAGGGGCGGTGAAAGCCGGTCAGCAATTAAACCCCTTTGCAGGTTTTGATTTTACAAAGGGCAATTGGCAGGCATTTATTGTAGTTTCCCCTTCAGACTTTACCGACCTGCATCCCTCAATTCAACATCATGGATGCATCAAAACCGGGGACAGGAAAGTTTTGATGCGCATGAAAAAGGACTGGAAGTTCAGGGCTATCGGGGGCGATATGGCCACCTTTCAAAGTACATTCTATGTGGTTAGAAACCATAAGGTGATGTTCGAATCGGGCATCGTGTTAGATAAGCAAAGACAGGGGCTTCAAAACCCACAATACGGCTGGATGGAACCTGTGGATGCAGCTGAAATAATAAGCACTTGTAAGCAATTCAAAGCGGTGTATTGGCCAATTGTATTTTTATAGCCATAAACTACACCTGTTGTTATCAAATTTATAACAATCATATCTTTTGTATCGTTACAACTTTACTACATTCGTATTAAATATATTATAATAAAAAAATGGAAACCAAAACTTCTAATTACTCTTATACAAGCATTAACCATACGGATGATAACGAAACAACATCCCGCAGATATTTGGCGCAAGTGTTTATCTGGATGTTTATCGCAATGGGTGTTTCGGCTGCCGTGGCTTTTACGTTTTACCTCAATTTAAACCTGATGGCGCTTATTATTAGCCCTACAGGTTTTACCCCGCTGGGATATGTAGCTGTATTTGCGCCGCTTGTTTTTTCGCTGGTGATAAACTTCGGGTTTAATAAAATATCGTATCCGGTAATGGTGGTAATATTTCTTACTTATGCAGCAACCATAGGGATTACTTTCAGTATTTTCGGGCTTATCTATACCGGGGCCTCGATATTCGCCATGTTCGTAAGTTCGGCCCTGTTATTTGCTGCAATGGCGGTTGGCGGTTATAAAACTTCGATGGACCTAACCAAGTTTGGTTCTATCATGTACATGATGTTTGTCGGCGCGTTTATTGCCAGTTTTGTAAACTTCTTTTTAGGCAGCGCGCAGTTTGATTATATTGTAAGCTATGTATGGGTTGCTGCCATGATAGGCCTTACCGCCTATTACATGCAAATGTTGAAACGGATTGGTGCCGGCCTTGAGTTTGGCAATGAGGAATCAAAAAAATTGGTGATTATAGGAGCGTTTATACTATACACTACGTTTATAAACTTGTTTATGTCGATGCTGCGCCTTTTTGGCAGAAGGAGATAAATTCCCTCCATACTATCTTAAAGAGCCGCCTTGTGCGGCTTTTTTTTTATTTTATATGTAGTACCCCCTAAGAGAATAAACCCGCACTGTTTCTCCAAATACTTCGTAAATTAAGCGGTGTTCTGATCGATTCGCCTGGACCATTTACCCGAGAGATTGTATTTGAGGGCTTCCGGTTTTCCAATACCTTCAAAAGGATGAGCCCTTATATCTGTAAGCAGCCGATGTATTTTTTTCTGGACAACCTTATTGCCCGATTTCTGCCAGTATTTAAGGTCGTCCTCAGCGTCCCCAAACAATTCTATTTCCATAGATTGTCGAGGTCGACTTTAACGCCTTTACCTTCCTTTGCTGCTTTTTCTCCGCGCTTTATTTTCTCTACAAACGCTTGATTATACGGGCCATTGCCTTCTTTCTCGAAAGAAACTTTAAGAGATTTTAAAAACGCCTTAACAGCCATTGCCTGTTCTTTGCTTTCAGGATATACGATGAGTGTTTCCATATACAAATTTAATACTTTCAGTTGTCAAATTCCTAAAACCGCTTTATAGTCTCCGTTAAATGCGCCAGGTGGTGCCTGCTGTGCCAGGCGTAAAGGGCCAATGCTTTTTTCAGTGTCACGGCCTCGCCCGATGCCGGGTGGTAAAAGGTCATATCCCATTGCTCTTCGGTAAAGCTCTCGAAAAGGGCAACCATATGCATGTGTATGCCCTCCAGCATACGCAAAGATGGTTCTACGGGCATGCGGTAGTCGGGCAGCAGCGCCCAATCACCCTCTTCGTAGGGTTTTATGGTGGGGTTTTCTTCGGTAAGCGCCAGTTTGAAACGGATGAGCGAGTTCATGTGGCTATCTGCCAGGTGGTGTACAACCTGGCGCAGTGTCCACCCGCCGGTGCGGTATTGGGTATCCAGTTGCCGATCGGCAAGGGGCATAATTGCATTACGCACCTTGCCGGGCAGGTTACGTATTTCGCTTATCCATTTACGTTTATCTTCGGGGATATAGGAAAGCGGGGCTACAAATTTGCCTACTGGGTAACGCATCTGCTCGTCTGTCATGGCTTATAAAATTTAGTTTTGGGCAATAATAATTTGATGCATCCATAAGGATTTGCCCTAAATTAGCGTTTTGTACTTGTTTTGTAAACTGATGATAAAAAAATTATTAACACTGCTATTCGTACTAACCTCTGCCACCACTCTTGCCGATACGATAAAAACCGACGTGCTGGTGGTGGGCGGCGGCGCAAGCGGCGTAGCAGCAGCTATACAAAGTGCACGAAGCAACGTTAAAACCATGCTGATAGAGCAAGGGCCATGGTTGGGCGGCAGTATGACGGCCGGCGGCATGTGCATACTGGAGGCCAACCGCAACCTGCCCAACGGCTTTTACGGCGAATTCAGGGAGCGCGTCAAAAACTTTTACAAAGTAAGATTAGGTTACGATACCACCTTTAACGCCGTGCTCAACTTTGAGCCATCGGTTGGGGCATCTATCCTCAAAAAACTGACCGATACTGTCAAAAACCTTACCGTGCGGTTAAGCACGCCATTCACCGCCATTAAAAAAGACGGCACAGGCTGGGAGGTAAGCATTTCCGTAAACGGCACAACCGATGTGATCAAAGCCAAAGCCGTGGTTGATGCTACCGAATTTGGCGATGTGGCCACTCTGGCAGGCGCCTTATTCAATACCGGTTTTGATAGCCGTAAAGAAACGGGCGAGGCGCAGGCCCCGGATAATGCCACCAACCAGATACAGGACATCAGCATGATTGCCATACTGAAGGATTATGGCCGAGCGGCCGACAAAACCATTGCCCGGCCCGAGGGCTACGAGCCATCGCTCTATGCCTGCCTCAAAAAAATCGACATCAAAAAAATGCTGAAGGCCGGCGCACTCATAAACGATAAGTTCATGATGAACTGGAACGATTGCGCAAACCAATACTCGGTAACCTCAGACGACCTCTCGCCCGAAAAACGTGGCGAAACCTTCCGCAAGGCCCGCCTGCATACCTTGGGGGCTATCTACTACCTGCAAGCCGAACTGGGTTACAAAAACCTAGGCCTTGCCGATGAATTCCCCACCCGCGACCACCTGCCGCTTATCCCCCACATCCGAGAAAACAAACGTGCCTACGGCGAAGTGCGCATGGTGCTGGATGATATTTACACACCGTACGACAGGGGTTCACGCCTGTACCGCACCTCTATAGGCATTGGCGACGCTTTACCCGGACAGCATTACATTATACCCGGCGCGCCAAAAATAAAGTACCCGCCTTTCCCGCCGTACTCGGTGCCACTGGGTGCCATCGTGGTAAAAGACGCGGTTAATCTATTTGTAACGGAGAAGGCGATGTCGGTAACGCATTTGGTAAACGGCAGCATTACCGACCCGGCCGTGCAGATGGCCCTGGGGCAGGGCGTGGGCGCCTCGGCAGCCTGGTGCGCGTTCTTCGGCAAGACCACCAAGGAACTGGATGTACGCAAGATACAAGACGAGGTGCTCATTTACGGTGGCTCGGTAATGCCTTTCAGCGATATCCCCAAATCCGACCCGGCCTACCGCGCCGTACAACAAGTGGGTTGTACCGGCATGCTGAAAGGTTTCCGCACGGTAACCGGCACTACCGCACAAATGCTGTTTAAGCCCGATACTACCGTTTATACAGACGAAGTAAAACCTTACCTCAATGAGATATACACCCGCTCGTTCCTGTGGTTCAACAAAACGCAACCGGGTGATGATTTCACCGTTGGCAACCTGTTATCTTACATCAGCGAGATGTCGCTTACCGACCCGGAAACGCTGGAACGTATTATGCGCGCCAACTGGAAAAGCAAGTACAACTTCACGGTAGCATTCGATACCAAACGCCCTGTTACACGCCGCGAGTTTGTAGTGTTGGCCAATAAATACCTTAACCCCTTTGCACGCAAGGTGGATTTGGCAGGGAAGATGATTAATTAATACGCCCCTAAACCGCACTAGGGCGCGAATTTACCATCCATATAGTACCCATCGCCTGGCCGCGTTGTACGAACCCAATATACTTTACGAAATGCAAGGCAGTCGCCTGGATTCTTGCGCGGCTTTGGGCGGGAGTATTACTGACGCTCGGTCGGTTTACCAACCCTAACTAAGTGCTGTACGCGTGTTGCGATGGGTATAAGAGCCAAATACATAAGAGCGCCTGTAGCAACTGCCGCATTCGTATCGCCTAATTGGTAGCCAAAATAAAAAAAATTTCATCCAAAGGGGGCGTTTTGCCCGGTGGGCTAAAATGCCGTTAGCACATTTGGGGCATTTAAGTTTGTTGTGTTTTGTTTCCATAAGGGGTCTTAGTAAACAGTTAAAATTTTGTTCGGATTTGCAGGTAATCAAGACAGCCAAATGCTGTTTGCAGTAGGTGCAGGAATAGTCATCATCCCCGCAGTTTTTTTAATACGTTAACCGTATTTGTTCACAACTGAAGCTGTAGGTCCGGGCACTATAAATATACGCATTTTTCATAATAAGTAATTTATAGCGCATTAATTAATTGTAAACAAATGGTTACACACCATTAATATATTGTGCGATAGGCAAATATTGCGCTTGTTTTGCGCAAAAAAAGAATGTTTATGGGGACAAAAGGAGGACAAATAGCTAAAATGAGTAAAGCGCGGCTATAATGCCGCTACGGCATCTTCTATTTCGCTGCCTTGTTCAACCTCCATTTTTTTGCGCAGGCGTTGCTTGGCTTTTTTTACGCCATCGGTGGTGATGCCCAGCATACCGGCCATCTCGCGGTTGTTAAGGTTTAGCTTAAGCAGGGTAAGCAGGCGTATATCGGTATCGGTAAGGTGCGGGAATTTATTGCGCAGGCGGTAAAAAAAAGCCGGGTGCACCTTGCTAAACAATTTCCTGAATTCGGCCCAGTTCTCATCCGTCATGATATGGGCTTTCATCATATGCTCCAGTTCGCGGGCGTCCACCTCGCTTACAGATCGTAGCTTAAGTTTTTCAAGCTCGCTCTTAAACTCATCTATGAGCAGGTTCTTCTGCATCAGGTTTTCGGTGTAGCCGTGCAGGGCGGCTTTGGCGTTCTTCAGTTCTTCGTCCAGCCTTAATTTTTCTGATGCCAGCAGTGCTTTGTCTTTATTGGCCTTTAGGCGTTGGCGGTTATATATCAGCCCCAGTATCACCATCAATAGCATCAATACGATGATAACAGTATTGCGTTTGTATGCCCCCAATTCGGCCCTGCTTTTAAGGTGCTTTAGTTGCGTCTTACTTTTATCTACTTCCCATTGCAGCTGCACGCGTTCAACTGCGGCCAGGTTGCCGCGTTTCTCCAGGCTATCTTTAGCCAGCACATACTTTTGCTGGTATTGCAAGCCTGTGGCTTTGTTGCCAAGCTTTTCGTTCAGCAAGGCCTTCAGCTTAAAATAATCGGCACGGTACTTTAGCTCGTCGTTACCGGCGCTTAGTAGCAAGGTATCGGCAGTGTTAAGCTGTTGGGTGGCTAATGCAAGGTTGGCACTTTCTATATTTATCCGCACCAAACGCAGCAGCGCAATGGCGGCATTAGGCTTTTGGTTATATTTTAACGATACCGCATAATCTGTTTGTACCAACGGCAAGGCTTTTGCGTATTGCCGCTGCATGAAATACACCGAACCTATATTGCCCGTAGTTATGCCAATCCATGCGCTATCGCGGGCCGCTTTGGCCATGCCCAAAGCTTTTTGGAAATACTGCATCCCCATTGCCTGATGCCCGGTGTTACGGTAAGTAAGGCCGATGGTATTCAACACGTCTATCCGCTCGCGGGATTTGGGCTGCTGGTATTTAAGGGCAAGCATCAGATTTTCACGCGTGGTTTCATAATCGCCTATGCTATAGTAAAAATTGGCTACCTGGTTAAAATAAATGCTTATGCCCGGCACTTTGCCAAAACCAATCGCCCGGAATTTTTCTTGCGAGAACAAGAAGTTGCGGCAGGCAGGGATGTTCTGTTCATATTTACCCAGGTAAACTGCAAAGCGATGCTGGTAAACGGCAGCCTCCAACGGCAAATCGTGTTCCTCTGCAAAATGGATAGCCTTATCGTAATAGCTATTGCTTATGGTGTTGTGCCTGCGTTTTGTAGCGTAATAATCGGCGCGCAAATCCAATACGGCGCACTGCAAAGGCAAATCGGCTGTTTGCCGGGCAATATCGTTAAGCTGGTCCAGGTTTTGCATGGCTGCTGCTTCGGCCAGCATAAGGCAATTGGCCTGGTACAATTCGCGGGCGGTTGCGATGCGCTTATTGGCAGGGGTAGTTTTTATGGATGCGAATAGTTTTAGCCCATCGATGTTGGATTTGCTTTGGGCAAAGGAATGGGCCGCAGGTATCAGCAGCATGCCCGGTATTAGCATCCAAAGCAATAAAATACGTGGCGATAACGTCAACATTATAACTCAAAGAATCAGGGCTTAAATATAGCTATTGTGCTATATCCCTAAAATTAGATTATCGTTAGAATAATACCCCCCTGTGCAATGTCTGGCTTTATACCGTTTCTTTGGGCACTTCGGGCGCATGTATCTGGCTAAGCGATAGTGGTATGAGCACTTTGGTTTTAAGGTAGGTGATGCTTACGATAAGCAACGTCATGCTACCACCGAATATTACTGCAGGTACCGTACCCAGCAGCCTGGCCGCCGTGCCCGATTCAAAGGCACCGATCTCGTTAGAGGAACCGATGAACATAGCATTCACTGCCGATACCCGCCCGCGCATATGATCTGGTGTGAGCAGTTGCATGATGGTTCCGCGGATAATTACACTCACGCTATCGAAGGCTCCTTCGGTAAACAGGAAGAACAACGACAGGTAGAAGCTTTTTGAAAAGCCGAAACCGATAATGGATAGCCCGAAACCGGCAACAGCAATAAGCAGGTTGCGCCATGGCTTGCCCATAGGCGAGAACCGGGCCATGGCCAGCATGGTAAGCACCGCACCCGCCGACGACGTGGCACGCATAATGCCCAGCCCTTCGGGCCCAACCTTCAATATCTCGTTGGCAAAAACCGGCAGCAAGGCTACAGCCCCACCGAAGAAAACCGAGAATAAGTCCAGACTCATGGCACCTACCATCATCTTGCTATTAAACACAAAACGTATCCCTTCTGAAAGGCTTTTTCCGATGCTTTCCTTCGGCACGAACACCGGCGGATAGGACCGTAACAGGTAAACCAATACTAAAGATATCAGCAAGAAAGTTAATATGGCTACAAACGTAACCGTTATGCCCAGGTAGCCATAAATAAGGCCACCCGCTGCCGGACCCAAAATAGAGGCTATTTGCCAGCTACTGCTGCTCCAGGTAGCGGCGTTAGGGTAAATTTCTTTAGGTACGCTTTGCGTGTAGATGACGAACGTGGCCGGGCCGTAAAACGCACGGGCAACGCCATTGCAGAATATCATCAGGTAAATGACGGGTACTATCCAATTTACATCAATGTACTTATCGGCATCTTTAAGCGTAATCAGGAACATTACCAGCGAGGAGAAGAATACGCCAACAAATACCCACAAAAGCATCTTTCGCTTTTCAGATTTATCGGCAATGTAGCCGCCATATAAAGCAGCGCCCACTGCGGGGATGGCCTCGCAAAGGCCCACCAGGCCAAGTTTAAAAGGATCTTTGGTGAGGTGGTAAATATAAAAGCCGATGATAACGGCTTGCATTTGGTAGGCGAACGTAAAGCAGAAACGCATGCCTACGTATGAGCGGAAATCTTTGTACCGCAAGGCGGCGAATGAGTCTATCCGGGGGCTTGTACTATCTCCTTCGGGCATAGATGGGGTGTTTTGATTGAAAGCCGCAAGTTACGAACCTCTGTATTAATAAGGTTAATGTAGCGGGCTTTGTTACTTTATTATAACAAAAAAGGCGCGGTGTGTGCCGCGCCTATCTATTCGTTTTTACAATCCGTGCTGATCTATCAGGTAAACCAGCGAGGCTATGGCTGCTGCACCAAGCTCCAGCTCGCGTTTGTTCACGTTTTCGAAAACATCGTTTGATGAGTGATGAAGATCAAAATACCGTTGTGAATCGGGCCGAAAGCCGATCAGGACAATGGCAGGCCTGGTATCTTTCAGCGGCCCGATATCCGTACCGCCGCCGCCGGCAATAAGGTGATCGGCCTCGTAAGGCTCGAATAAGGATTTATATTTTTCATTAATAGCTTTCAACTGGGTTGCAGGGATGCCCTGGAAACTGAAGCCGCGCGGAGTGAAGCCGCCCTCGTCGGTCTCAATAGCTGCGATATGGTCCTCGTTGTTTTGGGCCGCTACCTCGGCATATTTAAGGCCACCTTTATGTCCGTTCTCCTCGTTCATGAAGAACACCGCGCGTACCGAGTTTTTGGGCTTGTAGCCAACGGCTTTGAATATCCTTAGCACTTCTACAGATTGCATTACGCCGGTGCCATCGTCATGCGCGCCCTCGGCCAGGTCCCACGAATCCAGGTGCCCGCCTACGGTAATGAATTTATTAGGGTTTTCGCTACCGGTGATTTCGCCGATAACATTGTATGATTTTACATCGGGCAAAGTCTGGCAACTTTGTTTAAAGTAGAATTTGATCAGGGGAAGCTTGCGCAACCTAAGCATATTACTCAGCTTATTGGCCGCCATTGTTGATATAGCTGCTGCAGGAATCTTTACACCGCCTTCGGCATAAACGGTGCCGCCGGTATGCGGGAAATCGTCCAATGCCGAACTGATGGAGCGAACGATAGCACCAACCGCGCCGTATTTGGCGGCTGCAGATGGCCCTGCGAAACGCTGAACGCCTGCCGCGCCGTAGCCTGCACCGGTTTCAATAAAACGCTGATCGAATGGGCCATTGAAGAAAACGATCTTGCCTTTGATGACACTTTCACCCAATTGGTCAAGTTCTTTGAGGCTTTTTACTTCGACAATGTTGGCGGTGATGCCTGCTGCGGGCGTACCAACCGACATACCCAACGCCGCGATGGGTACCTTGATGCGGGTTTTGCCATCGATGATATAAGCCTCTTCTTTTGCGCCGCGTACCCAATGCGGCACCATGCACTCCTGCAGGTACACCTTATCAAAACCGTAGGTGTCCATGAGCTTTTTGCTCCATTCTACCGATTTTTGCGCACCTACAGAGCCGCTTAAACGCGGACCGATCTTTTTACACAGGTAGCGCAGGTTTTCGTAACACTGGCCGTTTACCAGGGCTTCATCGTAAAGTTTGCGCAGCATCAACGAATCTTGCTGTGCCTGAGAAGCCGTGGCGGAAGCCAATAAAGCAAAGAGGAGTAATAATTTCTTCATGTGGATGGGTGTTTAATATTTTATATTGATAGATAATTAAGCAACCTGGGGTTGCCAAAAAACAGTTACTTGCTTAATATCCACTTTTTTGCGGGCTTGCGCAAGGTCATAATTTTCCTGGGCGTGCAGCCAAAATTCGGGCGTAGTGTTAAAAGCGGCACTTAGCCGCAGGGCCATTTCCGGAGTAATTCCCTGCTTGCCATTAATTATAGCAGATAGTGTTTTACGGGTAGTGCCTAAACCTGTGGCAACTTGCTCAACTGTAAGTTTTTTTCCTGTCTCTTCATGTAAACCATCTAAAGTTTCCCTGATCAATTCTCCTGGATGCGCCGGATCGAACATATGCATTTCAAAAATCTCCTATATTACTGGTAATCCAAATAATCAACTTCGTGCGCATCTTCATTTATAAACTGAAATATGATGCGGTAATTTTTATCAACTTTAATTGCCCAAAATCCTTTCAGTTCGCCGCTTAGCTGATGCAAGCCATACCCCGGTATATTTACATCCGTGATGGATTTCGCAGCCTGTAATCGGGTTAAGATAAGCCTAATCTTACTCACATGCTGCGGCTGTAATTTTGATGAGTCTCCTCTTTCGTAATAAAGTCTTAGCCCTTTGTGACGTATGGTTACGATCATAAAACAAATGTAACATGAAACGTGTCAGGTGTCAAATAATTTGACGAATTATTTATGATATTTTATCCCAGCTTAACCCGCCGTTTTTTTCCTGTGGCGATTGGTGGAGTATCTGGTGCTCGGGCAGGGCCAGTTGCGGATCGGCGGCCAGGAGATCTTCTACGCATTTGCGTACTTTTGTCAGCAGTTCCTGATCGGTGGTGAGGTCGGCTATTTTTAGGTCGAGCACGCCGCTTTGCTGCGTACCTTCTATATTGCCGGGGCCGCGCAGCTGCATATCTATCTCGGCTATCTCGAAACCGTTATTGGTTTTTACCATGGTGTTGATACGCACGCGGCCATCAGCACTCAGTTTTTGCCCTGTCATCAATATACAGTACGATTGCTCGGCACCTCGGCCCACGCGGCCACGCAGTTGGTGCAGTTGCGAAAGGCCAAAACGCTCGGCGTTCTCGATGATCATTACCGATGCATTGGGTACGTTTACGCCCACCTCTATTACGGTAGTGGCCACCATTATCTGCGTTTCGCCTTTGATGAAGCGCTGCATCTCAAAATCTTTATCGGCGGCAGCCATTTTGCCATGCACCACGCTGATGCGGAACTGCGGCAGCGGGAACTCGCGGCTCATCACCTCGGTTCCGTCTATCAGGTTCTTCAGGTCAAGCTTTTCGCTCTCCTGTATCAGCGGATACACCACATAAACCTGTCTGCCTTTGGCTATCTCCTGTTTCATAAAGCCGAACATGCGCAAGCGTTGGGCATCGTAAAAGTGCTTGGTTTCTATCGGCTTGCGCCCCGCAGGCAACTGGTCTATTACCGATACATCCAGATCCCCGTAAAGCGTCATAGCCAGGGTGCGCGGGATTGGCGTGGCTGTCATCACCAAAACATGCGGTGGGATGATGTTTTTGCGCCAAAGCTTAGCGCGCTGCTCCACGCCGAAACGATGCTGCTCATCTATCACTACCAGCCCCAGGTTTTTGTATTGTACTTTATCTTCAATCAGCGCATGCGTGCCTATAAGTATCTTCAGTGTGCCGTCTTCCAGTTGCTCGTGTATTACGCGCCGTTTTTTTTGCGGTACCGAGCCGGTAAGCAGGGCCAACTCAACAAAATCATCACCCACCAGGCTTTTGATGGTTTGGTAATGCTGGTTGGCCAGAATTTCGGTTGGGGCCATAATGCAGGTTTGAAAACCATTATCAATGGCTATCAGCATGCTCATTAAGGCCACAACGGTTTTGCCGCTACCAACATCGCCTTGTAGCAGACGGTTCATTTGCACGCCGCGCTGGGTATCTACACGGATTTCTTTCAGCACCTTTTTTTGCGGGTCGGTAAGCTCAAAGGGTAGTTTATGGTGGTAAAACTCGTTAAAGTAATGCCCAACCGTGCCAAATACATTACCCTTGAATTTGGCTGTACGGGTAAGCTTGTTCTTAAGCAGCTTTAGTTGCAGGAAAAATAATTCTTCGAACTTTAACCTTAAGACAGCTTCATGCAGTTGCGCGGCATCGTTAGGAAAATGGATGTTGCGGTAACTTTCTGCACGACCGGCCAGCTTAAAGCGGTTGAGCACGTATGCCGGCAGATTCTCGTGGATCTCTCGCGCGTACTGGTCCAGCAATGCTGCGATGAGTTTTTGCAGGCCCTTGCTATCCAGGCTAAACTGCTTTAATTTCTCGGTTGAGTTGTAAGCCGGTTGCAGGGTGAGCGCCCCGCGTTGTTGTGGCGCTTTTGGGTTGTAGGGCTCAATCTCGGGATGGGCCATTTGGGCTTTACCGTTAAAAAAGCCGGGCTTGCCAAACAGCACGTAAACCTGGCCGGGTACCAGACTTTTTTCCACCCATTTTATCCCCTGAAACCACACCAGTTCTATGATGCCCGTATCATCCTTCGCCTGGGCAACCAGGCGTTTGGTATGTTTTTCGCCCATCATTTCTTTCGAAACAAGGCGGGCCAGTACCTGCACATAAGGCAGGTCGGGCTGTATGTCTTTTATCTTGTAAAACCGCGTGCGGTCGATATACTTATACGGGAAATGCTTCAGCAGATCCGCAAACGTATGGATATTCAGCTCCTTTTTCAGCACCTCGGCCCGAGTTAGCCCCACGCCTTTTAAGTATTCGATAGGTGTTTGAAAGTGCTGGCTATTCAATGTTTAGCTGGTTCAGGGTTTCAGGGCAATAACCGATATCTCCACATTAACGCCTTTTGGCAATGCCGATACCTGCACAGTTTCGCGCGCGGGGAAGTTGGCGGTAAAGTAAGCGCCGTAAACTTCGTTTACCTGTGCAAAAGTTTGCATATCGGTAAGGAAGATATTGGTTTTGATCACGCTCTCAAAACCCAGGCCGGCCTCTGTCAATATCGCTTTCAGGTTTTCCATTACCAGTTTGGCTTCATCGATAATGCCGGTGGTAACCACTTCGCCGGTGGCCGGGTTGATAGGCACCTGGCCAGATACGAATAAGAACCCGCTTGCGGCAACAGCCTGGCTGTAAGGGCCTATAGGAGCAGGGGCATTAGTGGTATTGATGATCGTTTTCATTGCGATGTTATATGGGTAATTAATTAGGGGAAAAGGCTATTTCTTGAGGATGTACCATTTAATAAGGATATAGATGATACCCAGCAAAAACATGATGATGGCGATAGCATTAATGGTATGCATCACCTTTAAATTAAAACTGGTTGGCCGGTTAGGGTCTTTTTTCCTGAAGAAATACATGCACAAAATTAATAAAAAAAAGAAAGCTCCGGGTTATCCGGAGCTTTCGCTTAATAATATTATGCTAAAGGAATATTATTTTTTGATGAAAGACACACGACGGTTCTGCACGCGGCCTTCTTCAGTGCTGTTATCAGCAATTGGGTTGGTTTCGCCGTAAGCTTTTACTTTTACGTTAGAAGCAGCAACACCAGAGTTAACTAAGTAAGTTTTTACAGAGTTAGCACGATCACGTGATAATGACATGTTGTGAGCAGGAGTACCTTCAGATGAAGCGTAACCGTTTATCTGTACAGTTGCACCTTTTGCACGCAGGTCAGCAGAAGTAGCATCTAACACCGGGTATGAAGATGTACGTAATACTGAGCTATCAAATTCAAACTGGATATTGCTGTAAGGAATAACGGGATCTGGTACAGGAATAGGAGGAATCGGGTTTATTACGAGAACGCAACCAGAACCATCAACTACGCTACCAGCAGGAGTGTTAGGGCATTTGTCGAACTGATCAGATACACCGTCACCATCAGAATCTTTCTTCAGGTCGTTAACAGCGTTTTCAACGTTAGTTACACGTACTTTCAAAGCAGCAACTTCCTGACGTAAGGTCTCGTCGTACAACTCATCGTACATCATAGCTACAGGGTTAACCCAGTCTAAGTTTGGTTTGCCTTTGCCACCTAAAGTGAACTCTAAACCACCGTAACCGTAAGAGTATTTATCACGGGCTTGTGGTTTTGCTGCTGAGTAAGAAGCATCGAAATTGTTACCATCCAAGAAGTTCATGGTGTAACCTAAGTTAAGGGCAACCGCATCAGTAAGTTTGAATTTAACGCCTACGCCAATTGGGATAACCAATTCTTTAACGGTACGTTTTTTGTTGGTTGCATCAGGAATACCTATCGAAGTAGGGTTTCCGTTAGCATCCGAACGGTAAAACTGGTAGGTGCCTGAATTGTAATCAGCTAATGAAGTAGCAACGCTTGGTTGGTAGAAAGATAAACCACCACCAGCGGTAATGAAGAAGTTGATAGCGTTTTTACGACGGATATAATCGATAGTAGCAACGTTAACCACACCGCTTAAAGTAGCAGAGTAGAATTTGGTTGAATAACCGGCCCTGTTACCAAACGCAGTTGGGTTACCTGCTGCATCTTCGTTGTGCGCACGTACTTTACCGCCATGCAAATCTAACTGCAAGCCGAAAGAATGAGCCAATTGAGACCTGAAAGATAAGCCGTAGCCTAAAGAAACGTCGGCATTGGTCCACTCGTTGGTGCCGCCAATCGCCAAAAATGGCGAAGTAACGCCAGCGTTAACGCCGATGCTAAAGGTTTTGTACTGTCCCCTGCCACCAAATACCTTGGCGGTGGTTGTTCCAGATGACATAGTTGAGTCTGCCGACGTGGTAGTGGTAGTGGTTTGCGCACTCACCATCCCAGCAGTCAACAAAGCAGCAACTGATAATGCAGCTGTTTTCTTTAATGTAGAATAATTCATAGTTTTAAGATTAAACGATTTAATTGTGATTTTTTTCAAAATTAGTAATTATGTTTGAAACGATTACCAAACTTTGTTCCAAAATTCACAATTACTACTACAAATAATAAAAATAAATTGTTTTTATTAAAATAAACATTTTAAAATAATGAAATATATACCTGTAAATGAGCGGCTATTTACAATAAATAGAAAAAGTTTCGTTTCGCGACTAAAGCCCAACGCTATAGCTATTTTCCACTCAACTGACGAATATCCGCGTAGTGGAGATCAGAGCTTCCTGTTTAAACAAAATCCCGATTTTTTTTACCTCTCGGGTATAGATCAGGAGCAAAGTATTTTGGTTTTGTTTCCGGATTGTCCTAATCCGTTATACAAAGAAGTACTGTTTTTAAGACAAACCAGCGAACACATTGCCATTTGGGAAGGACACAAATACACCAAGGAAGAGGCGCGCGCCACATCGGGCATTCAAACGGTGCTATGGCTGCAGGATTATGATTCGGTTTTGCACAGTATTATTAACTATGCCGAAAGCATTTATATCAATACCAACGAGAACGACCGCTACGTGCACACCGTGCCTTATCGCGATTTGCGGATGTACGAAGCGTTGCGTTTAAAATATCCGCTGCACCGTTACGAACGCTCGGCACCCATACTGCGCGACTTGCGTGTAGTAAAATCAGACATTGAAATAGAGCTTACCGCCAAAGCCTGCGGCATTACCCGCGATGCTTTCATAAGAGTACTCAAGTTTACCAAACCCGGCGTTACCGAGTACGAGATAGAGGCCGAGATTATCCACGAATTTGTGCGCCAGCGTGCAACCGGGCATGCATACAACCCTATCATAGCATCGGGCAATAACGCCAATGTGCTGCACTACGTAGAAAACAACCAGCCTTGTAAAGATGGCGACGTAATATTGCTTGATTTTGGTGCCGAATACGCCAACTACAACGCCGATATGACGCGCTCTATACCCATTAATGGCCGCTTTAGCAAACGCCAGCGCGATGTGTACAATGCCGTGTTACGCGTAATGAAAGCCGCCACCGCCATGCTTGTTGAAGGCACCATTTGGAACGAGTACCACGATGAAGTAGGCAAGGTAATGGAAAGCGAACTGATAGGCCTTGGCTTGTTGGATAAGCATGACGTAGCCAAGCAGGACCCTAAAGCACCATTATACAAAAAGTACTTTATGCACGGCACATCGCACCATTTAGGGTTGGATGTGCACGATTATGCCAGCCGCTACAAACCTTTCGAGGTGGGCAATATACTTACCTGCGAGCCTGGTATCTATATCCCGGCAGAGGGCCTGGGCGTAAGGTTAGAGAACAACATCCTCATTACTAAAGGTGGTAATATAGACCTGATGGCCGACATACCGGTAGAGGCGGAGCATATTGAAGAGATAATGAATTCTTAAGTTAAAAAAGGTTAGAAAGGTTAAAAAAGTTAGAATGGTTGGAGTTGTGAAACTTAGTTGATTTTTAACCTTTCTAACTTCTCCAACCTTTTTAACCCTTGTAACCTTTCTCAACAAAAGTATACAGGTTAAACCCTTCCACTTTCAAAGCTTCGGCAATATCTTGTTGGAGCTTTTTTTTGTCTACCCCGGCCATTCGGTTTTGCTGGATAAGGTTGTAGGCTTTTTGGGTCAGTAATAATTCGCGGCGGGCGTTTGTTATGTTGGTACCTGAGTTTATCAGGCCAGCTATGGCGTCTATTCCTTCATCCTTCGTAGCAACTGCGCGTATGATGGGTATAGCCTCGCCTTCCTTTTGATGGATGATTTTTTTGAGGTTGTTGATGAAGAGGTCGGCGCCGTCGCGATCTGCTTTGTTGATGATAAAGGCATCGGCAATCTCCATCAGGCCTGCTTTGATGTTCTGTATCTCGTCGCCCGCTTCGGGCACCAACACTACAAAGGTTGTATCGGCAAGGCCTGCAATCTCTACTTCAGATTGGCCTACCCCTACAGTTTCTACAATGATATGGTCGAAGCCGGCCGCCCGCAGCACATCCGTCATTTCGATAGTTTTTGCGGAGAGGCCCCCAAGCGAGCCGCGCGTAGCCAGCGAGCGGATAAAAACATCCGGGTGATTAAAATGAGGGGCCATGCGTATTCTATCGCCCAGCAGCGAACCGAAGTTGAAAGGCGATGAAGGGTCGATAGCCAAAACAGCTACTTTTTTGCCTTTACCCAGCAGTTTGCTAATGATGGCGTTCACCAGCGTACTTTTGCCTGCGCCCGGCGGGCCGGTAATGCCGGTAACCGGCACACTGGCGTAGTGCAGGGATTTCAGCAAGTCACCAGCACCCGGCAGGTTATTTTCAACCACGGTAAGCTGGCGCGCAACCTTGCGGAAATCGATACTGATTGGAGCGCTATGTTCAATTGCTTTTGCCATGTTAAGCCTTAGCTGTAAAGCAACAAAAATAGATTTAATTAAACAGCTTATATTTGCGCCGATGAAAGTTTCCGGGTTTACATTTATCCGCAATGCCGTAAAGAATGATTACCCCATTGTAGAGGGCATTACGTCGGCGTTGCCCCTGTGCGATGAATTCATCGTAGCCCTGGGCGATAGCGACGACGGCACCGGAGAACTGATAGCGGCCATCAATTCGGCCAAGATAAAAGTAATCGACACCGTTTGGGATACCAGCGAACGCAACGGCGGCAAAGTATTTGCCGACCAAACCGATATTGCCTACAAAGCCATAGCACCCGATGCCGACTGGGCCTTTTACATACAAGGCGACGAATGCGTGCACGAAAAATACCTTCCCACCATTAAAAAGGAAATGGAGGCCTGCCTCAATGATAAAAGCATAGAGGGACTACTTTTTAAATACCTGCACTTTTATGGTTCGTATGATTATTACGGCCAATCGCGCAGGTGGTACCGCCGCGAAATACGCATTCTGCGACACAACCCGGGCGTACAGTCTTACCGCGATGCGCAAGGCTTCCGGCTGGAGGGGCGCAAGCTGAACGTGAAACTGATAGATGCCTATATTTACCACTACGGCTGGGCAAAACCACCTAAGGGGCTCAATAATAAGGTGCGCAACTTTAACCGCTTTTACCACGACGACAACTGGCTGGAGCAGAACGTGCCCGAAACCTTCGAGTTTGATTATTCTAACGCCGACAGGTTGCTTAAGTTCGAAGGCACGCACCCTGCAGTAATGCAAAAACGCATTGCTGCCACGCGCTGGGATATCAATTTCGACAAAAAACAACTGCGCAAAGGCATGGATACCCGCCGCCGGGTACTGCAATGGATAGAAAATGTGTTTGGCTGGCGCATAGGCGAGTATCGAAACTATAAAATCGTAAAATAAATTGAAGTACCTGCTCATCAGCCGTACCGATGCCATTGGCGATGTAATACTCACCCTGCCCATGGCCGCCTACTTAAAGGAGTTGTACCCGCAGGCAAAAGTTTCTTTCCTTGGGCGTGCTTATACGGGGCCGGTTATCAGATGCAACACTTTTGTTGATGAGTTTATAGATTATACGGCGCTTTTGCAGCTGACCGATAAAGAACAACAAGCTTTTTTGCGCGATAAGCACATCGATGCTATTATCCATGTATTCCCAAACAAGCATGTGGCCGCATTGGCTAAACAAGCAGGAATAGGCATGCGGATTGGGACGACCAACCGGATCTTCCATTGGCATACCTGCAATAAGCTGGTAAGGCTTAGCCGCAAAAAATCTAACCTGCACGAGGCGCAATTGAACCTGTCGCTTTTAAGACCGCTCGGGTTCACTCAAGTTCCAACGCTGGCGCAAATTATCAGCCTTAACAATTTTACCCCAACTATCGCCTTACCCACCCGCTTGCAAAACTTGCTGGCAAAAGATAAATTAAACCTGATACTGCACCCCAAATCACACGGCAGCGCTATGGAATGGGGGCTGGATAAATTCAAAGCACTGGCCGAAGCATTGGATGCAGATCAATTCAACATCTTCATCACCGGTTCTGATAAAGAGCAAGCCCTGCTTGCGCCGTGGATTAAAACCCTGCCCGCAAACGTTAACGATGTAACCGGGCAGATGACTCTCGATGAACTGATTGCCTTTATAGCCGCAGCAGATGGCTTGATAGCCGCAAGCACCGGGCCTTTGCATATCGCTGCAGCCAGCGGCGTGCGCGCCATGGGCCTGTACCCGGGCGTTAGGCCCATGAAAGCCCAACGCTGGGGCCCTTTAGGCAAACAGGCCGAATACCTGGAAAGCGCAGGGGCGGGTTTGGAATATATTACAGTAGATGCGGTTGCCGCTAAAATCAGCCGGTGGATATGAGCAGGCCGAAAGTATTAGTGGCTTTTGACTCTATGCGGTACCCCAATACCGGGCTGTTCCATTTTGGGAAGAGCCTGGGGCGGGCGCTGTTGCGGAAGAATGCCGATAAGTTCGACCTGAACTTTTTCCTGCACCCCAAAACTACCGAGTTCGATGCTGATAATGTGCCCATAATACGCCTGCGCAAATACCACAAGCTGTTTTATTTCAATACCCATAAAATCGAGCTTTTCCACTTTACCGATCAGCTACCAAGATTGGCTCCGGCAAAAGTTGGCGGCAAAAAAATACTGACCATACACGATATTAACCCCGTGCACGAAGCGCCGGGCAGCAAAGCCGAAGCCTATTACTTAAAGAAGCTGAGCAGCCACATCCGCCATTGCGATAGGGTGGTAGCCATATCGCAATTTGCTGCCAACGATGTGCTGAAGTATTTCCCGAAGATTAAAGATAAACTAAGCGTGATATACAACGGGGCAGATAAACTACAGGTAACGCCTGGTCATAGCCCGGCGTACGTTCCCAATAAGCCGTTTTTGTTCGCCATCGGTATCGTATCAGCAAAAAAGAATTTTGCTGTGCTGCCCGCCTTGCTTGCCGGAAACGATAGGGAACTTGTAATAGCAGGCATTAAAACACCATACGAAGCGGAGATTATGGCCGAGGCAATAAAGCACGGCTGCGCAGATAGGGTAACCATTACCGGCCCGGTAAGCGAGGCCGATAAAGCCTGGTATTACAGCAATTGCGAAGCCTTTGTGTTCCCCTCGATAGCCGAAGGTTTTGGCCTGCCCGTGATAGAAGCCATGCATTTTGGCAAGCCGGTATTTTGCTCCAATTACACTTCCTTGCCCGAAGTTGCCGGCGATGCAGCCTATTATTTCGATAGCTTCCGGGCAGAAGCAATGCGAAAGGTTTTTAACAAAGGCATGCAGCACTTCCACCAAAACAACGGCGCCGAAAAAGCCATAGCCCATGCCGCCAAATACAATTGGGACTATACCGCGAAACAATATCTCGCCCTATATACCGAATGTTTGGCGGGTAGGTAACCTCCTGTCATCAGACCCGAGCCTGCCTGGTAATTATTATCTAAAGGCCCCACTATCTCAAGAAACCCGGTATCGAAGCGCATCGTCCGGCGAGCGGGTAACGGTAGTGGCACCAGGTGCCTGAACAAGAATTAGCCGGACAGCAAACAGAAATGCTTCAGCAAACAACCAATTCATCATGTTGAATAATGCATTTATGCACCAAAATATATGGCTAAAATGCCTTGGATTACCGGGGGGGAACGGTTTAATGCATGCTCGCGCCATGGCAAGTAAATTTCTAAATAATATAATTTCTTGCATTTCATACCGTGTTTTCACCCTAAATTTAGGGTGAAAACAGGTATTACTACGTATTTTTTTTTCGGAATCGGTGGCCTATCTTTATTGCGCCCCTAGACCTTATCGCAATAATAGATTGCTTAGCAGCAGCGTGCGGTAACAAAACAAAATGGTTATTCGTATTTTAATCGTCCTCATCCTTCTGTTATCCGTTTTAAATATCATTGGCCAACCGGCTAGCGACAAGGTTGCTTCGCAAATAGGAAAGCAACGCTTCACCAATAAAGATGCACCCGCCAGTTTGAGGCCTGTTATAGAAATCTTATCCGGCTTTACCCTTTTGTTGCTCAGCCAAAGTTATCTTAACCGAAGGCTAAAAAAAATAAAAGCAGCATCCGCAAGGTACCGAAACAGCAAACAATTCCTACTCCGCCAAGCCGTAACTGCTACGCCTGTTTTTCCTAATTCCTGGCAACAGGCATAATCACTCTATTGTTACTTTAATTTTTCATAAAACACATCTTTTTACTTGATAAATAAATGAACATTCATTTATATTTGTTGCGAACCATAATATATGCGCATAAGAGACAACAACAAAGAACAACTGGTTAAGGAAAAAGCCATTGCGCTCATCGTAACGGGCGGACTCGAGGGCTTCAGTATGAACAAGTTGGCCAAGGCCTGCGGCATCTCTGTGGCTACGCTTTATATTTATTATAAAGACCGCGACGATCTCATTATCAACATCGCATCAGAAAGCGGCAAGCTATTCAGCGATGCGCTTATCCGGGATTTCGACCCGGACGCTTCTTTTGAGGACGGCCTGCGTGTACAGTGGAAAAACCGTTACCGGTTTATGAAAGAACACCCCCTACTGAATATGTTTTTTGATCAATTGCGGAGTTCGAGCTACCAGGAGAAGTTTCTTGCCGGTTTCCTTACAGAATTCAAGCAGCTAATGGGCAAATTCATGCACAACGTAATAGCGCGGGGCGAGATAGAATTGGTTTCTTTTGAAACCTACTGGTCGGTAGCGTTTTCGCCCCTTTATGCCCTCATCCGATTCGATAATGAAGGTAAAAGTTTGGATGGCAAACCCTTTAAACTTACCGACGACGTGCTATGGGAAACTTTTAGACTGGTTGTGAAAGCCCTTAAAAAATAATTCGGCAGGCTGATACAACGTTTTGCGGCATCAATCGTCAACAGGGGTAAGCGGGAGGAAAAAAGAAAAGAGCATCGTTGTCCAATTGTGAGCGAGACGATAGTTAAAACATAAACTGAATACAATGGAAGATTTTTACCACATACTGCTCTTTAAAACCAATATCAGCAGCGAGGCGGATAAGGCTTCGGTATGCGCCATGCTGGGCAATACGCCCGGCCTGGAAAAATGGAGCGTAGATATTGAGGATGAAGACTGCGTGCTGCGGGTGATATCGCGCACCCTGCGGCACGCGCAAATCATAGAACTGATAACCCAACACGGCTATAATTGCTGTGAATTACTATAGCAACCATGCAAGCACAACAGCCCCCGGTGCCTTTTACAGGCTACCAAAAATTCGTGATATTTGTTTTAGCCATCACCCAGTTTACCGTGATACTGGATTTTATGGTGATGAGCCCACTCGGCGATATGCTGATGAAATCGTTAAGCCTACAGCCGCGGGCCTTCGGCATAGCGGTATCGGCATACGCGTTCAGCGCGGGCATATCAGGCTTACTCACCGCAGGCTTTGCCGATAGGTTCGACCGTAAGAAACTCCTGCTATTCTTTTATTGTGGTTTCATCGTAGGCACCGTATTTTGCGGCATGGCGCATTCCTATGTGGCCTTGGTAGCTGCGCGCATCATCACCGGGCTGTTCGGCGGGGTTATCGGCTCGGTTTCTATGGCCATTATTACCGATATCTTCAGTCTGCAGCAACGCGGCCGCGTAATGGGTTTTATACAGATGGGCTTTGGTGCCAGTCAGGTTTTAGGCATACCTATCGCCCTATACCTGGCCAACCTGTTTCGCTGGGAGGCACCCTTCTGGATGGTGGCGGCCATAGGCACGGCCGCAGTTACAGCCATTGCCATATACCTAAAACCGATAACGGCGCACCTGGCCATTCAGAAAGATAAATCGGCCCTGTTGCACTTGTGGCATACCGCCGCCAAGCGCGATTACCAGGTAGGCTTTGCGGCTACGGCCCTGCTATCTATCGGCGGCTTCATGATGATGCCCTTCGGTACCGCCTTTGCAGTGAATAACCTGAAGATACCCAATGCGGATTTGTTCAAACTGTTCATGGTATCTGGCCTTAGCACACTGGTAATTATGCCCGTTGTGGGTAAGTTGAGCGACAGGATAGACAAGTTTAAGATCTTCATGGCAGCATCGGTATGGACCATGATCATGTGTGTAGTGTACACCAACCTTGGTCCTACCCCGCTTTGGCTGGTAATGATACTGAACGTGCTGATGATGATGGGCGTAATGAGCCGCATGGTACCATCCAGCGCACTCACCAGCGCCATCCCCGATATGGCCGACCGCGGCGCGTTCATGAGCATCAATTCCTCATTGCAGCAAATTGCCGGCGGCATAGCAGCCGTGGTGGCCGGAATGATCGTAACCAAAAAAACAAATTACAGCCCGCTGGTGCACTACGACGTAGTGGGCTACGTCATCGTAGTGATATCGGTATTGAGCATCTTAGGCATGCTGCGCGTGGATAAACTGACCAAGAAAAAGATGGCAAGCAAAAATGTAGTGATGCCAGAGGCGGAAGCGGTGCTGAGCGAGGGGATGTAGTTAAGTAGGAAGTATATAAATCATCCGTCATGCCGAACTTGTTTCGGTACCCCATCATAAGAGTAACCACGATGCTTAACCGCTTTGCATCCCGCCTACCTGCCGTGTGGGGTTCTGAAACAAGTTCAGAATGACGGGAGAGTTTATTTTACGTCTCCGCAGGGACTCTTTGAAAAAGGACCCTGCGGCGGTGGTACATTCGACTTAGTTTGTCTTGGGGCTTTTTTCAGTAATTCACCCGGTACCAATTCGTATCCAATTTATTGTAGCCTTCGCTTTTACCAGCGGCAATCCGTTCTTCTATTTCTTTTATTTTATCGGGATCGTTGGTATACAGAAATGCAGAGTAATGGTCGAGGTATCCGGCGTTAATCAAAAACTCAACAGACACAGTTTTATCGTCTGATTTTTCTACACCAAGGTAATTATTACCGTTTGAGATTGGCGGAAAATACCGAGCCGATAAACGCCCTCCTTCAAGGCTTCCCTTTTTTACCTGCTCCACTATTTCGTTTCTCGTACCCCTTCTTAATTTCCAGTCGAGATATTCGATTAAATCTTCGCTAAGCAATGCTGCTATGCCCAAACCTATACCTACAAAGCAACCAACTCTGATGAATGGCGTATTTGATTCTTTGTGCCGAAGTTTGATGACAAGATAAACGGATAAGGCAAACCCCACCGCCATGTACGGAGGCAGGAATAACATCGCCCGGAAGCCGCTACAATAATAATAGATGAACGGCCCCTGTAGCAGCCCCATCAATAGAATAATACAAGTGATAATGGTTTTGGTTGTTTTCACGCCCTAAGTTACGTTTCTGCCTGCCAAGCATGTCGTAAATTTTAAACTCTTTGCGCGCTCTTTGTGCCAATCCGTTTGCAAATCTTTGCGCCCATTGTGTTTAAAAACCCTTATATTCACGTTTCATAACCTCTATCGCCGCACAATGAAAAAAATACTTATCCTCACCCTTACTATATCTGCCGCTATGGCCGCAAACGCACAGCAAAAATTCGATCCGCCAAAAACAAACGCTATACCCGTTACCGATACCCTGCACAACGTTATCCTTACCGATAACTACCGCTGGCTGGAAGATAAAAAAGATGCCCAGGTTATCGATTGGACCAAAAAACAGCACGATTACGGCGTAGACTACCTGGCGAAAACCCAAAAGGTGCACCCCGACTTAAAGGAGAAGATTGCTGCCTACCTCAATATGGATTACGAAGGCCCGCTGAACAACGTGGGCAAACGCGTTTTCCAAACCGTTAAGCTGAAGGGGGATAAGCAAGGCCGCACCTACACCATCCTCAACGGCAAAAAGATTTTGATATGGGATCCTGTAGTACTTGATAGCACCGGGAAAACATCAACCAGCGGCATCAATTATACTTACGATGGCGAACGTGCGGCCATCAGTGCGCAAAAAAGCGGTGCCGAGGTAAACACTGTTTACTTTATTGATACCCGCACCGGCAAGCAAATACACCCGCCGCTGAACAACGTATTCGGTTTCCAATGGACCAAAGACCAGCAGCACGCCTACATTACCCTGCGCAGCCAGGAAGACGTAGACAAGCAGGCGCCCCTTAAAACCTACCTGCTGAAAATTGGCGACCCGATAGATAAAGCCGTGTTTATAGGTACCACCAAAGATGCTAAGGACAACTACTTTATTTACGATAACCGCTACAGCGATGTTACCTTTAGCGGAGATGGCGACTTCTACTCCAACAGCCTCAAGATACGCCCTACCGGCAGCCTGAAAGATGGCCGCCTGATTTACAGCAGCAAGAAATTCTCTGCCTACCCAGAAGCCATTGGCGATAAGCTGTACATGCTCACCAACGATAACGCGCCCAACTACCGCCTGATGGTGGCCGATAAAGCAAAGCCCGACTACAAATACTGGAAAACCCTTATCCCCGAAGGCAAAACCGTGATAGAGAACTGCGTTTTCACCAAGAACAGCATCATTGTACAGGACAAGCACGACCTGGTGAGCCGCCTCACCATTTACGACCTTAACGGCAAAAAGCTGCGCGCCATGCCCCTGCCCGAGCAAGGCAGCATAGGCAGCGTAAGTTACGACCGCGACCTGGATTCGGTTTATATATCGCTGGTTACTTTTACTTCTACCCCAAAAACCTACGTCGCATCACCCGCCGACTACAAATGGCGTTTGTTTTACCAAAGGCACCTGCCGGTAGATATGAGCAACATTGTAGGCGAGATAAAATTTTACACGGGTAAAGATGGCAGCCGCGTGTCGGCATTCGTAATACACCGCAAGGACATTAAGCTCGATGGCAACAACCCGGTTTTACTCACCGCTTATGGCGGTTTTCAGTCGGGTATAAAACCGCGATACTATGGCTTTTATGCACCTTTCGTAAACGCGGGCGGTATCGTTGTAGAGCCGGGCATCCGCGGTGGCGACGAGTTTGGCGAGCAATGGCACCTGGACGGCATGCTGGCCAAAAAACAAAACAGCTTCGACGATTTTTACGCTTGCGCCGAGTGGCTCGTGCGCGAGAAATACACCAACACCACCAAAATTGTGGCCCTTGGTGGCAGCAACGGTGGCCTGCTGATGGGCGCAGCCGCAACCCAACGGCCCGACCTGTTCAAAGCCATCGTTTGCGAAGTGCCCCTGCTGGATATGCTGCGCTACCATAAATTCCTGATAGCCCGTTACTGGATACCCGAATACGGCGCAGCCGAGAATGCGGAGCAGTTTCAATGGTTGCTGCGTTACTCGCCTTACCATAACATCCGCGCGGGCGTAAACGTACCACCTATGCTGGTAACCGCCGGCGCCAACGATACACGGGTTGACCCTATGAACGCCAAAAAATTCGTAGCTGCCCTGCAAAACAACCCCGGCCAGGTAAGTCCCATCATCCTCCACATGGATTTCGATAGCGGCCACGGCAGCGGCCAAAGCACCCAGCAATCCATAGATAACTGGACGTTTATTTTTGAGTATGTGATGAACCAGTTGGGGATGTAAGAAACGCACGTCCTGCCGAATTTATTTCGGTATCCCATCAGAAAAGTGGCCGGCTTGCAATGTGAGTTAGCACAGTGGCTACTCTTCTGATGGGGTCTTGAAACAAGTTCAAGATGACGAATTTTGATTTGCAAACTGCCACTCCAAACTGCCACTTTTCTCCCCTACTTATACCCCGCCGCCTGCAAATTAAACAACTCTGCATACCTGCCGCCTTTGGCCAATAGCACTTCGTGGCTGCCTGTTTCGGCAATTTCTCCGTTTTGGAGTACGAGGATACGGTCGGCCATGCGGACGGTGGAGAAGCGGTGCGATATCAATACCGCCATGCGGCCCTTGGTGAGTTCGGCAAAGCGTTGGAACACTTCGTATTCGGCGCGGGCATCCAGTGCGGAGGTAGGCTCGTCCAGTATCAGCAGTTGCGCATCGCGCATGTAGGCGCGGGCAATGGCTACTTTTTGCCATTCGCCGCCGGAGAGTTCGGCACCATCAAAAAAGCGTTTGCCCAGCATTTGCCCGTAGCCGCCGGGCAGCCTTTGCGCCAATTCATCGGCGAGGCTTTGTTTAGCTGCTGCCTGTATCAGTTCGATATTATCCTTTTCGGCAATGTTGCCTGCGGCGATGTTTTGCGAAAAGGTCATCTGGTAACGCAGGTAATCCTGGAAGATGATGCCCGTGTTGAGCCGTAACTCGGTGAGGTCATATTCCTTCAGGTCGTGCCCGTCCAGCAATATGCGGCCTTCGGTTGGGTCGTACAAGCGCGAGAGCAGTTTCACCAGGGTGGTTTTGCCTGCTCCGTTTTCGCCTACCAAAGCCAGCTTTTCGCCGGGGAAGAGCGTAAAGTTTAAATGGCGGTTTGCCCAGCGGTCGGAGTGGATGTATTTGAACCCCACATCCTCAAATACAAAGCCCTGCATCACCGGATTGGGGAAGGGCAAAGGCTTTGCGGGCGGATGGATGCGCGGCTTGATCTCGAAGAACTCGAAAAAATCGCGCAGGTAAACCGCGCCTTGCGATACCGCCGTAAAACGGGTGAGGATAGCCTCCAGCAAGGTGCGCAACTGCCGGAACGAGCCCGCCAAAAACGTCAGTTCGCCAATGGTGATATTGCCGGCAATGGTACGGGCGATGATAAAAACGTAAGCGCCGTAATAGCCTGCACTACCCAGCAAGGCAAAAAAAGTACCCCAACCGGCCCGTTTGATCACGATGCGCCGGTTATCCCGGTAAAACATATCCGACAGCGTTTTGAACCGGGCGATGATGAATGCCGATAAATCGAACATCTTGATCTCCTTGGCGGTTTCATCGCTTGCGCCGAGGTAACGCAGGTAATCCAGTTCGCGCCGTTCGGGTGTTTGGCTGCGGCTAAGCGCGTAAGTCTGGTCGTTAAAGTACGATTCGCCCAAAAACGCGGGTAGGATAGTTACCAGCAGCAACAGGATAAGCCAGGGGTTAAAGGCCATTAAGCCTGCCGCCAAAAAGCCCATCGTAATGAGGTCCTGCAATTGGCTCAGCACCTGCGACAGCAATACGGTACGGCCTACGGTTTGCTGCCGGGCGCGTTCCAACTTGTCATAAAAAACGGCATCTTCAAATTGGTCAAGGTCCAGAGTTGCTGCGTGGTTCATGATCTTTACGGAGGTGTGGTTAGCGAACAGGTCGCCCAGCAGGCTATCCATCAGCGTAATGCCCCGGCTCAGCATGTCAGACAGTATCACCAGCCCAAACTCAAGCCCCAGCAATTCCCATACGCGGGTATGCGGCAGGGTATTGTGCGCATTGTTCAGCAGCATAACCTGGTCTATAATTAGCTTGCCTACGTACAAAATCAACAGCGGCAATGCCGATTTGATGAAACGCAGCAATATGTTGGCCAGCATCATGGCCGGGCCGGTTTCATAAACCAGCTTAAAAAAAGCAGGCAAATTGTTTAAGGCGGCTAATCGCTCCTTAAGGGTTAATGTGGGTATTTTCTTTACGGGTGGGCGCTCTTTCAAATATCGATGGATTTACTCGCTTAAATTGACGATAATGATGCCATAAAATTTACTCATCCCGCCATTTTAACATTCCGAAGACACTACATCTATTCACAAAGCTGGAATTTCCTGGAAATCCACAGCGGACAAACACAACTACTCACTATTGTCCACTCACTATTCACCATCACCTACCTCCCCATCATTGCCCGCACCTCATTTTCCGTCCCGGTAAAAGGCCCGGCGATTTCTATCTTCAATCCTGCCATGGCCGAGGCGAATTTGCCTGCATCTTCTACGCTGTCGCCTTTTACGCGGCGGTAAAGGTAACCGGCCATATAGGTATCGCCGCAGCCGGTGGCATCTACCACCTCGGTGGGTTTATAGGCAGGAATCTCGTAAAACTCTCTGTCGTATAAAATCACAGAGCCCATACTGCCCAGGGTTACCACCACTTCTTTTACGCCCCACTCGGCCAGCACTTTGGCACCCTCGCGAATATCGGCTATGCCGGTTAGTACTTCCAGTTCGTGCTCGTTTACCTTCAATACGTCGATGTATTGCAGGGCCTCTTTCTTGTCGGCCCAGTCTATGGCGTGCACGCCTTTATCAACCACTTCGCGCAGGTAGCCTTGCGCATCGCAGGAAACATTGCCCCGGCTAAACAGGTTCTTGATGAGGTCGGTAGGGATATCATCGGCCAGCAGCGGGCCGAGGTGGAAGATAATGGCTTCGGTATCGGCCAGGTCGGCAACGGTAAAAGCATCGGCTTTTTGCAGCACGCGCTGGGTGCGGTTGTCCTGGTTCTCGCCGTAAATATTTTCGAAATATACCGTGTGCTTGCTGGGCAGGGCTTTCACTGCGATACCTAAATCGCGCAGGGCGGTAACGCTTTTCATCTCGGTTTCGGCAAGGGCGGTAACCAGGCTGTACTTCACATCCATATTGCGCATGGCGTGCGAAAAGTAAAAAGCCGTGCCACCGGCCATGTGCATTACGGCGCGCGGGGTTATAACTTTATCGAGGGTGATGTGGCCTATGCAGCAAATATCAAGCATAAAAATATTCAAAAATTGAGGCTTGCAATTTAGGCAATTAGGCGTGGTTATAATATTTAAGTTTTGTCAGCTTTAAAATGTATCTTGAAGCGGCCTAAAAATCTGCTTTTGAAACACCCGTTACCCTTTTTAATCACCTGTTCAGTATTGCTTTATGTAGCGTTTAGCATGCCGTACAGGCTAAAAGCTGCAGCAAGCACTTATGCAGACAGCCTTGCCCGTACAAAAATACCGGCCACGGCCTCCTGCCCGGGTATTGACTGGGCCACCTGGGGCAATATCAACAGCAGTTTTGCTGATGGTAAAATTAACAGCACAAGCGGCCAGGTAACCGTAACGATAGCGGCTGGTTCTAATATAGGCGCAACTGATCAGATATACGATTACCCAAAATTCGCCGCATCACCTGTTCAGGCACCGAACAGCAGAGTTCCAAAAACCAATTGGGGAACCGGCAGTAATGCACGCACCGATGTGTGTTTTTCAAATAAAGTAAATAACCCGGTAATGCTTATCGCCTCTCTGGGCAGCAATGTCAACAACAACCATGTTTCCTTACAGTTCTCCGCACCCTATATTGTTTTGTACGATGGTGGCGGCATGACTTATGATAACAACCTGGGGCTTACCGGTTTTGAAGGCTATGCTATTATTGTTTTCCCGGGCGAACACGATTGCATTGCTATTACATCAAACAATGAGGAAGTTTATTCTAATATTACCTGGGGCTTAAGTCCGGTTACATCACCCGTTACGCTAAATCTCCTTAGCTCTCCCTGTGGTAGCGCTACTTTACAGGCCGTTGGTGGCAATGGCGTAACCTACCAATGGTACGGTGGCGGTGCAACACCAAACGCCGCCACAAACACGGCGTACCAAAGCGGCTATTATGCCGTTGCGGTAACCGATGCCAATGGCTGTACTAATTATGCCGGGCGTGCAATAGCTTTGGCGCAGGCAGGCCCGCAGGCAACCATCAGCGGTAACCCCATAGGCTGTGCCGGTGTTATCCTAAATGCCAGCGCCGGGCAAAGTTTTAAATGGAGCGGCGGACTCAGCCCCACCAGCCAGGAAAATACATTTACGGTAAGCGGTAAGTATTCGGTAGTGATAACACAGGCAGATGGCTGTGTATCCTACGCCGAGCAAGAGGTAATTGTAGGGCCACCCAACTCGCTGATCACCGGCAATAGCACCGGTTGCGGTAGCTTAACGCTCATGGCAAGCGGCGGGCAAACCTACCTTTGGGATGGCGGCAATAACCCAAATTCGGCAAGTAACACCTTTACGCGAAGCGGCACTTATAGCGTATTGATAACCGATGCAGCCGGTTGTACCGCCAAGCTCTCAAAAACCATTACCATACAGGCGCCCGTGGTTGCGATAACCGGGGAAACAACAGGCTGCGACAACGTTACCTTAACTGCCAGCGGGGCAACCTACTATTTATGGGGCGGCGGCTTAACGCCAACCAATGCCACCAATACTTTTACCAAAAGCGGTACCTATACCCTGTTTGCCACCGATGCCAATGGCTGCGGCACCCAAATCACTAAAACCGTTACTGTTGCGAATTCGGGTGTGGAAATAACAGGTAATACACTCAGTTGCGAAAGAGTTACTTTAACCGCAAGCGGCGGCACCTCTTATTCATGGAACGGGGGCGAATCGCCACACAGTGCTGTAAATACTTTTATAGTTGGCGGCTTGTACACCGTTACCATTACCACTGCAAACGGCTGCGAAACCAAACTCACAAAAACGGTTACCATTAGCCCGCCCTACCCCACTTTAATAACCATCAGCGATTGTGGCTCTACTAAAATAACCGCTGGCGGATGGGAAAAATATGTTTGGGACGGCGGCGAAACCCCCATCGGCCCAACCAATACCTTTAGAGACAATGGCATATACCACCTCACCCTCACAGATGCTACAGGCTGCACCACTACCGTCCCCGTTTTAGTTAATGTAGAACCGCCGCTAAACCCTAAAGTGACTATCACAAGCGATACCCAAGTAGCAGTATGCGCAGGTACGCTCATCCGCTTTACGGCAACGGGTATAGATGAGGGCAGAGTGCCGCTTTATGAATGGTTTAGGAACGACACCAAGGTTGGCGAAGGCAAAACTTACAGCGCAACCAACCTAAGCAATGGCGACCGCATTACCTGCCACCTTACGGCCACACGGCAGTGCACCGTACCACCTTTGGGTACCAGCGATCCAATCTTTGTGCAAATTACGCCTACCCCAACCATTGCCTTTAATACGGAGTTTGCTGCGCTTGACGGCAAGGCTGTGCAGCTGGAGCCGGTGGTGACGGGGAACATTGTCAGTTACCTTTGGTCGCCAGCAACGGGACTAAGCGATGCGACGATTAAAAACCCCTTAGCCAATCCCGATGTGGCTACCCTTTACCGGTTAACGGTTGTGGGCACAAGCGGTTGCGAGACATCTGCAGAAGTAACCGTGAATATTGCCCAAAGCATGAATATACCTAACACCTTTACGCCCAATGCTGATGGGGTTAACGATGTTTGGTCGCTCACGTTTATGCCCGCTTTCCCCCGGGCGCAGGTAACCGTATATAGCCGCTACGGGCAACAGGTTTTCCATTCGGTTGGTTACAAAAAACCGTTTGACGGAACATCCGGAGGTAAGCAGCTACCGGCAGGCGTGTATTATTACATCATCGACCTGAAAACCGAAGGCCGAAAGCCACAAACAGGTTACATTACGGTATTGCGCTAATAGTTCTTTAATCATTAATTTAGCCCGTCAACCACATCCGCCGCTAATGAATACCACCATAAAACAGTTCTTGTTAGTTTTTGCTATCGCGATATGCACATTCACGGCAGCTAAAGCGCACCCCCCCGCCGAAGATCCAAACATGGGCATCATCCCCGCCCCCGCATCATTAAAGAAGACCGCAGGGATGTTCCGCTTTAACGGGCTTACCCAGATAAAAGCCGATAAACCTAACGACAAAACCGTTTTGTTCCTGAAAGATTTCCTTAAAAACAACCGGCATTTTAATAATAAAATCTCCAAGTACAACCATAAAACCAAAGCGGCTACCGGGCTGATATTAACCTCTTTTGGTGCCGATAAACTACCTGCCGAAGGTTACAAACTCACCATCACCCCAAAAAAGATAACCATTATTGGCAAGGGTGCAGGCTTGTTTTACGGCGTGCAAACGCTGATACAATTGCTGCCGGTAGCGGTATCAAATACCGAGTTGCTGCCCTGCGTAACCATAGAAGATGCGCCGAGGTTCGGTTATCGCGGCATGATGCTGGATGTGTCGCGGCATTTCTTTACCGTTCCGCAGGTAAAACAGGTGATAGAGATGCTAGCGGCCTATAAGCTCAACACTTTCCACTGGCATCTGGTTGATGGGCAGGGCTGGCGCATCCAAATCAAAAAATACCCCAAACTTACCGAAGTGGGCGCATACCGCTTGCAAACGATGTACGGCAACAACCGCGACTGGCCCGACAGCCTCAGCTATGGCGGTTTTTACACGCAGGATGATATCCGCGACGTGGTAAAATTTGCTGCCGACCGATACATCAACGTTATCCCAGAAATTGAGATGCCCGCCCACTCAGATGCCGCCCTGCGCGCCTATCCCGAACTGCGCTGCGAAGCCGCCGACGCGAAAAACCCGGCCCGCAGCATCAACGGCATCTACTGCCCTACCGAAGCAACTTTTACTTTCTTACAAGATGTCCTTACCGAAGTGATGGCACTCTTTCCCTCCAAGTATATCCACGTGGGCGGCGACGAAGCCAACAAGCAGCCCTGGAAAGAATCGGCATTTGTGCAGGCTTTGATGAAAGAAAAAGGGCTGAAAGATGAGAAGGAGGTGCAAAGCTATTTCATACAGCGGATGGAGAAATTCATCAACAGCAAGGGCCGCATCATGATCGGCTGGGACGAAATACTGGAGGGCGGCCTGGCACCCAATGCTGTGGTGATGAGTTGGCAGGGCGAGGAAGGCGGCATAGCAGCAGCGCGCCAGCACCATAACGTGATTATGACACCGCAAACCACGGGTAACTACTTCGACCATTACCAAAGCGGCTCGCCGCAGGAACCGGCATCATTCGGCAGGTACGCGGTATTGAAAGAAACTTACGATTACGACCCTGTATCCAAACAACTCACACCCGAAGAGCAGAAATATGTAATGGGCACCCAGGGCAACCTGTGGACGGAGTACGTACCCACCATGGCCAAGCTGCAGTACCAGATATTCCCGCGCTTGTTTGCCCTGGCAGAAGTAGCCTGGACCAAACCCGAGAATAAAAACTACGACAACTTTGCCAATGTGCGCCTGGCCAAACATTTCGGCAGGTTGGAGGCGATGGGCTATAATTACCGCGTGCCAACACCTTTCGCGGTTATTGATACCATCCTGTTCGGCAATAAATTTACGTACACGCCAACATCTGTAGTACCCGGCGCACGTATCTACTATACCCTTAACGGCCGCGACCCGCTGGATACGGATTGGGAATACACCACGCCTGTAACCATTACCATCCCCGCCGGCGAAAAGCGGGAATTTAAGGCCCGGGTTATCACTCCAACGGGCAGGCGCAGTATTGCCACCCGCGTGCTGATGGTCAACCGCCCACTTATCCCTGCGACAGCTTATACAAATGGCAAACCAGGCTTAAAATACAAAATGGTAAAAGGCCGCTTCACCTCCCCCGACCAACTGGATTATGTGACTTTGACGGATTCTGCAACCACAGATAAGCTGAATGCCGAGGCCTTGAAGAAGGACAATCCTTACTTTGGTGTAGTATATGAGGGCTATGTAGATATCCCGGAAGATGGGGCATACAACTTCTCGCAGGCATCTTACACCGATACCGAGCTTTTCATCGACGGTGAAAAAATCACCGAAACCGAATACATGTTGCCATTAGCCAAAGGCCTGCACAAAATTAAAGTGAAATATATTTACCAGGCACCCATACAAGCGCCGGGTAGTCGCGCCAGGCAAACGCCGCTGCACATCTACATCATAGAGCCGGGCGATTCAAAAAAAGGAGAATTTGAAGCAGGGAATTTGTTTTATTAAGAGATTTGATAATATTCAAATAAGTGATACGTCGCCGATTAATATTTTTAAGCCTATTAAGCAGCTTGCTATTAAATGCTTGTGGCGGAACAAACGCATTGGATATCCGGTTTGGCAAGGGCGTTAATAAGAGTGATGTAAAAATTAAAATGGAAGTATTGGGCGATGCAGAAATACCGCTAACGCAAATTTACACTGGTGAAAAAGAATTTAAAATTCCAAACGGATATGGGGAAAACGAATGGTACTTTACATACAAAGACTCGTTGAAAGGTTATTTCCGCCATTTCAAAACAAATGCTAATAACACGCATACTTATCGCTTTTCAATTCGCAAAGCAAACAACCATTATTATGTTGATGCGGACATAATAGGGGTTAACGATTTAAAAAAATCTGTACAATTGAAATAATTCAGGCCATTTAGAGCACCTCAATTTTTACACTGAAGCGTGATACACATTGGGGTAAAATAGGTTTCACTATTTTGCCCCGATGCGGTATATGCGGCCTACGGTTTGGTCGGTAAGTGCGTATAAAGCACCATCTGGTCCCTGTATAACTTTACGGAAACGTTGGCCTTCCGCAGCCAGAAGTCTTTCTTCGCCAAACACCTGGTTGCCATAAAGCACCAATCGTACGATGTGTTTGCCCTTTAGTGCCGCCACAAATAAGTTGTTTTTCCATTCGGGTACCTGCGTGCCGGTATAAAAAGCAATACCACTTGGGGCAATGGCCGGGTCCCAATAGTAAACGGGCTGTTTCATGCCCTCTTGTTTGGTGCCGTTGCCAACGGTTTTGCCTACTAGCGGCCCGCTGTTTTCATAGCCGTAAGCAATTACAGGCCAGCCGTAGTTATAGCCCGGGCGGATAAGGTTTATTTCGTCGCCCGCCATAGGGCCGTGTTCGCTCTCCCATAAGTCGCCTGTTACGGGGTTAAAGGCCAGGCCTTGCGGGTCGCGGTGCCCCAGGCTCCATATTTCGGGTAATGCCCCGGGCGTAGCAGCAAAGGGACCGCCGGGCGCAGCTGTACCGTCTTTTTTGATGCGTACTATTTTACCCAATGGCGATGAAAGGTACTGCGCCTGTATCCTTATCACGTCATCATAGCGTTCGCCAAAGCAAGCAAACAGATAGCCGTTTTTGCAGAACAGTAATTGCGAACCCGGATGCTGGTAACCGGTATAAGAAGGATTGGCACGGTAGATAATGGTGACGTCTTCGAATTTTGTTTCGTTGGCAGAGAGCTTTACGCGGGCTATACTGGTTACAAAGCTAGTTGGCGTAATGGGCTCAACAAATGACCAGAACACCAGCCGTGTGCTGGCAAAATCAGGATCGAGCACGATGTCCTGCAAACCGCTATTGCTACGATATTTTACGGGAGGTACCCCATCTATTGCGGCACTAACCACGCCCGCCGTGGTAACGATGCGTATGGTTCCGGGTTTTTCGGTTACCAGCATCCGGCAAAAACGCCATCGACCATGGGAACTTGAGTGAAGAGGTAATGATCTTTATATCCAGAGGTGTAGTAGTATGTACAGCACCCACCCGCGTTTGCAATGGCAAAAACGGCACCTGGTCGGCAGCCACCTTTGGCAATATTTCTACGGATGGTTGGTAGATGCCAAAGGCGGGGCATCAACTTGCACGCGCTCGAATTTTTTAGAGCACGAAGCAAAAGATAGAAAAAGAGTAATTAATACTATTGCTTTTGATAGCTTAATCATAGCGTGATTTTGGCAGGGTTGTGGCGTTTAAGATACACATTATGATTGAATTATCAAAAAATGGATTGCCTAAAATACTAAGCGTAATTAAGCTAATTAATTTGCCTCCTCGCCTGCTTCGCCTTTTCATCCAGTTCCCTTAGGTTCGTATCTATAGGGTGCTCTTTTAGCAACTTCGCGAAGAACATCAGATTGGCAACTAAATACCGTACCGTTTGGTTGGTGAAATAATGCTTTTCGCCGTCGGCTTCCACGTAGTTTTTACCGCGACCGGCAAGACCTACCCAGTAGGCGTTTACGTTTGGCGGTATAGTGAAACCGAACTCCTGCATAGCCCAAAGCACCTGGGCAGCACAGGAATGCGCGCCATCTTCATTGCCGGTAATTAAACAGCCCGCTACCTTATTGTAAGTGAAATATTGCCCGGTTTCTTCATCGGCAAAGCCCTCTTCGTGGAAAATGGCATCCAACCGCTCTATAACCAATTGCGCTGTAGATGCCAGGCGGCCCATCCAGATGGGAGTAGCCAGGATGAAGATATTGCAGTCCTGTATTTTTTTGAGTAGGATAGGCCATTGGTCGCCATCGCCCAAATCGCTTTCGTTGCCAAATTTTACGTTGTAATCCACCAGCCGCAAAACTTCGGTTTCGGCACCCTGCTCCTGCAGTTGGGCCACAGCCTTTTTAATGAGGGCATCGGTATTAGAAAATTTCGGCGATGGTTTTAGGGTGCAGTTAAGGATGAACGCTTTCATAATTATCCGGATTGATGTATTTAAACAACACCTGCCGGATAATTATGTTGGTTGCATCCCGCTAAAACTTATTCGAAATACGACTAAGCCATCCGCCCGGCTTTTTCTACCGGATTTTTGGTGGCGATGGTTAAGTTTTCTGATGATTGGCTTAAGGAAATTGATTAACAATTGGCAGACAACAGTGTATTATTTAGTAAAAACTACTAAATAAATTTTTCAGGCACTATTTCATCAAGGGAATGTTAATTTTAGCACATGGTAACACAAGCACAGGTAGAAGATTTTATACTGAACGGGCATAAGGAATACATACCCCATGTGTCACTGGATTGCGCCATATTCGGCTACCACGAGCAACAATTAAAGCTACTGCTTATACGGCATAAGGCCGTAGATGGCTGGTGCCTGCCCGGCGGTTATATTAAACGTACCGAAAAGCTTGTGGAAGCAGCCGCCCGCAACGTAAAGGAACGCACAGGGGTAGATAACCTGTTTTTGCAGCAGTTTAAAACCTTTGGTGACCCAAACCGGGCCAAATTTGAAGAGTTTGACGAAGACAGGTGGTACGAGGTATTAGGCGTGCGCGTTGGCCGGGGCAACTGGCTGATAGACCAAACCATCTCTGTAGGTTTTTATTCGATAACTGATTTTTCGCGCACGGTTTTGCAGCCCGATATGATGAGCATCGAATGCGATTGGTTTGATATCGACAGCCTGCCGCCCTTGGAGTTCGACCATAATGAGATGGTGCGCGAGGCCTTGCACACCATGCGCATACACCTGTACCATTACCCCATAGGCTATAATATGTTGCCCGAGAAATTTACCCTTACAGAGATACACGCTCTATACGAAACCCTGCTGGGCAAGAAACTCGACATTAGTAATTTCCCCAAGAAGCTGATAGCACTTGGCTTGCTCATAAAGCTGGACGAGAAACGCAGCATAGGCCCGCACCGCTCGCCGCATTTATACCAGTTTAATAAAGAGCGTTACCACGAAGCATTAAGGAATGGTGTTGTGCTGAGCTAACCGTGTTTAAAAAGCCGGTAACGCAAAGCACAAATAAAAGGCAAAGTGCAATCTTTAATCTATCAGCACCAGTATTTTTTGATGAACAACTCATCGGGCGAATCTACGGCCATTTCAGTAGAACTGGCATCTACGCGTTTTTGATAGGTTTTGCGCATGTTCCTGCTGGCTCAGGATGTTCTTTATTTTGGATGCCAGTATTTCGAATTTGAAGGGCTTGGTCATGTAATCGCTGGTGCCTGTACCTAGCCCCTTTATCTGCCTTCATAAATGCAGACGTTATAAACCCGGCAATCGCTCAAGCTATTTTAACGTTTTAAGATAACTAAGCATGTTGCCCGATAGGGGCGCGCCGATGCTTTTGAGTTTGTTGAGGTAATATTTTTTCACCTCGGGCCAGGCATAAAAGTTGGGGTAAACGGGTTTGAGGCCAGCAATAGCGGCATCCTTTTCGTTCAGCAGGCAGCGTAGCAGGTAACCGCCGGTGTTGTTTTTATACAATATCCACTGCACGTTGGCGCTCAGCGGTATCACCTTGGCCGATTCCCAGTTTTTGTTGATGAGCTGGATGTAAGTACCCACTTTATCCGAGCGGTTTAAGCCAAGCAGCGCGGCAAAAGGCGATATGGTTTCGGCATGGGAGAAACGCAGGTTAGCGACGATTTTTTTGCCTGCGACAAAACTATCGGTGGTTTTGAGAAAGTCGGCCAGCAGGGGCGCGGCAATTTTCACCTGTATGCCGTTAATATCGGCACCGGGGCCTTTGGTAAAAAAGTCTTCGGCAACATCAATACGGCTAAGCGTTGCCAATTCATCGCAGGTAAAAAAGCTTTGGAAGCTGAGATCATGATTGGAAAAGCCTGCTTGTTTTACTTCCTGGTTCAATGAATAAACAATGGTAGCAAAGCCAAAAAAATCATTCACAAACTGGCTTTGATTAGCCGCGCTTATGGTTTTCGTGAAATCGGCAGTAAAAAAACGGGCGGTAACGCGTGTATTCAGTTCGGCTATGCTGAGGTAGTTCTTTAAATCGTCTACTATCTTTATCCAACTGCCGTTCTTTTCAAAATCGAGGTAGCCGGGCGAGAGGTCGTAAAAGCGGAGGGTGGTATCATTGATGCCTTTCTCAATGATCGTTTGATTTCTTAGCAATGGCTGCAGGCCTTTCAAAAAAGCATCGGCGCTTTGGCGGGTGCGTATCTCTTTGGTAACAGTTACGGTAACCCTGGGCCTATCGGCAAAAACGGCTGAGTTGTTTTGATACAGGCGCGATGCAATACCCATGAGTTCGGTTACGCCCTCTGTAGAAATATTTTTGGTGTTGCCTTTTTCAACTTTATCCAACGCGAGTACCATTTTCTTTAATTGCTGCCCTAAAACGGTCAGTGCCTTTGCGCTATCGGCCTTTGCAATCAACTGGTAAACATACGCCGAAGAAGGTGCCTTGGTTAAGTGCCGTGCACCATGCCTGCCTACATAATTTACAAATACAGCCTTATAGCCATCCGGTATTTTTACGGTTGTGTTTTTAGGCTGCGTGTATAGTGTTTTCGTTCCTAAAAACACGCTGTCGCATTGCTGGGCAGTAGCGGTGTTGGCTATCAAAAACAATAGCAGCAGTAAGGGTAATCGGATAGTCATAGGGTTTAGCAAATATAAACACAGGGGCAATAAAAAGAGCGGTTTATTCTTCAAATATATAGTGTTTGTTTCAGGAAATATTGTTCATTCCTCTTTAAATAATCGGATTTTATAATCAGTTCCCTCCCCCCTATAAACACCAATGCCCGGCAAAAAGCCAGGCATTGGGTTATGGTTAAATTTTGTTTTTGTTTAGAATGCGTAACGCAAGCCAAACTGCATCTGCCAGCGTGAAGCAAACAGGTCAACAGAGTAAGGCACGCCCGGATCGCTAAAGGTGTATTTAGGATACGTTGTTGATGCCGAACCAAAGGCAGGGGTCGTTTTCGGAGTTAAGCCTATACTCGATGTTGAGTTGAAGGTGTTTGCCGAGAAGTAGTACTGGCCCCAGTGCTTGTTAAGCAGGTTGGTTAAGTTTACGATATCGTATGTGAAAGTAATTACTTGTTTACGTTTGCCGCTGCCGAACTTAAAGTCTTGTGAGAAACGGAAATCTAAGTTATTGTTCCATGGCGTAAACGCAGCGTTACGCTGGGTGAACTGGCCACGACGGGTAGACAGGTATTTATCTTTATCAATAAATGCATCAAATGCTGCTGCCTGCTGCACGGCGGTTGCGCCACCGGCAACATCGCTAAAGAAGTTTACGGTTTCGCCAACCTTTGGTATGTAGGCTAAGCTAACCTGCTGACCTGTACCATCGATAGCATTTGGCAGGAAGCCGTAAGAATACGGGTTGCCCGATTGTGCGCTAAAGAAGAAAGCGAAATTAGAGGTTAAGTTGCGGTTGTTACCCCAGTTAATGTTATAGTTAACTGTTGATACGATACGGTTACGGATATCAAAGTTTGAGTTAGCTAAACCCGGATTGTTTGGGTTAAGCGCCTGGTTTAACTGCCAGTTACTTTCCATGGAGTTACGGATACCGTTGGTGATATCTTTAGAATGGCCATAGGTATAAGCTACCGAAGCATTTAAACCACCAATTTGTTTAGCCACCTGTGCTGTTAAGCTGTAGCGGTAACCCTGGTTGGTGTTTGATAACAGGTAAGCGTTGGTGTATGATGAATTAACTGCCGTATTCACATATATCGGCTGCTGTTTGTTTACATCGTACGGGTAATAGGTTACCTGGTCGGTAGTGTTTACCTGTTGGAATTTCAAATCGCGGATAACTTTGGTATAAATACCTTCCACGGTGAATTTCCATTTATCGGCAGTGCTATAATCGTAAGCAAGGTTACTGCGCCATACCTGCGGCATTTTAAAGTTGTTGTCAATTAAATCTACCTGGGTTGGGCCTGTAGATGCAGTACTAACCGGGTTTAATGTTTGCTGGTTAACAAAATTTAAACCACCGTTGTTAGGCGCTTGCACAGGGTTTGTACCCGGAGTAAATACGTATTTGTTTGAACGTTTATCAAATGCACCGTAAGTGTTACCATTATTATAAAACGCATAACCAAACCATGCAAACGGAACACGACCTGTAAACAAACCGCTACCACCGCGTAATATGGCTGTTTGATCGCCATTGATATCATAATTAAATGATACCCTTGGGTTAATTTGCACATTACCTAAGTAATTGTTTTTGATATCAGCCGGTTTGGTGTAGGTAAAGGTAGTACCGTAGTTAGGGTCTACAGTTGCACCGGTTGTTTTGCTGCTCAATGGCTGTTTAGTAGGTACGTCTGCATAATCAAAACGTACACCTGCAGTTAATTTAAAATTATCTGTCAGCTGTATCTCGTCCTGGCCATAAAGGCTCAACAAGTTAACTTTAAACCTGGCCGATGGATTGGCCATGATATAATCGCGGGTGTTGTTGGTATAGTTATAATTGGCACGTACACGCGATGGGTTGTTGGCCAAGAAGTTTTCAATGCTGCTGTAAGCAACACGGCCGTTCCAGGCGTTTACAAAGTTGTAAGTGATATTATAAAATTCGTTGTGTGTACCGAAGGTAAACGTGTGCTTACCTTTTGCATAGGTAAGGTTATCGGTAAACTCGGTAGTTTTCTGGCGCATATCAAATATGGAGGCCTCCCTATCGGTACCCAGGAAAATGGTGGTACCAGGCGTGCGGCCCGTGATCTCTATCTGCGGCAAAGCAGGGTTAGAAGTTGGGTCGCGGAAATCATGTACGTTTGAATATCCTAATACCAAACTATTGCTCACGCTATTGCTAAACCTCGATTTTAATTCGGCAACAGTTGATGATGAGTTGTTGTGCGATACGTAATCGATACCGCCGAAACGGAAGTTCTGCTGATCGCGCTCTAAGTTGGTTGCGGTAGAGCTAATGGTGTTGTTACGTAAAGTCAACTGGTTTTTATCATTGATGTTCCAATCGATACGGTTAAAGTATTTGTTCGATTTTGAGTAGATCGACGTGTTGTTGTAAGTACCCGGATCAAAGCCGTAGCTGATCATCTTGGCAGAAATGTTCTGCGCATCTGTAAGGCTAAGTATATTGGCCGAACCTGCAGTACCTGCACCGGCGATAACCGGATCCTGGCGGCGGGCAATCTCTTCGTTGGTGAAGAAGAACAATTTGTTTTTGATGAGCGGGAAACCTAAACGGATACCGGTCTGATAATCATGAAACGATGATGGCAAGCTTGAGCCGTCGCCGCCCGATGCTGCTTTAGCGTTGTTTGGGCCTACTAAGAAAGCACCACGGCCGTAACCATAAATAGAACCGGTAACATCGTTGGTACCGCTGCGTGTTACAGCGTTAATACTACCACCCAATACGTTACCAATTTTGATATCGTAAGGGGCAACCAATACCTGTATATCCTGTATAGCATCTAACGATACCGGGCTGGTGCGTGTGCTGCTACCTACCTGGCCCGATGCATTCGACTGGCCGCCTAATGATGGGCTGAAACCGATAGCATCGTTGTTGATAGCACCATCCAGCGTTACGTTGTTGTAGCGATAATTGGTACCCTGAAATGAGTTATTGTTGCTTTGTGGCGTAGTGCGGGTAAGATCCTGCAAACTGCGGTTAATGGTTGGCATGTTGCGTATCTGGCTTTGGCTGATACGGGTAGAAGCGCCTGTCTTGGTAGCACCGCCGTTTGCTACAACCTTAACCTCTTTAAGCGAGGTGGTTTCGTCAATCAGCAAAAAGTTGAAGCTGGCACTTCCCAGTTGCAGGGTAATATCGGTGCGCTCATCTTTTTTGTAACCTATAAATGTAGCAGTTATAACGTACGGACCACCGGCATTAACGTTGGCAATGGTATAACGGCCATCGGTATTGGTTTGCGATCCATAGCGTGTACCAGTACTGGTGTTTACCAATGAAATGGAAACGCCCGGCATCGATAGGCCTTTTTGGTCTACAACCTTTCCGCTAACCACAGCAGTGGTTATTTGCGCGTTTGCCGCAAGGGCAAAAAGTAATGTAATTAATAAAAAGTATAGCTTTTTCATGTGTGTTATTTAAACAGCACAAAGGTTCGGCTATAATGTTACCATAGTGTTAAGAATGAATTAACATTTAACACGTTGTGTAATCCAAAACAGCATATTTGTGTTAAGCCGGTGTTAAATGAGCGTTATTGCTGCAAAATACTCCTGAAAGTGTTATGCAATTGTTAGGCAAACTTAGTTAGGTGGAGGCAATTGTGCAAATGCATGTTGTGTATCGTCCAGGCTCAGGTACAGGGCTTTGGCCAATAGCGGTAACTGCTGCGCATTCAATGCTTTTTTTCCGCATTCAATACGGCTCAGCAGTGCCCTGTCTATCACAATCTTTTCGGCCAGGGTGGCCTGCGAGAGGTTCAGCTCCAGCCGGTGCTCTTTTATATATGCACCAAAATGAGGGTAGTGGCTCAAATCGGGCTTGGTTTGCGGCCCGTCTTCGGCGGTTGCCGATATGCCGGTCGGCATTGGCGGCAATAGCAGGTTGTTATCAAAAAAATGGCTAAAGTTTACCGACATCTGCTCAAACAGCTTCTCATCTATGCAGTACGTCGCTTCAGCGCGCACGTTGCGTACTTTTATTATACCCAAGCCGCGCAGTTCCTGTATGTGTTTGTTGATGGTTTTTGCATTAAGGTTGCTTGCATAAACGGCTTGCTTGGTAAGGCAGTTGCCGTTCTCGGCTATCATGCGCAGAATAAAAACCCGTATGGGCAAAGCAATAGCGCGGGCAAAAGCCGAAATCTGGGTATCTATTTCGCTGAAATGGGCATGCAATAAACTCATTGGGTAGATAGTGGTATTCGGCAACATTAAAAAAAGCTGCCCCATGGTTATCCCGGGGCAGCTTCTTTAAATAATTAGTATTATTATTTTACAGCACCCGGGGTTTCGTAAGGCAACGTTTGCGGGTTGAAATGAGCCCAGCCGGCTGTCCAATCGGTAGTGCCGAAAGCGCCTTTGAAAGTAACTTGCTCAAAGAAAGCATCAGCAACTTTAGCGTTGGTGAAAGCAGCGCCGGTTAAAGCCGGAGAAGCAGCAATCTGTATAAAGTTAGGAACACCAGCCCTGGCAGCAGGAGCTATATCAGCACCGAATTTGTAAGCATCGGTATAAATACCTGCTGCGTAAAGATCAGGAGAGAAAGTGTTTACGGCGGTAAGCAACGGGGTAACAACACCTAAAGCGGTTGCATTAGAGGCTTTGATCTGGTTGCCTTTGCTGTTGCTGCCTGCAATAAGGTTGTTAGCAAATACCGAAGTACCGGCTACTAAGTTACCCGACGCGTTTGCTGGGGCAGTACCGGCTGCATCATCATAAAATACACCTTCGGTATAACCAGCGATAACAGAGTTTAAGATGCTGATAGATGAATTACGACGGATTTGCGCGCCATGCTGAAAGTTAGCATTGATTGATGTAAAATCTGATTTTTCCTTCGGGCCTAAAATAGTCATGTTAGAGAAAACTGCAGAAGTTTGCGGGGTGATGTTTGCACCGGCACCGTTGTTGTCAGATTCGAAACCGTTTGAACCGGAGAAATCTGCAGTTGCAGCTAAGCGCTGTGCTAAACCAAACTGAACTTTACCCGAGAAACCGAAATCTGTATCGAAATCATCATCCCAGCTATCTATAGCTAATAAGTGTTTTGCATTTACAGTACCGCCAAACCATTCGAAAGCGTCGTCGCCAGAGCGATAAACCTCAACGTAATCAATAGTGGTACCAGAGCCAACGCTGCCAAAAGTAAGGCCGTTGATTTCGTTATCGGGGCCCAATGGGATACCGGCGTACTCTATACGTACATATTTTAAAGTACCTGAGTTATCAGCAGCGTTAGTGCCGCCGTATTTACCTTTATCGGTTGCATCAGATATACCTTCTATAGATACCGAAGCACCTGCGTTGTTTGGTGCATTACCCAAAAGGATAATACCGCCCCAATCGCCCTGAGAACGGCCACCGGCTGCAACATTAGACGTAAATACGATTGGTTTATCAACTGTACCAACGGCCTCTATTTTAGAGCCTCGGGTGATGATTAAAGCGCCTTTAGTTGCTTTATCGCCTTTGATTAGGGTGCCTGCCTGTATAGTTAAGGTAACGTTACCAGTAACAAATACATTGCCTTTTAATAAGTAGATCTTATCTGCCGACCAAGTGGTAGCAGTAGTAATATCGCCGGTTACGGTAACAACATTAGATGTTACAGGCGGGTTTACTATCGGTTCGTCATCTACTGTTTTTTTGGAGCAGCTTGTGAAGGCTATGCTTAAGCTTAAGGCTGCCAAGAAAAATACTTTTTTCATTTCTGTTTTTGTTTATAGAATATATTTATTACTGATTTAGGCTTTTAGAAGGTGTAATTGAACGCGAACGAATACGTACTGCCCGGTTTGTAGCTGCTTTGCGGGCCATCGCCGGCATCGTAAACTTTGTTCTTGTTAAAGTCATAGTAGAAGGTGGCACGTTGATTGAAGATATCGCCGGCGTTGAATTTGATCTCGCCTTTGCTCTTCAACACTTTTATGCTCAATTGCGCATCAACCACATCTCTTGGCGCTTCCCAAACGCTTTGGTACTGGGCGCCCGCAGCTACAGAAAGTCTGCGTCCAACACGGTTATAAAGTGCATTGAAGCTCATTTTATTATCCAGGAAGGTGTGCTGCAAACCGGCGTTTATTACATATGGTGCCTGGCCAACCAAAGGGCGTTCACTCTCTAAGAAGTTAAGACGGCCATCGGTTGGGTTTATCGCTGTAGATTTAATAACCGATAAGTTTGCGTAGGCCGATGTGTTTTTAAAGAAATTACTTGCGTTTATAAAATCAAGGGTCTTGCGTATCTCTAACTCGGCGCCATAAACATTGGCTTTATCGGAGTTGAAGTACGTAATTGTGCGGGTTGAGGCAGCATCGTCGTTATAAGCCTCGATAGCGTGGGTGAACTTTTTATAGAAACCCGATACCGAGATAATTTGGCCGGCAGAAGGATATAGCTCAAAACGGACATCAAAGTTGTTGATGCTCGCTTTTTTAAGCAGCGGGTTACCTTGCTGAAAAGCAAGCAACTCGTAATCGTAATACCTTGATGTGGCAAGCTCCCTAAACTCGGGGCGGGCCAAAGTGCGCGAGTAAGAAGCACGCAGGTTTATTTTAGAGGTAAGGGCGTAGGTTAAGTTAGCCGATGGCAACACGTCAACATAATCTTGTTTAACATTGTCTGATGCATTTGCGGCAAGCTTCGGCGTAACTTCTACATTAAATTGTTCTACGCGGGCTCCCCAAACCAACCTCAGTTTGCTACTCAGCTTATTATCCAGCATAGCGTAACCTGCGTTGGTTAACGAGTTGGCGTTGTATGAATCGGGCCGGCCATCAATTTCTTGCAGTTGGTACACATTAGCGTTTATCAAATCGCGGCCGAACAAAGTACTTAGCGGCCTTTGTTTGATGGCATCGGCTGTAGTGGGGTCGTTATCTCTTATTACCGCGCCTAAAAAGCGTGCGTCGTATTCCCTGTTGCGGTACAAAGAACTAAAACCGGCTTTAAAAGTACCTTTTTGCTTAACCATTTTAACCGGCAGCGAGTAGTTCAACGCACCGTTGTAAGAGTCTTCGTTCAGCTTAGCAAATAGGGTAGCATTCTCTTTACCTAAAGAAGAAACGTTGGCCTGGAAAGGGTCGCCGCTGCCAATATTGCGCGAATAACTTGTTTTACGCTGGCCGGGCTGGTCGTTAAGTACGTTGGCGTAACTCGCCTCCCAGTTAATTTTTGAGCCTTTATCGCCTATTGGATGGTTACCTTCTAAAGTTGATTTCAGCAAGGCTTTCTGCAAAAGGTCGAAAGCGTAGTATTTCAGATCTACACCCGAGCCTGTATTGCTACCTGTACGGTACAGAAACTGGTCGTCGTATATCCTGTTGTAAACGTTTTTAAAGGTTATTTTATTCTTACCGTAGGTGTAACCAACGTTCAGCAATGCCCCAATGTTGGTAGAGAATTTGTAGATATCATCGTTATAATGATTATCGTAATAATCGCGTTTTATATCGTTGCCGATAGTTTGCGTATTACGGTAGGTTAAGGCCAATATAGCGCCAAAACGGTTGCCGCTTTTCAGGTCTTTCACCTTGCCGATGGTAAACTGGTAATTTTGGGTTGGCAGTGCCTTGTTGCTGTAGATATTATAGTCGGATGGCAAACTTCTTAACAAACGGATGTTGCGATCTGTAGTTAAACCGTTCACGATGCTGTTATAAGAGGAGAAGCCACTAGCCAATTGCCTGTTACCGTCATCAAAACCTAAATAATCGGTTGCGTTACGCGGGCCGCTCAGGAAATCTTTAAAGGTAGAAGCTGTGTTGTAACTGCCGCCTATGCCAAAAGAAACGAAATTCTGATCGGGCAGGTCTTTCGTAGAAATATGTATCAAACCGCCTGCGAAATCGCTTGGCTGATCTGGCGTGGCTGTTTTAGTAATGGTAAGGTTCTCTACCAGGTTTGATGGTACGATATCGAACGAGAATGCTTTCCTGTTAGGCTCGGTGCTTGGCAACGCAGCCCCATCAAGCATTGCGCTGTTATACCTATCGCTCAAACCACGGATAACCACGAATTTGTTATCCTGTATAGTGGCACCGCTTACGCGTTTCAACACATCGGCGGTGTTCCTATCCGGCGAGCGGCGTATAACTTCAGACGATACGCCGTCTGAGATAGAAACGCTGTTCTTTTGCTGGGCATAAAGCGCCGTTACCGACTCCTGGCGGTAGGTTGCTTTAATAACAACCTCGTTCAGCGCCGTGCTTACCGATGGTGCCAGGGCAACATCAAGCGGGGTTGCTGCGTTGGCTTTAACTTCGATATCCGATATCGACTTGGTTTGGTAGCCTATATAACGCACCAATATGGTGTAACGGCCCGGCGCTATGCCGTTTAACGAGTATCGGCCCTCTACATCGGTAGCAACGCCTTTGGTAGTACCCTCTATGCTCACAGTTGCCCCTATGAGGGTTTCGCTGTTTTTCTGATCTATTATCTTGCCGACGATTTTACCGGTATTCTGGGCTTTAGCCGTTAGGCCTGCACATGCAAACACAAGTATCAAGCCTAGGAAATGTATAACTTTTTTCACCATTAATATTTTGATGCAAAGCTATTTCACACATCTCTTCCCGACGATTTTTGGCCGTTATCAAACCATTATATGTTATTGTGCTTATGGTTACCAATGGTTCAATATTATAACCATTTATACTTAAGGCATCTGCTCCAATGTTAAATTTACGCCCGTATATGCACAAACGGGGACTAAACCGAACACATTTTTGTGCTTAATTACCTGCTACCAGCATATCGTTAAGCTTGCCGTTTACCTTATTGAGCACCCTGATGCAATTGTACATTTCCTGCCAGGTGAGGTCCTCGGCCATCTGCTCTTCAAATACGTTGAACAGGTTGTTCATTATCCCTACGGTATCCTGCGCCTTTGCGGTAAGCGATACCAGCTTACTTCTGCGGTCTTTATGGTTTACGGTTTTATATACGTAACCTTTCTCTTCCAGGGCGGCAATAATGGCCACCATGTTCGATTTTTCTATCAACAGCGTATCGCCAATAAATTTTTGTGTGCTGCGGCCGCCCTGGCGGCTCAATAGCAGTATTATCTGGTAGTGTTGATAAACGTCTATCTCTTTTAAAACGGTAAATAAATACTGATGATAAGATTTATTGGCCAGCATCAACTGCAGGCTTAAGTCTTCTCCGAAATTCATAATAAAAAGTTGAGGCCCGGGCCCCTGCGAAGAACAGGCCGACGGGCAAATTGCCGATTGCGTTAATTATTGAAGAATGGGCTTAACAGCCGGCAAGGAAATCAAATAAGCAGGGTTTGCAGCTGAAGGTATTTCTGCGAAACGAGCAAGGGCGCTTTGCGGGAGAGGAAGCGCGAATAAAAATCTTTAAGCGGATACTGGCAGGCACAAAAAAACAAGCCGAATACCAGGAAAATTGCAAATATAGGGCGCAGTTTTAAATGTACCGGCGGCGAGGAAATGTGCTTTTTTTTGATGAACTCCCAACTTGCATCATGTATGCCATGATCCACAACGGGTTGAGATGATACTTTTTGTTTTACAATTAAATGTTTGGGGTGGCTTGCCCGGTAGCCATAAAGCGCAACAGCCGCAGGCAGCACGTTGATGAACAACGTTATTGCCAGGAACAGGAACGTCGAAAACGCTTTTAACATTCGGATAGTTGATACACGGGTAACAATCAAAGTTCAGCATCCTGCAGCTCGCAATCAACAAAACTAAATTTGTTAACCAAAGCTTAATGTTAATTAAACATTGGTAAGCGGGCGCTGTGTGTTACCCGGCAACTTCAAGTTCCGTTTCAGCTAAGGGGTTCAAGGCCAACTCCCGCAGGCAGTCGAAGTAATCGGCAGCAAGGTCGTCCCAATTAAGGCGGCCACTATATTCAAGCCCCTTCTGTGCAAACTGTGCGGCAAGCAGGGGGTTAGCAAGCGTGAGGGAAATTTTTTCTATATAATCAGCCGCATCATAAGGCCTGCATTTAAACCCGTTGATGCCTTGCTCAATAAAATCGGCGGATCCTCCCCCATCGGCTATTACGCAGGGCAAGCCCGATGCCATGGCCTCCAGCACTACATTGCCATAGGTTTCTGATACAGAAGGGAACAGGAAAATATCTGCCGAGGCATACAGCACAGATAGCTGGCCATGGCCCACCTTACCGGTAAAAACGGCGTGGGGCATACGCGTCTTACATGCTTTCAATGCGCTGCCATCGCCGGCAATTACAAAGTTTACTACAGGGTTTTGGTTCTGCATGCCATCGTAAACCTCAAAAAGGGTTTCAAGGTTCTTTTCCCACACCAGCCGGCTGGCAAATAATACGGTAGGGTTATCGTTACAGGTAAGTTCGCGCAGGGCTTTTTTATTCCTCTTTTGCGGAGAGAAAAGACCGGCATCCATGCCGCGCTTCCATATCTGCATACGGTGGGCTTGTACGCCCATTTCTGCAAGCTCTACCTTCATGCTTTCCGATGGTACGTATATTCTATCGCACTGGTTGTAAAAAAGCTTATGCCGGGCCACTACCAGTTGCCGGGTGCTGTTTATTAAAAATGGCAGGTGCTTAAAATAATAATCTATGTAGGAGATAAAGTGCGTGTGGTAGATAGTCATTACCGGCAGGCCGTTTTGGCGCGCGTAATTTAGCCCGAAGTTACCCAGTAACGATGGCGTGGCAATGTGCACCACATCGGGCGCAAACTTGCGCAACGCGTGTTTCATGCGGCTCTCTGCCAATACCGGCAGGGCCAGCGAATACCCCGAATTAACAAACAAGGATACATGCGGCACGCTCATGCTTTGATGGCCCTTGATGTTCTCGGGCCCTTCGCCGTATATAAACAGGAACTCGAACCGGCTATCGTCTATCCGGTCAATCAGCTGGTACATGGTGCGTATGGCGCCATCCAGTCCTTCGGTCAATATCTCGGCAAAAAAGGCAACCCGCACCCTTGGACCGGTGTAACCCGGCGCAATAACACCCCACTCGTTCATCATATAATCCCCTCCTGTTCAGAACGGTACCGGCGCGCTGCGGCGCCCTTTACGCCTCATTTTGGCGCGTTGCCTTATCTCTGTTAAAGCGCTTTTATCTTTTGGCGTGCGCATGGCCACCCAAATTACGAATGCTGCTATCGCCAGCATCACCAGGTCGATTGTAGTATATCCCGCTTCCATAATAGCCTTAATTTGATAATAATAAAGCTACGGGCTTAGTTTAACCGGGGTGTTAAGTTTATATTATGATACGTTCTTTATCAAAGAAGGCATGATGGCTTTGGGCATATGGCCGCCTATGGTTATTATACTGTTGCAGGAATCTACGGGGGAAGTATTTATCCTAATCAGGGCTGGTGGGGATTTTGCCGCTGATTTTTGATTTATTGATTAAGCCGGCGGGCATGCCAGGTAATCAATAAATCAGTACATCAAGTATCCGTTTCCCTCTATCATATCGAGGGCGGGCGGCGTGGCTTATCCGGCCAGGCAGTGGCGTTCGCGGGTGGCCAGGCTGTTCAACTTTTCTTTTAAGATCGCGCGTGCACGGTGCAGGGTAGTGCGCGATAACAGTTCGCTCATACCCAAACTACTGCCAATCTCCTGGTGCGAGTAGCCCTCAATGGCGTACATGTTAAAAACCGAGCGGTAGGTTTTTGGTAATGCCTGGACCATCTTCATCAGTTCCTGCGCTTCCAGGCCGTTGGCGTTGTAGCTGCTGCTCACCGGTATGTTCTGCTCGGTAAAGTCATCAACCAAAACCATGGTTTTTGCCTTACGGTAGCGCGATATGGCACTGTGTACCATTATACGGCGTATCCAACCTTCCAGGCTGCCTTCGCCGCGGTAGTTGTGCATGTTTTTGAACATTTTGATAAAGCCCTCCTGTAGTATATCCTGGGCTTCGTCTTTATCTTTGGCGTAGCGCATGCAAACGGCCAGCATTTTTGGCGCAAGCATTTTGTACAACTGTTCTTGTTGTTTTCTGTCGTTCTGTAAGCATCCTTCCCATAGGGCGCTCAACTTTGTGTCGGTGTTCGGTGTCATAGTAATATTGTAGTGATTCGGTATATGCCAAAACTCAACCAGTTTTTTATTTAATTGATTTTCAGCTAGTTAATTTTAAAAGCGATTTTCTACTGTTCGCTTCCGTACAGTTAGCGTTCTTTAGCGTACGCATATGTTTGTGTGCGTTTTAAACTAAGTAAACAACCTTACGATACATGACGTTATTGCGCTACAACAGGCTGCTTAATTTGGTTATTTAGGGTGTTTTAACGGGTTGGGGCGGGGTGAAAAAACGTGTTCGGAAGTGTACAGCTTATGATTTTACCGCAGAGAACGCTGAGGAGCCGCAGAGAGGCACAGAGCCTTGCAAATTCTTTAAGGAGTTTTGTTTAGTCGCAAGCCCAACTCTTTGCAATCTCCGTTTCTGAACCGATTAAAAACCTCTAATCACTTGCACAGCTTTGTGCACCTCTGTGCCTCCTCTGTGAACTCTGTGGTTAAAAAACAAGCACCATGCAAATCACCCCCCACTGCAAGCTGAATTATTTACCTTTGTAAAGTCCGGGATAAAAACCCGGCATGGCAACATGATCAAAGAAACCGAAATTGTTTGCCCTCCGGGGCAGCACGAAGATGAAGCGGCACTAACGGCCCTTGCCTCGGCAGCCATCAACATCCCCCAACAAAGGATACAGGGGATAAAAATTCTGAAACGCTCTATAGATGCACGCGGCCGTAAGGTGCTTTACCGCATGCAGGTTGCCGTTTATATAGATGAGCCCCCGGTGCCCGAGGTTTACAACCACCAATATAAAAGTGTTAAGGATGCGCGGCAGGTCATCATCGTAGGTGCAGGTCCGGCGGGTTTGTTTGCTGCGCTGCAATGTATAGAGCAAGGCCTGAAACCCGTTATACTGGAGCGCGGCAAAGATGTAAAGCAACGCCGCCGCGATTTGGCCAACATCAACAAACAGGGCCTGGTGAATCCCGAATCGAACTATTGCTTCGGCGAGGGTGGCGCAGGCACTTACTCCGACGGGAAACTCTACACCCGCAGCACCAAACGCGGCGATGTTACCGGCGTATTGAAAACCTTTGTAGCCCATGGCGCTACTGATGATATTTTGGTTGATGCGCGCCCCCACATCGGCACCAATAAACTACCGCAGATTATCACCGCCATGCGCGAGAGCATATTGAATGCCGGCGGCGAGGTGCTGTTTGATACCAAAGTTACCAGCCTGGTGGTGCAATTCGGCAAAATACAGGGCGTACAACTGGCCAATGGCGAAAAACTTTTGGCCGATGCGGTGATACTGGCCACCGGCCACTCCGCGCACGATGTGTTCCGGATGCTGCATGCACAAGGGATACTGATAGAAGCCAAGCCCTTTGCCCTGGGCGTACGCATAGAGCATCCACAAGAAATAATCGACCGCGCCCAGTACCACTGCGATGTTCGCGACCCGCACCTGCCGCCATCCTATTATAACCTGGTAGAACAGGTGGAGGATCGCGGGGTATTCTCTTTCTGCATGTGCCCGGGTGGCATTATTGCCCCCTGCGCAACGGCAGCTGATGAAATAGTGGTGAACGGCTGGAGCCCGAGCAAGCGCAACAACCCTTTCGCCAACAGCGGCACGGTGGTGCAGATAAATATGGAGGATGTAAAAGGCAACATGGCCGACCCATTCCGGATGCTGGATTTTCAGCAACGGGCCGAGCACCTGGCCTTTAAAGCCGGCGGCGGTAACCTGGTTGCCCCCGCCCAGCGCATGGTTGATTTTGTGGAACGGCGCGTATCGGCCAACCTGCCCATAAACTCTTACCTACCCGGCTGCAAAAGCACAGACCTGCTTGAAGTACTGCCCGATTGGATACATGCCCGCTTGCGCAAAGCCCTACCGGCCTTCGGGCGGAAGATGAAAGGTTACTACACCAACGAGGCTATACTGGTGGGGGTAGAGTCGCGCACCTCATCACCCATCAAGGTACCCCGCGACAGGGAGACATACCAACACCCGCAAGTTGCCGGCTTGTTTCCCTGCGGCGAAGGGGCTGGATATGCCGGTGGAATTATCTCGGCCGCCATCGATGGGGTAAACTGCGCCAACGGGGTGAAAACATATCTGGGATAACCCGAAAAATCAAAGAAAAACCCCGATTTTCTTCCGAAATCCTCGGGAAAATCAGGGTAAAAATCTTAGGATTTGGGCAGCTTTTTAAGCACTTTGTATATCGCTTTGCCCCAAAATTCGCCCAAAGCTATAGCTCCTTTTTTATTGGGGTGCAGGTAAAAAGTGCCCTGTCTACCCTCCTCCGCCTGCAAATCGGTGAGGTAATTCTTCTTGAAATAAGCGAAGGCTTTGGTATCCCCAACAAACACATGGCCGGGGTTGGCAGCTTGATACCTTGCGGCAAGTGCATCTATTACAGGCATATACGTTTGCAATCGGGTAAGCCCCTCCTGCAGGTAAGTGGCGCCGTTCTGAGTATTCGGACTGTACCAAACAGGGTGCTGATAAATAATAATAGCCGCCGGGAACTCCTTCAGCAGTGTATCGGTAATATCTTTCAGGTTGATGCCGTAATCACCAACGGATACCGGCGCGCCATGGGTGCCTGTTACGGCACTATCGTTAGTGCCTATTTTGATGGAGAAAATAAGTTGGGCATCATGGTTGGTAAAGGCCTTTGCGGCTTGCACTACGGCAACAAAAGCGGGCGTGCCGGGCAAAAAATCCAGCGTGGTGTAACCGCTATGCCCCTGATTACTAAAGCTTACCGCCGCAACATCCTTTTGTTTCCCTAACCATGCAGAAGCCACAACCGGCGGTGCCTGGGTAGCAGGACTATCCAAACCTGCACCATAGGTAATGCTATTGCCAATGTAGACGATATTGAGGTTGCGAGTTTGGGCGTGGGTGGTTGCCATGCTAAAAATGCAGATTAGCAAACACAATATAGATTTATGCCGATTCATTATTTCTTGTTTGGGTGTCTACTCATGTGAAATACAGACATGACTACGATTGTTCTATGGGAATCGTCCATTCGATATAAAATCAGGAATGGAAAATCGCGTACAATTGCCTCCCGAAGTTTACCTTTTAAGGGATAGTGCAAAGGGTTGTTACTTATCGTCCTGATTCTCGCTAATACCGCACTTTCGAACTTTGACCCCAAGTTAGGCTGTTGCTCCTCGTACCAAGCGCTGCTTTCCTTTATTTCTCGTTGCGCTCTTTGAAGTACCCGGAAATTATAACTCATTTTCCGCCACGTTGTTTTCTGTTTAGCTCTAACGACACTTCCAATTCTTCGAGGGTTATCCCTTTATCAACCCCATCCTCATATCTTTTATATTCCTCATCCAATTCGGCTACAAACTCTTTGTCCTCCGACCAATCATACCCCTGCACTATCTCCCCTTCTAATATTACATACAGTGCTTCAACTTTTTTATCGTCAGCATCCCTGATGTACTCGTATAAGCGTTCCCTGATTGCTGTTGTTGTCATAACCTAAGTGCTTTAAACAAATTTACTTATTTTGATTGACGATATCAACGCTTCTCCACCCTATCGTAAAATCCGCCAAACGTATTCGTCTTCACCGCATCTTCGTTAAAGAAATCACCGGGGAAGCCTAATTCTATTTTGCTGGCATCATCCAGTTTTTTGATTTGCTCGTCGCTTAGCTTTACGTCAACGGTTTTCAGGTTATCCTTTAGCTGATCTACCTTTGTTGCTCCCACTATCGGGATACATTGGAAGCCTTTGCTCATGGTCCATTGCAGTGCCACGTGGCTTTCAGATACGCCAAGCTCTTCGGCAATCTCCATTACTACGCGGGTAATCTTTTCGGCGCGCTGATTAAGGCGGTTGCTTTCGGGTTTTATGCGGCCTTTATCCCCCTTTAAGTATTTACCGGTTAATGCGCCGCCTGCAAGCGGTGCCCATGGGGTAACCGTCATCCCGAAGTGTTTGGCCATCGGTATCAGTTCGCGCTCGGCGGTGCGGGCCAGCAGGCTATACTCTACCTGCAAGGCAATGAACTGGCTCCAACCCATCAGCTCGGCAAGGGTATTGCCTTTGGCTACCACCCAGGCGGGCGTATCGCTAATAGCGGCGTAAGTTATTTTGCCTTGTTTTATCAGGTCGTCCATACCACGCAGCACTTCATCAATGGGGGTAATATCGTCCCAAATATGCAGGTACAGCACGTCTATAAAATCGGTCTTCAAGCGTTTAAGGCTATCCTCAACGCTACGCATCATATTTTTGCGGTTGTTACCACTAGCGTTGGGGTTGGTAAGGTTATCTTTTAGGCTGTATTTGGTGGCAAGGACGAAGTAGTCGCGATCGTGGTGGCTAATATAGTCACCGATAATTTTTTCGCTGGTGCCTAGTTTATAAATGTTGGCGGTATCCAGGAAATTACCTCCTTCGTTGGCATAAGCATCCATTATATCGAAACTGGTGGCGGCATCTGCGCCCCAGCCGGCTTCGGTACCAAAGCCCATGGTACCCAGGCAAAGCTCTGATACTTTAAGACCCGAACGGCCTAATAATTTGTATTTCATTTTCGGTAGATTTCAGATAGAACAGTTTTAACAAAGCTGCTGTTTTGCCCGCTTAAATAAAAGCACCAGGTAAACAATAACAACAGGCAATTGTAAATATATAAATACAAAACCACCATGAAAATTATCACCCTGCATAAACCCATAAACTCCGGAGAACTTTTTACACACCTGCAAGAACGGTTAAACCCCATCTTTCAAAAACAACGGCAAAGCGACATCAGCTTCAGCATACAGAAAACACCCGTTGGCATCACCATATCGCAACCCGAACTGTATGAAGGCCCGTTATTTACCTTAGAGGTAAACGGACAAGAACTTTGGATTACCCGCAATGAGCATTATGTAGATGATGTAAATTCTATAACCATTGAATCTATTTTAAACAGTTTATTTGACGATCTATCGGATGGGTTGGGGACAGATTTGGTTTTGGAGGGCTAACAATTGACGTTATAGTTAATTATAATATTTAGCTTTAACGTAAAAACACGCCATGCGGAAATTGTACGTTTTGTTGGCAAGCATTTTCATTTGCCTTACAAGTGTAAAAGCACAAATACAAACAGAGACCGGATACCCCGTTGTAATAAACCAGGACACTCTTCTTACTTTTTATACAGGCCAGGGGTTGTTTAGCCCTGCCGAAAGGGCACAGGCGGTTACCAAACGAATCAACACCCTTATTAACAGGATAGATTTTAACCCAGATTCACTTATTTTAAAAAATGATAGCGCATTATCTGTCATTACCTATCAGGGGCAGATGGTGCTCGCCGTTAACAACAGGGATGCCGCCATTACGGAATTCAGCCGCCCCCAACTTGCCTCTAGTTATCTGGCGATCTTAAAAAAACAACTTGGCAACCTTATCGACAACAATAGCATCAGGCAATTAATTACAAACGTGCTGGAGGCTGTCGCCGTTATAGTTCTGCTGATATTGTTGATATGGGCCGTAAACCGCGCTTTCCGCTGGTTAAAACTAAAAATTATAAAAGCCTGGGAAAGCCGGCTTACTAAGCTGGCCGCCAAAGGCGCGCCCGTTAGTTACGCCAATCGAATTTTACCGCTGATAAATAGTTTGCTGCGGTTGGTGCGGTTTATTATTATTATCCTGCTAGTGTACCTGGCGCTGCCGGTGTTGTTTTTTATTTTCCCCTCATCAAAACCATATGCAACCCTGCTGCTGAGTTATATTGTTGACCCGCTTAAAAGCATTTTGCTGGCCTTTATCCGTTATATACCCAACCTGCTTACCATAGCGGTAATTTTTACCGTAACCCATTACATTGTAAAGCTGATAAAATTTATTGCGCGCGAAATTGAGCAGGGCGCGTTTTCCATTAACGGCTTTTATCCGGAATGGGCAATGCCTACCTCTAATATTATTAAGGTACTGCTTTATGCGTTTATGTTTGTGGTGATATTCCCCTACCTGCCGGGATCCGATTCAAAGGTCTTCCAGGGCGTTACGGTTTTCCTTGGCGTGTTGTTCTCGCTTGGTTCTTCGTCTGCAATATCCAACATGGTAGCCGGTATAGTGCTTACTTATATGCGTCCGTTTAAGGTTGGCGACCGTGTAAAAGTTGGCGACATAACTGGCGACGTGATAGAGAAGAACATATTGGTCACCCGCCTTCGCACCATCAAAAACGAGGATATTACGGTGCCTAACAGCACTATTTTAAATGGGCATACCGTGAATTATACCTCTACAGCAAAAACGCTCGGGTTGATATTGAATACCACCATCACCATTGGGTACGATGCACCCTGGCAGCAGATACATCAACTGATGATAAGTGCCGCTGAAACCACCGAAGGCATACTCGCGGAGCCAAAGCCATTCGTATTGCAAACAGCGTTGAACGATTTCAACGTGAGCTACCAGATAAATGCTTACACCAATTTGTCTAACCAAATGGCGGGCATTTACTCGCGACTGCATCAAAATATACAGGATAAATTTAACGAGGCCGGGGTGGAGATCATGTCGCCGCATTATAGTGCGCTGCGGGATGGCAACCACATACAAATACCCAATGATTCCCTGCCGGATGATTATAAAACGCGTGGTTTCCACATCAAGAAGGAAGAATAGAACAAAACAATAAAAGCCCGCTTTTCAGCAGGCTTTTATTTATCTCTTTAACTATTTTCCTACCCGTGTATCCAGCTGAATTTGTACTCCAGCATAGGGTTTTTCATGCGCTCGGCTACACGTAATAAACGGGCAGGCAGGTTCATGATATAGTCACGTGCTTTTTCGCCGTTTGCTTCCAAACCGGTTACGCTTTCTATATGCCAGTCTTCTATCAGTTCTTTCAATATATCTACATAATCCAAAGCGGTGTAAATACCCAAGCGCTCGGCAGCATCGGTAAAGTGGCCGAAAGTTTGGCCAACCTTTAAGCCAACCTCGCGCAGGAAGTGCGCAGGCATTACGATTTTCTTGCGCATCATATCCTCAAAAGCCAGCATGGCTTCGTTGGCATCTACTTCAAAAATCTTTTCTATAAAATATTTGTAGGCTTTTGCATGGCGGGCTTCATCACCTGCAATAACGCCACACATTTTTGATAGCAGGGTATCACCATCTTTTTTGGCTGCCGATGCCACCCTGCGGTGAGATACGTTTGTAGCCAGTTCCTGGAAAGAGGTATAAATAAAGTTGCGGTATGGGTCGCGACCAGTACCAATGTCAAAACCATCAGCAATAAGCCATTGGGTGCTTACTTCCATCATGCGCATATTTACGCGCCCGCTTAGGTATAGGTATTTGTTCAGCAAGTCGCCGTGGCGGTTTTCTTCGGCCGTCCAGTAACGGGTCCATTTCATCCAGCCACCTTCTTCGTCGTGCGATACGCCTTCAACCATGGTCAGCCACGATTCGTAGGTAGGTAGTGCTTCCTCGGTAATAGTATCACCAATTAGTACGGCAATCAAATCATAAGATAAACCTTTGGCACTTTCCTGTAATTCTTTTATTTCACTGAAAAAAGTAGCTCGCGACGCATCAGGCAAAAAGTCTGATGGTTGCCAGATGGTATCTACAGGTTTTAGGAACTCGAACATCTTCTCCAGCATGTGTGGCTCGATGTGCGACATTACCTCCTTACGTTTTTCTTCAAAAAAATGCATAGTACAGTGTTAGCTTACAAAGTTAATCAATTAATTACATTATTGTTTTGCCTGTTTGTAATCAATAGCATCCTTCATGCCTGTTGATAGGTTCATAACAGAGGGCTGGCCGTTAAATATCGAAAAATTACTGTTATAATCCCAATGAATGCCCGGGATATCTAATTTTTTTAAAGATTGCCGCACCGCTTTAATATACCGGTAACGGCTACCTTCATCGCTGTATTTACGATATACGCCGTATTCGCCGCAAATGATGGGCACATCATATTTACTACCCCAGTGTTTTACGATCTGCAACTTATCCCTTACTGATTGCTGGTTGCCATCAATCCTATATTGGTAATAGTTGTTCTCGCCCCAGGTACCAATGATGCCGGGATTCATGGGCGGGTAGGTTTTGGGGTCGTAGGGGAAGGGGATTCCCGTGGTAGCTACCTGATCGCCCACCCAATCGGCACCTTGGTGGGTAAATATAAAGGGCTCATAAAAGTGGAAGGTGTAAATAATGTTCTCATCGGCCAATCTTTCCATACGACTTAATTCGTAAATACTATTGTAATTTGACGCACCCACTATCAACGTACGTTTGGCATCCTCTTTGCGTATGGCCGTAACGATGTTGTATGCGGCATCTTTCCACACTTTGGGGTTTATGGGACCGGGTTCGTTGTAAATCTCAAAAAAAACCAAGTTGGGGCTCTCTTTTTTGTACCTTTTAGCTATTAATATCCACTGGTTAATTACCTTTTGGGTTTCGATTATATAATTATTATCATTTATTTTACCGTAGTGATAATCTATAATCAATTTTATGCCGTATAACTTGCACTGTTTCAAAATTTCATCAATGTGAGCAAATACTTTCTCAACAGGAATTTTCGCAGTTTCAAAATATTCAAAAGCTACGGGTAAGCGTATAGTAGAAATGTTTAGTTTCTTAAGCAATTCGTAATCGGCCTTTTTCAGGGGATTTGCGCTTAATATGTCCTTGTTCCACCATTGTTCGAGCCATGAAACGCTCACTCCGTTATTCAGGCTTTTTGCACGCTTAAATGCAATTTGCCTTTCGTTTAAATGAACTGGTTGGCTTTTTGCATTAATGCATTGCATAATTATAATTAAGGATACAAATACCGCCCTTTGCGGCAATTTTAAAAGATTTAAGTTAAAAGTGGTATTTTTCACCTATGTTTAATGTTGCAATTGTTAGCTGGTCAGAAAAACTTATTATAATTTAACAAATAATGTTTGTTCAAATATCGAAAGAAGAATATAAAAAGGAAATCTTAAAAAAAGCGTGGTACCAAACCAATAATATTATTTGGTCTACCGTTTTCATGTACCCTATTCTTTTCACAATTGTAGATTTTGTTTACGCTAACGAAATATGGCTGCAATTTGCGATAGTGCGGATCATAACCGTGCTAATCATACTGGGCCTGTACAATTTCTTCCAAACTAAAAAGTACAATTACAGGCTACTGTTGCACCTCTGTTTCTTTTTCCTCTCGATTACTTCGGCCATATTATGTAATCTGGTAAGACTGGAAGTTGAGCTTATTTATTTCCTTACTTATTCGGTTATTATACTATTTTTCAACCTTCAGGTTTTTTGGGAGCCCGTAAACTCCATTATCCAAACGTTGATCGCCTTGTTGCTGCTGGCTATATTCTATAACCTGCTCAATGAGTTCTCGCTGGATCTGGTTATCAATAACGGCATCTTCTTTTTCATCATCGCCTTCATATCATGCCTTATACCTAACGCCCGTTACAAGGTTTTAGCGCGCGAGGTGCGATCGCAGATACTCATCGAGAAATCTAACGAACAACTGAAAGACCAGAATCACGACATCAACGAGAAAAACAACATCATCGATAGGCAATATGAGCAACTGCGTAAGCTTGACGATCAAAAAAACAGCTTCATTAACATCGCCGGGCACGATTTAAAGAACCTGATCAGCCAAATTATGATGAGCAATAACCTGCTCAAAGAGGAAGACTATCGCCTTAGTGCCGACCAAAAGGAAATGGCCAACTATATCTCCGAATCGGCCGAGAAGATGCAGTACATGTTAAACAAACTGATGGACGTAAAGGAAATCGAATCGCCGGAGATGAAGTTCAATATGGAGATCTTCGACATCAACGCCGAGGTGATGCACGTGTTTAAAGGCTTGCAGGAGACCGCCCAGATGAAGAACATACACTTGGTAGATAACATACTGAAATTGCCGCTTAACGTGAAGCTGGATAGGGTATTTGCGGGCCAGGTTTTCCAAAACCTACTCTCAAACGCAATAAAATTTTCACAAACAAACAACAACATACGCATTGTTACCAGCTTGCAACGCCAGAAGTTCGTTTTTGAGATTATAGATGAGGGCTTAGCCATTGGGCAGCAGGAACTGGATATGATGTTCAACAAGCTTAAAACGCTTAACGATGCATCAGCCAGCATAGAGAGCCGCCTGGGCCTGGGTTTATCTATAGCCAAACTGATGACCAAAGAACTTGGCGGCGAACTGATGTACCGCAGCGATGATAACGGCAACTATTTCAGAGTAGAATTTTACGTAATTAACTAATACATATAACCACAATGAAGAGACTATTTACCCTTTTGGCTTTTATAATGTTAAGCACAGCATGCTTTGCGCAACACATTATTTCATTTAAAGCAATGGGCCACGATGATGACGAACCGGTGTACGGTATGAGCGGAGCCACTTCGTTCTACTTCAAAATCACGCCTGAGTATGAGATAAATGGCAGCAAATTGGTGGTGTATTTTGAGCCTTCGCAGGCTTTGATTAGGGAAAAATCGTACGTAAATTTATTTATAGGTCCAAAACCGGTATATAGTGCTCGTTTAACTAAAGATTCTATCCAAAAGATAAGCATCAACCTTACTAAGGCGGATGTATCCCCAGATAACTACATCAAAATTCAGGTTAAAACGCTGTTAACAATTACCGACGACCCGTGCCGCGATTTGGATAACCCTGCAATGTGGTTAAAAATAAAAAACTACTCTTACCTGTCGTTGGTAAAGAGCAGCAAAAACTTCTTCAACAATATCAACATAAGCAATTGTTTCGATGGAAAAAGGGCTATTGTTTATCCGGCAAACCCTACCCTGCACGATCTAAAGGCCGTTGCATGGGCATACTCGCGTTTGAAAAAAACGCAGCAGAAAACTATTGGCGTATATGAAGAAGGCAAATTGCCCGATACTATACGCAATTACATAAAGGTGGGCGCACTATCATCATTAACCGGTGCAGAAAGACCATTGATAAAGGTTACCCCTCAAAACAATCAGGGTTTGTTTTATCTGCATAAAGCTATCAGTACGGTTATGGATACCATTACCCGTATGGTGGAGAACAAGGGTCAGCTTACCGCCGTAAAAGCCGTTGCACAGGAAGTGGTACCTACCGAGATATTATACGTTACCGGAGGCGACGATGCGGGTTACGAGAAAGCAATTACCGCTTTGGGTAACATGAACATCCTCAACTCTACCTTCGGCGATTACCTGTTGATAAACAAAGCACAGAACCAGTTTTTCAAAACTATCGACGAGAACCGCTCTAAGCTTTCACTTAAACAGATCGGTGGCGTAAGCGATTTCCTATCGGGCATTGGCTCGCTGAAAAGCGCGTTTAACTTCAAGAACTCCGATTTTAGTTTCACCCCTAAAGAGGTTGAGATACGTATAGTGGGTAACTATAGCAGCCTTAACCCAGGCGACCGTGGTTTCTTCAACATATACCTCAATGGCCTGTTGCTAAGCAGCGAGAAGCTGGATGCATCGGGCAAGTTAAATACTACCGTAACCATTAATCGCTACCAACACCATAAATACAACACGCTGGAGGCCGAGTTCCGCTTTTACCCTAACAACGGCAATTGCAAAAACAGCTTTACCAATTTCTTTGCCGAGGTTGACGTAGATAAATCGTATCTGGAATCGAAGAACCCCTTCATCACCAGTGATCTGAGCTTCTACCAGTATCCCGAAGCCTTCAACAGCGGTACTACCAAAATTGTGGTAAGTAAAGACTACGCTAAATACGCCGCCGGCGCAATGGGCGAGATAATTTATGAGTTGAACAACAACATCAACGCAAACAACTTCCCCGATTTTGTTTACTCACAAGGCGCAGATGGCATACAGCCATCAGAGCTTAAGAAGAACAACATCATTGCTCTTCTAAGTAAAGACGACCCTTTGTACAAAGAGTTCCCGGATGCGCCTATCAATTTCGACAGGAACTTCCGCCTGTATAATACAGATAATAATACCATCGTGTATCAGCTGTCTGATACTACCTCCAACGGTTTGGCGCAGATATTCTATGGTCGCAATAACAACGCAACCCTGGTACTTACAGCCACAGGCAAGCACTTGTCCGAGGCGTTCTTATCGGCTTCTAAATCCATTACCGAGCAGTTATCAACCCTTAGCAGCAACGTTTGTATATCTGATGTAAACAACAATAAGTACCTGTTCAACATCAACAAAAGCAGCGATAACCTGGAGTATATAGATACCAAGAGCGCGCTTACCCGTTTCTGGGACAATTACAACCTGTACATATTGCTGGGTATTTTGGTGCTGATATTGCTATCGTTCCTGTACATCCGCTCGAAAGTGCAAAAATCACAGGAACTGTTTAATGATTAATGTACACCGTGCATATTCATATCCTAACGTATTAATTTTTTCATGACTACTATGTCGATTCCTGAATTATTGGTTAAGGATGGCTTTTTGACTGCCGATAATCGTGAAAAAATCGAAAGGCATTCTGCGGAGACGGGGCTATCTTTCATCAAGATAGCCCTCACCTTCGGCTACATATCGCGCAAAAACTACGAGCGTTCGATGCTTGAAGCAGGGTACGAATTTGCCCAAATAAGAGATATGGAGTACGACCAGGCTGTTTTAGATAAAATAGATCTTAGCTTCGCCAATGACCACCTCGCCCTGCCCCTGCGTGCCGAAAACGGTAAGATGATAACCCTGATGGCAAGCCCCGATGATGAGCTTTTTGCCGATTTCATCAGGTTTACCTACGATATGGAGCCCGAAATCATCGTAGCATCAGATTTAGATATCATCTGGCTAAGCAATAAGCTCATAGGCGATAAGTACGTTAAATCATCCGTTTTCGAACTGATGAAACGCGACCCGGATAGCTCTGCAGTATTAACCTTTTCATCGGCACAGCTGGTGTTTACCTTCGTTATCATAGGCATTGTTGCAGTGGGCCTGGTGCTTAGTTTCAAAAATACCTCCATCATCCTCAACGTTATCATCAGTACGTTTTTTTTAGTGGCAATCATATTCAAGCTATTCCTGGCTCTGGTGGGTTCGCGTTTCGAGTTGCACCAGGCGGTCACCAAGGAAGAGCTTAAACTGGTAATTGATGATGAACTGCCCATTTACACCATACTGCTGCCCGTTTATAAAGAAGATAAGCTGATCAAAAAACTCATCTGGAACCTGCAGGCGATAGATTACCCCCGGCACAAGCTGGATATTAAACTACTGATTGAGGAAGACGACGACAAAACCCTAAACGCGGTACGCAATCTCGATTTCCCGGCCATCTTCGAGGTTATCGTTGTTCCTTTTCACATGCCCAAAACAAAGCCTAAGGCTTGTAACTACGGCCTGCACTTTGCCCGTGGTAAGTACCTTACTATCTACGATGCCGAGGACATCCCAGATACCGACCAACTGAAGAAAGTGGTGTCGCTGTTCGGCAAACTGCCTTCGGAGTTTATCTGCGTGCAAAGCGCACTCAACTACTTCAACCGTAACGAGAACTTCCTTACCCGTATGTTTACGCTGGAGTACTCTTACTGGTTCGATTATATGCTGCCCGGGTTGGATACGCTGGATATCCCCATCCCACTTGGCGGTACCAGCAATCACTTTAAACTGCAGGAACTGATAGACCTTGGCGCGTGGGACCCCTTCAACGTAACCGAGGATGCTGATTTAGGTGTACGCGCTTATGCCAAGGGTCACAAGATAGCCATCATCAACTCCACCACTTACGAAGAGGCAAACAACGAGCCCTTCAACTGGATACGCCAGCGCAGCCGATGGATAAAGGGCTACATGCAAACCTACCTGGTACACATGCGCAACCCTGCCGAGTTGGTACGTAAAATAGGCTGGAAAGGCTTTTTGGGTTTCAACTTCTTCATAGGCGCTACGCCCGTGATATTTTTGGTGTATCCATTGCTGCTCACGTTCTTTATTTGCTACATCATATTCGACTTATCGAGCATACGCACCCTGTTCCCGGATTGGGTGCTGTTCATGTCGATCTTCAACCTCATGGTGGGTAACATCCTCATGATATACATCAACATGATGGCCGTATTTAAAAGGCGGTATTACGAACTAATATTGTTTGCCATAGCCAACCCTATTTATTGGCTCATGCACAGTATATCGGCATATAAGGGCTTGTTCCAACTGGTTACCAATCCGTTTTACTGGGAAAAAACCAACCACGGGCTAAGCAAAGTTAGTAACCCTACAAATGTTGTTAAATGAGAATCAGCAGGTCTGTTTACTTACTGTTCATTACTTGCATACTGGTAATTTATTACCTGGTAGCGGCGGTGTACCTCAATAATTTAGGGTACTACAACCACGAATCGTTATTTTATATCGAAAAAGCCCTCATCGTTTTCGACGGTGTAGGCGTGCGCCTGAAGGTAATGGGCCTTACATCGCCCATGCTGCCCTTTATGGCAACCTTTGCCTTCACTACCATCAGCTATACGTTGGCACCTGCACTGGCATCTGCTATAGGTACGGCTTTGCTGTTTTACGTAATAGCCGTCACGCTTATCAAACGACCTTCTCAAGATTTTTACCTGTACATACTATTGGCACTTTTCCTTTTCCACCCCGGTATACTATACACGGCATGCTCGGGTAAAGGGGGGTATTTGGTGCTGATATTCTTCTTTTTGTTTTTCCTTAACCTGCTTAAGTTTTACCGCAGCAACACCACGTTCCACGTATCTATTGCCAGCATATGCCTGGTTACACTCATCTTTTGCGATTATAAGTTCGTGTGGCTTACGCTGTTCTTTTTGCCGCTGGTGCTGGCTATCACCATCCACAGCCTTAACCTGGGCGAGCAGGAGAGTATCTTCCGCCTGTTCCTTAGTTTCAACAGCCCATCGTTGCGGCGCAAGCTGGTAAACAAAACCTTTGCGCTGTACATCATTTTGTTCGCCTTGCCGCTGGTAGCCGTGCTTTGCTACAAACTGCTCAACCTTACCCACGCCAACGACCTTAACTACTTTAACGAAAGCCCCTACGCCACCTGGAACGTACTGATAGACAAACTCAGTTTCGACCAGCAAACCACCAACACCAACTACCAGATACCCGAGGTAAGCCTGCTGCTATCGGCCCGCGTGCTGCTGTTTTGCCCCATGATACTCATTGCCATATACCTGTTTAGGGAAAGCACCTACCAGGTACTTACCCTGCTTACGCCTTTTGCGTTCATAGAGTTTTTGCACCTCAAGTATGATAAGGTATACCTGGCTTACGAGTATTATATGATATTTGTGGTGCTGGCCTTCCTGTGCGTAATGTTTAAATCGCAAACGGTGAAGAACCAACGCGTGTTTAAAATAACACTGGCCGTAACTATGGCCGTGCAGTTATACGCCGGCTGGTACTTCCTTAAAACATCGCCTATTGCTGAGGACCGCAACTTTTTGGCCGTGCTCACCAACCGTACCGACGATAAAACACAGGCCGACAATATGGATGTTGCCAGCTACATCAACTCCCTGCCCGACGACTCGCACATCCTGATGGACGACGCAACCGCCTACGGCGTGGTAGCCTTTGTAGAACGCCAGAAGATACGTACCCTCACTATGCCCTATCAAGACAACTTCCTGAGCGGCGTAGAATCACCGGATAAAGCGGCCGACTACATTGTAATAGCCACCGCCAAAAACCTGGTAACAGGCTACACCCAGCTCAACAACCGTTACCTGGTGAGTATCAAACGAACGCTGCCACAGGTTATCTTTAAAAAAGTGTACGAAACAGATAACTGGATAGTGTACCGGGTGGTGAAATAGGCGCGTCCTGTCTAATTTTATTTGTTAGAAAATTTGTGACGATACCCAGCTGGGCTTGTAAAAAAAAACAGCGCTTTTTCCCGATAAAAATCTGCGTTTTTCTTTGTTTTTCGGAGGTTTTTATGGGCATGCCGCAAAGTAATTTTTTTGTTTTTTTGACCAAAAAGGGCCTGAAAATCTCTGGGTTTCCTATTCTCCAGTGCTTCAATGAAGCTTAAGCATCGCCTTACTATTTGCCTGTTGCACTTATGATGCGCGCCCTACTATGGATTGCTTATGGGATTGTCATTTAAACATTCGACAGCCTTGCTCCTGATAGCTTCGTTGGCCGATTGTTTAAGTGTCTCAAGTAAGGGTAATACCTCTGTGGTGTACAGTTCCTTCAGGTTATCACAGTCGGTTTCGGGCCTGCTAAGATATTGCAAAGCAAGTAGCACGCGGTAGGGATATGTGGCTTGCAGGGCGGCTTTAAGGGCGGCGAAACGCGTGTAACCGGCGTGGTTAGCCTGCCACCATTTTTTCACTTTAAGGGCCAGTATGGAGCGGTTATGGGCTATTTGTTTTTTGCTGAGCTTGTACTGCCAACGCATTTGGGCAACGGGATGGCCGCCCGGTGCAAAATAGCTTGCCATGATGCGGCTGTAGGTATCGCTATCTACCCCCTTGGTACGGTAGCCAAAATCGTTAAAGGTAAGCTGTTCCAGCAGCCATCCCGCCCTTACCGAAACATAATCCAACTCGTAAGGAATGATACTACCGTGCGTCATCACCAAAGCTTTATTGCCTGGGTATATCAAAAAAGTGGTATTTTGCAACTTCACATAAGCCTTACTGCTCAACAGGGCAATGAGCTGCGGGATGATCTTTTCCTGATAGTTTTCCAGCTCGATACTTGCTGGCTGCACTGCGTTATCGAACCCGGCTGCTTTAAAACTCAGTAGCAGGCTATCCATCCTGGTAGTTTGCGCCAGGCAAAGGGGGGCTATAAAAAGCAGCGCGAGCAGCAGGGCGATACGTGGTTTCATGTTTATAAGGGGATTATGATTTTAGGTGATTGCTTCCGGTGAGTATGTGCGCGGCCTAAGCCGGCTTCATGTGTTTTAAAAAATTGACATTCTTTTTGGCGCTTTGCAAAGGGCTTTCGTGGTAGAAGCGGCTTTGTTCCACAAAAAAGTAGGTTACGCCTTCTGCCTGTGCAGCATGAACAAGCCGGGAGAAGTTGATGATGCCTTCGCCCATATCGCAGGCAGACTCATCGGCGCTGCCCTTGGGGAGGCGATGCTTCAGCACGTCGCGCAGGTGCATCAGTTTGAAACGGCCCTTATATTTGGCCAGGTATTGGTAGGGATCTTGCCCCTCGATAAGCGTGTAATAAACGTCCATCTGGAAATCGACCAAAGCGGCATCGGTACCAGCGAGTAGCACATCAATAGGCAATTGCCCATCGACCGGTTTGTAGGGGTAATCGTGTGGGTGATAGGCGTAGCGGATGCCGTGAGCATTGCAAATTTTACCCCGCTGGTTAAAATCGTCGGCAAACCGTTTAAAATCGTCGATGCTGTTTTGAGGGCCCAGCCAGGGACACACCAAGTATTGCATGCCAATCTGCGCGGCCTGTGCGGCGAGCTGCTCAAACTCCGGAGTAGACATGGGGTTGTGGTGGGCCGATACCAGCGTAAGGCCGTTGCCCGTTGCCAGTTTTTGGAATTTGATAGGGGAGAGTCCCCAAAAGATACCTTTATCGCCGCCGTAGCTTTCCAGTTGGGTGTAGCCCATAGCGCCAAGTTGCTTCATCGTGCCGCCAGCATCACGGGCCATCTCCTCCCGAACCATGTAAAGCTGTATACCCGGCGCAAGTTTGGAACCTTTAGCTATGAACGGAGCCATGCCAGGCGCGGCAGATGCAGCAGCCAGCAAGCTACCGGTGTACAGGAAAGTCCTTCTATCCATGGTATGTTTATGGGATTAATAATTGGTAGCTAAATGTAGCACCTAATTACGGGCTATGCAAAATAAAAGCTGGGGAGTGCTTGTTTAGGGCGACCGGGGCCACGGGCGAGGGAGCTAAAAAAAGTTCATAAACGAAGAAACCCCTTCATCGTTAGATGAAAGGGTT
>NZ_SOZE01000027.1 GCF_004519315.1 Mucilaginibacter psychrotolerans
GCAACTTATCTAAAAGAACAATTAGTGCCTATCTGGTACCATATCCAAAACAGTGGTAAATACACTCCGAAAAGACTGCTTTTAAATATATAGGGCAGTCGACTTATTCACCAAACCCTAAGTAAGGTGATGTAAAATACTCATTCGCTTTGGCAATGGACAGCAGTGCTTAAATAAAGGCGAGAAAGCATTGACTTAGTTCAATTGCCGGCAGCACCATACAGATGATCAACAAATCTGGCTGTCAAATTGCCATCTGCTTTACTACCAATGATTGCATGGCAAAGAAAAGCATCATAACACAATTTTTGGACCTCTGCGTCCTGCTGTTCATAGTCAGTAAACCAGGAGATTGTACCCGCATTTTTTAAACTGCAAAATGTAGGTTAAAACCAAAAGCCGCCTCAGTATCTGAAGCGGCTTTTATACATGCCGAATGCAACATAAGGATCAACAGAATACTAACCTACCGAGTTTGGCTCGCCGTGCGGAGTATGGATAAAGGTTTTGTTTGCGCCTTTAAGTTTAAACAGCAGTTTAAACATACTGAAGAATGCCAGCGGTAAATTCAATATTGCAGTTAATAGCTGTTTGTTAACGTATCTGCGTGGCACAGAAATCATTACTGCTGCATAAGTTGCAACGCATAAGCCAAACCAATATACTACGGGCAAGCCCGCTCCGGGTATCAACGATAGTAAAAAAAGCATACCAGTAATGCCCAACATTAAAACCCTGGGAAGTAAAAGCGTTTGTATTACTTTATCAAAAAAATCTACATTTCCTTTACCCAATTGTACAAAACCGTCAATTAGATAGCGTTGCATGTAATGCACCTGGGCCGATAACCATCGGCGGCGCTGATTTTCGAAGTTGCCCTGTTTGGCTATTTTTTCGTCGTAAACAATTGCACGCTCAGCATATTCAAATTTGATTCGCTTGCGCAGCAACCTTAGTTCCATCTCCTTATCAAAACCGCCTACTGCGGTAATCTCGGGCATTATTTCTTTAAAAAGGCTAAAATCCAATGCCACGCCCGATCCAATTATAGCACACGATAAACCTAATGCCCGGTGCCCTTTTCTAAAAATATGGTTATTGATGCCTTCGCTCAAGGCATCCAGGTAAGCAAAACCGGTGTCGGTATTTTTGGCTACGCGCTGGCCTTGCACAACCTGGTATCCGCTAACTAATGCATCGTTCATACGATGCAGGAAATCCTCTTTACAAACGTTATCTGCATCCAATATCAATGCGTAATCATAATCGTTTTCGGTTTGCTGCATAGCCATATTCAATGCCTTTGCTTTGGTACTTTTTTCGAATTGCACTTCAACCACCTGTATAGGCAGCAGTCTTAACCTTTCAAGTGTTTCCTGTTGCAAGGAATCGGCAATAACTACAATATGCCGCTTATCCTGCGGATAATTTAAGGTTAGTGCAGCTATAGCGGTATCTACAATAACTGCATCCTCTTTATAAGAGGGTATATAGATGGCAAAACTGCCCTGCTTTAAGGCATCACCGGGAGGGCTAAGGCGGCGAATACAACCCGCAAGTGCAAACAGCAGCAGATAAGCTGCCTGTAGTGCCAGCAGTATGAATATGGCCAGGCTAAGCCAGTAAAAAATTTCGTTTAAATAACTCATTTCTTAATTCTTTATAGGTTTATAATTCATATTCCAGGCGAGCCCTTTGCATATTTGCCCCGCCATGGCCAGGTTGCCCTTCGCCAGGAATTTAAGGATAGCAACAGGTTCTGATATTAAAGTGAAGAAAATTTTGCTGATGAGTCCTTTTACCCCAAACACATTTCGGCGTATAAAAAGCAGCCTGTTTCTGTTTTGATAATAAACTTTTATGGCGCTCATCTTGCCCACACTCATCGATTCTTTATGCAAAACCAACGACCTGGGCTGGTACCAAACCTTAAACCCTGCCCTCTGCGCATGTTCGGTAAAATCAAGTTCCTCGTAATAAAGGAAATACATTTCGGGTAGTAGCCCTATTTTATCCAATACCCGGCGATGTATGGCCATTGCCGCGCCGTGGGCGAGGTGGGTTTCAATAGGCATATTAAACTGCCCATTATCTTTTTCGCCAGATCCTATGAACTTTCCGCGCGCCGTAAATGGGTTAATGGCATCGCCACCCGCGTATTGTATAATATCCGGGGAATGGAAATAACGAATCTTCGGGCTGATGATGCCGATTTTATCTGATGTAAAAAAAAGGTCGACAACGGGCTCTATAAACCCGGCAGCAACTTCGGTATCATTATTAAGCAAGAAGATAATCTCTCCTTTAGCAACTTCTATACCCCGGTTGTTGCCGCCTGCAAAACCCTGATTAACTTTATTTTGGATAAACTTAATATCCGGAAACTCGGTAGCCAGATAGCTGGCATCAACCGCCGAGGCGTTATCAACCACAATGATCTCGATATTGCGGTAAGTTATTTTTGATAGCGACCGCAACAATTCGGCTGTAACTTTATCCGTATTGTAGTTTACCGTTATAATAGAAACCAGCGGAAAATAAAAGGTCTTGTTCATTTTAGTGTGGTTAGTGCATGTATTGTATCTGGTTTGGCATTCTTATCCCAACGATAGGCGAGCCAAATGAAGGCCATGCTCATGAAGCCAACTATGCCGCTGGGTGCCTGCCCTAATATCTGATTACCGTAACTTGCGAAAGCTATACCCACAAAGCCCGAAAGTAAAGCCATAGCCATTTGACGCAGCATAGCGTCATTCTTCATTTTAAAAATAAGTACGGTACCGGTTATAATGAATGTAAACACCATACCCAGGTGCACCCACAGACCAATGATGCCGGTCTCGGCCCATATTTTTACATACCAACTGTCGGTTGCTGTTTCTGCAAGAAAAGTACCCGGACTAAACCGCTGCCCCCACGAACCTGCAGACCCAATACCACCACCGATGGGCCTGGTTGCCAAATAGGCCTTGAACTTTTTCTGATTTTCGATGCGAACCTGTAAAGACGGATCATTGGGATCAAGCGCGCTGCGCATGCGCTGCACCTGGTAATTGCCTGCACCTGCGTTGGTAAACTTTAGCAGGCAAAACAATACGCCTACGATCATGATGCCTACGGATAGTATCTTAAAGTTTCTGGTCAGGAATAGATATACCATTATACCTGATAAAGGCACAAATAAGGCCCCGCGTGTTCCCGAAATAGCCATTCCCCAAAAAAAGAAAGCAGCCAGTGCCCAATACATGAGTTTGATTTTAAACTTATGTGGCCCGAAGGAAAGTATCAGGCAAACCAGCAATATATGGCCCATAGCCGCGCCAAATTGCCCCGCATCAGAATAAAAGGAGAAAGCACGTAGTCGGCCAAACAGGATATGGGTTTTATAGGCACCCGCGTCAAGCCATATCTGTTCGTAATGGTTAACGCCCAAATACAGTTGTTTCATGGCCCAAAGGCATGCTATTACACTCCAGATAATCCAAACCTTAAAAAAGATTTTCAGCTCTTTGGGGTCATTAAGCAACAACAAAGTAAGGATAACCAGTTGTATCATGTATAATGCTACGCCGCGTACCGCGTAAAACCAGGCTACAGCGCTGCGCGATTCCGGATTGACCAACTCAAACACGCAAAACACGGTCCATACCGCTATCGCGTACACAAACGGATTTTTCAAATAAATAAAGTTTCTTTTTCTCGATTTAGCTAATGCGGCAATTAACGTAATCAACAAAAATATATCTATTGACAGCCCGAATGGTGCGGTAGAATAGCGTACTGTACCGTTTACGAAAAAGCCAAAATTAAGTACCGTAAATAAGCCAATGCGGGGATCTTTAAAAACCAATACGAGATATAAAACAACAAACGGCAAAGCTAACAATGCCCCCGCACCTGCCACATCCGTACGAGCGATAACAAAACCCAGTGCTACTGCAACTAAAGCGATAAGCGATACCTGCACCAGCCATTTAGGGAATATTTTCGCAGAAGTTATCATAACGGTAAAGGCACTTTTTTAAACGATCTTATGGCACTTATTACGCCTTCATCCCAAAACGATTTTGCGTTAAAGGTTCCCAAAACATCTTTAAGCTGAACCCAGCCGATGATAACACCCGATAAAAAGGTAAGCGTAGAAGCAGCGGCAACGCCATATACGCCAAACCCGAATTTCAAGGCAAGTAAATCAAGCAATACGTTGGTTATCAACATGGCAATTACCTTGATGGAGTTTTTGCCCGGTTGGTTACCCGCGTCGAGCAAAACACCGCAGTACCTATCAATAGGGATGAGTATTGCATACAAGCAAAATATTTGCAGCAATAAGGCCGACTCGTGGTATTTTGCACCACCCAGCAGGTTTACCAGTTGCGAAGGCAAAATGAGAAAGGCTAAGATCAGCGGCAGGATAACTACGATAAGCAAACCGCATTCGCGATAAAAGAATGTTTTTAATGCCGCAAATTTACCCTGGTGCCACAATACGGTAGCATTAGGTATAGCTACCGAAGCCATTGATCTAACCGGTATCTCTACAGCTTCAATTAATTTTTGAGGTAACGAATAAACGGCCACGGCCGCAGGCCCCAACCAAAGTGCTATGATAAATTGGTCGGAACTGCGCAACAAGCTGGCGGTAACCATAGTTATCATGCTGTACTTACCAAAATTAGAAAGGTCTGCTCTTTCCTGTTTCAAATTGGTGAACCATTTCCCTAGTTCGAGCCAACCGAAAAGAATACCAGCCACGCCTGCCAAAAGCTGAAGTGCAGCATAACACAAAGCAATTGTGCTTATACCTAATTTTAATTTTGCCTCGAACAGTAATAAAGCTGCAAACGCCAGCGGGAATAAAAGGCGCATGATTGCCAACTTTTTGAAAAACATTTTGGCCTGTAATTGCCATTGCAACAACTGATATGGCAAGGCGGCAATTAACCAAATCACCGTAAACCTGCGGGCCAGGTCAAATGCGTCGTCTTGCGCTTTTACCAGGTACATCAGCGGCAAACCTATAGCGATAAAAATAAATGTAAAAAATAAAAGCAGTTGCCAGGCTGCCGCTACAAGCTTAGCCCGGTGAAACTTACTTTTTGACACCACATAAAAGCGCACGAATGGTGTTTGTACCCAACCACTTCGAAGCAGCTCCAGCAGCGTATACACGGTGAGTAGCATAAACCATTTACCGGCATCTTCCTTTGAAAAGGTGCGGGCAATAAGCCCAAGGTTTACGAAGCCCAAAAGCGCAGTAACCCCGTTAGACGCTAAAGACCATGAGGCATTGCTGCGAAGCAGTTTCTTAATCATATCAGCTCGGTTTGATAATTATTTGATTTGAGGCGCTTACTGGTTTTGTATTGCAACACATAGTTTATGAGTTGCCCGGCCCTTACGGCCCAGTCTGCTTCTTTTGCGAGCTCCATACGGGCTTCACGTGCCTGCAGGGTGTCTGCCTCTAAAGCAAACTCCAGGGCGCTAACAAAACTTTCGGGGCTATTGGCGAAATGAACAGCCTTATCTGCCTCGCCAATAGAGGCGAAAGGCGTCATTACAACCGGCAGGCCCATCGCCAGATATTCATTTGCCTTTAATGGATAAATGGCGGCGGTAAGGTCATTGCATACGTAGGGTATTATGCCCACATTCATACTGGTAAGTAAATCAGGTATTTCGGCTGCACTAACGGGTGGTGTAAAAACCACGTTTCGGTTTTTCGATAGCTTAGCTTTGATAGCATTGTCAAATACCTTACCTATGAAAACAAAGGCGGTGGCCGGCATCTGTTTAATAACTTCCTGCAAAAGGCCAACATCTAATCGATCATCTATATTACCCGTATAGCCAACAATTTTTGTAGATGCCCCCTGCATTGAACGGTTAAATTTATGGCCATCAAAAGCATCGAAATGCACACCATTATTTACAACTGCTATCGGCGTATCTTTTGTTTGTTTACGTTTTTTTAACACATCCGAGGTTACAACTACCAGGTCGGCAGCATTGGCGTATTGCTTTTCTTCGCGCTCGGCAAAGCCTTTAAAGTAAGGCACGCCTGTGAACTCATCGTAGATGTATGACACTTTAAAGTGTACGTTAATAAGCTTCCAACGGTTACCTAAAAACGGTTGATAGGCGTTAAATTCTATCACATCTGTCATCCCTAGCTTACGGATTGCCCTATTGATATAAAACCCGGTTATAACAGCGTTGATTTTGCATAATACATTAAACAACTTATAGGTATTTGCTGCAAATGCCGGTAACGTTGGCGGCAGCGATAGCACATACATACCGGTTTGGCCATCACCGCTCACCTTCCTTAACCTGCTTTTTAGGCCAAGCAGCCGTTTCCAGTCGAATGGCTTTTTACCTGTAATCCCTTTCACTAAATCGGTAAATGTGTAGTTATAATCTACATAAAGCACCAGGTTATCTACCGACAAGCATTTCATCAATTCTACGGTAGATCGCAGGTAGGCGGCCTCCCATGCAGGCAGGGCGCAACACACTATATGGTTTGGCTTTTGCACTTATCGTAAATTAAGGGTTATCACTTTTTTTATTTTTTTGCGCAGCCAGCTTCGTTCTTTAGGCACTTCCCCAATTATGCTATCGAGGTTGTTTTCGTCGGCATTTACAAGCCAGGTGCACAGGTTTGCACCTGCCAGCATAGTTTTTAGTTTAATCAATAAATCTTTGTCTACCGGCAACCAGGTATCATTGGCGTTTACCATGAGCAAGTTAACTGCCGAATTTTTAACTATGGCAGCCGGCAGACTGTGCTGGGCGGGGTTGGGCGCAACATAAATAATGAGTTTGTATGCGCTAAGCGTAGTATCTACCAGTTGCGCAACATCAATATAATTCAAATGGGCTATTGCTGGTTCATAAATGCTGTACTTCCCTTGAGGTAGCGCAGTGGCAAATGCAGCCTGCTTACCGGATGGAATTACCCAGTGCACACTATCGAACAGTTGCGAAAGCATGCCATCAGTTAGTTTTATGTCTTCAGCATTAAAAAGGCCTGTTTTGGTTTGCAGCAATGTAATCTGCGCCGTACCATGAGCAGTAACAGCTTCATTCAAGGCAGGCAACAAACCGCTTATAAATTGCTCGGCGAGCAAATGCCTCAAGGCTTGCACATAAGTTTTAGGCTTACTGCTATTGGTGGCAATTGATATGCCCGCTAATGGTAAATTAATCAGTTTCTTTGCCCTATCGGGGGTGCGTATAGATGAATCCATCAACTCCCGCCCAATAATAACAGAACCAACGAGTATAAAGCCTACAACGAACGATAGCATCACCAGCAAAGCGCGGGTAGATTTCTGAGCTTTCAAGGGCAAAAATGGCGCATCCTGAACAACTATATTTGAGTTTAGGGCGATGTTGCTTTGCCTTAACCTTGCCAGGTTGAGGCCATGCAGTATAGATAAAAACTCTTTCTCGTTGATATCTATCTGGCGTTCTAATCTTTTCAAGGTTGAGCCCAGCGGAGCAAACTCATCAAAGTTTTTAAGATAATCTCGCTTTTGGTTATTAAGTACATTCAAACCTGCTTTAGCATTGCCGCTGCTAACTGCATTATCTACCCATTCTTTTATCAGGCTGGTACGTGGTATGGTTTCCAACGAATAGTTAAGGTTGTCATAGTCGGCCGAAGCGCTCTTTATAGAGTCTTCAAGGATGCGTGTACGTGCAGTTATCTGACTGATTTTTTCTGTGTTGCCAAAAACTTTGGCCCTTTCTAAGGCCGTATTCGCATCGCTTAACTGCTGGCGCAGATTGATAATGCTGGTGCCGTTGGCAATTTGCTTATCGCGGGTGCTCAGTTTATTTTTTACCAGGGCCAATGCGTTATCGGCCCCTGTTTTTGCTATCTTTTGTCCGTATATCTCCCTGTTCAGCTGCTCATTTTCTTCGGCAATGTAACGGGTTTGCTCGTAGTAGTTAATGATGTGGTTTTGCTGGCCAAAAATCCTCATGTCGTCCTCAGATTTTTTCAGCTTTGCTTTTGCTTCGGCCAGTTTAGCTTCAAAATATTGAACGGCACTGTTGGTTTGATCTGTTTTTAACCGCTTATAATTGGCCAGGAATATCTCTATATGTATTTGCAACACGCGTTGGCATACAGCTGCATCGGTACACCCATAAACTATCTGGATAATATCGCTTGTGCTGATACGTGTAACCACCAGGTTAGATTTCAAGTCGTCGATATTATAGTAACTACCTGGCTGGTTTAAAATATAAGCTATTACATTGCCCTGCTTTGCTGCGTAAACCTGGTTGATGTAATTATATATAGCCTGCGGAGTACGCAATTTTGCGGCAGTGTTAAGCAGGGCCTTCCCGGCCATTTTGTGCAGGTTTTCGAAACCATCGGGGCTTAATACTTTAACGTCAGGTTTTCGCAAAGACAAATGCTCGGCCAGTAGATGGAGTGCAACCTGCGCAATTGTTTCGCGCGATTTTGCAGAAGCAAGCATATTATCGAACGCGTTATTGACTGCAAAATAATCCAGGCGCTCGTCTTCGGTACTGGTGATAGAATAACCGCTGGCCACACCCGTGTACAGGGTTGTTGAACTGGAGTATTCCTTTTTTGATTTCCGGGTAAGCATAAATACCGTAGCGGCGCAAATAACAGGCACCAGTATTAACCAGTTCAAATGCCTTAATAAAAGTTTTATAAAATGGATCATGATGTTATTTGCGCATTAGTTGTTGAACCGGTACCCCAACAAACGTTTCAATCTGGAAGTAAGCAATAGAAAATTCGCGTTTGGCCTCTTCGTAATCTGCCCGGGCATTCACCTCGAAGACCTTGAGGCGGGATAGCTCTGCAATATCAATTATGCCATCTTTAAACTGTTTTTGGGCTACCGCCAGCTGGCTTATGGCAGATTGCTTGGCTTCGCTACGGATGTTAAGCAGGTTGTTATAATACAGCAAACTGTAATAAATCTGGATTACGTTCCTTTTCAAAGCCTCGATGGTTTCATCGCGTTTATCAACTGTAGAATTTAGTTGGTATTTATATAAGTTCACTCTCGATTTACGGCCCACTAGTTCGTACAAGGGCAAGTTGATTTGCACACCCATGCGATAACCGTTGGTAATATTAGACGATGAAAGGTTGCCGGCACTTTGGCTGTCTGAAGATATAATGCTTTGGTTACCCGAAGAATAATTCACAAATCCCATGATGTTGTTGGTCCAAACCAGTTTGCTAAAATTGAGCTGCGATTTAGCGGCTTCGATAAGATCCTGCTGGAATTTTACAGAGGGCGAATGCGCAACTGCGATATCAATAATATTATCCAGCGGAATGAGTTGTTGCTGCAAATCTATTTGCTCATCCAAAATGCCCGATGTGGCCGCTTTACCGCCAGGTGTTTGGGCATAAGATGGCATTAGGGCCATGGTTAAAAGCAATAGCGCGATGATGTTTTTAAAGATAGTGTTAAAGGTTTGCATTTTTATAAAACCTGTGTTCATGTATTTTGTACTAATAGTTAAAAAGCATACCAAAGCGAAAAATAACCCTAAAATGCTTATTTATAGTATTTTATATAGATTTACGCGGTAAACCTGTTCCAATTTAAGGATTAAATTCTAAAAAATAGAACGACGCGCCTGTTTTTAGAAAATGTTCCAAAACCAGTAATGGCATGGGGGTTGCACATTTATGCCAGATACTTTTTTAACTTCAGAAAAAAGTCATCGGGGTTAAATGGTTTTGTAACATAATCTTGCATGCCAACTTCCAGCACCCTGCTCCTAACATCACTTGTAGCAGATGCAGTTAAAGCAATAATTGGCGTTACATGATCAAACTCGCGTATTTTGCGCGTTGCGGTGTAACCGTCCATTACGGGCATTTGCAAATCCATCAGCACCAGATCGCAACCTTTTGTTGCTAACAGATCAACAGCAATGGCTCCATTTTCGGCAATTTCTACGTGCGCATTCCATCCCTCAAGCAGCTGCGTGGCATATAAAATATTAAACAAGGTGTCTTCTACCAGTAGTATTTTTTTGTTGTTAAGGTCATAGGTAAGCGTATTATCTACAAAGCCGCCGTTATATGCGTTGTTATTTACTTTATAATCTATTACGAAAGAAAATTTCGACCCTTTACCCAGCTCAGATACAACCTCAATATCGGCATTTAAGAGATGTAAAAGGCGCCGGGATATTGCCAGGCCCAAGCCAGTGCCGCCGTACTGCCTGGTGATGGAGGTTGAGGCTTGCATAAATGGCATAAAGATATCGTTCAATTTATCTGCTGCAATACCTACTCCGGTATCTTCAACCGAAATTTCTATCCTGGCTATATCAACCTGGATTGTTATTAGTTTAACGATAATATTTACAGTGCCGCGCAGCGTGAACTTTACCGCGTTTGACACCAGGTTGTTCAATATCTGGCCTAAGCGCAGCGTGTCGCCAATAAAGCTTTGAGGTATGCCTGGATCCATCGAAACCACAATCCTGTTTTCGCGTTCGTTGGCGGCATTTGTATTGGCTGATACAATCTCATTAACAAGCCTTTGTACACTAAACGGCGCATCCTCCAGATCGAGTTTTCCTGCCTCGATCTTATTGAAATCCAGAATATCATTTATCAATACCAATAAGTTATCTGCAGATGTTTTTAGCGTAGTTAGATTATCTACCTGATCTGCCCGCGGCTGATGTTTTAACAACAGATGCCCCATCCCCAGAATAGCGTTTAATGGTGTGCGTATCTCATGACTCATGATAGATAGGAACTCTGATTTGGCCAGATTAGCCTTTTCAGCCTGCTCTTTGGCCATCAATAGTTGCTCTTCTGTTTCCTTTCTTTTGGTTATCTCATGGTTAAGCAGTTCTACAATCTCTAATATGTCGCCATCGTCGTTGGTATCGTATTCACTGTCCTCGGGCTTGATATGGTTGAGTGTATTTTTTAGCTTCTGGATGGATAACTTCTTTAAGTCGCTTTCTTCTTTTAAGCGGGTATTTATTTCCGCAAATTCCTGCTCGCTTATACTGAAAGCATGGTCAGACAGTTCCTTATCTTTATCAAAGGCATCGTAAGAGTCGTTTACCGCCTCAATAAAGCGCAGGAAATCGGCATTAGACAGCAAGCTTTGGTTAGCGTACTTCTTCAATTGCCTGCTTAGGAGTTTATGAGGTGTCATTTAGGCTATGCTTTCGTTAAAGGTGGTTATAGTCATGGTTTGATTATGCAGTTGGCATTGTGCAGCCGGATTGAGCGGCGATATTTCTCCGTAAGAGTAAAAACCGCTCAACATCGTCTCCGGGCCAAATATTTCTTTTATTGTTTCTACTTCTTCATCAATACGCTTGCCCAGTATCAGCTTTCGCCCTACGCAGCTAATCAATAAAGCAAACTTTGGTTTGCCCACTTCAAATGGCTGAAACTGTGTAACGGCGTTAACTGCGGCAAATGCTGCAGCGTCTATCAGCTTATCAAAATTTGCTTTCATAAACCTGATATAGGAGCCCTCGGGTATATCGCCGGCAAAAACCATGCTTTGCTTTAAATTGTCAATAGAAAGAATTGTGCGAACAACGCTGGTATCACTGTTTTGCGTACGTACGTATAAAGGGAATAGCAGCGCCGATCCGGGTAGTTCATTGGCATACTTTCCCAAATATTGCTTATAGATGTCCAAAGCATTTTTTCCATCTATTTCATACAAGCAATTAGCATCAGACCGGGTAACTTTTTTTTCGGGCCCAAAAATATCCCAACCGCCAAAGGAGCTATGCCCTATCTTCAGATGCTCGCCGTAAAACCCTACCGCTATGATATTCCCCTGGGCTGGCGGCTGGTTTAAACCAACCAAAGTAAAATTAAATTTGTCCCCATCGCCTGCAAGCCCTCCTGTTACCGGTATTCTGTTTTGGTTCACATCTTCTATACCCCGCACTAATTGGCTGCCGTTAACCAACCCACCGTCGGAAATGAGCAATACATAAGATAATTCTACATCACTCAATTCCGAAAACAGCGCTTTGCCCGCTTCGTAACTATTTTGGTAATCTTTAATATTAAGCGTAATTGCCTTGAGTTCAGTTTGCTCAAATTGCAATGCCGTAACTGATAAGCTGTCATCAGCCACCATGTCGTCGTAGATCTCTCCCGCTGTCGAGCACAGTACAATATGTCCGGTCGGATAATCAGCCCTTAGCGTTGCGTAAACGTTGCTGCTTAGCAAAACTTCCTTACCGGCAAAACCCAATACCATTGTATTTCTGGTACAATCAAACAGCTCGCCGGCCTGGGTAATCAGTTTGCCTCCCTTATAAAGTTTTTGTGCAACTCGCATAAGTTCAAATTAATCGGGATATTCTTGTTTCATTAATTTAACCACAGTTTCTGTCAACTCCCTGGCTTCTTTCAATAATTTATCAAGCCCGGTATCGTCCTGCTTTTGTTTGCCAATATCTTCTATCGTTTTTATAACATGCTGCAAAAGCTTTATCTCCAAATTCTCTACGCTTGGTTTTAATTGGTGTGCAATGGAAGCCATACGGGCAAGGTCGTTTTCACGGTAAGCAATATCCATATCCGCTACCAAACCAGGTGTTTGTGTGCAAAATATATCTACCATACGCTCCACAAAAACTTCATTGCCCCGGCTTATTTCTTTAATTCTACTTAAATTATAAAGTGGTTCTGCGGGCGTTTCAGCTTCCTGAGATACCGATAGCCATTTGTTTATTATTTTCAAAAACTCTTCTTCTTTAAATGGTTTAGTAATATAATCGTTCATGCCAGCTGCGATGCATTTCTCGCGCTCGCCCTTTATTGCGGCTGCAGTTAGCGCAATTACCGGGATACTGATGTTGCTCTGCCGCAACTGCTTGGTTGTTTCGAAGCCATTTAAGATGGGCATTTGCACATCCATTAAAATAATGTCTGGTTGTTCATCCTCTATAATTTTTAAAGCAACCATGCCATTTTCTGCTGTAAGTACGGTTGCACCATGATTCTGCAGGATGATAGATGCAATCAACCGGTTCAGGTCATTATCATCTGTTACCAATACTTTCTTTTTCCGCAAGAAATCCGGAGCGAAGTGTACAACCGTTTTTTCGGGCAAATCGGATACGGATCCTTTAATAAGCTCTAAAGCAACTGAAACGGTTGTACCTTCACCTTTTTTGCTTACCACATTAATTTGTCCTTTCATCAGTTCAATCAATTCTTTACAAATACTCATGCCCAAACCCGTACCGCCATATTGCCTTGTTACAGACTCATACTCCTGACTAAATTTTTCGAATAACCTGGCAATAAATGATTCTTCCATCCCCACGCCAGTATCCATAACCGATATCTCTATCAACTGGGAGTCGGCATTGTTTTTCAACAGTTTACAACTAAGGCTTACCGATCCGGAATCGGTAAATTTTACAGCATTGCTCATCAGGTTCAACAACACCTGGTTTATGCGGTACGGATCACCAATTAAAACCGGACCTATTTCAGAATCTATGTCGCCTGTGCGCAGTTGAAGCCCTTTTTCTTCTGCTTTGTGCGTAATTACTTGTTTTACGTTCTCAATCAAGCGGGTAATGTCAAAACCAATATTTTCAAAGGTGAGCTTTCCAGCCTCAATTTTAGAAAGATCGAGTATATCGTTTATAATTACCAACAGGTTATCCGACGCTGAAAGTATCGTATTGAGATAAAAGTGCTGTTGAGGCTCTAATTTGGTTTTAGCCAGCTGATTGCTCATACCCATTATGGCGTTCATGGGCGTGCGTATCTCATGGCTCATGTTTGCCAAAAAAGCATCTTTTGCTTTGGCCAAACGTTCTGCCTTTATACGGGCAGCTACTAATTCTGTTTCCTGTAGTTTTTGATTGGTGATATCCAGGTGAATACCTATGGAGCCAACGAGTTCGCGCTTGTCATTATACCGCGGGGCGCCGCTTAGTAACCACCAACGCTTTTCGCCGGCCTTGTTGGTTACCTCCAATTCGTAAGCATCCGATATCCCCTCTTCTCTCCTTTGTTGCTTTTCTTCTAAAATAGCGTATTGATCGGGCGTTAAAAACACTTTACCTGCATCTGCACCTATCAGTTCATTTACAGTGTAGCCGCTCATATCGCAAAAACTTTGGTTGGCGTACGTTACACAGCCATCATTATCAACTTCCAGCAAGCCAAGATTCATGTTGGCAATTATGTTGCGGTATTTTTCTTCGTTAACCCGTAGCGAGCCTTCAATTACTTTGCGCTCGGTAATATCTTTCATGAAGCCTGTAAAAACAGTGGCTCCATCCTGAGAGATGTACGAGAATGAGGAATCTACCGCATGCCATCGTGGCGGCTGGCCGGGTATGAACAACTGGGCTTCGATATAAAATGGCGCTAATGTAAGCCTGCTGTGTTCATTCTTTTGCCTGATGATCTCCAGATCGTCTGGATGAATATACTCAAGGTAGCTGCCGAAATGTTCTGGAGCAATGCCAAAAACGCGTTCCATAGCCGGGCTAATATAGCTCAGGCCCTCGGTGCCATCTTTACGGAACTCATACTCATATATCACGCCCGGAATATTTTCAGATAAGGCTTTAAACCGCTTCATGCGCTGCTCCAGTTCCTTTTCTGTTTGTTTAATAGTCGTAATATCAGTATGCGTACCTATGGTTTTTAGTGGTAAGCCATTGGCTTTTCTTTCTAAAACCACCCCTTTGTCCAATATCCATTTTATGCTGCCGTCTGCATGGCGTATCCTATATTCCAGGTTATGCACATAAATACTCCCCGCTTGATACTGTTGGTAATTCTCGGTAAGCCGCGGAAGGTCATCCTGATGAACACTGGCCCACCAGTTCATACCGTCTACAGGTTTATGGGTATCGCAGCCCCAAAGGTCGTCGTTGGCTTTATAAAAATGAGTTTTGCCGGTATCGAAGTTGTGTTCCCAAACATTATCGCCAATTTTCTCCAGCGCCAATTTAAAACGGTCTTCAGATTCTTTTATGCGTGTCTGAATCTCCTTTTCCCTTGTAATATTTTCTTCGATGGCAAAAAAACCAATTAGCTCGCCGTTATCACTTGTGATGGGTTGCCCTTGTATGCGTAACCAATAGCCATGGCCTGTTTTGTGGTAGTTGTAAATCTCGGTATTAAAGGGCAAGCCTTTTTGTATCTGGTTTTTTAAGTAGGCAATGGTTTTTCTATCGGTAGCGGGGCCCTGCAAAAGGTGACCGGGTTTTTTGCCAATAGCTTCTGCACTGGTGTAACCTGTCATGTTGGTAAAACTGCGGTTTACCCAATTGATTGAACCGGAATTATCTGTTATGATTACCGCATTAATATTATTTTCGGCAATTTGCGACAAAACTTTAAGTTGCCCTTCCCTGTCTTTTTCACGGGTGATATCTTCTACTACAGAAAAGTAGTGAACTTCCTGGCTATTTGTTTTATAACTTTGCCCACGAACACGCGCCCAAAAACAACTCCCATCTTTACGGTAGTGCAACAGTTCTCTGTTAAAAGATTTACATACACCAATATCTTTCTTTACTTCGCTAAGGGTCTCCTCATCCGAAATAGCACCCTTGCAAAAATCCAAAGCGTTTTTGCCAACAACCTCATTAGCTTTATACCCTACCAGCTTACAAAAGCTTTCATTAGCCCACAAAATTCTTCCTGTTGCATCATTAAAAAGAACTCCGTTTTCGTTAGCGCTAGCTACCAAAGACAGGCGCACGAGTTCGTCCTCGTTACGTTTTACCTGGGTTATATCGCGGCCATAAGCATTAAAATAGTTTTGCTCTGGTAAATACCTGCAAATAAAAGAGTAAACTTTAAACCCGGATGTAATTTCGAATGTGAAGTGGTCAAAAATATAATCACCTTTTTTGGCGAAGTGTACCCAAAAATCCGCTATCGAATAATTTTTGCTTTCAAAAGTCACACAAACCAACTCTTCTGCCGCAGGGTTGCAGGTTAGCACATAGCCATGAATGCTTATGCAAAATAATGGGTCGGGGTTCTGTGACGTTAACAGAGCCAGATCTCTTAATTTACTATTGATGTTTTCCATCGCATCTATATTTTGGTCTGGCTCATCGGCAAATATCACTTTGTAAAGCATTGGATCAGTATCTGGCAGGATGCATCAGCTGCTCTATACAAAATCATACCAGTATTAAATTTCAACACAACTACTTGATTATCATATTAATGAATTGAAAATGCGCAAATATTTTTTCTATATTTTGGAAAAAAGTCTAAAATTTGGAAAACAGCTTTAGGTAAGTTCTTTATCCTGCATCATTTTGTAAATTGTGCTCTTGCCTATGTCAAGCATCTCGGCTGTTAATGCGATATCGTTGTTGTTCTTTTTAAGATAGAATTTGATAATATCGCATGTATAAGCGCGCAACGTTTTTTGTTCGCCTAAAAATTCGTTTTCACGTTTAATGGAATTGAAAGTGATATCGTCGGCAGTTATTTCGTTGTTCTCGCACATCACTGCGGCGAGGTCAACAACAGCCTTTAATTCCCTAATATTACCCGGATACTTATAACGGATCAACTTATTTTTTGCATCCTGTGCAATAGTGATCGGCCCAAGTTTGTTTTGGCGGGCAAATTCGTCGGCAAAATGCTTGGCCAGTATCAAAACATCGTTATTACGATCGCGCAGGGGCGGTAATTCCACAGGTAGCCCCATCAGCCTGTAATATAAATCCTCGCGAAATTTATTGGCCTTAACCGCTTCTGCCAGGTTTTGATGTGTTGCAGTAATTAAACGGATATCGAGTTTTACTTTTTCGTTGCCCCCAATACGCACAACTTCCCGCTCCTGCAGTACCCTCAATAATTTACTTTGTACGCTAAGGTCTAATTCAGCAATCTCATCCAGGAAGATGGTGCCGCCGTTTGCTTCCTCAAACTTACCCGTCTTACGCCCTAAGGCACCGGTAAAAGCACCCTTTTCATAGCCAAAAAGCTCACTCTCTACCAGTTCTTTTGGTATAGCAGCCATGTTTACAGGCACAAACGTTCCTTTTCTCCTGTCGCTATTGTAGTGGATGGCTTTGGCAACCAATTCTTTGCCAGTACCGGTTTCGCCCGTTATGGATACGTTGATGTTGGTTTTAGTGGCTTTTTCCATCATGCCGAATATGCGCTTAAGGGCATCGCTTTGCCCAATCAGCGTTTTTTCGAAGGAGAACTTCTGCCTTAACTCTTCTTTTAGATGAATTACTTCGTTTTTTAAGGTTTGTGTTTCCCTTATGCGGATAACACTGTTCCACAAAATATCTTTCGCGGCCTCATCTTTTACCACATAATCGCTCACCCCCATTTTCAAGAGATTTACAGCCACTGTAATTTCCTGCTGCGAACTCACTACAATAACAGGCACTGTAGAGTTAATCTCCCTGATTTTCTGATACAATTTATCGCCGCGCATATCTGGTAAAGAAAAATCGATGGTGATGAGGTCGGGCTGTAGGTATAGGTTATCAAGGAAAGCATTGGCTGTTTCAAACCGGGTTATCTTATAGTCGGGATTAAGGCTAAAATGATATTGCAATATTTCGCCATACCATCTGTCGTCTTCTACTATAAAAATATTATAAGCATTCATGTTAAACATTTAAAATAAAGGTTCAGCTATATACGCAAAGCGTTTTTAAAGGTTGTATGTTAATATCCGCACAGGTTTATTTTTTTGCTACAGATAGTTTATTTTTTAGAAAAATTTCCAAAAAAAAGAAATTGGCATAAATTAAAATACTGATAATCAACATAGTAATATAATGGCACATTAGTGGCAATTGTGGATTTCAGTATTCACAATATAAGCTAAATATATGTTACTTACCACTACTTTATTACAGTCAGAGAAACCATCACTTTTAAAAGGAAGGTTACAAATTGCCATTGAAGCACATCGCATCTTCAGGCCGCACAAACACGGCATGGATGTAGTAGCGCATGAGTTGCTTAAACGCCTTCCGCTTGGCGAAGACAATATTGATTACCATGTAATGGTAAAACAGGATACCGACCGCTGCATTTCTACTACGCAAAACAGGGTTGTTCACATGCTGAAAAAAGCCCCCTATTTTATATGGGAACAATTCCTTTTACCAAAAGCTTGCAAAAAAATAAAAGCCGACATATTGCATTGCACAGCCAACACCGCTCCGCTTAACTCAACAGTACCGCTTATATTAACATTACATGATGTTATTTTTCTGGAGCAAAACAACCTGCTAACCAAATCGAGCTGGTACCAACGCCTGGGCAATATGTACCGTAAAGCACTGGTTGGGCGTATAGCAAAAAAAGCGGTAAAGGTTATAACCGTATCCGACTTTCAAAAGAAGCTTATTATAGAGAAACTTGGCATAGCCGAAGATAAAATTGAAGTAATACACAACGGTGTAGACAATCGTTTTTTTGATAAAGTAAACGACGGAGACTTACAGGCCAAATTGCAAGCGTACGGGTTAAAAAGAGGGTACATATTCTTTATGTCGAACAGTGCTCCGCGCAAAAATACTATCGGCGTATTAAAAGCATACGCCAAATTACTGATACTTAATTCGTTTTCGCCACGATTGCTAATGAAAGGCATTTCCGAAGCTGAATTGACCAAGCTACTTAAACAAGAGAACCTGCTTTGGATGAAGGGCTATATAGATACCATGAAATATATTCCACAAAACGATCTGCCCGCTATATATCAGGGTGCTAGCATGCTTTGGTTCCCTTCGTTTAGCGAAGGCTTTGGCCTGCCGATCATTGAAGCCATGGCCAGCGGCACCCCGGTAGTAACTTCTAATGTATCTTGCATGCCAGAGATTGCAGGCGATGCAGCATTATTGGTTAACCCCAATAAGCCAAATGAAATTGCAACAGCTGCCTATCAAATTCTTAACTTGCCCCTATTAAAATACAGCCTTATACAAGCAGGGCAAAAAAGAGCGGCTAGCTTTAGCTGGGATGCCGCCACCAAAAAAACAGTAGCTATTTACCACGAAATAGAAAAAGCAATATAAGCCATGGGTATCAAGGCAAAGATATCAAGCAAAGTGATGGTACTGGCGATGGAGTATTACGGGAGAGAACCGCAGTCGACGGCCGAGTATATGCGGATTTACCGGGTATTGCTGGTATCCATATTAAGTTGCATGTGCTACGAGCCGAATGCAGCAATAAGCCATACACGCTCGTAGGCGGCGTACCCGCTAAACACATCCGCGATACTAAAATACACAAACCAATCAATAGCTACCTCCTATCAGCTTTACTGACTATTACGTAAAGGAATTAATTATCCCAAATTAAATCCACCGATCCAATAAAAGCAGTATTGCATCAATTAACCGTAACCAATGAACGGCCAAGTTTTTGGGTGCGTTGCTTTTCTGCATCGCTATTCCATAAACGCGAAAAATGTAACTATCGAGGACTTCTGCACGTTTAACGACAGCATAAGCGATATCCTGATTGGTGATAAGCCACATAGGATTGAGGACCGCTTTTAAAGGTTGTATCATAATTTCCACACCAGTTTATTCTTTTGCCACCGGTAGTTTATTTTTTAGAAAAATTTCCAAAAAAAAGAAATTTTAATAAATCAAAACGCTGATAATCAACTAATTAATATGGTGGCACATTAATAGTAACTGTGGATTTCAGTATTCAAAATATAAGCTAAAAGATATGTTACTTAACACTACTTTATTAGAGTCAGAAAAACCAACGCTTTCAAAAGCAAGGTTACAAATTGCCATTGAAGTACAGCGTATCTTCAGACCGCACAAACACGGCATGGATGTAGTAGCACATGAACTGCTTAAACGCCTTCCGCTTGGCGAAGACAATATTGATTACCATGTAATGGTAAAACAGGATACCGACCGCTGCATTTCTTCTACACCAAACAGGGTTGTACACATGCTGAAAAAAGCTCCTTACGTAATATGGGAGCAATACATTTTGCCAAGAGCCTGTAAAAAAATAAAAGCCGATATTTTGCATTGCACAGCCAATACCGCTCCGCTTAATTCAGGCGTACCACTTATATTAACATTGCACGATGTTATTTTTCTGGAACAAAACAACCTGCTGACCAAATCGAGCTGGTACCAGCGCTTAGGCAATATGTACCGTAAGGCAGTGGTCGGGCGCATAGCAAAAAAAGCGGTAAAGGTTATAACCGTATCCGACTTTCAAAAGAAGATCATCATTGAGAAACTAGGCATATCTGCTGATAAAATTGAAGTAATACACAACGGTGTAGACAATCGTTTTTTTGATAAAGTGAACGAGGAAGATTTGGAAGCCAAATTGCAGGGCTACGGATTAAAAAAGGGTTACATTTTCTTTATGTCTAACAGTGCTCCGCGCAAGAACACTATCGGCGTTTTAAAAGCCTATGCAAAATTACTGGTACTCAATTCGTTTTCCCCACGATTATTGATGAAGGGCATAACCGAAGCCGAATTAACCCGGTTGCTTAAACAAGAGAACCTTCTTTGGATAAAGGGCTATATAGATACTATGAAATATATCCCACAAAACGACCTGCCGGCCATATACCAGGGTGCCAGCATGCTTTGGTTCCCATCGTTAAACGAAGGCTTTGGGCTGCCTATAATAGAAGCTATGGCAAGCGGTATACCTGTGGTAACTTCTAATATATCTTGCATGCCAGAGATTGCAGGCGATGCAGCACTATTGGTTGATCCACGTAATGCAAATGAAATTGCGACAGCTGCCTACCAAATTCTTAACTTGCCATTGCTAAAATACAGCCTGATAAAAGCGGGGCAAAAAAGGGCTACCAGCTTTAGCTGGGATGCCGCCACGAAAAAAACAGTAGCGATTTACCACGAAATAGAAAAAGCAATATAAGCCATGGGAATCAAAGCGAAAATATTTAACAAAATATCGGTACTGGCGAACGACTACTACGGGAGGGCACCGCAATCGGCAGCCGAGTATATGCGGATTTACCGGGTGCTGCTAATATCCATAATCACCAGCATGTGGGATGTACCAAACGCAGCAATAAGGTTGCGCAAATGCACCACCGGCAAAATGGTAAGCGTTAAGGGCCGGTTGAAGGTAAATGCGAAAGGCAAAATCTTAATTGGCGATAATTGCCGCATTTGGTCGCACATGGGCATTACATTGATATCGGCCGGGCCGAGGGCAACCATCGAGATAGGCCAAAACACTTTTATCAATACAGGCGCAAACATATCATCGCGTAATCACATAAAAATTGGCAAAAACTGCCACATAGCAAACGAAGTTATCATTATGGATGATGATTTCCATGACGTAAGCAGCCACACCCAAAACTCTGGCAGCGATGCCATCATCATTGGTGATAATGTATGGCTGGCTACCCGATGCATCATACTAAAGGGCGTATCAATTGGCGAAGGGGCCGTGGTTGCCGCAGGTGCCGTGGTTACCAAAGATGTACCGCCGTACACGCTCGTAGGCGGCGTACCCGCTAAACATATCCGCGCTATCCATACAAACAAAGATGTGGCCCCTTCTTATCAACTTAACTAACCTAACGTAAATGACCATAATAGCCAAAATCAAATCCAGCGACCGAATAAAAGCAATATTGCATAAATTAATAGTAACCAATGCACGACCACGGTTTTGGGTACGCTGGTTTGCGGCACCGCTGTTTCACAAACGCGGAAAAAACTCAGAAATACGTAGAAGTGCCAGGGTAGATATTTTTCCCTTTCACCAATTCTCGCTGGGTCAAAATGCTACGATAGAAGATTTTTGTACGGTAAACAATGGCGTAGGTAGCGTTATTGTTGGAGACGATAGCCGCATAGGATTGGGTAGCGTGCTTATTGGCCCGGTTACAGTAGGCAACCAGGTAATACTGGCCCAAAATATCGTATGTAGCGGCCTGAATCATAGTTATCAGGATGTAACTACCCCTATTCGTTTGCAAAAGGTAACCTCTGCCCCTATTGTAATTGAAGACGAAGCCTGGATAGGCGCCAATGCCGTAATAACAGCCGGCGTAACTATAGGTAAACATAGCGTAGTGGCCGCGGGTGCGGTGGTTACTAAAAGCATCCCCCCTTACAGTGTAGCTGTTGGCAACCCGGCTAAAGTAATTAAGCAGTATAATTTTACCACCGGCACGTGGGAAAGAGTGAACAAGTAATTAGTTTTTAGCACTATTCAGGCATGTGAAAATCGGCTTTGCTGGTTTTGTCGGTAATGCTGCGGATAACGCCATCCAATTCATTAGCAGATAATTGCAGAAATTGCAACATCGTTTCCCGTTCTTCATCGCAGTTAGCATCTTTTATCAAAGGGATAAGCCCCATGATCCGCGCAAGCGGTGCACGTACTAAATGGGATTGTATCCATGATATCTCCTTCAGTTTCTCGTTTTGATTTTCAACGGCATTAACATGGTCCCGAAGAGCAGTGGCTATCTTTTTACGTTCTATAGTATAAACAATGCTTTTAAATAATGACAAGGAGGTGAGTTCCTCCTTCAACATATAGTCAAATACTCCTAAAGACAATGACTTCACCCCGAAGTCAAAATCCGCATAACCCGTTAAAACAATTACCGGTGCCTGGCTACCGGCGTCAATAATATCTTTGATAAGCAATTCGCCTGTATTATCCGGCAGCGACAGATCTAAAAGCACTACATCAAAACTGCTATCGGCACTTAATAACCCGACTGCAGATTTACAACTTTCGGCACGCACTATCTCGGGCGATTCTATTTGCTCAAACAAAAAATCTTCCACAAGGGCAAAATCGCCGTGGTTATCTTCAATAACCAAAATTTTATGTTTTCCTTGGTAGGTATGCATCACCGGCGTTTATCAGGTATGGTTACGATATTTATCCAAAAGTCTTCTATTTTGGCGACTGCCTTTATAAAATCGGTCACATCAATGGGTTTTGTAATGTAGCAATTAACATGTTCTCTGTAGGCCGTTAAAATATCCTGCTCTGCAGAAGAAGTGGTAAGCATAATAACCGGGATGTGCTTAAAGTTGTTGTGGTTCTTTATGTACTGTAGCACTTCATGCCCGCTCTTTTTGGGCAAATTAACATCAAGTAATACCAAATCCGGTTTCTGCGCGCCACTGCTCAGGGCGGCAAAATAATTGATAGCAGCTTTGCCGTCTTTTATAACGGTGATGTTGTTTACTATTTTGCTATCGTCTAACGCCTCGGTAGTAAGCAGAATGTCGCCTTCGTTATCTTCAACAAGTAATATATGTACTGATTTCATACTTACAGATTTTTTAAAATGGTGAAATAAAAGGTACTACCCTTTCCCTCTGCAGATTCTACCCATATTTTACCACCCATACTTTCAACTATCTTCTTGGTAACAGCAAGCCCCATCCCTGTTCCAGAGTATTCGTTTTTATTGTGTAAGCGCTGAAAAATGATAAATATTTTCTCAAAGTATTCCGCATCTATACCAATGCCATTGTCTGTAACAGAGAACTCCCAGTACGAATCGTGATCGACACACTTAATTTTTATTTCCGGATGCACCGCCGCATTGCTGTATTTTAAACTGTTACTGATTAGGTTTTGAAAAACCTGCCGCAAACTGGTTTTATAAGCTTTCAACACAGGCAAATCCTTGCATTCAATTTTTGCGCGTTTATCCTGTATTTGTTTTCGGTAAAGGGCTAATATATCTTCAATAATTACATTGATGTTAACTTCCTGAAGTTTGTCTTCAATTTTACCCACTCGCGAAAACTCTAACAGATCCAATATAATTTGGCGCATCCTTTTGGCACCATCAACGGCAAAGTGGATGTATTGCCTGCCTTTATCGTCGATAATATCATTATACTTCCTTTCTAACTGCGTTAAAAAGCTGGTAACCATTCGCAAGGGCTCCTGCAAATCGTGCGAGGCTACGTAAGCAAATTGCTCCAACTCAGCATTTGAAATTGCAAGTTCTTTGGCCTTCATACGCAGGCTTTCATTCAATTCTAAAAGTTCTATGTTGTGTATTTTGCGTTCGGTAATATCTTTAAAATACACAGATAAACCGCGCGCTGATGGATAGGCGCTTATTTCGTACCATTTTTGCAACGGTGGGTAGTAATCTTCAAAATGCACCGCTTCCTGGCTCATCATGGCCCGCATATAGTTTTTGTAAGATTCAGAGTGCACAGAATCAGAAAAAACCTCCCACAGGTTGCTATTAAGCATTTCATTTCTCGATTTGCCCAAAATTTCCTCAGCAATCCTATTCCAGTACGTAACAACCCAGTTTTTATCAACAGCAAAAAAAGCATCTGCAATGCTTTCTAAAATGGTGTTCTTCTCAATTAATGTTTCCTGGTTTTGCAATTCGGCCATCTTGCGGATGTTGACATCCTGGCAGCTGCCGTACAGCCTTACGCAAACACCGCCTACAAATTCGGCATCGCCAATAACACGTATCCATTTAGTTATCCCGGCCGGAGACTGTACTTCAAGTTCTTCATCCCAGGGTGTGCCATGTTCCATGGCATTTTTTATCACTTCAAGTACCGTATCTCTGCTTTTCCCTTCTTTGTACAAACTTATACCTAATTCAAGCGTAGGCTCAAAATCACTGTCGACGTGCAGTATTTCTTTGGTGATAGCCGACCAGGAAACCGTTTGCTTTCTTAAATCAATTTCCCAGCTCCCAATGCGCGCGAGACTGGTGGCCTGTTCAACTTTTTCAGTTTGCTTTTTAAGCGCACGTTCTGCTAATTTAACTTCGGTTATATCATGAATTAACGAGTAAAAACCTTTGACTAAGTTGCCTTGCCTATCTGGTAGATACTGCGTATAGGTATAGATTGTTTTGCCGCCTTCTTTAACAAAGGTCCGTTCAAAACTCTGCGGAAAGCCCTTTAATACTTCGTTTATAAATGGTTCGTATGATGAAAATTCTAAGGGACCGAATAGCGCTTGCTTGCTAATACCGTGCATCTGCTCCGACTGCATTTCAAACCAATCTAAAAGCGGCTTGTTTGCAAATGAGCAATGCAAATCGGCCGTCCAGTAGGCCATCATCGCCGGCAGATTGTCGGTGATGGTCTTGATAAAACGGCTGTTTTCAACTATTTTTTTCTGCTTATCCTTTCGTTCGGTAATATCGCTCCGGATGGCTACGTATTGGTATGGTTTGCCCTCTTCATTCAGGAACGGAACAATTGTGGTATCAACCCAATAATAGCTGTCATCTTTAGCTTTATTCTTTAATTCGCCCTTCCATATATTGCCATTTGCAATGGTCGTCCATATGTTTTTGATGAATGCCTTTTCGTGATAAGATGAGTTGATGATACGGTGGTCCTGCCCAATCAATTCTTCCCTGGAATACCTGGATATATTGCAGAAATTATTGTTAACGTGTTTTATTATCCCTTTATGATCGGTAATTGCCACTATAGCTGATTCATCCAGTGCATATTTGTAATCAGACAATTCATGGATGGATTGCTCAAGCGCTAACTCTACATTTTTTTGCGCCGATATGTCTTTAAAATTGCAAACAATGCCATTCACATCGGCATCCTGTAGCAGATTGGTAAAAATAGCTTCAATCCAAATAAAATGCCCACCGGCATGCTTTGTTCTAAAAGTAGCGTTTACCGGCAAACCGGGGTTACCCATTACCTTGTCGAATGTTTGGTTTACTATTTTTAAGTCTTCGGGGTGTGTAAGATCATTAAGAGATTGTGATGATAAATCTTCTCGTTTCCAGCCGCTAATGCGTTCTGCAGAGGGGCTACGATAAATAATATTCAGGTTTTTATCGAATAGCGTAATGCCCGAATAGCTGTTTTCTATCAGTTTTTGAAATAACTTATTATCAACCAAAATATTTGGCACAGCAAGATTATGATCTATTGGGTCGAACGTGTCTAACATTGCCATTATACAATGAACATGAAGAGTAAATATTATTCCCGGTTAAGGTTAAAGCAAGTATAACTAGTTGATCGGCTTAACTACAATTATAAGAAAAGAAATAATATTTCTTTCATTTTATCAAATATAAATAAATACGAAAAAATGCACTATTTGAAGATAAGATCATAAAATTTATTGGCATTTTGTTAAATCATGCCTCAATTTTTGTCGTTAAGCGATACAAATACCCGCCGGACCAGCGGTTTGTGTGATTATTGTTTAACCAATTGTATTTTCAGAAATGTTGGACACATTCGGTGGAGTTGGGTAGCCACCAAAGCGCATGATGAGCCCGATTGTGGCTTGTGTCGCGGGCTTAAATTTGCTCCAGAGTCGACTGGCCGGCCACAAAAAATTTTCCAGCGCTTATTTCCTTTGATAAACCCTTACGTAATCCACCTCATACTGCTGAGGGAAGCGGGTATTAGCCGGGTCACCACCATTGTCGCCGCCTATGGCGAGGTTTAAGAGGATATAGTGTGGCTGCTTGAATGGGTTTATCGCTTCCGCATCTCGGTTTGTTAAATCTGAAAGTGGCACACGGTTCAATAAGCTATCGTCAACATATAAACTGATAGCCTGCTCGTCCCAATCCATTCGCCAGATATGGAACTGCTTGCTCCAGCCGGGCCCAAAGGTTTTAATATCCTTTGTAACGCTATACCATTTGGCTTTGTAGGCCGTGGCGGTACCGCAGGCAATATTGGCCAGCAGCATGTTGCGGTAATACTCCATAATATCAATTTCACCGTTAGATGGCCACTGCCCTTTTTCGCCCAGCGTCCAAAACGCGGGCCATAAGCCGTCATCGGTAGGTATGCGGGCGCGCATTACAAAGCGGCCATATTGCCATTGGTGCAGGCCACTGGTATTGATGCTGGCAGATGTATATTCTATATACTCCCTGCCGGTTCTCCAATCCTTACTCCCGGCAACATAGCCTGGGTTTGGCTGATGCACTTTCTCCGCGCTAATCACCAGCATACCCTTACGGCAAACGGCGTTCTGCGGCTGATACCATTGCGCTTCGTTGTTGCGCTTAAACCCCTCTTCAAATTGCCAGCTTTTTGGGTCGACGGGGCCATCGGTGTCAAACTCATCGGCCCAAACCAATTTGTAGCCGCTGGTATCTGCCTGCTGCGCGCGGCTAAGTAAGGGCATGGCTGTTAAAAACGCTAACAGGGTTACTATCCTTTTGATATGCATATCCAAAATCTATTTTTTGATATCAAGCGCGTGGTCGGCAGGCATATCCTGCCCGCTCCATATTTTTACCGAGGTCCAGGGGGCATCGGCAGCGGACCAAAACTCATCGGTATCGGGCAGGCCAAGCGGCAAAAATATATCCATGCAAATGTAAAGGCTGCCCGTGGTGATGTAAAAATCGGCCAACCCGGGCTGCTTGCCATAAAGGCCCATGTTCAGCCAGCCCGCGTTGTTGAAAGTTTGCGGTGCGGCCAGGGTTTTCTGTATCACTGCGGTTAATGCGCCCCTTACCTGGGCAGGCAGCAAAGTGGCGGATAATTGCTTTTTATAGGCCACATTGGCCAGGTGCGTAAACAAACCGCCCCGGTAAACAATAGAGCGACCGGTTGCCGGGAAACTACCGTCGGTATTGATCAGCCGTTCCAGTATTTCTGCATAACGCTGACCAGTGGCTGTTTCGCGTACTTGCTCAGCGCCGTACTTTTTGGCTTTTTCGTTCAGCACATCCAGTATCGCACCCAGGTTTGGGTGGATAACGATGCTGTTATAATAATCGAAATGGAATTCCATCCCGTCGGAATACATACCATCGCCAACGTACCAATGTTGCGTAAACTCGCGCACCGCATACTCAACACGCACGGGGTCGTAAGGCAAATCATATTTACAAAAGAACGCTTCTATCACCCCCGTGAACAGTATCCAGTTACTGTAAACCGGCACGGTGCCGCGCGTAGCCATCATGGCATCTATCACCTGCTTTTTTACCGGCTCATCCAAGTGCTGCCACAGCCATGGCGAGCGGATAAGCCCCAGGGCCACAAAAGAGGCATCAACCAGCGGCTGCCCACCCTTCCACTGCATATAGTCTTTGGCTTTCGGGTCAACAGCGTTGCCAATAGCTTTCAGCGCCCAATCGCGGTATTGGGTACGCAGCTTTACCTCGGCAGCATCTCCCCCTTCCATCTGTAGCCAGGGCGCTATGCCACTTAGCGTACGCCCAAAGGCTTCCAAATAACCTGCTTCGGTACGGCCCTGTTTGTTATCTGTCCTTTCAGACACTTCCATGGGCATCTTCAGCCTTAGCTGGTCGGCCGCCAGGTTCGATAAAACCGGCCGGGCAACTTTATCCAGGTAATTCAGCCACAGCTTACGCGTAGGAATAGCCTTCGCCGTCTGCTTTTGTGCAAACGATGATACGCTCAAAGCGAGTAGCGACAGCAGGACAAGCGTTTTCTTCATGCTCAAATTTCAGCATTTATTTCTTCCCTGCCTTCATCTTCACCGGCTTTAACTTGCCGAAAACATCTACGGGCTTTATGTTTCCATCGGCATCAAAATACATCCGTTCTACACAGGTTTCGCGGTTGTAGCCGTTGCCATCCGGTATTTTAAAGCGATGGTAAGCAATATACCATTCATCTTTGCCCGGCACCTGTACCACCGAATGGTGGCCCGCGCCTTTCACCACGCCCTTGCCCTTCAGCACAGGGTGACCAACGGCTTTTACGAACGGCCCAAGCGGCGATTTGGAAGTTGCGTAGGCTATGGAATAACGCGGGTCGCGGGTATCATATTCCGACCACATGAGGTAGTAAAGACCCTTACGTTTTATCATAAAAGGTCCCTCGTTGTAACCCTCCGGCTTAAAGGAAGTTATTTTGCTGGTGTCGCAGCTAATCATATCGGCATTAAGCTTCACCACATTGCATTGGCCCTGCCCCCAATAAAGGTAAGCGCTGCCGTCATCATCTACAAAAGCCATCGGGTCTATCATCTGCCCGCCCAGCAGCCCTCTGCGGATGAGCGGTTTGCCCAGGGGATCCTTAAAAGGTCCGGTAGGTTTATCGGCAACCGCCACGCCAATATTTACATCGGCGGTATAATAGTAATAATACTTGTTGTTTTTAGTGGCTATGGTTGGTGCCCAGGCCCGCACCTTTGCCCAGGTGAGGTCTACAGGCAAATCCAATATCACACCCTCATTCTTCCAATCGGTAAGGTTGGCCGACGACCAGCAACTAAACTGGGTAGATTGCCAGCCCTCGGTACCATCGGTAGTTGGGTAAATGTAGAATTTGTTATTGAAAACCGCGATGTTAGGGTCGGCATAAACGCCCGGTAAAGCCGGTGCGGGCGCATGCAGGGTATCGATGCTTTGCGCGTTAACAGCAGCGGCTGCAAAACCTAAAACCAGTGTTGTCGTAATTTTTCTCAGGATAGATGTGCTATAACTCATAATATATGTTTTCTTATTGGATGCTTAATTTACTGGTTGCCACTGTATCACCTGAACGGGTTGTGGCTCTACTGCGGCTCTGCCCTCCCCATCTATCTGCGTAGTGCGCTGTACAAACAAGTTCAGTATGTGTTTGTGTGCCCACAAAGCGGTATCGTAACTTGGTTCCCAGGAGCCAACAGATGCTTGCGACAAATCTGATATCCCCCATTTATTGGTACCCAAATCCTGGTTAACCGCCATAGATACTTTACTGCCGCGTTCCTCGTCCCTAAAAACAAGTGCAGCTGCGGTATGCCCTTTATGCTGCCAGGCAACGATTTGCGGCCTCGAGATGGGTATGGCCTTCGTGCCTACGCCACCAAGCGTAAAAGGTGTTTTGCGGAAACCCAGGTTGGCCGTATGCCATTTACCACCCGCATGATAAACCAAATGATATTGCGGCACGGTTTCGTCGGCTTCGCGCCAGTAAGTGGCTATGTATGGGTTGCCCTGCTCATCGGCAAACATGGCCGTTTGGTTAATCAATTCGCTTTGTTGCGGTATGCGGGCGGCATACTCTACCGTGGCTACGGTTATGGGTATGCTGTATTTTTGCCCATTGCTGCGCTGCCAGGTTTTACCGCCATCGGCAGACAGGGCGTAACACATATCGTGGTTGCTGGCCACATCTGCCGATTCGCGCCAAACCCACGAGAGGTGAATGATGCCCTTACCGTCCACCGCAATTTGCCAGTAGGCGTTGCGTGCCTTTTCGCCATCTATTAGGTTATCCTGCACGCGCAGCCATTTTTTTGATTTTACGCTGTAGCGATTCAACACCAGGTTGCCATTGCCCGATTGGCCGTCGCGGTAAAAAAACAGCAGGTCGCCGCCCGGGAGCTTATAAAACTCGGGGTAAGTTACCCTATCCTCGTTCAGGCCGGTCATAGGCATCGGTTCGCTTAGTGTTAAACTACCTGGAGCTATGCTACGGGCATAGTTTAGCGGCTGGTTATGGTGCCCCCAGGCTACATGCAGGTAACCCCGGCCATCTACCATGATGCTGATGCTTTTATGGGCATCGGCAGCATCGGCCTTGTAAGCGGTACGTAGGGTTTGCCAATTTGCAGATGCCTGTTTGCGTTTGGCCAGTACCATATACTGCTCCGCATCGTAATATGCGGCGTATTGGGTATCCTTAAAACTGACCAGTGAATTTTTGCGGAAGATAACCGTGTTTACAGAGTTGGCTGCCCAGCCATTGTTGGCTATGGTACTCACCTGGGCAAATGCACCGGTAGTGGCTATGGTATATAGTACAAAAAATAAAAATTTCCTTGTTCGCAGCGTTAAAAGCATGGTTACCCGTAAAAAGTAAGCGACAGCCTAAAGCTGCCGCTTAACAACCAATTGTATAAACTATCCTAAATATAGCTGTTTTTATGAAACTCATGCTGCTTTATTGCTAACGATAAAACACCATGCTGTAAAAGCAAAGTAATTCCTTTTGAGGATAACTTACAGGGGGTAAAATTGTAAACTTTAGGGGAGTAATACGAATGAGCGTATTCATGAAGGTGCCTGTTTGCGCCTGTTGGTTTAAAAAAGACGAAAACTCTCATACTGGGCCTGCATCTACTGCACCTGTGCCAACGCCTGGTTAGCCGACCGTGACGTTAAGAATCCGCTCAGTTCGGCCAGTTTATCGGTATTGATGAGGTCTACGCCGCAATCCAACAGTTCGGCCCACACGGCTGTATTTTCTGGCGAGGCCCACAGCCTTACCTTTTTGCCAAATTTGTGTGCCATGGCTACATAGGCCGTCAGCCGTTCACGTTCTTCTGTGGGTATTGTGCCCTTCCCGTCCCATTTCAGCATTTTGCTGTATTTGCAACTGGCAGTTTGATAAATATTCACGGCGAGGGTGTCGCGATAGGTTTTCAGCAGGTCCTCATCAATAAATGCCAGTCGGTTTTGCTGGGCCTTCAGCAGCTTAACAGGTTTGTGGCCGGTTAGCACGATGTTGATTTGCCTTTGTACATACACACCTTTCTCGTAGCCGGATATCAGCGATTTGTATTTGTCCAACAGCACTTCCAGCGCAGCATAGGTTTTATCGGCACCGGATTTAATATCTATCATCAATGTAACCGGGGCAGCCGGACGGGCGACTAACTTATTATTACCGTTAATGCAATCAGCCAAAGGCTTAAGATAAAGGTTCTCAAGCGTACCGTACTTCCCCAGCATGGGCAGTATGTGGGCAACAACTAAATTACCATTGCGCAGGTAAATATCCGCTTCAATATGGGTAAAGCCTTGTTCAAGCGCATCATATAAGGGGCGTTTGTGCCAATAATCGTTATGGGCAAAGCCATTTGCAAGGGGAGTATTTTGTGCGGAGGCTATGCTACACGTTAGCGCGAAGCAGGCTATCAACAAAAATTTTTGAAGGCCAAAGCAATTTGGGTTTGATCGCATCTACAATAATTGATTAATGCAAAAATACGGTAGCTGTATTTAGTAGATGATATTAGGATGACAATTTATTGTTAAGTTTTCGTGCTGATATTAAAAGCCTGAGTATTTATAGATTATTGTCTATTAACAGTTTATATTTGTTACGAACCCACTGACCAAAGCTTCAAAAAAAACGCAATCATCTAATAACATGGCCTACAACATTGGTACTAAAGAAGCCTCTTTGGCATTAAAAACACCGCCGCTATCGTCGGAATACGCCATGCATGCCGATGTAAAAGACGGCAAACCAATTTTGGTTTGCACCGTGGGTAAAACCGTATTGCATTACGATTACCGTTGCCTGGATGATTTACACGCTATGCTGAAGGCACACGGCGATTGGATGGAACTGGGCAGTGCCGATGAGCAAAAACCCGCCAAAGAAGGCACCGTTGAAGCATGGGGACGGGCCGAAAGCAACCCGATTGGTGGTTGGTATGGCTTAAAGAAAGGCCTGCGCGGGCGCTTTGGCATGTACATACCGCCTTTGATGGAAGCACTTGGCCTGGCCGAAGTAACACACGATCCAAAAGGCAATAAGATGAGGGCAATTTAATCAGCCGTTACCTGATCAGCATTTTTTGGAAGCTGAGGCTATCCCCTTTAAACACGTTGAAATCTACCGCGTGGTTGATACCGTTTACGCGCGCCTTATCCGAGTGCTGCCAAAAACGCCAGGGCGTATGGCTATCTAACGCCAAGCGCGACTGGTAGTAGTGCGCTATCCAAAGCTGGTAACCGTCAAAATAACCATCCAGATAATCCTTATAAAAACTGATGCCGGTATAAATGATAGGTTTTACCCCGGTTTTCTTTTCTATATGTTTTAAAAAAACTTTCAATTCTTTGCGCATGGCTTCGGGACTGGTGCCATCGAGCACCTCCACATCGCATACTGCGGGCAGGTCGCCGCGTTCCATGGTTACGTTTTGCAGGAAGAAACGCGCCTGCCACAGACCGCTTTTTTTAGGCCTGAAGAAATGGTAAGCCCCGCAAGTGATACCCGCCTTGGGAGCCTCGCGCCAGTTACGCTTAAAGTACGAATCTACCAGCATCACTCCTTCCGTGGCCTTAATAAAGGCAAAGCTCACCCGAACGCTGTCGTCCTCCATTTCCCTCACGCGGTTCCAGTCGATTTTACCCTGCGCGTAAGAGACATCTATACCATGTATTTTATACCCCGATGGGATGCGTATCTTATAGCTTTTATAGTTGCGGTAATGCGGATCCTCGCCAATATCGCGTACCCAGCGCCACATGCCGGTAAAACCGTTGAGGATGTACCCATAGTAGAAAGGCGAAAGCAGGATAAGCACGCCTATAACCAGCGGCCAGAGCCACCAGGTACTGGCAGGCTTGCCTTTTTTGCGGCGTACAGCGGGCTTGGTAGTCCGTTTAACAGTAGGTTTGGTAGATTTAATAGATTTCGGGGTTGCCACGCCGCAAAGGTAGCTGTCTGAACCATGATTCGCATGATTTTAGGATTTTGCCTGATAAAAAAGTTAATTACATCCGTAAGTCTTTTGATGATTATTCAGATGCTTGGTAGAAAGGTTGTCAACATCATAAAAATTCCTAAATTCTGGTTAAGACAAACCAAACTACTTTTTATAAGTTTGTGTTTATACCATCACCACTCACCTATGAAACAGAAATTCCACTATGCTACCGTATCCGAGGCTATCGAAAAACTAAAAGAACAGGGTTTTAACCTCGATTTTAACCTCGAAGCCAATCACTTAAAAGCCGAAGACCAAAGCTACCCTGCAGATGAATTCGAAATTGTAGATGTGTACCGTTACGAAGGTCCATCAGACCCTGCCGACGAAGCTACCGTTTATGCACTGGCCTCAGGCTCGGGCGCGAAAGGTATCCTGGTTACCGGCTACGGCTACTCGGCTGATGAAGTGGCAGAGGAAACGCTAAAGCAATTGCATTACCGCTACCAGGCCAGCCAGGGTTAAACCCTGCATCAAATCCTTCCTTGCAATGCGTTCACTGATTTTCTTTTTGGACGCATTGAACGCGCCTGAACCATTGGCTGCGCCGCTTTTCCAGCTTCAAAATACTTCTAAACTTGCGCTATTTTGCAAATTCATAATGTATTTGTACGCTAACGCTTCTTTGAGCCACAAGGGGCATAAAAGCATTTTACATCGTTGAAACAAAATAAAAAAATATATATTTTAAATAATACAAAATATAATTCCGAAAATAGAATAAATAATGCTATTTTGCCAGACCAAGCGCGACAATGAAAAACGCCGCTGAATGTTGAATTGTTAAATAGCAGCCATGAATAACCTCGACTTTAAAATTGCATTCCGTACCTTTTTGAAAGGCAAATGGTATAACTTTTTGAACATTGCCGGCCTGGCGCTGGGGTTGGCGGCTTTTATTTTTGTGACGCTTCATGTAGATAACGAAACCGGGTATGACCGGTGGAACAAAAACATTAACCGCATTTTTTTGGTGGAGCGGGAGATGCCCAACGGCCCTTCGCCCTACACGCCGGGGAAACTGGCGGCAGCCATCAAAAGCCAGTGCCCCGAAGTTGAAGAAACCGGGCGAATGAACACCGCCTTATTCCAGCTGCCATTTTTTACGCCATCGGGCAGGTTTCTGGTAACCAAATGGGTTGGCGCCGATTATTCAATCAGCAAAATATTAGGGATAAAACCAAAGGGATTTAACCTGGACCCTAAGAGCACTGTGCCCACTGTTCTGCTCTCAGCGGAAACAGCCCGGATACTTTTCCCCCGAGATAGCGCTATCCAAAATAAAACGGTGAATATGATTTCGCGCAACGGCATGCCTATGCCCATTGCAGGCGTTGCCGAAGAGGTACCGGGGAACACTAATTTGAATTTCGATTGCATTGGGTTCAGCGAAGATATTACCCAGGGAAAAGATCAGAGTTACGCCAACCAGATCTATCAAACTTACCTGTTGGTAAAACCGGACGCCGACATTAAGCTCCTCTCGCAAAAAATAGACAGGATATATAAAGAAGCGGCTTTAGCAGATACCAGCCAGGTAGCCAGAGAAGCTTTAACCCGGTCATCTGGCCCGGCCATCTATTTAGACGCGTTAGACAATCTGCATCTAAAACCGCATTACGGTACGCAGGTAAACAATCAAATCGTACACGGGCTGGTCATACTGTCTATCATCATCCTCATTGTAACCGGAGTAAACTTCACCAACCTGTATATTTCGCAGGCCAATAAACGAGCTAAGGAGGTCGGGATAAAAAAAGTGAACGGCGTTATTAAAAAGCAGATCATCCTGCAGTTTTTAACCGAAATCTTTTTTCAATGCTTTGTTGCCTTAATTATCTCCTTCGGGATAGTGCTGACTGGCTTGCCTTACTTTAACCAGTTATTGGGCGTAAACCTGCTTATCTCGGGCATCAACCTCAGGATAGTACTGCAACTGCTGCTTACGCTAATCTCGCTAACGCTTTTGGCCGGATTTTATCCTTCGCTGGTAATGGCCGGGTTTAAGCCTATAGCGGTATTAAGTAGTAATCAATTTAAAAGCGGGGCAACGTTCTCGTGGATCCGCGGCTCCATAACCGTGCTGCAATTTACGTTTGCTATCGGTTTTTTGATTACCCTTATGGTTATCAATCAGCAGGTTACTTTTATGAGATCTGAAGACCCAGGCTTTAAGGCAAAACAAGTGGTATATATCGATAACCTGGGTATTTACAATACACCTCAAAAATTCGAATCAGCCAAAGAGCGGATACGGGCTATTCCCGGGGTAAAAAACGTTACCGTTGCATCTCATGTGCCGGGCGGCATTATTCCCGCCACTTTTGAATACACCTTGCAAAGCAAGGCCTATTCCATGCAAACTATTGGGGTAGATTATGGCTACTTTGAGACGCTAAACATCGGGCTAAAAGCGGGCCAATACTTTTCGGCTTCTTTCCCGGTAGATTCTGCAAACACTGTGATCAACGAAACAGCAGCAAAAGCAATGGGGTTGAACAACCCCATTGGTGCAACAGTTGCCGGCTGCGGCGGTAATTATAAAATAATTGGTGTTACCAAAGATGTAAAGGCGCAGGGCTTTGAAGCAAACATACAACCTACCATCTATTTAATGAATGCAGGCTGCGGCCTAACCAAAACCCAGATCATGATCAGCGCGGAAGGCCCGGCAATGGCACCATTGCTGAGCACCTTAAACCGGCAGTGGAGCAGCATTAACAAGCTCGACGGCGATAATTTCAATTACCATTTCCTGGATGAGCTATATGGGCGGCTCTTCATCAAACAAGAACAATTAAGATCCGTACTCGGCTATTTTTCAGGATTGGCGATCTTCATTGCGGCGCTGGGCTTTTTTGCTTCGGCAGCGCAGGCCATCCGTTTGCGGATGAAGGAGATCGCCATCCGGAAGGTTTTTGGGGCCAGCGGCGAACAGCTGACGGGTACCATCGGCAAGCCGTTTTTCTACATCGTATTGATAGCAAATGCCATAGCCTGGCCCCTTTCCTATTTCGTAGCCGGTAAATGGCTCGAAACCTTTGCTTACCGCATCCATATATCTGTAGCGCCTTTCGTAATTGCTCTGCTTATTTCAATAGCCATAGTTGCCCTTACGGTTTGTTTACAAATTATCCGCGCGGTAAGGTTTAACCCGGCGGTGAAGTTGAGAATGTAAGGGGTAATAGGAGCAAAGATTATCGTTCCCCTCTTGAGAGGGGGCGCGCCGGATTGTGTGGTGGCAGGCAGGGGTGTGTTTGCCCCAATGCACTAACGTGAGCGTTGTGAAGCTGTCTATAATATAATTCGTTTTAACCGCGGCTGTTTCCCAAGGGCGGAATCGACCGTAGAGACAATATTTTGCGTCTCCGTTATGCAAATCCCATCCTGCCAATCCGTTTTGTATGGAGACGCAAAACATTGCGTCTCTACGAAAAAATAAATCATTTTAGAAAGCTTCTAAGAGGGTAATCGCACATGCCCATCGCATTTATTGAATCTACTTATCCCTTTTCTATTCTGCACCTCTCGCCTTTCAATAATTCGATCGTTTCGGTCATCTCGAAATCGGATTTTACGCGGTCTTCTTCCTGCCGATAATATTTTTTAAGCTGCTTACGGTGCAGGCCCTGAAAAAAGCGGCGTATCTCTACGTCGGTATGCAATACCAGTCCAGGTACTTGCAGGGGTTGGTGCTGCTCATCCATCGCTACCATGGTAAAATAGCTGGTGTTGGTATGCTTTATCTGGTGGGTCTTTACGTTTTCAGATACCACGCGGATGCCCACCACCAGCGAGGTGCGCCCCACATAATTTACCGATGCCATCAGCGATACTAGTTCCCCCACCTCTACCGGCGCCAAAAAATAGATGTCCTCTACCGATGCGGTTACGCAGTAAGCCCCTGCGTGCTTGGCCGAACACACATAAGCAACCTTATCCATAAGGCCCATAATAATGCCCCCGTGTATCTTGCCGCCAAAGTTGGCGTAAGAAGGTATCATCAATTCGGTAAGGGTGGTTTGCGATTCGGCAACAGTTTTATAAGCTTCCATAAGGTTATTTTTATGATGGCTCAATTTGCGCAAATAATTCGGCGTAGCAAAAGGCGATGATTGTTTGATAGCAAGGTTAAAACAACCAATTGCCCAAAATACCGTATCGTTTAGCAACATTGCGTCAAAAGTTCGCCAAAACGTATCAACGTTATTTTCAAAAAAAACAAATCGATACTATTGCATCCTTTATTTTCTTTAACCACGAACCTGACATTCTAAAACATCATTATAGTACATGAATAAAATCGTTAATTCCTTTTTGGGTAGGTTAAGCTGTAGCAGCTTGCTTTTATGCGGAGTCTTGCTCACTTCTTTGCCCGCTATGGCCCAGCAAGACCATGCGCCGGCTTACCCCCTGATCACGCACACACCTTATTTTAGTATCTGGTCTAACACCGACAAGTTGAACGAAAGTACTATCGTACACTGGACTGGCAAAAGCCAATCGCTGCTTGGTGTAATCACGGTAGATGGCGAAAACTATCGCTTTATGGGCCAGCCCGCCCCGCAATATAAAACCATACTGCCCGCTGCCGACGAGGTTGCCTACACTTGCCAATACACCTTTACAGCGCCAGGCGATGGCTGGGAGAAAACAGGTTTCGCCGCAGGCGGTTGGAAGACAGGGAAAGCCCCCTTCAGCGATAACGAGCACGCCACCGGCACCCGCTGGACCAGCCGCGAAGTTTGGGTTCGCCGCGCGGTCAATATTTCCGAACTGCCCAAAAGCCCATTAATCCTTCGCTTGTTTCATGATGATGATGTGGAGGTTTACCTCAATGGCAAACAAATATTTGCACGTGGCGGCTCTAACGGCGATCTGCAGATGTTTGCCCTAAGCGATGCTGCATCCAATGCCTTAAAAACCGGCGAAAACGTTTTGGCTATCCATTGCACCAATACCGGCGGTTTAGCTTCACTGGATGCTGGTCTATCCGTAAAGGTTGAAATGCCCGCTAATGACGATATCAAGTTGGCCAAACAAACCAGTGTTAAGATAGATGCCACCCAAACGACTTATGGCTTTACCTGCGGTGGGATTGATTTGAAGGTAACCTTCGCATCTCCGTTGATTATTACGGATATCAAAAAACTGGCCAACCCCGTATCGTACATCAGCTACGAGGTAAAAGCCAACGACGGCAAGAAGCACGCTGTAGATATCTTCCAGACCGTATCTGCGGATGCCGCCGTAAACCAACCGACACAAGAAGTTAAGGCGGAGGCATACACAGCCAAGGGCCTCAAGATACTTAAAGTGGGCAGTACGCAGCAGCCCATCCTGCAAAAAAAGGGAGACGACTTGCGTATAGACTGGGGTTACTTATATGTGGCCACATCATCGCCAACGGCCAGGCAGTATATTACCAATGATGAAGATGCCATAGGCCCGTACCTGAAATCATCGGGTATGAACCGCAGCATTACCGGCACGCACCTCATGTTGAACACGATGCTGCCCTTTGGCCGTGTGGGCAGTACGGCTGTTGAGCAACACCTCGCCTTGGGTTACGACGAATTGTACTCCGTGCAGTACTTCGGCACTAATTTAAAGCCATGGTGGCGCGATACCCCCGGCGCAACCATGGACGGCGTATTGGCGGCCTCGTTCAAAAACTATGCGACAACCCTGCAGGCCTGCCGCGCCACCGATGCTAAAATTTACCGGGGTACCTACCGCGCCGGGGGCGAAAAATATGCCCGCCTTTGCGTTTTGGCTTACCGCCAAAGCCTTGCAGCGCATGCCCTCGTAAAAAGTCCACAGGGTGAATTGCTGTTCCTATCTAAAGAGAATTTCAGCAACGGCTCTATCAACACGGTGGATATTACCTATCCATCGGCACCGCTATACCTGCTGTACAACCCCGAACTGCTTAAAGGTATGATGAGCAGCATTTTTTATTACAGCGAAAGCGGCAAATGGGCCAAGCCCTTCGCCGCACACGATTTGGGCACCTACCCGCTCGCCAACGGCCAAACTTACGGCGAGGATATGCCGGTAGAAGAAAGCGGCAATATGGTGATACTTGCAGGTGCCATTACGCTGGCTCAAAAAGACCCCGCCTTCGCCAAAAAACATTGGAAAACCCTCACCACCTGGACTAACTACCTCGCCGAAGCAGGCTTCGACCCCGGAAACCAACTGTGCACCGACGATTTTGCGGGCCATCTGGCGCATAACGCCAACCTATCTATCAAAGCCATTGTAGCTATTGGTGCTTACGCAAAAATGGCCACTATGCTGGGCGATACTAAAACCGCGGCCAAATATTGCACGCTCGCCCAGGATTTAGCGGCCAAATGGATAGTTAAAGACGATGCCGGCGATCACTATGCACTGGTTTTCGATGACAAGAACACCTGGAGCCAAAAGTATAATATGGTTTGGGATAAGGTTTTGGGCCTTAACCTTTTCCCGCAATACGTTTATGATAAAGAACTCAAATACTACAAAGGCAAGCAGCAGGCATTCGGCCTGCCGCTGGATAGCCGAAAAACCTACACCAAAAGCGATTGGATACTATGGACGGCAGCCATGACCAGCAACCGTACCGACTTTGATGCGCTGGTAAACCCCATCTACAAATACACGCAACAAACCCCAACGCGCGTGCCTTTAAGCGACTGGCACGAAACCACCGACGGCAAAATGGTGGGTTTCCAGGCGCGCAGCGTGGTTGGCGGCTATTTTATGAAAACGCTTAAAGATAAATTGACGGCAAAAAAATAAGTAACAGTTATTTTTTTGCTAAAAAGCCACACACTCGATTTGGGTGCGTGGCTTTTGTTTTTTTAGCCAATATAGGCTATATCTCTAGGTTTTAATCGAATTCTTCAAAAGCCTGATAAACAAGCACCTGGTGCTAATCCACACACAGCATTCATAGTCTGAATACATTTAATACACAATAAATCAGCTACTTGCTATTTATCTTATGCAATCGATTGTAACATTCATGATTAATTAGCAGAAAATTAGTTTTTATGTGCAATATTTGGGTTTACCAAGATGCCATTTATTAAATTATAATATTATCTTTATTGCGTTATAAACACACAATGAGAATAGAGCTGTTTACCAACTAATTACCAATTATATAAACCTCAAAAAATGCGATTAAAAATTACCTTATTGCTCGCGCTGTGCGTTATGCTATTTAGCTTTAGCAAAATACCGGTGAAACCGCGCATACTGGTTTTCACTAAAACCAGCGGCTATCACCACGCCAGCATAGCTGTGGGCGTGCCGGCAATTATGAAACTGGGCCAGGAGAACAACTTCCTGGTCGATAGTACTTCTGATGCCAGCAAAATCAGTGAAGATAACCTGAAGAAATACTCGGCGGTGGTATTCCTGAACACTACAGGCTACATGCTGAACAACTACCAGCAGGCCGACCTGGAACGTTACATGCAGGCAGGTGGCAACTTTGTTGGCGTACACGCCGCTGCCGATGCAGAGTACGACTGGAAATATTATGGCCGTTTAGTTGGTGCTTACTTTGTAAGCCATCCTATGCAACAGGAAGCCGTATTGAAAATCGTAGACAAAAACCACCCATCAACCCGCGACCTGCCAGATACCTGGAAACGTAAAGACGAGTGGTACAACTTCAAAAGCATCAGCCCCAAAATACATGTGCTCATCAACATTGATGAGACGAGCTACAAAGGCGGCATAAACGGTGCCACCCACCCAATGGCCTGGTACCAGAACTTCGAGAACGGACGTTCGTTCTACACCGAACTGGGCCACACAGACGAATCGTACAGCGACCCAATGTTCCTGGGCCATTTACTTGGCGGTATTAAATATGCCATTGGCGATAACAAACCGCTTGATTACAGCAAGTGTACCACCATGCGCGTGCCAGAGACCAACCGCTTTGAAAAAACGCAGTTGATACAAGGCACTTTCTTCGAGCCAACCGAAATGGCCGTATTGCCCAACTTCGATATATTGGTATCGCAACGCCGCGGCGAAATCATGCTGTATAAAAACAGCACCAAAACCGTTAAACAGGCCGGCTTTTTAGATGCCTACTGGAAAACACATACCAAAGGCGTTAATGCCGAAGAAGGCGTATTAGGTTTAAATATCGACCCTGATTTTAAAACCAACCATTACGTATATATCTATTACAGCCCTGCTGATACGTCCGTAAACCGTTTATCGCGCTTCACCATGACGGGTGACACCATTGATAACAAAACCGAAAAAGTAATTTTGCAGCTGTACTCTCAGCGCGAGATCTGCTGCCATACCGGTGGTTCTATCGCCTGGGGTCCGGACCATATGCTGTTCCTATCTGCCGGTGATAACTCTACCCCTTTTGACGAGCCGGGCAAAAAACCATACAATACCCGTGCGTTCGCACCGCTGGATGACCGCCCTGAGTTCCTGAACCATGATGCACGCCGATCTGCGGGTAATACCAACGATTTGCGCGGCAAGATCCTGCGTATCAAAATAAACCCCGACGCTACTTACAGTATCCCCGAAGGAAACTTATTTAAACCAGGTACACCAAAAACCCGCCCCGAAATTTATGTAATGGGCGACAGGAACCCTTACCGTATATCTGTTGACCAGAAGAACGGATTCCTGTACTGGGGTGAGGTTGGTCCGGATGCGCAGAAAGACAGCATCGACACCCGTGGCCCGCGCGGTTACGATGAGTTTAACCAGGCACGTAAAGCAGGTTTCTTCGGCTGGCCGTTCTTTGTGGGCAATAACTATGCTTATCGCCCTTACGATTACGCAACAGGCGTATCGGGTGCACCTTTCGACCCGCTGCACCCTGTAAACGATTCTAAGAACAACACCGGCTTGCGCGAATTGCCACCGGCACAACCGGCATTTATCTGGTATCCGTATGCCGAATCTCCGGATTTCCCGCAGGTAGGTACAGGTGGCCGTAATGCTATGGCAGGCCCGGCTTACTACACCGATATGTTCCCTAAAGCTACCCGTTACCCAGATTACTTTAACAAAAAGGTAGTTTTTTACGATTGGATACGCGGCTGGATGAAATTACTTACCCTTCAGCCAAACGGCGATCTGGATAAGATGGAGCCATTTATGGCAGATACCAAACTAAACAACGTAATTGATATGGAAACCGGTCCGGATGGCAGGATATACCTATTAGAATACGGCAGTGGCTGGTTTGCCAAAAACAAAGATGCCGGCCTGGCCCGTATAGATTACAACAGCGGCAACCGTGCGCCCGAAGTAGCAACAGTGGCTACCAGCAAGGCATATGGTGCACTGCCGTTAACTACTGTGCTTACCGTAAAAGCAACCGACCCTGAGAAAAACAAGATGACCTACGTATGGGATTTGGGCAATGGCGTTAAAAAGACAACTACACTGCCTAAGCTTACCTATACCTACACCAAAAAAGGCAACTTCACCGTTTCGGTTGTGGCTAAAGACGAATACGACGCTATCAGCACGCCGAAAACGATTGCTGTACTGGCCGGCCAGGATTCACCGGATATGAAAGCCAAACTAGCAACCATAAAAGCCAATGCTGCGGGCAAAGCCCTGATGCTGTCGCTGGATTGCAGCGCCTGCCATAAGATCAACGAAAAATCGGTAGGCCCGTCTTTCACCGATGTGGCTAAGAAATACCCGGCCAACGCTGCTTCTACTGCCCACCTGAGCAAGAAGATCGTAAACGGTGGCCACGGTGTTTGGGGCGATGTGGACATGCCAGCCCACCCGGCATTGAAACCAGCCGATACCCAAAAGATCATCAACTGGATATATACACTTAAATAATAAAATCCTTTTCTTTGCAGCGGATATGGTAATAAGCACCATATCCGCTTTTTATTTTAATAATGAAACATCTATATCTATTCTTCCTATTTATGCTGGCCGCGTTTGGCGTAGCATCCGCTCAAAACGGCACTAACTTTACGGGTACAGTTACTACCACAGCCTCGGCCCCGCTATCGGGTGCTACCGTAAGTCTGCTGAATACAAATTATGCTACCACTACCAACCAGCAAGGTAGTTTTACCTTTAAAAACGTACCAGTTGGTAGCTATACCCTACATGTAAGCAGCGTTGCTTACGCAGCTATCAGCAAGAACATTACCATTGGCGCAGGTAATCAACCCATTAGCATACAGCTAAGCGAGGAAAGCAGCCGCCTGGATGAAGTAGTGGTTACGGCGCAGAAACGTGAAGAGAGTGCCCAGCAGGTGCCGTTCAGTATCTCTACCCTATCGGCAAAACAAGTGCAGGAATATAAGATCTGGAACCTGAAAGATATCACCGCCATTGTGCCCAACTTATACTCGGCAGGCCCAGGCGATGACCGTAACGTTACAGGACTAAGGGGCGTTGCCACTACCTCGTACGACCCTGCAGTAGCTACCTATATCGACGGTGTGAACCAGTTTAGCCTGGATACTTATATACCCCAGCTTTTTGATGTAGAACGTGTAGAAGTATTGCGTGGCCCGCAGGGCAGTCTGTATGGCCGTAATGCCATGGGTGGCGTTATCAACATCATCACCAAACAGCCCACCAACCAAACCACCGGCTTTGCCGAGGTAAACTTTGGCAGCTATGGGCAAAAACGTATCAGCGCGGGCATCCGTACGCCGCTGATAGCTGATAAATTGTTCCTTGGTGTTGCAGGCCTTTATAACGGCTTCGATGGTTTTTACAACAACCAATTCAACAACACCAAGCTGGATAAGCAGCATTCGTTTTTGGGCAACTATTACCTGAAATACCTTGCATCGCAAACCTTTGCTCTGACGTTGAACGTAAAGACCTACATCAACCGTAACAACGGCCCCTTTGCTTTATCGGGCTCGCCGGATGATGCTTTAGCAAATCCGTTCCAGGTAAGCCAGAACGCTACTACCAAAATGATCGATAACACGCTGAACGCATCGTTATCAGCAAATTATACCGGCAAGGGTTTCAACTTTACCTCGAACACCGCTTACCAAAAAAACAACCGTTACTATACATTGCCAATTGATGGTGATTTCTCGCCGGCTGATCAGTATAGCTTAATTAACAATTACGGTCCGGACTTTAACAAGGTAAAGGTTACTACACAAGAATTTAGATTCTCCTCACCTGCTTCTGCCACGAAGATTAAGTGGACGGCTGGCCTTTACGGTTTTTACAGATATGCTCCAACTAAAACCGGCACGCATATCGGCGCTGACACCGCTTACCTGGGTGTACCGTTCCCTAACTTTAGCACAATCAACACCAATATCGAACGTAACTACGGTACCGCCTTTTTTGGTCAGGTAACTTTCGCACTCGCCCCAAAAGTGGATTTAACGGCCGGCCTACGTTATGATTACGAGCATAAGAAAGAAGAAGTAAATGGCGAATTAAGGACTGATGGTGGTTACGTTATGGTTACCCAGAACGATACCTCGTCTACCGCCAGCTTCAAAGCATTTACACCAAAGCTTAGCCTGGCTTATCATGTTTCTGATGCCAATAACCTGTACGCAACCTATAGCCGCGGTTTCCGCGCAGGTGGTATCAGTCAGTTAGGTGCCGATCAATCGCAACCGCCACTGTTTGCTTACAAACCAGAGTACAGCAACAACTTCGAAGTAGGCTCCAAAAACTTCCTGCTCGATAATAAATTAAGGGTGAACGTGTCCTTGTTCTACATCTCTATCAACAATGCCCAAGTGCCAACGCTGGTATTACCGCAGGCCATTACGGTAACCAAAAACGCCGGTAAGCTGCATAGTAAAGGTGCCGAGCTGGAGCTGGCTACTACGGCCATCAAAGGCTTCGACATATCGTATAACTTTGGTTATACCCATGCCCGCTATACCGACCTTAACGTGCCCAACAACGGCAGCGTAGTGAGCCTGAAAGGCAACCGCCAGGTTTATACGCCTGATGTTACCTCTATGCTGGCCATACAATACAATTATCGTGTAACCGCAGACGTTAAGCTCATTGCCCGCGGCGAATGGAAATACCTGGGCAAGCAATACTTCGACCTAGGCAACAATGTAGAGCAAAAATCATACAGCCTGTTCAACGCCCGTTTAGGCGTAAGCACCAGGAAATTCGATCTATTTGCATGGGGCAGCAACCTCAGCAACAAACACTATATAGATTATGCTTACGATTTCGGCGCATCGCACCTGGGCAACCCAAGGATGTACGGCGTAACCTTGAGGACGAATTTTTAAAAGCCCCCTCTAATCTCCCCCGGAAGGGGAGACTTTAGCTTCTTTTTAAGTCCTCCCTCCCGGGGAGGATTTAGGAGGGGCACAAAAAAACCGCCCCGGCAAACCGCCGGGGCGGTTTTTTTGTGCCTTGCTGTAAGGCATCACTTCTACCTGCGACTAAGCCAGCAAAAACCAAAATTCGCAAACAGCATGAACCACACAAAAACAGGCTACACTTTAGGGGTAGCAGCTACAGCGCTCCTATTAATATGGATAGGCATTTTTAAATTTACGCCCACCGAGGCAGCAGGCATTAAACCACTGGTAGAGAACAGCTTCCTGATGAGCTGGACGTATAAGATAGGCACAGTACAACAGGTATCCAACTTCATCGGCTTTTTCGAGATTGTGACCGGCACGCTGCTGGTTTCCTCCTTTTGGCAGAGCAAAGCCGGGTTGATTGGCGGCTACCTTACCCTCATCATCTTTCTGACGACGCTAAGCTTCCTGGCGACTACGCCGTGCGTTTGGAAAACGGTTGACGGTGTACCCACTACTGATTTCTTCGTGGTGAAGGACCTCGGCTACCTGGCCATCGGTTTGATGGTTATCGGTACAAATTCGCCAAAAAAATAAAACCGGAGCGGAGTGGTTGACGTAAATAACAATACATCTACCTATAGAAAAACAACCAATGATAAAAGCAGGATTATTAGTAAAACTAACAGCCAAAGCCGGTAAGGAACAAGACGTTGCCGACTTTTTGGAAAGCGCTGTACTGCTACTTGATGGCGAACCGTTAACCGTAAACTGGTTTGCATACCGCATCAGCGAAAGCACCTTCGGCATATTCGATACGTTTGAGGGTGATGAGGGCCGCCAGGCACATCTGGCTGGCAAAGTGGCCGAAGCATTAATGGCCAATGCGCCGCATTTGCTGGCCTTAGAGCCAAGCATAGAGCCGGTAGAGATATTGGCCAGTAAATAAAGAATTTAAGTTAGGGTGTGATAGGGGAAGTCCTCCTGCTTTAGGGCGGGGGCTTTTTTGTTTTAGGTCGGCAATGAAAAGTAGCTATCAAGTTCTTCGCTATCGCTCAGGATGACAGAAGGAGAAAAGTTTGTTATGCTGAGGTACGAAGCATCTGTTAGCCGATATGCATGACCGCTATGCATAGCCACGAGCAGATCCTTCGCTATTGCTCAGGATGACAAATTGGAAAACAAAAAAGCCTCCTGTCCTAAAAAGCAGGGGGCTTTTCAGCTTCAAAATATGCGTTTTATACCTTTTATCAAATAAATTTTTTTTGAATAAATTTTTTGAATTTTTTTATTTAACTTGCTGAAAGATAAACCTTTCACAAATGTTAAAAGTAAACTACAAAGGTCGTAGCAGTGTTTTGCAGGCCGCCATCGAGCAAATTAATTTACTGCTTGAAAATTCTGAATTTTACAATGAAATTTCTGAAAAAGCCACTTTTAAGGAATCTGATGGAACAGTACACAAGATATCGACTCGCTTGCGAGAGCTTGACGAAGAAATAACAGTTACGGGTTACCTCAAGATCAAAGCAATACCGACAACATTTAAGGAAAATCAAATTAAGATAAGTATCACAGAATTGGGGCATGATATACCTAATGCTGTAAAACTTGTTATAATAGAAATTATAAAAAATAAATTTGCTGGCGATGAATCGTCAGAGCTGCCAAAGTCTATCGGTCTTATTGCTGAGGAAATGGCGCGAAATTCAATTTACCGTCAACCAACATATGGGAACACTGTTCAGGGCCTAGATCTTCAACTTGACTTGCATACACAAAAGATCTGTGAAACATACAACGCCTCTTCCGCCGCGACAAGGAGCGTACTTTATCTTCTATTACTGGTAAGTGTAGTTTCGTTACTGGCGGTTTTCAATAGTAACCCCATTTTTAATTGGCCAAATGACAGAATGCATAGTTATGAAAAAAGACGTATTCATGATTTGAGATTGATAGACACTCTGAAACATCAGAGTAATGCTGACACTAAAAACAAGATTAAGATCGATTCGTTAGCAAGGGATACCATACTAGGAAATCAGGAAGAAAGCAATTTCCAAAAAACATACGTAGACTATTTTTCTGTAAAAGTGCCTATCATCGGAATTCAGATTGATTTAAACGACATGGTCGCGATTACAGCGCTATCCTTTGCGATTCTTCTGTACTTATTAAGATTTGCTATAATTCGCGAAAAAAGTAATTTAAAATTAGCGTTCAATTCAATTTCTGAACGTTATCCTGATCATGCGAACTTCAAAGATTTTAAAGAAAAAATAGAGGCAGACCGAAAAACTGAATATTATGGAAAACCCAAGGCTATTAGTTATGAAGATCAAAAAGCAAACAAAGAAATAGCTAAAAAGAAAAAAACAAGCGATTATCAATTCATAGTACCTAAAACTGCGCAGAATCAAATTCCTCCAATACCAGAAAATGCAGAGAAATGGCGGCGGTTAATAGCAGACATCAATTTCACGCGTAGAAGGAGTCATTATAACTTTCTTTCAATGAATGAAATCTTTAATTTACCATACCTAGATATAAGTGAAAATAGGACGCAAGATAAAGGCGTGGTATGGTTGGTCAACCTTTACCTCTATTATTTTTTCTTTTTGATTTACAGTTATATACTTTTTAACGATTTCTGCTCGTATGATAAGGGGTTAATAAAAAATGCTCCACATACCTTTTTTATAATGATAATTGAGATTTTTGGATATTTCGTTGTTTATCGTTTGTGCCAAGCCTGTATCAACCAAAAAACAGCGGTTAGGGTATTATTTTTAGATTTCTATTACAGCCAATATTTTTACGATTACCACAAAACACACTCTACCACGCCTTCGAGGCTTTTTTTTAGGGTTTGGTTCCCCGCGATTTTTCTATTGGTCATGATAGGGATTAGCGTTCTTTATAGACTGTATTTTCCCCATCTATTTAACGAAGGTTTTATCAAAGCGTTCTTCAAATACGGATTTTACTATTGTGATTAAGTAGCAGGTGTATTCGTTTGTGTTTTGAACTCTAATATTAGTCATTGTTTGTCGTCACAGCAGGACCTCCCGGCAGAAGACGTTGTCGATGGGCAAATAAGCGTGAATTGCACTAATATCGCTCACTTTACAAAAAAGCCTCCCGTTAAACAGGAGGCTCTTGTTATATATATAGGTGTTAATATTATTTATTTCCAGCCGCCGCCTAAGGAGCGGTACAATTCGGCTACTGCACTTAACTGAGTACGTTTTACGGTAGCCAGTTCCAGCTCGCTTTGCAATACGTTGCCCTGTGCGGTAATTACTTCGAGGTAATTGGCCAGGCCATTCTTGAACAACAGGTTGGCATTGGCGGTTGCCTGCTGTAGGGTTTTTACCCGGTTGGCAGCTATGGCCTGCTGTTGTTTCAGCTTCTCAATCTTCACCAATGCATCGCTCACTTCGCCTACTGCGTTCAGTACCGATTGGCGGAACTGCAGCACGGTTTTCTCGCGTTCTACCTTGGCAACTTCAAACTGCGTACGCAGTTGTTTCTTCTGGAAGATGGGCTGCACAATGCCGCCCGCTACCGTACCGAACAAAGAGGCAGGCAGGTTGAACCAGTTGCTGGCCTTGAAAGAATTTACGCCACCGCTGGCGGTGATGGTTAATGACGGATACATGGCAGCCTTGGTAATACCCACGTTGGCATTAGCAATAGTAAGCGCCAATTCGGTGCTTTTTACATCGGGCCTGCGGCTTACGACGGCGGATGGCAGGCCTGCCGATAAATTATCGGGGATAGTCAAATCATCTAATTTCGCGCTGCGGGCAATCTTATCAGGCAATTGACCGGCCAGGATGCTCAGGGCATTTTCCTGTATAGTAATGTTCTGTTCGAATTGGGGCACCAGTCGTTCTGCTGCCTGGCGCTGTGCTTCGGCCTGCTGCACGGCCAGGGAGGTAACCTGCCCGGCATCGTACTGTAAGCGGATGATGCGCAGGGTGCTATCGTTCAGCCTTACGTTGCGTTGGGCAATGTTCAATTGTTCATCCAGCATCAGCAGGTTGTAATATCCCTGCGATACACTGGCCACGATATTGGTTTGGATGGCCTTTTTGGCTTCGGCAGTTTGCAGGTATTGGGCCAACGCAGCTCGCTGGCGGTTCTTTATCTTACCCCATATATCTGCTTCCCATGACAACGCAAGGTTGGCAGAGTAATCTTCTACATGGCTGGTGCCGATACCAAACTGGGCGATGCTTAAGCCGGTGACACTGTTGTCGCTGGGGCGGTTGCTGCTGGCGGTAACATTGAGCGCAAGGTTGGGCAGATAATCCCACTTAACCCTGCTAAACAGCAATTGCGACGATTCGATGTTCTTCACCGCTATCTGCATATCGTAGTTTTTGGCTATCGCGCTGTCAATCAGCTTTTGCAGCGTTGCATCGGCAAAAAAGTCTTTCCATTGTATATCGGCAACGCTGGTGGTATCGCCTACGGCTGCCACGTTCCTGAACTCGGCAGGCAAAGCCGGCTTGGGCGTTTCGGTATCTTTCGAAACTGAACAGGCACTTAATACTAAAAGCATTAATGCTGTTGCCCCGTTTATATATTTTTTCATTTTGTGTTTTGTTAAAATTTAGCCTCTCCCCAAACCCCTCTCCGGGAGAGAGGGGCTTAAGATTTTTTTGAACCCTCCCCTCCGGGGAGGGCAGGGTGGGGCTGGTATTTATATCATCTCCGGTTTTAATTCACCTACGTGCTTGTCGCTACCGTCGGTATTCTTATTCCGGTGTCTATCGAATGGTACGCCGCTGATGCGTTCCTGCAAATGCTGGAATATCACGAACAGTACCGGGATGATGAATAAGCCCAGCAATACGCCGGATACCATCCCGCCGGCGGCGCCGATACTGATAGAGTGGTTACCCTGGGCCGATGGGCCGGTGGCTATACTCATTGGGAACAAGCCGAACACGAAAGCGAGCGAAGTCATCACAATCGGGCGTATCCTTAAGCGGGCTGCCTCAATGGCTGAATTGACCAGGCTCATGCCGCTGCGTCGTTTCTGCACCGCAAACTCTACAATCAGGATGGCGTTCTTGGCCAGCAAACCGATGAGCATGATGAGCGCTACCTGTACGTAGATGTTGTTTTCGATACCGGTTAAACCCAATACCGCAAACACACCAAACAAACCGGTAGGGATAGAAAGGATAACCGCCAACGGCAGGATATAGCTTTCATATTGTGCCGATAACAGGAAGTACACGAATACCAAACACAGCAGGAACACTACGGTTGATTGCCCGCCTGATGATATTTCTTCGCGGGTTTGGCCCGAGAACTCGTAGGTAAAACCGTCAGGCAGTTCTTCTTTGGCCGTTTCTTCAATAGCTTTAATGGCATCGCCCGAGCTAAAGCCCGGTTTAGGGATGGCATTTACTTCGATTGAGTTGAATAGGTTATAGCGCGAAGCCGTTTCTGAACCGTAAACGCGGGTAAGTTTCACCAGTGTGTTTATCGGTACGTTTTCGCCTTTATTGTTCTTAACAAATACGCGATCGATAGTGCTTGGGTCGGTGCGGTCTTGCACATCTGCCTGTACCACCACGCGGTAATATTTACCGAAACGGTTAAAGTCTGATGCTTGTGCCGTACCGAAGTAGGCCTGCATGGTAGAGAGGATGTCTTTGACATTTACGCCCAGTTGACTGGCTTTTTCGTCGTCGATATCCAATTGCAATTGCGGATAATCGGCTTTGTACGATGTAAATGCATAGGCAACAGCCGGTTTCTGCATGAGCTTGGCAATAAAATTATTGGTGATGCCGCTGAATTTATCCAGCTTACCGTTGGTTTTATCCTGCAATACTACATCCAGCGCTTCCACGTTGCTAAAGCCTGGTACAGTTGGGAAACTGAACACGAAGAAAGTGCCGCCCAGTACAGCGCCTAATTTGCCGCGCACGATGTTTTGTATCTCGTCGATATTTTTCACCTCGCCCCTATCGTCGGTTGGTTTAAGCAACAGGAAGATTACACCGGCAGACGGGCTGCTGGATTGAGTAAGGAAGTTGAAACCCGATAAAGCGGTTACAAACCTGGCAGATGGCAGCGTTTTCAGCTGGTCTTCGGCTTGTTTGAATATCTTGTTGGTACCGGCAAGGGAAGTACCCGATGGCGTAGAAACCGCAATGGCCACAAAGCCCTGATCCTCAGTTGGGATAAAGCCTGTTTTGGTACGGTTCACCATAAACACGGTAACAGCAATCAGTACGGCAAGGCCTGCCATGCTTACCCATTTATTTTTGATAAGCACTTTTACGCCGCCTATGTACCTATCGGTAATGTAGTTGAAGCTGCCGTTGAAGCCCGCATAAAACTTATCCGCAAAGCCTTTTTTAGGTGCTTCTTTTCCATCGGCAGTATGCTTGTTCTTCAGGAACAGGGCCGCCAGGGCTGGGCTCAAAGTTAAAGCGTTAACCGCCGATATGATAATGGCTATGGCCATGGTAAGTGCAAACTGTTTGTAGAATATACCAGTAGAACCACTCATGAAACTCACGGGCAGGAACACCGCAGCCATTACCAACGTAATCGAAATGATGGCGCCGGTAATTTCGTGCATGGCCTCGGTAGTTGCTTTCTTAGGGCTAAGCGTAGGGTCGTGCTCCATCTTGGCGTGCACGGCCTCAACCACCACAATGGCATCATCTACTACGATACCAATGGCGAGCACCAGCGCAAACAGGGTTAGTAAGTTAACCGAGAAGCCGAACAGGTTCATAAAGAAGAACGTACCGATGATAGCCACCGGAACCGCGATAGCGGGGATAAGGGTAGAGCGGAAATCCTGCAGGAAGATGAACACCACAATGAACACCAGTATGAAGGCTTCTATCAAAGTATGTTCTACCTGCTTGATGGATTCGTCCAAATCGGTTTTGGTGCGATAGAACTGGTTGTATTTGATACCCGGAGGGAAGCTTTTAGAGGCTTTCTCCATCAGCTTATCAATCTGTATCTGTATCTCGTTCGCATTAGAGCCGGATAACTGAATAACACCTAATATAACGCCATCGTGCCCGTCGAGGTTGGTGTAGCTATTGTACGAATAAGCACCCAGTTCTACACGCGCCACATCTTTAAGGTGCAGTACGCTACCATCTGCATTGGCGCGGATAGCGATATTCTGGTATTCTTCGGGCTTGGTAAGCTTGCCTTTATATTTAATTACATACTCGAACGATTGGCTGCTGTTCTCACCGAAACGCCCGGGGGATGCTTCCAGGTTTTTATCCTGTATGGCGGCCATTACTTCGGCCGGGGTAACTTTGTAAGTGGCCATTTGCGTAGGGTTAAGCCATACGCGCATGCTGTAATCCTTAACACCACCAAATACCTGTGCAGAACCTACGCCGGGGATACGTTTTATCTCGGGTATGATGTTTATCTGCGCGTAGTTAGCCACAAAGGTTTGGTTAAACTTGGTGGTATCCTCGGTATAAATGGCTATTGCACCAATAAAGCTGTTTTGCTGCTTGGTTGTTGTAATACCGTATTGCACAACCTCTGCAGGCAGCTGGCTGGTGGCCTGCGACACGCGGTTTTGCACGTTTACGGCAGCCTGATCGGGATCGGTACCTTGTTTAAAGTAAACGGTGATACCCAGCGAACCATCGTTACTGGCGGTAGAGGTCATGTAAGTCATGCCTTCCACACCGTTTATGGCTTCTTCCAGGGAAGGTGTTACCGAACGTAAGATGGTTTCGGCATTGGCGCCCGGGTAAACAGCGGTTACCAATACGGCCGGAGGGGCAATATTAGGGAAACGCTCTAAGGGCAGTTTGCTTAGGCCGAGTATGCCAACGATCACCAATAATATGGAGATAACTGTGGAAAGTACCGGCCGTTCTATAAATTTCTGAAACATGGCTTTTGTATTGCAGAGGCAAGATATAAGAACCAAGAGACAAGACACCTCACGGTCTCCACTCTCAATCCCTATTGGTCTTGACTCCTGATTCTTATATCTTGATTCTTATTTATTAATTACGGGCAACTGCTACAGCTTTATCGGCCGCAACTGGTTGAGGTTGTATCACAGCACCTTCCTGCAATTTATCAATGCCTGAAAGTACGATACGGTCGCCGGCTTTAATGCCGTCTTTAACCAGGTAGTTGTTACCGCTTCTGCCTTCTATGGTAATAGGCAGCTTTTTTACTTTATTGCTATCGGCTACGGCCCAAACGAATACTTTATCCTGCATTTCTACCGTAGCGGATTCGGGAACGATGAGCGCATCCTTGTGCGGCAGGCTCAAGCGTATTTTGCCGGTATTGCCACTGCGCAACAGGCCTTGTGGATTGCTAAAGCTGGCTCTTAAGGTGATAGCGCCGGTAGTTTTATCAAACTGGCCGTCTATCATATCTATATGACCTTGCTTGGCGTATTCGCTGTTATCAGATAATAAAAGCGCAACAGCAGGCAGGTTAGCCAATTTGGCTTTAAGACTTGCGCCGGGATATTGCTCTTTAAAGGCCACGAAATCCTTTTCGCCCAGAGAGAAGTAAACATGCACATCGTGTACATCTGATAATTGGGTAAGCGCGTCAATATCCTGCGGAGAAACCAGGCTGCCTTGTTTTTTGATAAGGCGACCGATATAACCGCTAACTGGTGCTTTTATCAGGGTGTAACCCAGGTTTATTTGCGCGGTAGATACATTCGCCTTTGCCGATTCGATATTGGCAATAGCTACCTGGTAAGCTGCTTTGGCAGTTTTAAGCTGATAATCCGATACTACTTTGTTGGCAACCAGCGGGGTAAGTTTATCAACTTCCAGTTGGGCGTTGCCTGCTGCTGCTTCGGATGCGTGTAAGGCGGCTAATGCATTGTTTAAGGCTGCGCGGTAAGGCTGTTCGTTTATTTTGAATATCGGCTGGCCGGCAGACACGAATGCGCCTTCGTCAACAAATACTTTATCTAAAGCGCCGCTAACCTGCGGGCGAATTTCCACGTTAACCGTCCCTTCTATAGAGGCAGGGTATTCCTGGTAAGTGGTTTGATTGCCCGATGCTACGGTAGTTACGGGCAAAGCCGGCGGCGCGGGGGCTTGCGCCGCTTGTTGGCCCGGCGAGCAACTGAATAGTGCTATCGCTATGATGGCTATTAAGATACTTTTCATGATGATGATTAATTTTGAGTGTGAGTTAGTAGGATTAATTGTTGCCCGAAGGCTATTGATGTAGATGGATTCGTTTGCATTGATGGTATTCATAGTGGTACGATGAAGGGCCTTGTATTATTTCGATTTTGTCAACTTATTGATGCAATGTTTATCAACATTGCATCAATTTGCATGTTATAACATCATTAAATAGTTTAACAGTGTTAAGTAAATGATATGATTGTGTGAATTTAATTTCCATAGTTGTAGTTTTTAAATGTTAATAATGTAGATGCTTTATCTTTATCAATACCAGTCGTGCCGGTGTCGCATTCCCTTTATAACGTTAAGGTGTTATGCTCCTGATGATGCCGGTGATGGCATCGCGCAATACCTGCCTGTTGATCTCATCTGAGTTGCCCCTATCCAGCAAATTGATAGAGACCAAGCCGTGGACGATAGACCAAAACGTATAGTACTTGGTACAGATAATCTCCGATTCTAAATCTTCAATCTTCATCAGCTCGCTGATGGAGCCGGTGATAATGTCCCAGGGTAATTCTGCCTCGGGCAATTTGTTTACCATTTCGCAGGCACAGCTGGTGGTGATACCGAACATGCCCTGATAAAGCTCCTTGTTGGCAAAGGCAAAGTTCCAATAAGCAAGCCACATCGCTTCCAGTTGTTCTGCCGGGCTGTTATGATCGTCTTTAGCTAACTGCAGTTCCTTTGCTAGCTTAAGATAACCCTGGCGGTTTAGCTCTAATAAGATAGCTTCTTTACTTGCAAAGTACTCATATATAATAGGCGCGGTATATTCAATCTTGTCGGCAATCTTGCGCATGCTTAAAGCCTGCCACCCTTCCTCTTTCACTATACGCAGGGCAGCATCCAGGATATTTGCCCTGGTTTCTTCCTTTAAACGTAATATCCTGTCTTTACTTGCCATTTTGCGTTAACAACTATTAAATCATTTAACAGTGTTAAGCAAATGTACAGCGATAAATTAGATTCCGTATAATTTAATTGTCATGAAGTGAAATAAGTCAACTTGGTTTACTAAATAGGTTCTCTGAACTCGAATTTATTGAATTAAACGAATTAACAGAAGGTATGTAGAGGATTAGCTTTTTGCAAAATTCCAAAATCGTTTAACGGCAAAGCCCTCTTGAGCGCCTTTTTAATTAATCCTGCGAAAAATTCGAGTTCAGACAATCTCCAAACTTTCCCTCCTCCCTCCTGTTAAACTTACAAACCAACTGAGTATTGCTATGGCAGATATTGCAAAACGCTTCCCGCAAAATCCTTTACTATCCCCCTCCCATTTAAAACCGAGCCAGGACGGGCTGCATATAGCTTGCCTGCTCAATCCAGGGGTATTCAGGTTCGAAGGCAAAACATGGCTGCTGGTACGCGTTGCCGAACGGCCCCAACAAAGCGAGGTAATTGTTTCCTTCCCGATATTAACCGCAACCGGCGAAACACAGATTATGGAAATTGCTTTAGATGATGCCGACCTGATTGCCACAGATGCGCGCGTAGTACGCTATAAAGGCGTGGATTACCTAACTACCCTATCGCACCTGCGTTTGCTTTGCAGCGATGACGGCGTTAAGTTCTATCAACCAGAAGGCTATCAATACCTGGTTGGCAAAGGGCCGTTACAAACCTTTGGGATAGAGGACTGCCGCGTTACACATTTGGAAGATAAATTCTACCTCACTTTTACCGCCGTAAGCGATAGCGGTGTGGGCGTAGGTATGCGCACCACTACCGACTGGAAGAACTTCGAAGAGCACGGTATGATTCTACCGCCGCATAATAAAGACTGCGCCATTTTTGAGGAAAAGATAAACGGCCTGTTTTACGCCCTGCACCGCCCCAGCAGCGTGGATATAGGCGGCAATTACATCTGGCTGGCACAATCGCCGGATGGCGTGCATTGGGGCAATCATCAATGCATTGTAAAAACCCGCAGCAATATGTGGGACCGTGCACGTGTTGGTGCCGGCTGCTCCCCAATCAAAACCGAAAAAGGTTGGCTGGAGATTTACCACGGCGCCAATTATGAGCATCAATATTGCTTGGGTGCCTTCCTTTTAGATTTAAACGACCCTTATAAAGTGCTGGCCCGCACGCAGGAGCCAATTATGGTACCATCAGAAGGTTACGAGCTTACCGGCTTCTTTGGCCATGTGGTATTCACCAACGGGCATATTGTGGAGGAGGACGGTGATACCATTACTATGTATTACGGCGCTGCCGATGAGCATGTTTGCGGAGCGCATTTATCAATAAAAGAAATATTCGTTGCGATGGGTTTGAGTTAAGAACTTCGTAATTTCGAAAAACAAAACCTCCATAAACCTATGGAAACACAACCCCTTATAGTAGAACGTTTGCTGGCTGCGCCGGCGAGCACAATTTGGGAGGCCCTTATCGATAACGAAAAGATTAAGCGATGGTATTTTCAGCTGGAAAGCTTCGAGCCGCGTGTTGGCTTTGAATTCAGCTTTGCCGGGCAGGGTGCCAAAGGCGAGAAATATATCCATCATTGCCTTATAACTGCCGTTGAGTCTGAAAAGAAGCTAAGTTATACCTGGCGTTATGAAAATTACCCCGGAGATTCGGAAGTAAGCTTTGAGCTATTCCCCGAGGGCTTCCAAACCCTGGTACGCATTACACACAGCGGCCTGGAAACTATGCCACAAGATAGCCCCGATTTCGCACCAGACAGTTTCTCTAAAGGCTGGAATTACATATTGGGCGAAAGCTTAAAGAAGTTTGTGGAAGAGCAATAACCGAACCAACAAAAAAACAGGCCGTTGTTAATATGCAACGGCCTGTTTTTTTATAAAGATAATATTATTTGGTAGGCCTGGCAGGCGGTGTTGTTGGGACTGGTGCAGGTGTACTTGGTATAGGTGCCGGCGTACTCGGCACGGTAGGGTTTGTTGGTGTGCTTGGTATTGGTGCAGGCGTACTCGGTACGGTGGGATTTGTTGGTGTGGTTGGCACCGTAGGGTTTGTGGGTGTAGTTGGATAAGTTGGGTTAGTAGGGTTTGTGGGTGTATTCGGTATAGTTGGTGTTGTAGGATTAGTTGGCATCGTCGGCTTCGTCGGCGTGGTTGGTGTCGTTGGAATAATCGGTGTTGTGGGCGTGGTTGGCTTTGCTGGTGTTACTTTTTGCCTTGGTTTTACTACAGTATCGTTTTTAGGGGTTGGTGTAACTTGTGCCACGGCAGCACCGATAGTAAACGATCCAATAACAGCGAATGTTAAGATTAACTTTTTCATAATATAATTAATTTAATGGTTTATTACATTAACTATAAGATAAATATCGTGCCAAAAAGCCATTATACCATAGTATTGAAATAAATGCCACCAAAATTGTATCACCTGTAAATAATAAACCCGGCTTACTGGCCGGGCTTGGTAAAAAAGATAAACCTGATCTACTCTGTTTTGAGGCTTTTGACCGGGTTGGTTAAGGCTGCTTTTACGCTGAGCCAGGATACCGTTGCAAAGGCAATTACCAGCACCGTTAAAAACGGCACGATAAACAAAACCGGGTTGATACTGATGCGGAAGGCGTAGCTTTCGAGCCATTTGCTGATGGCGTACCAGCCCAGCGGTGCCGATACCAAAAAGGACATTAATATCAGCAGTGCAAAATCTTTATACAGCAGCTGTAATATACCATTTACCGATGCGCCAAGCACCTTGCGGATGCCTATCTCCTTGGTGCGCTGTACAATGGTGAACGATACCAGGCCGAACAAGCCTAAACAGGCTACAAAAATGGCAATTACGGTAAATATGCCGAATACCTGCCCGAAGCGCTGGTCGGCTTTGTATTGGTCATTAAAGTGTTCATCGAGGAAAAAGTAGTCGAACTGGTCGCCGGGGAAGAACGAATCCCAGTTGCTTTTTAAGGCAGCAACGGTTTGCGCCACGTTGGTAGCACTTACTTTTACCGATATATCTCCCCTAACATCGGGTATGCAACGGAAAATGATGGCATCATAAGTATCGCGCAGGGATTGCTGGTGAAAATCATCCACAACGCCTATGATGGTGTAAACATCGCCCCAAAAGTCGATACGTTTGTTCAGGGCCTGTTCCGGCTTATCAAAACCTAAGCGGCGGACGGCGGTTTTGCTAAATACTACGGTTTTAGGGTCGGTGGAGAATTCTTTGGAGAACTTGCGGCCGGCGATCAGTTTCAGGTCGTATGCGGTGAGGTAATCGTAATCGCCGCCGATGATACGGTATTGGTCGGCTGTATTGTCTGGGGCGCCGGTAAGTTTTATACCGCCGGCGTTCCAGCCTACAGGTTCTCCGGGTACGGATGTGGAAACGGTGATGCTTTTGATGGATGGCTGTTTCAGGCATTCCTGCTTAAATGCGCTCATGCTGCGGTAAAAAGAATCTACCTTAACCAGCGGGGCTTTTATTACCAGGGTTTGGTCGATAGTTAGGCCCAGTTTCTGGTTCTGCATAAAATCTATCTGCCGGTACACGGTTAATGCACCAATCAGCAGGAATATAGAAGCTGCAAACTGGAAAATAACCATCCCTTTGCGTAGAATGATACCTTTTGGCGATGTGGTCAGTTTCCCTTTCATCACCTCTATGGGTTTGAATGCGGATAAAACAATGGCCGGGTAAAAACCAGAGAAAAAGGTCCCTACCACGAACATCCCGATTACCGTGGCCCAAAAACCAGGTTTTGCGAATAACGAGAAGCCGATATCTACACCAGCAACATTGGCCATTACAGGCAGGCAAATCGCAATAAACCCTATGGCAAGTAACACCGCCAGTCCGTTCAGGAACATGGCCTCCAGCATAAACTGCGTTACCAACTGGGTTTTGGCCGAACCCAGCGTTTTGCGCACACCAACCTCCTTAGCGCGACCAATGCCGCGGGCCGTTGCGAGGTTGATGTAGTTGATCCAGGCTATGATGATTACGAAAATGGCGATGCCCAGTAACAGGTAAACAGATTTGCCATCGCCATTCGCTTGTATCTCGAACATGCGGTTAGAGTAAAGGTGGATGCTCGGCATGGGCTGCAGCGTATATATAGCGCTCGCGCCCGAACTGGCAATTTGTTGGTAGGCTTTTTTTACGATGGGTAAAAATTTACTTTCAACCGTTTTAGGGTCCACGCCTGGCTTTAATAATAGGTAGGTGGTGCAGCCATCGTTATACCAGGCATTATCCAGGTTATAGCCATCCCTTGGCGGATTTTCTTTCAACAGGGTGCTGTAAGATTGCAACACCTCGAAATTCAGGTGCGTGTTAGCCGGCATGTTTTTCATTACACCGGTAATTTTGAGCAGTTTGGTGGTATTAAGTGTTAAGGTTTGCCCAATTACATCAGTACTATGGAAAAGCTTCATGGCCACATCTTCCGAAATCACCACCGAGTTCGGCTCTATTAAGGCGGTTGCCGGATTGCCACTTAGCAAGGGGTAGGTAAATAGTTTGAAAAAGGCGGGCCCGCAGTAGAAGTCCTTCTTGATGACGAGTTTCTCGTCCTTATAATTAGCCAGCGCGTCGCCCGCGGGAACCAGCTTTACAAAATCCTCTACTTCGGGTACTTCGGCTTTAAAAGCGCTGCCCGCAGCAAAAGCTCCGCCCGCCCATTGGGTGCTCAGCTTGCCTTTATCGTATCTGTCCTGGTTAACGCGGTAAACGCGGTCTTTATTCACATGAAAATTGTCGTAACTCAACTCAAAGCTTACGTACTGCAGTATAAGCAAACAAGCCGCCATACCAATGGCCAGGCCAAAAATATTGATAAAGGAGAACGCCTTGTTTTTAGAGAGGTTACGGAACGCAATAAGGAAATAGTTTTTGAGCATGGCTTATCAGTTTGGTAATACGGATAAGGCTAAAACGATACCAAAAATACAACTATCTAAATATCAGCGATATAATCAAAATAAAAAACTCCTAATGCGTTCGGATTTAATACATGGGGTGTACGATATCGAACAGTAAAGGCTTTTTTTGAGTAAACACGAATTTCACGAATTAAGAAAAATTTTCACAAGCCTACAGAGTAGCTGTGTCGCCAATTTTTCAATTAATTATTCAGTTTGCTTTGAAAGATTTGTGAAATTCGTTTCAATTAGAATAATTCGTGTTCACTCAAATTGAGTAAACACGAATTTCACGAATTAAGAAAAAATTTCACAAATCCACCTGAGTAGCTATGTTAAATTGTTCCATCCGTTTTTTAAAAATTCGCGAAATTCGTTTCAATTAGAATAATTCGTGTTTGACTTGTCCTGATATAGGTTTACCCAAAAATAGTGTGACCATGGAATATTCAGAGAAAAAAGCGTTAGCAATAAAGGAATACTTTGCAGGCGGGACGACTTCAACTAAATTAGGGCTGAAATACGGTTTCGGGAATGCAAGCGTATCCAGATGGGTTGCTATGGAGAAGAAAAAAAAGAGAAAATTTGAGGAGTATGCAGCGTCTATCCGGGCAGTGCGGGAGGGTATGCCAACGGATGTCAAGGCATTGCAGGAAGAACTTCGTATGGCCCGGTTGAATATCAGCTTATTGGAGGCGATGATAGACATATCTGACGATCAGCATGGCACTGACATCAGAAAAAAAGCTGGCACCAGGCGGTCATGAAAGTAGAGCAAGCCTTGGGCGGCAGTTTGTCCAGGCTATGCTTACTGTCTGGTTATTCCCGCCAAGCTTATTATAAAAGGCGTTTATTGGAAGAGCATGTGCCCCTCAAAGAGGATTTACTGGTTCAGCAGGTTATAGGCTACCGGGAGCTACAGCCTCATATTGGTGGCCGGAAGCTATATTTCCTGATGGGCCCCTTTATGAAGTTGCATTGTTTGAGTATAGGCCGGGATGGTTTCTTCAGGATGCTAGGCAAGTATGGGTTGCTTAACAAGCGTCGGCGCGGTAAGCCACAAACTACCGATTCGAACCACTGGATGAAAAAATACCCTGATCTGTCCAAAAAACTGGTGCCTGTACGCTCTGAACAGGTATGGGTGAGCGATATCACATATCTTGAACTCTGTAACCAGGATGCTTACCTAAGCCTTATAACAGATGCGTATAGCCGCAAGATAGTTGGCTTCTACGTGAGCGAAAGCCTTGCTGCCGAAGGCTGCATATGTGCGCTGCAAATGGCTCTGGATGGGCGTAAAGGCAATGAAGAACTTATGCACCATTCGGATAGGGGGACGCAATACTGTTGCAATGATTATGTGAAAATGCTTCAGGATAATGGAGTTAATATCAGCATGACACAAAGCGGAGATCCGAGGGATAACGCGATTGCTGAGCGGGTGAATGGTATCCTGAAAATGGAGCTGTTAAAACCGTCTTTTACGGATTTGGATGACGCAAGGGCCGCAGTAATGCAAGCGGTAAACATTTACAACTATCTGAGGCCGCACAGCAGCATATCGATGTTAACGCCGGCGCTGGTGCATACCCGGAAACTCAAAGTAAAACGCTGCTGGAAAAATTATTATAAGAAGAAACCAGGGAAGGAGGCTGTAAGGGAAGGGTAAGTTATCAACAAAAAAGGCGCATCTTTTAAAAAGAAAAAAAGAAGCAAAAAAAGAAAAACGTGTTAGGATGTGGACAACGCTACGCGTTCCCCACATCCTAACACGACAAACAAACAATAATAGTTTTATCTTTATAAAATACTGTCAACCTTCATTAGGACGAGTCAGTTCATTCAAATTGAGTAAACACGAATTTCACGAATTAAGAAAAAATTTCACAAATCCGCCTGAGTAGCTATGTTAAATTCTTCCATCCGTTTTTTAAAAATTCGCGAAATTCGTTTCAATTAGAATAATTCGTGTTCATTCAAATTGAGTAAACACGAATTAAGAAAAAATTTCACAAATCCGCCTGAGTAGCTATGTTAAATTGTTCCATCCGTTTTTTAAAAATTAGCGAAATTCGTTTCAATTAGAATAATTCGTGTTAATTCAAAGCGTGTCTATAATTTTACCACCACAGCTTTACCTGTATAAACTACGCTTTTGTCGATCTTATCCGCTGTACCAGTGTTTGAGCCGTGCGCGCCGTTCACCAGTACCACATTAAACGTGTGCTTCTTCAGCATTCCCTTAAAGCTACCTTTGGTGGCCGAGATGCTTAACTGATGCAGCTTGTCATTCCAATTCAAAGTAAAGGTTGCCTTTGCACCTTTTTCGTAATTGTAATTTTCGTTCTCGTCTTCGTAGTATTTAAAGGTGCCGTTTGCTCCTGGGTAAATACGCAGCTCTATATTATCAGCTGGTTTTTCGGTGGCGTATTGCATTACCGGCCCCATCGGGATGATGGAACCAGCACGTACATATATCGGCATCATATCCATCGGCACATTAACCGACAGTTTCTGTCCGCCTTTGGTAACTTCGCCCGTCCAGAAGTTGTACCAACTGGTACCTGCAGGTAAATATAGTTCACGTGTTTTAGCTTTGCCCGAAGCGCCTGCGCCGGTATACAGTTGCGCGGTAACCGGGTTAACCAAAAACGCCGGACCGAACATATACTGATCAGGAATATTGTAAACCTTGGCATCCTTTTGAAAATCGAAGGTAAGGGCGCGCATCATGGTATAATTCTCGGTATTTACACGACCGGCCAGCGAGTAGATATATGGCAGCAAACGGTAACGCAGCTTATCAAATTTGAGCAACGTAGCACGCGTATCTTCGTCCCAGTTTTTAGAGAAGATGGCCCGCTCCCCTTTCCCGTGGATACGGAATATTGGGCTGAAGGCCCCAAACTGAAACCAACGGGTAAATAGTTCCCTAAACTCAGGTTTCGACCAATCGGGTGCTGTCCATTTCCAATGGTAGCCACCAATATCTGATGTCCAATAGGGTATGCCCGATGCGCAGGCATTGATGCCCTGCGGTACCTGGTTTTTGAAATTGGCGAAAGTACATTCGATATCTGATGACCATAACGTAGCGGCATTGCGCTGCTCTCCCGCGAAGGATTGCCTCACCAGAAAGAAAGCCCGTTTGCCGGGGATATCCCTGCGCCAGCCTTCGTACACGCCTTTGGTATGTTGCAAAGAGTAAGTGTTGAAATAATCGATGCCCTTGCCGGTGTAAAAATTGGCCTTGCGGCGCTCATCAAGCAGGGCGCCGTTATCGGGTTCGCATTGATCTATCCACCAGGCATCCCAACCGTAGCGTTTTACCAGGCTATCGCGTGCTTGTGCCCAATAAAGGTCGCGCGCTTTTGGGTTATGGGCATCGTAATAAGTATCGAAGGTATGGGTAACCACGTTATCCCAGGTAATGCTGGTAAGGCCGCCCATTTTATCCAGCGCATCGTAATTTGGCGTACCCTTGCCGAATACCGGCCATATCGAGATCATGGCATGCAGGTTGGCTGCATGCAGGGAATCAATCATTTGTTTGGGGTGCGGGTAACGCTCGGGCTTCATAATGTGCGAACCGATTGGCAGCGGATCCCAGTAATACCAATCCTGTACCAACACATCCACCGGAATATGGTTATTGCGGTAATTATCTTTTACCGTAAGTATCTCGGCTTCGCTGAGGTACCTGTCTTGCGATTGGAAAAGCCCGTAGGCCCATTTTCCGAACATAGGCGCGCGGCCCGTTGCGGTGCGGTACAAATCGATAATACGGTCGAAACCCGGGCCGTAGAAAAAGTAGTAATCTACCTGTTTGCCGCTTTCTGATACATATTTAAATTTGGTGTTGCCATCCTCTGCTCCGTAAAAATTAGACGCGGAATAATTATCCCACATCAGCCCGTACCCTTGGGTAGAGAGCATTACCGGGATAGCGCCTGTAAGGTATTTGATGGCCATATCCTGGTTGCGGCCCTTGTAGTTGATAGAAAGCGAATCCAGCGGATGGCAGCCCATCCCATACAGGGCCTCGTTGGCCGGAGAAACGAATTGCGTGGTACAGTTATAAGTGCTGATGCCCGCAATAGTAGCAGGTGCCATGGCTTTATTGCCGGCGGCTTCGGCAGTGATTACCTTACCGCTTAAATCGCAATAGGTGATTGCGTTTGTAGCCTTATTTATCTTGAGCTTGAGCTTGGCGGTGGTTATCGTCACTTCGGTTTTGCCGTCGGTAACGGTATAGGCTGTAGCCAGCGGCCATTTATTGTTTACCACCAGTGATTCTTTGGCAGAGAAACTATCGAAGATGGTATATTTTACCTCTATAATATCCGCCCGGCAGATGTTGAGTTGCATCAAGCCTTTATCCAGCTTAAAAGTTACCCCTTTGGCATTTTTGGTATACGAGATAACGGCAGCTTCTGCCCCAATGAAACCCATAATACAGAGCAGCAGCAGTGTCGATTTCTTAAAAAAAGAATTTATCTGAAACATAGATAATGAATGATAATTGATTTTTTAAAAATAGCGACAGCCTTCAAGAGCGGATGTGTCAATTGTACATATTCATAAAACAAATGTTAACCATGGGCTATAAAAAGTTAACAATGTATCATTTTAGCATCTCCAGAGATAAAAAACTCAGAAATTGGCGAAAATAACGGAGTTCCTTCGGGGACAGAAACACTATAAGCCGCTATGCCGAGATTTGTGGAGTAACAGTTAGCGAAAATCTAATGCAAAAAAAAACGCCCCGATAAATCGGGGCGTTTTCGTAAGCTTAATAGTTATTAATATAATTAAACAACTTTTACTTTCACTGCGTTTAAGCCTTTTCTGCCGTTCTCTACTTCGAACTCAACTTTATCGTTTTCACGGATTTCGTCGATCAGGCCTGTTGAATGAACAAATACGTCGGCACCACCACCGTTAGGTGTGATAAAACCAAAACCTTTTGTCTCATTGAAAAATTTTACTGTTCCTTCTTTTTGCATTATTTTATTTATTAAAGTACAAATGTAGGGATAATAATCGGCATTCGGGCAATATTGCCCAATCTTACATTTGCAGGGCTTTAATTTCAGGCTACAATCGCAAGGTGCCTGCCTTGCAGCGTATCCTCAGAATCTTTTACTATCCCGCGTATTTTCTCGTCCAATTCGTTCACGGTAAGTTCCATCATTTCGAAATAATTGAAGTAGATATTTTCCATCTTCAGCAAATCCATAATGCCCATCAGCGAAGCTACAGGCCGGCGCAACTCGTGCGATTGTATCATGGCTATGCGCTGCAGGGCTTCGTTTTGCACGTTGATATACGCTTCCTGCCGTTTACGGTGCGTAATATCGGTTGAGTTCAGCGATACGCCTATCACAATGCCATCATCATCACGCACGGGCACAAACGTGGTTACCTTCCAGCACTCCAGCGGGGTGCCGGGCATCAGCCGCCATTCGCGTTTAATGGAGCGGCCTGATAGCGCTATGCTAAAATATTTCTTGAACTGGTTAAGTACCGCCGGCTCGGTGTAGGTGAGTATCGAATCGCCGATGCAAAGGTTATGCTTATAGTGGCTGCGTAGGAATATAGACGCCGAGCGGTTAAAGGCAAGTACATCGTAATTACGCCCAACCAAAATATGGGTATCGTTTGAGCTATCGAAAACGGCCCTCAGTTTTATCTCGTAGGCTTTACGGGCCTGAATTTGCTCATGCTCTTTTTGATACTGATGCTCCAGGTTATTCAGGCTCCATTGCAGTTCCATCAGGTTTACCACCTGCGAGGCCAGGGTTTTGAGCGCTTTTTTCTGATGTTCCGTTAATCCCCGCGGTTCCATGTCTATTACGCAAAGGCTCCCTATCGCAAATCCGTCTTTTGTAATAAGCGGCGAGCCGGCATAAAACCGAACATATGGCTCCCCTGTAACCAGCGGGTTGGTTTTATGATTAGGGTCTGCTAAAAGATCGGGTATGATCACCAACTGGGTTTGTTTAATCGTGTTGTTACAAAAAGAAACGCTACGCGGGGTACATTCCACCTCGGTACCTACCGATGCCTTAAACCACTGCACATCCTTATCTAATAAGGTTACCAGGGCCACGGGGGTTTGGCAGACGGCTGCGGCGAGGCTCACCAGTTCGTTCAAATCTTTTACAATACCGGCATCGAGGGTTTTAAACCTGTCAACTGCGTTAAGGCGCAGGTACTCATTATCTTTCATGGCAGAGGATACAATACATCATAAATTCGTTTACGCGGGCGTAACAAAATGTCGCCGTTAATAAACCGATATAAAAAAGGCTTGCCGAATGGCCCAAAAAGCCCCGGCCTGTGCCAGGGGCTTCGCTGAAACAATTACGCACACCAACCCTTCCTGCAACACTATCCTTAACCTTTCAGCAACATTCTTTTTGGGCGGGCACAAAACGGGCATCGGCAAATACTATTATTATATGTAAAATATACGGTTAATATAATGAGGCGGTTTGAAGGCATTCGATTATTTTTGCCGCCGATGAAAGCATTTATTTTCGACCTGAACGGCACCATGGTAAACGATATGCCCTACCATGCCGCCGCCTGGAAACGCGTAGCCAACGAAGTATTGGGCGGCAACTTTACTGATGAGCAGATCAAACAAAACATGTACGGCAAAAATGCCGAAGTATTGGTAAGGCTGTTCGGCTCGGGCAAATTCAGCCCCGAGGAGATGGATAAACTATCTGAAGACAAGGAAGAGCAATACCGCCGCGAATTTATCAGCGAACTGGCGCTGCTACCCGGTCTTGCCGAATTTTTAGAACGCGCACATCAGGCCGGTATCCCTATGGCTATCGGGTCGGCGGCTATACCATCCAACATCGATTTCGTATTGGATAACCTCAACATCCGCCATTACTTTAAAGCCATTGTAAGCGCGCACGATGTTACCCATAGCAAACCCGACCCTGAATCATTCACCAAACCGGCTGCTTTATTGGGCGTAAAGCCCGAAGATTGCATCGTATTCGAAGATGTACCTAAAGGTGCCGAAGCGGCCCGCAATGCCGGCATGAAGGCCGTTATCCTCACAACCACCCACCCCGTAGAAGATTTCGACGCTTTGGATAACATCCTGCATTTCGCCGGCGATTTTAACGATGATTATATAAAAGCATTGGTGTAAACGAGCAAGCCGGGATTTATTACAGCAATTTGCTCAATAAATCCCGGCTTGCGGCTTTGGCCTGTAAGTTCTAGGCCGAATAAACCGATTTCACGGCATCGCGCAGGTTATAGTTAGATGCCATCACCTCCCCGTAAGCACCTGCTGTACGCACCGCGATCAAATCGCCACGGAAAGACTCCGGCAGGTCAACATCCTTACGGAAACAATCCGTGCTTTCGCAGATAGGGCCGACTACGTCGTATTTTATTGGTGAGTGGTAAGTAGTGAGTGGTGAGTGGTCGCCTTCTTCTTGATTCTTGTCTCTTGATTCTTGATTCTTAACTCTTGATTCCTGACTCAAATTCTCAATAACGTGGTAAGCCTGGTACAGCATTGGGCGCATCAGTTCGGTCATGCCGGCATCAAGGATCAGAAAATTCTTCTTCTGCCCTATCTTCACATACAGCACGCGCGAAATCAGCGAGGCCGATTGCGCAACCAATGCGCGGCCCAGTTCAAAATGTACCTCCTGGCCGGGTTTAACATTCAGGAACTTTTTGAACACTTTAAAGTAACTTTCAAAATCAGGAATGGTGTTACCATCGGGATTGTGATAATCAACCCCCAGGCCGCCGCCAGTATTTAGTATTTTTATGGCGAAGCCATGATTCTCAAACCAGTCTTGCATTTCGTTAATGCGGGTACAAAGGTTTTTGTACACCTCCATATCCGTTATTTGCGAACCGATATGAAAGTGGATACCTAAAAATTTAAGGTTAGCGCATTTGCGCAGCATCACCACTACATCATGCAGTTGCCATGTATTTATGCCGAATTTATTCTCATCCAGTCCGGTAGTGATAAAATGGTGCGTATGCGCGTCCACATTGGGGTTTATGCGGATAGCAACCCCGGCTACTTTGCCTTTTGCTTTCGCCAACCCGTCGATAATTTCCAACTCCTGTATCGATTCTACATTGAAGCAGAAGATATCCGCATCCAGCGCCTGGTTTATCTCTTTATCAGATTTACCTACGCCCGCAAAAACCACTTTGCTTTTGTCGAAACCGTGCTCAATGGCAGCTTTTACTTCGTTACCGCTCACGCAATCGGCACCAAAGCCGTAGGCTTGCACGGCAGCAACAACTTTGGTATTGAAGTTTGCCTTCATGGCATAATGCACATGAAACCCGTATTGTGACGATGCATCGCGACAAGCATCAAGCGTTTGCCGCAACACATCCATGTTGTAGTAATAAAACGGAGTCTCAATCTCCGCAAAGCGTTCTATGGTATCTTGTTTGAACATTTAAGCCCCCTCTAAATCTCCCCCTGAAAGGGGAGACTTTTAATATCTTGTGGTCTATATAAATCTATTTCTTAAAGCCCTCCCCTTCAGGGGAGGGTTGGGTGGGGCTTAAAAAAGCCTATTATGCAAGCTTCTCAAGGCTTCCACTTTATCTTCTGTTTTTACCAGCAGGCTCATGTTATGGTCGCTGCCGCCGTAAGATATCATCCTTAGCGGGATATGCTTTATGGCTTCCAGCACCCGCGCGGCATAGCCGTGTTTTTCGGCACCGAAATCACCCACCACGCAAATAATGGTGTGGTTCACGTCGATATCTACAGAACCATAGGCAGCTAATTCTTTAGTTATTTCACCTAGATAGGTAGTATCGTCAATGGTTACCGAAACGGCCACCTCTGATGTGGTGATCATATCGATACTGGTTTTGTAACGCTCAAACACCTCAAAAACGCGGCGTAAAAAGCCATGTGCCAGCAGCATACGGCTGCTTTGTATCTTTACGGCGGTAATATCGTCTTTAGCGGCAATGGATTTTATTTTGTCCTTCTCACTGTCGTTAGTAATCAAGGTACCCTGAGCCTGTGGGTCCATGGTGTTCAGCAAACGCACGGGGATCTTGTACTTTTGCGCCGGGAACACGCTTTGCGGGTGCAATATCTTGGCACCGAAGTAAGCCAGCTCGGCAGCTTCGTCGAAAGATAGTTGCGCAATGGGTTTGGTCCCCTTTACGATGCGTGGGTCGTTGTTGTGCATGCCGTCTATATCGGTCCATATCTGCACTTCCTCGCTGCGAATGCCCGCTCCTATTAATGAAGCGGTATAATCGCTGCCGCCGCGTCGCAGGTTATCTACCTCGCCAAAAACGTTGCGGCAAATGTAGCCCTGGGTAATAAATAGGTTGTTGTCCTTATGCTGCTCCAGCAATGGCGTAAGGTGCGATGTGATATGGTCAACAATTGGTTCGCTGTCCTCATCGGTCTTCATAAACTCTAAAGCAGGTAACAGTACGTTGGGTACGCCGATCTCTTTAAGGTAAATATGGTAAAGCGTGGTACTGAGTAATTCGCCCTGCGCTAAAATGATCTTATCTTCTATGGGGGTAAACAGGTCGTTAGCCAGGCCGCTTAACACCCTGAAATGGTAATCGATAACTTCTTTACCCTGTTCGTAAAACTCCGGCTTGGCTAAAAGTTCCTTAATAAATACTTCGTACTTATCCTTTAATACAGTAATCAAGTGGGCGGCCTTCTGCTTATCGCCGGCAAGGTACGCCTGACCAATTTCAACCAAACTATTTGTAGTGCCCGATACGGCCGACAGCACCACAATTTGCTGCTCGGCGGGGTTGATGATATCCAGCAGCTTTTTCATACGGTCGGGGCTACCTACCGATGTACCGCCAAATTTTAAAACTTTCATTCTATATATTCCCTTAAAAAAATCGCCGACATGCATGCACCAGCGTTTGCGGCGCTAAAAATAGGATTTTAAAGCAATATTCTACTGGTTTGGTAGAAATTATCTGAATCGGGGATGTCGTCTGAACCGTTGATTTTAATGATTTTGAGATTTCGTTGATGTCTGAACCTTGATTTTAGGATTAAAGGATTGACTGATTCTTTTTTTAAGGGTAGCAGAAGAAGCTTCGGGCGAAAACGGACAGAACGTGGTGGGCCGTGCGGCCGGAAACACTTTCACCACCGCGTCATTGCGAGGTACGAAGCAATCTCTACACAGGAAAAGCGGCCTTGCTATTTGCTCTGCTTATCGGGAGATTGCTTCGTTCCTTATAATGACGTGGCCTTAAGCTATTGATTATCAGTATGTATTTTTTACACGTCATAACCTTTTTTTTCAGGGCACCCCCTGATGGATACTCGCAATGACGTTGAGAAATAATAGAAGTCAAAAAAAATCCTCACCTTAGGGTGATAATCCTCCAAAATCCTGCACATACTATTAAACGCGGATATGATGCCAGTAAATAACACAAATGCCGAAACCGAAAAGCTAATGATGCGGCTTTACAAAAGCGCTTTCCCGGCGGTAGCCCGGTATGTGGCTAAACTGGGCGGCAACGTTGATGATGCACGCGATGTTTTCCAGGATGCACTGGTTATTTATTACGAGAAAGCCGCCATTGGGAAATTAGAACTGCAAAAAGGAGAAAGCGCCTACTTGCTCGGCATTGCCAAACACCTTTGGCACAAAAAATTCAGGAACGGGCGCTACGATATTTCGCTGGATGAATTTGAAGGATTCGACCTGCCCGATGAAATCGAACCGCAACCAATTGCCGAAAAATTACAGCATTACCTGGAAACCGCAGGGCAGCGCTGCATGCAGTTGCTGGGTGCCTTCTATTACGACAAGCTGCCCATGAAACAAATTGCCGGGTTATTTGGGTACGCCGGCGAGCGGTCGGTAACCGTGCAGAAATACAAATGCCTGGAAAAAGTACGCGAAACCATCAAACAAAACGCATTGCAATATGAGGACTTTATTGACTGAGATACAGCAGATAGACGAACACGTGCAAGGATCTGCCGCACCAGATGAGGCACTGCTTTTTGAAGCAAAGCTATTGCTTGATGCCGAGCTGCCCCTTAAAGTGCAATGGCACAAGCAAACCCTTGGCCTGGTGCAGCAATACGGGCGTAAAAACCTGGTGAGCGTTATCAACGATGTGCATACCCAATTATTAACCCAACCGCAGCATCAAAGTTTTAGGCAGAAAATAATGGGTTTATTTCGATAGCCTCACCTAATCCTCTCCAAAGGAGAGGACTTTAAAAAATACAAAATAAGCCCTTCTCCTTTGGAGAAGGGTTGGGATGAGGCTCCCCGCTAAGAACTAATTAAATTTTTATGAAAATGAATACAAATGAGTTCCGCAAATATGCGGTAAGGCACCGCCATGCTAATAGTTTGCATGTGGATAGGTTTATCAGTCGGGTAAATACAGCTAACCTGCCCGTGGGTATGACACCCAATATTTTGGAAGAGCGGCAGCTCAATATCTCGCAGATGGATGTTTTCAGTCGTTTGATGATGGACAGGATCATCTTCCTGGGTACCGCAGTAGACGACCACGTGGCTAACATCATCCAGGCGCAATTGTTGTTCCTGCAATCGGCAGATGCAAAAAGGGATATCCAAATTTACATCAACTCGCCGGGCGGCTCGGTTTACGCCGGACTGGGCATTTACGATACCATGCAGTTCATCTCGCCCGATGTAGCCACCATTTGTACGGGCATGGCCGCCTCCATGGCCCAGGTGTTGCTTTGCGCAGGGACCAAGGGCAAACGCGCCGCCCTCCCCCATTCGCGGGTGATGATGCACCAACCCTCCGGAGGGGCGCAGGGAACTGCTGCCGATATAGAGATAGCGGCCATACAAGTCACCAAAATGAAGAAAGAATTATACGAGATAACCGCCCTACACACCGGCCAACCCTACGAACGCGTGTACCAGGTATCCGACCGCGACCACTGGATGATAGCCGCCGAAGCACGGGAATTTGGGATGATAGATGAGGTGCTAGGGCCAAAAGGCTGAATGTCTGAACTCGAATTTTAAAGGAATTAAAGAATTTACAGAATGGAAGCGCCAGGTATGATTCTGTAATTTCCATAAATTCATTAATAGGATTATGTATTTAGTTCGCAAAGCGTTTTTTTTGTTAATAAATTATTGATAATCAGTAAGTTATTTAGTATATTTAAGCTAAATAACTTACTATGTTTAGCGGAATTAGTATCAACGAATTTAGAGATAAGTTTAAAACGGAGCAGGATTGCCTCCAATATATTTTGGATAAGAAGTTAGCTGGCGGATATTCTTGCCTGAGATGCCAGGG
>NZ_SOZE01000028.1 GCF_004519315.1 Mucilaginibacter psychrotolerans
GAAATCGGATTGTCGAATCCATAATTATACGGCGACCATCTTCTGCCTTTCTCCGCCAACGGATCTACACTCGTCCATCTGGCAATTACAGGATCGTAAAAGCGCGCGCCATAATCGTATTCGGTGAGTTCCTCTTGCAGTTCTTTTTTATTGTAAAGGTACTTATTTCTCAAACTCGGAACAGGTCCCCTGGCAACATTTAATCCAAAGGGGTAATAATCATCTTCACTAACCTTGCCGCTCACCTGGTCGAAAGTTACCCGGTTATTGCCCAGGTGGTCTGTCAGCGTGTATTCGTAATTCGGCGATGTTGTTGGGTTCAGCACGCGGCCTTCCTCTGTTTGGATAAAGTCTATCGTAGTGCCGGTGTACTGGATGCCACTGATGTATTCTGTTGTAACCGTACCGCTTACTTTCTTTAGCTTTTGGCCGGCTCCGTCGTAGGTATAACTCAGGTTTTTGGATGGGACGCTTTCCGGCAGGTTAAACAGGTTGTAGTTAATATTATTGTTTAACCCGTCGCTTTTTGCATTGCCGTTGGCATCGTACAGGGGGTAGCTGCGGAAGGCTGCCCCCGAATTACTCACGGACTGCAGCTGGTTACCGGTATAGCTATACAAAAGCGATGCATTATTGGGCGCGGTAAGCCTGTTAAGGGCTTTAATGTTACCATTGAGGTCATAGGTGATGTCCTTTTCGGTATAGCCGCTGCTGCTGGTGCCCGCTATTAAACGGTTCAGTTGATCATAGCTGTACACCGCAGTTTGCAAGCCTGCACTTAGCGAGTTGTACACCCGGTATCCCTGCCCGGATATGTTACCGTTATATTGGGCTGATCCGCCGTATTGTGGCTGGTTGTAGGTCAGCTGTTCGGCAAACAGTTGGGTTGCCGTTGCAGCAACAGAGGGGTCGTTTATTTTACTCAGCCAACCCCGCTCATTATAGGCATAGGTGATATCCTGTAAAAATGACCCACCGCTGTTGGTACTGTGCAGGTGCTTTTTCCACAACTGACCTACCTCGTTATAGGTGTTTGCGGATAGCAATACATTGGTCCCGGAATTTATCTTATCCCAGGTGTTTATTTTCCTGCCCATGTGGTCATAGTCATAGCTGTTGGCTATGGTTATAGCCAATACCGCCGCCGTACCACCGCTGTTTTTGGTGTAATGCTGCCTTGTGGTACTTACCGGCTGGTCGGTAAAGTTGTATGCCGTTGTTACCTCATCGTAGTTGTAGGGGTTAAAGGCCGCGGTGCCGCCCAGGTAATGCTGTTTGTAGGTTTTTATGTTGCGGCCTTCCCCGTCGTAATACATTACGTTCCTAAGCATATCGGCCGTCCCCAATACATTGGTGAGGCTGCCGGTGGGCAGGCCTTTCGTCATGCCGCTACCCGCCGCATACTGGTAAGGGTTGCTGCCTGCAAAGCTGTAATCGTCGTAATAGTTTACCGCCAGGGTGGAGCTTACTGTTGCCGGGAAGCTTTGGGCATTATAACCGTAATTGGTTGCTGTGCCCGTAGGTACTTCCCAAAGGTAGGTTTGGTTATTTGCCAGTGTTTGTATCGTAGCCCGTACATCTGCACCGGTAGCGCCGTATAGGTATATGCCGCTTGTTACTACCCTGCCTAAAGCATCGTAACGGGTAAACGTCCATTCGGGCGTGGTTTTGCCGCGCTGGTTGGCATCCTGGGTAGCCACCACCTGGTCCAGCTTGTTGTACACCATATACTCCCAGCCCTTGCCTGGCAGTTTCTTTTGGGTGAGGCGACCGCGCTCGTCGTAGCGGTACTGGTAGCACAGGTTGTCTAAAGTGCTTTGGTTAGCGGCGCTGGTGATGCCGTTGTCTGCGCCGCTCATAGGCGGCAGCACAAAGGCCAGGTTGCCCATATCGTCGTAAACGTAATAGGTGCTTAATATTTGCAACGCCGGGGAACCGCCGGGAACATAATTGAACGTACGCTTCAGCACTACGCGTCCTTCCTTGTCTTTATACTCTTCTGTTGTTCCGCCGCGCCCACTTTTCCAGTTCTCGTCATAGGCAACGGTTACGTATAACTGATTAGCGTTGTATCTGCCTGCAGTGCCGCCTGCCACGGCCAGCGAACGGCTTTGATCGGCATTAATAGACACGGTATAAAGCGCCACAAAGCGGGTGTTGGTAGTATCCGTTATCGCATTGGTATTGTTACCTGCATACGCCATTTTCTGGGTATGACCAGTGGTGGCTCCCGGCACGGGTTGCCAATCGGTACCCGGCGCACCTTGCTCCAATACGCGGTTCAGAGGCGATTGTTCAAAAACGGTGGCAGAAAAGGGCTGCGGGTTGTATACTATGCCATTATTGCTTTGCTGCGCGCCCGAGGCCGCAGTGCTGCCCGTTGGGTAATAGAAATTTGAAACTCCGGCGCCTGCTGCAAGCGCGTCTGTTTTAAAACTGCCGTTTGCCGTAGTTGCTGCATAGGGTAGGTATTTGTAAACCTCCCTGCCAAACTGGTCGTAAGCAACAGGTTGAACCATATCTTTTGCAGCGGGACTGCCCTTTACCTGCACCGTTTGCATGGGGCGGCCCAGGCCGTCGAGGTATTGCACCGTTGTCATTACTTTTGTTTGATCGCTGCTTGCCGATATTACGGCCGTCGTGGTGGTAAATCCTTGGTCACGCAGCGTATAAGTAACGATATAATTCTGGTCAGAACTGAAGGCATAACCTCCTGTACCCACGGCGATGCTCAGCGTTACAGTAGCGCTGCCGGTTGCGCTATAGGCGGTGATGGTGTAATTGGTTGCGGGCGATACTACTGTAGGTGTTCCACTAATCACACCGGTATTACCATCCAGTACCAACCCTGCGGGCAACTGCGGGCTAATGGTAAATGCATTGGTAATAATCTTTCTGATCCTATAGTTGTAAGCGTCGGCTACGTAAAGGTTGCCCTTGCTGTCCAGGCAAAGCCCGTACGGATTGTAAAAGCGCGCTACCGTACCGGCACCATTAACCATGCCTGCCGTTAGTGCCCCGGCAAGGGTGCTTACAACACCTGCCGGGGTAATCTTGCGGATTATGTTATTGCTGGCATCGGTAACGTAAATATTGCCCGACGGATCTGCTTTTAAATTTGTCGGCAGGTTGAATTGTGCCGCCGTGCCGGTACCATCGGCATAGCCGGCCACGCCGCTCCCTGCAAAAGTGGAAACCACGCCCGCCGGTGTGATCTTACGGATCAGGTTGTTTAACCGGTCGGCAACGTAGATATTCCCCGACGCATCTAAAGTAACCGACATGGGGTTTTTAAAGGTAGCAAGCAGTGCTGTGGTGCTGTTTGTTGCCCCTGCCACACCGGTACCGGCCAATGTAGTGACTACCCCTGCCGGCGTGATCTTGCGAATCTGGTTGTTGGAATAATCTGCCACCAGCAAATTACCCGCAGCATCGAAGCATAAACCGATGGGATTATTGAAACTGGCCCCGGTGCCTGTACCGTTCAAATTGCCGGCACTGCCACTCCCAGCAAACGTTGTTACCACACCTGTCGGCGTAATCTTCCGGATCAGGTTGTTCTTCTGGTCGGCAACAAAAACATTACCTGCTGCATCTATGGCCACGCCGGCCGGGTGATTAAAGCTGGCTCCCGCCCCGGTTCCGTTGGTGCTGCCGAGAGAACCGTTTCCTGCCAGGGTACTCACCACTCCACCGGGTGTAATCTTCCTGATCGCATGGTTATCTGCATCGGCCACGTAAATGTTATCCGCCGCATCTGCCGCCACCGCCAGGGGCAAACTAAAACTTGCGGTTGATCCATTGCCATCACCCAGTCCCTGCGAGCCTATGCCTGCAAAGGTTGATGTAAGGGCGCTTGACAACGGCGGCCCTCCGGTAATTGTTGGCGATAATGGGGTTATGGCTGTGCCTGTGGTAAAGCTATTGGTGCCGCCGGTGTAACTAATCGTCATCTGCGGTACAATACTTACGTTCAGTGTAAAATTTATTGTCCCGGCATTGTTGCCGTATCCTTCTGCTACCACGTAATAGGTTCCCGGCGCTAAATTGCTTAAGGTGATGGATGATTGCACACCACTACAGGCCGGGCCGTTGTCATCATTGGTGGTTATGGCTGTACCACTGCTATTGAGCAGGTTAAGATAGGTATCAAAATTGCTCCCGCAAAGGGATAATGTTACCGATGTTGCCGTTGAATTAATGGTAAACCGGTACCAAACATCATTGGCAACATTGTTGTTGCCGTAAGTGTTGGCAAACCCGCCTGTCGCGCTGTTTCGGGTGTCAAAAAAACTTCCTGATGAACTGTAGGTCCCTGCTGCAATAGCGCTAGTCATAGAATAGCCCGGAATCTCGGCAAAGGCACTTGTCATCATGCCCGTCAGCAGTACCACCAGCATAAATAATATCTTTTTCATGTGATAAGGTTAGATCTGGTTGGTTTAATTATTTTTTCGTGCTGTGCTGTCTGCCCTCCATGCCACTCTTCTTTCTGTTGCGGGTATAATTTTGGCGCGCTGCAGCGGGCTAAGCAATTGTTCAAGCTTCCTGTTCTTATCATCAATCAGGCCGTCTATAGCATTACGCTTTTGCTGCTCGCTAAGCGCTCCGTTAGCCATCACCTGGCCAAGCGCCTTTTTGTAACGCTCTCTAATCTCGTTTACAAGGCGAGCTGTCGCCGTATCCGTTTTTAAGTGCTGGCTTAAGTAAGTGATTGACTGCCTCCGGCTACTATCCGGCTGCTGCCCGTAACTTTTCGCTGCGCATATCAATATCATCATGATGATGCCTGTTATTCTTGCTATTTTCATTTCGATGTTTTATTGGCCATGGTAATGGTAATCGGTGTGTTTGATAATGTTGCCGTCCTGGTCTTTGATGTTTACCAGCCGTTGGATACTATCATATTCAAAATACGTAATCTGACTCTTCACATCAGTCATACTGGTAACCCCAACCAATGGTTCGTAGGTATAAGTGCTCATCTGCGCAGCAACGGGATATAGTCTTACTTCATCTATGTACCCTCCTCCCGATAGACTGATGGTTGTTTGCCCGGTTATTCGGTGCTCATAATACGTCCAGCCCATATGTGTGCTGCCTTTTACGGGGTAACCTGCAATTGTGCCTGCAACGCTAAATGGGGTGCTGTTCTTGGTCCAGTACGATACGATATAAGTGTTGTCGGCGCTCAATCCGCTTTTGCTTAACGTTCCGTTTGACAGGATGTAGGAGCTTTTACCGGTCAGCGCTGTAGTATTGTCCCGTAATGCAGAGGCTACCGTCCAGCCTGGGTTGCCATCAGCCTCAAAGCTGGCGAAAGCAACATTAGCTAAGTTCGCGTTATCCACCTTTGCCAACGGATAGGAAAGGCTTTTACCCCATAAATATGCCGTTGATGCCCCTCGCTCAGGATACTGTTGCACCACGCGGCCAATACTATCGTATTTGAAGTTGAGGCGGCTGGCATACCCCGCAGCCTTGGAAAGGGTGCCACCCGCAACAGACGAAAAGGCAAACCCGTATAAGGGCGATACGGTCTCAAGCACCTGCACCTGCTTAAGAGTGGGCTGGTCTGTATTGAAAATATTAAGCAGTCCTCCCCAGTATTGTTTAGCTGCTGATGGAACTGTGGTAACCCGTTCGTTATAAGATTCCAGCGGTACGATGATATGTTTCTGCTGTAGTAACTTAATGCCATTTGCCGCAGAATCGAGCCCGGTTGCCGCTTGAAGGTCGGGGTAATCCTGGGGATACTTATAATAAGTATTCAGCGTATCTTCACGGGAGGTGCCCGTCGCTTTCTTAATCAGCTGAAAATGTCCCTTTGTTTTATCGTAGGTATAATCTTCGTAGGTTGCCTGCGCCTGGTTCCCCGCCACATCATATTCAAAGTGCTCTTTCCGCTTCATCACATTCCTGTAAACCGGTATCGGGAAATGGTGCGCGTAAATCTTAAATACCTGGCCATTGTCGTACCCGGGGCTGGTGTATTCACTCAGGCCCTGATTAAATAGCATCTGCCAGATTTTTGGGGCTGAGTCGCGATCATAGTAATAGTAATCCCTGGACACCGACACGAGGCTGCTGCCGGTTTTCTTATAGTGTTTTTCTTCTATCAGGTCTCCGCGCCCGCCGGGGATGGAAGGGATCGTAGCCATAATGGGGTTGAGGATACCCGGGTTGCTCAACGTATTGCCGTAGTACAGCACTGTATTTACATTGAAATTGCTGGAAGCATTATACCTGAACTCTGACATTCCGTTCAGGTTATTACCCTCGCTTTCAGATATCTGCACGGTAGAATAACCGAAGCACGCGGCATCACGGCCGTCGCTGAAAGGGTAGATAGATTGCCCGTAGCGGTAGCGGAAATTGTTCGAAGCCAAGACCACATTCGGGGCCTCAGACAGCTTGTAGTAATCCGTGCCCACCTGGGAGACGTAAATAGGGATATCGTCTTCCTTGCCATCAATATAGGTGAACTTCTTAATGTTGCTCGTTTGTGTTACCGGGTCGTAGTTGGTGATCTTGCTAACTCGTAGGCCACCGGAGTAATAGGTTTTATCTACAATAGCGGTACTGCTGCCCGTTGCCTTAACATAGGTCTGAAGCCTGATCTCGCAGTTATTGAAAAAAGCCTGCGTATAAGGTTCGAAAAACACCCGGTAAGTGCTTGCGCTTTCGATAACTATGGAAGAATCGAGTACTGAGGTATAACTGGAGGCAGATGTCGGGATTCTTTTAAGGAACGCGCCGTTTTTGTAGACAAGAATATTTAGGAAGTAATCAGCCGGGTAAGTGCCGTGCCTGTCGACCAGGCAAAAAACGTTCAAGTTTTTACCAACCCAGTTAGAGGCGGGTGTAATATTGCCGTTTGCGTCCATAAATCCGGTAGCTGACATAACGGTTGCCCCAGAAGCTTTATAGGAATTGCTGACGGTATCCCGGTAAGTCGTTACCGACTCGCTTCTGACATACTGGTTAGTTTCGTAATTGAAAGTAGATGTACCACCTGTGGGGTATTGAATGGCGGTTAATATATTCGCCTGCATGTAATTAGGGTTGGCATCCCTGTTGGCACCGGTTAGAGATTGCCATGCACCATTAATATAAATGTTTGCGGGCGGGACAAGCTGGGCGTTACCCGCCCCGTTATAGTACCCCCAGTGATCAATTGACAAAGAAAGTTTAGCCGGCAGGTTAAGCGTTTCATTATAGGTATATAGCGTTTTTTTGTAAGGCACAGTGCTCAGAGAGTCTGTTTCTGCAATGCCGTTTAACTTAAGCCGTTTATAATGGTTGTCACTGGTGTACTGGCTTAAGTTACTAAAAATGCCATCGAACCCCACATTTCCGCTAAATCCGGCTGTCGCCGTAAAATAGGCATCATTATCCAAGACGATTTTCTTAACTAAAGATCCTTTTTTATTCCTGATCTCGATAGCCTGCAAACGTCGGGCCCCCTGGAGGTCATTTCGCGTTTCTGCATAAACAAACTGTACAAAGCCGTCAGAGAAGCTTATCTTACTGATATTGAGCTGCTGATAAATGGAGAAGCTTGCTGTCACATTATCCGTTTGTTGCTGTGTATGTGGCGAAACGTTTCCCACCAGATAGGTTTCGCCAATGTTCGGCAATGGATGGGTATAATTTTGCGTAGAATACAGGTATTCAAAATTAATCTCTCCATTAACCGGAGATACAATTTTGGTTAGATGCCATGTATTGAGGGTATGGGAAACTCGGTTATTGATGAAAAAAGGGTCGGTTGAGTTAGTTGAATTAAGCTGCCGCTGGGTAAAAAAATATATAATCCCTTTTTCATCAGTTACTTTCCAGTCGGGGAAGCTGCTGTTAGGGTAGGAAATGAGTTCAATCTTCAATGCCCCGTCGCCCAATACTACGGGCTTAAAATTATTGTCGAAAACAAATTTATAGCTGCGGTCACCGATGCTTATCATATACAAGTCGGATGCAAAATCGGGGGCTTTACCACCGGCGACATCAAAATAGTTGAAATATTCCTTGTTCACGCCGTTATGAGGAAGTGATAGCCCACTAACGAGTGGGCTTGAAATGCCATTTGCAAAGAAAGCGTTGGTATCGTTATTCCAGATGTAATAATAGTTATCCATACTGAAGAGAGGAGATTTAGATAACAGTGCCTGCTGCGGGTTGTCGGGCATGTCCACGTAAGTAGCCCAAAAACCTCCTTCGAAATCGGGCCCGCCACGGACAGTGCTGACAATTGACCCGCCTGCGCTGAGCGCCCAACCCAACCCTACTTCGCTGGACTCTTCTTTCACCTTGATTCCCCCGGCATGGTACATCAGCGAGATAGGGAACTGAAGATTCCCCTCCTGGATCGTATAAACGGGGTAGCTGATGCTGGGTATGCCCGAAAAGTTACTGACCGGAATAAGCCCGAATTTGCCCAGCGCGCTGACATCCGGAGGCGGAGGTGTAAGTACCTGGGGCTTGGGGCCTGTTTGGGCCATCAAGCGTTGGGAGAAGGGCAAAAAGGATATGGCCCCTATAATAAGCAGGGTAAATATTAGGTATTTCATGTGCGGTTTTGATAAGGCTTGCTGGTCGAAATTTTGATTGCTATTGAAATAAGTCCGAAAGCGCATGTGAGTTTTTGGCAACTTGCCGATGTCTGTACGCGGTACGATACGCAGAAGAGCGGCGAAATCACTAGCAATATTACTTCTCTACGGGTATTATTTCCTTTTAATAAACTTGTTAACTTTTGTATTTAATTTTCTTTGTTCGTTTTGCATCCTCAGCAATAAACTGTTTTGCGCCTCAATCTCCTTGTCTTTCTCAATCAGGTATAGCGTCAACTCCTCTGCTTTTTTCATCAATTGCTTATTCATCTCGCCTACATCCAAACCATTAGTCATCATCTCCGCCGCAGATGGCACATCTGGCAAATGGTGGTTCGCTTCGATGTAACTTCTTACCGATTGCAACGAGTGCCGCCAATAAGGCACAATAAACACAAGATTTTTTTCATGTTGTAATGAAGGTTGAAAGAGGAAAATGTTAATTATAAAACAAACACAGGTTTGCCTTGACTATCAAGAATCAAACAGCGTATTATTCGGGCTTTTAGGGAAGCTTTAGGGCAATGATATTTGATGCATAATGTGTGATTAAAGGTTGTTAGGACATGCTGCAAATATATGGACACGGTTTTGATATCTCAAAAAAAATAAATTGAAATATTTCTCCACAATTTAAAAACACGGGATTATGTAATCAGTTAGCACAAAATCAATTCGTTATTGTTTGTAACGCAATGTTCGCGCTGTTAATTTTCGTTTAACGACTGCCTGCTGAAACTATAAATGATTTTATTTTTGACATCCCCGCAGGGGCTCTTTGAAAATGGGCCCTGCGGCAGCAGGGCATTCGCATGTAGCGTATTCGTTCTGCATGCTACCGAAGGGTACTCTATTGGGAGCCCTACGATGACGGAGAATTTGTCTGAACCGTTGATTTTTCGCATTTTATATATTCTTTAAAGTTGCTCAAGGGCTTCGCCGTTTTAATGATTTTTAGATTTTGTTGATACGTGGTGTGCCGGGTAGTTCGATAATCACAGTTCAAATTTCATCGGGATCATTTTATCAGTGAAATCAACGGTTCAGAAAATGCGCAATAGGGATAGCAGCGGATACCGGCCATGTGATTAAGGCCTGCGCAGTATGAGCGTATAGCCCGCCCCGCAGGGATTGCCCAAATTTATATAAACCCTTACACCTTTGTGGGGCGCTAAGTTTTTGTTGGCCTTTGTGAGCAGTAAATACCATGCGTTGATAAACAATAGTTAAACAAAAAAGGGTAAGCCACAATTTGCAGCTTACCCTTTTCTGATTTTTTTGGCTGGTTTTATTTTGCTCTTTTCAGGATAACGTTCATCGGTTCGCCGCCATTCATGCCGGGCATGGTAAGGGTAATTACGTCATCTTTTACTTTGCCGGTAATTTTCATGGTGTTGTCCATAATGTTAATGCTGAACGAAAATTCGTCGCCTTTAATCACACCGTTTTCAATATTGATTGGGTTGCCTTCGGGGCCGGTGGTAGAGCCGGTTAGTTTTTCACCGTCGACCTTAAAGTTATAGGTAATATCATACTGGTCCATAATTTTTCCGGTCCATTTTCCGGTGATGTCGGCAGCGAAACAAGCGGTTATCAAAACAATGACAAGCGCGGCGGTGGTTGAGAGTTTTTTGATCATGTTTTTTGGGTTTAATAATTATATGGATGGTTTGGTTAATTCGTTAATGGTAAAAGGTTATGGCGGTGCCCCGGTTTTTGTTCACTGTTGCCAGGTGCTGCTTGCGCAAAAGCGGGAAACAGCGGCCTATTGTTTTTACCGGTATTAAAAGGCAAAAAGGCGGCACGAAATTTACGTTCAATACATGCAATCGATTGCATTTTTAAAGGTGTTTTTTTGGTTGATAAGCACATGATGTAAACCCGGTTGGCTTTTGGTTGTGCTAAGAAACAATTATCGGTTGATACCCTAAAACGCGATAGACGGGGAGGCATAAAGCATAGATGGAATGCCGTTTTTAAACGATGAATATGCGCTATGATTAGTGGCGGCCCGGCGGCTCGTTTTGAAAAGCATCCACGCGGTAGCAGCAGTGCTGTGCGGGATGTACATGCTTCCCGCATCGACAAAAAGAAAGCACCTCCCGGTAGTAAAAACGACCCTTTTTTTGATGCATTTTGGTAAAAACACGTAGATTTTAGCAGGTAAAATTCGCCGGAACGGCCGGTTTTCTGCGGAAAATCAAAGAAAAACACCGATTTTTCTCCGGTTTTCCCGGGTGTTTTTGGAGGCTATAGTTTGAATTGTGTAACTTTGTTTTATGGCAACTACAGAAACCCTCGAAGATTTTTACAAACAGAAGTTCAACTGGCTACCCGATAACCTGAGCCAGGACATCGGGCATTTCAATGTTTTCCGTACCGAAGATTGCTATATGCCCGGCGCCAAACCCGTAGTGTACAGCCGCCGCGATTTTTACAAGGTGAGCCTTTTCCGCGGCAAGGGGGTAGTGCATTATGCCGATAAGAGCATCGAGATGGAGGGCAGCGCGCTGGTGTTCTTCAACCCCTTTGTGCCCTATACCTTCGAGAACCTTAACCAGCAGCATTCGGGCGCTTTTTGTATCTATAAAGAGTCGTTTTTTAATGATATGATGCGCAGCAACGTACACGAACTGCCCATGTTTGCGCCGGGTGCCAACCCGGTGTACATGCTTACAGATGAGCAGGATAAGTACGTTTACGCGATGTTCGAAAAGATGCTGGCCGAAATTAATTCCGATTACCGCTATAAGTACGATCTGCTACGCAACTACATCACCGAACTGATCCACTACGCCATGAAAATACAACCCAGCGACAGGCTATACAAGCACCCCGATGCCAACTCGCGCATCACTTCAGTATTCACCGAACTATTGGAGCGCCAGTTCCCCATCGAATCGCCTGCGCAGCGTTTCGGCCTACGGTCGGCTAAAGACTTTGCAGAGCAATTGTCGGTACATGTAAACCACCTTAACCGTGCCATCCGCCAAACCACCGGCAAAACCACTACAGACCATATTATGGAACGCCTGGCCAGCGAAGCCAAAGCCCTCCTCCGCCACACCAACTGGAACGTATCTGAAATTAGTTATAGCTTGGGCTTTGAAGAGCCGGCGCATTTCAATAACTTTTTCAAAAAACAAACCCAAACAACGCCATCCGCATTTAGGGTTGTTTGAATTTTGCAATAATTGGTTTGATTAACGCTACTTTGTCCTGTTTTTGGTACATATCTTTGTTCTATCAAAAGAAAAAAGGGTATGCAAAACAAAAAAACATGGTTTATAACAGGTGCTTCCAAAGGGTTTGGGCTAAGCCTGGTAACGCAATTATTAAATGCCGGGCATAACGTAGCGGCCACTTCCCGCAACGTGGCCGAACTTATAAAAGCTGTAAATGTAACCGCCCCTCATTTCCTGCCCATGCAGGTAGAACTGGGCAACGAGGATAGTGTGGGATGCGCCCTCCATCAAACAAATGCTGCTTTCCACAGTATAGATGTGGTAATAAACAACGCAGGATACGGGATAGGCGGCAGCATAGAAGAACTCACCGACCGCGAAACACGCGATAGTTTCGAAGTAAATGTATTTGGTACGCTGAACGTTATCCGTATGGCTATGCCGTATATGCGCCAGCAGCATTCCGGTCACATCATCAATATAGCATCCATCGCAGGCTTTACCGGCGCAACCGGCTGGTCGGTTTATGCAGCTACTAAATTCTCGGTAGTGGGCCTATCAGAGGTGCTTGCGCAGGATGTTGCCGAGTTCGGCGTAAAAGTAACAGTAGTGGCCCCCGGCGCGTTCCGTACCAGTTTCCTTACCGATGATTCCCTCAATATAGCTAAACGACCTATTGCAGATTATACCGCGGTACATCAAACGCAATCACGCTACTTGCAAATGAACGGCGCGCAAAGCGGCGACCCCGAAAAAGCTGCCGCCGCCATTATAGAGGTTGCGCAGATGGAGAACCCACCTTTATATCTGCTACTAGGCGAGGATGCTTACGATAGGGCCATGGCCAAGCTGCAAAAACTGGAACGGGAATTTCGGGTGAACGAGGCTATCACCAAATCGATGGCTTTTAATGGCTAATAAACAAACAAGAATCTACTTAACATAAAACAATATAAAAAATGAACATGCAAAAAACATGGTTCGTAACAGGTGCCTCAAAAGGTTTGGGGCTTAGCCTGGTAAAGCAATTATTAAATAAAGGATATAACGTGGCCGCAACATCGCGCAACGCTGCAGACCTGGACAAGGCCGTTGGTAATCACGACAACTTTCTGCCGCTTACGGTTAACATCAAAGCAGAAGATAGCGTATCCGATGCCATCGCACAAACTATCGCCCGCTTTGGTAAGATAGATGTAGTGGTAAATAACGCAGGCTACGGCCTCACCGGCAGCCTGGAGGAACTGAGCGACGAAGAAGCACGTGAAAACTTCAATGTAAATGTATTTGGTTCTTTAAATGTAATACGCGCTGTAATGCCATACCTAAGGGCGCAGCAGTCTGGCCATATCTTTAATGTTTCGTCTATCGGCGGTTTTACGGGCAACTTTCCTGGCTTTGGCATCTATTGCGCCACCAAATTTGCGGTGCAGGGCCTTACTGAATCGCTTTCGGCAGAGGCAAAGGAATTTGGCATTAAAGCCACCATCGTATCGCCGGGTTATTTCCGCACCAACTTTTTGGAACCCGATTCGTTGAGTACGCCTAAGAACGAAATACAGGCCTACAAACAAGTGCGTGCCGTGCAGGCCGCCCATCAAAACGATATCAACGGTAACCAGGCAGGCGACCCAGAAAAAGCAGCGCTGGTAATGATAGCCGCCGCCGAATCGGCAAATGCGCCGATGCATTTATTCTTAGGTGCCGATGCTTATGCCTTGGCAGAAAAGAAGATAGCCGATGTACAGGCCGATATGGAAGCCTGGCGCAAATTGGCCACCGCTACTGGTTTTGAGGTAGAAGTCTAAGGAATAAACAATTGTTAGCTAAAAGCGGGCGGATTATCGCCCGCTTTTTTTATATTTAGGGAGTTTTGCCCAACCCCCTGATGGAAGCTACGATACGCGGTTATTTCGACGACCTGTATGCCAATGATGCCGTTTCACGGTATTCGTCATTCGTGGATATTATTTCTAAAACTAATCAGCCTGTTGCCTGGGTATATGAGGTGTGGGACGAGTTGGTTACCATGCTTAGCGATACCAATAACCACCGCCGCGCCATCGCCTCGCAAGTGCTTTGTAACCTGGCCAAAAGCGATATCGAAGGCCGCATGATACACGATATACGGAAACTGATGCAACTTACGTACGATGAAAAATTCGTTACCGCACGGCACACTCTGCAAAGCCTCTGGAAAATTGCCGTTGTAAAACCAGAGTACAACGAGTTGCTGGTAGGGCATTTAACGGATAGATTTACCCACGCCATGAGTAACCACAACGGCACACTGGTGCGTTTTGATATTATTGAGTTATTCAAGAAGATATACGATGCAACCGGTGACCAGGAGGTGAAGCAACAGGCCGCGCAGTTGATAGCAACTGAAATTGACCTTAAGTACCGAAAAAAATACGCTGCGGTTTGGAAGGCTCAAACAGGAGAGTAGGTAGCTGTTTTAGGTCTAATATACGAAAACCCTCATTCTCATTTCAGAACCCCACATCGCTGGTAACCGGCATGCAAAGCAGTTGAGCATCGCGGCTACTTTTATGATAGGTGCTAAGAAGATGGTCATGGCTTTTTTTAAGACTGGATCTTTAAACGCCCTCAACAGTCAACTCTTTTTTTATCCCCGCAGCATTCTTGCGTTTAGGTTTTTTGCCGATGCGGTTAAGCCACATCATCACACCTGTTACGGGGAATATGCAGGCCAGTAAGCAAATTACGAAACTGAGTATTTTGGTAGGGACACCATAAACCGCCCCGGTGTGCACAGGCTTTACGAACGAACGCACCCGCTGCCCCAGGCTTTTATTGGCAAACAATTCGCTGCCAATAATTCGCCCGCTGTACTGATCGATAAAATAGGCATCGGAAGTATTTTCAAATGCGCCCTTCGGTAAGATATTGACACTGTAGGCGGCTGTAGTGTCGGCCGGGAGGCGTAGATTATAGTATTCTGCTGTATTAGTCTTCTGATTTACGCTTCGTAGTGCCACATCGATTGATACGGGCTTTTGCGCTGCCATGAATTTAGAATGCGGGGCCTCCTGTTTTTCGGCTTGCTTAGAGCCGGTTAGGGCAAAAAGAGCGGTATTCGCCCATTTGAACGACATGATAAGACCCGTTAGTACGATAACTATAAGGAAAACGGAAGTGTAAAAGCCAGTTACCAGGTGCAAGTCGTGTACCAACCTTTTGGTGTTGGCATCCCATTTTACTTTAATACGCTGGCGTAAAACGGCTTTGGTTTTTGGCCACCAAAGTATTACACCGGTAATGAGTATAAATAAAAAGAGCAGCGTGCAGATGCCTACAATCATGTCGCCTGCGCTGTCTTTACCTGCCAGCAAAAAGCGGTGCAGCATTTCTACCGTATTAAAAAACGACTCCTTTTTACTGTACTGGCCCAGCACCTGCCCCGTATAAGGGTTTACAAAAACGGTAATTTGAGGTTTACGGCCCTCATTGGACTTTTTATCTTTTTTGCCTGGGGCCGCTTCGGCCTTTACACTTTCTTTATTTTTTTCGGGATGTGGGGTGCCAGATGTTTTCTTTCCGGGCAACGTAACGCTTACTTCAACGCTGCGGGCGGGGTCATTATAAACCAGCACAGATGTCGCTTTACTTTTTGGCACTTCCTTTATAGCGGCATTGACCAACAATGCAATAGGCATCTGTTGACCTTTGGCATCAACATGGTAATATTGCGGGTTTATCGCCTGGTTTATTTCTTTCTCGAAGACAAGGATAGTACCCGTAATGCACGAACAGAGAATAACGACCCCGGCTGCAAGGCTCAGGTAAAGGTGTATGTTGCGTAAAAATACCTTCATGGCTTAATTGATAAACCCGGGGCACGCATGGTGTCCCGGGTTGTTTTTCGGGGTTTAGAATTTATAAGTTAGGGTAGTTAAAAACTGCCTTGGAGCGATAGGATTAACGCTGTAATTTTCGTGAACGTTCCAGTTGAGTACATTGCCTATGTTAGATATTTTTGCAATGATAGAAACTTTCTTGCAGTTGTATCCTACAGAAGCATCAACAGTTGTGAACTTTGGTACATAAACCAATCTCGATGCGGTTTGCGTTTGGCCTACCGTATTTAGAAAGCCCGCTGTGCGGTTGCCCAAGTAAAATACAGATACGCCAGCTTTAAAGCCTTTTAATTTGCCATCAAAAAAATTGTAGAACACACTGGTATTGGCCGTGTGTTTTGGTACGTTTAGCAAGGGCTGCCCTGCAATGGTGCTACCTAATACCGTAGAAGTTTTGGTATAGCGCGCATTGGTATAGCTATAGCCTGCCAAAACATCCAGGCCTTTAAATGGGTGGCCGGCAATATCCAGTTCAACACCATCGCTTTTGGTTTGGCCACTCAATACTTTAATGTTGGTATTGGTGTTAGGGGTTACGCCATCGGCCTGAAAAGTGGCTGTTTGGGCCAGGTTATTGTTTAATATGCGGTAAGCAGTTACGTTTACCGATAGGTTGCCGTTAAGGAAGTCGTTTTTAATTCCGCCTTCAAACTGGTCAATGATCGATGGGTCTAACGGATTATTGTTAACATCTGTACCGGTATTTACTACGAACGAGTTGGAGTAGCTGGCAAATAAAGCGGTATTTTCCAATGGCTTATAAACGATGCCTACCCTGGGCGAAAATGCCTGATCTGTTTTGCTCTTTGCAGATTGAGTTAAAGCCGGAGTATAAAAATTATTGACAGCAGTAGGAGCGATGTATTGGTATGACCAGCGGATACCGGCAAGTACCTTCAGCTTTTCTGATAAGCTTATCAGGTCATTAAAATAAGCACCAAAACGGTTGGTTGTTGTTACTACGTCATAAAATGGATTCATGGTGGGCATATCTGTACGCTGGGTGTATTTGTTCAGATCATAGATGTTGATCTTATCGTATGTAGCGTTTTGTACGGCATTGTTTTGATCCAGATAGCTTGATTGCACTTTGCCGTTAACAGTCACATTAGTTACATAGGTATAGTTATCATTACTATATCGGTCGGCATCAAAGCCTGCTAAGATGTTGTGTTTTATCGGGCCTGTATTAAATTGACCGGTAATGTTTAGCTGGCCTGTAACGTAATCTTCGAGCGTTTTGGTACGGTTAAGCGGTCGCGACCAATCACCGGTCGCATCGGGTTGCACACGCTCGGTGGTTTGGTAACGGCGGTCGTAATATTGGTAAGATACACCGCCACTTATTTGCCAGAGGCTGTTTAGCTGGTGGTTTATTGTTGCCGTTGCGGTAGATTGTTTTGTTTTACCGGTAGACCATACCGCGCCCAGATACCTGTTGCGCGGTACATTAGCTATTACGTTATCTACCTGACCAGTACCAAAATCGGGTACGAAATCGTAATCAAGAACGTCGCCTTCAACCACCAGGGTGGTTTTGTCGCTTATTTTATATAACAAGGATGGATTTACGTAAATGCGCTTGTTTTTGAGGTAATCGCGATAGCTTTTTGAGTTTTCGTAAGTTGCGTTTAAGCGGTAAGCTAGTTTGGAAGTAATAGGTCCATATACATCAACGGCCGGCTTGTACAGGTCGTAGCTGCCATAAGTCATGGAAGCTTGGCCGCCCTGTTCAAATTTGGGTTTTTTGGTGATCATGTTTAAAACACCGCCGGGCGCAACGTTGCCATATAATAAGGCCGCACTGCCTTTCAGTATTTCTACACGCTCCAACGAACTGATTTCGGGCATGGCGCCGGTATTTACCCTGAAGCCATTTTTGAACATATTGGTTGCGCCAAAGTTATAACCGCGCGCCGCAAATGTTTCTTGAGTATTGCCGCGGGCGCTGTATAAATAAACTCCGTTTACGTTTTTGATTACATCGCTAAGGCGCAAGGCTTGTTGTTGGTCAAGCACATCGCGGCCAATTATAGAAATGCTTTGCGGCAAATCAATAGGCGATACGTTCATTTTACCAATCCGGATGCTTTTACGATTGATCGTTTTGGTAGAGGAAACAGTAACCTCGTTCAAATCAGTGGCGCTTTCTGCGAGTGTAAAATCAACCTTGGTGACATTGTTAGCAGTTACAGTCACGGTTTTTTCTTCACTTTTGGCACCGGTATATGAAATGCGTAAAGTATAGTTTCCAGGTTTAATGTTGTTGAACAGGAACGAGCCGTCCTCAATAGTCATGGTGGTTTTGTTGAGACCTTTTATAGCTACGGTAACAAAGCTGGCCGGCTGACCATCGCTGGATTTGACGAATCCGCTTATTTTGCCGGTGTTCCCATCATCGTCGGGGCCTTTGGCTTTAAGCGAAAAACTGGTAATTGTTAGCAACAAGAAGAGAAAATATGTTTTCAGGAGAGTAGGATGTAGGGTTATTTTCATCTGTTATTTATATTAAGTCTAATTAAGTGCAAAAGTAACAATGCGGATTTTAATCACAAATATTATTTAGAATTAATTTAAATAAGAACTGGGTGGGGTGAGCTGTACGGGTATGAAATGAGTTATTTTAAAAGTATGTTCTTTGTGGAAAATATATTTCGTATTATGATAATTTGGGTGAACTAAAATCGTATCTTTGCGGTGAAATCCCTTCCCCTGACAAAAAATAGGCTTGCATAATTATTCTTACCCCATCCCGACTAACGAAGAACCAAGACTTTTGGCACTGGCTTCTTACCAAATGTTAGATACCCTGCCCGAAAGCGATTTTGAGGAATTGACGCTCCTGGCGTCAGAAATTTGCCAAACGCCAATAGCTCTGATAAGTCTGCTGGATGATAAGCGTCAATGGTTTAAATCCATTGTTGGTTTTGATGCCAAAGAAACACCCAAAGAACAGGCTTTTTGCGCGCATGCCATCATGGGCAATGAAGTAATGGTAGTGCCTGATGCGCGTAAGGATGCGAGGTTTGCCAGCAACCCCTTGGTTACCGATAGTCCGAATGTGGTTTTCTATGCGGGCGTTCCTTTAATAAATGCCGAGGGTTACGCTTTGGGCTCGTTGTGTGTGATAGATACCGAACCCAAGGAGCTTTCCGCGCAGCAGCTTGGTGCCCTTAAAACATTAGGGAAACAGGTGCTTGCCCAGTTTGAGTTGCGCCGAAAGCTTGCCAATTTGCAGCGGGCAAACGATGCCCTGCTGGAAACCAATGCCTTTATCCAGAAATTCGCAACCACGGCCGCGCATGATATCAAAAACCCCTTGAGCAGCATGCTGCTTACCTCCCAGGCCATGCACATGCGGCTGGTTAGAAGCGGCGACGACAAGAGTAGGGGGCTTGCTGAAATCAACATAGCCTCTACAAAAAAGCTTTTGAAGATGGTAGACGAAATGCTGGAGTATTCATCAGCACCTGCCTTGCTGCTTACCAACCAGAAATGCATCGACCTGAACACCCTCCTTCGGAATGTTATTGGCCTGATAAACCTGCCAGCCAAGTTGCAAATAAACCTGCCTGCCGCTAAAGCTGCAATTACCTGTTCGGCAGTTGCACTGGAGCAAATATTCATCAACCTGCTTACCAATGCCATCCGGTACAACGATAAGGCGGAGGGCATCATCAGTATCAAATTTCTGGATGAAGGCAACCACTACCACTTTAAAGTTATAGACAATGGTATGGGCATCGCCGAAAAAAATCTCGAACGGATATTTCAGAACGAAGTAACCCTGAATGTGGTAGATAAGTTCAATAAAAAAGGCACGGGTGTAGGCTTGTACACCGTGAAAGCCCTGGTGGAAAAGTTAGAAGGTGTCATCAGCGTAAAATCGAAGGTGGGCAGTGGCACAACTTTCGAGTTCACGATACGCAAGAATGCTGGCCTAAGCTAGCGTAATTAGCGGTTCATGTTTACCAGTACCTTGTCTAATTGTAGGTTGAATTCTACAGGTGCTTCCACCATCGGGAAATGGCCTGTGCCATGCACTTCTAACAACATAAAAGGCAGCTTCTGCTTCACCAGCCAGGCGGTATCGGTAGGCTGGTAATCGCTGTTTATTAGATATAATTTCTTTTTCAGTTTGATGAGGGCGGGCAGCTCGTCATACGCTTGTTGCTCCATTGATGCTGCGGCAACTACGGTATCTGCATGCGCAACATCGTTCAGTATCCTATCTTTAATGGGCTCGCTGGTGTTCTTCGAAAAGAGCCCCTCGTTGAACCATTGGAACGACACTTTTTTGAAGTCTTTGCGCATGGCGGCAATTGCCTCTGCTATTTCTTTTTTCTGCGCGTCGGTTTGCGGCGGCGCGCCCTGGCCCTTGAAGTTATCTACGCCCACTAAACCTATCACTTTATCCGGCGCGTCGATGGCTGCCTGTAATACAATATCGCCCGACATAGAGTGACCTATCAATACGACTTTCTTAAGCTTCAACTGGTCTATTACCGCATTCACATCGTTTGCGAAAGCAATTGTACTCCAATTGTCACGGTTGTGGCCAGACTGGCCATAGCCAGCCAAATCCATCGTTACCACGCGGTAGCGTTTACCAAAATAAGCCACCTGCTGTGCCCAGTAAGTTTTGTTAATGCACCACCCATGCACGAATAGCAGCGTAGTATCGCTTTTGCCGGTATCGGTATAGTCGATATGTACGCCATTATTTTTTACTTCTATTGGGGAGGGTGTAGCAATTTTCACAGTTTTGGGCTGCGGGTTATTACAGGTAAAAAATATGGCACAAATAGCAAGTAGAGGCAACAGGCGGATGGTTTTCATGGGTGAGGAGTTTATGTGCGGCAAATTACTCGATAAAATGTTAATGCCCAATTTGCCGGGGCTTTTTAACTTTATTTAACCGCGAGACGATTAAGGCTTTATGCCTATATTGCTACTTTATTTCCCCGATTTAAACCTTGAATAATGACTACGAAAAAATCTGTTGAGATGGCAGCCAATGCGCCAGCACCCGGCAGCCGCCTAACTTCTATAGATGCTTACCGCGGCTTTGTGATGCTGTTGATGATGGGCGAGGTGCTCTCGTTTGAGCATGTATCGAAGGCACTGCCAGGGAACGCTTTTTGGAGCTTTCTTAACTTTAACCAAAGCCATGTGGAATGGGCGGGCTGCTCCCTGCACGATCTGATACAACCCTCATTTTCTTTTTTAGTAGGCGTTGCCCTGCCGTTTTCAATTGCGGCGCGCACGGCAAAAGGCGATAGCTTCGGTAAACTGCTGAGGCATGCACTCATCAGGTCGGTAGTGCTGATTGCCCTGGGTATCTTCCTGCGTTCGATGTGGGCCAACCAAACCTATTTTACCTTTGAGGATACCCTGAGCCAGATAGGACTCGGCTATACTTTTTTGTTCCTGTTGGGCTTTTGTAAACAGCGCACACAGTTAATTGCCCTCGGCGTTATTTTGGTAGGCTATTGGGCAGCGTTTGCTTTTTACCCATTACCGGGTCCGGGTTTCGATTATGCCTCGGCCGGCGTTACGGCCGATTGGGGAGGCAACTTCAAAGGCTTCGCAGCGCATTGGAACAAGAATACCAACCTGGCCTGGGCTGTGGATAAATGGTTCTTAAACCTTTTTCCGCGCGAGCATTATTTCAACTTCAACAACGGCGGGTATTCTACACTCAGTTTTATACCTACGCTCGGTACGATGATTATCGGCTTAATGGCCGGCAATATGTTGCGCTCGGGCATGGCACCGTTTGCGCTGGTACGTTGTTTCGCCATGATAGGGGCGGGCCTGCTTGTCCTTAGCGCTGCTTTACATTTCGGCGGCGTTGCGCCCGTTGTAAAACGGATATGGACACCCGGCTGGGTTATCTTTAGCGGGGGCTGCTGCTTTTTGCTACTGGCAGTTTTCTACGGACTTACAGACGCGAGGCATAAGCGAAGGGGGTTATTTTTGGCAGTAATAGGTACCAACTCAATTGCGGCTTACGTGTTGGCAGATGGCTTTGGTGCCTTCCTTAGTAAAACCCTGTATATCCACCTGGGCCCGCATTACGACCAGCTTTTCGGCGACGCGTACAGCACGCTGGTTAAAGGCGCGATTATGTTAACAATTGATTGGCTGGTGCTTTACTGGCTTTACCGGAAGAAAATATTCATCAAAGTTTGACAGGATTTTAGGATTAAGGGATTAAACAGAATTAAGCAGAAATTTTTACACGATTTCAAGATGAAGCGATTAACACGATCAATTGTACGAAATTCCAATTTTTCACAGAGTCATCATTTCAGATAGTGTTCAAGAAAGCTTCGCAGTTTATCGAATTTAAATATTTCATTCTGTTAATTCTAAAAATTCCCCCCAAATTCGAGTTCAGACAAATGGAACAACTTAGTTTTTTTGACAGCGACCTGCAAAACCCCAAACTGCCAGTTGATTTGATGGATTATCGCGCCACCTTCTTCAGCAAAGCCGAATGCGACCTGCTTATCCCTGCACTAAAAGCCAATATCGAATGGAACCAGGAAACCATACAGATGTATGGCAAATTGCTTAACCAGCCGCGCCTTACCGCCTGGTATGGCGACAACGGCAAAACTTATGCCTACTCCGGCAAAAAATATGCGCCACAGCCCTGGACAGATGAACTGCTTTTTATAAAGAGCAGGGTAGATTACGCAGCCGGTGTAACCTTCAATAGCGTTTTACTGAACCTCTATCGCAATGGCAATGATTCTATGGCCTGGCATGCCGACGACGAACCTGAGCTGGGTGTAAACCCCATTATCGCCTCGGTTAGCTTTGGGCAAGCCCGAAGGTTCCATGTTAGGCATAAGATCGATAAGAAGGAGAAGCACTCGGTAGAATTGGAAAACGGTTCTCTGCTCATCATGAAAGGAGACCTGCAGCACCAGTGGGAGCACCAGGTACCCAAATCGACCAAAGCTTTGAAAGAGCGGATAAACTTAACCTTCAGAGTAATTAATTGAGTTTGCGAAATTCGTAATTGACCTTAATTTAGGATTTACTTATAGTTAAATGATATTGTAAATCAAAAGGTAATGTGTGCTAACTAAAGTAATTTTTTGTATTAGGAGCAACTAGTCTATGGTCATTGTAAACAATTTTGAACTGCTGTAGTAATAACGTAACTTTGCTTGCAGTTGTGTTACCAATACCATTTAATCATATGAAAGCCATAACATTATTCATCATCTGCCTTTGTTTTTCGGCAATAACATTTGCGCAAACCAATATCACTCCTGCCGCTCCCGGCGTTACTTACGGTAAATTAGTAACCGCCGATAACTACCTAACCACCGATGCCCTTGGCACTACTTTAAACACCGATACCGCCTACACAGGCAAAATCACCGGAACCGTGGTAGAGGTTTGCAAAAAGAAAGGCTGTTTTATGAAACTGGCCCAGGCCGATGGTAAAACCATCATGGTGCAGTTTACAGATTACGCCTACTTTATGCCGCAAAACATTGTAGGCAAAAGCGTTGTGGTTGAGGGCCTGGCCAGGGTGAAAGAAGTGCCTGTTGAGCGCTTGGTACACTATGCGAAAGATGCCGGTAAAACCGATGGCGAAATAGCGGCCATTAAAGAGCCACGGAAAGACATCTCCATCATGGCCGATGGCGTACTGGTATTGAAGTAATCCTTCGCAAAAAAATATTGCAAAGCCCCTGATAGTCTCAGGGGCTTTGTGCGTTTTATGAGCACTTATCATTTGCGATCTTCCGGCAACGTTTTCGTGAATAATTTTGGGCTTTTTGCAAGAATAACCCTATCATTACAAATTCCCGGATACGATTGACCTATGAAACCCTTTCTCAACGAGGACTTTTTGCTGCAAACCGATACGGCCAGGCGTTTATATCACGACTTTGCCGCCGCTATGCCCATTATTGATTACCATTGCCATTTGCCACCTTACGAAATTGCCCTTGATATCAACTTCGGCAACATTACGCAGGTTTGGCTCAACGGCGACCATTATAAGTGGCGGGCCATGCGTGCCAACGGGGTAGACGAGAGCTACATTACCGGCGGCCAAAGTGACAGAGAGAAATTCCGCCAGTGGGCGGCTACCGTGCCCTACACGCTGCGTAACCCCCTTTACCATTGGACGCACCTGGAACTGCAGCGGTACTTCGGTATACAATCGCGCCTGATGCCCACGACAGCAGACGATATTTATGATGATTGCACCGGTAAGTTGCAAAGTCCGCAATACAGCGTGCGTAACCTCATCACCAAAATGAACGTGGAGGTGATTTGCACTACCGACGACCCCATCGATAACCTCGAATATCACAAGAAACTCAAAGCCGATAACTTCGGCACTAAGGTATTGCCCGCTTTCAGGCCCGATAAGGCCATGAACAGCGATAATATCCCTGCGCTGAACAGTTATATCAACCAGCTTGAAAAAGCTGCTGACGTGGCTATAAACGATTACTACAGCTTCCTTGGCGCGTTGAAGAAGCGGCACACCTACTTCGCAGGCAACGGCTGCTGTGTTTCTGACCATGGTATCGACCAGATGTACGCCGAGGATTACACAGAGAAAGAGGTTGCCGAGATTTTCGGCAAGATAAGGAGTAGCCAGCCGATAACCGTGATGGAGAGTGTGAAATTCAAATCAGCCATGCTTTATCAGTTTGCCATATGGGATTATGAGAAGGGCTGGGTGCAGCAATACCATATAGGCGCGCTGCGTAACAACAGCACCCGCGGCCTAAGGCAAAGCGGGCCGGATACCGGCCGCGATTCGATAGGCGATTTCCATCAGGGTAGAAGCCTTTCTAAATTTCTGGACAGGCTGGACAGCGAGGACAAACTGGCCAAAACCATCCTCTATAACCTCAATCCTGCGGATAACGAATTGATGGCTACCATGGCTGGCAATTTCCAGGATGGCACGGTAGCCGGTAAAATACAATGGGGTTCGGCCTGGTGGTTCCTGGATCAGAAAGATGGGATGACCAAACAAATAAACACGCTATCCAATATGGGCCTGCTGAGTCGCCTCGTAGGCATGCTTACCGATTCGCGCAGCTTCCTGTCGTTCCCGCGTCATGAGTACTTCAGGCGGATACTCTGCAACCTGTTTGCAGATGATATTGTGAACGGAGAATTGCCAAACGACATAGAGTGGACCGGCAAGATCATACAGGATATCTGTTATTTTAATGCCAAAAGTTATTTTGATTTCGAGCAAAAATGAGTAGCATATCATCAAAAGAATATAAGCAAGGTGCCGTGCTATCGTTCGGCGAGTTGCTGTTAAGGCTTAGTCCCGATGACGGCGGCCAATGGCTGGATGATAATGCTTTATCCGTTTTTGTTGGCGGTGCCGAACTGAACGTAGCCTCTGCTTTGTCCCTTTGGGGTGTGCCTTCGCAATACTTTACTGCACTGCCCAAAAACGGCCTCTCGGCACAGGTGACTGACTACGTGGATAGGCTGGGCATCGATACCACCAAAGCGCATTACGGCGGCAACCGTATTGGCCTGTACTTCCTCACCAAGGGGAAAGACCTAAAGCATGATGCGCTGATATACGATCGCGCCAACTCCGCTTTTGCCGAATTAGTACCGGGTAGGATAGACTGGGATAAAGTGCTCGACGGCATCACCTGGTTCCACTTCAGTGCCATATGCCCTGCTGTCAGTCAGCAAACGGCAGATGTTTGCCTGGAGGTGCTGCAGGCAGCATCGGCAAAGGGCATCACCATCTCACTCGATCTGAACTACCGCTCTAAGTTATGGCAATATGGTAAACAACCACAGGAGGTTATGACCATGCTGGCGCCTTATTGCGATGTGATAATGGGCAACATATGGGCGGCGGAAACTATGCTGGGTATCCCGGTATCGGGCAACATACATGAGAGCGGGCAGAAAAGCCTTTATCTGAAAGAAGCACTTTCCACGTCTGAAAGGATAACCCAACTTTTCCCAAAATGTAAAGTGGTGGCCAATACTTTCCGGTTCGATGGTTCGGGCGGAATCGATTATTACGCCGCTCTGTATATGGATGGCGAATTTTATAGCTCGCAGGAGTACCGCGCCGAAAGCATCGTCAGCAAGGTTGGCTCCGGCGATTGTTTCATGGCCGGGTTGATATATGGCTTCTATAACGGTCAAACTCCGCAGCAAACTCTTGCTTTTGCCACAGCCGCGGCCTATAACAAACTATTCGTGCACAGCGATGCCACCACCAATACCGTAAAGGATATTACCAATACCATCAACCATGGATAACAGAGAACAAGTATTAGACGCTATATTGACACAGGGTATGCTGCCCTTATTTTTTTATGAGGATGCCGAGGTGAGCCTGCAAATTATCCGTACACTATATAAAGCAGGGGTGAGGGTGCTGGAATATACTAATCGTGGTAAGGAGGCCCTGGCCAACTTCCGCTACATCAAACAAGCGGTAAAGAAAGATATGCCCGGCCTATACCTGGGCATAGGCACCATCAAAACCGGGATAGAAGCAGAAAGCTTCGTAGATGCAGGTGCTGATTTCCTGGTATCGCCGATAGTAGATAACGAGGTTGCCCTGGTAGCTGCCAACTATAAATTGCTTTGGATTCCCGGCTGCATGACGCCCACCGAAATCCACATCGCACAGCAGTACAAGGCGATGCTCATCAAGCTGTTCCCGGCTAATATATTAGGACCTGCTTTTGTGTCGTCTATCAGGGACTTATTCCCCGGGCAACTGTTTATCCCCACAGGTGGCGTAGAGATAGAGGCGGGGAATATATCGGGCTGGTTCCGCTCTGGCGTGTGTGCGGTGGGGATGGGGAGCAAGCTCATCAGCAAGCAGGTATTGGACGAGCGCCTGTACGAACAACTGCACGCAGACACCGTAAAAGCACTTCAATTGGTACAGTTAAGCAAATAATCCTCAGCAAGATAATGGCACCAACCAAAAGCGTTACTTACAGATGGGGTGTAGTAGCTCTGCTGTTTTTTGCGACGAGCATCAACTACCTCGACAGGCAGGTTATCGGGCTACTGAAACCCACACTTGAAAAGCAGTTCAACTGGTCCGAGACCGATTACGGGCATATTGTAATGGCTTTCCAGGCGGCATACGCAATAGGGTTGCTGGCTTTTGGTGGCATTATCGATAAACTGGGCACCAAGATGGGTTACACCATTTCCATCGTTTTCTGGAGCATTGCGGCTGCACTAACAGCAGTGGTTAAGACCACGCTGGGTTTTGTTTTCGTAAGAGCGGCGCTAGGCCTGGGCGAATCGGGCAACTTCCCGGCGGCTATCAAAGTGGTGGCAGAGTGGTTCCCAAAGCGGGAGCGTGCACTCGCGACCGGTATTTTCAATTCGGGAGCTAACATAGGCGCTGTGGTAGCTCCGGTTATGGTGCCGTGGATACTAGGGGTATATGGCTGGCAGATGGCCTTTATTCTTACCGGAGCTATCGGTTTTATATGGCTTATATTTTGGCGCATGTTTTACCAAACGCCCTCCAAACATAAAAAGATAACCGCAGAAGAACTGGTCTTCATCAACAGCGATACCTCAGAAGCAACGGTGGCCAACACGCCCGAAACTAAAATAGCATGGTTGGAGCTTTTCGGCATACGCCAAACCTGGGCATTTTTTGCGGGCAAGCTCCTGACCGACCCTATCTGGTACTTTTTTCTGTTTTGGTTGCCATGCTATTTTGCAAGCACCTTCAATCTGGATCTGAAAAAGCCCAGCCTACCCCTGGTAATTGTTTATACCGCTACCACCATTGGCAGCATAGGCGGCGGCTATTTGTCGTCCTGGTTTATTAAACGGGGTATGCCCATTTTTAAGGCGCGTAAAACGGCTATGGTGCTGTTCGCGCTATGCGTATTGCCTATCTTTTCGTCACGGTACGCTACAAATATTTGGCAGGCTGTAGCCTTGATAAGCCTTGCCGCAGCGGCACACCAGGCCTGGAGTGCCAATATCTTCACCACGGCATCAGATATGTTCCCTAAGCAGGCGGTAAGCTCTGTTGTGGGTATAGGAAGCATGGCGGGGTCTGTAGGCGGGATTTTGTTCCCGATGCTGATCAGTTATATCCTCGAGGTAAACAAAGCCGCAGGGCATATCACAGCGGGCTATAACATCATTTTTACCATATGTGCCTGCGCCTATCTGGCCGCATGGCTTATCATGCACCTGCTAACACCAACTATGAAACCCGTGCAATTGCACGAGAAGGATGTATAATGGTAAAATGACTAAATTTGCAGCATGGAGCAAAAACCCAAGGACCCGCTGCATGGCATAACGCTAGAAGCTATCATTAACGCATTGGTGGCACATTTTGGCTGGGCCGAGCTGGGCTACCGCATTCGTATCAACTGCTTTTTGGAGGACCCGAGCGTTGGCTCGAGCCTAAAATTCCTGCGTAAAACGCCCTGGGCACGTAAGAAAGTGGAAGATTTGTACGTAAAACACCACAAGGAAATGGCTGCGGATAAAGCTTAGTGCTACGCGGGTGTTCCATATTTAAATGTGGAACACATATTTATTAATTGTTATTGACAGCCAGCGTTTTATAGTTTTTTGTGGAACGATTTGGAATATTCATTCTCTTTAAGTAATGGCTGTAAATAGTTGTATGTTAAGATATTAAATAAAGCAGCTTTGTGCGCGTAAAATACCTGAAATACGCCAAGTGGAACACCCAATGATAGCGCATGGCGCCGACCCGGCGCTGTTTTAAGCTAAGATCTTAATGATTTTTCTTCTTATTCATCTTTGCCTTCTTATTGGCGCTGAAGTTATAGGTTTTGGCATTCTCCGGTTTCTTCTCATGAAAAGCTTCTCCGGGTACATGTTTGTTCGGGTCTTCTTTGGTGGGTTTTACCACCTTTTCGCTTTCCTTTTGCTTGCGGGTCTTCTGTATCACCAGTTCCTCCGGCAGCTCAACCGACTGCATTTTCTGGCCGGTAGCCTGTTCTATCTTGCGTACCTGGTCAAGTTCTATATCCGTAGCAAAGGTAATGGCTAACGTTTCTTCTTCTGCTTCCAGGTTATTGTTCACGATATGGCCGATGAACTCTTCTTTCTCCAACGGCAAATCGAAATGGAGGATGAATGGGATGCCGCTAAGGTCGATATCCGTAACAGTTTCGCCGGCTACGATCAGCACCCGCTGTGCATCGTTCGCTTTGAATTCGTTAATGTCTTTCACCTGGTGATGCTCATGAAAAGCAGGGGCAAGTAAAACAACCGACTTACGCAGGCGGTTCTCCAGGTTTTTGTACAGCGTTTCGGCAGTGGTTTTGGTATTGGCAAATACTACGGTTTTGGTAAACAGTTCCTCATCGTACATAAACAGGCTCAATAAATTAAGCTTGGTGCCAAAGTTGGGTACGTGATACAGTATTTGCGGGTGTGTCCTTATCTTTTCTTCGGGAAGTTCATCTACCTCAATGGTGGCTGCGTTAAGCATAAAAGGGGCCAGCATCTTCTCCAGCTTATCGTGCATCACTTCTGTAAAAACCAGGTGCTGCCCTTTATCAATACTGTTGGCCAGTTCTATTACGGGTAGCTGTAAACCTTGTTTTACAATGAGGTGCGCATCGTCTATGGCCATAAAGTTCACCTTGTTAAGGTTGAGACCCAGCTTTAGATAAATGGCACGGGCGCGGTCGGGTGTGGCTACTACAATGTCGGCACCATCGGCCAGGTCGTCCATTTGCTGGTCAACCGGGGCGCCGCTGTGCAAGCTAACAATGCGGAGCGTGCTATTGCGGTTCAGGCGGTCGAATTGCGCAACGATCTCAAAAACACGTTCCTGGTCGGGCGCGAGGATCAAAGCACGCGGCACGCCATCGGCCTTATAGCCGAAGCGGTTAAGGGTACCCAACACCAAAGTGGTGGTTTTGCCTGCACCTTCCGGACCTATGCCTATCACATCCTGTCCACCGGCAATGCGCGTCAAAGTTTTCAACTGCATTTCTTTCGGCATATCGAAACCCGCTTCGGTTACCGCCTTTATCAGTTGCTTATTTAGTTTGAATTTTTCTGCCCACGCCATTGTACCAAAATTTGAGGGTGCAAAGATACGCTTTTTAGTTTGCAGTTGGCAGTTAGTAGTTTGCACTGAAAAATTGCGGTTGATGTTTGTAAAACACGCGCATACAGGAGATTTTATTGTCGAAAGTTTCCTTAAATTTCCTTTTTTTTCTCAGAAAATGTGCTAATTTCTTCAAAAAATGGATAAAAACGCGCCTGAATTATCCCTTTTCCATAGCGATTGGGTTCAAAATGTAACGTTCGGGGCTGTTAATGTTTGCTTTAATTGCCATTCAGCATTGCTTATCCGTTCCATAAATGGAGCGGCAATGAAGGTGCATTACTTTGCCATATTTGATATGCCAATAACCGCAAGTCCACCTTCATTGCCGTCGACTTTTATCCGTTCCATAAATGGAGCGGCAATGAAGGTGCATTACTTTGCCATATTTGATATGCCAATAACCGCAAGTCCACCTTCATTGCCGTCGACTTTAGTCGACGGTATACGATGTTTGATACGCAAATAACCGTAAGCCCACCTTCATTGCCGTCAACTTTTATCTGTTCCATAAATGGAACGGCAATGAAGTTGCATTACTCTTTACCATATTTGACTAGCGCCAATAACCGCAAGCCCACCTTCATTGCCGTCAACTTTTATCTGTTCCATAAATGGAACGGCAATTAAGTTGCATTACTCTTTATGATGTTTGACTAGCGCAAATAACCGTAAGCCCACCTTCATTGCCGTCGACTTTAGTCGACGGCTTACTGCATGCATTACGGTGTAGCATATCGGCGACTTTTATGATGGGGTCTTGAAACAAGTTCAAAATGACATCTTTTTAAACGCTTTGCCAACTCCTCACCACCCACTAAAAATTATTCCCTACATTTAGTTCCCAATAAACCTGAAATATGAAGAAGCAATTATTCCTTTTCGGGATGCTGTGCATCCTGGGCCTCTCTGCGCGTGCGCAACAAACGTACGATGGGTTAAACAACAACATGGGCAATATCTTCCGTACCTCGGATGCTGTTAGCCGCTCCATCAGTCCCGAAAATTTCCATGGCGAGAAAGGCAAAGGCGGCATGGCCACCACGGGCACAGGTGCCGCTGCATCGCGCGAACTGGGCCAAACCTGAAAAGTGAGCCCGAGCGTGGTCATCAAAAAACACACTACCCATACCGTTGCCGAAATTGATGGCCCCGGTGCCGTGCAGCATGCCTGGATGACATAATTGGCTGTTTCAAAAATAACAAGCCCAAATGAGTGGCAAACTAAAATTCGCCATTGTAAATCTTTGTGGCCTTTGTGAAACCTTAGTGCGCTTTGTGGTTAATTTACCACAAAGGACACGAAGGAGAAACACAAAGGACACTGAGCTAAATTCATTTTTGAATGAAATTACACAAATCCAAAAAGGGCAACCTGTTGCAAACCGACGACGGATTTTTTAAAGTAAAAGGCGATCAAGATACCATTGCAAACAACGATTGGCTGGAAAGCTATCTTGGTAAGCTTTACCATTTCACCGGAGATCATTCAGCGTTAAACGCAATTTTGTTGAAAATATGAGCAATTTCGTTAGATAGCATACAAGCTGCATTTAAATAATATATCTTGTGCCCTCCAAAAAACCTGTATTCATTTAAACCGACCAATGCAAAAAAATAGTAACCTGGTAGCCGTAGCGCTCATTACCTCCCTGTTCTTTTTATGGGGATTTGCGCTGAACCTTAACCCCATATTGATCCCGCACCTTAAGAAAGCATGCCAGCTAACGGATTTCCAATCCTCGCTGATAGATTCGGCATCTTACATCGCTTATTTCCTGCTGCCTATACCGGCAGCGCTTTTTATGAAGAAGTATGGCTACAAAGGCGGCATCGTGTTGGGCCTTTTGTTGTTTTCGTTCGGGGCGGCCCTGTTTTACCCGGCAGCAGCCGTAAGAAATTACGGGTTTTTCCTTGGTGCGTTGTTTATTGTTTTCTCGGGTATGGCGTTTTTAGAAACCGCGGCCAACCCACTCATTACTTTAATAGGCGACCCAAAAAGCGCAACACAGCGTATTAACCTTGCGCAATCATTTAACGGTTTCGCAGCGGTATCGTCTACTTATTTTGGAGGGATGTTCATTTTATCGGGCAATAGTCTAACCGAGGCCCAAACAGCTGCTATGCCACCTGCCGAATTGAATACATTCTTAAACAAAGAGGCCTCAAGCGTTCAAATGCCATTTGTGGTAATCAGTCTGGTAGTTTTTGTGGTAGCTATAATGGTATGGCGTACCACCTTCCCGCCGGTTAAGGAAGAAAGCGCGGCAGAGTTAAAAGACGAGCAAAGGCCTTTATCGGTACGCATAGGTGAGTTGTTACGCAATAAACACTTAATGAGCGGTGTACTTGCCGAGTTTTTTTACGTAGGCGCGCAATCATGCGTAAGCAGTTTTTTTATTCGTTTTAGCGAAAGGGTAGCAGGCTTTGAAGAAAAACCGGCTGCTAATTATTTGGCTATTGCTTTTGGCGGGTTTATGGCGGGCCGTTTTATTGGCACCTTTTTAATGCGGTATTTTAACCCGGTAAAACTGCTCGTTACCTATACCATCATTAATATTATACTCATTATATGCGCGGTTAACCTGCACGGTACGGCTGCGGTTTACACCTTAATGGGCGTTTGGTTCTTTATGTCTATTATGTTCCCAACCATTTTCTCCTTAAGCATCAAAGATTTGGGTGCAAAAACAAAGCTGGGCTCTTCGCTGGTCATAATGGGTATTGTTGGGGGGGCATTATTGCCGCCATTGATGGGGCGTATATCAGATATGTTCAATATCCAAATTGCATACATGGTGCCCTGCGCCTGCTTTGTTGGGATACTGTGGTTTGCAGTTAAAAACTTAAAAGTGAAAAATGTAGAGATAGTAGCAGGGCATTAACCAATATCCACCACGACGATTCAATGAATTTTTCTATTACGACTTGCCTGAATAAGCAGGAATATATCAAGGTTATGTTTGTCGGCCTATATAAAAAACCGGGGTTTATTTTGGCAACCATAATAGGCGCCTACTTTTTAATAACATCGATTTTAAACTATTGCAATGTTTTAGATGCTTATGCTTATTCACCGCTTTGGGATGCGTTATTAGGTTTTTTTTTATTGCTGGCCCCATCAATAATTATTGTTATTGCGGTTAACCAGCTCAAATCAAATCCCAGCCTATTGAGCGATATGCATTATACTTTTACAGACTTGGGCATGACGGTTACAGGCAAAACCTTTAAAAGCGAGTTTTCATGGGAACATATCATGAAGCAAAAAGAGATTCGCAATTATTTGATTCTCTACCACACAAAAAAGTTTGGAAATTTTATCGACAAGTCGAAGCTAACCACAGAGCAGTTGGTTTTTATTAAGTCAAAAATTGGTGTAAATAGTTAAATATTTGCGAATTTTTTAGGAGTTGGCAAAGGGTGTGATAGTTGACAAACTTCCGAAGTTATCAAATCTGCTAGCGTACGAGAAAGGGCACAAAGGTTTTTTTCTTTGTGCCCTTTACGTTATACCCGTTTAAGTTCTTTGTGCCCCTGGGGTAATATGAGCTATAAGATATCCTTCAACTCCGCCCAAACATTCGCTCCAACAATTTTGGCGCCTTCGGCAGTAGGGTGGATGCCGTCGCCTTGGTTAAGCTTGCGTATGCCGGCAACATCCTGAAGCAGGAAGGGTACTAGCACCATAGCGTTTTTTGTGGCCAGCGTGGGGAAGATGTTCTTGAAGTTGTTGGCATAATCGGCACCCATGTTGGGCGGCACCTGCATGCCGGTGATCACCAGTTTTGCTTTCGGGTATTTGGCCTTTACTTTGTCTATAATGGCCTGCAGATTTTGAGTGGTGGCATCTACGGGTAGTCCGCGCAGGCCGTCGTTAGCGCCAAGTTCCAGCACGAAAACATCCAACGGTTGTTGTTTCAGCAGCCAGTCGATACGGCTTAGGCCGCCTGCAGATGTTTCGCCGCTTTGGCCGCCGTTTACTACGGTATAAGGGAGTTTAGCCGAATCAATTTTTGCCTGCACTACGCCGGGGAATGCCTGCGAGGCATCTTCCAACCCGTAACCGGCGGTTAAGCTATCGCCAAAAAACAAGACGATTTTTTTTTCTGCACCCTTACTAGTGGTGGATGTCGATGTGGTATCTGATCCGGCTGCTGGTTTCTTATCGCCACCGCAGGCAGTCAAAAGGGCGGTTAGCAGCAATACGGATGTTATTTTGAATGGATATTTCATATTGGTTTTATGCGTTTGAACGTAACACCTCCAAAGGCGGTTTGTTTAAAATGCCCCTGCTGTTGAGCAAGCCTATGACTACCGTTAGCCCCGTTATGGCCAGGAATATGTAGGCTACGGGTGCAAAATCTACGTGATAAGGTGTTTTGAAAGTATACTTAGCCAATAACCAACTGCTGCCTATGGCGATAACGATACCCGTTAATGCAGATAATGCGCCCAGGAACAAATACTCTAAAGCCGTTATCGAAAATATCTGCCTGCGGCTGGCACCCAGGGTGCGCAGCAAAACGCTCTCCTGAATGCGCTGGTATTTGCTGATGCGTACGGAAGAGATAAGCACGATGATACCTGTGAGGATGCTGAAACCGCTCATGAATTTGATCACGTAACCTATCTTATCCAGCAGTTCGTCCAGCACGGTAAGCACCAGGCCCAGGTCTATAATGGAGACGTTGGGGAATTGCTGCACCACCGCCTGCTGATAAGCTGCTGAAGATTTTTGCGATGGCACATGTGTAAGCAGCACATGGAACTGCGGTGCATCTTCCAGCACCCCGGTTGGGAACAGCACCTGGAAATTGGTTTGCACCCGGTTCCAATTTACCTTACGGATGCTGCTGATGTAAGTATTCATGATAACGCCTTGTACATTGAATACCAGCTTATCGCCAACTTTGGCGTTTACCCTTTGCGCAAAACGCTCCTCTGCAGATACCGGGATATCCTTGCCCGGCGTAGCCTTGCCAATGAATTTACCCGAGGTAATGTCTTCCGAACTGGTGAGCGAATCGCGGTAGGTAACGCGGTATTCCCAGGCGTAGGCGCGGGGCGATATGCGCAGCGTACTATCTTTTTTGGCATCAGCGGCGGTTTTGCCGTTTACTTTCTCCAGCCGCATGGTGATGATGGGCACTTGCGACAACACCGGCAGGCCTTCTTTGCGGGTAAGCTCGGCAAGGGGTTTTTCCTGTGCGGTTTGGATATCGAACAAGATCATATTGCTTTGATTGCCGCTTGATGATAGCGACACCTGCGCAATAAGCAATTGCTGTATCAGGAATAAAGTAGCGATAAAGGCCGTGCTTAAACCGATAGACACGGTAAGGATGATGGTTTGGTTGCGCGGCCGATATAGGTTGGCAAAGCCCTGCCGCCAGATGTAGCTCCAGCTGCTCATGATCAACAGCCGCGTAAAGCGGATGAGCAGCCAGGCAATGGCCGTCAATATCAGGAAGGCGATAAGGATGCCAACGGTGAAGGTTGCTGCGCTCGCCCAATCTTCCAGTTGCAGGTAGGAGAATCCAACTACAAAACCTACCACCAGCAAATATACCAGCCAGCGGAACGGATCACGTTTGGTGGCCGCATCCTCAAAGGAGAGGCGCAGGGTATTCAGCGGCGATATGTTGCGGATATTGATCAACGGCAACAGCGCGAACAGCACCGATATGATAATGCCCAGCAAGATGCCCTGCCATATGGCCATCCAGGAGATTTGTACGGATATGGTGATCGGCAGGAAATCCTTCAACACCAATGGCAGCAAATGCTGGATTGAAGTACCAAGCACCGCGCCCGCCACCGAACCGATTAGGCCGATGCCGGTAATCTGTATCAGGTAAATTAGGAATGCTTCGGAGGCTTTCACGCCCATGCAGCGCATGATGGCTATAGAGGCAATCTTCTCGCGGATGTAGATATTGATGGCGCTCGCCACGCCCACGCAACCCAGCAGCAAGGCTATGAACCCAACCAGCGACAAGAACCGCGACAAATCGCCAAAGGAACGGCCCGTGTTTTCTTTACGGCCCTCTACGGTATCATAGCCATAATCGGCTTTTTCCAGTTCGGGCTCTATTTTTTTGGAGAGCTTTTCGGCATCGATGCCTTGCTTTAACTTATAATAATAGGCATAGTTGATACGGCTGCCTAAGCCAATCAGTTTAGTTTCTTCGAGATATTGGAAGGGAATATACACAATCGGCGCAATGCCCGCCGCTATGCCTGTTTGCCCGGGTGCTTTATTCAATATACCCGCTATGGCGAAAGGTGTGCTGCCCACTTTTATGGAATCGCCCACCTTGGCGTTGAATTGTAGCATCAGGGTTTTATCAACCAAAGCAAATTTGCCCGTTTTGAAGCTTTTGCCCGCCTGTAATGGCGTGGTCTCTAAATCGCCGTAGTAGGGGAACGCCCCCTGCAATGCTTTTACGTTTACCAGGCGCGTACCCTGCGTGCGCGGAAAGTAGATCATCGAGGCAAAGCTCCGCTCTTCAGACCTGTCGCCACCTATGGAATCCAGCAGGGTTTGCAGCTTTTTGTCGGGTTGTTTATTGCCGGTGATGCTGAGGTCGGCACCAATCAGGGTAGCTGCCTGTGCATTGATGTCGTTTTGTATATTATACCTGAACGAATAGATAGCCACCAGTGCAGCTATGCCGAATACAATGGAGGATATAAAAAGCAATAGCCGGGCGCGGTTGCGGCGGCTATCGCGCAGGGCCATTTTAAACAGCCAGGCAAAGTTTATTTTGCGGTTAAAATTCATGTTGTCCATTTCGCCGCTTATTGGTTGCCTGTAGGTTCGTCGGATACCAGCTTACCGCCTTTTATGCGCAAGATGCGCTGTGTTTTGGCAGCAAGTTCCAAATCGTGCGTTACCAGCACCAAAGTAGTACCCGCCTCGGTGTTCAGGTCGAAGATAAGTTTTACCACTTTCTCGCTGGTTTCGGCATCTAAATTCCCGGTAGGCTCATCGGCAAACAATATCCGGGGAGAGTTGGAGAAAGCCCGGGCCAAGGATACCCTTTGCTGCTCGCCGCCCGAAAGCTGGGCAGGGTAGTGGTGGCCGCGGTCGGCCAGGCCCACTTTATCCAGCAGATCTAAAGCGCGCGCTTTGATATTCTTCTCGCCGCGCAGTTCCAGCGGTACCATCACGTTCTCTAAAGCGGTAAGCGTTGGCAACAGCTGAAAGTTTTGAAAAATAAAACCTACATACTGGTTGCGCACCTGCGCGCGTTTATCCTCGCCCAGCGAACCAAGGTCTACGCCGTTGAGCTCTACCAGGCCCGATGTGGCACTATCCAGCCCGGCGCACAGGCCAAGCAAGGTGGTTTTGCCACTGCCCGACGGGCCAACAATGGCATTGGCCGTGCCGGCACCTATGGCGAAGTTGATATTATCTAAAACCGTTAAGGTGCGCCCCGCGCTTTTATAGGTTTTGTAGAGGTTAGCGATGTTTAGTATAGTTTCCAAAACGATTATATATTTTGCTGATGCCTTGTAAATATCAACGTATTCTTAATAACGCGGTTCTATAATATTATTACTTACAAATGCATTACATTTCTATCCGGTTTTTAAAATGCCGATATTATTTCTACACTTGTAAATAAACTTATCGCTCATGCATGAATATCCCGGGCAACTGCGTATGCTGGTTGCTGTTGACTGTATAATATTTGGTTTTGATGGCACAAACGTTAAATTGTTACTGGTAAAGCGCGGTTTGATGCCCGAAAAGGGAAAATGGAGCCTGATGGGTGGCTTTATGCACCCTACAGAAAGCCCCGAAGATGCCGCAACCCGCGTGCTGGAAGAGCGCACTGGTTTAAAGAATGTCTATATGGACCAGTTTATGGTGTTTGGCAAACCCGGCCGCGACCCGGTGGAACGCACCCTATCTGTGGCCTACTTCGCTTTGATAGATATACACCAGTACGAACAGCAACTTACCGGCGAGTATAGCCCCGAGTGGTTTTTGCTGGATAATATGCCGCCCATGGTTTTTGACCATGCCGAGATGGTGGCCGGTGCGCTGAAGCAGCTGCGGTATAAGGCTGCGCTGCACCCGATACTTTTTCAACTGCTGCCAGACAAGTTTACCATACCGCAGCTACAAGCACTGTACGAGGGGGTTTATCAAACCGAGTTTGATGACCGCAATTTTAGCCGCAAACTGTTATCAACAGGCTTATTGGTAAAACTGACCGAAAAGGATAAGTTATCATCTAAAAAAGGCGCATTCTATTACCGGTTGGATCAATCGCACTACCAGGAGAACTTTGAGAAATTTTTGAACCTGGTACCCAACCCTGATAAGTTTTTTTAACCATAAAAAGCGATATATTTACGGGGGTAATCCGCAGGTTCCCGAAGGTATAATTATGGATATGATGTATTTTAGCCCAAGCCCGCGTTTTGTTGCAACCAATTAAATATAAACTATTGTTAAGTTGAATAAGGTTAAGGCGATAAGTGCGGCGGTGGCAATTATATTGGCATGTTTTGGCCATTTGGCCATTGCGCAATCCAGCCAGGGCAAAGAGTTTTGGACGGGCTGGATGTCGCACATCAAGGGTGCTGAGCAAAGCCAGATGAGCCTTTACATTACCGGTGGCGCAAACACAACGGGCAAGGTAGAGATTGCCGATGGCAGCTTCGCCATTCCGTTTACGGTAACGGCCAACCAGGTTACTACGGTAGTTATCCCCGCAAGCGCCTTTATAAAAGGGCAGGGGCAGTCAATGAAAGGCTTGCACATTACCGCGCAAAAAAACGTTGCAGTTTATGCACATATCTATGCCGCCAGCGTTTCCGGCGCAACGCTTTTGCTGCCGGTAAATGCCCTGGGCAAAAATTACTATTCTATTAACTACACACAGGCCTCTAACTCTCAACAGGTAGAAAATCTTCCCTCGTATTCCACCTTTATGGTGGTTGCTACCGAAGATAATACTACGGTAGAAATCATCCCTAAGGGCAATTTGTTAAATGGCATACCTGCTGGCCAAACATTAACCATCACCTTAAAGAAAGGCGAAGTTTATCAGGGGCTGTCGGCTACCGATCTTACCAACACGGTTATCCGTACCAAAAACGTAAACGGCGATTGCAAGCCTATAGCCGTATTCTCGGGCAGCAGCAAGATCGGCATCGGCTGCCCCGAAACGAATTTTACGTCAGACAATCTTTTCCAGCAGGTGTACCCTATTTCATCGTGGGGGAAAAATTATATTACCGTTCCGCTGAAGAACCGTAATTACGATATCTTCCGGATAATTACCAGCGAGGATAATACCGCTATCAAAATTAACGGCAATAGTACATTCATCCCGGTTGCAGGACTCACGAGCTACGAATTTACCTCACAGCAAACTAACGTAATAACGGCAGATAAGCCCATACAGGTGGTGCAATACGCCATATCACAGGGGCAAAACCTCAATGGCTGCACGCACGATAACAGTGACCTGGGCGACCCGGAGATGATATACCTAACACCTACCGAGCAAACGCTTGATCAGGTTACTTTGTACTCGAGCCCATATTTCAACATCATTGCCAACTATATCAATGTTGTCATCAAAACCGACCAGGCATCAACCTTTACGCTGGATGGCAAGCCGTACACCAGTTTTACGCCCGTGCCGGGTAACACAGCTTATTCGTATGCGCAAATAAGCGTAGATGCCGGTACGCACAACATCAGGGCGGCAGATGGTTTCAACGCCATTGCCTATGGTTTTGGCAACCTGGAATCGTACGGGTATGCCGCAGGTGCCAGCCTCAAAAACCTCAATCAGTTCATCGCCCTGGAGGATGCGGCAACCGGCAGCCCGGCCACCGTAAAAATAAACGGCTGTAAAGATATTGCTTACAAGATGCTGCTCACCCTGCCGTATGCCACCCCACGCATCCAATGGGATTTTAAAGATGGTACTGCTCCGCTTGTAATAAACAACCCTGCCTTTATCGGCACCGCCGTTAAAGAAGGGAAGACTTTATATTACTACGAGTATAACAAACCCGTAAAATACACTGCCGGCGACTATAGTGTTACAGCCACCGTAAGCAACCCTAATGGCGATATTTGCGGCGCTACTACCGATATCGATTTTGATTTCAACATTAGCGAATACCCCGATGCTAAATTTACGGTTGATGGGGCCTGCCCCGGCGAAGAAGTCGGTTTTACCGATGTTACCGATACCAAGGGCATAGCCGTAAAAACCTGGCTATGGGATTTTGGCGACGGGCAAACCAGTGCTCTGCAAAACCCTAAGCATGTGTATGCTTTGCCGGGCAATTATCATGTAGTATTAACCACCGTGAATTTCAATGATTGCGCTTCGGTTTCGCAGCCCATGGTGGTGCATGTTGCTAACAAGCCGCTGGCTGATTTTAAGATCAGTGCGCCGCTTTGTGCGGGTAAAGAAATTACCCTTACCGATGCCTCTACAACCGACGATGGCAGTATTAAAGCCTGGCTTTGGGATTTTGGTGACGGCACCAACGCCACCTTTAACGATAATAAGCCATTTACCCACCTATACGCCAATACGGGTAGTTACAAAATAAAGCTAACAGTAGCCAACCAAAATGGCTGTGTGGGCATGCCGGTAGAGCGAACCATGGTAATTAACCCCATCCCCGTAGTAGATTTTAGTTTGCCGGATGTATGTATATCTGATGTAGCCCGCTTTAGCGATAAAAGCACCATTGCCGATAATACCGAAGGCAGCTTCGCCTACCTGTGGGATTTCGGCGACAGCAAAGCCAATGCCGCCAACCCCAATACATCAACGCTTAAAAACCCAAGCCACAGGTACACACTGGCAGCGGTTTACACCGTAAAGCTTACGGTGACCAGCGCGAGTGGATGTGTATTCGAGAAAACGCAGCAGTTTACGGTTAATGGTGCGCAACCCGTGGCTAAATTTACCGTACGCGATAAAGATGCACTTTGCAGTAGCAGTCCGGTGGTGATGGATGAATCTTCTACGCTGGATTTTGGTAACTTCACCAAGATAGTTTGGTATTACGATTATAACGGCAACCGCCAGGATGCGGAAACCTTTTTGCGCCCCAATCTGCCCGCCGATAGAATATACAGCCACAGCTATGCCTTATTCAACACGCCTGCTACTAAAACTTACCGCCTGCACATGGAAGCTTACTCGGGCGATGCCTGTGTAGATAGTGTCTCTCAGGACATCGTTATAAAAGCTAACCCCATTGCCCAAGTTACCGCTTTAGGTTCCATTTGCCTGGAAGTACCGCCGGTGCAGTTGATTGCCAACAACAACGGCTTTGCCGGCACGGGTGTTTTTAGCGGCAGGGGCGTGAGTGCTTCGGGTTTATTCAGCCCGGCGGTAGCAGGGGTAGGCGTTGCTACCATTACCTATGTTTTTACGGCTACCAACGGCTGCAGCTATACTACGGCCCAGCAGATTACGGTTAACCCTACGCCAACGGTGAATGCCGGGGGCAATACTGGCTTGCTGGAGGGCGGCACGGTGCTTTTGAAAGCAAAGGCCAGCGGTAACGGCCTCACGTATAAATGGACACCAGCTACCGGGCTGGATCATGACGATGTTTTGAACCCGGTTTGTGCTGCAACAGACGATATTAATTACCGGTTAACCGTTACCAGTAGCGATGGCTGCCAGCAATCTGATGAAATTTTTGTTAAAGTGCTGAAAAAGTTGGGCGTAATAAATACCTTTACGCCTAACGGAGACGGATATAACGACACCTGGACCATAAAGTATCTCGAAAGTTACCCCGGAAACACTGTTGATGTGTACAACCGATACGGAGAAAAGGTATATTCGTCTGTTGGTTACGGCATTCCGTGGGACGGCACCTATAAAGGCGCAAATTTACCATCAGGGACCTATTATTACATTATAAACCCCAAAAATGGCCGTAAGGTTGTCTCGGGCAGTGTCACAATTATCAGATGAAGAAAACGTTACTTTTTTTTGTATTGCTTACCATATTTGTGCGTGCAGCTGTTGCCCAGCAGCGGCCACAGTACACCCAATATGTATTTAACAACTTCCTGCTAAACCCGGCCGTAACCGGTATCGAGAATTATACAGATGCCAAACTAGGTTACCGTAGCCAATGGACCGGCTTGCAAGGCGCACCGGTAACCAGCTACTTTAGCATAAACGCACCACTTGGGCAGGATTTTTTGCAGGGCGATGCAACAGCGTTCCCGGCATCGGGCGGGGAGAACCCATCGAGCAGGTTGTTCACCCAATACTATCGCGCTGCTGAACCGCATCATGGTATTGGCTTCGCCATCGTATCTGATAAAGCAGGCCCCATCACCCAAACCAATATCGATGCGAGCTATGCTTACCACCTTGGCCTTACCGACCAACTTAACCTCGCCGTGGGTGTACAGGCCGGCGTAAGCCATATTAATCTCAATACCGATATGATAACGCTGGAGACTTCCAACGACCCGGCCCTCAACAATATCAATAACAGTCAATGGAAACCCGACCTGGGCGTGGGCTTATGGGCCTATTCGTCCAGGTTTTACTTCGGCGTATCTGTACAGCAGATTTTGCCGCAGAACCTGTATATAACTACCGGCAACACAGCCAACCAAAGTAAAACAGTGCCGCACTACTTCGCAACAGGTGGCTACAAGATATTCCTTTCAGACGATGTTACGTTGCTGCCATCGGCTTTGCTTAAATTCATTGATCCGGCACCTGTAACCTTCGATATCAACATGAAGCTATCTTTCCGCGATAGGTTCTGGTTCGGTGGCTCGTTCCGCAAAGGCGATTCGTACTCTGTACTGGCTGGTTTCAACCTAAGCTCGGTAATTAACGTGGGCTATTCTTACGATGTTACCACATCGGCTCTACGCACCGTAAGCAACGGCTCGCACGAAGTGGTGTTGGGCATATTGTTAAACAATCGTTATAACTTAAAAAGTCCGCAGCACGGGTTTTAGGATTGAGGCAAGAGTTAAGAATCAAGAGACAAGACAATATTCAGATAAAAGAAAAGCCCTTTAATTGATTTTTAAAGGGCTTTTCTTTTATTTTGATTCTTGACTCTTATTTCTTGATTCTTCTATAATTCTTTCCTCAACCTTGCCACGGGGATATTCATTTGTTCGCGGTATTTGGCTACGGTGCGTCGGGCTATATTATATCCCGCATCTTTTAGTATGTCTGTCAGTTTTTCGTCGGCAAGGGGGTGGCGTTTGTCTTCCTGCCCAATGTGCTCTTCCAGTATTTTTTTAACCTCTTTGTTAGATACCTCTTCGCCGCTTTCGGTTTGGATAGCTTCGCTAAAGAACGATTTCAGCAGGAATGTGCCATGCTCGGTTTGTACATATTTGGAGTTGGCCACACGCGATACGGTAGAGATATCCATGCCAATACGGTCGGCAATATCTTTCAAGATCATCGGCTTCAGGTTCTTGTCGTCGCCGGTTAAAAAGAAATCGTACTGATACTGCATTATCGCGTTCATGGTTTTCAGCAGGGTTTGCTGGCGCTGCTTAATGGCATCAATAAACCATTTTGCCGAATCGAGCTTCTGCTTCACAAATTGTACCGCCTCTTTCAGTTTCTTGTCTTTTTGCGATGCCTTATCGTAATGCTGAAACATCTCCTGGTACGAGCGGCTTACCTTTAGCTCGGGCGCGTTCTTGCTGTTTAGCGTTAGTATCAGCATGCCATCGTTGTTGCTGATGTGGAAATCGGGTATCACCTGCATTTGCTTGGTGCTTACCTCATTGCTATCGCCCGGCTTAGGGTTTAACTTTAGTATCTCGGCAACAACGCCGCGCAACTCTATCGAGTTCATGTTCAACACCCGCTCCAGTTTATCGTAATGCTTACGGGTAAACTCGTCCAGGTAATCTTCAACTATGATGATCGCTTTTTTTACGATAGGGTCGTTAACGTCTTTTTTGCGGAGTTGTATCAGCAGGCATTCCTGAAGGCTGCGGGCACCCACACCCGGCGGGTCGAAGCTTTGGATCACCTTCAGCATATCTTCCACTTCCTCATCTTCGGCCATCACGTTTTGCGAAAAGGCCAGGTCGTCGGTAATGTTCATGATGGGGCGGCGCAGGTAGCCATCGTCATCAAGGCTGCCGATGATCTGCTTGCCTATAGCAAAATCTTTATCTGATACAGGGAGCAGGTCCAGTTGCGATTGCAGGCTCTCGAAGAACGAGCTTTGCACAGCAATGGGTATTTCCTTGCGTTCGTCTTCATCTTCGCCGTTTTGGTCGTAACGCGAGCCGTAATCGTTCACGTTATCCTCCTGCAGGTAATCGTCTATATTAAACTCATCCATCTCTCCGCGCTCTTCGTCGGCGTTGAACTTATCTTCATCGGGGTCGCGGTCGGGGTATAGTTCCTCGGGTTCGTTTATGTTAGTCAGGCTTATATCTTCAAGCGCAGGGTTTTCTTCCAGTTCTTCTTTTATACGGGTATCTAACGATACCGTAGGCACCTGCAACAGCTTAATAAATTGTATTTGCTGCGGCGAAAGTTTTTGTAAAAGTTTTTGTTGGAGGTTCTGTTTAAGCATAATTAAGACAAGGGCAAAAGTACATCAATTACCTTAACTTATAAAATAAAGAAGTTGTAACCGGCGTAATGTTGTAAATGCGTTTTGTATTAATTTGTTTGGAGGCAAAGTATAAATATTGATAACTTTAAAACTTATATATATTATATTATGGGTTTCGTAAAAGAATTTAAAGAGTTTGCCGTAAAGGGTAACGTGATTGATTTGGCGGTGGGTGTTATCATTGGTGCTGCTTTTGGTAAAATAGTCACGTCTTTAGTGTCTGATGTGATCATGCCGCCAATTGGTTATATCACCGGTGGTGTTGATTTTGCTGATAAGAAGATTGTCCTTACTCCCGCAGACGCTACAGCAAAAGTAACGGAAGTAGCTATTCATTACGGCTTGTTCATCAATGCCATTATTCAATTTTTGATTGTTGCACTTTGCATATTTGTTGCAGTGAAGGCCATTAATTCCCTAAAAAAGAAAGAAGAAGCTGCACCTGCCGCGCCGCCCGCACCATCAAAAGAAGAAGTGTTACTTGCCGAGATAAGGGATATTTTGGCTGCTAAGAAATAGTTGGCCATGCCGCCTTATTATAGCAAAGAGGACGAGAAGGTTTTGTGGTATATCTATCCCTCCATCATAATCGTTATTTTGGTTGCCTGCTATTTTTGTACGCAATATAACGACAAGCAGGTTGAAAGCAGGTTAACTAAAGAGGGTATAACGGTGTATTGCCGTATTGATTCCGTTTATGAATGGAGTAATTCCAAGCGGACGGAATATCATGTTGTGGTGGATTATACCCGTTTAGGAAACAATCAGCGGCTTGATTTGGAAGTTGACTATAAGGATTTTATATCGGGCAAGTATAGCGATACACTAATTTTAAAGCGCCTGCCTAATAATGATGCCCCCAGCTATATGAAGGTGTCGGGTTTTAGAGGTTATAGGGTAGGCTATTAAACCAAATGACAACGACAGTAATGTTGCGCCAAACGGCACTTTCCCTGCCAGCTGTAACGGAAGAGCCGCACTTCGATAAAATATCGTTCAAAATAGCTAAAAAAATATTTGCCACGCTGAACGAAATGGCAAACCGTGCCACGGTAAAGCTTTCTCCAGCCGATCAGGACATTTTTTGCCTGGCCGATAGTAATGGTGTTTACCCCGTACCTAACAAGTGGGGCAAACTTGGCTGGATGCACATCGACCTGGATATCGCCAAACCTGAAATGTGCGCAGCGTTATTAAAGGTAGCTTACTGCGAGGTAGCGCCTAAGAAATACGCGGTACTGATTAGTTTTGATGAGTGAGGTTTAGTTAATTAGAGGTTGGAGGTAAGAGATTAGGAAAAATGTGTCTGTGAAAAACAATACACTTTAATTGGAGTTCACCTCTAACCTCTAACCTCTAACCTCTAACCTCTAACCTCTAACCTCTAACCTCTAACCTCTAACTTAAAACTTAAAACGTCTTCGGCAGCTTAGGGTCGGTGATAATAATATAGTCGCCAAATTTGGCGTATTTGCTCCAATCGGGCTTGTCGAAGTTATCATCGGCGTAGGCCTGTACGTTCATTACCTTTATTTTAGGCGCGTACTTCTTTAGCTGCGCAACGGTACCCAGTTTCTCTTCGCTGTGGAAGCCACCGTTTACCTGCATTATCTTAAAATCTTTATGCGCTTTGTAGAATTTGGCAATAGAGTAGCCCATGGTAGCATCCCAAAGGTTTTGCGATTGGTACACATGCATCGGTCCGCCATGCCCGCCCATCACCTCGCCAAACTTATCATAATAGCGGCCGGTTGCGGTATCTATAGGTAGGGGTGGCAGCCAGCTTTTGGCAGTTGCATCCAGTTTTTGCAGGTCGCCCAGGCCAACGCGGGTAGTCATGTTGGTGTAGCGGGCAGGGGCGTTGGCTGCAATAACGGGCACTTGATTGTCTTTGGCAGCATCAACCATCGGGCGGTAATCTTTATAGTTTTTCCAGGCGCGGCCTTCGGTAATCAGGTTCTTCTCGCGGATAAAGCCGGCGAGGTATTCGTTCAATACCGTTTGGCAATCAGTTTGAAACATCTCCATTGATAGCGCTGTTTTGGCAGGATATTTAGCTACCAGCATCTTAAATAATACGGCCTCCAGGTAATGGCCCGTGCTATCATTATGCTCCTCGCCAAAGAAAAGCACATCGTTCTTCTCCATATCATTAATCACATCCTCCAGCGTAGCAGGGGCATTTTTGGCCGTATTGTATATTTTATAATGGGCGGCCATAGGGTCCTGACAAAAGGCGGTAAGCGGGAGCAATAAAAAAAGCAGGTAAGCAGTAAATTTCATGAGATAAGCGGCTATGTTAATATGTTAATAAATACGCGTTATCAAATAACAACATTTCTATTTGAAAAAACTAAAAAATACGCTACATTTGCACTCTTGTTTTTTAGGACGAAGATTAAGGATAATAAGAATAAAATATAGCCATGAAAAGAACGTTTCAGCCCTCACAAAGGAAAAGAAGGAATAAACACGGTTTCCGTGAGCGCATGTCAACTGCTAACGGCAGAAGGATATTAGCAGCAAGAAGAGCCAAAGGCCGCAAAAGATTGTCAGTTTCTGACGAGCGCACCCACAAAGCTTAATATACTGGTTGTTTTTCCTTTTAAATAAGGGGCCGAACCGGTTATAAGCTTAATTTAGGTTCAGCACTAACAACTATGCATACTTTTAAAAAAGAAGAACGGTTATGTAACAAGAAGCTTATCGACGGGCTCTTTCATAACGGTTCTTCTTTTTTATGTTACCCTTTCAGGGCCTCCTGGAAGCCTGTAGATAATGCGCAGGAATTCCCTGTACAGGTAGTGTTTTCAGTATCGAAAAAGCGCTACAAGCGTGCTGTGGACCGTAATGTGATCAAACGACGCATGCGCGAGGCCTACCGCCTCAACAAACAAGCATATTTATACAATATATTAGGCGAAGCCGATAAACGTATTGTTTTGTCTATTGGTTTCATTGGCAAAGAAATGGCCGATTATGCCCTTATGGAAAAGAAAATGCTTAAGCTTTTGGCGCAGCTTGGGGGGCAGGTAATTAAATGAAGTTTTTGTGGGATATATTTGTACGCCTTATTGGTAGTGTTTTTTTGCTGCTGATAAAGTTTTACCAGTACTTTATATCGCCTATAACCGGGGCATCTTGCCGTTATACACCCACCTGCTCGCAATACGGGGCAGAGGCCATCAAAAAATACGGACCATTTAAAGGCGGTTGGCTTACCCTAAAACGCATAGGCAGCTGCAACCCGTGGGGCGGCCACGGGCATGATCCGGTACCTTGAGGTTGCTGAGTGGTAAATGGTTGAGTGGTGAATGGTTGGTGTTGCGGATTATTTGCACACTGCTTATTTTTGCCAAAAACTCCACCAGTTTAATATCATCAGCTTTCAAACCACTCACCACCCACTAATCACCGCTCACTAAACAATGACCATACTACAAATAGAAACAGCAACAACATCCTGCTCGGTAGCGTTAGCCCGGGATGGGCAGGTATTGGGCCTTAAAGAAATAGACCAGCGCAATATTCACGCCGAGGTAATAACGCTTTATATAGATGGCTTACTAAAGGATGCGGCCATAAGCTATGATGCTTTGGATGCTGTTGCAGTAAGCTGTGGCCCCGGTTCGTACACTGGCTTGCGCATTGGTGTTTCTACCGCTAAAGGCTTATGTTTTGCGTTGGATAAACCACTGATATCGGTAGATACCCTGGCTGCTATGGGCAAGGGCATTGCAGATGCCGGAGGCGATATGCTATTATGCCCTATGATTGATGCCCGCCGCATGGAAGTGTTTACGGCTATATTTAATCAGCAGGGCGATATGGTTAAGCCCACCGCAGCAGAAATAATTGACGGGGATAGCTTTGCAGACTTGTTAGCCGATAATAAGATATTGTTTTTTGGCGATGGTGCAGAGAAATGCCGCGTAGCTTTAAGTGATAACCCTAATGCCAATTTCCGTAGTGGCTTTGCCAATTCTGCGGCACACCTCACGGCTATAGCTGCAGAGAAATACCTTGCGAATGATTTTGTAGACGTGGCTTACTTTGAGCCTTATTACCTTAAAGATTTTATCGCCGGCAAAAAGGCGAACGCCTAATAGTCGTCGCCGCTACCAAACAGGCGGTTCCATATCCTGCGGATGAAACCCGGTTTATTATCTATAGGTACATAACTGGCATTAAGCGGATGCTCTATCAACGGGCCGAATTTAAAGGCTGCGCCAAAGAAGATGTCTTCGCCTGTATAGGCCGCGTTACGGTTTATCTGGCCGTTGTTTTTGGCTGATGCCAATGCCAGTCTTGCGGTCGGTATCAATCTTTCGCTGCCGGCAAAAAACTCCACATTGGGTGTTTTTATCATAAACTGGCCGCCCACGCTTAATATTTTATAGTTATTGTAACTGGTAGTAAGTGTTACCGTGTAGTTTTTGTATTGCACAGGGTTTACCAGCGCCGCCGTTATACCATCAAAAAACACCTCCTTAGAAATGATAAACGTTGGCGAGTATTTATATTGGTTGTCATAGTCGAGCCAGTAGTTTTTGTTTGCGCTGATCTCAATTTTGCTGTTGGTGGGCGTAATAAAACCGCCGATCTTTTGATTGGTTTTGGTGATGTGCCTGGCTGCTTCGTAGATATTCCGCTCGCGCCGGTTCGACGAAAATTGAAATATGGTATCAGCAGCAGCAAAATTGTAGATGCTGGATCGGTTGCTCCAGTGTATAAACCCTAAATCCTTAAGGTTGAATTGCAGGTTGAATGCATCCCTTGTTCGCAACGATACGCCAAAACCAGCAGATAAGCCCGGATTGCGTAACGTCGGCAAAAAATCGCGTCCGGTGAACTCTCCGGGGTTATAGTTAAGATGATATCGGCCCCTCATAATAAGCAATGCCTGGTCGCCCGGTCGGTTTATGTCTAGCGAAGAGGATGTAGTTTCCAGCTTTTGATACCGGATACCCATTAGGGCACTAAGTTTTACGCCCAGCGCCAGTTTGCGGTTTATTTTTTCGCGGTAGGTAAAGCTAAGCTGGTGATAGGCCTGGTAAGTACCCTGGTTGTTGAAGATGTTATCGTAATGGTTGTCGGCAAAGGCATTTGGGCCGTTATACAAGGCGATGGTTTCGTCGCTGAAAAGGCCGCGGGCTTCCGCTTTGCTTTGTACCGATATGCCAATCTCGGCATTCCCCTCCAGGTTTGTAAATGCCTTGAACATCAACGAGTAATAATTGATGTTGCTGTTAAACCGGTTCATTTTGCCCTGGTTAAACGTTAGGTTGGTAGTGGTGTAATAGCCTAAAAACGCCCTCGATTTTAACGGTATCTGCGAATTACCTGTTAAAAACGTATTGGTAGACAAGTTAGGAAGAAAGAAGTTGAAAGCAAACTTACGGCTTGAATCGGGGATGAAGGTGCCGCGCGACGGATTCTCAAAGGAATCGTACAAAGTACCGGTATTGTATTGCGAAAATTGTTGGCCGAAGGAGTGTACAGTAATTAACAGCAGGGGAAATGCTAATAAAATTTTCTTCATAAATCGCTCTGAATTCTTTGCTCGCGTAAAAGCGGTTAAATATATAATATCCAATTTCACTTAGCGGTAACTGCGCTAAATAATTATGCTCTTTTAACGGGAATGCTGCTGCAAGGGTTGTATTTATTGTTGGTTTTGGTCGCTTTTTGAACGAATAGTTGTGTCGGGTTGGTTCCGTAGCATGCAAAAGTTGGTGTAGAAATTACCATCGGTGGCGGTAAACTGATACGATGCCGATTCGAAATTCAGCAGGGATAGTTTGTTGTTTTCGTAAGCATTCAAAACATTATCCTTTAGGTCGTTTTTCAATATCGCTCGGGCGTTTTTAAAATTGATATAGAACGTTACGTTGCTGCGCTCGGCCATCAGGTTATCAAAACGCTGGTATGAATCTGTTTTGCTCATGAACTTACGGTTAAGGTAACTATCGGCAAAGCTATCCAGTTCTTTAACGCTGTTGGCCAGCACCAGGTAGTTATCAAATATCCTGAAATATGGCCTGCGGAAGGCATTGAAGGCATCTCCGAACATAAAATAAGGCAGCTTGTTGTAATTTAATTCGCCGGTGTCATCGTTTATCATGGTACTGATATTGACCATAAAGGGGCGTAGTTTAGAGCCATCTTTTACGGTGATCAATGCAAATTTCTCACGATAGCGTGTAGTGACTACGGCAAATTCTTTGCCTAGCAGTTTGGTGAGTTCTGATTTCAGGTTAATGCCGGTCTCTGCTTTTACCCTTTTCAGGAGTGTGTCCCTGTCGGTTTTCAGCCCCGCTTTATCCTGAAAGTTGGTTAAATCGCCCATGAATTTTTCCGGGTCGGATGCCGCCATATTAATAGTATAGGCGGTAGTAGATGGGAAAATCTCTTTCAGTTGGTTCTCTACAGGTGCCTGGCTTATAAATAAGTTGAGGTAGCTGGCCGGTTTATTAGCATCGGTTTTGGTATAGCCATTAAACATCAGTGCATCTGCTTTATAATTGAGGTTGAGCGCGGCCGAAGCAGGCAGCAAGCGGAAGTTTTTGAAGATATCGTTGTTTTTAGTTTTGAAGAGCTTATCGAAAAGCGGCGATAGCTGGCTGTAATTGATGTAAAGGTTGGCCAGCGAATTGGAGTTTTGCTGATCGGGCAAAAGCAGGAAGGCCGATTTTTCCTTATCATTTTGCGGTGAGGCCACCTGTGCTATAAGTTCTTTAGAAAAACTTGCCGAGTAGATGTTTTCTTCGGTATTGAGGAGATAGAAGCGTTTTTTGAGCGATGCGAAGTAGATAATAAAGCCCCTTTTCTCGTTCATGGTAAACGACGTGATGAGCATCCCCGTTTTTTTTTGTTTAGCCAGCGCATCCAAAATACTTATTTCAAAATCTTTCCCGGCCGCCGCAGTAAGCAACAGTTGGGGCCCCGCACCAGTATTGGGGTGTAATGAAAGGAACACATTGCTGCCCTCGAAGAATTGCTGCAGCGCTGCATTGCCGAAGAGCGTTTGGCGCACGGTATCCAGTTCGCTTATCGCTTGTTCGCCTATCAGGCTACCCAGTAAGGTGTTATCGGTAAAAATTTCATAAAAGCCTTTATCGTTACTGAACTCGAAAACGGCTACCGCACTATCGGGTATGGTGCGCATAATGTTGCCCGCGTGTACGCCAGACGAGTTTAAGCTCTTAAAATACTTAATCGTAAGGTACCCGGTGCCCACAATCAGCATTAGCGTAAATAGGATGAATCTTTTCATGTGGCTTTGCGCCCGCAATTTAGAATTTTACCGTACCACAATAAAGTAATACTTTCATTTGGTTAACTTAGCCTTTTATATCTGCATGAACAAACAAATTATAAGTACTGCCGCAATACTTGGTGCAATTGCCGTTATTTTCGGTGCTTTCGGTGCCCATGCACTGGCGGCAAAATTACAGCCCCGGCAGTTGGAAGTTTGGCATACGGCGGTTCAGTACCAGTTTTACCACATTTTCGCTTTGCTGTTCCTCTCCACCTTTGCCAGGTTAAAAAATAACCTTATCGTAGCCTCTTACTGGTGTTTCACATTAGGGATATTACTTTTCTCGGGCTCGCTATACCTGCTGGCTTGCCGAGATTTATTAAAAATGCCAGGCTTGGTTGCCATTGGCCCTGTTACCCCCCTGGGCGGTTTGTTTTTTATAATTGGCTGGATAACGCTTGCATTAGCTGCGTTCCGCAACAAATAAGCCCATGTTAGAGTTTGCCGAAGTACAGCAGCCTAACCGTAAAACGCTTTTTGTTGAGGTGATATTGCCTTTGGCCATTAGCCTTAACTATACTTATCGCATACCGTTCGATATGAATGGAGCCGTTGCCGTGGGTAAACGCGTGGTGGTGCAATTTGGCAAGAGCAAACTTTATACAGCCGTTATAGCCGCCGTTGGCGAGCATGCTCCTGAGAAATACGAGGCGAAGTATATCATCGAAGTTTTAGACGATGCCCCTGTGGTTACCCAAAAGCAACTTGCCTTTTGGCAATGGGTTGCCGAATATTATATGTGCAACGCCGGCGAAGTGATGAACGCCGCCCTGCCCTCGGCACTGAAACTGGCCAGCGAGACCAAAATAATGCTGAACCGGGAACATGAGTACGATAAAACCCAGCTAAACGATAAAGAGTACCTGATTACCGAGGCGCTGGATATACAGCCCGAACTTACGATAAGCGATATCGTAAAACTGCTGGGCCAGAAAACGGTGATGCCGATACTGCGTTTGCTGTTCGAGAAGAATATCATCATCCTGTCTGAAGAAGTAAGTGAGCGGTACAAGCCCCGCCGAAAAACCTATATCACCCTAAATCCGGTTTATCTTAACCCCGATAACAGACGCGAACTGTTCGAGATTTTAGAGAAACGAGCGCCAAAACAGGCCGATTCTTTATTGGCCTATATGAAACTTTCGCGGCAGCAAAAAAACGTTGCCAAAAATGAACTGATAGAGGAAAGCGGCGCGGGTGAGGCCAGCATAAAATCATTGATAGAAAAGGAAGTGTTTTTTGCTGAGCAGAAAGTAATTAGTCGCCTTGGATATGAAGATGATGCCGAAGAAAGCAGTGTGTTTGAACTGAGCCCCGCTCAGCAACATGCTTTGGCCGAGGTTCGGGAGCATTTTGAGAAAAAGGAGGTGGTATTACTGCATGGCGTAACAGCCTCAGGTAAAACGCAGTTATATATCAGGCTGATAGAGGAGATGATTGCCACCGGCAGGCAGGTGCTTTACCTGCTGCCCGAGATTGCTTTAACTACCCATATCATAGAGCGGCTGCGCATCTATTTCGGTGGTACCATAGGCGTTTACCACTCGCGGTTTAATGATAACGAGCGGGTAGAGGTATGGCAAAAAGTGTTGCGCAGCGAGTATAAAGTGGTGCTGGGCGCACGCTCATCGGTCTTCTTGCCCTTCCACGATTTAGGCCTGATCATCGTAGACGAGGAACACGAAACATCTTATAAGCAATACGACCCTGCACCCCGCTACAATGCCCGCGATGCGGCCATTTACCTGGCCAACATGCACAATGCCAAAGTGCTGTTGGGCTCGGCCACGCCTTCTTTCGAAACGTATTATAATGCACGTTCCAGCAAATATGGCCTGGTAGAGCTTACCGAACGCTATGGTGGTGTACAGCTACCTGCCATTGAGGTGGTGAGCATATCAAAAGAGCTTAAGCAGAAAACCATGCAATCGCATTTCAGTAGCGTGCTGATGGCCGATATGGCACTGGCCCTGGAAAATAAGGAGCAGGTGATACTGTTCCAAAACCGGAGGGGTTATGCACCGGTGCTGATGTGCCGGGTATGCGCCCATACGCCAAAGTGCATCAATTGCGATGTAAGCCTTACCTACCATAAGCATACCACCAAGCTGCATTGCCATTACTGCGGTTATAAAGAAGATACGCCCGCCGTTTGCCCGGCATGTGGTTCCACCCATTTGGAATATAAAGGCTTCGGCACCGAAAAGGTGGAGGATGAATTATCCGTTTTGATGCCGGATGTGCGGCTGGCGAGGATGGATCTGGATACCACGCGCTCGCGCAATTCGCTGCAAACCATCCTCAATAACCTCGAGGAGAAGAAAATAGATATTCTCATCGGTACCCAGATGGTTGCCAAAGGGCTCGATTTTGCGGATGTTACCGTCATAGGCATCATCAATGCCGACAGCCTTTTAAAATACCCCGATTACCGCGCCAATGAACGCAGCTACCAGATGCTGTCGCAGGTGAGTGGCAGGGCAGGGAGAAGGGGCAAGCAGGGCAAAGTGGTTATACAAACTTACGACCCAAGCCACCGCGTGATAAAACAGGTGATAGAAAACGATTACCTAGACCTGTACCTCACCGAAATGGAGGAACGCAAAAGTTTTCACTATCCGCCGTTCTACCGCATCATTAGCATTGATGTAAAGCACATGAACCCCGAGATACTCTACAACCAGGCCGAATACCTGGCAACCGAACTCCGCAAGCATTTCGGCGACCGCGTGATTGGCCCCGAGCCGCCGCTCGTCAACCGCATCCGTAATTTCTATATCAAAACCATTATGCTGAAGTTTGAGAAGGATGGTGTATCGATAAATAAGGCGAAGGCATTAATACGCGATACGATAACGCAGTTTCAAACGACTAAACTGAGCAAGGGCTGCATCATTCAACCTGACGTTGACCCGTACTAAAATAATTAGTCTCAAAATCAGCCGGATAAAAGGGGTGTTAGCTAATTCAATCTGGTTAATGGCTAAATCCATAATTCCTGTACTATATTCGTGATGAAATGGCCTATAAGTTTATTGATAATTATCGCGAGCAAGGTGCCCGCAAAAGGTTGGTTGAGCTTTTGAGGAAAAAAGGCATAGAAGATGAGCATGTTTTAACTGCCATAGGCAAAGTGCCCCGCCATTACTTTTTCGACGAAACCTTCTGGAACCAGGCTTACAAGGACATCGCGTTCCCAATTGGGGCCGGGCAAACTATTTCGCAACCTTATACCGTAGCTTACCAAACCGAATTATTGCACATCAAAAAAGGCGACAAGGTGCTGGAGATAGGCACCGGCTGCGGTTATCAAACCTGTGTGTTGATGGAGGTTGGCGCCAAAGTATTCACCATAGAGCGACAGGAAAAACTTTACCAACGCACTATACAAGTGCTGCCTTATATGGGCTACCAGCCCAAATTCTTTTTAGGTGATGGCTCCATAGGCATAGCCAGCGATGCGCCATACGATAAAATTATTGTAACCGCCGGCGCACCCACCGTTCCCGACCTGTTGCTGAAGCAACTTAACATCGGCGGTATCCTCGTTATCCCCGTGGGCGACGAAAAATCGCAAAAGATGGTCACCGTGTTAAAAACCGGTGAAAACCATTACGAAAAAATTGTGCTGGATACCTTTAGGTTCGTGCCGTTGGTAGGCGATAGGGCTTGGTAAGGGATTTCGGCATTGGAATTAACGCACTTGAGCGGCTTGGCTGCAATTTTTTAGGTTCTTTCTCGCTAATTCTCTTTTTAGCTTTATGATAAATAAGATACTTGAAAGCAATAAACCCCGGTAACGTTATCCATTACCGGGGTTTGATATTATATAGCGAGTGTATTACATACCGCCGCCAAGGGATTTAAGGTCATCCATGGTAATCCTTTCGAAATCGCCGGGGATACCGAACGTGCCCGCAGCAGCTTTGCCTTCGGTAACGCTTTTTACAGTAACTTGAGAAGTTTGCCCATCCTGGAAACTAGCAAACTGTACCGGGAAACCGCCCGCGCCTGCATAGTATTTAGAAAATGCTGTAGCAGGTACAGATATGTCGTTAGTTACCCAAACGTCGTAGGTTTTGCTGGTTTTGGTATCTGTAGCAACTACCTTTTTGCAATTGAAGCCGCTGATAACCTTGGTTTCGGTGCCGGGGGCAAATGTCAATGTCGGCATTTTAGCAACAGCCTCTTCAATTTCAGCAGGGGACATAACCGCTGCCTTTTTCATCGAAGCGATGGATACATCTACTAAAATGGCCATAAAAGTCTGCTTAGAGTCAGACAGTACTTTGATGTTTGCCGGGCCCGCAGAAAACGCTATAGCGCTTGAATCTGCCCTGAAATAGTGTTTGGCTTCTACTGCCTGGCCGCGCATATCCATATTGTAGGTAACAAAACCTTCGGTGTAGGCTTTTTGGGCACTTGCTTTAAAAGCTGTTGCGGTAAGCACAATGCCCATGGCAACCGTAAATAATTTAATTTTCATGTTTTTAGTTTGATAATTCAATTTGGTGTTTTATTAAGTGTGTGCTGTTTCAATAAAGTTATTAAACTTATTTTTCTATTTAGATGCGATGATGATGGATTTGTTACGCTTTAATATTTTACAATTTACAGCAATATTTTTTAGTTTGTCAATATAAATATCCGAATTACTGCCGTCGGCGATGACCACTAATCCATTAATTGCTTTCTTATTAATTAAAGCATTGCCGCTCAGGTACAAGTATTGGACGTTTAATTGCCTTGGGATAGACGGCAATTGCCAACTTTGGTTTAAAAGCAATAGGCGGGTATTATTAAACTGCACCAGGTTTTGCTGTTTGATAAAATAAGGGAGCCGGATATTACTATCTGGCTTGAGTAAAGTGTAGTGGGCAATCTGCATGCTATCCAGCCCCGGTTGTATGGCGTATTGGAAAGTTTTGTGGGTGTAGGCCAAATCGGTGAGCACCACGCCGCTACTACCGTTCTTGAAAATGATGCCCATATGCTTGCGCAGGTCAAGGAAACTGATAGCGTTTATCCTATCGGCATTGTATTTTTTCAGGCTGATGCTGATGCAGAATACAAGCATCGTTACTACGCCGAGTTTCAGATAGATTTTGTTGCCCTTATAAAAGAAGCAAAAGGCAGCGACAATAAGTAGGTAAAGCAGTAAATGCTCCGGCCCGTTCAGCCATATTTTGCCAATACTTGCGAATGGTACTTGTTCTATCCAGGCCAATGCCTTATTCATCACCAGGATGCTATGCTCCAATACATAACCCAGTATACCCGAAACCCATGGAAGCTGCGGCAACAGCAGCAGGAGCAGGCCGCTATACATGATCAGCATGACAGGAAGGATGATCAGCAAATTGCTCAATAAAAAGTAAACCGGCACCTGGTGAAAATAAAATGCGCTAAGCGGGAAAGTAATCACCTGTGCAGCGATAGATACCGAGCATGCGCTCCAAAGGTAATTGGCCACTTTATGCTTAAAAACCAGCCATTCATAAACCACCGGCTGTATGATTACTAATCCGGCTACTGCCAGGTACGATAGCTGGAAACCCACATCTGTAAGCAAAAACGGATCGTACAACAATAACACAAACGCAGAAGCAGCCAGGATATTCAAACTGTTGATATACCGCGCAAAGGTTTTTCCGCAGATTACAAGACTAATCATCAAAGCTGCACGATTGACTGCCGGAGAGAAACCGGTTAGCAAAGCATATGCCCATATCAGCACGATGATGCAAAATACCTTGATGAGCTTACCCCGGCGGTATCCATCTAAAAAGCCAAGCACCAGGGCCAGCAAGGCGTAAATAATAGCCACATGCCCGCCGGATACGGATAGGATATGGATGGTACCAGTTTTGGAGTATGCCTGTATAACATCATTGCTTAAATCGGCTTTGTAACCCAGTATCAGGGTAGAGGCTACGGCTATAGCCGTGGTATCGTGCATATTCGCTTTTAGCTTTTCTACTAAAGTGCGACGCGTTTGGAGTGCGAATGCAATAACCGGGTTACCCTGGCCCGCTCTTAGTATCTTGTATTGCCGAGGGTATAAATAGACCTGATGATAAACATTTTTATTGGCCAGGTAACGCTTATAGTTAAACTCGCCGGGGTTATAGGGCGGCTCAATCTCAGTAAATTTTGCCGGGATAAGCAATTCTTCGCCATAGGATAAATGGGTAGCCCGTTCGTCCTTAATTGTTACCAGCAAGGTGCCGCTGCAAGATCTAATGCTATTCCTATTAATGGCTTGCACAACATCTGCTGTAAAGCGTACTACATCGCCTTTAACTGTGGGTTCTGTATTGATGTGTATTGACATGTAACGGGCCGGTATTTTAGAGAAATGGTCGGCTTTGTTTAGTTCACGATGCTGCAGCGTAAGCAGCCATCCCGTCAAAAACAGTATAGGGTAAAGGAATAGCCCGCCAAGCCAGCGCATTTTATATACACTCAGTTTGCTATAGCCCAGGTTTAGTATAACGAATGCGATAGTAAGAATCGTTGCGGCTATGTAAAGCAGCGAGAGGTTGGCCCGCTGGCAATAAAGCCCGGCAACAATACCGACAATAAACGGTAGCAATAAAATTACGACTGGAATTTCGCCTTTATGCTTTGCTATCATACCAAAATCAGGCACCCGCAAAAGGCAGGGCAATAAGGTTTATAAGCAATAAAAATAGCGTTTATGCGGCAGATATTATAGCTCGTCGCGTACTTCCAGCAGGAATTTTTTCAGGTTCTCCAGGGAGTCGATCACGCGTTGGCTATCGCGGCTGTCGCCCATATTGGTTTTTAGGTAATCTTTGGCACCTTGCAGGGTGAAGCCTTTCTCGCGGATGAGGTGGAAGATGATCTTGAAATTCTCTATATCTTCGGGTGTGAAGTAGCGGTTGCCCTTTTTATTCTTCTTGGGCTGCAGCACATCGAATTCCTTTTCATAAAAACGGATGAGCGATTGATTCACATCAAACATGGCGGATACCTCGCCCATGGTATAGTACACTTTGCTAATCTCGCGTTCTTTGTAAGGCATGCGCAAAGGTAGTTTTTTAGTAACTAGTGCGAAAGCAGGGGTGCCGAAAAATCGATAAAAAATTGTGGCTGGCCTGGAATATATTATTCCCTGATGTTTCCGCAGGTTAAATAAAAAGCTTATGTTAGGGTTCTAATTACCTTATGACTAAATATCTCTTTTTGGTTTTTTTTAGCCTGTTTTTCGCCCACATCGTTTATGGCCAGTCGGCCGATTCTACCATCTCTATCAAGTCTGCTGACGAAAATTACCAGTTTGTTTACAACGCAAAAACGGCAGCGGTAGAAATCAAAGAAAAGCAAACCGTTAGTTATATATCAACCCGTTTCCAGGCTACTGTGCCGGTGGCCCTCAACTACAACAACCAGGTTACGTTAACTTCGGTAAACTGCGAGGTAGATGGCCATAAGCCGCGCGATTTTAAACCCGTTTATACCTATTACGGCAGCGACGATATCTTTTATTCCGACGAAAAGATCTGCTACTTCCCTATGGCGATCCCCCGGAAAGGCGGATTGGGTGTTGTCACCTTCGAGCAAACCGTAAACGATCCGCGCTATTTCACCAGCATTTATTTTACCGAGCCCTATGCCCTTGAGCAAAAAACGGTTGCCATAAAAATACCTCGCTGGATGAAAGTCGAACTGAAAGAGCTCAACTTCGGTGCGTTCAACATCAGAAAAAGCAGCCAGTATATCAGCAGCGAAGATGCCGACCTGGTCACCTACAGCATTCAAAACCTGCCAGCAACTAAACAAGAGGGCAACAGCCCAGGCCCAAGCTACATTTATCCGCATTTGCTGGTGATGTGTAAGTCGGCAACGCCGGTGGGCGGTAGCTTCACTTATTTCAATACGCTGGACGATCAGTACAAATGGTACCATAGCCTAACCAAAAGCAATACGGCTACAGATCAGGCCGCCATCACTGCCAAGGCAAAAGAACTTACCGCCGGACTAACTACCGATGTCCAGAAGATTAAGGCCATTTATTATTACGTGCAGGATAACATCCGTTACATTGCCTTTGAAGATGGCATGGCAGGCTTTAAACCCGAGAGCCCGGATGAAGTGCTTCGGAAAAAATACGGCGATTGCAAAGGCATGGCCAACCTAACCAAGGCGCTACTTACCGCAAGCGGTTACGATGCACGCCTGTGTTGGCTGGGTACCAACCACATTGCTTACGATTACCAAACCCCCTCGCTATCGGTAGATAACCACATGATATGTGCTCTGGATATCAAAGGCAAAACATATTTTTTGGATGCCACCGAAAGCTACATCGGCTTTGATGAATATGCCGAACGCATACAGGGCAGGCAAGTGCTAATGGAAGATGGCGACAAATACAAGCTCACCCGCGTACCCATTGCCGCAATGGGGCAAAACGCCAACACCGCTACCGCTAAATACGAAATTGCAGATGGCGCCATAAAAGGGACGGTAAATTATATTTGGAAAGGGGAGGATAAGGAAGCGGTGCTTGTGGGCCTCAACAGCATTCGCAGGGAAAAAGCTGCCGATGCGATGATCAATTACCTGTCTGGCGATAATAACGACTACACCATTACTAACCTTACCATGTCGCAAATGGAGAGGCCTGATGGTAATTTAACGGTAAGCTACCAGGTAAGTACCAAAAACGGGATATCATCGTTCGGCAAGGCTTATTATGTAGACCTTGATCACACACGCGAATTTATTGACGGCATCATAAAAACCGAGGAGCGCAAGCACGATTACTGGTTTGGTCATAAGATGGATATCAAACGCGAGGCTGAGTTGCTGATACCTGCGGGGCTTAAGGTAGATTTCCTGCCGACCGCGCTGAATATCATCACGCCCGATTATGAGTTCCATATTCAATACACGGCTACGCCAACCAAGGTTATTTATAAAAAGAATATCCTTATCAAAAACACACACATGGTTAAAGCCAAATTTGCGCAATGGAACCAGGATATAGAGCAATTGGTTAAGGCCTATAACGACACTGTTACACTTAAACCTTTATAACGAATGAAAAAACAGGTACTATTTATTTTGTTTATATGCACCACGCTTGGCCTCTCGGCGCAAACATACAACGAGAAGGCGGGCGAAATACAGAAACTGGTATGGGGCGCGCCGCCGCCTGAATTTTTGCTGAAGGAAGTACCCGCCAAATATGCCGGCGAGGGGGCGGTTATATTGGCGCAATCGTACACTATGCAGCGTACATCAAATTTAAAGGTGCATTTCTTTATTGTTACCGCTGGTATTGGTAATAAGGTAAGCCGCATATCCACCTTCCACGAGCGGGTTAAGATAAACGATAAATCTGCCCTGGAACGATACTCCACGCTCGAATATCAAAAGCTGTTGGATAAAAGCATATCGCTACTGATAACTAAGATAACAGATTTGCATGAAACCTACATAGGTGCCAAAATCCTGAAACCCAACGGGCAGGAGGTGGTAATCAACACCGGCGAAGAAGTTTTGCTGAAGAATACAGGCAAAGATCAGCAAGGAAAGCTGGCTATCCCCGGCCTGCAGGTAGGCGATATACTGGACTACTACATCAGCAACAACGACTTATCTGAAAGAGGTTACGACGACAACTACTTAAATAACGACAAGGTTTTCGTACTTGCCGATGAATATCCCATCCTTAATTATTCCCTTAATTTCCAGGTGAATAAAAAATCGACGGTGCTGTACATCAATGCCAACGGTGCGCCGGCATTTCAGGAAAGTACGCTGGATAACGGCGATAAAGTTTATAACTTAAAACTGAAGGACCTGCCTAAAATACAGGCCCAAAAATGGACATCCACCTTTCGCCAGTTGCCTTATATAGAGATAAGCAACCAGAGTTCAATCAAGATGTTCAACAACTACTACGGCAATCAAAAAACGGGCGGCATGGATGCTAATAAGGCCTTGTTCGAAAGCGCCTTTAATGAGCAAACCCACCCGATAGACGAAGAGCCGGCCAAGATGCTGAAAGACTACTTCGGCGGCAAAAAGAAGATGCGGGCGGTGCCGCTTGATAGCTCGATGAAAGTTTTTTACGATACCTGGAAACTGCACGTTTTCGGCAATTTCATCAAGAGCGATCTCGACGATATGAGTCAGCTCAATTACCGTACAGCCCGCAGCAAAACCGCCGTAATAGATATGAGCCGCCTACTTACCGATATGGATATACCGCACGATATATTGCTGGTAGCATCGCGTGAGGGGAGCTCGCTGGATAATGTATTCATCATGAGCGATTTTGATGCCATCATTAGGATAGCCAACGGCAACAACCCGCTTTACATGAGCTTTTACGATGCCGTAACCCACTTTAACGAAATACCCGCCAAATTCCAGGGCGAAAAGGCCATTGCCCTTACGCCCGAGCGCAAAAACGCACGCAAGTACGAATTCAACGAATACCAGGCTACTTTACCGGTGAGCCCTGCTGATAAAAACAAGATAGAGGAAAAACTGAACGTTTGGCTGATGGCAGATTACCAGCATATCAAAATACAACGTACGGTTAAACAAACCGGTTTTCTGCGCCATAGCGGCCAAAAAGAGCTGTTGAGTGCTATGGATATAGACGCGGGCCTAACCGAATTGGTGAACGGCGACCCATTGGAGAAACGCCTTTCTAAAAACCCGCAGACCAAAAAATCGGCTGATGCTTTTTTAGCAGGCATGGGTAAAACATCGGCACAGTTACGCCAGGACTTTATGGACGAAGCAAAGAGCCAGTTCGACCAGGAACCATCGCAACTGCTCGATTATAAGGTGATCAACAAAGGTCTCGAGGTAAACCTGCCGCCCTTTGAATACACCTCTACCATGGTACTGAACAACTTCGTAAAAAAGGCGGGCAACAACTACATCTTAGATGTTGGTAAGCTTGCAGGGTCGTTTGTACAGTTGGAAGAGAAAGACCGCAAACGTGCCATCGATGTTTATATGCCAGGCGCTCGCAGTTTTAAGTATATCATCGCCCTCAATATCCCGCCAGGCTATAAGGTTACTGGCGTAGAGGACCTGAACAAGCAAAAAAGCAACAAAACCGGGTCATTCTCTAGCACGGCAGTCGTGGCGGGTAATATGCTCAACATTACCCTAACGCGTACCTACAATAACAATTTCGAGAAAGCTGCCGACTGGCCACTGGTTGCCGAGCTGGTTGATGCTGCCTTTGCGTTCAACAACCAAAAAATATTGCTGGAAAAATAACAACGATATAATAACACGCTTAGAAAGAAGAGGCTGTATCAAAAATAAAAACCACTTTGCACAATAAATTAAAATTGGCGCAGGACATAACTTGCTCTTTGTGGTTAATTTTACCACAGAGGACACAGAGGGAGAACCACAGAGAGCACAAAGCCAAGTTTTATTTTGAATGGTTTTTATTAACCGGTTTATGCTACAGCCTCTTTTTTCTTTTAAAAAATTCCCGTGAGGTGCCCGGCAGAGCTTAAATCCCTGCAATCTTCAAATCGTGTTTGTATTTCTCGTCTGCGTCAATTACCTTTGCAGCAAATAATTATACGATGCTATTCAATAACTCAACCTTCAAAACCAATATGCTGGCCTTGGGCAAGCAGTGGGGGAGTTATGCATCAAGGATACATTTCTCTTCATAGTACGCCGGATAACCACCCGGAAAACAATTTTAATTTATTATCGACACAACCCTTTTGGCCTTGCCCTTTAGGATATTTTTAATTTTTATGGACACTTATTATACTATCGAAGAGAAGTATTTGCAGGCTGTTGATGAGCTATCATTCGGCGAAACGCCAAAAGCACTCAATTTGCTCAATGCCATTATTGCCGATGATGCAACTTACGCGCGTGCGCACCACCAGTTGGGCAAGCTATATTATTATGATTTACAGGATTACCAAACCGCAGGCTTTCACTTTAAAACCTGCATGGAGCTGGAACCTCTGTTCCCTGATAATTATTTCCATTACTTAAGCCTGGTGGTATTCCTGAAAATGGACAGGCTGGTGACAGCCGTTGCGGCCAAAGCCTTGGCAACGCCGGGGGTAGATGCAGCTTCTGCATACGCGTTGCTTGGCCTTTACGCCGAACAAAACAGGCAATGGGCTAAGGCACTCCAGGCTTACCAAAACGCCTACATGGAAGCAACCGACAAAACCGAGCGCGATGAAAGCGAGGAGGCTATTGACCGCGTTAAGGAGAAAATGCAGCAAAGCCTAACCTACCGTTATACCCTCAGCGGCTAACAAAAAACGGGGTGAGCCAAAATGGTTCACCCCGTTTTTATAAAGGATGATTTGCACATTACCAATATGTGGGTGGGCCACCTGATAGGCTGACCTTTGGACGTAGCTTGCCCCATGGGGGCAATATGTCGGTAGCCACGCAAAAGACCCCACCCTTTGCCCCATAGGGGCAATACCTCATAAAGCGATTCGACTTTTTTATTCTAATGGGTGAAAATGTATTGGTCGTCATATTCAATTTCAAACTTGTCGAGCAGTATTTTATATTCTTGTAAAAATGTTCGTTTCTTATGGTGCTCCTCTTGGTTTTCAACGTATTCGGCAACTGTTTTTATCTGCGAACGCCCGTATGAAAAAGCCCCGTAGCCTTCCTGCTACCTAAACTTTCCCGTACATAGTCTCTGATTATTTATCCATTCCGAAGAGTCTCCTTTCACGATCCGCATTAAATCGGATAACGCCTGATTTGGCCTAAAACCGAAAAACAAATGCAGATGATCTGGCATGCTGTTGATAGCGATAATTTTGTGCCCGTTGTTTTGAACGATACCGGTTATGTATTTGTGAAGATGTTCTTTCCATACCGGCGCAATGACCGCTTGCCTGTATTTTACAGCAAACACGCACTGGATGTGTATTTGGGTGAATGTATTCGGGTGCATGATTTAGGTATTGCCCCTATGGGGCAAAAAAAGGTTGTGGAAATTCTTTCTACCGACATTTTGCCCCATGGGGCAGGGAAGATTGTATGATGGCAAAATATCCGTCGGTTTACGGGTGAGGCAAACCGACGGATATAGCATATCCTTACTTCTTGTAGCTTATCTTAAAAATATCGCCTTTCACATCATCGGTTACATAGAGCGAGCCATCGGGTCCTTGTGCAAGGCCGCAGGGGCGGCGTAAAGCATTGCCTTTTGCGGTATTTTCTGCAGAACCTGAGAAGCCATCGGCAAATACTTCCATCGGGCCATCGGCTTTGCCATTCTTTAAAGGCTGGAAAACCACGAAATACCCTGCTTGTGGCTCAGGTGCCCGGTTCCAGGAACCGTGGAAAGCTATGAACGCGCCATTTTTATAACGCTCTGGGAACTGGCTGCCGGTATAAAACAATAAACCATTGGGGGCAAGGTGACCGGGGAAAGCAGCAGCAGGGTCAAGGTATTTGCTGTCGCCCTCTTTTTTGCCGTCGCCGCCGTATTCAGGCATCACTATTTTCTTTTTCTGTACCTGGTCGTAATAAACGTATGGCCAACCGGCATTGTCGCCTTTGTTCATGGCAAACATGCACTCGGCAGGCAATATGGCCGATTGCTCTTCGGTGTACAATGCAGGCCAGTTATCATGTAGCTGGTCGCGGCCGTGTTGCATTACATATAATTGGTTGGCGGTTTTGTTCCAGTCCATACCCATTACATTGCGCAAGCCGGTTGCGTAACGCACGCCGTCTTTATAAGTTTGGTTTAGCTTATCGGCCTTAAACTGCCATATGCCCGCTGCAGAATCCAGGATAGGGCAGCCCGGCTGGCCCGGCGATTCTTTGGTGCGGTCTTTCACCTGGCAGGAGTTGGAGAATGCGCCAATATTTACGTATAGATTCCCGGCATCATCAAGCAAAATAGCTTTGGCTTCATGCTGGTGGCGGGCTATAAGGCCGGTTACAACTTTTTCGGGTTTATCCGGCGTTTCTACTTCGTTATTGGCGTTCAGCTTAAAGCGGAACACCTCCTCGTCAGACGAGGCGTAGAGGTAGCCATTCTTCACATAAATTCCCGTGCCATCAAAGGTTCCGAACGAGGTTTTTACGGTAGCTGCACCATTAGCTTCAGTAAGATATAAGATACCCGCGTTGCCACCAGCACTTTTATGTTTTACATAGATGCCCCCTTGCGGTGTGATGGATATATGCCGTACGCTGCCCAGGTTTTTGGCTATGGTGGTAGCATTAAAGCCCGCAGGCAAGGTTAGGGTTACTGCCGATGTATCGGTAGCAGTGGTATCTGTTTGGGCTGTTTTATCTTTATCGCCGTCACATGCGGTAAGCAACAAGGCGAAGCAGGCGGCAGCCACCGGCAAAATTCGTAGGTGTTTGATAATCTTCATTGTAAAGTTGTGTTTGTACTCAAATTAACCTATAAAACCTTGTAAACAGAAATATGTTTAGCCAATCGCCACAATAAATGCGTATCAGCTCAGCATATTTTTGATGGTTTGGAACAGCATTTATAATTGCTAAACCGTTATCAAATTTCCCAATTCGGAATTTAATTTTAAAATATAATAGTCTTAAAGAATTATATATCAATAGGTCGCTGTATTATGATATTATTGCCATCCCGCGTTAAACTTTCGTTTTCTTAACCCGTCATAGATGTATAAAATTTAAACGAAATGAAAAAGATATATTTATTATCGGCAATGGTTTTAGCCGGTTTATTCGCAAACAAGGCACAAGCACAAATATCTATACATATTGGCTTCAACGTACCGGTAAGGCCCGTTTATGCGCCGCAACCCCAGGTTATTTATAATGATGATTTTGACGATAGCGACGATTACTATTACTTACCCGAGGTAGAAGCCTACTATAGCGTACCGCTCCAATGCTATTTTTATAATGATGGCAACCGCTGGGTGAGGGCTCAATATTTACCAGGCGCATATCGCAATTACGATTGGCGCAGCGCACGCAGGTTTGAGATACGTGGCCGCAGACCATATATGAACCACGATGCTTACCGTGGACGCTGGGGTGGTAACCCTAACCGTGGCGACTGGAACCACAGGGATAACTATTATGCCAACCGTGGCAACGGCGGCTACGGAAATAACGGCTGGGGCGGCAGAGATGATAATCGCAGTAACAATGGCTGGGGCGGCAGAGATGATAACCGTGGCAACAATGGCTGGGGCAGGAGGGACGATAACCGCAACGGCTACGGCCAGCGCGATGGGGACGATCACGGTCGTGGCGGCTGGGGTGGTCAGCAGGGTGGTGGGCAACCACAGCAGCCTGCTAACGGTGGCCAGCATGGCGGCTGGGGCGGCCAACAAGGTGGTGGACAACCACAGCCTTCGAATGGTGGCGGTTGGGGTGGCCAGCAAGGTGGTGGTAGCCAGAACAACGGTGGCCAGCAAGGTGGTGCTCAGCAAGGCGGCGGTCAACATAATGGTGGTCAGCAAGGCGGTGGCTGGGGCGGCCAACAAGGTGGCGGTAACCAAAATGGTGGAGGTCAGCACAACGGCGGCCAACAAGGTGGTGGTCAGCAAGGCGGTAACAGTGGCCAGCAAGGCGGCGACCGTAATGCAAGGCAGAGCGGCTTTATGCGCCCCGCAAGGTTCTAAGTAGTTTTTATAACCGAAATATATGAAGAGAGGCCTGCGGATATCCGGCAGGCCTCTCTTTTTATGCATATATCAGTAGCTGCTGGCCGAAGTGAGCAGCTCAATAGCTTCGGCACTGAGCTTAAGTTCTGCTGCTTTGCCAATCTCTTGCAGTTGCTGCACACTGGTAGCGCTGGCAATTGGACCGGTAATGCCTGGTCTTGCCATTAGCCAGGCCAGGGCCACGGCGGCAGGTGTACTGTTGTACTCCGCCGATACTTTATCAAGGGCAGCTAGTATTTTATAACCGCGCCCGTCTAAATATTTCTTGATACCAGCGCCCCTTTTGCTTTTGTTCAGATCGGCCTCTGAGCGGTATTTGCCGGTAAGGAAACCGCTTGCCAGTGAAAAGTAGGTGATTACGCCGAGGCCGTTCTCCCTGCATAGCGATTCGTACTGGTGTTCGTAGTCTTCACGCGCGTAAAGGTTGTACTCAGGCTGCAGGCTTTCATAACGGGCGAAACCGTTTGCCTTGCTCACTTCCAAAGCTTCGCGCAGGCGGGGCCCGTTATAGTTGGATGCACCGATGGCCCGCACCTTTCCCTGCTTTATCAAATCGGTAAAAGTAGCGAGGGTTTCTTCCAGCGGGGTGTTGGCATCATCCTCGTGCGATTGGTAAAGGTCGATATAATCAGTTTGCAGGCGTTTCAAAGAATCTTCTACCGCTTTAGTGATATAAGCCTTAGATAAGCCAGTCATGCCTTCGCCCATGGGTTTGCCCACCTTGGTGGCCAGGATAATCTTTTCGCGTTTGCCGCTTTTTTTAAGCCAGTTGCCTATAATGGTTTCAGATTCGCCGCCGGTATGGCCCGGTACCCATTTTGAGTACACATCAGCCGTATCTACAAAGTTAAAGCCGCCATCTACAAAGGCATCCAGCAAGCCAAAGGAGGTTTTTTCGTCGGCCGTCCAACCGAAAACATTTCCGCCAAAAACAAAGGGGTGAACCATCAGCCCCGATTTTCCTAACTCTCTTTTTTCCATCGATTTTAATATTTATTCTTTGGGTATTTGTTCTGCAAGTTCGTCAATCCAGCCGGAAAAATATGGCTCAGAGCCTGCAATCCGTTCCCAACGGCCTTCCGCATCGCGGGCTATAATGAGATGTAAGCTGCCGTCCAGCGAGTTGAATTCATAAGCACCGCTCTCAAGCCGCGTTGCAATACCGTTTACTTCGCTGTCCGAACCGGTAAGCACCGCATCAAATTGTTGTTCCATAATATCCGTTTTATAGTGCAACAACGGGTAGGTGTTTGTGTTTGGATAATACGGAGTGATAGCCTTAAGGTATTGTTAAAGAGCGTAGTATTTACTTACAATCCTTCAAATCGCGTGCTACATCTTCTGAAGTTACCGTCCCCATTTTGTTGCCGAAAGAGTTGGTGATGTAAGTGAGTATCCTTGCGATGTCTACCGGGGCGATATCGTTAGCAGGCATATTGCCCACGAAGCTTTTGCCGCTTACCCGCAGCAACTGGCCGTTTACACCATTATTAACGATGCAGGCCAGTAGTTTTTTGTTCGTTTTCAGGAAAGTGCTATCGGTGAGCGGGGGGATGAGATTAGAAAGACCCTCGCCGTTTTTTCCGTGGCAATTTTGGCAGCGTTCACGGTAAAGCTGCTCTCCGCCGATGTAGTAACGTTTAAACTCCATATCGGTTTCGCTACCGCACGAAGCTGCTATGATGCCCAGCAGCAACACCAGGCCGGCAATTACCTTGAATTTCATTGCGCGATTTGGGTGTTTGATTCGGCCCGTAAGGTTTTGATATCGGCTATCAGGCGGTCCACTTCTTTTTCCAGGGTTCCATCGTAAGTGCCACGTACGCGTTTCTGCTTATCTACCAAAATAAAATAACCATCGTGTATAAATTTCTCTTTAGCATTTTCTTGAGGCGGGCTCACCAGGTAACTGGCCGATAGGGTATAGGTATCTTCCTTGGTGCCTTGTAACAACCACCAGTTGTTGCCATTGATGCCCAGGGCATCGGCGTATTTTTTCAGCACTGGCACGGTATCATGCTTTGGGTCGATGGTGTGCGATAGTATCTTGAAATCGGCTACGTTCTTGAACTCGTTGTAAACCTTCAGCATATTGCGATGCATGATGGGGCATATAGAGGGGCAGGTAGTGAAAAAGAAATCAGCAACGTAAATGTCGCCTTTCAGGCTTTTTTCGGTAACACTGTCGCCATATTGATTAACGAATTTGAACGCAGGTATAGTGTTATAAATGGTATCTACCACCGGCTTACCATCAACCGTATCGGTTTTAGTATCGCGGTTTCCATAGATGGGCAGGGTAGCTTTATTGCCGTCGCTTTTGCAGGCTGCGTAAAGCAGCACTATGCCGATGATAATTGCCAGTTTCCTCATTTTTTGATCAGCGATTTTTTATAGTTGTTTGTTGCTTCAATAGCCGCATCGAATTGTTTATCGATGTCCTTTATCTGTTTTTTCTGGTCGGCCAGGTAGGTCATGATTTGCTCGTGCGATTTGCCTTTGTTTTCCGCATCAAACTTATGCATCCAGTCTTCCATTTTGGTGACAGCATTATCCAATACTTTTACCAGGTTTTTGGCGGCAGTATCCGCGTTCAGCGCCGAGTCTTTTTTTGCAAGCGTATCCAGTTGCATTTTGGCTTTGGTCACCAATTCATCTTTCACCATCACGCTGTCGTGCACAGCTATTACTTCGTCTAATAAAGTTTTTTCTTGTTGTTTGGGGTCGGTGCATGCTGCAAACAGTAGGCTCAATAATGCGGCGGCAAATAGTTTTTTCATGTTAAAGGTTGTCTTCAAGGGTACGGATGTAAAAGATATAATCAGAAATAGGCAGCTCTGCGCCGGCCTGCTTCAGGTATTGACCAATTTGCGCGCGGTGGTGTGTGCCATGGTTCACTACATGGGCAAGTATATCGCTTAGCGTATTTCTAAACGCTTCGCCTTTGGTATTGGTATAGGTAATTATGGTGTCGAAATCGGAAAGTTGCAGGGTTTCCAGGTAGGCGGTCCATTCCGCGTGGTTGGCATCTATAAGGGCGTTGAAACTTTCGGCTGTCCAATCGGGCCAGAGCGGGCCGCCAGGTGCGGGCAGGTGTTTGCAGCGTTTAAGCCAGGTTTGCTGCGCTACCAGCATGTGTGCCATTAATGCAGTTGGTTGTGTTACCTGTGGACGTTTTAACATCAGCGCGGTAACTTGTTTACTGGCGTGGGCATCGTAATTAAACAGGCGAATAAAATAGCTTTTCATGGCCCACAAAAGTAAAAATTATAAACACGAATGTCATGAATTGTATGAACACTAATTTCACGAATTGAATAAACACGTAGAATAAGGCGCTTGGGTATTGCTAATAATTTTAGTATATTTAAGCTGTAGATACCAAATACGCTAAAATTATGTTTCAAGGATTAAATATACTGGAGTTTACTGAGAAATTCTCAACTGATGAAAAGTGTTGGGAGTACTTAGCTATGCAAAAATGGGAACAAAGTTATAAATGTGGCAATTGCAGCCATTCCCGTTACTATAACGGGAAGCAGGCAGGCACCCGGATATGTTCTAGATGCAAGTATTCGGAATCAGCTACCGCCCGTACCTTATTCCATATGCTTAAATTCCCTATACGTAAGGCGTTCCATATTATCTATACGATGTCCTGCAACAAAAAAGGTATTTCCAGCTACGAACTTTCCCGCCAATTGAGCCTCCGGCAGAAGA
>NZ_SOZE01000029.1 GCF_004519315.1 Mucilaginibacter psychrotolerans
GCCTTGCAAATGAAAAACTAACGCTTATCTTTACCCTACCTAACGTTCTTTATAGCACCTCAAAAGTGCAAAACGGAAAACAGCCAAAAACATAAAAACTTTATGGCAGCCAATACGATTATGGCGCGAAGCGCCATAATCGCAGAGGGTATTTAGTACCTATGAGGGCATAAATGGCCGAAATTATCTTTGATGCGACCGGCTAAAAAAATTCCCGGATTTTCGTTAAAGTTAATTCCGGAATGATGTTTTTACCCATTTTAAAAAGGTTTTATTTTCCCCTTTATAATGAAAAATGACAAGTGCAGGCAGGGCTAAATATGTGCCTCCGGATGACCTTGCATACCAAGTTCAACGAGGTGCGCAAGGAATGTTACGAAAGGTTTAATATCCTGTTCTGCGCTTGCTTTTTCTAAAGCTTCCATATAAAGAGTTCGTTTCTCTACAGGAATAACCGTCCAGGGATACCCCCCTGAAGCCAGCATGGCATTCATTAAAAACCTGCCTATCCTTCCATTACCATCCATATATGGATGAATAAACACAAATATAAAATGTCCTAAAACTGCCCTGACTGAAGCTTCAGGTTCCTGCTCAAGCAATTCAAAAAATATTGGCATAACGTCACGCATCGCGTCAACACTTAGCGGCACATGTTTCGAACCACCTATATATACCTGGTTATTACGATAGCCCGCCAAATCGGATGCTCTTAATATACCTGCGGCAACGCTCGGATCAAATAGCTCCCGGTACCATTTACTATGATCTTTATAAAGCTGTTTGCCGGGGTTTGAACCATTCAGTATGGCATGTATCGTCGTTTTGACTTCCTGAAATGCCTGCCAGTACCCTCTCGCGGCCATAGCGTCCTTCTGTTGTTTATCCTCCTTATTCTCATCTTTATCCCACTCCCCGCTGCGCACCCGTTCTATCAGTTCAGGAGTTACCCGGTATCGTTCTATCGAAAGGGAATGATAAGCATCAGTGACATAGATATCATCAACTTTTTTAATATAAGCTGCGACCTCTTTTGGTAAACCGGGGGCCTTTGGGAAATTTGCAATGACCAACTCCCGCATTTCTTTCCAAATCAATTTGATCCTGTTTACTTGCGGTGAGCGTTCACGGGATGAAAGTTCAACGTCCAACTGATAACTGAAAGGGTCGCTCTCACGAGTATCAAATCCTGCGGATTTCATCGCATCTATGATGTCTTTACCAATCTGCTCACGGCCAATGTTCCGGAATGCTCCTGCTAAACGTCCTGCTATCCGGGTATGTCCGTTGTCCAGCAACAAAGGCAGTAATTCGGATGCATCTCTGATCATGGATAATGCCGTCCGTGCATCTATCGGGTTGCTCACAAAAATTGCGGGTGAGCTGTAAACCAATGCAGCCTGTGGCAGGTACATTCTGATCCCATTAATTACGGTCGTGGTATCCTCCGGAAATTCAGCCTTTAAATTAAATAGTGAACTGTGATGCGGCAATTGCATCGGCGTATTATTCGCTTTCGCGGAACGGACAATGAGTTGAGTTGGCACAGACCAATTACCCGCGTGAATTAACAAGGATTGTTCGGGAGAGATACTCCAATCGCTTCCATACCTGTTTTCTAAAAACTTGGCAAAAAATTCCCAGTATGAACTATACCAGGCCGTACTATCACCAGGATTTTGCTGAGGGTCGGCAGGAATGTACCAGCCTTTGGAAATCTCCTTTAAAAAACCCTGTTTGACCAATAACTTCCGATGTTCGTTTGGCAATTCACTGGTGTGCAATGCAACCTCACCGGTATCCTGTAATTTTTTAAGGCTGTGTAATGCCTCCGCTAATTTCTCTCTTGGAGTTGCCATTTCTCAATGATTTAAGGAGCTGTAGTAATTAGTCGCGTTTCGCAGGAATTTACGTTTACATCCGATCAATAACAATTATATACCGATGTACAAATACAATTATATTCAAATGTACAAATACAATTACTAATCATAGAATATTTTTTAATGCGGTACCCCAATTATCCTTTATAACAGCATTCTCCTATTTAAAAAAACATATTATTGGAGATAAAGCAGTAAAAATGTAAATTCATCAACTTATCCTAATTTACCGAAGCTTAATTATAAACCAACCTATAGATGCCTGTTAACGCCAAAGAGATTAGAGTTGATGTTGTTTCTTTTAATCAGCTGTTCAATGGCAAAAAGTCGGTCATCATCCCGGAATACCAGCGCCCTTATGAATGGGGTAAATCAAAAACCGCTGAATTATTAAGCGATCTGAAAGAGTATTTCCTCGACAGTGATCCGCAATCACCCTATTACATGGGTTCAGTGCTTTTTTATTACGATCAAAAAAATAAAAAATTCGAGATCATCGACGGACAGCAACGCATTACCACGCTGCTGATCTTAAAAAACATTATCCATAAATCAGTTGCAGAAAACGAGAACATCGTTTATAATTCGCATATGTCATTTGCGGCGATCCGGGAAACTACGGAGTACGCGAAAAGCGAAGAACCTCTGCTAAAGCGCCTGGCTACGAAGAACTTTTTAAACCAGCTTGAATTTACGCAAGTGATCACTTATTCGCAGGATGATTCCTTTGCATTTTTTGATACCCAAAACAATCGTGGGGTTTCATTAGGCGCGACTGATTTTTTAAAGGCTTATCATTTGCGAGAGATCAGCTCCGCAAAATTACAGGAGGCCAATGCGGTCAAATGGGAAAGCGCAGCAGTAAAGTGGGAAGATGGTGATTTTCTGAACTTTCTTTTTAATAAAGTGCTTTTCAGGGCCAGGGCATGGAAAAGCAAAAACACACCATTTGAAAATAAGGATGCCGTATTGGATGTGTTTCAAAAGAATACCATCAAGCCGGATCAGGACATGACCTACCCGCTCTTTTCAAATAACCAGAACCGGCAGGCAACATACCGAACCTATAATGAAGATGGCCAATTTACTACCGCCTTAAACGGGGAAAGGAAAACGGAACCAGCGCAATTCCCATTCAATCTCAGGCAGCCGGTTTACAAAGGCCTCAACTTCTTTCATTACACTGAAAAATACGCGGCCATCCACGAGCGCATCTTTGGAAGCAAGGAATCAAAATCAGGGGAACTCGCAGAAGTCCTTCGTTTTTACAATGAAGTTTATGACGATGACATGTCCGTTTATTTGAGGCATCTTTTCAAGCTGGCTATCATCATGTACTATGACGTATTTGAGGAAAACCAGTTATTGAAATTCGCTTATCATCTCGATTATTTATTGGGCAGCATCAGGATCGGCAAATCCCTGGTCAAAAAGGAATCCGCGCAAAAATGCTTTACAGAACCTGATTACAATTTGCTGGACATCATAGCCTATGCGTATGCACCGGAAGAAGTCACCCGGTTTTTGAAGGAATTGCCAAAACTTGAAGATATTTACAAGCGCATTTATAAAAAGGAACAGGAATTGCCAAAGGAGGGTGTACAAACCAGGTACAGGGAGCGGGTATTCAATTATTTTGAAAAAACAAAAAAGGATTTTAAATACCGTAAACAATGGTTAGATGAGTAATAGTGTCGCATCAGGGATCTTCTCGATAAACGATATTATAGCAACGGACACCATCTATAATATTCCAAGGTACCAGCGCTTATACGTCTGGACCAATGACCAGGTAACAACATTACTGGAAGATATCCAGCACGCCTGTTTTACCGAAAGGCCTTTATTTTATTTAGGCGGTGTGCTGATCGTGCGAACATCTGATACGCTCCCGCACTTTGACCTGATCGACGGACAGCAACGATTTACAACCCTATGGCTGCTCTGCCTTACGCTCGGACTGGAATTATCCGGGTTTTTAGAGGTTGAGGAAAAATCCCGTCTGACCTTTTCCATCAGGCAAGATGTTACCCGATATTTTGATGCGATCCGAAAAAACAAAGAATTTAAAGGAAAACTAAACGGGCAACTGGAAGCCGGTAGCCTGACTAAGATCATCAATGCAAAAAACCTGATCAGGGGCTTTGTCGCCACAGAATTTAAAGATCAGCCCGAACGGCTCGAAAAATTCAGAAACTATATTAGGTACCAGGTCAAAGTAATCATCAGCACGGTGCCGGTGAAAACGAACCTGAATAAGTTATTCGAGGTCATTAATAACCGTGGATTACAATTACAGCACCATGAGATCTTAAAGTCATTTATCCTTTCGAAAATCACAAGCGATAAAAAGGTAAGGATTCGGTACGGCAAGATCTGGAACGCCTGCGCCGATATGACCGACTATATCGAAAGGAACCTATATTATGAAGCCGGCCGAAGCGTTGTTGAATTTTATACGCTACATAATGGCAAATTTGACTTTACCGGGCTCCTTAAAATAATGGATGGTAAGGATACAGTTGCTTCCCCAATGACGTTATCTGCGATCATCGAATCCAGGCCTCCCAAAAATAACGAGTTTAAAACACCGAGGGAATTAGAGGAACATCCGGAAACCAAAGACGATGAATATGAAAGTGTAAGGAGTATCCTGACCTTTCCGCAATTATTGCAGCACACGCTCCGAATCGATCTGTTCAGATCGGGCAAAAAGGATATTCCCCAAATTATAGAAAAAGACTTGTTGGTTAGCTTCGCCGGGTTTTTAAAAGACCTTACCGAAAAAGAAGCGCTCGCTTTTATTGAACTGCTTTTTGAGATCAGGGTACGCTTTGATAAGCATGTGATCAAATGGGTAACCACATCGCCGAATACGGAAACACACCTGATCAAACCCTTGCAAAAGCAAAGAAAAAAGGCCTATAGCCAAACCTTTTACTTTCGCAGGGAGAAACCTTCCGGCAGTGATGCGTTTACCTTGCTGCAAAGTATGCTTTATCATTCGCAGCAAAAAACAACATTGCACTGGCTGACCCCATTTCTTTATAAAATGCTATCCACTGAAAACAGGGACGAACTGCTGATCTACTTGCAAAAGCTGGATAATGCTATGTTTTGTACCAAAGACCCTGACGAATTAATGAATAGGAGCTGGAAATACCTCGGCAAAGAAGTCAAGGTTGCCCCGGAGACTATTAATCTGGAAGATCTCAAAAAGTCTGACGGTACAGGTTTCTGGCATTACTGGTTCTATAAGTTGGAGTACGTATTATGGTTTATGGAACGACAACATCACCCTGACTGGCGAAACTTCAGGATGACCTCGAAAAATTCAATCGAGCATGTTTCACCTCAAACCCAAAAACGCCAGGATTTCAATACTGTAAGCAAGGCCTGCCTGAATACTTTCGGAAATTTAGCCTTAGTTACCCGGAATATCAACTCGGAATACGGGCATAATGAGTATAATGTGAAACAGCGCCAGTTCTTAAATAATAAAAAGGATAACCGCCTGGACTCGCTAAAACTGGACATTATCTATGTCAGCGATGAATGGAACGATGAACTTTGCAACGCACACAATTTGAAGATGCAGCTGCTGATGAAAGATTATGTCGAAAAATATATCTGATCAAAGCCTATCTGTATATTAGAGTAATATAAATGTTTCCAATATGAGGCCTTATTTCCTAATAATTACTATACTGTTTATTATTAGCGTAGTAAAAGAATCTTTCGCTCAAACTCCTTTATTTACAGATTATAAAACGAAATTATTTACATCAAGGCCCGCCAGACTTAAAATCAAAGGCAATGCATTGGCAGAAAGATATAAGACAGCAATTTCTAATTCATATTATGACGATCCATATATCAGAAAATACCATGGCAAGGGAGGCCAAAATTTCGCTGGTCATTATTGTTTCGTTTATTGGGGATGCGGCTCTGATTGTCAACACGGTGCTATAGTCGATCTGCAAACTGGGATCGTGTACGATGGGCCTACGGCTGCTCGTCAGTTTGAATATAAGAGCTGGAGTAGATTATTAATTGTAAATAGGCCAGGTGATAAAAGCGGTTGCGCGGTTTGTCAGCCAGAATATTGGACATTAAATGAAGAAACAAAACGTTTCGAAAAGATAAAATAATGCCTTGATTTTGGTATTAGCGCCCTCTATAAAATAATCCCGGACGATCTGGTCGACCCTGCCGGTTAAATGAATTTTCTTATCGTCCATAAATGTTTAGCTTTAGTGGTAAGAAACCGCGCTGAATCAAATTAGTATAAATCTATAATGTATGCATAAGGACCATTCAAGTTTGCCGGTAGAAGATGCCAGCACGACCATATTCAGGTATATGGATTTCGTATCCTTCTATTCTTTGCTCGTCAATCAATCATTGTTTTTTAAACGCCTGGATAAATATACTGACGTCCTCGAAGGCCAGCTATTTGATGAAACGGTTAATGAATATTTCGAGTTTCGGAAAAATATCGACCCATACGCTTCGGATGAGGAGGCCAAAACCTGGACTAATAACGAGGCAGAAAATATCAAACTATATAAGGCCTGGACTTTATCCAATTCATGGAATATTGCAGAAGATGAGAATTACGCTATGTGGAAAATATACCTGCGCGGTTATACCGAGGGTGTTGCCATCAGATCCACGGTTGGGAAATTAAAAGAACAATTGGACAACAATAAAGACTTTGAATTTTACTCCGGCCGTGTAAAATACGGGGCCGTACCCAAAAATGACGTGAATCAGTTTACGATCTCGACAAACAAAAGGCAGCCTTATATTTATGAAAATGAATACAGGGCTATCGTACTTCACCAGTTTGTGCCGGATGCTGATAGAAGGCACGCAAAATGGACCGTCGGTGCCGAAGTAAAGGTGGATGTAAAAGAGCTGATCGACCTGATCTATGTTTCTCCATTTTCAACTCCCTGGTTTCTGAACCTGCTCAATAGAGCACTAAGCGATCATCTGCCCGGATTTGACCACGACCATATCGTGTATTCCAAAATACAGGATTCATAATCTCTTTTAAAAACCTGTCATAAACAAGAGCGCCGCAGGTTTAAAACGTCCCTAACGGGAAATAAACCTGCGGCGCTGGGCCCCGGCTCTGCCGGGGCCACCCGGCATTTTACCTAATAGCTGTAATTTGAGCTAACCATCTCCTGGTACTTTTTTCCAAGTTCCTCATGGGTCATTCCTTTGCTGTTGGCTAACCCGACAAAAGATTTCACCTCATTTTCACGGATACGCCAGCCGAACGAATAAACGAGCGTTTGCTTGTTCAGCGTTACGGTTAAAGGGATGGGTAAACGATGGTCGTGCGCATTTTGCAGCATAACCATTTTGCAGCAGGTCTGGTGGTATTCCTGTTCATCGAGTGCGCCAGAGCGTAGTCGTGCAGACAGCTTTTCCAACTGGCAACGGCGCAGGTCGGTGATGGGTTTATGTTTTTTTCGCTTCTCCGTACGGGATTTGACCGCCAGATCATTTAGCAGCATTGCCTCGTTATAATCAGGATAACGCAGTTGTATTTCCTGCATCGCGAACAATGGGTTTTTATGATAGGTGCGCCTTACGAAATTCCTTCGGGTTCGCATTTGCGATTGCTCAACCTTGCGCTGGATATAGGCTTTATCGGGCCAAACTTTTTTATCCTCGCTTAGCGATTTGTTTTTTAGATACTGGCGCAATAATAAAAGAATAACCGGACGGTTCAATCCCTTTTGCTCGGCCTCCATCAGCCCGACAATTTCTTTTGCAGTCATTGACTTTGCCAATAAAGACAGTTCCCTGAAATATTTACTTTCAGCACTTTCGCACAGTTCAGGCTTCGGTGCGGACTGAGAGAAACAAGCAGAGCCGAGCGAATAACGCTGGCGAAAACCCAATAACTTGTTCAGGAACGTTGTACCCGTGCCGGGGTTCTCCTTATCCAATTCATCGGCCTCCTGCTGTTCTGCATAAAGCAGCTTATCCCAATCCTCATATTGGTGATAGCACAACCGCCAGTTGAAATGGTGGTATTCAATTTCTTCCTGGTTCATCGGGCGGGAAAGAAAGGGGAACGCCGTATGTAAACCCATCGGCCTGCGGTTTCTGTCACGCCATAACTCCGCATCCATAAACACGTAAATGCGTGGCGGGTATTTGGTTTGGGGTTTAAAGTAATAATCCACCCTCCCGGAAGTTTTACGGGGCAACGCGTTCATGCGGTCATATTCAGCCTTTTCACTGGCGGTCATCACATAACCTTCTTTTATTTTAACCATAGCAGTAATATTTGAAATATGCCTGTGTTTCGGTAAAGCAATCGTGGGCGAAGTCCCGCTTTGCTTTATGGAAAGTCAGGCGACCCAACACGCCGGACTGCCTGTTGCGGATAAAAGGAGCAAGTGGCAGAACGGCGCGCGATTTATATATCTTTCAGCCTGAGTAATTTTTGGTAAACATCATCCCAATAGGCCTGTAAGCCCTCATCCATTTTTTTGAATGAGGGGTCAGTATGGCGGTAATCGTCAGCTTTCATAATCGCCAGTTCCAAATCGGTTACGGTAATTTCCTTACCTTTTAAATCAATGATTTTCATAAGCGGAGTTTTTAGGCAACTTTTAAAGGGGTTGTCTTGAATTTCTTGATGTTCAGGAATATGCCACGGTATTCTATCATGCCATCCGATAGCAGTTGCCACAGTAACTCTGCACCGTTCACCGCCAAAGCGGTGTTGACAAACAAATCCTGCTTTTTCAACGCCTCGGCCTGTGAACAGCTTGGCTCATCGTGGTCGTCCACTTCTTCCAAAAGCTGTTTAAACTCATCCGTTATTTTTGGCAGGTTGGCTACCGTGCGGAAACGCTCCGAGTCAGGCTGTTTAATTTCGGTTAATGTGGCTAACAGCAACTGCCCTGTATAACGGCTGTTGCCTAAATCCATCCAGTAAAAAGGTTGCGCACGGTCGTTGCGGCTTTGATTGGTGATTTTTCGCAAAGCAGTGGCAATGTCAAAACGTGCGCTCACTGTATCTACGCAAGTGATGTAAATATTAGCCTTGCCTAACGAGGGCAGCAGGTGTAGCGTCTTGGTGCCGAATTTTTCGGGTACGGCTTTCCAGTTCGTACCGCTACTACGGTTAATTCGGTTTACCAAAATAACCGACTTGAAATGACCGATTTCGGAGGGGGCGAACATTTGCCGTCCCCTGTTGGCTTCCGTGATTATATCATCGTCAAATACGTTCACCTGCAGACCGGGGCGACCGAAAGCCTGTAAAGAAATGTGTATCCTGACGAGTTCAGTCAATATCCTGTGGCCTGTACCTCCTGCACCGATCAGGTTAACGGTTATGGGGTTGGTCGGGTCAATCAGGCAATTAGCAGTAAAATGTATATCGGGTAAATTTTTCATTTGATGAGATTTTTAAGGGTTAATTTGATAGGGGTTAATTTGTCGGTTGGAAACGGTATATCGGTATTAATCAGCTTCTTCCAAAGTTGTACGATGTTGCCTTTCACGGGGCTTTCACCGCCGAGTGTATGGCTGAAAAAGCTGTTAAAAAAGTAGATTTCCCATTGGCGCATAAATTCTTCCAGTCCGCAATCTTTAGGGATTTGTATGGTTACCGTACCGAGGCAGACCTTGCCATCGGGATAAATATTAAAGTAGGGGGCTTTGCAAAGCGGGGTGGCTAAGTTTACAGCCTCATCCGTGTTCAGCGCATAAACCGCAAGCGTGTTTCGGGTCGCTTTCCAAATCATAGGCGGTATATAGGCTTCCCCGTTGGGTATGTCCAAGCCCTCTTTAAACAGCAACCGTACTTTTTTGGCGGGGGTGTGCCAAACAGCATAGGCGTTCCGCCCCCTGTTGATGTACAATATATTTTGTGGCATCAGACCAACGGGGTCTAAAAACCCTGTCTGTAAATCTTCCGAGGTGTCAAGTGCTTTAGCTAATGATATGCTTTCCTGAACGGTTAAGGGATGCGCATTAATGGGCTTGCCGTTCCTGTCCATATCATAGGCTTCCACGTAGATATTTTTCTTTTCGTTATTGCTGTAAATCAGCAGGGCTTTTACAGGCTCGTATAGATGCCCGAATTGTTGGGTGATGTTCGTTCTCATGGCAGGTCAAATAAAATATTGCAGAGGTTTTCAATTATTTCAAAAAGGCGGTATTCAAATTCAAGGTTCTTTACTTCGTTATCCGTACCGTCAAATACCTGTGTGCGGGATGGTAACGCCATTTGGGAATAGTTGCCCAAATAGTCATTTACCGAACGCTCAATGTTTTCATAAACCCATCCCTTACCATCGCCGATAAAAGCGATGTAGGTTTCGGGTGTGGGTATATCGTCGTTATCATCATCTTCATCAGGCGGTGCGATATTTTGAAAAATGGAATTTTTGGAAAAATCACGGAATAGCTGTAAAGTATCTTGGGCGATTAGGTGGCATTCCTCCTGAAAGGGATTAGCAGGTTTAAATCTTGCTATGTTATCATCTAAATGCTTTAGATGATAAGGGTTAAACAGCTTGCGTTGCATGATGTCCCCGCATACATCGTTTCTCAGGATGTCGGAAATATCTTCCTCGTAGTCGTCCGGATTTTCACGGAGGCATTCTAAAAAGCACTCTTTATTCATATCATATTCATCGTACATAAACCAGCCCTCATCACGGTAATAGGGTACTCCCGCTTCCCGGTAGAGATAACTCATTACGGCAAGCAATAATGCACCGCAACGCCTGTTCTCTTTCTTCCGCAAAAAGCGGTAAAGAGGAATGACGGGGATATAATAGAGTTGGTTACCTACTTCGTAAACCTGTTCGGTAGCTAATGCCACCTGTTTATCATTGCCCGTTTTGGTAATCAGCAGTTCCGTTTCGTAGGGTTGCCTGTTTAGTTTGGTTCGTATTTCACGATGTGCAAGCAAGATGTTATAGGGATAGGCGTACCCGCTCACATCTGATAATGTCAGATTATGCAGTTTGGCTAAATGGCTTGCCGACCTAAAAAATCCAATTTCGGTTTCCGATTGCTCCGGCAATCGCTTGGCGGGTTCGCATACAGGTATAAAGGTGTGGTTTAAAAAACCATCGGTACTTGGTGTACCGGGGCTGATTTGGCTCTGTCCTTTAGTACGGCCTGCGCATCGGGTAGTTGATTGAGGCTTTGGGCGAATGTTCCTAATTGCTGATAGAGTTTGCATTGTCTTTTTGATTTAGGCAGGCTGATAAAGCCTGCCTGTGTTAATGTTTTCATACTATCCTTTTGTGCCTAATGTGGTTACAAACTGGTATTCTGCGGTGTCGTTCTTAAATTCCGGCCCGACAATTTTGGCAGTAGCCAGTATGGCGTAAAGCGCAGAATAGCTGTCGCATACTTCTTCGGGACTGAGGTTGCTGTCGGGGTCGGTCAGCCTGATTTCCTGCCCGTTTTCCTTATGGATAAATACCCTCGGTAATAATTCGCTGTACATGGTCGTATCGTTTAAGGTTATAATAATCTGAATTGTGCCATTTGTTCTTTTTTGCGGTTGAGGTCGCCCCGCAGGTTTTTCAATTCCTTTTCCTTGTCGGGATATTCTTCTAATGCAGGTATCAGGGCTATGGCTTCCTCGTATTTGCAATCTGCCTGCATATCATTGATGGTTTTGAGGGCGGTATCATAGGCCTTTTTCTTCTCGGCTTTTGGGTCGGGCATTTCTTGGTCGGGCGTTTTGGTAGCGATTGCCGTTGTGGGTTTAGCTGTGGTAGTAGCTGCTTTTGCACTGGCAACGGCTTTTGCCTTTTCCAAGCCCTTGCGGTAATCTTCCATATTATTGAAAAACCCTGCGGTTTCCTGTACAGGCTTTGCGATGGTATCAAAAAATTGGTTGTCCATTTCTTCGGCTGTACCACCCATCACAAAGGGCGGTACAACTTTGGATGCCTGCGTTCCGTTCTTAGGAATGTTATACATGCCGATGATTTTAACCTTGCCTTGTTCATCGGTGGTAATACTGAGATTCCAATGACCGGGAACATTTAAGGCGATGATATTTTGAAAAAAATTAGTTGTCATGATGTTGAATGTTAGTTGGTTTTACGTTTTGTTAATTGCTCCAGATGATTTGCAGACCTGCCATCGGCGGTAAAGAGGTATTCATTATTTAAAATGCTCTCTTTGATGGCGGTTTCACTTGATAGAAATTCGTATTGTTTTTCAAGGGTGTTGTACAGGTAGCGGTTCAGCCCCTCGGCTATCTTGCGTAGCCACTCTTCGAGTTTGTCGAGTTGCTCAAATACATGATCATGCTGTCTGTTTTCATTAATGACATATACCCCTAAATCTACTACCACACCGTATTGTCTGTGCCTGCCTATGATTTGCGGTTCATTCGGTAAAATGCCTTTTTCCAGTAGCTGTAATACCCTTTGGTCGGTGTCGGTTGCGATAAAGGGAAATTCCTGCATCGGGGCAAAATCTTTCCATGATTGATTGGCTACGGCAGTAATCAATTTGAGTATATCCACTTTAGCCGTAAAACAGCTACCATCACCCTGCGAATAGAATCCACGGAAGTAAATTTTGTCTTTCAGAACCGTTATGCCCATGTAAGAACACAGTTCTATAAAGTCCTCAAATTCATCGTCCCACCAATCAAAATTCACATTCAAATCACGGTAGGTTGTCAGGGCTTTACTTTTGGCTTCCTTATCCAGTTCGTTGAAATTGTACAGTTTTAATGTTATCTGTTTCATGGCTTCAAAGGGTTTTATTGGCTATCGCTGATAAGTAGGCGGTGTACCTGCGGGTGAGATTTTCGCCTTTGCGGAAAATGTCTGTCTTGTAGAAATATATCTCGTCAAAAAACGCTACTGCTTTGGTTTGGAGATTGATTTCATAGCGGTAGGTCGCATTGGTGCGCAGTTCATCCAGAGCGCAATGCTCTACTAATAAAGCCCGTTCCGCTTCTGCATCGTTAAGGGATAAAAGCGGGAGCAATAGGATTTCTACGATGTAGCCTTGCTCGGGTGAACTACTGCTGTCGGAAACGCAGATAACCGCTTCGCCATTGGACAGGGTGATATAAAGATTTGAACGTGTCATCATTTTTTGTTTTAAATGAGGGGGATTGCTCCCCCTTTGGATGATTAATTAAGTGCTAATACTTCTGCGCCGTTCTTGGCATAGCCGAGGCATAAATCAAATGCGGCTTGTGTGCGTAGCTGTCCCGTACCGCCGATGATTGATTTTACTTTGGCTTCATCGTCCTTGTATTCCTTGACATTTTGGAAGTACCCTGTGATGGCATTGTATGCGCCGAACAAAGTGCCTTTGGTGGTTTCGGTCTGTTGGGTGGGGCTTGCCATTGCGTATATAAATGCGTTATCGCAGATGTTCTTGAACACGGTGGATAATTCCTCGCCAGTTTGCAGGCTTTTGATTACTTCTCTGCTTGGCGCCATTGCCTGTTGTATCAGCTTCATTACATCCTTATCCGTGATGCGCACCTTTGCCCATTGGTTAAAGATGCCGTCCAGTTCATCGGCCATACTGTTTGATATGCCCATGACCTTATGTGCAACTTTCAGCCGTTCCTCCGCACTGGCGGTGTGGCGTATCTTGATCGTATTGGAGCTGTTACGCAATGCAGCACTTAGCGTATTCTGGCAGACAATTCTTATCGGGGTAAAAGCTGCGGTGATACTGCCTGAGCCATCGTGCGAGGTGGTCAGGAAAAGGTATTTTTCGATATAATCATCGTTACCTACTTTGATATAGCCAGGCAGTTTGGCGGTGATAAAAATCTTTTCGCCGTTGCCTAAAGCCCCTGCGGTTTCGTACTGCATTCCGTCCCCGCCAACGATAGCGTCAAAGAAACTGAATGCATCCCGGTTCTGAACGATGCTGTAATCTGTGCCTACTTTATCGCCTAATATTGCGCCGTTATCGGTACGGTATGTAAAAAATGAATTTTTGGATATGGTTTCTGTGCCATCCTGCAGGCGGTGGATATTCGGCATTTTAACTACATTGAAATCAAGCCCTGCGAACTGCAATGCTTCTTTACTGGTGGGGTATTCTTCGACTATCTGGCCTAACCCGTGCCATGCCTTTTCCTTTACGCTGAAAAAACTGTGCTGTCCTGTTTGCTCGTTGAAATTGATATTATGTGCCATGATGTTTAAATTTTGAATGGTTTTTAAATCGTGTCGGTTAGTGGATTAGAAAGGCAAATCATCGTCAGCCCCTGCGCCTGTGGTATAGGGTGCGGTTGCAGGTTCGGCTTTTGTTTCAGCTTTGGCGACAAGCGAAAACAGCTTGATGGTATCGCAGGTGCAAACCAATCTCCCTTTTAGGCCGTCTTTTTTGCTTTGATAGGCTTGCGCCTCCATCTATCCCGAAATTTCAACTACTGCGCCTTTGGTCAGGTATTCGGCAACGCCTGAATTGCGCCAGTAGGCGCAGTCTACGAATGCGGTCTTTTCCTGTTTTTCGCCCGCTTTGTTTTTCCATTTTTGGTTAATGGCTACGGTAAAGTTGATTACCGTTTTGTCCCCTTTTACCGCTTTAAGCTCTGCGTTTGCGGTTAATCTTCCTGTGAATAGCATAACATTTTTTGTTTTAAATGAATAATTTGTTGTTTGCTTTTCCTTTCGCCCGTCTGCCCTGATTGATTATTTTTAAAAGAAAAAGGGAAAAAAGAAAGCAAATCGTAAAGACCGGCAGGGGGCAAAAGGAAACGGAATAATTGGAGGGGACCCTCTGGGGAGGAAACCGTTTATGCCGTAGTCTTTTGCAAACCACACGACAACTCCGGTCTTGATTTTAGCTGCGCTTTTTACCCGTTTCGCCTAAAAATATTCATTGATTAAATAAAAAAATGCCAATGGAGCGTAGCGATAAGAAATCTCAAACTATTATAAAAAGAGAAAGCAAAGGCTGATAAAATGAACTCCTGGGAACTTGCAAAAAAGAAAACACCATTCACTTTTCGCATCAGGGATTGCAGCGGCATCCTTCGTAGAAGATATAGCGGAAAGCCCGGCCCGAAGGGGATGCCATTATTTTGAAATTGTTTGTAGGGGAAATTAATGAGAAACTGAATCGGCAAGATCTCAGCGTTTGAACCTGCGATAGGATGTTAATAGTATGTTAACCTTTGGCTCTTTATCTTTGGGCCACGAAGAAAAATGTATTGACCATTTTGATGGTATCTGTTACATTGATATTGATTTCGTGGGGAAGTGTAGGCAATAAGACAGTGGCCCCGATTGCGGAGGCTCATCTTAGCCCGGTAGCTAAAAAACTCGATTAAGGCCTTGCTTGGCGGCCTACAGTACGAAAACAATGGGTGAAATGCCCCTGGTTAATCTTGGCGCGGCCTATCTTGATCAGTTGCTGTCCCCGGTATTAAGAGAGGATGCTAAGGATAAATTCAAAGATCTGGAAGGTAAAGTAATCACTGTAACGGGAAAGGTAATCGACTACAAGGGAAAACCTGAAATTATCGTAACCGACGAACAGCAATTAAAGATAGACCTATAAGTATTCAGGTTCCCCGCTGATCGGTATGCACATTACTATCGGCAATGGAACTTTAAATAAAAAAAGCCCCTCACTATCAGTATGATGTTAGGGGCTTTTAATCTCTTTCTTATCAGAAAAGACACGGAATTGCTTATGCTAATTCATCTTGGTAATCATTTCATCTGCTTGCGCAGCCAAATTTGCGACGTGCGCAATCAAAAAATGTTCGAACATTGTCCCTAGTTGCTCACGATCAATGGGGAGCATTTCCTCATTCAAAAGATTATCCAAGAAATCTTCGGCATCCCAAAGTTTGCGGGTTGGCTCTGGATTGAGTGGCTCCATACGCTCTATGACGTAATCAAAGACACCGTTCGCCACCTCGATAAATTCGGCTCGATCATCATCACTTAACGGTAGTGATGTGATTTTCACACTTGTTTCAGGGTCACAGACTGTCGGAGGTTCGTCACTTTCACTATCAGTCATTTCCTCTAAACTTTTTTCTAAAAGATAAGTGGGATAAAATATGACAGATTCATCGTAATGACTAAGGCAATGTTTGTAGTAATCCAATTCATCATCAGGATCGAAAACCATATCATGTTCGCGCTCGACACCCGCTACTTGAATATCCCATTCCACTAAAGGAATTTTATTTTGATTGATGAATCGAAGCCTTGATAATTCTAATTCAGGCTTAGTGGCGTTTATTAAATCCGACCATTTATTAAATCGAAGCATTTTTGCTACGAGGTGTTGCGCGCTCATCAGACTGAAACCTTGCAGGTCGATTTCGTAGTCCTCGAAAATGGCGTCGATGTCAAAGAATTTGGGGTCATATTCCGAATATGATTCGCCGTCCTCATTTAAAACAGTTTTTTGGGTTTTGTAATCTCGGTAGAGATTTTTTGCTTGAAGCTTGAAAAAATCGATGTGGTTCATAATATATCCTTATGTTAACCAAGCCGATTATCTAAAAATTTGCGTCCGTAATCTGTGGTTCGATAATTAGCTTGGTATAAGTTTATATTATCTAAATGTTGGATGATGAGATCTTTGCACAGACGAGCAGGCTTACCAACAAGCACATCCAAAAGTAAATTGATTTTTTCTAAAAACCAATAGTAAATTTATTTAACGTTTAAAGATGGTTGGACTTGACGTGGGTCTTAATTGATAAAAACTCAAAAAAAAACCTCTACCCTGGAATCATGTATTTAAATATTTGATTATTAGGGTAATATTATTTTTTTTATTAATTTTATAGGGTGTTGATGGTGAGAAGAATTGGTTCCTGAACTTAATTTAATTCAGCTGTTATGAAAACCCAAACCGACCCTTATTACAAAAAATTCTTTAAAGTCAAAAAGTCCAACGCCAAACTGCTTTCAAAGGGCGAATTGGAATTGGCTGTTGAAGCTGACGTCCTTCCTGAAGATGCCGATTTATTACCGGGTGGCTGGATTCTTAAAGCAGCCTTTAACCAAATTCCGGCTCAACCGATTGAAGTTTTTCGCGTGACGTGGAGCGTACCGCAAATACCCGCTGATTTGACCGGCCAGCAAATTTTTCTTTTTATGGGTATCAACAATCGCGATATACTCATGCAATGTATGCTCAAATGGGGACGATTTCCTGGGAATGGCGAGTATCGGTGGATGGTCAGTTGTTGTCATGAAACCGGCGGGAATGATACAAAATGTACGCCATTACAGGTTGTCAATCCGGGTGCTATAATAACTGCGGAAATTATAGTGGGCAGAGTTGGAAACCTGTTTTATTATGAAATGAAGTTTTTAAACATCCCTAATACTTACTTAAAAAGTATCCCCGTTCCGTTTCTGCCAACCTGCTGTATGGTTCTCGAATCTTATAGCGTGGCCAGCCGTGGCGGCTATCCATCGGCGGGTACGGTGATGGAAGTGACTAATCTTAGGACGGCAGGCGGCCCTGTCCATCCAAATTGGCAGCCGCGCGATTTGATTAGCAATTACGGACAACATGCCAAAATGATTGGCCCCGACGAAGTATTGTTTGATTACGGACCGCAACAAATATTAGCTTAATTCGCAGACCCTTTATCACAAAAATATCATGATCACACAAATCCGTTTCAGGCTTCTATTTCTGATAATCCTTGCAGCGTCAGGTAATTCCTGGGCGTTTACGCGGGTTAAAAAAAATCCGCCCGGGGTAGCAGCGACGAAGCATTTAAAAAATAAAGTTGAACCTAAAAGATCCCGGGCAATGACAGATACACCTCTTACACGGCGTCCTGCCCCGCCAGCCAATCCTCTCGGTCGGTCTATAACTCTGCCCGCTGCCGATGTGATCATCCATTTTAATGATAAGGGTCAGCTGACAGGAGAATTGCCGCAGATACTTCCGGCCTCCAAAAAACTTGGATTCCAAGTGTCGGGACTCAAAGACCCGGCGGTAGCTTATGCCCAAATGCTGAAAGACCGGGCAACTGAGGCCGTTAAAACCTTAAATTTGATCATTGCAGATGCAAACAAGGAGGCATTTCTACAAAAACTTTATGAAATTTCTGATGCCCAGTTAAAGGCTGTCCGGGATGCTTGTATCGCGATTGCAGCAAACCCGACAATTGCACCGTCGGCACCAAACGATAAGTATACTTTAAATATAACACCCAATCCGAATTATTACACGGTCAAACTGTCTCCCAGTTCAGCCACTCCGGTTTCCATGCCAATGAACACTACAACGGGCACGCAGCCAAGTATGTTGACAAATGGAAACAGCATGACCATCACCCTTAGTCTTGAAAATGCGTATAAAAAAATGGTTTGGGACTGGTATTATAATAAGAAAGGTGATTTTAAACCGTTGGACCCCAGCGATCAGACCCTTTGGGCATCGCTTAAACAGGAGGAGAAAAAATTGCTGGCAGAGGTTAATGACCTGATGACGAATAAGCCTGCAAGAACCTATGAAAAGTTAAAAGCTTATCTCGAAACCATAAAAGCCGAACGTCAAAAGGTCCAGGGTCTGGTGGGCAGAATTGATGCCGCAGTTAGTTCGAAACTAAAAAATAACCAGGATTGGTTGTTGGAGTGGTTATGGTATCAAAACACCACTACCCCACAACTTAACCCTTTCAAGTTTGTAGCTACCAGCAGCCTCGGTCAAGAACCCGATACCTCGGATAATCCCGGTCTACGCTTAAAGATCCAAACGAGAGAAAACGTGATCAAAAACATGGATACGAAAAACCCAAATTTAACCGTTAGCGACCACTGGGTTTCGGACATTGATGGTTTCAGAAAAACACTGACGGCAAACACATTGGCCTATAAAAACTACCAAATCCTTTCTGCGGCTAATGAAAAAAGCAAAGCCGACTTCGCCCAAACCACAACAAATCTGAACGAGGCACTGTTTTTTGTAACGGTCGAGGCACCTGTTAAGAAAGTCATCTGGATGCGGCACCACGATGCTGCGGATGGCAATGAAATTATGAATGTAGACCAGGCGACTGAGTACCTGGAAGACGAAAAATTGGTCATCCTCACCCATAATCTGGCAACGGGTGAAAAATCGGAAGTAAGTTTATCCTATAGCGATATAAAAACCAATAACTCCTTTATAGGCGATCTATTTCTCGAAGCGACATCCATGATCAATACAAGCCAGTTTACGCATGGTGGCCGCGAGCAAGATCCAAGGATAAACGGGATTGCCGCATTGCTTGATGCGGAAATCGGGGGCTTGGGCGATGATGTCAAGAACCTAAAAGGACTGGATGTGTACTTAGATTATTTGCTTAAGCAAACGAATGTTGAGCAAGAAATACAACCGGTGACAGATCAAGCACCGGTTTATCATTCTGAAAAACAACAGGCACCACAGGTTTCGGGGAACAAAGCGGCTGCTTATACTGTAAAAACGGTTAAAACCGATGCCGGATCGAATGCGGGCGGAACGGCCCCTTCGGGTGTCACTACAACGACATCGACCAGTGCTGCAACCACTACAACGGTAACTGCGGCTGCTGCTGGAAAAAGCGCATCTACCATGCCGGTAGATACTTTTAAATTCCGTGTAAATAAAAAATACAGGATTTTTCCGATGGCGGGTATTGCGTTTAACACGTCAAATTTCACTAACGTAGCCCCAGGTTCGGATGGAAACTCGCCTGGAAAGCAAACATCTGAGTCAATATCTCACTTTTTCGTCGGCATTAAGGTGTTCATTGAAAAGACAGATATCCGGAATACACGATTTTTTTTGAATTCCGATGCAGAAGGTAACTCGTTGTTCTGGTCGAGAACCCATTTCGATGCTGCTTTTGAGATCGGATCTCCTTTGAATAATCTCTATTTTGGCGGTGGTTTTGATCTATGGCCTGGCTTTGGGCTAAACGTTGGCTGCGTATTGAATAAATACAATTATAACCTTTATGCCAACGGCCAGAATACAGTTAGTCAGTCTTTATACCGGCCCGGCGTTTACTTAGGAGTATCTACTGATGTAGCAGTAGTAGCCGAATTATTTAAACTATTAAACATTGGAAAATGAAAATGATAAAAAATCTATACTGTTTAGGGTTTTTGGTGCTGTTTTTTTCCTGTAACAAGTATGCAAACATCAATCCGGATAAAACAATTAATGGGTATGTTTATCTGCAAGACCCTTTTAAAACGAATTTTCCGGTTCCTCTTGCAGGCAAAACCATTTATTTCAATCGCGGGTCCGATACCTCTTCCTACCTTCTTCAGACAACAACAGATTCAGGCGGGCATTTTTCGATGACCTATATTGGAGATGATAATGCAATCCTTTTCTCAAGCTTCGTGAAGGATGGGGTTGTCTATAAAGGTGATACTATCGTAACCGCGGCCCAATTAGGAAAAGCGGTTCAATTGAATGTACTTCCGGTATACCATAATGGCGTTCAGCTTAATTTCAAGGACAATTCAGGCGGCTTAGTATCCGGTTTAAAGTTCCGAATTTACACCAGTACAATAGCTGCAAGCGTAGATTCTGTGAAGTATTCCTACCTAAACAGCAAAGCGGATAATAGCGGCCACTATACTCTTTTTAACCTAAATGCTGGTGATTATTTTGTGGTGGCTAAAGATAATATAGGTGGTGTTGCGCTATCGGCAAACCAGAAAATCACGGTAGCAAAAACCGGTTTGTCGTCACCCGATATTATTATTAAATAAAGTACCTATAAGTGTATTTTGCCTGCCTATTATTGCCTTAGATTAGTGATGACTACAATAATCCGATTAAGGCAGTATGTGATTAATGCTTCAAAAATATTGATCGGCGGGGCCTAACCGCATTAGTATTGGTTATCTTCAACGCTTTGTTCGCGTAATTCAGAACGAGAGCATAACATATAGGTATGACAGATAAAGCCATTCAAAAGATTATTGATCACTTTAACCGGAAAAATTCTCAGACATATATCGCCTCACACTCCATAGGGGGAAATGTTGAATATGGTGTGGTATGGCATGATATTGACTTCCATAAATTGGGTGACGTGTCCCCTTACAAGTTCTATTTCATAAAAAACGCCAAAGGAAAATGTATAGGAGCCGTTCTCGATATGAATATGGACCTCCATTGGTACATCGATCCAATCGCACGGAAAAAAGGCTTTTTGACGAATGCTTTGTTAAAACTGATTTTGCCGCACCTGGCGAGGATCAGGAAAGAACAGCGCATCACCATTAACCGCAATGATATTGGAGATGAAAATTTTGAAGCATCGTTAAAAACGGCAAATAAGACCGGCTTCAAAATGGTTGGGGAAATGGTATCGAAAATTGAATGCATTCAAAAACTCACCAAATACAGGAAAGTGCCGATTAAAGAAAATTTTCCCGGCATAACCTATGAAAAAATGGTAAAACAGCGGGAGAAAATGAATGTCGTTATTGGCAAACTATGGCAAATCAAATCGGAAGTAGAAATGAAATTAGGCGCATCGAAACTCACCCGAGAATTGGACCGTTATATCGATAAGCTCGAATTATTTCGGGGCATGAAACTGGATGACGCGGTTTACGATTTTGAGGAAGAGATGAAACGAAAACTGAGGTAGTTTTCAGGTTGCTTCATGGTTGCATCAGGGAATGGAGCGACACCTTCCAATAAAAGATGTAGCGGAAGCCCGACCAGAAGTAGAAAACAATATTGTCCGGGAAGGTAATGAGATGTACAATCAATCCGTGTAGGTTATTTAACAATTAACAGGAATACTTTTTAATTATTAGCTTTAAGGACCGCGTTTGGATACTTACTCAAGAAAAAATAAATGAAAAAATTAGCAAAATACGAGGAGAAATTATTGGCTTGCGTGCCGGAAAAATGGGCAAGGTTTTATAAAAACGCCCCAAAAGAATTTAAGCAGGATTATATCGACAAGCAGGGATACACAAGGGAAGAATTTCTCGAACTTGCAAAGGCAACGAAATTATTTGATCATGGCTTTTATGAGCAAAATCCGAGCGACTTTGTTTACAAAGAATTCGAGTATGTACCGGGGGACTGTGAAAGCTGGTTACTGAACGAAAAGGAAATGGAGTTGTACAATGCGATGCCTGAAAAATTTACGCAAGACGAATTCCGGGCTAAAAGATTGGAAATGAGAATGCCGGTTAGTTCACAAGATAAGATGGCCGGGGGGACACTTTTTAAACATATTCCGGTCGCAGGCGAACGGTATTATGATTTAGAAAAAGGAATTATTAAGCCCACATTGAAATAATGAAAAATCCCATTCCCTCATATGATTTAGAAAAATAAATCATTGGCTCTGAATAGTAGATCATGGTAACTAAACGCCGTAAAAACCAAGTGAGATTCAGATCGACTGTATTTGGAGAATACATGATGGATCAATACTTTTTCAAAGTAGCCACCCACGAGCGGAAGCTTGTTAAATTGGAGGATCTTGATCTCCGGAAACTACAGCATGACCACATTGTAACCATCGCACATGAATACCTGCATCATCTTCATGAAGTAAGCACCCATATCGGCACATTTTTTCTAAGTTATGCTGTATCGATCAGGGCAATCCTTTCCCGTTATGCCGATAAAGATCTTTCCACTTCAGATTTTAATTTCAGTAATATCTCACTGGAAGATGCCACTATGATTTTACGGCTATCCGAAACAATCAATCTTTTGATTGGTGATGCGGCACTGGAGACAGAAGTAAAAAACATTCTCGATTATGACGTGGTGGAATCGACAATTTTCGTCCCCTATGGAACCACGTTAGTAGAACGAGAGCATGGTACCCCCGAATTACGAATAGCAAATGGTAATGAGATCCTAACTTTGCAATTTGGCAAATTTTACCTTTATGAAGGGTTAGCTTACGAACTGGAACGGGTTTTCGCGCAAACCATTGGCAGAAAGCATGATGATGAAGAGAATGGAACTGAATATACTGTACTCCGCTATTTTTCAATGCATATTGTTCCATCGATCACTAGGAAAACAATGCTGACGTTGGCTTCCCTTTCTTTGGCATACGTGAATTGCGGCGTAATGTATGTTTCGATGCTCGAGCGATTGGCTATCGAATTAAGAGAAGGGCGTTCTGAAGCTGACCTCATACGGATGGTTAAAGCGAATGTGAGCCAGGAATATTCAGAAAGAGAACATATATTGGAGGGAGTATTAAAAGAAATTGAAGATGCTTTTAAATGGCGTTCTTCTTTAAAAATAGCGCTGGCAGACTTAAAAGAAAACTATATCAACGCAACCAGGCAGCGTGTTATTAATCCCTCTTTTGAGGTCGATATGATCTATAATGGTCAGTTTGAGGATCTGCTTTATCTTGTTCCCCCTTGTGACTTTATGTATGTTTTTACTAATAAGGCAACTTTCAAACGGGATTTTTATGGCACTACAAAAACCTCCGCGGAATTGGCGATCAATCATAACATTTTTATTGCCAATGTTCATTACGCTAACACGTTATTTTTTAAGTTGAGCGGAGAGTTTGATAAATTTAAACCAGGAGACAACGAATTAACCTGCCCCTTTTTTACCTCTTGTGATTTCCAATTTCGAAAGGACAATCCTTCAATTTGTTCAGGATCTCCCTGGAAGATTTATGATATAGCCTATGCGGAAGGTAATGGTTATTGCTGGTATGGTAACGGCGTGGGCTTATTGAAAGGCATTGATATTCCTCCTGACGACCAACTTGAATGAATCTGTTAAATGGAAACTAAATGACCGGTTATGATGCCTCGATCAAATGACACATTGAATTTTTTATATGAATATGGCAGCCGCATTTGGGAGCGGATGCGATTCGCCAGGGTTAGAAACCAACGTATCAGTGAAACTACGATAACAGAAAATTTAATATTTGATTTTTGGTACCAGGCCAAAAAGGTCCAATTGCCGGTGGAAATTTATGAAGCCAAAGCGGAAAAGCAGAACGGAAATGATCTCGAAGTGTTTATAGAAACCAGCAAAGGTTATTTGCTGACGGCTTTCCAGGCTAAAATTCTCAGTAAAAAAGGAAAATACCCTAATATCAGCCATAAGGTTGGTGATGCCTATCAAATAGACCTGTTGATTGATTATGCCAAACGAAAAGGCGGGCAAGCCTGCTATCTTTTTTATAATTATCCTGTAGATCCAGGGTATTACGAAAAATTGGAGGAAACCGGTAAATATCAATACCGGGAATTTGGGCTGACAGCCTGTAATGCTGAATTGGTAAAGCTGAAGTTTTTTAAAGCTGTTGCGACAGGAAAAACCAGGGTAAAGATACCTGCTTTTGAAAGTCTGCATCCCTTGCACGCATTTCCGCTATCGGAAATGATCAGGATATTAACCGACGAATCGGCCATGGAAATTTTTGAAGAGTTGGCGGAAATGGTCAATTTGCCCATCATCTATTATTCGCGGGAAGACATCGATGGAACATACGGCTGGAATGAAATGGAGCCAAGGGGGAAAATCAGCGGGATACCGATGAGAGAATTCGCCGATATTCCGAAGCACGACCTTCAGCAAGGATTCAATCCTAAGTACCGGATCATCCTGTCAAAGGAACCCGTTGCAGGAGGGCTGTATGTGCTTTCCTGAATTTAAAATTGTACGTTCAACCCGACTGAACTAACTTGCAGCATCCAAACTTGACTATGCAATGCCAGACCTTCGACAGCAACTTTTAACAAACAAAAAATTTAATCCTTTCAACCAGGCATTTAATGTAATTGGCTTGCAAAACGCGCTGAAGGCCTGGGCTGAAGGGCTGGCACCAGAACAGAAGGCCGACGTCATGCCGATGGTTGATACCTGCCGCGTGATCACTTTGCTCAGTGCCATATTCAAAAACATTTTAGAACAAATCGAAACCAATCTGCTTGATTCGGGTCTTTCCTATCAGGCGGTATTAGAATGCCTGGTCGCTCAGCACAACGGCACTTACATTGATATTACAAATGCGTACCGAAAGGGACAAGCCGGGCAAGGACTTGAATTGACTGAGATGTTCGCTCACCGGTCAAGCTCTACAGATCCAAGTATCGGAAACATTAATACATCCGGAGGATTGGTGGCAACGATAGATGTTATGAATGCCCTGATGGGCAGTGTTGGATACTTTAAAGACAAAATGAAATCTGTTAGTGACCAGTCTGATTCGCTTTCCATTTTTTATTTGAACAAACTTGATCTGATTTCCAATGTTTATTTTGGCTTTAAAACCTCCTATGACTCCTTGGTGTGTAATGATGGATTTTATAAAGTGACCGGTAAAAATAAATATACAGTTTGGTTCAAAGACCATGAAAAATTGGTATTTGAAGAAATCGGGAGGTTCAGGACGCAACAGGATAGTCTTGCCCACTACCTGCAGATGAGTGAATATTTTAGCAAGCACCCGGATAGTACTTTATATCCAAAGGAATGGAGTAAAAGAAAGATTGAGGACGTGCAGATCAGGGAAGTTTCCTATACCGCGAACGGTTATATTGAATATGTTTTGGCCCCCGGAACAGATTCCACTGAAAAAGGCGATGAGTTATCATTTTTCGGGTCAATACAGGCCTTTTATGGCTTTTTAGAAAATGCGGAGTTGCCAAAGCTAAACCCACTACGGTTATGGGATGTGTTATGCCTTTTCAGCATGATTCAACATTTGTTTGAGAAAGTGGCTTCAGTGGCGGTAGAACAAGGAGATTGTTATACCATTGCCGAGGTGCAGCATATTCCATTCAGAATAGTAAGAAAAAATTTAGTTGATTATTTGCTGGCCAGAACAACCTATACAGCCGCTGAAGTAGAGAACTTTGTCAATTTATTAAGCAACCGGCCAGATGACCGCGTTAATTTTTGGCAGCGGCCCTTCCTGCCTGCGGGGGATGATTTATTGGTACCGTTTCTTACTACGGTTGCGCCTGTAACCTATTACCTAATCGATTACTGGTTGGAGTCAGCAGGTTACCAGCTGGAAAAACGGGGAAAGACTTTGGAAAAACATGTGAAAGCCAATCTCAGCAGGCACCTAAGCAGGAAAGGTTTTACATTTAATATACCCACCGCCAGCCGGTTTAGAATACCGTCGGGTGCATACGAGGAAATTGATCTGGTTTTAGTGCTTAAGGATATTGTGTTGGTTGCAGAAGTCAAGTGCATCCGGTATCCGATGGAGCCATTTGATTATCATTTCAGTTACAACCGGCTAAGTGAAGGCGCTGCGCAGGTGAACACAAAAACAAATTTCCTGTTAGCCCATGCGGAGGAATTGAAGCCATTAACCGGTGATATCAGCAGTAAAAAAATTGTACGTGCAGTGATTACCAATTATCCGATTTTTACCGGGCGTATCATTGAGGACGTACCGGTAATTGACTTCTACCTTTTGGAGGCGTATATTGCCCAAAGTCAAATCGTTCATTATGCAAGCTATTCCGAGAACAACAAAATTATTAATAAGCCGGAAAAATCAACCGCACTATATCAGACAGAAGCTGAATTTTGTGCCAACCTCGATGATCACTTGCGTAACAATAGGCTATTGGAAATTTATAAGCCAAAAGTGAAAATTCACGACCAAAAAATGACCGTTAACGAATTTCCGGTGGAGGTTTATTTGCAAATGGCGGCTTTTCAGGAAGCCTAAGTTCAACCTGTCTTTATATCATTATCTTCGTTAAAATGAGCCCTGTTAGAAAACCACATAATTTAATTACGGAATATTGGGACGACATGGAATATTTTTTAGCCGAGGCAGAGAAGGTTGAAAAATGGCGTAAAGAAACCGATGCGCCTATTTTCCCTAAAAGATATATCCGACACTGTATTTTATCAGCCTTCCTTTTTCTGGAAGCGTTCATTAATGGTGAATATTTCGAGCAAATGAATTTTGCTGACGGCATCGCAGGCCTGAAGCCCATTCAAAAAAGAGACCTGGAAACGATGATTATTAAAACGTCTTTTGATGAAAAGTGGTCATCCTGGGTGGCGGACTTTATGGAACAATCTAAACCCAATTTACAAAATGAGGTGCCATATAAAAACCTGCTCAAATTAAAGTCTTGGCGAAATCAGTTAACGCATTATAAACTTCACGAACTGTTTATCGTGGCACACAACATTCAAACCATTTCAAATGCAAGAGAAGCCCGAAAATTTTCGCAGCAGGCGATCAGATGGTACTATGACAAAACAAAATTTGAGGTGCCGGAATGGATCGCGCGCGATATCATGAACTAGCTATAACCCTTATTTCTTATTCAGGAATGTATTAATTTTGCGTTCAAACGCACACTTGCCCACTATTTTAAAATTTTAAAATCCCGTTCCTGGTTAGGCGACCATACTTTGAAGTCCAGGTCCATTTCTCTCTTGCGGATTCTGCCTGTACAAGTCGACACAGCCGTATGGACATCTTCATAGTAAGGCTGGAAAACCATTCCAGCCGGTAAGATAAAAACGAACTGCGCCGTTTTTAGCAACAGATCATTCTTGTATTTGGGCATTTCCCGGTGCAGGTAGATTAGTACCCTGTTCAAATATTTCTCATTCATAAAATAAAAATCGCTGCATTAATGCCCCGGAGGGGGGTACCACTTCAATGCTTGTCGTTTGTTAGCGACTTTAATAATTGTTCCATTTCCTTTTGATGGCCGTTGATCGCACCCGCCAGTTCTTCCTGTTCATCCACGGATAGCAAATGGTCATCATATATCCAATTGTCTGCGACGTCGAATAATATCCGGCCCAATTCTGCTTCGGCTATAGGATCATACAATCGGTAGCCCACTCCACTATCCGGAAAGATATGCACCCACTTACCAGTGCTTAATTTCACCGATTTAGGTAGGTCATCAAATAGCTTATTTTTCATTAAAACAAAAGTGGAAAAAAAATGTAAAAAAGATATAGATTTTGCTAAAAATATTAGCATAACTTTATAGTCCTCAAAATTGGCAACATGGTACCATTTAATTTACAACTCGAACTCACAAACAGGCTGACGACAATTGCTATTGAGCAGCTTGATCAACTCGCTGATGCAGCAGGTTTTATGCGGTATCAGATCAGGACATTCAACGATAATTCGGTGATTTATGTGAATATAGAAGATGGGCCGCTGCCGATGGAAGAAATTATTGGCTTCAGTGAAGAGGAAGTTTTTTTACTGGATGAGGTAAAAGCTATTGCCGCAGCCATCCGGCAGTATAACAGCAGCCGCAATCTGAATTTTGATCAGATGGCTTTTGACTTTTAAAAACTGTACCATGCTCCAAACGAAAGAAGAAATTATCAGCAGGCTTCGCCAGGATATGATGCGTTGGGAGGGCTTCCGCCCGCCGCAACCCGGCGCGAACAATGATTTGGGCCTTGGCGTTGTTGCTGCCGCCTTTCCCGATGGGATATTTCCCACTGGCGCAATTCACGAGTTCATTAGCAGTAGCCCCGAGGATACTGCTGCCAGCGGTGGCTTTATTGCCGGCCTGATTCAAAAACTTTTGAGCGACGGCGGAGCCTGTTTATGGATCAGCTATACCCGCCGTATTTACCCTCCAGCGCTTAAACTGTTTGGGGTTGATCCCGACCGTGTGATATTCGTAGATGTACCGCTGCAAAAAGATGTGCTTTGGGTAACCGAAGAAGCGCTGAAATGCGAAGGTGTTGCTACGGTGGTCTGCGAAACAAAAGATCTCAGCTTTACGGAATCCCAACGTCTACAATTAGCCGTTGAGAAAAGCCATGTAACCGGTTTTGTACTGCGGAAGGATGTGAAAAAAGCCAATACGACAGCCTGTGTTACGCGCTGGAAAATTCGTCCGGTACGCAGCCAGTTACGATCCGGTATGCCTGGCGTCGGCTATCCGCGCTGGCAGGTGGAATTACTTAAAGTACGGAATGGCAAACCTGGAAATTGGACTGTAGAATGGAAAAAGCAAAATTTCCAGACCGTAATTGCGCCTCGGATTATCGAACCAAATCGTCAGTATGCCTAAGCGTTTCGCGTCCATATGGTTCCGGCACTTACTCACAGACCAAAAGGCGATCCGCCAAAAGGGCCTGAAAGGGAAAGCTTATGTCTTTGCCGAACCGGAACATGGCCGTATGCTAATTACCGCATTGACCGAAGAGGCCCGCAAATACGGGGTAACGGAAGGCATGACCGTAGCAGATGCGCGGGTTATTGCACCTGACCTCTTGGTGTTCGATGGCAAACCGGACCGTAACCTCAAATTACTGACCGGTCTTGCAGAATGGTTCCTGCGTTATACTCCGCTCGTGCAACTGGACCCGCCAGACGGATTATTACTGGATGTCACCGGGTGTACGCATTTAAAAGGCGGTGAAAAAGCGTATTTACAGGAAATCGTTTCGCGCCTAAAAACGATAGGTTATGACGTTCGGCCTGCGATTGCCGATACCATCGGTGCTGCATGGGGCGTGGCTCGCTGCGCGGCATCCGGTCTGATCGTACCCGAAGGCGCGCACCGCAATGCCCTTATGCCCTTACCACCATCGGCACTACGTTTACCTACCGATGTACTGCTAAAACTGCGTAACCTGGGATTGTACCAGATCAGCAGTTTTGTTTACATGCCTAACTCGGTTTTGCGCCGTCGATTTGGGAAAAATATGGTACTGCGTTTGCATCAGGCGCTTGGCCAGGAAGTGGAATTTTTATTTCCGCTCAAAGAACCAGTACCTTACAGTGAACGGATGGAATGCCTTGAAGCTATCAGTACCCGACCTTCCATCGAGATCGCCCTGAATAGCCTGCTCGAAAAACTTTGTAAAAGGCTATACGGGGAAGGAATGGGCCTGCGTTCTGCTGTGCTGACCTGGTACCGGGTAGATGGAAAGAACGGCAATATTACTATTGGCACCAACCATGCCAGTAACCGGGTGAACCATCTGTTCAAACTTTTTTTTATTAAGCTCGAATCGATTGAACCCGGATTGGGTATTGAGTTGTTTGTCTTAGATGCACTCAAAACTGAACCTACCAGCGATAAACAAAGTGAACTATGGTCGGCCAAAGGCGGGACTGACAGTGAAGAAGTTGCCGAACTGCTTGACCGGGTGGCAGGCAGGATAGGCAACACGCATATTCATCGTTACCTCCCTGGTGAACATTACTGGCCGGAACGTACCCCGGAACCTAATAGCGATATAAAAAAAGCACCAGAAAGCGAGTGGCGAACGGATAAACCACGGCCCATGCAAATACTGGATCAGCCCGAACGCGTAGAAGCGATGGCACTGACACCTGACTACCCGCCCAAGCTTTTTATCTGGAAAGGCGAACAGCATGTGATCGTAGGTGCCGACGGCCCCGAGCGTATTGAGCGGGAATGGTGGCTTGAACCGGGGGAACACCGGGATTACTATGTTGCGGAGGATGAGGACGGGCGGCGTTACTGGCTATTCCGCTCCGGCCATTATAACGCGGAAAACAATCAGCACTGGTATTTACATGGATTTTTTGCTTAACACCCTATATGAGTTACGTCGAATTACAGGTGACCAGCAATTTCAGCTTTCGGCGCGGTGGCAGCCATCCGGAAGAACTTGTCGACCACGCGGCCGACCTGGGTTATGATGCCATTGCATTGACCGACCGCAATACTTTTGCTGGTGTCGTCCGTGCTTACCAGGTAGCTACAGACCGGAACATTCGACTGATCCCCGGTGTGCGCCTTGACCTGCTCGATGGTCCAAGTTTGCTGGCCTACCCAACGAATAAAGCAGCCTACGCCCGATTATCCGCGCTGCTCACGCTTGGCAACCTCCGTGCTGAAAAAGAAAAATGCTATATCAGTAAGAAGGACGTTTACGGCCATGCTAAGGGCAGCTATTTTATCATTATTCCACCCGACAAGATCACGCAGGATTTTGAATTTGAACTCGTTTTCACCCACCACGTTAAAGATTACCGGGCCAATCTGCCCAATCTCTATATAGCGGCCACCAAATACTATACGGGCGATGATGCCAAACGCTTGTTCCTTTTAGCGGAGTTGAACATTCCGCTCGTTGCCACCAACGATGTACATTATCACCACGCGTCCAGGCGTGAGCTGCAAGATATTTTGACCTGTATCAGAGAAAAATGCACCATTTTCAATGCAGGTTATAAGCTGCATCAAAATGCCGAACGCCACCTGAAGGAAAAAGTGGAGATGGAGCGCCTGTTTCGCATTTACCCTGAAGCGATCACTAACGCCAGGGTCATTGCGGACGCCTGCAGGTTCGATCTGAAATCACTGAAGTACAAATATCCCAGTGAGTTGACCACGGACGGCCGTACACCTCAGCAGCAGTTGGAATATCTGACCTGGAAGGGTGCAAACGCTTACTATATAGATCATGTTCCGGAAAAGGTGATTAATGCGTTAAGGGAAGAACTGGCGATCATTGCAGAACTGGATGTTGCTGATTATTTCTTAACTGTAGAAGATTATGTGACCTGGGCACGGAAACAAAACATCCTTTGCCAGGGGCGCGGTTCAGCCGCCAATTCCGCGGTATGCTTTGTATTGGGAATCACCTCGGTGCCTCCGGATAAATCCAACTTACTTTTTGCCCGTTTCCTGTCGAAAGAACGCAACGAACCACCGGATATTGATGTAGACTTTGAGCACGAGCGGCGCGAAGAAGTCATCCAGTATATTTATAACCGCTTTGGCCGTGACCGTGCTGCTATTCTGCCAACCGTTTTTACGCTGCACTATAAGGGAGCGGTAAACGATGTAGGCCGGGCCATGGGCCTCTCAGTCGATGTAGTTAAACAGCTTTCGGATGCTTACGGAGATATGTCGGATGAAGAAATTACTGCCGAGCAGGTTGGCACTTTAGGGCTGAATCATAAAGATCCGCATTTGATTAAAGTGATAGAACTAGCCTCGCTGCTGATCGGTTTTCCCCGTCAGCTCGGCCAACATACCGGAGGCTTTGTCATTACCGATGGTAAACTCAGCGACTTGTGCCCGATTTTTCACGCCCGTATGGAAAACCGCACAAATATCGAATGGAACAAAGATGATATCGATGCGCTCGGTTTTATGAAAGTGGATGTGCTGGCTTTGGGTATGCTGACTTGTATCCGCAAGGCTTTTGATCTGGTGCAAAGCCATTATGGTATTACACTGACCCTGGCCAATATTCCGCAGGATGATCCCAAGGTTTATGATATGATCACTGCCGCTGATACGCTGGGTGTATTTCAGATCGAAAGCCGAGCGCAAATGTCCATGCTGCCGCGCATGAAACCTACTTGTTTTTATGACCTGGTGATAGAAGTGGCCATAGTGAGGCCTGGCCCGATACAGGGTGATATGGTACATCCTTATATTCGGAGAAGGAACGGTGAAGAAGCGGTGGATTATCCTTCGGAAGAAATTCGTTCAATCCTCGAACGCACGCTCGGGGTACCGCTTTTTCAGGAACAAGCGATGGAACTGGCCATCGTGGCCGCCGGATTCACCCCCGGTGAAGCCGACCTGCTCCGCCGCACAATGGCTACCTTTAAGTTCAACGGCATGGTCAGCAAGTTTGAGCATAAGCTGATCAACGGCATGACCTCGCGGGGTTATACTGAAGAATACGCGCGCCGCATCTTTAAACAGCTCGAAGGCTTCGGCAGTTATGGTTTCCCTGAAAGTCATGCGGCCAGTTTTGCCTTATTGGTTTATGTTTCCTGCTGGCTTAAATTTTACTATCCAGAAATATTCTGCGCGGCACTGCTCAACAGCCAGCCAATGGGCTTTTACCAACCCGCGCAAATCGTCCGTAATGCCCGCGAGCACGGCGTTAAAGTGCTGCATCCCGATGTGAACCATTCCCAATGGGACAGCATACTGGAGCCCAAACAAGATCAGTATTTTACGATACGTCTGGGCTTCAGAGAGATCAACGGTATTCGCAAGGAAGAAATGGATAAGCTGCTCGCCGGCAGGATAAATCCTTACACTGAACCACATCAGATCTGCGATGCCGGGGTCACCGTAGCCGCGATGGAAAAATTAGCCAACGCCGATGCTTTTCGCTCAATGGCCCTCGACCGCCGACGCGCGCTCTGGGAAGTTGCTGCCTTGCATGATCGTCCAGTGCAGTTAATGCAGGGCCAACCCTCAGAAAGCCTTCGTGAACCGGAAGTTAATCTGCCGACGTTAAGGCTTTCCGAACATGTGGTGCAGGATTATGCTACCATCGGCCTGTCAGTCAAAGGCCATCCGCTCAACTTTATCCGGCACACGCTTGACTTACTGCATATCAAAACGGCCAAAGATGCGAATCAGACCGAAAATAAAACGGTCATTAAAACGGCCGGCCTGATCCTTGTCCGCCAACGGCCCGGTACGGCAAAAGGTGTTTGCTTCATCACGCTTGAAGACGAAACGGGTACGACCAACCTTGTTGTTTTCCCTAAGTTATTTGACAAATATCGAAAAGAGATCCTGCATGCGAGGCTCCTCATGGTCGAAGGCGTTGTCGAACAGACTCAGGTCACCCACATTATTGTTAAAAGAGTATTTGATATCACGAAACTCTTGGGGGATCTGACCGCTATCCGCAATGAAAAACAGCCCGTGCTCACCCTATCCAGGGCTGACGAAAAAGCCTCGCCATTCATTCCTATGGAAAAACCCCTCAAAACACAAGAGCCAGCCGACACTTTTTATAAAGGGAGGAATTTCAAGTAAGCGTAAGTTTGGGAAAAGCATTATCTTAGTTATCAAAATAACCCTTACTCATCCTATGCGTACAATATTGACTACGCTGGTGCTGCTTCTGAGCGTGGCCGCATTCGCACAAAATGATGATAACCGTACGCTTACTATTCCTGTTATCTTTCATATCGTTTACACCGATACCATACCGGATAACGGGATTAGTGACGAAGTGAGGGACAATGGCAACAGTACAACCCGGTTAACCAGAGAGAAGCTATTAGCTGAATTGAAAGATCTCGACCAGGACTTTCAGCGAACCAACCCGGATATCGGGGACGTTATCCCTGAATTCCAATCGGTCATCGGAAACCCAAATATCCATTTCATCTTGCAGGATGTACGGTATGTTAAAACTACGTTGGCAGATATCCGCCAGTCCACAAATTCCACCAAGCTACACGAGTTGAGCCCTGCCGAGCATCCGGAAAGGTTTCTTAACGTCTACATCAGTACCCTGCGTTTTCACGGCGGCGGATCAGAGGGCTATACAAATGTTCCGGTCAATACACTACCTGCTAACGACGATTATGTAAATCTGAATTATATGTGGGTCGGCTTGCATTATCGCTTATTGAGCCATGAAGTGGGGCATTGGCTGGGATTATACCACATGAACGACGAGCATCAGCTCAACACCTGCAATATTACGGATATCCCGGTGCAAAACAAATTAACAGATATTCCTTGTGTAGTTTGTACCAAACCCAGTGTCAGGGTTATCCATAGCCAGCGAAACCAATTTGCCAAACCCAATACCAACAACTACATGGATTATTCAGGCTGCCGCAGAATGTTCTCATTGCAGCAAGCCGCATATGTGCGCAACCTTATTTTCAGATTAAGACCGGCTATTTGGAATGACCAAACAGTTCAAAATTAAATGTCGTTAATTTCCAGCCCAGTAGGGATCTATGTCTGGCTTAGTAAATTCCTTTGCCACAAGCCTGGCTGCTTTTAAATAAAGTTCGTGGTCTTTCCCAATATCATTGATCGGCTTAGCCAGTCTTGAGAGTTTTAATGATCCCTCCTCACCAAAATTGATCACCTCAACAATGCTTAACCGATCCGGAGGTATCAGGCTGCGCATAATGACAAACTGATATACCATAGCTTTTTCATTATTGGTCTGATTATCCCGGTATATTTCTTCGGTTGTAAACTGATTGCTTTCCTGCGGTAGCTTAACGACAATGTATCCCTCAGACCGGTGAATTTCCGGTATCTGTTCTTCGGCGATAGCGGCCATTATGCATTCCACTGCCTCATTGGAAACAAATATTTTACCTCCGCGCCCAAATAAACCCTGGGCCTGAATGCTGTCAAGATTCTGTAGCGGTGAAACGTGATAGAAGGCAGCTCCTTCTTCCAAAAGAAAGTTTTTCATTATTAAGCCGCTGGATACAGTAAGGATTCGGTTGTATCGAGATAACTCATATCAATCGGTTTTAACTCCGCGTATTCCAATGGTGTCGCTTCGCGGGTACTCAGGTAATCTTTTGATATCGTACAAAACTCCATATCCTTTGACGGCACCTGTGCCAGCGCCAACTGCGATAAGCGCTCCTGGTTCGGGTCGCCCAGTAACCACTCGTAGGCCTGGTCGTCATTCAGGATACTTGGCATTCGTTCTTTTGAATTATGGATCTGTTTCATCACCGAATTTGCTGGGGTCGTTCCCAGTGCTGCGCAATACACAAGTTCACCGGTTTCCGGGTCAAGCCACTGGTTGTACAGTCCTGGGAACCAAAAATATTCCTGCTCTTTAAGTGTAACCATGTAGGGGTATTTTACTTTCGCTGCGAGCGGCTGGCCTTTTTTGCCCAATTTTTCAACGTGGCGGCTTTCCACGATGCCCGTCGACAGTACCAGACAACGACGCCCTTTTTTCACCGCATCTGCCCACATGGAGGTCTTCCCTTGGTCGTTCGTGAACAAGTTCTCACCTTTGAAATTCATTGTCAGGTAGCTGCGCATAAACTTCATAGCTTCCTCGCGACTGCGGATATATGCGGGTACGTAGCCCCAAAATGATTGTACGATCTCAAAATCGGTTTTATCATCATTCGCGATAGCGATAGCCATCGGCTGGAACATAAAACCATTATGCACACCGACGTTCAGGAAATTGTAATTCCTGACGGCCTTTTCTAAGTTTTTTAATCGAATAAACTCGGTGCGGGTAACTTTTTGTCCGTTGTAGTAGCACATAACTGGTTCCTTCTGTATTCACGAATATACGCAGCAATAACCTTGCCTGCAAATTCTGCTTCCTCCTGACGTCCTTCGGGAAGGGAAGTCCAAAAATTTAGCCCGTCAGCATCTTCAGCTATTGTAATATTTAAAGGCGGTTTGGAATTAGGATAGACAACATGGTAGACCCGAGCCGATTTGACCGTATGACCGCTCACCTGGACAATCTGCCCGTTTAGCTCTACCTCAAATTTCTTTGGATCATCCATAAGTCAAATATACTAACATATTTAGTAATTCAAAAATACAAAGTGAGCAACTCGTATATCAATATTTTTTATGAGTTTACAAGAAGAACTCAAAAGCACCTCAATATTAACAGGCAAATCTTCTAAATCAAAATGTACTACCAATGATATTATTTCCCATTTCCAAAAACGAAAGGACATGTTTTGCCGAGTCATAATAGATTGAAAATAAATCGAATACCCATTTGAATTTCTTATACAAATAGGTATTTTTATTTCTTGGTATCATATCTATTCTTCCAACCATATACGCTAATCCTTATTGCTATGAATTTGCTCCAACCTGAAGAATTCCAATTGACGGACAATCCGATCCCAATCCTTGTCCAACTCGGTCTGACCTATAAATGCAATCTCAAATGTGATCATTGCTATGCATTGTATCACCGGGATCTCAACGAACTTTCATATGATGAATTGAAGGATCTTATGACCCAACTTTACAATGCAGGCAGCTGCTCTGTGGTTTATTCACATGGTGAGAATTTGATCAGGAAGGACTTTCACGAGATCGCGAAAATGATAAGCGGTTTTGATATTTACCAAACGTTGATGACGAATGGCTTTTATCTACAGACCGAAGAAGAGGTCTCCCGACTAAAGGAAACCGGTATCAATCGCGTGCTTGTCTCCATTGATAGCCCAAGAAAAGAGGTGCATGATCGGGTCAGGGGAGTCGAAGGGGCCTTTGAAAAAGCGGTGTCCTCTTTGCGTATGCTTCAGCAGGGTGGCATACCTACCGTGGGGTTTTCTACTACGATAGACGTGCATAACTATAATACCGTACGTGAGCTTGTCGAAATGGCCAAGTCAATGGGGTTAGGTGCCATTAGCCTTATGCAGAACAGATATAATAAACCTGGGATCTTTATGCACGATCTCTGGATCGATTACGTCGATACATGCAAGTCGATATACGAACTGATCCTGGAAAACGAGGGAATTATTGACATTTATACGCACGATCCTTTTATGCTCACCCTCCTTGATCAGAGAATGACAAACAATGATAAACGCGCAGCATTTATTGGTTCGAATTTGTGTAACGTCGCCACGAGTATGGTTTCTATTGATCCTGTAGGTAATATATCTGGTTGTAATTTTATAGAAGAGATCATTGGCAATGTAAGGAATGAACCTTTTATTAGTATTTGGGATAGGCTCGTGAAAAGGTATAATGACAAGGATGCTCCGCCAGACGGACCATGTTCCGGTTGCAACGCGGTACGTGCCTGTGTCGGCGGTTGTAAAGCGTTTCACTATAATGGTAAATACGATGAACGATGCGGCAAGAGACGATTCGGGGAAGATAGCGTGCATGAAGTGACTGAGCTTTCATTGCCGAATTACCCAACGGCACCGAGTTTTAAAACAGCCGCAAAATATAATCCCAGAATCAAATAAAGAAGCCGATGAAAGTACTTTTTGTAAACCCGCATTATTCTTTTGATCCGTTTACTTTACTGCTGCATCCGCCGCTCGCTTTCGGTTATTTGAGTAATTTTCTAAAAAAAGACGGCCATGAAGTTTATCATGCCGACCTTCCTTTTCATGGTAACCGACCGGAAGCTGTTTTATCGTTTATAGAAACGATCCAGCCTGATGTTATTGGCCTGACCGCGGTCGCACAAAGTTTTTATCATACCCTTGAGATCACAACACTGATCAAACAACACTATCCTGCGATTCCGATCGTCGCAGGCGGACCGTTGGTTACATTCGTTCCGGAGGATGTGCTTACCCGGCACCCAAGTTTGGATTATCTCATCCTTTATGATGGTGAAGAGTCCTTTGTCGCCTTGGTCAACGCCTTACAAGCGCGGGCGACTTCGCAGCAAATGAAATCGATCCCGGGTATCGCTTTTAGGGATTCGCACGGATCAGTAATTGTTACGCCTCCAGCCCCTACGGTCTCCGATTTGGATTATTACGGAATCCCAGACAGAAGTATATTTGAACTCAAAAACTACCTGGCCTATGACTATGAAACTGTGTTGGTTACTTCAAGAGGGTGTCCCAGCCGTTGTACTTTCTGTTCAACAACTTTGATGGGCCGAAATTTCAGGTATAATTCGCCGAAACATGTGTGTGACGAGATCGAACAGGTCCTGAACATGGGATTTTCTTCGATATTTTTTGGTGATGATACATTTTCCGGCAATTCCAAACGGACCATAGATATTTGTACAGAGATTAATGCGAGAAGCCTTAAATTCAATTGGACCAGCAATATGAGAGCAATAGATGCTAAACCAGATGTCCTGGAGGCAATGCGCGGGGCGGGCGCCTACCGGGTATTTGTTGGATTTGAGTCGATCCAGAATTCCACCTTAAAATTGATCAAGAAAGGCACCACCCCTGAAAGGTTATTTCAAAAAGCTAACCTTATCAAATCGTACGATATCGAGCTGCATTCCGCATTCATTATCGGAGCACCAGGCGATTCTGATGTGTCGCTCAGAGAGACAATGGATTTTATAAGGATCATTAATCCGACTGTTGCAACATTCAACTGCATGGAGCCAAGGCCCGGTACTGATGTTTACAACCATCCGGAAAGATATGGACTGATTATGCCTGACAAGTATTGGTACGAGAAGCTTGATTGGATGGAGGAGCCGGTATCATATACAGCCGACCTCAGTCGATCAGAGATCAAGCAATGGATCAACCGCTGCTATGATGAATTCTGTTCGCCGACTTTTCTGGATACCCACACGAACGATTTGGAAATGGTTAAAGCGGCTTGGGCCTAAGATGGGACAGGCAAGGAAAAAGATACACATCGGATGTATTGGGGCAGGCATCGCAGGCAGGTCGCATATTTTCGACATTATTTCAAACGGAGACCTTCAACTCGACGCATTGGCGGTCAAAACCTTGAAGACACGCAACAAGGTTCAACGCGAATTCACAGTCACGAATTGCTCCACGGATTATAGGGGATTATTGAAGATGGAACAAATCGAGTATATCGTTTTAGCGGTACCCAACGATATTGCGCCGGAATTTGCGTTCAAAATACTTCAAGCTGGAAAGCATTTACTCGCTGAGAAACCATTGCTAATCTTTGGTTCCGATTTTTTCAAATTCGCATTGCTCCAGAGAATTTCTGAGCGAAAGATTTCTGTTCTGTATTCAAGGCGATTAAGAAAATCGTGGCGTTATGTCCGTGAGTTGGTAAGAGAGGAAAAAATGGGTGATATTTTATCGATTGAATTTCACTGCAACGGGCCTTACCGCCAACGCTTTTCAAAACAGGGGCATACTTTCAGGTCCGACGCCAGACAAAGTATGGGCGGGGTCGTAATTGATACTGTATCGCACCTTCTGGACCTAATGGTTTTTCTTTTTGGTAGGATAGGAACTGTTGTATCTGCCCAACTGGTTACCGAGCAGTCGACAGGCTTAGAATACATGGGTACCATCGTTATCGATCATTTCAATCTATTCAGGGTCACTGTGCATGTATCAAATGAAGACGATGCAGACGAAAAAAAAACCGCCTTGATTCGGACAAACGACGGCGAGATCTGGGTAGATGAAAAGCAGTTTGCTATGAAAACTGCCAATGTTGACCACCGTTTTGCCGACGGTTATCTCTGCCGGCCTGTTGACGTAGCTGCGGGAGAGCCCAAAGAAGAGCATATTCTGCTAACGGACCTTTTGGAGGCTAAGCAGATATGCACTTGTATCCAGTCTATTTATGCGGAGGCCGGGATCAACTTAAAAAAAAAATGGATATTTCCAAGAGCTAAGGTCCTGGCCAAGCGCAGTGGGGCCTGTTAGAGGGAGTGCTCAAACCTTGATAATTCAGCAATAAGCATCAAAATCAGTTGGCTGGGTTCGATCTTGCTGTCAACTTTTTCGGATTTATAATAGGCGAAACCCGGATCTGTCATTCTGCTCTCTGCATTAATGAAAAACAGCGCTGGCGACCATTTCGTTCTGCTCCACTTACCATTAGGGTTGGCTTCCAACTCATCAAGCTTGTCTATTAAATCAAACAGATTGGGCTTAGGTAACGTCGGCCGTTTTACAATGTCATACCATAAATATTCCCGGTGATACAGCGCATATCGGTAACCGTCCGACGTGGCGACCACTTCTAATATCCGGAGTCCTTTGCAAAATAGGTTCCTGGCAAAATTATCGAGTTGAACAGGTGTGAAAATTACGCTCAAACTGGTCTCGATATATTCCTGAACGCTGATCTGACTGCTATTCAACAGATCAATCTTCGATTGTAGCTCATTAAGCGGCCCTTCCCACAATTCTTTGTGACTGTCCGTCTTATAAAGCAAATCAGGCAACTTTTCAAGGACATATCTTGTGGCAGCTGTCTCCCTTTCAGCCTCTGATTTGCCATTTAGTGCTTCTTTTATAGGTGAGCATTCAGGATCAGGCAGCGCGCGTATAATACAATCAAACTTGAAAGCCTCAAGCGTTGTCCATTCATAAAAATCCGAGGTCTCCGCATAGTTGATGATTGTAGCAGCATGGGCCAGTGCTTTCTCTTTATTCATTAGAGCCCAGATCGCCAGGACACCATCTGTATCATAATGATCGTTGGTCACCAATTCGTATGCCCGTTGCTGCTGCAGATTGCTCTTTGTTAAAAAATTCAATACGATTTCGACACTCAGGTCTGCCTTTAGCTCATGTGGGGTCAAGTTTCCCGGCCAGTGGCTCAAATGCAAGCCTTCACCACAGTCAAAGCCATCGACAATGATTTTGGGAACACCCGAAATGGATGGATCATATTGAATATATTCCATAAATGCTTTACTCGATCAAACCCGACTTAGCAAAATCATCAAGAAATTCAACCACTTGGGCTTCGATCACGGAGGGGTCTTCATCATAATCAGCAGCAAGCACAGCCGAAATTTCACGGGCACTTGATGGTTTATCTCGGAGGATCGCGATCAAGCTGGACGCGGTCTCGTTCAATTCATACATGACCCCCTTTTCACGGTCAAAAAGCATGATCAGGTTAAGGTTTGTGGGGCGACAGGTAATATTCGGCCTGATTTGAAATTGTTGTTCCATATGCTAATTCAGAGAATTTAAAATAAAATCAACCCGGGCTGTCAGTACGCCCGGCATTACGTCTATTATTGAATAACCAAGTTCCTCATACGCTTTCCGGACAGCTGCACCGATTTCTACAGACTTTCGGATCTCCGGCTCGTCCATTAAGCCTACACCGTAGTCCTTCGCCGAATGAAAGAAGAACACCTTGTCATATTTTATGCGTTCCGCTTTGGTAACCAATGATGGATTGATATCCCAGTTGTAAAGTTTTCCATAGGCAACACAATCCACCCAGCCACGGTCTAAAAACACCCGGCCATCTGCAACAACGGCTGCTTCTCGAAGCAACTGAAACTCCAGTATCCTTTCCTCAAAATCACGGTCCTCATAAGGAAAAATATTGCCCAGCGCGCGTTGTATCCTGATATAATCACTTGCCGTTTCGCGCACGATAGTTGCTCCGGTCAGTCCTAAATAAAGAAGTGCGGATGTTTTGCCGACACCCTCGCCGCCTGTAAACACTATCCGCTGCGTTCCTTTCATAGTTGCATAATAAAATTTAAACTCTGTTCAATGCAAACTTCAGTTGTAGACCAGCTCGTATTGATCTGTATTTTCCGTCCGTTAAGCTTTCGGAAACATGCATCAAAACCTTTTTTCATGCGGTCATGATGTGCTAAGCCCTCCCTAATAGGGTGCGTCGCATGGTCTTTTTCAAATCGCCGACGAAAATCATCGGTCTCCACGTCAAGAAAAATATAAGCGTCCGGCAGTACATTCCCAACGGCCATTTGCGCAATCCTGCTCACCTCCTGCAAAGGTAACCCACGTAAATGATGTCCCAATACGATCAAAGAAACATCAAACCTATCCAACAACAGAATTGGCTGATTTATGCCGTATTCAGAAACCCGCTTCGCCTTATTTGCCAGTCTGGCTGCAAAAAGCATGATTTCTTCCTCCGGACTCAGTGTTTGGCCATATTCATGGATCACTTGTCTAACGCTATCGTCAAATCCGTGCACGCCATTCGCAACTGTTGTAAACATCAGCTCACCGCCATGAGCACAAAGGCTATCGATCAGCGTGCTTTTGCCGCTATATGAAACTCCTTCGATAGCAACGATCATATCTTCATCGAAGGCTTTCAACAAGGGCTTCGAAGCCTAATTGTTGCTGCGTTTCTTTATGGAGATCCTTAACGGTAAAATAATGGTTATCGAGTTCTTCGTCACCTATGATAATCACAAAGTCGGCGCTCAATTTTACAGCCCGGCCAATCTGCCGCTTCACTTTCGTATCAAATGTCGGATCGATATCACAGCTGATACCCATATCCCGGAGCCGGTTGATCAATTCGATCGCCGCATCTTTTGCCGTTTCGGCCGCCGTAACGATGTAGGTTTTCTTTTTCTGCTCACCGGTTAGGTCTATTTCGTGTTTTTCCAGTGCAAAAAGCAACCTTTCCATTCCCGCGCCAAAACCGAATGCGGCTGTCGCTTTTCCCCCGATCTGCTCAATTAGCCCGTCATAACGGCCACCGCCAGCAATAGCATCCTGGGCACCTAATTTATTGGATACTACCTCAAAAACGGTGTCATTGTAATAATCCAGACCGCGCACAAGCCTATTATTGATATTGTATGGAATTCCGAATTTCGTAAGGTAATTTAACAACTGGTCAAAATGCCGCTGACTTTTTCCAGACAAGAAATCTATGACCTTTGGTGCGTGTTCCACAATCTCTTTTAGGCTCTCCTCTTTAGTGTCCAAAATGCGAAGCGGGTTTTTCTGCAGCTTGTTTTGATATTCTTCATTAAAGTCACTTGCATACCTGTTAAAATACTCAACCAGGCTATTGCGGTAAGCTTGCCGTGACTCCTTATCGCCCAGGCTATTGATTTGAATTTTGAGCCCTTCGAATCCGATTTTCTTATAAAACGAAAACGCCATATTGATCACCTCGGCATCTGTATAATAAGATGGTGACCCAATCACCTCCACACCATATTGTGTATGCTGCCGGTAGCGCCCCGCCTGCGGCCTTTCGTATCTGAACATCGGCATCAAATAGAATAATTTGACCGGCTGTGGCAGATTGCTCATATTATTCTCCAAATAAGCGCGAACTACCGGTGAGGTACCTTCCGGTCTTAATGAAAGAGACCGGCCGCCACGATCCATGAATGTATATAGCTCTTTCGAGACGATGTCCGATGTTTCGCCCGCAGTGCGGGTAAAAAGTTCGGTATGTTCAAACATCGGGGTCTGGATCTCATTGAATCCAAAATCATATACGGTTTCGCGCCATATTTTTTCAATAGCTTTCCATTTTTTAAAATAGTCGGGGAGGTAGTCCATGGTACCTCTGGGGATCTGAAATTTGTTGCTCACTTTTTATTTGTTTCTACTGTAAATCGCCACAAACGAAAACCGTTCGTTATCCGCTTTGATTTGTGTTACACCGTGGGCCAAGCCCTGCGCAATCTTGATCAAGAGACAGGAATTGAATTTCGGCGTATGCATTTTGAAATTATTATATAACACTTTTTTAGTTAGTTGGAACGGCACCTCGGGAGGGGTATAAATATCTTCCTCCCTTTTGACATTCCCTACGATTGTATTCCCGCCATATGCCCTCTTCCAACCTTTGGAAAAGTTAAATACAACCGCGCAGCTATGGGTTTCATCAGAAAGATCGTCGTGTAAGCAGATCTTGTCGCCCTTTCCCATCAAATACGGGGTTCCCGGTCTAACGAAAATAATCTCTTCTCCAAAAACACCTGACAAAAAATCGACAAAGCATTGGCTTTGCATCAGCTTCATCAACTCTCCGAGATGAACGCTTCCTTTACCTTCCTGATTTATTAATTCCCCGAAATAGGCATCACCTAATTCTCGTTCTCCACGCCGTAACCGTGTCACCCCGCCAAAATCGACCTCCTCATAAATAATATTATTACGGAGCTCGGATTCCACGGCCTCGGCAAAACCGGGATCAAAAAAGTCGTTTAGCACCAAGGAATTATCAAGGCCGATCTTTAAATCCGAATGAACCCATTTATCTTGCAGCAAAGTTACCATAGCTGGTCAATAATAAAACAAAAAAATCCCATAAGTAAGATCGATCTTACCATGGGAAGCCTTTAAGTGCGATTTGCTGTGAATTAACAGTGTGTCCTGATATTCCTTGCCCTGGATTGTGGTTTTCGCCACTCTTTTTTTGGAGCTTTTTTATTATCAAAGCCTTTTTTTTCCTGTTCTGCGTCGGCAACGTTACTTTTTTTAGCCAGGTCAACGTTTCCCATGGATGGTGATGACTGATTCATGATCGTTTATTTTAGGTTAATTACTATAAGTTATCAGATCAAATGCCTTATTATAACATCCAAGCGGTTGATTACATTTTGTATGGACCACGCCGCGAGCATACAAAAATGAGCTAACCGTGCTGAAAGACAAGGCTTAGTACTGGTTTATTATAAAACACCGTAATTTATTCATATTTTTTTTTATAAACAACTTTCAGCGTAAAAATTATTAAAATCACGTCTGGACAAAAGATTTGAAATCGTTTGGGGGCTCTTTAAGAACAGAAAAGAGGCCTGAGCGGTGGTAGAAGAAGATAAAGCGGATTATTAATTATCCCTAACATTTTTACAGTAAGTTAAAGTTTGTTTAGGACAACAGAGTAAAATTACAGCTTAGGCGTACTAAATAAAAAATCCCAAGCACTTGCTGCCAGGGATCTTTAACCTAAACCTTATCATATAGTTAAATGTTGATTTGACTGTAAATAGTTTTCTAATTTACGTTAAATAACTAATTATCAAATACTATTAATATGGGAAATTTACCTTATTCTGTTGTTTATCAATCACCTGATGGTTTTTTCGTCTGCAGAACCGACTTTAATAAGTTGGAAAATGCTGAGGAGTTTATAACGTCCAAAATCTTTATTTATAATGGCGCAAAATTTCATTTTATACTTAAGGATGGCAAAGAACTCATTAAGGGTGACCCAATCCAACGCACCGGAAAATTCTATTCAGATTCAATGAAATTTGCGGTGGAGATACCGTTGTCGAGTTTCGCCAAATCTTCATAAAAAAGATGGCACTTGGTTTCACTGTTATGTCCTTTGCAACTCGATAGATTATAACTTCATCGTTATAAAAAATGCGCGCCAAATTATTTTTGAATTAGATATTGGTATTGTTATATTTGAATTGGGATTACCGAACGATTCTTATATCGTCCCAATCCGTGTCAAAATAACTGGTGCCCAAAATGGTGCCCTGTTTTGATTTAAAATTAAGAAAAGTGCTTTTCAAGCATCTAAAGACATATTTTTCAGTTCTCAGCAGGATCACATAATATCCCAGCGGGATCACAAAGACCACCCAACAGGTCGCAAGTTAAAAAAAAAAGAAAGCCTCTTGAAAAAGAGGCTTTTCTTTTTTTAGCGCTGTTTTAGCAATTAGTAATCCGGGAGGAGGGGGGATCTTTTTACACCAGCCCTGCGACCCCGATCTCAGCGCTTTGGTTTCCTTGTTTCGTTTAATGTTTCCGGGTCAGCTGCAAAACGGTTAAATTCGCCACATGTTAACCGTGGAAAAGATTGGCGGCACTTCTATGAGTGCCCTGAAAGAAGTTATCGATAATATCATCCTTTACGACCGCAGCGGCGAGACGCTGTATAACCGGGTATTCGTGGTTTCCGCCTTTTCCGGCGTGACCAACCTGCTGCTCGAAAACAAAAAAAGCAAAGCACCTGGCGTGTACCAGAAACTCGCCCGCCGCGAAGACTTCCGCAGCGAACTGGCGAGCGTAGCTGAATACCTCAAAACGCTCAACCAGCAATACGAATACCTGGGGTTGGACAGGAACGAAGCAGACCAGGTAGTAGACGCGGAAATGAAAACCGCGCTCACCTACCTCGACAGTGCCGTGACTATGCTTGCCTCCGGTTACCTCAATGAAGGTATCTTGTTGGCAGCACGGGAAATATTAGCCTCGCTAGGCGAAAGCCATTCGGCCTACGTGCTGGCCAGTATCCTGCAGGCCCGCGGGCTGAACGCGCGCCTGGTAGACCTGGCTGGCACCAGCGACTCGCGCCCGCTAAGCATTACTGAGCGGATCAAAGACGCTTTTCAGGACATTGACCTGAAGAGCTGTATCGTAATTGCCACCGGCTACACTAAGGGCACCGAAGGTATCATGCGCGAATTCGACCGCGGGTATTCTGAGGTGACATTCAGCCGCATTGCGGAGATATTGAAACCGGAAGAAGCCATCATCCATAAAGAATACCACCTGTCTACCGCAGACCCCGGCCTGGTAGGCCTAGACAATGTGAAACCCGTTGGCAATACCAATTACGATATCGCCGACCAACTGGCCGACGTTGGTATGGAAGCCATACACCCTAAAGCCTCTAAGCCGCTGGAAATGGCCGGTATCCACCTGCGCATCAAAAACACCTTCCAACCGGAACATCCCGGCACGCTAATCACCAAAGATTATATTTCCAAGCTGAAACGCATCGAAGTGATCACCGGTACCGACCAGCAATTGCTCATCGATATCTACGATCCGCTAATGACCGGCAACGTCGGCTCAGATTTGGCGATTATGCAGTGTTTTGCCGATTACGGCATCAGCTATACCTTTAAAGCAACCAGTGCCAACAGCATCAGTATCGTGATATGGGAGAGTGACCTGGACGAAGCGCTGATTGCGGCACTCCGTAAAAAATTCGAGCGCGTAACCACTCACCCGATAGCCATGGTTTGCCTGCTCGGTAGCAATATGGACCAGCCCGGCCTGCTGGCCAACGCAACAGCTGCCCTCGCCAGGGCCGAGGTCTCCGTCATCGCTATCGGTATGGCTAGTGGGCGGGTCAATATCCAGTTCGCCGTAGACCGCGAACAGTTCAAAGCGGCGATCACGGCGCTTAATAAGGCGGTGGGCTAAGTTTTGTGGATTGGTTTGTACTCATCAACTTCTTGTAGTTTTAAGTTAAGCGCAATCTAATTAACAAGGGTTTGCCAACTGGTTCGTGTACTTTTATTTGTTGTACTTTGTGAGCAGGCGGCGCCCGTCATCGGTAATGATGCCGTTGATAAATAACCGGAGTGCTTCAAATATATCAGCCTTGGTCCTTACCGTACTATTAAACAGGTAAAAATCTGCTACTGATATATAGATGGCTGCTGTGCCCGGCACGGACAACTCAGTGCGGTATAATCCGAGGGAAATACCATCTGCTAAATTTGATTCGATAACCGCCTTCAGGAAGTTGTTTTTAAATTCTTGGAATGCTTTCATGGCCCTGGGGTACCTTTTTAACATCATATGGTTAAAAAGGTACCGCAAAGCGATCAAATGTTTGAAAAGACCTTGCTGAAGCACTAACTCCTGTACCGGGTTATCTGCAGCATCTATATTTGAGCTGACGATGTTTTTAGATTGCCCTATCAGTTCGTCAACAACAGCTTCAACAAGGATACCTTTATTGGCAAAACATTGGTAAACGGTTTTCTTGGACATACCGGCCGCTTTCGCCAGTTCATCCATGGTTACACTGATGATACCATGATTGATAAACAGCTGAATGGCGATATCAATCAGGCGTTTTCTTTTAACTTGCATTCCGGTTGCTTTGGTTGTCGTCTGCTAATGTTTGAATGGGGGATATTAAACTAGCATTAGGGTTGATTCCCGGTTTTCGCAGTAACGTAATTATATATTGCTGCGCGTACATAAAAGTCTGCAAATGCGGTAGCCACCGTACTGGAAGCCTGCTGATAAGCGCTTTGTGCATCCAGCACTTCAGAGATTGTAGTTAAGCCGGCTTTGTAGTTATCCTGGTTAACTTTCAGGTTTTCGGTAGCCTGTTCCAGGTTGTCTTTGGCATAACGGATCTGTGTAAGTTGGTCCTGCATATCATACCAGTAGCGTATAATGCCTACCCGCAGCTGGTTTTGCCCATCGCGATAATCATTTCGGGCAATCTCCTCATTTATCCTGCGCTGGCTCACTTTCTGTTTTCCGCGGCCCCATAAACCATTTGAAATAGGTATGCTGAGGGTTACAAAGCTGGCCGGCGAAAAGGTGCTGCCAATGCTATTGCGGAATGAGCCGACCTGTGAAGCACTCACACCCACGGCCAGGCTGGGCAGGTTATCACCGTTGGATAAACGGGTTTGCAGCTTTTCACCCAGCACGCGTTTGGTTAACAACTGGTAATTTGCATTTCTGCCCAAAGAGGTGTCGGGTTCTAAGGCGGGCAATACAGGGGTGCTGTTTTTATTCAGGGTATCCTGCATCACCATCAGCGAATCGAAAGGGATGCCCGTGTATACGGCGAAATCGAGCAAGGCTACCCGTCGGCCGTTCTGCAACTTGCTTTTGTTAACCAGTAACTGGCTCAACTGAACTTTTACTTTTAGCAGGTCATTACGGGCAATGAGACCAGAAGCAAGCATATCCTTTTGCATCTTTAGCACGCTGTTCAGCAGCGTTTCGTTAACAGCAAGTGTTTTTTGCTGCTCCTGTATGTTCACCAGGTTCCAGTATTTTTGCTCGGTAAGCAATAGTACCGAATCTGCCGATTGCTTTTTGCGTATCTCGCTCACCTGCAATTGCAGTGCTGCTAACTCATTGCCTGTTTTTACTTTGCCACCGGCATAAAGTGTTTGCGTGCCGGTAACGCCTAATATATACAGGTTGTTAATGCCTTTGCTTAATACATCTGGTATGGCCGGGACAAAATCCTTAAAGCCAAACAGGCCTATGCCCGTGCCGCTAACGGATGGCAGATAATCAGATTTGGCAGCGGCGACATCTGCTTTTGCCGAATTAACGCGCAATTGGCCATTTTTAAGCGCATAACTATAGGCAATCGCCGCCTGCTTACTTTCTTGCAGGGATATGGTATGCTGCTGGGCACTGGCTTGCAGGCCGGTTAATAGAATAATGGATATGATGAATGATTTCATGATTTGTAAACTTAAACAGTTGCTGTTTCCGGTGTTTCATTTGCCGGGTTAGTGTTGTCTTCTTTGCGGAAGAACAGCCAGTATAGTGTTGGCAGCACGAATAGGGTAAGCAGCATAGATAACAGTAATCCAAAACAGATAACGGTACCCAGCGGGCCCCATAAAGATGACCTGCTGATCACCATCGGTATCACGCCAACAGCCGCTGCCGAGGAGGTTAAAAAGATCGGCCGCATCCTGCGTTCGGCAGAAAGTTTTGCCGCTTCAAAAACAGATTTACCCTCGTGCAACCGTAATTCTTCCGCAAAATCTATCAGGATGATACCGTTACGCACCACGATGCCGCAAAGTGCCAATAAACCAAGGAAAGAGGTGAAGCCAAACGGATAGCCCATGATGAACAGGCCGAAGGCGGCACCCAATAAACTCAAAGGCATAGTAGTAATACTTAGCAGGGCATGTTTAAGATGTTTAAAGTGCCACAGTAAGATCAGGAATATCAGGATGATACTTACGCCCAGCGCAGTTCCCATCGGGCCTTGGTTCTCTCCCTGTAATTCCAGTTCGCCGCCGTAATTCAATTCAACACCGGCAGGAAGTTTTATTTTTTCGATAGCCGGTTGCATATCCTGCAATACGGCATTGGCCACTGCATCCTGGGTAACATCCATGCGTACCGTTAGTGTACGCACACTGTTCCTGCGGGTAATCTGGCCGTCATTCCATTCTGCATTAACGTCTGCCACCTGCCGTAGCGGTATCAGCGATTGGGTTTGTGGGGCCACGATATTCAGGTCGCGCAGGGCCGATAAGTCACTACGTGAGGCTTTAGGCGATTTGATCTTTACATCTACCGCGTAGTTATTTTCCCAAACCTGTGTGGCTGTAATGCCTTCTGAATGCAGGGCTACCGCATTGGCAATATCACTCTTGCTTAAGCCAAGTCGTGCAGCTTCTGCTGTTTTTACATCTATTTTAAGGGTTGGCTGTATCTCGTTATAATCTGTACGGGTCCAGATAACTTGTTTGTGCGTTTTACCAACGGCTATAACCTGGTTAGCTACCTGTTTTAAGGTAGCAATGTCATTTCCGCTAATCCTCACTTCTATAGGTGCCAGGGCGTTTACCATGTTCAACTGTTTCATGCGCACATAAGCAGCCGGAAAGCTATTGCTGTATTTATGCTGATAGTCCACGATCACCTCCGCTGTGGCGTCTTCAGATACGGTTTTGACCAGGATCTGCGCGTAATTTTTTGACGCAAGATTTGGCGCATATACCGAGTGGAAACGCGGTGAACTGCTGCCGATAAAGCTGGTGTAATTCACAATACGTTTATCCTGCTTTAATATCTTTTCCATTCCCTTCACCACGCTGTCTGTTTGCGAAAGCCGGTAGCCCGATGGTAGGTATATCTCCATGGCAAATTGGTTTCGCTCTACTTTTGGAAACAGCTGCTGCGGCAGTACCCCCATAATCCCTATACCGATCGCTACTGACAGTACCGCAAAAAACACGGTTAGCTTGTAGTGTTTCATGGAATTGCCGATATGGTTATTAAAGAAGTCCTGCAAGCGGTCCAGGAAAGATCGCTTTTCTTCCTTTTTGTTATGTAGTAAGCCTTTTTTAATGAACAGCGTATTGAAGAATGGCACGACCATCATAGAGATAATCAGGGACAGCGTTAGGGCGATCATGATGGTTACCGGAAACAAGCTGATAAAATCTTTTGCGGTACCCGTCATAAAAAATGCCAGCGGTAAAAAAGTTGCTGATATGGCCAGCGTAGCGGTAAACACCGATGGAAACAGCTCCTTGGCGCTGCTAATGGCGGCATCCCAAACAGACATGCCGTGGTCCAGCTTTTCTACGTGGTTATCAATAACCACAATAGGGTCATCAACCACTATACCCAGCACTACAATAAGGGCGGCAAGCGTAACTGTGTCCAGTTCTATACCGGCCATATACATAATACCCAGCGTTGCGGCTATGGTAATAGGTATAGTTGCTGCGGCAACCGCAGCAACCCTGAAAGGAAGTAACAGCAGGGCTACGCATACCACGCCAATCAGCGCGAAAGCAAATTCTTTCATAAAATGGCTGATCGAATCATTTACTACTTCGGGCTGATCGGCCAGTTTTACCAGCTGAATATCGGGTGGGAGGTGTTGCTTTACTTTTTCGATATGTTCTTCCAGTTCTTTACCAAACTGCACAATGTTTTTACCCGTGGTCATTTCCAGGGATATTACGATGGATTTGGTGCCATTGGAGGTTACATAGCTGTCCGGCTCGTCATATTCACGTTTCAGGGTAGCCACATCACGCAGCCGCACCGAATTACCGTTAGCATCCTGCCTGATGATCTGCTCAGCCAATTCGGCCTCGGTTTTATAATAGGTGCTTAAATGAATGGGTTCATCTACCACCTTTCCTTCTACCTTGCCGGTGGCGTTAATAGCGCCTTCAGTTTGCAGTACCTGCATCACATTAGTTACCGATACACCTTTTTGCAGCAATTTATTATTATCTACATAAATGGTGATCTGCTCATTAAGATTGCCCGTATGCGATATTTTGGCCACATCCTGTACCTGCCTTAATTCGGCTTCGATATCTTCTACGTTCCTGAGTAATTCTTTGTAAGGCCTTGTTTTTGACTCTACCGACAAAAGCATGGCTGAGGTATTACCGAAATCACTATCGATATAGAAGCCTTTAACTTCTTTAGGAAGCTGGCTTTGCAGTATCAGCATGCCGTTTTTAATTTTGTTCCAAAAGGCCTTGGTTTGGATAGCATTTTGGTTATCCGCCACCTCCACAAAGATGTACATCACCCCATCCCGCGAAAAGGAGTAAGTTTTTTTCTTGTTAACCTCGTTGTTACTGAAAAGGTATTCTTCTACTTTTTTAGTCAACTGCTCTTCTACCTGTTTGGAGGAAGCACCGGGGTATTGGCCTACGATCACTCCCTGCCTGATGGTGAAATCGGGAAATTCGTTTCGGGGCATGTTGAATAACCCGGATAAACCAAGCAGCACCAATATGGCCGAAAGCGCCAGCGGGAATACGTGGTACTCCATCGCCCATTCAATTAAATTTGCGTTCTTTTTCATGATAGGGGCTTATTTACTGACGATGACAGGGGTTTGATCGGCAAGTTTTTGGTAACCTGAGGTAATCACCTGCTCGTTACCCGCTAGCCCGGCTGTAATGGTGATACCGTTGCTGTAAAGCTGCCCGGTAACTACTTCCTTCCGCACCGCCTTATTTTGAGCATTCATGATATACAAGAAATTGTTTCCTTTCTCATCTACCTGTACGGCCTGTACCGGTACGATAATTTCTTTGGCATCGGCAGATATCATGTGCTTATCATCGGCCTTATCAAATGATACTTTACAAAGCATCCCAGGCCTTAACTGTAAGCCGGTATTGGGGAGGGCTATCTTCAGGTTATAATTGGCGCTGCCGTTCAACGCGATCACGCCCACTTCGGTTACTTTTCCCTGTAAAGGCTGATTGTTGAGCGCATCGATTCTTATCGTCGCAATGGTGCCTGCTTTATAACGGTTGATCTCGCTTTCGGGCACGGCTACCAACACTTTTACCGAACGGGTATCTAATAACTGTAATACCGGCTGGCCGGGATTGGCTACTGCGCCGGCTTCTGCCATTTTGTTGCCAACGTAGCCGCTAACCGGGGCGTACAGATGTGTATGCGCAATATTTTGGTAGGTTGCGCGTGCAGCAGAAGTAGCTTGTTCATAGTTGGATTTGGCCTCTAGCATTTTGATCTCGGCTACACTACCTTTTTTAAATACCTCGTTAATGCGGGTGTAGTTTTCATTGGCCAGTTTGGCCTGTGCCAGTTGCGCGTTGTATTGGTTGCGGTAAGTGGTTTCGTCTACCGATGCCACCAATTGGCCTTTTTCTACATAATCACCGGTTTTTACCGGGAAAGACAAAATAGTACCCGAAACCTGGAAGCTCAGGTCAATCGTTTTTTCTGCCTCCAGTGTTCCGTCGTAAACAATCCGATCATTAATTGCCGAATCGTTGGCCGATAAATTAAATACTTTTACAGCCAGGGTATCCGGTCCGGGCTTCAGTTTGGTGTTGTTAGAGCAGCCGGTGATCCATAGGGCAGTTAATACTGCTCCGGCCAGTGTGAGCGTTGTTTTCATTGAGTTAATTGGACGTTTAGTGTATTATTGTCGACTATTTTTGCACAGGAAACATCAGATCCCATGTGCGTGCCACCATCTTGGGTGAGCTAGCCGAATTCATATAAATAGTTTTTTATTTTCGACAAATATACATTTTTTGTATTGTGATATTTTTTAATTTAATTGTCATAAATATACCCAGTAAGGTTTTTCAAATCAAAATCATTAAAGATGATGTTTGGATAAACAAATAATGTATTTTTGTCGATTATGAAAAGAATGGAAAATGATCAGGTGCGGGAGGAAATAGTTTTAGCGTCAGACGCAGTTTTTGAGCGTTATGGTTTCCTCAGAGTTTCTATGCAGGATATTTCTAACGAGTGTAAGAAAGGCAGGAGCACACTTTACCATTATTTTAAAAATAAGGAAGAAGTTTTCGATGCCGTTTGCGAGCGGCTTTTTCTGAATTGTTTGGCAGAAAGTAAAGGCACTATCAGTAAACGGCGCTCATTTTCGGCCAATATCGAATCGTTCAATGTTAACAAATTAAAGGATCTCCGTCATATTGTGTCGAAGTATAAACTGGTTATCGACGACCTGCGTTTAGATCCATCGGGCTTTATACTCAAATTCAGAAAATTTGCCGAAGAAGAGGTCGCCGTGTTCAAACAGATCATTCAATGGGGAATCGAAAACAAAGATATCGGCGAACTTTCAGAAGAAGATATCGATTTTTTGTCTGAAACATTGAATGCTGCTTTCAAAAGTTTCGAGCAGGAGGTAATCGTTTTCGGAAAATTTCCCCAAAGCGACAGCAAGGTTGCCTGGCTGGCCCAAATGCTACAGAAAGGCCTTAAATAAAAGCTTGCACATCACTCAACCATAAGCCGGGGTCAATTAGTTGCCTTCGTACATCACACCCGTCCCGGGTGTTTCCTTCAGCTCAATTTTTTGCAGACCGGAAAGCAGCGGCCTTGTTTTGTCCCATATCCATTTAGCTAGCAATTCTGCTGTTGGGTTTTCCAGGCCGGGCACTTCATTTAAGAGATGATGGTCAAGTACGCTGATGATAGGTGCCAGTGTGGCTTTAACATCCGAGAAATCAATGATCCAGCCTTCCTTTTCCAGCAGTTCGCCGGCAATATATATGGTGAGGTGATAGGTATGACCATGCAGGTTTTTGCATTTGTGCCCGGCGGGTACGTGAGGCAAAAAGTGTGCGGCATCAAAGGTAAAGTGCTGGTAAATAGTCATGATATTTTTGTAAGAATTTTGCCGCAAGCATAGCAAACAGCACCCCGGTTAAATGTGACGTGGGTTACTTTTGCACAGGATCTTTGTCATTCTTTTAAAATGGCAAAACATTAACATAAGGCCAAAGATCATCTTGAGGTATCTTCACCTGCTTGTTAAACGGGCCAATTACCAGTAACATTAGTTTTACAGTCCTCTTGCCGAACTATGCCGAATGCTGGCCAAACAAATAGGGGCGGATTTTTTAAATGGAGTTCCCCCGTACTTTTTTCTTTTTACGCTTTCCCCACCAAATCAGGAAACCTGTTATCGGAAGAGATGCGCAAACAAGTGATGCTAATAGCGCCAGTAACTGCGTTGGTAACCCGTAAATTCGCCCGGTATGGATATCCTTATTAGAGTTGCGCCATTTTAAGCCCAGTGGTTTTTTAGCATGTTCCAGTTGATCAAATAACTTACCTGTTCGGGCATCAAAATAGTAATAGCTTAAATTGCGCCAGCCGTCTGTGCGGTTTTTCAGGTAAACAAAGGCCATCATCGTGTGCTCGCCTTTATCGGGCAGGTTAAGGCCTATCACCCGGTAGTTTCCCTCAAGTTTGTGCTGTAGCGTTGTCACCATCATGTTCAGGTGGTTTCCGGTGGTGTCGGCCGTGTTAACCGGCGGTGCCTTACGAATAAGCACCACCGGTTTCTTAGAACCAAGCATTTGATAGATACCTTTTTCCCACCATTTAAAAGACCAGGCAAGCCCGGTAACCGCTATAACCATGGCTATGGGCAACACATAAAAGCCAAGGCTATTATGCATATCGTAGTTTACCCGTTTCCATTTAGCCCCCCATTTAATGCTGATGCTTTTTTTTAGTTGTTTTAAGTTTTTAGGCAGCCATAAAATAAAGCCGGTGATCAACATGAGCAGGAAGATCAAAACGCAGCAACCGATGACTACGCTGCCAACCGGTTTAACCAGCAGCAGTTGCCTGTGTAATTGCTCGGTAACGTTAAAAAAATCATAACGCACGTCTATCACCCCAAGCACTTTCCCATTATAAGGGTTTACGTATACATCGTCCCGGTATTTAAACTGGCTAAAATAGCTCAGCGTAATATCTTTTCGCTTATTGACTTTGCTCGCCGAAAATACATAACTGCGGCCGTCCTCATTTATCCTGATATCGGTAATGGGTTTACCTTTACCTAAGGTTTGCTGCGCAATGGCCATTAACTCAGCAACAGCTTTTGGCGTGCCTGTTTGTTTAACTTCTACCAGATCCCGATGAAAAAAATCAAACAATTCGTCATCAAAAACAAGCACGCAACCGGTTACAGATACAATTACGATGACGATACCGGTAGCCAGGCCCAGCCACAAATGTAGCCAGGCCGCAACTGCTTTAAACCGTTTCCAAAATTGCATAGCTCTTAGTTGAAAGTATAAGTTAAGGTTAGCAGGTAGTTGGACGGCGCGCCGGGGAACAACCGGATATAATCATACCCACCCACCCAATATTTTTTGCCGGTTAGGTTATTGGCATTAAACTGCAATTGCACCTTGCCGATGTTGTAGAACAAGGCTGCATCAACCAATATATAAGCAGGTATGCTTTGCGTTACATTGATGGATAGCATCCGCCTGTCTACATAATTGGCTCCTAAGCCCAGGCCCAGCCCGCTTAGTGCACCTTTGGTGATGTTATACCTGGTCCAGATATTGGCCATATTTTTCGGTGCGTTTGGTTTTTGCTGGCCTACTTCGGTGGCAACGCCGCTTTCTGTTATTTTTGCATCATTGTAAGCATAGGATGCCAGTACGCTCCAGTATGGGGTGATGCGTCCGGTAATATCAAATTCAAACCCTCTCGAGCGTTCTTTCCCTACAGGCCTTAACAAGTCGGGCTGGCCGGCTACATTGGCATTATAAAGGGTGTTCTTCTGTTCAATCTGGTAGATAGATGTGGTGATAGAAAGCCTGTCGTCCAGCCAGCTGCTTTTGGCCCCAAGCTCTATCATATTACTGGTCACCGGGTCAAATGGCCCGCCGGCGTTAGGATTGGCTAAGGTTGCTGCCGTTTGGGGATTATATCCCATGACATAGGTGCTGTAGATGTTAACGTTTTTAGATGCTGTATATACCAGGCCAAAGCGGGGCAACCAGGCACTCGAATGTGTTTTCTCCTGTGTTGGCGAAGCATAGTTTACAAAATCGGTATAGTACTCGTAACGTATGCCAACCAGGGCCTGCAAACGGCCAAGCTTTAACTGGTCCTGCGCATAACCTGCATGGAGATAATAATAGGTTGGCGAAAGTGTAGTAGGCGCGAAAAACGATTTGCTGTCGTCCTGCAGGCGCTGGGAGTTTAAAATATCATTTAAGTTAAACGAAGCCACATTGGGCACCGGGTTGCCTTTGGTATCCCTGAGATACTTAAGGCTGTCTTTGGCCACGTAATTGGTGATTGTACCGGTATTAGATGCATTGCGATAGCCCGATGCAGTAAGTTGAGAGGCGCCGACCGGCATTTTCTCGCTGCCGTAATCGTAGCCTATTACTATTTTATGCGCAATAGGGCCGGTCTTTTCATTGTAATTGAAGTAACCGCTAAAATTGTCGATATAGCGTTTTCGCTTCCGCTGGAATATCTGCATGGCAACCAGATTAGGTATGTCATTCCCAAGCTTATCTTTTGCATAAGCGTTAGCGCTGCGGTGCTCATAAAGATCTTCCTGATAACCTGTTTTGGAGTAACCGGCGTTAAAACTTAGTTTGCTGTTGAACTGGTGATTTAAGGATAGCGTAACAATATAGGTTTGTTCGTTTAAAAAATCATTACCGGCACTTAAGGCAAGGGATTGTGGCGTGGAAAACAGATCGTTCCCGATCACCGCCTGCCCGCGGTCGAGGCGGCTGCGCGAACTGTTGTACACCAGGTCAAAATTGATACGTGTTTTTGGTGAGGCGATGAAAGAAAGCGAGGGCGCAACGATCACGTTTTTATCAAATTGAAGATCTCGGAATGAATTGGCATCCTCATAACCGAGGTTTAAGCGGTATAATAGCGAGCTATCTTTGTTAGCCGGTCCGGTAAAATCTGCAAGTGCGCGGAAGGTGTTAAAACTGCCCAGCGAAAGGCTGATCGATTTCCGGGTTTCATCAAGCGGTTTTTTGGTTACCCGGTTAACCACGCCGCCAGGGCTGGCATTGCCGTACAAGGCAGATGAAGGACCTTTGAGTACTTCAACACGTTCCAGGTAGTTGGTTAGGGGTTGCTTCCAGAAACCGGTACTGGTACGCAAACCGTTTACCAGCTGCGTATTGCTTTGACCGTTAACGCGGAAACCCCTGATGGTAAGGTCATCATAAAAGGTAAACTGGTTCACACCGCTGAAGTTTTTAACCACATCGCCTACACGTACGGCACCCTGGTCTGCCATGAGTTCTTTACTGGCGTAGGAAACCGATTGCGGCAGGTCTTTGATATCCGTTTCGGTTTTATTACCGATAAAGGTTGATTTGGTTTTATATGTTTTCTCCTTTCGCCCGGTAATTTCCACGCCCTGTAGTGCGTTGCTGCCTGCGGTTAATAGCGCATCTAGTTTCACGTGCTCACCCGGAGCGATGTCTATCTCTTTGGTTATGGTGTTTAGCCCAATAAAGGAGTAACGCAAAATATGCCTGCCGGCAGGTACCTGTAACCTGTATGCTCCGCTAGCATTGCTTGCTGCGGATATTGCTGTACCGGTTACCAATACAGTAGCAGCGGCTAAGGTTTCCCCGTTGTTATCCCGGATATAACCGCTGATTGTTGCAGGAGTTTTGGCTTGTTGACCATAAGCACAAACGGATGAAAGAAGAATTAAAAATGTAAAAAGTGAAGTAAGGTGATGTTTCATTTATTTAGACTAATTAAAAATAATACTGCAATTATAGCAATTTTTTAAATCAGGTAAGAAATTGTGTAGAATTTATTCGGTCATGTTAACCGTAAGCAGCGATGGGTGATCGGAACCGGGATGTTGTAGTAAGGCGGACGCTTAACGGAGAAGCTGAGACCTTATCTTGTGTTAGGCGAGTGCCAGTTTAATAAAGAGGCCTATAATTTGTTTTATGTACATGCATAACACTGGTTTAGTGATGTTGGCGATTTTGATCGGCATCCCGTAATTCATTCTTTGCCGGCCATCAAATCTTATTCGGGCGGGAGGATAAAATGTTGTTATGATCATATTATCGATCCGGTATCGGGTGTTAAGGAAAGTATTCTACCGGAAGCAGGTTGTGATTGGGCAGTACCGAATAAATGAGCTACGATCAGTTCCCGGGTTTAAGGAAGTGCCGCAATGCAATGGCTTGAATATTAGGTGCATACTTCAAATCGGGAAAAGCAAAAACAGAGGGGCTGCCAAGTGTCGCCTCTTGCTCGTATCAGGTGCATTGGTCAGTCAACTATTTCGGTGATCTAATTAATAAAGAAACCGGCAATACCGCTTTGGACTATACACAATCCAAGCTGATTGACGAAGGGTTGGTTATGTAATATAGAATGAATTGACCGGTTCAGTATTAGCCATTGGCAGGTCTTCTACTTCGGCGATGCTGCGTTCGATATTGGCCGACATAGCGTCGAGGGCCAGGTCATTAGGCATGGTTCCGAACGGATCTTCCAGTTCATCGGCAATGGCCTCCAGTGCCGTAAAGGTATAAGCCACAAAGGTGATGATAAATGGCGCAAACCAACCCAGTGCATTGGCAAAACCTAAGGGCAGCAAAAAGCAATAGATATAAATGGTGCGATGGAGCAATACATCATACGAGAACGGGATAGGTGTACCGGCTATGCGCTCACAACCGCCTATGATATCTGAAAAGTTGGCCAGGTTGCGGTCCATAGCCGCCTGCAGTATGGTATCAATAGAGCCACGTATCCGCCAGCTATTTATCCGGGCACCAAGCTCCCGCATAATCAGTACAGGCTTGTATTCTGCCTGCTCCAGCCTTCCGGCCAGCTCCTGTCCCAGCAGCTTGTGTAGTTCGGGCATAGCATCCGTATGCCGCAGCTGGTGATTAAGCGCATACGCCATAGCTGCCATTTGCTTCATAAACACCACTTTTTCCGGTCGGTGCTGCTCATCGTTGGGTATAAAGTTATGTACCTGCTGTGCCAGCGAGCGCGTATCATTTAACAAGGCTCCCCATAGTTTGCGGCCTTCCCAAAACCGGTCATAGCTTACCGTATTGCGGAAACCGAGGAATATGGCCAGCGCGATGCCAAAAATGGTGTAGATATTGGTAGAGAGTTCGCCGTGCACCCTGTCCAGGTCTGATTTGAAATAAACCACAACCGCGGTAAATGCAAAAAGCGCGCTAAGGCGGGGCAGTAGTTGAGGTAATACCGAGCCCCGCCACACAAAGAGCATCCCGAACCAGTTCTTTTTCTTTCGAATGATCATACCTGATACATGGGGTTTAACTTTTTTGCCTGCGCAGGTATTTGGTCAGAATAACGATGGTTTGGCCATCAATCTTACCTTCTATCTGTTCGGTATTATCGCCTACCAGCCGGATATTCTTAACCACTGTGCCCATTTTAGCGTTTAGCGAACTGCCTTTAACATCCAGTGAACGGGTTAAAACCACCGTGTCGCCGCTCTGTAATTCATTCCCCAGGCTGTCGCGGTGAACTTCTGCCGGCTCCGCAGTTTCTACGGTGAAGCCTGCCTTTGCCCAGGCCAGTTGCTCGTCGTCCAGGTAAAGCATGTCCAGGCATGCAGCGGCCCAATCCTCATCGTTCAGTAGGGACAAGATGCGCCAGGATAAAACCTGCACTGCGGGCACATCGCTCCACATCGCCTCGGCCAAAAAGCGCCAGTAGCGGCTGTCTGGTTTATCGGTTTTGGCCAGTTCGGCCAGGCAGGCCGGGCAAACGTTGATCTCGTTGGCCGCGTAACCGGCAGGAGGAACCTGGTACACCGCCAGTTGGCTTGCCGACCGGCAGAGTTCGCAGGTATTGATTTCGGGTGATCCCGCGTTGGTGTTAGTGCTCATTGTTTTAAGATTGGATATGCTTTTGATGTTTGTATAAGCCTGATTACGATATTGCCGTGTACAAATACCCGGGCAACATAGTCAGGTAAAGCAGGCGTTTATTGCCTGCAATGTTTTTGTTTAGCGTAGGTAATGGTTGTTTTGTTTTATCATAGGTAACCTTGCCGCGAAGTTATACTAAATTGTATTTTAATCGTGCTTTGGTATCGGGGGCTTATCAAGTTCGGGGCGGTAGTGCACCTTGGGCGATAACCAATAAAGTAAAATGACCCTCGAATACCGGAAATTTAAGGGCGACAATAACACCAGGCCAATGAGGATAGTACCGAGATACAACCAGGGTGAATCTGTGTTACCTGTAACTAGCCAGGTTAAAAGACAAATACCTACGCCTTCCGCAACGTTGAAGGCGTAACTAACGTACATGGCCGCGTAGAAATAGCCTGGTTCAATCTCAAAGAGCATTCCACAGCCAGGGCAATGGATATTGATGCGGTTAGCGCCTAAACGGTATGCCCCTCCTTCAAACATATTCCCCCGCCTGCAACGTGGACATTTGGCGCCGAGCATGGCTTGCAGCTTTGGTGTTTTACTCATTTCGTTTTCCATTATAAATTCCTACGGCAGGCCCCGAAACCACCCGCTATTTCTTTATCCACATTTTCAGGTGCCTGCTGTAGGAATTGTCAATTAATTTATAGCCCTCTGGCACCTGCTTGTCTGGTGCATAATAAGTAACCAGTTTGGTGCCGGCGGGTTTACTGTCCAACATTTCGCGTATATGAAAGGTGTAGGTGTTATACAATTCAAAAGAAGTATGCACAGCATGATCTATCCGGCTTCCGGGTTCTATATTTTCGTAAAAGGAGTTGTAAAAATAAAAGTGATCGTATTCATCATAATTCAATGTAGTAAGGTTGCCGTGCCTGAAAAACACATTCTCCACACCAATCTGTTGCTTTGCGGTTTCGGCATAACTGTACAGGGCCTTCCGTTGCTCAATGCCATAAAAGCTCGCCTCCGGGTGGTAAACGCCTGCTGCGATACAAAATTTGCCGACACCGCTGCCAATGTCTAGCACCCGCGCTCCGGGGCTGGCCAAAAAATTGCTGGCTTCCATCGCAATATCAAGCCCGGTCCAGTGTAGCTGGGAGAGGTCGCGGATATGCTCGGGGTATAAAGTGTCGAATGCGGCATCCTTGCGGAAGTAAGATATGTTCAGGGTATCAGTGTACATGGAAAATAGCTTCTGGTGTTTGAGGTTGATTTTATAGTTAAACGTGCCCATTTATTGCCTTATCCATAAGCGGAGCAATGAATGAAAGGACTGCGCTGCCAGTTCGTAATTAGCGGGAATCATTTCTCCGAGGCTCTGGTAAGTAACCACCCGGGTGCCGGGAGGTTTATCTTTAAGAACAGCCAGCAGGTAACGGTTGTAATATTCGTAGAGGCTGCGCGAGGTCTCGATGGTATCGTCGATGGCATTTTTCCGGTCGATATTCTCGAAGAAAGAATTAAAGAAATAAAAGTGATCGAATTCATTGAAATTGATCTGGGTAATATTGGCATGGATAAAACGGGCATTACCCAGGTCAAGATAGTTGCCGGCCACTGTGGCGTAATGTACCAGTTCGTGGCGTTGCTCTGCCCCGTAATAATTACCCAGTGGATAACGGTGTGCTGCCGTAAGGCAAAACTTGCCGGTGCCGCTCCCGATATCCAGTATATTGCCGGCTATATCTAAATAGTCGGCCGCTTTTTTTGCCACAGCCAATGGTGTCCAGTGCCTCTTGGAGATCAGTTGCAGGTGTTCGGGGTACAACCAGTCGAATTCTGCATCGTTGCGGAAGAAACAGTCGTTAGGCCGTTTGTTCCCCATTGAAGCAACCAGCCTCTGCTGGTGCGTTTCCGGTTCGGGAGGGAAAGGGGAAAAGGGATCAACATCCATCCTGCAAATTTCAGTACTGCAGCTGCTCTGCGCACCTAAAGGAGATCAGCCCAAAAACTGATGTATATCAGTTTTGATATTTCGTAACTTTGTGCCATGAGTTTAAACGGGATCTTTCCTATCGACAGGTGGAATTTCACAACGCATTCGGTGCTGAGTGTGCTTTCTGAAGAAGAAACAGCCCGGCTTACCCGGCACCTTACCGAACAGCATCTGTTTAAGGGAGATGTGATCTTCCGGGAAGGAACGGTGCCTTCCGGTATTTTTTTGGTCCGCAGCGGCAGGGTCAAAAAGTACAAGGTAGACCAGCTCGGTAAGGAACAGATCATTTACGTAGCCGGCCCGGGCGAACTGATGGGTTACCACCCGGTACTTTCGGGTGAACGCTACGCAGACTCTGCTACAGCGATGGAAGATACCATGGTTTCGTTTATCCCGAAAGAAGATTTTATGGACGTTTTAAGCCGGTCGTCCGTTTTTGCGTTGCGCATGCTAAAGGCCATGAGTCATGAATTTACGGTACTTACCAACAGCATCTCGGTGATTGCGCAACGGACAGGGCCGGAGCGGCTGGCTATCGCCCTTATTGTGCTGCGGGAAAAATTCAAATACGGGTTGAGTGATAACGAAGCTATTCCCATCAATATTTCCCGTACCGACCTCGCGAACATGGCGGGCCTCGCCGCAGAAAACGTGATCCGCCTGCTTGGAGAGTTTAAAGCAGAAGGCATACTGTTAACAGAAGGCAGAAAGATCATCATCAGGGATGTTCACCTACTTGTTAAACGGGCCAATTACCGGTAACATAAGGTTTGCCACACCCCTGATAAGCGATGCCGAATGCCGGCCATGCTGATCAATTAGAGCCGGAATATGGTAGCGGGTTCTCGAAACGCCAGATAGCGTTATTTCGCCAGTTTTAGCGCACCTTTCCAATTGCGAACACAGTGTATTCGCAATGAGTTGGAGTCAATATAAGGTGTTATATCGTGCCTTTGTTGCCAACAAGTGATTTAATCAGGCTTTCTCACCATCTCTATGTGTTCAATCCCGTCTTCATCGTAGGTATCGCCATCGGTAACAAAGCCCAGCGAGCGGTAAAACGGCAGCGCATAGGTTTGCGCGCCAATTCGGATATCATGCGGACCAAAAAGATCTTTACAACCCTGTATGGCAAGCTCCATCACTGCGCGGCCCAAGCCGGTACCTCTAAAAGCGGGCGAAGTAATTACCCGCCCGATGGCCGGTTCTGAATATGATATACCGGCAGGCACCAACCGGCAATATGCAGCCAATTGATCATTAGCATACAACAGCAGGTGATGGCATTGCTGGTCCTTATCGTCCTGATCTAAAAACACACAGTTTTGTTCTACCACAAAAACCTCGCTGCGCAGGCGGAGTAGTTGATATAGTTCATCTACCGTAAGTTGCCGGAAGGGGAGGAGTTTATGGGTGAGGTGCATGGGGTGTTGTTGTTTGGGGCGAAATTAATTGGATAATTTGATTGGAAAAGCGGCAGATGAAGATTTTTATCAGCAAATTCTAAATTCTACAACGTCGCACCAAATCTTCTATAAAATAAAATTGAAAAAACGCGTAGCCATGCATGATGTTACAGATATCGAAAGGAGAAATCGTGCTGCTCAAGTAAATTCGCAATAGTAACCTGAGTTCGATTAATAATTGAGAATAGATTTGCCAATCAAAGGAAATGTAAGTATATTTAAGTGTCTGAAATTCAAATATTTAAATACATTTCCACATGATTGACTTCAATAAAATTAGCGATATTTTCTGTCTTGTTGATGAGTTCTGTAAAG
>NZ_SOZE01000002.1 GCF_004519315.1 Mucilaginibacter psychrotolerans
CATTATTTTGTTTCGCCTCGATTCGCTCTCGGCTTCTTTTTCTACTTTCTTTTCAGATTTCGCTTCCCCGTTTTGGGACTGCAAAGGTAGAAAACTTTTTGTTACTTGCAAACTTTATTTTTTTATTTTTTCAAGCTTGCTTTTCAATGCACAACCGCAATTTTTTTACCTCTTTTGCGGGTTGCAAAGGTGCAGATTATTTTGGTTTCTGTCAAGTGAAATATTCACTTTTCTTTAACTTTTTTATATCTGCCTGATGTTCAAAAAACAACGCCCTTTTCGTTTGAGCGGATACAAATGTAAGGAGAAAGTACCCCTCAGTCCAAAAGAAATTTCAAATAATTAAAACAATACTGTAACTCGTTGTAAATTAATCGCAAAGGCCCACTGCAATTGTGCGTGACAACACCTATAAGTTGTTATAAGGCCATGCGGCGGCATTGTAGCTCGCGCCAGAAACGCGCAATACTGCGCGTACGCCTTGTGCAATTCTGCCCAAAAACACCAAATAGGCGCGGTTTTTTTTCCGTAAGTTTGAAATACATATGGACGCAAGCACTTTCCCACCACATTTTCTGGAGCAATTGAACGCCGAACCCGGCTATGATAAGGCAACTTTTATTGACGCGCACCAAAACGGCGGCTCAATTACTTCTATCCGGCTGAACCCATTTAAGCCTGCGGGTATTAAAACAGACAAACAAGTGCCATGGTGCGCAGAGGGGCATTACCTAGATATCCGCCCCTCCTTTACTTTCGACCCATTGTTTCACGCTGGGGCTTATTATGTACAGGAGGCTTCCTCTATGTTTATAGATCATATCCTGAAAAGCATCCGCCCAAAAAAGGAAGATGCTATTAAGGTGTTGGACCTTTGCGCCGCCCCCGGCGGTAAAAGCACCCTACTTAATTCGGCCCTGAATAGTACCGACTTACTGGTGGCGAACGAGATTATTAAAACGCGCGTACCTATATTAACGGATAACCTTAGCCGGTGGGGTACCGCCAATACTATTGCCACCAATAACGACCCGCGCGACTTTACCGGGCTTAAAGGCTTTTTTGATGTGGTACTGGTAGACGCACCGTGCTCCGGCTCGGGCATGTTCCGTAAAGACCCGGCCGCCATGAACGAGTGGAGCGAAGGCAATGTAAACCTTTGCCACCAGCGGCAGGAGCGCATCCTTGCGGATATATACCCCGCCATAAAAGAAGATGGCTACCTTATATATAGTACCTGCAGCTATTCGCACCAGGAGAATGAGGATATACTGGATTGGCTGTGCGCCGAGTATGATATGGAGAGCATCCGCATACCTATATATAAGGAGTGGGGGATTGTAGAAACCGAATCACCTTTGCAAAAAGCATGGGGCTACCGCTTTTACCCGGGCCAGGTAATGGGCGAGGGTTTGTTTGCCGCCTGCCTGCGCAAAAGGGAAAGCACAGGCGGTGCCAGCAATTATAAAAACAACGCACAGCAAAAACTGGCTGCTGCCGAACTGGATATTGTACGCAGCTATGTGAACGAGCCGGACAACTTCTACTACTTTAAAGTGGTGGATGATTGGCTGGCCATTAACCGTGAACACCAGGCCAGCCTCAACCTGTTGCACAAGCATCTTTATATCAAAAAATCGGGCGTGCGCATGGGTAAGCTTGCCGGACGCGATTTGATACCCGACCACGAACTTGCCTTAAGTTTGCTTATTAATAAGGATGCCGTACTAACTACCTCTTTAAATACAAACCAAGCCATACAATACCTCCGCCGGGATAATATTGATATTACCATAAATGAAAAAGGCTGGAGCCTGATGGAATACGAAGGGTTTGCACTGGGCTGGGCGAAGCTGCTGCCTAACCGAATCAATAATTACTACCCCAAGGAGATTAGGATAATGGCGCAGCAGAGCAGTTAGCAGTGGGCAGTGGGCAGTGGGCAGTGGGCAGTGGGCAGTGGGCAGTGGGCAGTGGGCAGTGGGCAGTGGGCAGTGGGCAAGTCCCAATAGAGATTTATTGTTTTGTTTATTTTAAGACATACTGGTCAAAAATGGTTGGTAAAACCCTCGTATAATATTGATTATCAATTAAATGTATTTTCCTAATTGAAGTTGGTTCCAATTGATTTTTTAAAGGCGAGTTTTCTTAGCCATAAGAGAGCACAGCCAACAACAAATATGTCGCATGGAATGCTATAAGCAGATTTTATTTCTCGAATGAAAAAACTATAGTAATTTTATCTGAACTTATTACCAACCATTTTTGACCACATTGCCTATTTTAACATCCTATCTGTAATTAGAAAGCTACTAACTGAATTCCTCCTGCAAACCGCCCACTGTAAACTGCTGACTGTCCTAAGATATCCTTACCGTAAGCAAAGTAATATCATCAATGGGCCTGCCTTTTATTACGGTGTTGATGTGGTTGAGCACGGCATCATTGAAACCATCGGGCGTAAGGTTGCCGTTGGCTACCACAAAATCGAGCAGGTCTTCTTCGCTCCAGCTCTTGTCGTTTTGCAGTTCGTGATCCATCAGGCCATCGGTATAATTAAAAAACAGGCTATCGGGCTCAATATCTATCTCGCCTTCATTCAAAAAAGGTAACTCGTCAAATGCACCAATCATGGTGGTACCCAGTCGCAGGGGTACGGCCTCACCGTTGCAATATAAAATAGTAGGGTTATGGCCGGCGTTGATATAATTAAGCTTGCGTGTTTTTTGATTGAACCTGGCCAGGAACAGGGTAATGAAACGTTCTCCTTTGGTATTGTGGACCACCAGTTTATTCAATCGTTCTACAAGGGTAGTCAAGTCGTCCTCTATGGCAGCAAGGCCCTGCAGGTTGGCCTGGAAGTTGGCCATCAACAAGGCGGCAGAGATACCCTTGCCCGATACATCGGCAATGCACCATAAAAATTCTTCCTCGTTAAGGCGGAAAAAGTCGAAGTAATCGCCGCCGATATTTTGGTGCGGCAGGTATTTGGCCCCAACCTCTACGCCAACCTCTTTATAAACCCGCAGAGGCACCAGCATGTTCTGCACCTCTTCGGCCAGTTCCATCTCCCGTTGAAAACGTTCGGCCTGCAGGCGTTCGCGAAAAAGCTTCTTGTTCTCCAGCGCCACTACGATTACGTTGATGAGCGTTTGGATAAAAGTAAGATCGTTGTTGAGCATCTCGCCCGAGGTGTTGAACTCGCCGATAAGGGCGTAAGCCAGTGCTTTGTTTTTATGGTATATAGGGATAAAGTATTCGTATTGGCTAAGCACAGCATCGGTGTGGTTGTTTAAGGCCGATGGCGATTTTATTTTGCTGAGGTTCGCCCAGGTGCTATTGAGGACACCCGGTGTTTCTATCTGCCCGCCATACTTGGATATACAGGTATAAACTTTATCTTTTGCAATGAGGAACCTGAACCGGCCTATTTGCAGGTAGTTCTGCAATATTACCTCCAGCATTTGTATCAATACCGGCGTGGATGTGTTTTTATTGATTGCCCTTGTTATCTCTAACAAGGCATTCAACTCCGACTGCCGTTTAAGCAGCAGCCTGATCAGTTCATCTTCTCCGGAGCTATCCTGGTTATATTGCATTATGTTAAAGGGCAGCCTAAAATAATGAATAATTTATTCTAAACGGGATTTGTTTGCTTTTTCTGCGATTAATACCTATCGTACCACGCGGCCCTTCCAGGCGTATTTGCGGGTATTACCTATCAGGCCCACGTAAACAAAATAAACTACATGTATGGGTATCAATATAATAAGCAGCCCCACCAGTTTAGCGCGCTTAAAAAATGATGTAATAGGCAGCAAAAATACTGCTTCGAAAATATATTTAAGCAAAAGCTGCACGCCCAAAAGCTTCAGGAAAAAAACGTTGTAAAAGCTTAAACCGGCGTTTACCAGCAAACTGAGATTGAACATCCAGATGGCAACCGCAAGGGCTACAATCCATTTATCCTTGTATTTGGTAGATTTTGATGCCCAGCGCCGGCGTTGCTGCAAAAACTCCTGCAGGGTATGCTTGGCATGGGTGTAAACCACGGCATCGCGGTTTTTAAGAAAACCGATACGATCCGGATATTTTACAGCCACTTTTTGCAGCAGCAATTCGTCATCGCCCGATGCCAGTTCATCTATCCCATTAAAGCCCCCTACCTCGTTGAAAACATCTTTGCGGTAAGCAAGGTTGGCACCATTACAGGTTGATGCCCTGCCATTGCCAATAAAAGCCGCGCCGATACCGATTAAATATGAAAATTCGAGCGTTTGCAACAGCTCAAACAAAGTCCTCTCCTCAAAATAAGTTACCGGCGAGGATATCATTACCGGGTTATGGGTTTCGTAATAAGCCACTACGCCGCTTAGCCAGCGCGGACCCATGCGGCAATCGGCATCCGTGGCCACCATCAGGTCGCCGGTCGACTGGGCAATAGCTTCGGCAATGGCCTTCTTTTTATAGGAATTAAGCGGCTTATCGGCCTGCAACTGCATTAGTTTGATGCCATGTGCCGCATAGCTGCGGATGATTTCGGCTGTGCGGTCGGTAGAGTGATCGTCTACTATAATTACCTCTACCAGGTGCCGGGGGTAATCCTGCGCTATGATATCTTCTATGGTGTAGTGGATGCGTTCTTCTTCGTCGCGCGCGGCAATGAGTATGGTTACCTTAGTAGTTAGGCTTGCACCATTTGTATCGGGGCGTTTAAGGGCGGACCATCCTTTAATAAGGTAAGCAAGCACCAGCAGGTAAACGCCGGTTAAAAAAAGGGAAACGATGCTATGTGCGATCAAAGAATTTGAGTTTTAGTACGAATACCGACCCTATGATTGCCGGTATAATTAAGTTAATAAGCCAGATAGACGATACCGCTGCAATGATAGCTATTTGCTGGCTGGTAATATATAAAAACAGGTGCATGGCGGTAAAGCTACGCACGCCGATATCGAGCAGATCCAGCGAGGGCAGGGCAGACTGGATAAATATGAACACTACAACGGTAAGCACCATGGGCAGAAATGGCAAAGCAGGCAGCAGTAAATGGATGACGAGGTAATATTGGAACGAGAACACCGCGAAGCGGGCCAGGCTGTAGCCGATAACCGTAACTAACTCATTATGGTTGTAACGGCCCATGATATCAAAAAAACGACGGTACTTACGTAGGAATTTTATCTTATCAAGCAGGGTTACCAGCCAGGCAATGTTGAAATAACACACCAGCAGCAAGGTTAAAAACACAAGCGACAAACCCACTATACCCAAATACACCCATAGGCTAAGATGGGAAAATTTATAGACGAACCAAAGTGACGCCAATACACCCGCCACATTGGTGATCACATTTTGCGCAAATGCGCCTACTGCCATGGCAAAAACCCCATGGATACGCTTGCGGTTGGGCAAAAACATCACACGCCCGCCAAACTCTCCAATACGGTTGGGCGTGAATATGGCCCAGGTGAGTCCGCAAAAAACGGCTTCTACCGCTTCCCATACTGAAATAGCTACAAGCCGCTTGGAAAGATATTGCCACTTAAGGCTCTCCAGGAACCAGTTGAGGAACATGAGCAGCACCACTGCGGATAGCGTTATCACCACCTGCGTGCGGCTGATGCGCGCAATCAAATCCTCGAATTGCCTGATATCGGAGTTCTTGTTGAGAAATTTATGGTAAATAAAATAAAAAGCCAATGCCAGGATGGCTGCTTTAAGCAGGTAGGAAAAGATTTTCTTGGCGGTAGCAGTCAACAATAAAAATTTATGCAATGTTACGAAAAGCATCAGCAAGCTTTTGGCCTGTAAGCAATTTATACGGCTGATAGCCGAAATGTTACGTTATAGCTTATACAAAATGGGGGTGGGGTTTGTTTGAGGGAACTTTAATCTGAAAAGCGGAGGCCCGTGCGATTCCCCTCTTGAGAGGGGCGGAGGGGTGTGTTCATACGCTATGCATTACGTTATGGTGTGGTGGCGAACACACCCCTCCCACAACACAATCCACCGCGCCCCCTCTCAAGAGGGGAACCGAGAAACCATTAGAATCTACTACCCCAATATCTCCCTGATATCCTCCGCAGTGAGCGATTTGATGAAGCTTTCTTCGGTAGTGATGAGCGACCGGGCTACGCTTAGCTTGCGCTGCTGCAGGGCCAGTATCTTTTCTTCCACAGTATCTTTGGTGATGAATTTGTAGATGAATACGTTTTTAGTTTGGCCTATGCGGTGCGTACGGTCAATAGCCTGCTGCTCCACGGCAGGGTTCCACCATGGGTCGAGGATGAAAACGTAATCAGCTTCGGTAAGATTAAGGCCTACGCCGCCAGCTTTTATGGAGATCAGGAACACCCTGGTTTTAACATCTTCCTGGAATTGCTTCACCACGTCGCCACGGTTTTGGGTGCTGCCATCCAGGTACACATATGGGATGTTCTGCTGTTCCATGTGCTCGCGGTAAATGTTGAGCTGCTTTACAAATTGCGAAAATATCAGCACCTTATGCCCGCCATCCAACACGTTGGCCAGCGTGTGTACCACGTTTTCGAACTTGCCCGAATCACCTTCGTAATCCTGATCGATCATCAGCGGGTGGTTGGCTATCTGGCGCAGTTTGATCAGCCCTTGCAATACCTGCATCTGTGTTTTGGCATAGGTACCATCTTCAATGCTGCGAAGCAATTCGTTGCGGTATTCAGATTTTACCTTATCGTACACCTCGGCCTGTTCCTCGCTCATCTGGCAATAGAATAGGTTCTCGGTTTTCGGTGGCAACTCAGTGGCTACCTGCTCCTTGGTGCGGCGCAATACGAATGGCTTGATAATCGCCTGTAGTTTCCGTGCTTTGTCTTCGTCTTTCTTTTTCTCAATCGGCGTTACGAATTCATTTTGAAAGTAGGCCTGTGCCCCCAGCAATCCGGGGTTAATGAAGCTCATCTGCGTCCACAAATCGTTAACCGAATTCTCTACCGGTGTGCCGCTCAAGATCAGCTTGAAGCGCGATTTAAGCTGCCTTACCGATTGGAACGATTTGGATGAAGGGTTCTTGATGTTCTGGCTCTCGTCTAATATTACATAATCGAAGTAATAAGCCTTGAACATCTCAATATCTATACGGCTAATGCCGTAGGTGGTAATGATAACATCATAATTGGCAAACACATCGGCCGATTTATAACGGAAGGCCCCGGTATGCACCATCAGCCGCAGTTGGGGCGCAAACTTACGCGCCTCGTTAAGCCAGTTATATATCAGCGAGGTAGGCATGATCACCAGCGATGTGGCCTTATTCCCCGCGGCTTCGGTATCTTCCTTGTGTTTTTGGAGCAGCGCTAACGTTTGAATGGTTTTGCCCAAGCCCATATCATCGGCCAGGCAGCCGCCAAAGTGGTACTCCTTTAAAAAGTGGAACCAGTTGTAACCCGCCTTTTGGTATGGGCGAAGGCTTCCTGCAAAGTTTACAGGCATAGGCACATCTTCGGTTTCCTCGTAGTTACTCAGCTTTTGCAGCTTGCGGCTCATGGCTGTTTCGGCCATTTCGCCTTCCAGGTCGCCCACCAGGCCCAAGTGATGGCGGCGCAGTTTCAGCTGGTCGCCACCTTCAGAAAAGTGCAGCAGGTTGCTGTATTGCGAAAACCATTGCTCGGGTATTATGGCAATCTCGCCAGAAGGTAGTATAAATTCTTTTTTATGGTTGAGGATATGATTTCTCAATTGAATGAACGGAATGCGATAGGGGCCGAAGATGACCACCGCATTAATATCGAACCAATCGTTATTTTCTTTTACCTCCAGGTCTATTTTGGTGGTGCCAAAAACATAGCGCTTTTGCCCTTCTGGTTGCTCCAGTTCAAAACCTTTTTCAATCAGTTCATCATGATGCTGGTTCAGCCACTCAAACACCGGGAAGGATTTATCGGCATCATCATCGGTATGTGCCACCTCCAAATGCTGAAACAGCGACGAGGTTATAGTTAAGCCCATGGCCTCCAGCTGCGCCAGCTTTCCCTTTTCCCAGGAAACCGAACGCTTGATGCGGTGGAACAAGTAGTCGTCGCCGTTTCGTTCCATCCGTACCGAAATATGCCGCCCATCGCCATAGGGGAAATTATAACCCGCGTATTTAAAGTAGAGCTGCAGCTGCGAAGTGCCGCCCTCAATGTAAACCGGCTTCAGAAAAGCCGCAGCATCGTACTTTTCAGTATTAATGGTAAAGCCTTCGGCGTAAACGTTGTGCTTCTCTATAAGCGGGGCAACAAATTTTTCGAAGTAAGAATGTTCTGATGATTTGGGGATAGATATAAAGCGTTTGTTTAAAAAAGGCTGCAGTTTCTTACCCTCTATTTCCTTATCGAAGTAATACAGGGTATCATCCAGCAGCATCCAGGCGGGGTGGTTGCAAATCACTTCCGCATCCTTAAACATAAACTCGATGCGCATGCCCTGGTATTTAATGGTAGGAAAATAGCGTATCTCTTCCTCGTTTCTGCGAAAATGGAACAACACCGAGGCGGCCTCCGCCGCAATATGCACTTTGCGCCCGGCGGGGTAACCCTCTTTGCTCATCAGGTAAAGCTGCTTATCGTTGCTGCCCAGCAAGCCCAATGCCTCTACAATCTTCTTTTCAATCTTGGGGCGGATAACTTCGAAAAGCTGATCGTTGAATATCTTGGCAAAGTACTCGAAGGGGCGGATAGGCTTTTTGTAGAACCTTTTGATGATGTTTCCCTGCTCCATATCCTCCAGTATCTTGATGAGCTTACGGTCGGTATCATCAATACAATGGCTAAACTCGACAGCCGTATTGCTGAACAAGCGTTGGTGGGTAAGGGAAAATTCTCCGTTGGGGTTAAGCTGCACAATGTGCGGCTCTATTACGTACGACAGGTAATCGTGCCGGGCAATGGCATAAATAATTTGGCAAGGTTTGCTGCTGTCTACGCGTAACATTAATTTGATAGGTAAAAAATTAATGCAAGCTACATCAACAAAAAATTCAAACGTAAACAGAATTTGGGGGAAACAAAAACCTTTAGGTAGATTTTTTTTAACAAATGTAGAATGTGGTGAGTATCACAGACCGATCCTTTCACCCTTACGCTATAATCAAGCCTTCTATCCGCTGGAAATGTTTTTTGTTCAACGTAGCAATCGGTAATTCATTCACTATACAAGTCGCAGCAATAAAAATATCTCTAAACTCGATAAGCTTATTTTGCTTCTTAAGGTCATGATAAATTTCAGCTGCCTTTAGAGCCACTTCATTAGAAAATGGCAGCACAGTAAGGTTGCTTAAGACAAGTTTGATATCGTCATCCATCGTCTTACTTTTTACGCCCATATACAACTCGTATATGGTAATCGCGGAAACGAAGAGGTCTGGCTGATTTGAAATCTGGTATAGGGTTGTGTTTAGCTTATTTTTTGAACGAACATGTTCGATGATGAGGCTGGTATCTACTACCATTCTGCAGGCTTGAGGCTATTAAAAGCTTTTTTAGCATCTTCAATGGCTTGGATACCTTCATCCGACCAGACAGACACCTGCGCAAGTTTTTGTTGGTAATCAGAAACTATACTCTCCGGCGTTTTTTTTTGAATAGTGACCCCCAACTCCTCAAGTATTTGTTTTACAAGGGCGCTTTTCTTATCCGGTACATCTATAATAAGCCGTTCCATAATCAAATTTACTATTTAAATTTCAAAAGCACATAAATTTATACGGCTATCTCCCCCTCAAAAACCAACTCTGCAGGTCCCTCTAAAAATATATTGCTGAATTTTTCTCCGTCGTTATCAAAACGGATATTAAGGTTGCCACCCAACACTTTTATTGGCGTGCTAATGGTACCGAACTGCCCGTTATGCCTGGCCATGGCCAATGCAACTGCTGTAACACCGGTACCGCAGGCATAGGTTTCATTCTCAACGCCACGCTCAAAGGTGCGCACGAAATACCCTTCCCCATCTTTTTCTACAAAGTTTACATTGATGCCATCGGCTTTATAAGTGGCGTTATTACGGATGGCGTAGCCTTCATTATAAACATCCTTGATGGCCAGATCGGCAGCCTGTTTTACATAATGTGGCGAGCCGGTGTTGAGTACATATGCTTCGCCATCTTTGCTGATATCGGCCACATCTATCATCTGCAGACTAACCCAATTGCCTTCCTCTGAAATTTTGGCATAATGCGGGCCATCCGTCGCCAGAAAGTTTGTCACATCATGTATAATCCCCAAATGCTTAGCGAAAGCAACTATACAACGGCCGCCATTACCGCACATGCTGCCCTCGTTGCCGTCGGCATTATAATAAACCATCTTAAAATTGTAGCCAGGCAGATTCTCCAGCAGCATAAGTCCATCTCCCCCGATGCCGAAACGGCGGTCGCACAATTTGGCAACAGCATCCTTACTTAATTGACTTACAATACCTTCCCGATTATCTATCAATATAAAATCGTTGCCGGCTCCCTGGTATTTATAAAATTGTATATTCACGTTATAATCATTTTATGGCCCCATAGGCGGGTTATGCTAACCTCAACCAACAATTATCAGGCAGTGTTATTTTTTATTTAACAATTTTTAACAAAATTGCATATAACTTACCATTGTTTATATCGTCTATATGGTATTAAATTTGATCTACGGTATTTAAACCGGTAAACTTTAAAAGAGAAACAGGATAAAAATATGAAAAAATATCTTTTAACATTAGTAACCGCCTTTGCCGGCGGAGCCTTAGCATTAGGCGTTTACAAAATAGTAGAGAACAAATATGATCAGGGCGTTAGTTTCGAAGACAAACAGAAGGTTTACTTTGCCAGCAACAAACCCAATGCCCCGGTGGTATCATCTGCAGGCGCTGTTGACTTTACCCAGGCAGCGGCAGACGTAACTCCAGCTGTAGTTTATATACGTACTACTTATTCTGCAAAAAGCGGCGGCAACCAGGACCAGTTTGAGCAGATGTTCGGCCAGATGTTCGGTCAGCGCATGCGCCCGCAGGGTCCACAGATGGCATCAGGCTCAGGCGTTATCATCTCTCCCGATGGCTACATTGTTACCAATAACCACGTGGTGGCCAAAGCCGATAAGATCACCATCACTACTAACGATCACCGCCAGTTTGACGCCAAGGTAATAGGTACCGACCCTAACACCGACCTTGCCCTCATTAAAATAAACGCCACCAACCTGCCCATCGTAAAACTGGGTAATTCTGATGCCGTACGTGTAGGCGAATGGGTATTGGCAGTAGGCAATCCTTTTAAACTTACGTCTACCGTTACAGCCGGTATAGTAAGCGCAAAAGGCCGCAGCATCAACATCATTGGTAAAGATGACGACGAAGATCAGGATCAGAACCCATTCGGGCCGGTTAATCAGCAATCGCCAACTTTACGCAAAGGCATCGAATCTTTCATCCAAACAGATGCAGCCATTAACCCCGGCAATAGCGGCGGCGCATTGGTAAACACCGCAGGTGAACTCATCGGCATCAACGCAGCTATAGCATCGCACACCGGTTCGTATGAAGGCTATGGCTTTGCTATCCCCGTGAATTTGGCTAAGAAAGTTTTGAACGATATCAAAAAATATGGCGCGGTTAAACGTGGTTACATCGGCATCAGCTTTGCAGATTTGAGCGACCCTGAAGCTGCACAAGGTTTAAAAACCGACAAAACCAACGGCCTTTACGTAAATTCTTTAGTTGAAGGCGGTGGTGCAGAAGCCGCTGGTATTAAACCTGGCGATATCATTGTAAAGGTTGAAGGCAACGCTGTTTATGAATCATCTGACCTGCAGGAGCGCGTTGCAAGGTTGCAGCCCGGAGATAAAATCAACGTCACCGTACTGCGCAACGGCAGTGAAAAGAGTTTTGATGTAACCCTTAAAGCAGAGGCTCCTACAGCTAAAACAGCAGCGGTTTCTAAGTCGGCTGCCGAATTGTTCAACAAATTGGGCGCAAGCTTCCAGCCGTTAACAGCTGCACAAAAAAGTAAATTCCATGTAAACGCTGGCGTATTGGTAACTCAGGTTCGTGCAGGCGGCATCTTTGATGATACCGAAATACCTGTTGGCTCGGTTATCACTTCCATCAACAAGCAGCCAATCAACAGCGTTGATGATATGGACAACGTAATCACCAACCTAAAAAATGGCAGACTGATCATCACCGGCTACTACCCTAACGGCGGCAGCTTCAGCAACGTTTTTGAAATACAATAATTAGCATAAGTGATTTAATAGGAAAACCCGGCCAAAGCCGGGTTTTCTCGTTTTTATAAACAGGGCAAAACTTCAAAACAAATCCGCCTATATTTACCGCATGAAGAAATTATTGTTGTTCGTATGCCTATTATCGGTGGCCGCAGTTACCGGCAAAACCACTCATCGTAACGATACTATCCCCGAGTTTATGCAGGGGAAATTCAAAGACGATTACGGTATTAAGTACGAGATAAACGACACGCTGTGGTTTCAGCTGCCTAAAAGCAAGTTCCGTATCATTAAATGGAACTTAAAAGAGCAATACCTGGTTGCCCGCAACGGCGATGGCAACCCCGGCGATGGCGGACTGTACACACGCATAGATTTTATGGAGTTCAAAAACATGTCCCCGTGGAAATGGGGCTATTGCCTTACTGCCTACGATGCGCCAACCGATATTGCTGCCGAAGCCATGGCCAAAGCCGACCGTAAGCACCCCAAAACAGGCTGCAACGGATTCCCTTTTTCGAGAATGAAAGTTAATGATTAGCGAAATGAGTTATTCTTTTGGATATTGTCCTCTGCCTGTCTTACTTCCCACTAGGCTCTTATAAACATATTGACAAGCATCATCCTCTGTAAAGAATATCTTCTTTGATTGCATTTCCCCTCGCTCTTTATAATATACGATGTACTCGGGCGAGTATTTTCCTTTTTGCATGACCAAACCAAGTCTGTCGTTGTCATCTATTGCCCCGTAGAGTCCGTGCAGGTAATACCTATCCTCAGATATCCCCAACTCTTTGAGCTTAACATATAATTCGCTTAGTGTCATATATTTCTTATAACAAAGGACATAAAGTAAAAATACTTTGTGTCCTTTGCGCTTTTGCTTATTGTGTGTATTTAAATCATCACAGCCCTCTGAAAGTTAATTTCCTGCACGTTTTTGCAAATCTGCTACCGGCATAATCAATATGCGGCCAACCTGCGTTTTACCTTTATAGGTAACCACCTTAAGTTGCGTAGCATCAATAGGCACGGCCAGTGTACTGGTGTATTTTGGGTAAAACCTATCGGGCGATGAATTATCGAAACTGTAATAAATATCCAGCCCAGGTACTTCGGGCGTAAGCGAAACGCTTAAGCTTTTATCTGCATTGCGGATAGCTTTAAAGGTTGGATCGTAAACGCTTGGCGAATATTTGGTTTCGCTCTGGTTGAAACGCTCGAACTGCCGCTCTACCTTCGGGAAGAACGTCAAAAAGTTTTTCTTAGACTTTGGCGACCATACCGATTCTGACACGGCTAAAGCTCTCGGCCATATCATATACTCCACCTGGCGGAAGTTATACACCTGCTCGGTCCAAAGGTTGGCTTGGCCGCCTTTTATCAGTTTTGCATCAACGCTATCGGGCACAGGTTCAAACTCGTAAGTTGTGTTCAGGCGCAGGGTGGCATACACAGGCGGCTCGGTAATGCGGTCGCTTTGCATATAATCCAGGTACACATAAGTGGTAGGGCTCATTACTACTTCGTGGCCAAGTTTGGCAGCATCGATGCCACCCTTTATGCCACGCCAGCTCATTAGAGCTGCGTTAGGGCCAATGCCGCCTTCCAGTATCTCGTCCCAACCCATAAAGCGTTTGCCTTTGCTTTCCACTATTTTTTCCAGGCGTTTTTCAAAATAGCTCTGTACCTCTTCCATGGTTTTGAGGCCTTCTTTTGCCATCAACGCTTTTACATCGGGGCTTTGCTCCCAAAAATTCTTGGCGCATTCGTCGCCACCCATATGTATGTAAGCAAAAGGAAACAACTGCGCAATCTCGCCCACTACTTTATCCAAAAAGTCGTAGGTGTATTCGCTGGCTGGGTTCATTGTATTATCAACCAATGCGGGGTGGCCGGGTTTAGACCAATCCATTATCTTCTCGCCCGAGCGTACGGTATATTTATCTGCCCCTGGTGTGGCGGATAGCTGTGGATAAGCGGCAACAGCGGCCAGGCTGTGGCCGGGCACATCTACCTCGGGCATAATATCTACAAATCTATCTTTGGCGTATTTTACCAGTTCGCGTATATCGTCCTGCGTATAAAAACCGCCATAGGTACGGGGTTCATCGGGCTTAGGGGCAATAAAATCGCCGAAAGCACCTTCGCGCTTAACATTAAATGCACCCACGGTAGTTAAGCGGGGCAGGCTTTTTATCTCTATGCGCCAGCCCTCATCATCGGTAAGGTGCATGTGCAGCAGATTGAACTTGTATTTCACCATATCGTCGATAAAGCGTTTCACCTCCTGTTTGGTAAAAAAGTGGCGCGATACATCAAACATCAGGCCCCGCCATTCAAAACGTGGGTAATCGTAAATATCTACCACAGGCACTGTCCAGGCAATGTTTTTGGCAACCTCCAGGCCTTCAATTTCCTTTGGCAGTAATTGCATCAGGGTTTGCACGCCGTAATATAAACCGGCTGGCTTGTTGGCGCTTATGGTGATGCCATTGGCTTTCACCGAGAGATTGTACCCTTCTTTGCCTAAAACAACATCGGCTTTTTTATTGATGACCAATTTTATGGTAGCATTTGCACCCGCTGCCTTTACTACTACGGTTTTACCGGCAGCTGCAGAAAACTTATTTTTCAACAAATCCAATACGGGGTTAATTTCCGGCGAGGCGGCGGTCTGAACCACCACTATTTTTGGTAATGTAAATTGACCGGCGTGCTTCGTTAGCTTAACCGGCTCGGGGATGATGGCGATATCCGGCGAAGTTTGCTGCGCAAAACTTAATGAGCCCATAAGGCAGGCGAATACCAATAACGAGATTTTTTTCATGTGAGATACTAATGGTTTACAAAAGGGGTAACAGCATGCAATTTATCACTTTTTAAATAAAATTAATAAGTTTTTATTCTGGTTGATTTCCATGTTTAAAGTACCGCTTATTATTTCGAATTAAGATTGATGATTAGGGTTTTTTGTTAACTTGCCGCCCATAAATCCAATGATTGCTCCTGCAATCCGGACAACCAATTTAATAGCCTTAATTAATACGCCATGTCTTCAGATCGCAGAAAATTCCTTAAACACCTGGGCACTTCCGTGTTGCTTACCTCCGCCTCGCTTACCAGTTTTGCCGCCCGTGAGGAGCAGGAAATACGAACCCTGCGCGCCCAAAAGCGCGTTGGCCCTAACGATAAAATTCGTATTGCAACCATCGGTATGGGCATTATGGGTTTTAACGATACCAATGCCGCACTAACCGTGCCCGGCGTGGAACTGGTTGCGGCCTGCGATCTGTACAAGGGCAGACTGGCGCGTGCAAAGGAGGTTTATGGTGCGGGATTATTTACCACCGAAGATTACCGCGACCTGATCATTGATCGTAAAGATATAGATGCAGTTATCATAGCCACCAGCGATAACTGGCACAGCCAAATTGCTATAGATGCAATGATTGCGGGCAAGGCGGTTTACAGCGAGAAACCCATGGTGCACCAGATAAGCCAGGGCCTTGCCGAAATAAAAACACAGCACGACACCAAGATGGTTTTCCAGGTGGGTAGCCAGCGGGTAAGCAGCATTGCGTATAAAAAAGCAAAGGAAATGTATGAAGCCGGGTCTATAGGCAAGATAAATTCTATCGAAGCATCTTTTAACCGACAGGATGCACTTGGCGCATGGCAGTACACCATCCCGCTGGATCAATCGGTACAAAACGTTAACTGGGCGCGGTTCCAGTCAAACGCCAAGGCAAAATACGATTACGACCCAAAACGTTTTTTCCGTTGGAGGAATTACCGCGAATATGGCACCGGCGTGGCGGGCGACCTGTTTGTGCATTTGCTTAGTGGCATACACTTCATTACCGGCTCTAAGGGGCCCGAAAAAATATACGCCATCGGCGATCTTTCTTACTGGAAAGATGGCCGCAATGTGCCCGATGTAATGAGCGCAGTAATACACTACGGCGAAACCAAGGAGCATCCGGCATTCCAGGTAACTTTAAGGGTTAATTTTGCCAGCGGCGACGGCGGATCGAGCACCACAAAAATAACAGGTTCGGAGGGTGTGATAGACCTGGGTGGCGATGGCGAAGGTTTCACCATCCGTAAGAACAAAATGACGCAGGCACCCGGCATCGGCGGCTGGGATTCGCTCTCCACCTACACCGAAGCGCAACAGAAAGCACTAATAGACGATTACAATAAACGCTATACCGAGGCGCAAAAAACACGACAGAAATTTCCTGACGTTATCTACAAAGCACCTGATGACTATAATGCCTCCAACGACCACTTTGCTAATTTCTTCGATTCGGTACGCAACGGCACCAAGGTTGTAGAAGATGCCGTGTTCGGTTTCAGGGCCGCGGCTCCGTGTTTGGCTTGCAACGATAGCTACTTTGAGAACAGGGTTATCCGTTGGGATGCAGAAAACATGAAGATAGTATAAGGATGGTTTAAATATCGAACACCGAATGTCCAATTTCGACTAATGAAGGAAAAATACTTCGATGTTGGATATTCGAAATTCGGTGTTCTAAATGCTTTTTTCTATTTCAGGATGGTTACCCAACCGGCTAAAACGCTGCGGAAAGTATGCGTATCAATTGTGTAATAATACGTGCCTGCGGACAGCGCGCTCCCCTGATAAGTACCATCCCATGGTTTACTATAACCTGTGCTTTGGTAAAGTAGTGTGCCATTGCGGTTAAATATCGAAACCGTACTATTGGGATAGTTCTTCAACACAGGTATCTGCCAGTAATCGTTTACACCATCCCCATTGGGTGTAAAGGTATTTGGGATGGTTATGGCACAATCACCATCGGACAGCAAGCGGGCTATGAATGGGTTCGACTTGGCAACCGGGTTGATAACGCATTTGCCACCGCTGCTCATGAGGCAGGTGACCATATCGCCGTTGGCCAGGTTGCTGGTGCTGAAAGTTGCGCTATTACCGCCCACATTATTGCCGTTTACCTGCCATTGATAACGCGGGCTATTGGGCCCAGGCTGTACGTTTTGGGTGATGGCGGTAAAATCAAGTCGGCTACCCGGGCAAATTGGCTCGGTAGACGAAGCAAAAATGGTCACTGATGTGGTAACTGATGGCGCAGCCTTAATAGAGGCCGCTGCAGATGGGGCAGAGGTAATAGGCGCACAACCGTCATTATTGGTAACCTTGCAGGTTATGTTATCCCCGGTTGCCAGTTCTGAACTGGTAAACTCATCGCCTCCCCTGTATTTTTCTACACCGTTTACATACCATATATATACCGGATTAAGGCCTCCGTTTTGTGCCGTAGCAGTGTACTTAACCGGGAACCGTTCGCACGTATCTATGAATCCCGGACTTACGACAACCGTTGGCGTGGGCAGTTTTTTGGCGGTGATGGTGAAAGTAACGCTGGCATCGTCATAAGGGCTCAGGTTATCATGCGCGGTAAGCACCAGGTTAACCGTTTGGCCGTCGCTCAATACCGTGCCTGCCGCCGGCGTTTGCGTAAAAGTAAATGCGTTTGCGCAGGTGCTTTTGGCGGTTGCGGCTTTGGTATAATCTGCAACTATGGCCGGGCAAATATCCAGGTAGGGGATAACTACCGGGTCGTACTTGCCGTTTATCGTAATGGGGCTGGTTATGGCAATCGGGATATTCTTTTTGGTTTTGTTGCTGTAGCTGGTATTATCCAAATAGCCCGCTATGCCGCTACCTGCAATGGTGCTTACTATGCCGCCAGGAGTTATCCTGCGGATGCGGTGGTTGTCCTGGTCGGCAATGTAGAGATTGTCCTGCGGGTCTATACCGATGCCCTGCGGGTTGTTGAACGATGCCACCGTTGGCCCATCCCCATCAACCGCGCCAATACGGCTTGCGCTGCCCGCAAATATCGAGAGCGTGCCGTCGGGCGTAATTTTATAAATTTTTGGCTCGGTCGACCCAATAAACGCATTGCCTTTACTATCCACTACCAGTCGGGTAAAATGCAATAGCGGGTCGGTTTTGCGGTAGATGGTAGTTACTGCCCCCGTGGGCGTAACCCTGCGTAGCGTATTGATATCGTTAGGGTCGAAACTGCTCACATACAAATCGCCATTTGCGCCAAAATACAGGCCTGAGATTCCATTAAAATCGGCAGCAGCACCCGTGCCATCTGTAATTTGCTCTTTGCCACTACCGGCAAATACTACCGCGCTGCCTCCATCGGGTGCAATTTTATAAATGCGCGTTTTATCTGATACATACACATAGCCAGCTTTATCAACCGCCACGGCAGTGCTGTAAACCGGGTCGAAATCGTTAAAAGCAATTAGCTGCTCGTAAGCAAAAGTACTAACTGTTCCATCGGGCATAATTTTACGGATGAGCGCATTGCCTACATCGCATACGTACACGTTCCCCTGCGCATCAGTTGTTATGGTAAGCACCTCCCTGCTAAAACCCGCAACCTTTGCCTTGCCATCGGCTTTGCCCGGCTGCCCGCTTCCGGCAAGCGTGCCTACGCGGCCATCGGCAGCAATACTGCGTATGCGGTAGTTCCCCTTATCGGGAATATACATTTTGCCCGATGAGGCATCAAAGACGATGTTGGAGGGATAATTGAATTGTGCACTCAAAGGATCGAACGGGTCGGGCCCGAAACTTGAGGTAACCACGGGCGACTGCAGCCCAACATCGGCACAGGTATAGGTATTCCGCTCTACGGTAGATATACTCTTTTGCAGGTTGTGCTCGGGCGTTATATCGGCAAGCTGACCGGGCGTTATGGTTACGTTGCCCGTTTCATCCAACGGAATCACAACCGGGTTCGCTTTAGGTTTAATTTCCGGGTACACTACTACCGGCGGCACTTCCGTAATAACCAGTTGTTGCGTTGCCCGCGGCGCGTCATAATAATACGGGTTGCCAGGTTGATCAGCATAAATATAAACAGTGCCGGGACCAAGTATATGCACTTTCCCGTCGGCAATGGATGCTATACTGATGTCGCTGGTGCTTAAAGTATAGGGTAAAGTGGGGTTGCTTCGTGTTACGTTTACCAGGAAATCGGGGTCGGTTTCTTTTTTTACAGGGATTGGGGCCAGCGTAAGCGATTGGGGTTGGCGGGTAAATTCGTTCACCTGGATACTGACGGAATATTGCCCCTGACCTTCGGTATTATAACCTACAATCGTGTACAACGTAAGCGGCGAGGGGGCAGTAGGCGTACCGCTGATGGTACCCGTAGTTGCATCAAAACTAAGGCCGGGCGGCAGGGCCGGGAATATCTGGAAGCCGGTAGTGCACACCTTTCTGATGAGGTTGTTGCCGGAATCGGCCACATATAAATATCCCGCATCATCCAGGCAAATACCTGCCGGCTTGTTGAATAGGGCCGACGAGCCAACACCATCTACCGGGCCGGTTTTGCCTTCATTGCCGGCAAGCCAACTTACAAAATTTTCGCGCACACCATACCGGCGAATAATGTGGTTCCCCATGTCTGACAAATACATTGTTCCCACCGGTGCAATCGCTATTCCAAACAAATTTTGAAAAACGGCCGTTTTTGCATCGCCATTAAATGCGCCACGAGATTGGTTTACACCTAAATAGGTGCTTACTACGGCCGAAGGATTCACTTTCCTGACCATCTCCCCATCAACTACATAGAAGTTTTCGTCCGGACCGACGGTTATACCACTTATAGCGCCAAATCTGGCTACTTCGCCCGGGCCATCAAAGCCGGTACCTGGCCCCCGGCCCTGCCCGCTACCTGCAAAACTGCTGAGGTACTGCCCCGGCAACTGCCTTACCCGTAAATTATAGGTATCGGTAATAAACAGTGTGCCATATTTATCTATGGTAATGCCGGTAGGGAAATTCACGATGTTGTTAGACATCCCAGCAACCCCGGGCGTACCCGCGTAAACGCTCACTACCCCGGCAGGCGTAATCTTACGAATGAGCTGGTTTTGCTGATCCACCACGAATAAGTTCCCCGCCGCATCCAGCACCAGCCCTGTGGGGTAAGCAAATTTTGCTGCCGTGCCCGCGCCATCGGCATAGCCTTCCGCACCGCTACCGGCCAGGGTAATCACAGTGCCGTCGGGCGCAATCTTACGGATGGCGTTATTACCGGCATCTGCCACGTATAAATTACCTGCGGCATCAAGCTTAATATCCATGGGCGAATTAAAGCTCGCCAGTTTCCCTTTACCATTTACCAGGCCAGCATTGCCCGAGCCTGCAAACGTAGTTACCTGCCCATATATATATGGCGGTACCGGCCCGCTGGTTGGCCTGAAATTGGGTGCCAGTGGCGTAATGGGCGTGCCCATATAGTACTGCTGATCGGGCAGATCCCTAAACCGGGGGAGCTGCGCATAGGCCTGACCAGCCGCTAAAAAAGCAGCAATGTAGCAACACATGTGTTTTATCCATCTCACCAGCCTGTTTTAAGCATTTTGTAAAACGCCCATCTTTATTTCAGTATCGTTATCGGGCCGCTAAGGGGCGGGCGACCTGTTTTTAGGTTAATCATGTAATAGTAAGTGCCCGCCGCCAGCTTTTTGCCGTTAAGGACTCCGTCCCAAACTTTGGCGTAGCCGATTGAATGGTAAACCAATTTGCCGTAGCGGTTAAAAATAGAAAAGTCGCAATCCGGAAAGCTGCTTAGCTCGGGTATTTCCCATAAATCGTTTACGCCATCGCCATTCGGCGTAAAGGCAGTAGGTATTTTTATGGCACATTCCGCATCTGTTTTTACCCGTACCATGATGGGGGTTGATGATACCACCGGATTAACTGCGCATTTGATATTGCTGGTCACCTCGCAAACTACCTCGTCGCGGTCAACCAGATTGTTGGCAGTAAATATGGCGCTATTACTGCCCCTTGGGTTACCGTTTACCTTCCATTGGTAGGTTGGCATATTACCTGTAATTTGTGCATTATTGCCGGGGCTTGCTGTAAACGTAACCGCCACGCCAGGGCATATGGCATCGGTAAGCGAGGCCGAAACCATTACAGAAGTAAGCACAGATGGTTCGGTAGAAACCGGGTAAGCTGCAGAAGGGTCAGAATCTACGGGTTCGCAATAATCATGATTGGTTACTACGCAGGTTACCCTATCGCCGGTTTTGAGGGTACTCGATGTAAAATCTTTACCGCCTGTATATGCGGTTGTACCATTCACCAGCCAGTTATAGGTAGCCTGCGTGCCTTCGCCTTGAGTTGTTGCCGTAAACGATATAGGGCCGCCATCGCAACGGGCGGCTGTGGTTGGTGCAATGGTAATAGCAGGCTTTGGCAATGGTACAGCAGACACAATAAAAGTTTGGTCTTTTGTTTGCCCCAGGTTATCTTTTGCCGTTAAGGTAACAGTTACCGGCTGGCCAATAGTAACAGGTGTGCCTGCTTGTGGCTGCTGGGTAATATCAATATGGTTAGCGCAGGTGCTTAAAGCGCGGGCATCTGTAGCATAGTCGGGCAGTATGGCAGGGCAGCTCGCCGCAGCGGGTATACTCACATCTGTTTGTGTTGTGCTGAATTTAAGCTCGCTCACAATGGTAACGTTTACCGTTACCTTTGCCGCGTTGCTCTTGTTGGTATTATCTTTTGGGCCGGGCTGGCCGCTGCCTGCTATGGTGGTAACTTTGCCGGCGGGGGTAATTTTTCGAATGCGATGATTATCAGAATCGGCAATGTACAGGTTATCTGATGGGTCGATGGCTATGCCCTGGGGATTATGAAACCTGGCTTTCTGTAAGTTGCCATCTGCATAGCCTTCCGAGGAGCCGCCTGCATAAATCGAAAACTGGCCTCCCTGCGTAATTTTATAAATAACCGCACCAGAGGAGCCCACAAATATATTACCCTTGCTATCAACCACCAAGCGCGCAAAACCGGCGGCAGATGGCACAACGTAAATGGTGCTGACTACGCCATTCGGCGTTATTTTATAAACACCATTGCCATTGTTATAAGCATTAGTACTTACAAACATGTTGCCGTTCCTGTCAAATGTTAAACCCGTTATCCCGGCAAAACTGCTGGCAAAACGCGTAGCGGTACTGCCATCAGGCGATACTTTGTAAATATTTGCCTTGTCGGCAATGAAAACATTGCCGGAGGCATCTATGGCAATAGACTCGGGCGTGAATGTATTGCCCCGGTTAGCTATCAGCAAAGCGTCCATGGCAAAAGTTACCGTAACGCCATCGGGGGTTATTCGTCTTACGGTATTGTTGAATACATCACACACATAGGTGTTACCTTGGGCATCATTGGCCAAAGAGAGCAGGTTGGCGCTAAAGCCAACATTTGCCCCAACACCGTCGCGGTAGCCGTTTACGCCGCCTGCCAGGGTGGTAACCCTGGTATCGGTGCCATATTTCCGTACCTTAGTAAAAGCCTGGTCTGATACATAAAGCACTCGAGACGAAGCGTCGTACGAAATAGCACTGGGTTCGTCAAATTCGGCGTTCAGCGGATCGGCCGGGTCTGGGCCATAGCCAGCGCCTATGGTAATAGCCTGCACGCCTACATCCTCGCAGGTAAAATCTTTAGTTGGCCTTACCGTAATGGCTAAAGGCGGGGTTTGCGGCCCGGGCGTAATTTTTGCCAGCTGCTCTGCGGTTACGGTGTAGTTGCCAAACTGATCCAAAGCAAATGTAAACGGCCCGGGTTGGGCCTCCACCGTTGGCTTGGCAAAATCAGGCTCGGGGCCAACTTTTATTTCTTGTGGCACCGGCACGGCTGCATCATAGTCGGTATTACCCGCTTGTATAGCTGTAATAATTGCGGTGCCCTCACCTGTTAAATGTATCTTGCCATTGGCAATGGTGGCTACTGCAAAATCGCTGCTGGTATAGGTAATGGGTATGGTTGGGTTGGTGCTGAAAGCGCCCGGAGAGATGTCCGGATCGCCCACCCGGGCATCAGCCAAAGGGCCAAAAGTAATCGTTTGGGGTTTCAACTGTGCTTCGCGTACCTCGAGCGAAAACGTGTAGGCGCCTTTCCCAGATGTGTTATAAGCTAAAACCGAATAATTGGATGCCTGTATTTTCGACAGCGGCGTGCCGCTTATCTCGCCGGTAGTGCCATTGAAAGTGAGGCCCGGCGGCAGGGCAGGCGAAATGGTATAGCCGGTTGTAGTTATTTTACGTATTACATTATTGCCTTGATCAGCAACGTACAGGTTGCCCTGGTTATCAATTTCGATGCCTGCCGGGCCATTGAGGGAACCGCCGGGGATATTGATCACCAGATTATCTGTGCCTAATCGCCTGATGATGCCACTACCATAATCGGCCACAAATATCGTCCCTGCCGCATCGCGCACGATGCCCGATGGCAAGCTAAACCTTGCGCTCAGGAAAAGGCCATCCCAATCTCCGCTGAAGAAACTTCCTGCTACCGTTTTTACATTATTATCGTCGTCTATGCCACGGATGTGCGAATCGTCGCCCACATAAAGAAGGCCATTACCGTCATAATATACGGCAATGGGCGCATTTAGTTTTGCAGCGGGGCCTTGCCCGTCTACCCAACCTGCAACGCTGCCTGCTACGTCTGCCGTAGTGCCATCCAGCCCAAGATGACGTATGCGGTTATTACCGTAATCGGCAACAAAAAGGCCGCCTGTTTTATCAACCGCGAGGCCGGTTGGTTGGTTGAAACGCGCAAACGAGCCTTGCGAATTCACCAGCCCCGATGCACCCGGCAAACCAGCCAGGGTACTCACCGTACCAGCCGGGGTAATCATCCTGACGGTGTGGTTATTCCGGTCGGCCACAAACACGTTGCCCAACTTATCTATAGTTATACCGGTTGGCGCATTAAATGTTGCCGTAAGATAAGCACCATCTGTAGAACCTGCGGCCCCGGTGCCCGCAAAGGTAGATACATCGCCAGCAGGTGTTATCTTGCGTATCTTGTTATTGCCTACATCGGCCACATACAAATTCCCCGCAGCATCAAACTTAAGGCCGAACGGTGCTTTAAAACTGGCCTGTAGGCCATTTGCATCGGTAGCACCGGGCGTACCGCTACCGGCAAAGGTGGTTATCTGCCCAAAAATGGTTGCCGGCACTGCGCCGCCCTGCTGGGTTGGTCTCAGCGGTGTTATAGGTGTACCCACTCTAAAGCTTACATCCGGGTAGGAAAATTTTGGTGCCTGTCCATAGCTTTGGTTTACGGCCATAATGGCCATTATGCAGGTAACGATATGAGATATCCGTTTCAGCACGGGTTAGGCATCATTTTATCTTTCTGGGCGTTACACCTTCGTTAGTAATTTTTACAGGCAATATCAGCCCGTTGGCATTAAACACCATTTTATCTATACAGGTTACACGGTGGTTGCCATCGGTTTCGGTTAATGGGCGGCGATGGTAAACAATATACCAATCGTCGGTACCCGGTACATTAATTACCGAGTGATGACCCGCGCCGGTTGCCACACTTGGGTCCTGCTTTAAAATCACATCTATCTTTTTGAAGGGACCGTTTACGTTATCGCCAACGGCATAGGCTACGCGATAATCGGGGCCTGTCCAGCCCCCTTCGCTCCACATAAAGTAGTATTTGCCTTTACGGGTAAACATTACCGGGCCCTCTACGTAACCTTCAGGCGTAATCTCGCGGAATAGGGTGCCATCGGCAAGGGGTACTATGGCGGTAAAATCGCTGTTCAGCTTCGCGATATTGCAATGCTGCCAGCCGCCATAAATAATGTAGTACTGCCCGTCGGTATCCTTAAACACAAATTGGTCTATTGGCTGTGCACCGTTGTAAAATTTATCTATCAAAGGCTTGCCCAAATAATCTTTGAATGGGCCTTCGGGCTTATCGGCAACAGCAACGCCTATGCCGCCAAGTGTTTGGTCGTTCTGGATATCATTGGCACCAAAAAAGAAGTAGTATTTGCCGTCTTTTTTAACAATGGCGGGTGCCCACATGGCGCGTTTTGCCCATTTCACATTGGAGGAATCGAGCACGTTGGCGTGCTTGGTCCAGTTCACCAGATCGGGCGAGGAAAAGGCATCGAAATGAACCTGCTTTTCGTACTTATCAGAGTAAGTTGGATAAACCCAATAATTTTTACCAAAAATGGTAGCTTCCGGGTCGGCATACCAACCTTGTGCAATGGGGTTGCCCGATGTTTTTTTCTTAGCAGATTTTTGTGCCGATGCGAATTGAGGTGCAAGGGCCGATAGTAAGGATATAGTTATAAGTATTCGTTTCATGCTTATTTTAACGATGCTACGATGTAGCCGATTAATTCTTTAATATAAATGTTCCATTTGCCAAACACGCCGGTATCGGGCCATATATCCATAAAAGATACGCTGCCACGGTTGGTTGTATCATAATCGCAAGGATAAGCCACAACCGGGATGCCCGCCTTTTTGAAAATGAGCAGTGCCCGCCGCATATGGAAAGCCGATGTAACCAACAGGTAAGGCGGTTTTAATCCTGATTTTTGCAGGAGGGGTTTAGAGAGCGAAGCATTTTCGAAAGTATTACGGGCATGGCTCTCTATCAGTACCAAACTATCGGGGATGTTAAGCTTACGCAACTCTGCCTGCACGAATAACCCTTCCTGGAAACCATCGGGGTTGAGGTTGCCATTGCCGCCGGTAAACAACAGATGCGATGCAGTACCCGCCTGCAGCAGTTTTACGGCCTCGGTGTAGCGGTCGTCGGCATCGTTGAAAAAGCCATGCTTATTCTCATCCTCAGATACGAATCCGCCCAATAAAATAATGCTGCTGAATTTGGTATTGCCGGGGTTATAAGCCTTTACATCCCATAGGTTTGAGTAATACTTAACCAGCAAGGGGTTGCCGAAAACATAAATAATGACCACCGCAGCAATCAGCATTTTACGCCGCCTTTTAAGGTTTTGGGTGACGATGGCATACACCAGCAAACCAAAAGCCCACATAAAAGGCAGTATCAGGATATATAATACTTTGGAGAGGATAAAATACATGGCTTTAAATGGCGGTACAATTTAACTTATTTTTATGTTAAACGGGGTGTAACCTGCAATTTATTATACGCGTCTGATAACTGAAACGAAACAGTTTGAACGCAGGAAGCAAAAAGGGGCGAATGCGTTTGCACAAGATGGTGAGTGATGACAGGCCCGTGGCGTTTAAGTACGCCCGGGCTTTATTATATTAAATTGGCGGCGCCATATGGTAAGCTAAGTGATTTAGTTGACTGGCAATTAATTTTAACATTCGTAACCTCAGGGGTTTCATGTATATTTGTTTATGATTGCTAGCATTAGTCATAAAGGACTGCGCCTCCTTTGGGAGAAGAATAATCCTGCTATACTACCGTCAGAACAAATAGATAAAATTAAGCGTGTGCTTTCTGCATTAGATACTGCCAAAAATCTAGATCCGATAAAAGCAATACCCGGTTACAGGTTGCATTTGCTAAGTGGAGAATTAAAAGGTTTTTGGTCGGTAACCATTACCGGAAATTATCGCATAATTTTTAGGTTCGAGGACGAAAATGCTTTCGATATTGATTACGTCGATTACCATTAAAAAAATCAGCAATGGAACGTGAAATGCCACCCGTACATCCCGGAGCCGTGCTTCGTGAAGACATATTAAAGGAAATGAAGCTGTCGATTACAAAAGCAGCAGATGGCCTTGCCGTAAGCAGGAAACAATTATCTGAAGTAGTGAATGAGGTTTCTGCCATTTCCGCAGAAATGGCCGTGCGCCTGGAAAACGGTTTTGGCGTTAGCGCAGAGTTTTGGCTTGATATGCAAAAGAAATACGATATCTGGAAGGTAAAGCAAAGCGGCCGGGCCGGGAACGTACGTCGTATGCACTCCGCCGAACCGGCCGCCTGATTTTTATCTACACCACCACGTTTTCCATCCCGTATTGCTTTAATACATCTGCAGGTACGCCTTCCCATTTGTTGGGCGAGTTGCCTGCGAAGCCAATGTCTTGTATCCCCATTTTCGTAGTGAAGAAGCCGGTGGCGGTTAAATCGCGCATGCGGTTAAAGAACGCTACGCCTTGCTGCATTTCGGGCTTGGCCTTCGCAGGGTAGGCGATCTGGTCTACCAGTTGTATTTGCTGCGCAGAAGTACTCGCTACGAAAGTTTTGCCAAAGCGGTTAAGGCATTGCACATCCAGCCAGCGTAAGCCGCCGCGCATGGGCAGCTGGTGCTCGGGTATATCTTTTACAATGAATTCTATGAATTCAGGCACTTTGGCATCCGTTGCACTGCCCGATTTATCATCTTTCGGGATGATGATATCTGCCAGCACAGCTATGGTAGCCATTTCATGGTCGGTAAAAAACTTATCGGCCAACAGCTTCTTTTCCCGTTCAACTTCTGCGGGTTGGCGGCCGGGCGTAGCGGCAGCACCATCGGCTACGGTTGCCGGTGCGTTGTTATTATCGGGCGTTTTGCAGGCATCCAGCAATACCGTTGCCGATAGGGTGCCCAGGCCAAGTGCTTTTAAGGAGTCGCGTCTGTTCATGATGCGTTATATATTAAGTTTTTTACGTTGAGCCAAAATATAATCTGCGGTGCGCATGCTTAGTGCCAGGATGGTCCAGGTGGCATTTTTATCGCCCTGCTGCACAAAAGGTGCGGCATCTACCACGAACAGGTTGCGGCAATCATGTGCCTGGCAATACTTGTTCAATGCCGATTTGGAAGGATCGTTGCCCATGCGGATAGTACCAACCTCGTGGATGATCTTGCCCGGTGCTTCCAATCCGTAATTGGTGTCTGCCCCTTGTTTAGGGCCGTGTATGGCACCCATGTTATGCAATACCTCTTCAAAGGTATCCTGCATGTGCTTGGCCTGGTTAATCTCGTCGTTTGTCCAGGTGTAGTTGAAACGCAGCACCGGGATGCCGTATTTATCTACCACATTAGGGTCTATCTCGCAATAATTCTCTTTACGCGCAATAGCGGTACCCCTGCCGGCCATGCCCACCTGCGTGCCAAAAAAGCGGCGGTAATCATCCTTAAGCGATGCGCCGTAACCACCGGCATCTTTGGTTTTGCCGTTCCTGTCGGGCACTAAACCATTCATATTTTGCATGCCGAAGCCGAAGCCGTAAGATGGCATATGCAAGCCACCGCCGTATTCGATATGGTACCCACGCGGAAAGTTGAGTTTCTTATTATCCAGCCACCAAGGCGAGTAGATGTGCACGCTGCCTACGCCATCTTCGTTATAGCGTTTGCGATCTAGCAACTGCGGCAAAAAGCCACCTGCGCTCGAGCCAGTAGAATCGTGCAGGTACTTGCCTACCACACCGCTGCTGTTGGCCAAACCGCCCGGATGTGCTGATGATTTGGAGTTGAGCAATATACGCGCAGATTCGCCCGCGCTGGCACCCAGTATTACCGTTTTGGCATTTACCTGGTACTCCTGCATATCATCTTTGCTAACGTACGATACGCCCGTGGCCAGGCCGTCCTTATCCGTCAATACCTCGCGCACCATTGCGTTGGGTATAACTTTTAGGTTGCCCGTTTTGATGGCCGGGATAACCAGGCAAGATGATGCCGAGAAATCGCCATAGATTTTGCAGCTGCGCCCGCATTGTCCGCAGAAAAAACACGCACCGCGGTCTTTATTGCCCGGCAGGGCTTCGGTAAGTACCGAGCCGCGGCCCGGGATAACCTTTACACCCGCTTTGCGCGCACCCTGCGTTATAAACAGTTCGTTTAAGCGCGGTTTTGGCGGAGGCAAAAAGATGCCATCCGGTTCGCTTTCTATATTTTCTTTGGTGCCATAGATGCCTATCAGCCTGTCTACTTTATCGTAAAAGGGTTTTACATCGTCATAGGTTATTGGCCAGGGGTCGGTAAGGCCGTCTGTCGGTTGGAAATCCTGCGGACCCATCCTCAGGCTGATGCGGCCCCAGTGATTGGTACGCCCACCCAGCATACGCGAGCGGAACCAGTAAAATTCTGTTTTATCTGTTGTAGTATAAGGTTCGCCTTCTATTTCCCAGCCACCGAATGCCGCATCGAAATCGCCGAACGGACGGGTGCTACTTGCACCCCTGCGAGCCGATTCCCATGGCCATTTCAACTGCATCGAGTCTTTTTGCGGGTCGAAGAACGGGCCGGCCTCCAGCATTAAAACCTTAACGCCTGCGTTGGCCAGTACATAGGCAGCCATACCACCGCCTGCGCCCGAACCAACCACCACCACATCGTACGTGGTACCTGATTTTTTTATCTGTAAATCTTCCATCTGGAAATATCCCGGTTAATGGGTTTATAAATGGCTTAACTATAGTTGTTTAATTTTGATATTCTTGTAGCAAACTACCGCGCCGTGGCCTTGTAACGCAATATGGCCCTTAGGGTATTTGGCAAAATCTGCCCAGGTTTTGAATTTGCTGGCGTTCAGCATTTCCGTCCACTCGGGGCTGCCTATGGTTACGTCAACGGTTTGTACGCCATTAAGCCAAAAAGTAAGGTGGCCATTTTCTTTACGCAATTTTACTTTGTTCCACTGGCCCGCTGGCTTTGCTGCGGTAGCCGGGGCGCCCTTCATATCATATAAGCTGCCTGCCAGGTGGGTAGGGTTTTTATTGTCTTCAGCCTCCTTGTTATCCAGCACCTGCATTTCTATACCGGTAAGGTAAGTGGCGCCCAATTTCGGGTCTTCGTGCACGCCGAAGATGATGCCGCTGTTGCCGCCCTCGGCAATTTTCCAATCTATGCTTAGCTCAAAGTTTTCATATTCGGCATCGGTAAGCAAATCTGCTGCCTCTGCAGATTTCGGGTCGAGCTGCAAAGCACCATCAACTACCGACCATGCGCCTGCGCCTGTTTTATTGTAAGTATGCCAACCGGTGGTGGTTTTGCCATCGAATAATTTCACCTGTTTTTGGGCAGATGCCGTGAAACCGATTACCGATAATGCCAAAGCGCTTAAGATTAATTTTTTCATACTGTTTCGTTTTAGCAGCACGAGCGGGCTGCGTTTTTGTTTAGTTTGGTAGTAAAAGTAGTATTTATTTTATTGGATGCTACGTTAACGCGCAATCAATCTAAAAAAGTATCAATCCCAATAAAGGTAAGCACAGGGAAAGGTGCCATATGAATTATCGAGCCCCTTTCCCGGTATGTTATCTTTACAGCTTTGGTATCCTGGTAGGCGCATCTTTACCGGCTACTATAGAGCGCGAACTTAAGGCGATGGCCCTTATGGTTGCCACGATGTTGCTTACATCCATACTGCTGAATTCATCTTTAACGGTATGATACAGTTTATCGGTGTCGATCTGGTCGGTACTGATGGTGTGCGCGGGCACGCCCAGAGCGGCGAGGGTTGCGTTATCGCTGCGGTAGAAGAGATTCTGTTGCGGATACGGGTCGGGGTAGAATTTGAAGGCGGTGCCCTCCAGGTTGCTTTGTAATATCTTGCCAAAATCCGACCGCTCGTACCCGGTGATAAACGCCGAGTTCTCGCCGAACTTGGAGGCCTTGCCTATCATCTCGATGTTGAACATGGCTACCACTTTATCAGGGTCCATTTGTTTAGAGAAATACTGTGAGCCATAGCCGCCAATTTCCTCTGCCGTAAAGGCTACGAAGATGAGCGTACACTCGTTGTTGTTCAGTTTTTTGTAGTATTTGGCCAGTTCAATAACAGCCGTTGTGCCCGATGCATCATCGTCGGCACCGTTGGCGATGCTATCACCATCCATAGGTTTAATGATGCCCAGGTGATCGTAATGGCCCGAGAATACTACATACTCATCTGGCTTTGATTTGCCTGGGATCATGCCCGCAACGTTGAAGAGCGGCTTTTCTTCGGTTTTGGCTTCGTAACTAACGGTTAGTGATTTTACATCATCCATACCGGCCATCACAAAAACAACAGGGTTATCTGTGTTGGCATCGCCCTTAAAAGAAGTGCCGCCGCGTTTTGCGCGCGCAACCAGCCTTTTAAACATAGCCGAGTAGCTGGTATCTACCAGTACGATACTCGTCTTGTTGTTCTTTAATATTGCCTGGTATTCGGCTCCCAGGTTTTTACCGGCGGCAATCTTCACAACCTCTACGCCATCAAGGCTAGCCCAATTGAACGAGCTCGATGCGTTTATGGCAAACTTATCTGCCGGCAATTCGCTGCCGTTAAGGGTAACCTTAGCACTTACCGGCGTTGTGCGTAGCATGCTGAAGTTCTGCCTGAAGCCTTTTGCGCCTGCAAGCGGCTTTATGCCCGCAGCCTTAAACTCGCCCTCGATAAAAGTTGCCGCTTTATCAATACCTGGCGTAAACGTTCCGCGGCCTTGCATATCATCGGCACTAAGGGTTTTGATGATGCGCTCCACATCATCCTGTTTGATCAGTTTATTAACGTTTTCGGAATAGCCGGTCTGGGCATGCAGCGCGGCTGGCAGTAAAGCTATTGCTGCAAGCGCGGCGTATAATTTAATCTTCATGTTATTTTACTTTTGATGATAACCAGTTGTTGCGGAAATCCTGTTGTTCTTTGGTTAATTCGCGGCCTGCTTTTTCAAACAGGACCACTTCGTAGGCCGGGTTTTCTTCCAGCGTGATGACGGTTTCGTGTATGCCTGCGCGATTTTTAAAGGTAACGGCAATTTTATCGCCAGGCTTTTTGCCTGCCATTACCTCGGTAAAGGCGGCGGCATCTTTAATATCCTTACCATCGGCTTTGGTTATCACGTCGCCTGCATCAATGCCTGCTTTGTATATTGGCGTACCTGCGGTGGTGTTAGATACGATGGCAAAACCATCTGCATCGCTCACACGCGCTTGGCCGGAACGGCCACGGCCACCGGCACCTCCTAAGGGGCCAACCCAGCCTTTGCCCGGCTGCGCACGGCGCAACAACAGGCCGGCTTTAGCCAGTAATGCCTCGTAATCATTCTTCTCTATTCCGTTTATGTAGCGTTTAAAGAAATCGGCGGCAAATTTGGGGTTCTTGGTGAGGCTGCCTAAATCAGATTGCAAATCGGCAATGGTATAAGGGCGCATGGTTTTACCCCTTGCCAGCCATACCTGGCGCATGTAATCATCCAGCGTGAGATGGAGCTCGCTGCGGAGGCGCAAATCGAGCGCGAGAGCCGTTGCTCCGCCATAGGTATAATAGCTGGTAAACATGTTAGTTTGGTTGTTCGGGTCGATAGATACGCCCGCATCGGCAAACACCGCGTAGCGGCTTGCATCGGCAGGGGAGTATTTTGCCGCGCCTTGTGTGTTCAGCACCTGGTTTACCAAACTAGCTACGGTGCGGGTATAATCTTCAACCGAGTTGATGCCTGCCCTGGCCAACACTAATTCGCCGTAGTATTGGGTAAAGCCCTCGGCAAACCAAAGCTCCGCACTTATATTGGCATGGGTAAAGTTGAATGGTTCCAATGATTTGGGGCGGATACGTTTCACGTTCCAGCTGTGGAAAAACTCGTGCGAGAACGTGCCTATCAACCTACTCTCTAAACCCTCAACCTTTGGCGCAGGCTGTACGATGATGGTAGAGTTGCGATGCTCCATGCCATCGCCCGATGTATTCGGGTGCACATCCTGCAAAAAGGTGTATTCGCCGTTATCGTAAACGGGCAGTTCGCCAAAAACGGCTTTTTCTTCCAGCACCATACGCTGCACCATTTTGGCAAAATTATCGATCACCGCCTGGTTATCGTCTGAGTGGGTGGTGAGGTTTATCTTCTCGGGCTTGCCGTTATTATCAACCGTCCAGCTGTTTACTTTGTAAGCCGATAGCTCTGTAGGGCTATCCATGAGGTATTGCAGGTCTGGCGCACTGTAAACATTATCTCCTTCGGGTTTCAATTGCGTTGCTACTTTCCAGCCGTATTTATCAGCATCGTTGAACTGTATCTTGATGGGCCTTTCGGTTTGCCCTTCGGCCCACATCAGCGTGGCGGGCATATTGAGGTGGGCGTGGCTGGCATCAACGCTGGCGTAGGTGCCATCTGTCCAGTTGGCAAAAAGGGTGTAGCTTATTTTTACGGTTTCGGTTGTTCCCTGTATCTCGTAAAAGTCGCCTTCTAATTGTTTGATAACTAATGGCACATTATCTGCACCTGTGGCTTTTAAGTTATAGATGTTCTTGCCGAATTCGTGCGTAGCGTAGCGACCGGGAGAGGAGCGGCTCATGTGTATTTTGAGTGCGCCGCCGGGTGCCTGCGGAATGGTAAGCAATACTTCTGCTTCGTGGTGTACGGCGTTGGGGAACGAAATGGTATAGTAAATGGCCTTTTGCTTTTGTGCCATAGCCGATACAGCCAGCAAAGACGCTGCCGTAAGCATAAATAGTTTCTTCATGAAATGGGTAAATTACGGCGTTGAAGTTAACATTTAATAGCTAAACGTTTTCTATCAATTTTATTACAGGAGAGAGAATGGTGAGTAGAGAGCAGTGAGTGGTTGCTAGAAGTACGCGCCTACCTTTCATAGATAAGTACTTTGTCTTTTTCTATAAAAGGATGCAAATGTGGAGAAATGCCATTTGACGATACAAAAAATATTAATCATAACGCTGCCGCCCGAAATCGAATTCGGATTGCGCTGTGATAACCCGCTTTCGCCGGTCGATGTCGGTATCCAAGGTATGGTCGTAAGTGCTGTCGGTAACGGCAATATCGCGGTCTTTATCCTTATCTGCAAAATGGATATTCGCCTCGGCAATCTTGGCTATGGCGGTATCATAAGGCCCTTTAGGCGACATGAGCTTTACGAACACCGGCAAACACTCGAACAGTATAAACAGGTACCCGATAAAGGAGATAGCCAGGTAAGTATCCAAATCGCGCGAGCCGTTTGTATTGTATGACAATTGGCCCAGTGCCCAGTTACGGTCGGCAAAACCCGCCACATTGGCCAGGCTATCCAACTGGTGCTCGTTGAAAAGACGGGTAGAATTAACACCCTCATAATCTTTGCGTTGGCTGAGGTAAGCATCCATCTGCCCCAGGTTATCGGTAACGGTTTTCAGGCGCTCTTCTTTCTCTTTAAGTACCTGCTCTTTTTGCTTGGCGTAGGTGCCATAGCCGGTGATACCGGATGTTTGATTGGTTTTATCCCCAAAAACCTCCTGATTTAGCTGAAAGCGAGAGCGGTTGATGTCGCGCTCCAGCGAATCTTTTTCCTTTTTCAGGTCCGTATTCTTACCAAGCTCCTGTGCATACTTCTGTGAGTAGGTTTTCTGCAATGAATCTATCTTACTGTGTTGCCCTTTTAGATAGGCTGTTTTGAGTTTCTGACGTATTTCTTTGTCGAAAATCTTCAGTTCGAGTGGGCGTGATATCACCACGCCAATCATAATGGCCAGTAATATACGTGGCGAAGCCTGCAATATCTGTGCGTTGGTGCTGCCCTCTTTGTTTATGCTGGATACGATGTATCTATCCATATTAAAGATGGCCGTGCCCCACAAAAGGCCGAAAAGTATAGCGAAGCCAACGGCAAAAGCATCGCCACTGAATACGAAATACATGGCATAACCACCTGATAAAGAAGCAAACAGGGCTGTAAAAAATATTGTAGCCCCTATACCTACGTATTTATTATGCTCTATGGGGTATTTCTTTAAAGTATCTATATGCGCTCCGGAGCAGAACCAAAAAAACCGGGTAATCTTCTTCATTTATACGATCAATTGTACTATATACAATTACCTATGAAACGCACTTAGCCTCTTATTGTTACAAAAACGGGCCAATTATTTGATGGAGAAAAAACATACCTTTGGCTAATAATTATATTTACGATGAAAGAAATTAGCGTACAGGAACTAAAAGAGAAATTAGATAGCGGCGAAGATTTTCAACTGATTGATGTTCGCGAGGATTTTGAGTATGAAACCTCTAACCTGGGTGGCAAGCATATCCCGCTGGGCGGCATACTGATAGAAGCCGACCAGGTTGAGAAAGACAAGCCGGTAGTAGTGATGTGCCGCAGTGGCAAACGCAGCTCGGTAGCTCTTCATCAACTTGAGGCACAGGGATATACCAACCTCTATAATTTAAAAGGCGGCATTTTAGCATGGCAAGCCGAAATTGACCCAACTATAAGCGTTTACTAACATGGGCAAGAAAATAGCGCTAAACGTACTGTACAATGTATGCATTTTTGTTGCCCTTGTTATTGGCTACGAGGGTGTAACGCGCGGGCATTACGCTTATTTGTTAGCCGCGGTTTTTATTGCAGCTGTAATTATAGCCCTAAAAATGAAGCTTATTAAAGAGGTAAAGGAATCCACACGGAAACCGTAAATCATCCTCCATTAAAATAAAGCGGCGCGTTGGTAACAATGCGCCGCTGTTATGTTCTAATACCTAAATACCTTTCTGTTTAAACTCACCTCAAACCCCACTCCACCATGTTTTTAGCAATAGTTGGCATTATTATTCTTTTTGTAGGTTCACTGGTAAAACGTTCTCCCGAGCCTGCCGGCAAATTTGGCGGCATTATTACTGTTATCGGCGGGATTATAGCGGTGTTGGGCTTGGGGCTGTCATCGGTAAAGGTGATAGATTCTGGCCGTGTTGGCGTACAGGTATTGTTTGGCAAGGTACAGCCGGATGTGTTGGAAAGCGGACTGCACATTGTAAACCCTTTAGTAGAAGTTACCAATTTTGATGTGCGCACCCAAAACTATACCATGAGCGCCCAGCACAACGAGGGTGATATAGCCGGAGACGATGCCATACGGGTGTTATCATCTGACGGTCTGGAAGTTACGGTTGACCTTACGGTACTGTTCAACGTGCGATCTAACAAGGCACCTTTTATATTACAAAGCATCGGGCCGGATTATGTGAATAACATTGTGCGTGCAGTAGCAAGGACCGCCATACGCGATAACGCCGTTAACTACGCTGCTGTAGACCTCTACTCCGTAAAAAGGCAGGAATTCCAGGACAGGATAAACCGCACCATTGCAGCCAGCTTTACCAAACGCGGCCTGGAACTGGAGCAGATATTGATCCGTAATATCTCCTTGCCATCTTCAGTAAAAGCCAGTATCGAATCGAAGATAAACGCCGAGCAGGAGGCCCAGAAAATGACCTTCGTGCTGCAGAAAGAACGCCAGGAAGCCGACCGAAAACGGGTTGAAGCACAGGGAATTGCCGATTATCAAAAGATACTTTCTACCGGATTATCTGATAAACAATTACAGTACGAAAGCATACTGGCACAGAAGGCGATTGCACTCTCGCCAAATGCAAAGGTTATCATCATCGGCAACAACAAGGGGACGCCAATATTGCTGAGCGACAAGTAATTATATGGACATTAATTTCACGAATTAGGCGAATTTCACGAAATAGCTTTAATTCGTGAAATTCGAATTTGTTAGTGGCAATTCGTGTTTATTCAAAATACCCCGCATACCCCGCCGGTATCTCTTTTATCGGCTTTATCATGATATCCTTATAATAAACTTCGGCGGCTTCGCTTTGTAGTTGCAGCTTACCGTGTGTAAGTGGTTTTATTACGTCGCCATCTTTAAAGCGGGAGTTTTTTAGGGCCATTACTACTTTGCCGTTTACGATGTGCAGGCTTTTATCGCCGTAGGTAATCAGCTCAATTTCATTCCATTGGCCAATCGGTTTATCCATTTTGGCGCCCGCCTCGCAAAAGCCGCCATTGCCTGTAGAGCCGCCGAGGGGTGTCCAATGCCCGTTCGAGTTGAATTTGTAGCTGCTGTCTTTCAGCGCTTTAGCATCTGCCATAGAGCTTGACTGCGACCAATAATCGCCGGTGCTGTTCTCTACCACCTGAAACTCCTGGCTCAGCATCCAGGTACGGAACCACTCTACACCACATTTGCCCTGCGAGTGGTATAGTAACCCGCTGTCTTTCAGTTCATCCAGCCTGGGCACCCATTTTTTGGTGCCCCAACGGAATTTCAGTTTCAGGTGATAATTGGCAAAATCCTGCTTGGTAAATATGCAGCCGTATATCTCGCCGGTAATTTTTAAGATGGGCTGCCCATCTTCCATCACTACCGAGAACACATTATTTTTATTCACATTGTACCCTATAGGTTTGGTTTCCAAACCATTGCTATCTACAGGCGGCTTACCTTTGTAGCCTACTTTGTGGTAAAAGCTTTGGTAAGTTTCCCATTTACTGAGGTTTTTATCCAGTAGTGGGGTCCACTCTGAGGGTAGTTGGAACGACGTGCCCGAGAGCAGCAGCACCATCAAACAAAGGCAGGCGGATATCTTTTTCATGTGATAATTTATGTTTACTAATTTGCGTAAATAAATCCGTGCGGGCACCATCAACGGGCTAAAATACCGGAGTAAAATCGGTGTTTTTCTTTAAAAATCTAAGAAAATCTTAGCCTTTCTCTAAAACCCCAACATTACCCCGGCGCTGATTTTATAGCCCTTACGGTCCACCCCGTTTAGTTGCGTTTTTTCGGTTTGGCCCGAGGTCAGATACAACTCATCCACCCCTTTCCCGGTTTGCCAGGTAAAGTAACCTGCGCCAAAAACCACATCGATATTTTTAGTGATGGCATATTGCAGGCCCGCGCCGGCATCCAGTCCGTAACCCTTGGCGGTATGCCGGTAGCTCACCGGGTGTTGGAAAGACGGGATAAGGTTCCAGTCGGCTTTGGCTTTATAATCAGCCTGGGTGTAAGTGACGCTCGCCGAAGTGCTCAGTTTTTTTGTGAGCCGCAGTTGCGCCAGTGCCTTCACGAAGGGGCCCTTCCAATCGGTATCGTACGTGCTGTTCAGGTCGGCAAATTGGCCGCTGCGGTCATACAGATGCAACGATTGTTTGCCGGCGCGATAGCCTGCGTAGGGCGTAAGCGAAAACACATCTGTGTTTATCAGTTTATACCCGAGCCCGGCGATGATGGCCCGGGTGAAGCCTTTGTCTGCATAGAACAGTTGGTTGTATGCCGGGTTGCTGCGGTTATCTCCGTTGTAGTCGTTATCGCGCACGGTGCCCGATTGTATAGCCGTCCGCTCGTATCCGCCGGTAAGCAACAGCCTGCCCCAAAAGTTCCATTGCAGGGATGCCGCTACCGATTGCCCGCCCAGCTTTTTCCATTGTAGTTCCGAATAGATATTGGGGTTCTGCCCGTCCTGGTTTCCGGCTATCGACCATTTGAAATCCTCACGCTGGTAACCTGTGGATATGCTAAGCTGCAGTTTATCCGGCTGACTTTGCGCATGGAGAACCCCGGCACAGGCCAGGGCATACATAAGGGCAATAAGCTGTTTCTTCATCAGGTAAATAAAAGGATGGTAGTGGTTTGGCCTTGGCAAACCCTAAATGTAAAGCTAAAGCATTTTTTGGGATTGCACGCTATATCATGTCGATGGGGCTAAAACCGGTGGGGGGGGAGGGTAAAGATTTCCAATCGCACGAGCCGCCAGCGCATTATTTTCAAAAGTGCTTGGCGCTATTTCTTATCCCAAAGCCTTTTAGAGACTACTTGCTCTATCACCTGTTCGCGGTAGCTGCGGCTGATAGGGATGCGGCTGCTGCCGATGAATATTTCACCCGCTTCTATGCCATCTATCTTACCAATGGCTGCGATAAAAGATTTATGCACCCTGATAAAGGCATTGTCGGCGAGTTTTTCTTCGAGAACTTTGAGGGAGAGCATGGTAACGTATTTGCCCCGCGTGCTGTAAATGGTAACATAATTCTGCATGCCCTCTACATACAGGATCTCATCGAAGAGCACCTTTTCGTACTTGCTGCCGCATTTGATGAAGAAGTAATCTTCGGCGGGTTGTTGATTTTAGGGGATCGGCCTTAGCGTGACGATAGAATCCGCTCCAATCGCTGGTGATGCCGAACATCTTTTCGGCGTTGCTGCCGGCCAGCCAGGCACTCACAAAGTATCCCGGAACAATAAGGAACGACGACACGATGATGGCCAATGCCAAAAAAAGCATATACCAACCATAGCGCCCCTCTTGTAAGTACCGGGGGATAAGGAAATACAGGTTAAAGTAAACGACCAACGCGGGAAAAAGCACATAAAAGAAAGATTTAACCCAATACACAGAAAAAAATATATCCTGCGCTGCCCGGTAGGGGCTGTCGATAGCCAATGCCCACAGTACGTAGTTATACATCATCCAAAATGGGATATGGTACAGTTTGTACTTGATGAACCAGTTTTGCTGCGTGGTAACGGATGCCATGATGGCTAAAGTTACGGCTATTGTATTAATCTACGCAGCCGGGTAGTTAAACCAACCGTTTTAATTGACGAGATGCATGCGGCAATGGATAAGCAGCAGGTAAGGCACTACAGCCTAACTAAACCAGTGCTTTGGGCTTATAAACGCTGGTGGTCAATTGGCTGTAGCTGTTCGTCAACCCGGTTCTTTTGGGGCGGGCGCAAAAATTTCTTTTGCAGCATGAAAACATTAATCGCGTTGCTTATAGTCATGTCGTTCGGCACCGCCGCTTACAGTCAGGTAGTCGGCAAGTTGGTTTCTGCGGATGGAACTGCAGTGGATTTCGCCACCGTATCGGTTTTAAGGAGCCCGGATAGCGCGGCGGTCCGCTCGGCATTATCCGACGGGAATGGGGCGTTTAGCTTTACAGGGATATCCAACGGCAGCTATATCCTGAAGGTGACTAGCCTGGTCCATATCACCTGGTCATCAAAGCCCTTTGTAATTACCCCCGCACAGCCTGGATATGATGTCGGTACGGTGGTGTTGGCAGCTGCCAGCAAGCAACTGGGCGAAGTAATCATCCGCTCCAACAAGCCGCTGGTGCAGCAACAACCCGGGGGATTGGTGGTGAACGTGCAAAACAGCCTGATGGCAAAAGGCAGCACGGTTTTGCAGGTGCTGCAACGCTCGCCGGGCGTGGTGCTAGATCCGCAGCACAGCGGCATCAGCCTGAACGGCAAAAGCGGGGTGATGGTAATGCTGGATGGCAAGCTGCTACGCCTCACCACCGAACAGGTAACGGCTTTACTTAACGGGATGACAGCCGACGACCTAGATAAGATAGAGCTGCTAAGCACTCCCCCTGCCCGGTACGATGCCGACGGCAACGCAGGCCTTATCAACATCGTGACCAAAAAGAATAAGAAACAGGGAACCAGCGGTTCGGTAACGGCATCTGCAGGCTATGGCAAAGGCGAAAAAGGCTCTGCCGGCCTTAACCTTAACCACAACAGCGGTAAGCTAAGCCTGCGCGGCTCTTATGACTACGCCCACGACCGCAGCTACTCCCTGCTGCTTGCCGAAGGTAGCGAAGTAGTAGGCATCCTTGGCGGACAATCCGCTTTCCAATATAACGGCGAGAGCAAGCCCTTTACTACTTACAATGGCATGGGTGCAGGTTTGGATTACCGGGTTTCTCCAACCCTTACCGTAGGCGGGGCTTTGAATTATGCCATCAGCACCAATGATAATAACAACCATAATTTTGGCAGCTACTTGCTGCCCGATACCACCCTGGCGTTCGATTCGCAGTTGGTCGGCAATAGCCGTACACACTACCTGCACCCCAGCCTTTACCTGGAGCAAACTATCGGCAAGGACCAAAAGCTGAATATCGATCTGGATTATTTCGGCCATTATAACCGGGGACTAACGCAGGTGCAAAGTGATTTCAGCAACAGCGTGTTTGGGCAAAGGCAACGCAATTTTGCCAATGCCGATATAAATGTTGGCGTAGCCAAAATAGATTATACTAACCCTTTCAGTAAGGTGCTGCGGCTGGAGAGCGGCCTGAAAAGCACCTACACACGCAGCCAAAGTACCGCCGGTATTGAGAAATTGGTAGATGGCAACTGGGTTAATATAGGTGCCGGCACCTCGAATGATTTGGCGACGAAAGAGTTTATTGGCGGCGCATACGCCATCCTTAACTGGCAAGCCGATAGCCTCACCAACATCTCGGCCGGGGCGCGGTACGAGTATTCGCGCAACAGTACCAACCATTCGCTCGACGCAGCTTACCTGATAGACCGGAAGCTGGGCAAGCTGTTCCCAAGTATTTTCCTTACCCGTAAGCTTAACGCCACCGACGAGCTGCAGCTTTCCTACACCGAGCGTGTTACGAGGCCCACCTTTGCCGATTTGGCCTCCTACGTTTCTTATAACGACCCGGTTTCCGTTTTTACCGGCAACCCGGCTTTAAAACCCACCATCACGCATAACCTGAAACTGGCTTATAACCGGCAGGATTATTTGTTCTCTGTTTTATACAGCAGGGACATCAACCCCATACAGGGCGTGCAAATTATGACCGGCCCCACCCCCGGCCTGGTGTACCTAATGCCCGAAAACGGCGATTGGCAAAACAACTTTCTTTTTCAGGCCACTATCCCAATAAAACCTGCTGCATGGTGGGAGATGAGTTACGGTTTCGTAGGCGGGCTGCATCAGTATAAGGTTAGCTATTTTCCGCAGCCGCTACAGAAAACGTATTTCAGCTATAACATCAATTTTTCGGAAAGTTTTAAGCTGCCGCTCCAATACGCAATCGAGCTATCGGGGTATTACAACTCATCGGCTTATGACAGCAACTCCGGTTCAAGCCCTAATGCAGCTATCAACCTTGGGTTCAAAAAAGAATTGCCTAATCAAAAAGGTAGCTTTCAGCTAAGTGTGTCGGATTTATTCAGTTCGGTTATTTATCGTGCTAAAATCGGCCAACTTACTACCGATGCTTTCAATACCGACGTACGCGTAAGCTACCAGCCCGAATCGCGGTTTTTCCCCATCATTAAGCTTTCCTATTCGCGTGCGTTAGGTACCAACAGCAAAGCCTCCCGTAAAAATAAAGGAACAGACGATGAGCAGAAGCGGCTTTAAGAAGCTGTATGAAAATGGTTTATTTTTTCGTAGAGACGCAATATTTTGCGTCTCCCGCCATGTAAAACAGATAGGCAGGATGGGATTTACAAAACGAAGACGCAAAATATTGCGTCTCTACGGTCTATTCCGCCCCGGCGAGGATCACAACTCCCTTTCCGCCATCAGGTATTTCCAAAGGGGAATAGCCAGCACCGCCCCCGCAACCGGCGCAACTATATTAAGCCAAAAATGCGCTAAATGCCCCGTTACGATTGTAGTTCGGCCACCTATTTCCTTATGCCAGGTGGGTTTGAACAAAGTTTGCTGCGTAAACCTTAATCATTTCCCGCACCCGCCTAAACTCGTCCATCACCTCCTCGGGCGTGCCGCTTGCTTTGGCCGGGTCGGGGAAATTATGGTGAAAGCGTTCCACCTTGCCGGGGAAGTATGGGCAGGCCTCGTTCGCATTGTCGCATACGGTAATCACATAATCGAAGGGGATGGCCAGATACTCATCTACATGGTTGGAGGTATGCCCGGAGATATCAATGTTGTCCTCGGCCATTACCTTTATGGCTTTGGGGTTTACGCCATGGGTTTCTATACCCGCGCTATACACGTTTGCTTTGCCGTCTGCATAAAAACGCAGGTAGCCTTCGGCAAGTTGGCTGCGGCAACTATTGCCGGTACATAATACTAAGATATTCTTCATGTTATAAGATTGGTTTTTATTCTACTATAGCCGATAACAAATTCCCGGGAACCCCAGGTAACGTAAAATTTAAAAAGCTTTCCTTAAACGGTCTGCCAATTCATGCGGCAAAGGGCTATCAATGATGGCATGAGCAGCCTTTTCAATATCGTATTCAAAACGGATAAATTCTACGTGTACACTATCTCTGGCCGTAGCTGCACTGTCCTGGTTAATGGTTAACAAAACGTAACAGCCTTTTGGGTTGCCATCTTTTGGCTTACCTATAGAACCAACATTTATGGCACGATAGACTTTGTCTTCCGAAATAATAATCCTGCTATAGGGCTTATGTGAATGGCCAACGCAAAGTATATCTGCGTTTGCCTCCGTCATCATATCCAGCAAATAGGTTTCATCAAGGTCTTCTAAAACGTATTCGTCAATGCTTCGGGTACTGCCATGAGCCAGCACGATATTCAGTTGATCACTATTCAATTGAAATTCCAGTTTAATTTGTGCCGGAAGCGTGTTAAGGTACCCCCTATTATCCGCAGATACCAACTCATAGGCATAACCCTTGGTTTTTTTATCGTGGTTACCCGCTAGTGTAGCAATGCCACGTTTGCGGATTTCATGGATGACTTCGTTAGGCCAAATGTTATAACCAATCAGGTCGCCTAAACAGTAAACAGCATCGGGCCTGCGACTTTCAAGATCAGCCAGGAATGCTTCAAACGCAGGCAGATTAGCATGTACATCTGAAAATAGTGCAATTTTCATTTACGCAGACGTTAAAGTTTTAGTAGTATAATATTTCTTCCGGAAGTAGAAAGCAAGGTTGACCAGGGCGATCAATGCCGGAACCTCAACGAGTGGCCCTATAACCCCGGCGAAAGCTTCGCCTGAATTGATGCCGAATACCCCGATAGCAACTGCTATAGCTAATTCGAAGTTGTTGCCGGTTGCGGTGAACGCAATGGATGTGCTTTTTGAATAGTCTGCACCAAATGATTTACCTATAAAAAAGCTGAGGATAAACATAATGGTAAAGTAAATTACTAATGGGATGGCAATACGCAATACATCAAAGGGTATCTGCACAATAAGGTTTCCTTTTAAGCTAAACATCACCACAATGGTAAAGAGTAAAGCGATAAGCGTAATGGGAGATATAAATGGAACGTATTTAGTTTGAAACCATTCTTCACCTTTGATTTTTATCAGCGTATAACGGCTTATTACACCCGCTGCGAAAGGTATTCCTAAATAAATACCTACGCTTTTTGCAATCTCTGCAATGGTAATATTAACGGCTAGACCCTTTAAGCCAAACAGCGGCGGCAATACCGTAATAAAAAGGTAAGCATAAACACTATAAAGCAACACCTGGAAAATGCTGTTCAGGGCAATTAAACCGGCTGCGTATTCGCGGTTGCCTTCGGCCAGCTCATTCCATACCACTACCATGGCAATACAACGCGCAAGGCCAATTAATATCAAGCCAACCATATAGGCGGGATGGTCGCGCAGGAGCGTTATCGCCAACACAAACATCAATATCGGCCCGATAATCCAATTCAAAATGAGCGATGCGCTCAACACCTTAGTGTCTTTAAAAACTTCGCCCATGTTTTCATATTTCACTTTGGCAAGTGGCGGGTACATCATCAAAATTAAGCCGATAGCCAGGGGTATGTTGGTTGTCCCGCTCGAAAAAGAGTTGATAAAACCCGATGATGATGGTATAAAGTAACCGATACCTACTCCGATAGCCATGGCCAGGAATATCCATAAGGTAAGGAAGCGGTCAAGAAAACTTAACTTTTTTCGTTCCGCTACCGGAGCGCAGTTGTTTGCAGACATAATTGTGTATTTGTTGAATCTATAATTCTTTTTCCATGACGATTGCCGACACCGGGCACACGTGGCTAAACTCCGACGAGATTTGTATCGCTGTAGGCACCTGCGCGCGATCGATTTGTGCGTAGCCTTTATTTTTGAAATAATCGGCAGCGGTTTCTGTGAGCAGGTATAAGGCGGAAAGCCCCTTTTGTTTGCCGGCTGATTCCACCTGGCCGACGAGCTTGCCTGCAATGCCCTGGCCCCTGCGGCTGGGTAGTACAGCTACCGAGCGCAGCAAACCATAATTGCCGTAAACTTCCATGCCAGCCACACCAATTATTTCGCTGCCTTCTATCGCTACAAAAAAATCTGGAAGGTTTTCCGACAGATCGTCCACAGGTAAGTTTTCGGCCGTCAAAAGAGCTATTGCTTCTTTTTGATAAGCGGCTGCGTTTTCGATAGTCATTTTTTTGTTTAACAGCAGCCACCGCCGGGTGTACAGCATGCTGCCTCCGGCGAAGCCAGGTTTATTAATTTGATTTTTGGTTTTTCGGCAACCGGGGCGCAGCATTCTTCGCCTTTATCGTTGGTGCCGCAGCTCCCCCCGCGTTCCTGGGCCTTGCATTGTACCGTATCGGGTCGCAGATCAATCAGCAGATTGTCGCCGTCTACGATGAGGTTGTTCGGGAACATTTGCCGGGTATCGAATTGCGAATTGCCGAATTCTATCTTCACCGTTCCATCGGCTTCTAATGGCAGCATTTTTTCAACCAGGGTTACGATAGATAGGGCCTTAGCCACTTTCATCGGGCGGGCCTGCGTCTCATTATCCGGCACCCATAATTGTACAATAATTTCCGTCCATTTATTCATTACACCGCCGCAATCTACAGATGTTATAGGCGCTTGCTTTATCTCGGTGATATGGTATGCGGCATCCACCAGTTTATCTTCGGCGTAGCGGAACTGCAGGTGCAAGTCCGGGTGTTGTACTAACACGTCCTTAAAAGTTTTCCAGGTTATAGCTTCTGTTATATTCATTGTAATATTGCGATTGAATTGTTCAAAAAATTTTTAGCAGCAATTATTCTTGTCGGCGTATGATGCAAACAGGCTGTTAAGCTCCCTTTGCAGCAGTTTCCATGCGTTGGGCTCAATGCAATAGCAAACGCTTACGCCTTCTATGGTGCCCTGTATCAGTCCGGCATTTTTCAGCTCTTTTAAATGCTGCGATATGGTAGCCTGTGCCAAACCCAGTTCTGTTACAAAATCGCCGCAGATACAGGCATTGGCCCTTATCAGTTCCTGCAAAATGGCAATGCGTGCCGGGTGTGCAATGGCTTTTAACTGTACAGCAAGCCGGTTTTGCTCTTCGGTATATATCTCTGATTTGGTTGCGCCCATTATTAATCGCAATATTACGATTAATAATCGTCATATAAAAAAATAATTATGCAATATTTTGTAACAAGCCGCAACCCCGGTAATCCTATTATACGCTATACAGCCAAGGTCTCATAAAGCTGTAAGTTATTGTGAGGGCCCGCACCTTAAGGGTTCCGTTAAAAAAATCATAAAAAACAAAATGTCTGATTCAATTCTCCAATTCTGGTGGGGGTTGCCGCTATGCGCCGCCCTTTTTGCGTACAAATTTGTATTGCAGGTGTTTTTTGGTATGATCATCGTTCCTGATGACCGCATTGGTTTAGTTGTTAAAAAATTTACCCTTTATGGGGACAAGCGGCTGCCGGATGGCCGTATCATTGCCGTAAATGGCGAAGCCGGTATGCAGGGCAAGCCACTTGCCCCGGGCCTTTACTGGCGCATGTGGCCCTGGCAGTATGCCATTACCATGGAGCATTTTACCGTTATCCCGCAGGATAAGCTGGGCCTGGTGAAAGCAAAAGACGGCGCGCCTATGGATAGTGGCCGTGTACTGGGTAAACCGGTACCCTGCGATAAGTTCCAGGATTCGCAGGCCTTCCTGGAAAACAACGGGCAAAAAGGCCCGCAGGCGGCCTTCTTAACGCCCGGTAGTTACCGTATCAATACCTTTCTGTTCGAGATAGACATGGTGCCTATCACTAGGATACAGGAAAATAAAGTAGGTATTGTAACCACGCTGGATGGTGAGCCTTTGGAAAAAGGCGACATTGCCGGTGGCTCGGTTGCGGGGCACCGTAACTACCAGGACCCGATGGCTTTTATACAAGCCGGCGGCCGCAAAGGCTTGCAGGAAGACGTTATCCTTGCCGGTACCTATTACCTTAACCCATGGTTTGCCGTGGTTGAGCAGGTAGAGATGATACATATCCACATTGGTTATGTAGGCGTGGTGAACTCCTTCGAAGGCCCTGAAGGTAAGGATACCAGCGGCGTAGGTTTTACCCATGGTAACATTGTAAAGAAATACGACAAAGGTGTTTGGGACGAGCCTTTAGACCCGGGCAAGCACCCGGTGAATATTTACACCCACTCGGTAGAGATTGTTCCTACCACCAACATTGTGTTGAACTGGGCGAACAGCCGTACCGAATCGCACGAGTTGGATAAGCATCTGTGTACGATCAGCGTAAGGTCGCACGATGGTTTTACCTTCAATTTGGACGTATCGCAGATTATCCACATTCCGCGTAACGATGCGCCAAAGGTTATCGCCCGTTTCGGTAACATGAAAAACCTGGTATCGCAGGTGCTGGAACCTACCATAGCCAACTACTTCCGTAACTCGGCACAAAAAAGTGGTGTGATAGAGTTCCTGACCAACCGGTCCGACAGGCAGGAAGATGCCCGCGCGCAGATAGGCAAAGTGTTGGGCGAGTACAACGTGGAAGGTGTGGATACCCTGATAGGTGACATTGTGCCACCGGAAGCGTTGATGCGTACCCTTACCGACCGTAAAATTGCCGAGCAGGAACGCGTTACCTACGAGATACAAAAGAGCGCGCAAATAGAGCGTAAGGAATTTGAAAGCGCCAAAGCAGGTGCCGATATGCAGCCGGAGGTTGTAAAATCGACCCGGCAGGTAGAAATCAATACCCAGATGGCAGCTTCTAAAGTGGCTGCTGCAAGGGGTGATGCCGAATCGAGAGTGATCAACGCCAAAGCCGATGCGGAAAATAAAACCATTATTGCCCGTGCGGATGCCGAAGCCAAAACCATTAACGCCAAAGCCGACGCTGCTGCTACCGAAATGAATGGTAGTGCCGAAGCCGGTAAAATTAAGGCTATAGGTTTGGCCGAAGCCGAGGTTACCAAACAAAAAACCGAAGCCATGGGTACCGAACAATACGCCATAGTGCGTGTAGCCGAAACCCTGGCCATGAACGGCATAAAACTGGTGCCTGAGATATTGATAAACGGCCAGAACGGCGGCGGAAACGGTATGATAGATGCCCTGATAGGCAGCGAAATGCTGAAGAAGCTGCAACGCGAAGCCGACGTAGTGGACATTAAACCAACTAATGATGCGGTGTAATTAACGGATCAGCGCAAGCTAGTGATTATTGCAAAGGGAGGCGCTGGGAACTGCGCCTCCCTTTTTTATTTCCCCACCACGTCATTGCGAGGCACGAAGCAATCTCTACATAGGACAATCCGCCATGCAAGTCGCCTTGCTTATTGGGAGATTGCTTCGTTCCTCGCAATGACGCGCTGGTTAGAGTGGTGGTGATGAGCTTGCCTCCTTATCCGCCACCACGAGATTAGCGTAGCGTATCTCGTGGTGGTCATAGGGCAAGCTTCCAGCTTGCGTCAGCTGGAAGCTAACCATGTGCGAGCCACGGGCTGGAAGCCCGCGGCAGCGAAGAGGTGAAATGCTTGCCGCCCTACCCAAACAACAACCCGAACACCTCCTCTATCCGGCCCACCACCTTTACATCGATGGTGTAGCGCGATAGGTCAAGCCGGTTTTTGTCTTTGGCGCCCGAGGGCATGTTGTATTTGGAGATGAATATCTGCTCGAAACCCAGTTTCTGCGCTTCGGCAATGCGTTGCTCTACGCGGTTTACGGCGCGGATTTCGCCCGAGAGGCCAATCTCGCCCGCGAAGCAGGTTTTTGCGGGAATGGGGATATCTTCGTGAGAGGAGATGATAGCAGCGGCAAGACCCAGGTCGATTGCCGGGTCCTCCACGCGGATGCCGCCGGTGATGTTGAGGAATACATCCTTCGCGCCGAGGCGGAAACCGCAGCGTTTTTCCAGTACGGCGAGCAACATGCTCATACGTTTGGTATCGAAGCCGGTTGCCGTACGCTGCGGCGTACCGTAAGCAGACGTGCTAACCAGTGCCTGGGTTTCTATCAGCATGGGGCGCATACCCTCCAAAGTGGCAGATATGGTGATGCCGCTCAAGGGTTCATCGCGTTGCGATAATAATATTTCTGAAGGGTTGGAAACCTCGCGCAGGCCCTCGCCCAGCATTTCGTATATGCCCAGCTCCGATGCCGAACCGAAACGGTTTTTGATGGTGCGCAATATGCGGTACACGTGGTGGCGGTCGCCCTCGAATTGTAAAACGGTATCCACCATGTGTTCCAGTATCTTTGGTCCGGCTATCATGCCATCTTTGGTGATGTGGCCAATTAAAAACACCGGCGTAGAAGTTTCCTTGGCAAAGCGCAGCAGTTCGGCGGTACACTCCCGCACCTGCGATACGCTCCCCGGCGTAGATTCTACATGCGCCGAATGCAGGGTTTGGATGGAATCGATAACCACTAAATCGGGCTGTAATTCTTCTATCTGCTTGAAGATGTTTTGCGTGGAGGTCTCGGTGAGGATATAGCAATCCGAACCGATTTCGGATTTCGGATGTTCGATTTCGGATTTATTATTGCTGCCCACTGCTAACTGCCCACTGCCCACGGTGGTTAATCGTTCCGCCCGCATTTTTATCTGGTGGTCGCTTTCCTCGCCCGATACGTAGAGTACTTTAATGCCCGGCATATTCAGCGCCAGTTGTAGCATCAGGGTTGATTTACCGATGCCCGGCTCGCCGCCTATCAACACCAATGAGCCTGCAACGATGCCGCCGCCCAGTACCCGGTTGAATTCTTTATCGGGCGTAAGCAAGCGGTGCTCTTCTTTAACAGTAATATCAGCAACCTGTACCGGTTTATTAGCTCTTACGGATGATGCCGGACTAGCCTTCCAGGCGGGTACGGATGCGTTGGCTTTTTCCAAAACCTCCTCTACCATGGTGTTCCATGATTGGCATGCAGGGCATTTACCCAGCCACTTAGGCGATTCGTAGCCACAGCTCTGGCAGAAATATGCGATTTTAGTTTTAGCCATTGTTCAGATATGCAGATTGCAGATGTGCAAATATGCAGATTATTATTGAATGCTAAAAAAAATAGCAATTATTGGCGTGGACGTTGCGTTTAAAATAGTTGGTGAATAGGAGGCACCTACGGAGCCTTGTGTCTTTCTTCTGCTATCCTATAAACACGATACTCCTCCGGAGTGTTTTGTTCGAATTGGTCTTACGCTCCGTTAGGAGCATCGTGTTTATAGAAATTAAAGTACTGTTGTGGGCTCCGTAGGTGCCACCTCTTTAAAAACGATTTTCCGGCAATTATTGGCCGTAATCGAAATGCAGTTACCCAATAACTTTGATATTTATTCGCTACGCAAGCTTTTAACCGGGTTCATCGCCGCTGTTTTTATGGCCTGGAAGCTGATAGTGAATAGTGCTACGGCTATTACCGCAAAACCAACTATGCCAAACACCCACCATTCAACGGTGATGCGGTACGTATAATTTTCCAGCCATTTGTAAGTGATATAGCGTGATAGCGGAACAGCTACCGCGATGGCAATAATAATCAACTTCAGGAAATCTTTAGACAACAACGCTACGATGGATGCAAGGCCCGCGCCCAGCACCTTGCGGATACCGATTTCTTTTATACGTTGCTCCGCTGCAAACACGGTGAGGCCAAACAGCCCCAAGCAGCCAACAAAAATAGTGAGTCCGGCGAAAAACAGGATGAAACTTGCCACCCGCTGATCATTCTTATACAAACGATCTATCGATTCGTTCAGGAACGTGTACTGAAAGGTACCCTCGGGTTCGTATCCCGCAAATAATTTGCTCGCTTGCTGTATAACGGCCGAAGCTTTACCTGGCGCAACTTCTATAAATACGCTAAAGTAACGGTCTTTGGGTTGATACCGGAAAATGAACGGCTCGATATTTGCGTTAAGCGGTTTGTAATTGAAGTTTTTTACCACGCCTATAATGGTGCCTTTTGCGCCCCAGAATGTCACTTTTTTGCCCACGGCGCTGGTGGTACTGTAGCCCATCCGCTGTGCTGAAGCTTCGTTGATGATGAAATTGGCGGTATCATTTGTCATTTGAGGTGAAAAGTTGCTACCGCTTAAAAGCTTCATGCCCATTGCCGGGATAAAATCCGGATCGACATTGGCTTGCGTTATCAGGAACTTATCGTCTTTTTGCATGCCATCCCAATCCACGTAGCTGGTGTTTTCGTCGTTTGCCAGTGACAAGGTTGCCAGCGATGTTGCTTTTACGCCGGCTATCTTATCCAGGTCGCGTTTATACAAGGCCGCCTTTTCCATGAGTTTACCGCTGAGGCCAACGCGCAGCACCTGTTCTTTATCAAAGCCCAGGTCCTTATTGCGCATAAAGGTGAGTTGCCGGTACATAAAACACACGCAGATGATCAGTGTGACCGAGATAGCAAACTGCCCCACAACCAGCGTTTGCCTGAAGAATTTGCCGGCGCGCACCGTTTCGCTTGTTTTAAGTACCCTGGAGGGGTTGAAGGCAGATAGTACGAATGCCGGGTACGAACCTGCCAAAACGCCTACGATAACGATGAACCCAACAAAGAAAGGGATAAGCATGGATTGGGATAAACCGGTATCGATATTGGCCCCGGTGAAACTATTAACCAGCGGCTTAAAGATGGCAATTAAAATGATAGCCACGATACCTGCTATAAAAGCCAATGACAGCGATTCGATTAAGAATTGAAAAATCAGCTGCTTACGCGATGCCCCTGTAACTTTGCGTACGCCAACTTCAACAGAACGTTTAAGCGAGCGGGCGGTTGACAGGTTGATAAAGTTTACGCAGGCGATGATGAGTAACAGTAAGCCCACACCCAGGAATATACGGATGTATTTGATGTTGCTCCTTTTGCCCCAATCGGTTTTGAAATCAAACTCCGAATACAAATACTGGGCTTTTAGCGGTTGCAGCAGCAGCAGGTCGGCGGTATCGTTATTATAGGCATGCAGTCGTTTGGCCAATTTAGCTTCCAGCGCTGTTACGTTTGTGCCGCGTTTTAGCTGAATATACGTGTGGTAATTGTTGCTGTTCCATTTGTAAGACCACTCGTCTGTTTTAAACAGGTACGCCAGCGGCAACAGGATATCAAATTGGATGCTGGAATTTGCCGGCACATTTTTAGCGATGCCTGTCAGTTTAAAATCGTACTGGTTATTTAGGCGAAAGACCTGCCCGATAATATTGGGGTTACTGCGCCAATTGGCCCCGAAATATTGTTCCGCAATTTTTTCGGTTATCACAATCCCATCGGTACCGTCCAAAGCCGTGCTGGGGTTACCCTTTATAAGCGGGAAATTAAATACCTTGAAAATGCTGTTATCGGTCAATTGGATGCTGGCTTGATCGTGCACCTGTTGCCCGTTTTTAAGCGAGCCGCCCCAACTGCAGAAGCGTACGGTATTGGCTATCTCCGGGAAATCTTTTTGCAGTGCCGGTGCCAGCGGCCCGGGGGTTACGGCAACATTGTACATAGTGCCGGCCTGGTTTTGCTTTTCGGTGATGCGGTAAATATGGTCGATGTTGTTGTGGAAGGTGTCCTGCTGCCATTCGTCCCATACGTATAAGCTGATAATGAGGCAACAGGCCATACTGATAGCAAGCCCAATGATGTTTACCGAAGAGAAAACGATGTTTTTCCGGATGTTGCGAAACGCGACTTTTAAATTAAACAGCAGCATAATGATATCAATAATAAGATTTGCGATAGCGACCGGATGATTGGCGTCAATACAGATGCCAATACGAAAATCGGCGTAATTAAGCTGTTTTTAAAGGGTTGATAGAACGTAACTGTACGATATCGTGCAGTATTTGTTCGCTTGCGTGCAGATTGGCTGGGTTTTTTGGCGCAAAAATACCTGGGCTGTATTTCCGGTGCGCTTATTTCGGCCAGGGGAATTTCGCCTGTTCTTTTGGAATCGCCGGAGGGTTTTGGAATGTGGTTTCCAATTTTGCTGGTTTTTTTGCCGGCTTTAGTGCCGTATGCCGGTATATGCTATCCAGCCAGCGGATAGTATTAAGTACTGAGTCGCCAGCGTGGAAATCCCTAACCAAGCGGCGTTTGCCGTTCTTCCAATAAACAATCAGCTCATAAGTAGGGATATCCGCTATATGCCTGTCTACGATGGCGTCTACGCTTTTGAATCTAACCGATGCCAATTTGCGATTAAGCGTGTTCCAGGTTGCGGTATCAATAGTGCCTTCGTAATAATTAAGGTTGCGGATACCTGGGCGGCCATAATAGGTTAAATGCAAGGTGCTATCAATTGCGGTAGCCGCACCGCCAGTACTCCAGTAACCGGAATGGGCAACCTCCACTTTTATGATTTCATTGATTCGTTTTGCCGGTTTATGGCAGCCTGACAGTGTTATCGATAAAACCAGAATGGCAAATTTTCGCATGAAAAACAAAAGGTATAATACTAGCCAAAAAGAATTAAAGCTTCTTCAAACATCCGGCCCGTCTCACCTGCTTAGGTGGGTCTAGTGCGGTAAGCTACAACAAATATCTTTAATCTTATTTAATTAATTCTTTCAGGTAGAAATACTTATCAGCTGGCATGTCCATTAAAATTCCGCATTGCTCTACAGCATCATAAAGCTCTGCGCTTATCGGGATAGAAAATTCAAATAGCTGTTCTACGAGTTGCTCTAATGCGAGGAGAGGTTCGCCATACTCGACAAACTCTTCGGCAGAGGTAATATCTTTCTGCGGCAATGCAGTTTCCTTAGCCTTGCTAATTAGCTCTTTTAATGCCCGATTTAATTTTCTGTAGCCAAACACAATATAAAGCTAACGCAAAAAAAGCAGATGCTAATTAAAACATCTGCTCTTTTCATCTGCACATTTATAATCTGCACATCTATAACTTAATCTCTTCGTCTTTGCCCGAGAAGAAGTGGAACTCGGTTATCTGGTAAGCTGGGTTGCTTTTTACCTTTATCCACTGGTTGTACTTAAAGTACCATTTCATCTGGCGGTTAAAGATGCCCTTTTTGATGAATGCTTCAACGTACGGGTGTACTGTAAGCGTAATGTTTTTCTCGTTTTGCTCCTCCAGGATGAAGTTGAAGTTGTTTTCGATATCATCCAGTAACAATACGGTTGGGCGTATAGTGCCCGTGCCATGGCAGGCAGGACAAACCTCGCTGGTAACGATATTCATTTCGGGCCTTACGCGCTGGCGGGTAATTTGTATCAGCCCGAACTTGCTTGGCGGCAAAATGGTGTGTTTGGCGCGGTCGTCGGCCATTTGGGCCTTCAGGTAATCAAACAGTTCCTTGCGGTTGTTTGGCTTGTGCATGTCAATAAAATCGACTACCACAATGCCGCCCATATCGCGCAGGCGCAGCTGGCGGGCAATTTCTTTTGCCGCTTCCTTATTTACCTGGTAAGCGTTATCCTCCTGGTTCTCTTTATTAGCTGTGCGGTTGCCGCTGTTTACGTCGATAACGTGCAGGGCTTCGGTATGCTCAATAACCAGGTAGGCGCCGCCTGCCAGGTTAACTGTTTTGCCGAATGCGCCTTTTATCTGCTTATCCACACCGTGGTGCTCAAATATGGGCTCCTTGTGTTTGTGCAGGCGCACAATGCCTTCCATTTCGGGAGAGATCTCGTGGATGTATGATTTTACATCCTCGTACATGCTCTGCTCGTTCACATAAATGTGCTGAAAATCCGGGTTCAATATATCCCGCAGGATAGTTGACGTACGGCCAATTTCGCCCAAAACTTTTTTGGAAGGTTCGGTGCCGTGCAGTTTGGTTACAAAGGTTTCCCATTTGGATATCAGATCCAGCAGATCCTTCTGCAACTCATCTACACCCTTACTTTCAGATACGGTGCGTATAATTACGCCGAAATGCTTTGGTTTAATGCTCTCTACCACCTTGCGCAGGCGTGTGCGCTCGGTATTGCTCTTTATCTTTTTAGAGATGGATATCACCTCAGAAAAAGGTACCAAAACAACATAGCGGCCTGCAATAGACAGGTCGCTGCTAAGCCTGGGGCCTTTTGTTGAAATAGGCTCCTTAGCAATTTGTACCGGTACAAGCATTCCCTTTGATAAAACATCAGAGATTTTGCCTCCTTTGTTTATATCCGCCTCGAGCTTAAAGTTATCTAAAAGCTTCGATTGGTATCCCCCGCTACGTACTTGTTTGGTGAGCTTTAGCAGGCTTTGTACCTGCGGCCCCAAATCAAGATAATGCAAAAAGGCATCCTTCTCGTAACCAACATCCACAAAAGCAGCATTCAGGCTCGGCATAATTTTTTTAATGCGGCCTAAATACAAATCTCCAACAGTATAATTATTGGTGATGTGCTCTTTATGGAGTTCTACAAGTTGTTTGTCCTGTAATAATGCAATAGTAGCCCCGTTGGGGGATGAATCGATAATTAATTCTTTTATCAATTGCTACTCCATTTCTTAAAACGGTGCCATAGGCACCGCGGGTTGGGAAAAAATAAAACATAAATAGTCCCGCAGGTTGTGCGGGACTTCATAAACTATCGCGATAGCTTATTTTTTCTTATGCCTGTTTTTTCTTAAACGCTTTTTGCGTTTGTGGGTAGCCATTTTATGTCTCTTACGTTTTTTACCGCTTGGCATGATAATAATTTTTAAGTGTGATTTATTTTTTTAATTCTTTTATAAATTCGTCGATACGCTGCGCCTCTACAGGGTCGCCTATCAATTCCTTACATTTTTCATAAGCCGCAATGGCTTCTTTCTTTTGGCCCAGTTGTTTGTAACTTTCTGCCAGGTAAAAGTAGGGCTCAAGCTCTTCTTTTATGGCAATCATGGTTTTAAACCTGGCTACGGCCTTATCGTATTGCCCGCTCTTCATGGCAAACATGCCTAAGTTGAGCAATGCCGAGTGGTTCTTAGGGTCCTGCTTTACTACATCGAGCAATAGAGCAATTCCCTGCATGGGCATGCCGCCACCGTTTACATAAGCAACACCCAGGCCGGTTTTGGCCTCCAGATCGTTTGGCTTTTGTTTGGTGGCATTGGTAAATGCCGTTGCTGCTTTTGCGCTTAAACCTTGCTGTGCCTGTGCATCCTGCGATGCGCGGGTAGCTTCGTTAAAACGGTTACCGGCGTTTACCCAATCGTCAAACTTGCTGGTGCGTTGGGCTACGTCCTGGTAATAAAAAGCTGCCGGTGCAGGTTGCCTTGCGGCGTCCCAAAGGGCAGCAATCTCAAGCTGTAAGTTTGCTTTGTCTGCATCAGATGCAGTTTTCAGCTTTTCTTCCAGCGTGCTTACCTGCTGCGCCTGTTGTGCGCTTAAGGCCGGCCGGGCAATTTCCTCAACCGAAGCTAGTGTCACTTCGGTAGCAGGCTGCGCCGCATCGGCTGCAGCAGCTGGTTTGCTGCCGGCATCCTGGGCTTTTACCAAACCTTTAACGGGTTGCATATACAAATAGCCCATAGTAAGTACTACTATTGCGCATACGGCTATCTGTTTTTTATTCATTGCTTATTATTTGCTTGCTTTAGCGGTGGTTTTGTTGCCGGTGCGTACTTTCTCTACAAAAGTTTTTGCTGGCTTAAAGCTTGGCACGAAGTGCTCGGGGATAATAATGGCAGTGTTTTTTGAGATGTTACGGGCGGTTTTTTTAGCCCTCTTTTTTACTACGAAACTACCGAAGCCTCTAACGTAAACATTTTCGCCGCCTACCATTGAGCTTTTTACTACTTTGAAAAATGCTTCAACGGTTTCCTGCACATCAACCTTCTCGATACCTGTTTTAGAAGAGATTTCAGCTATAATTTCTGCCTTGGTCATATCCTGTTTTCTTTATTTAAAATGTATAAATACTTAACTGTTTTGGGGTTGCAAAAGTATCGCTTTAAATTTAAAGAATAAAATAATTGCTGCATTTTTTTTGCAAGTGCTCAAAACAGGCGTTTAGGGGCTTAAATTATGATACTGAGATGGATAAAGTATCTTTGCAAAACATGGATTTATCTACCGAATTGATTGACTGGTACCAGCAAAACAAGCGCGATTTGCCCTGGCGCAACACTACCGATGCTTACCTCATATGGCTATCTGAAATTATACTGCAACAAACCCGTGTAGAGCAGGGAATGCCTTATTATTACCGCTTTGCAGAGAAATATCCAACGGTTTCGCACTTTGCTAAGGCACCCGAAGACGATATTTTGAAGCTTTGGCAAGGCCTGGGCTATTACTCGCGGGGGCGCAATATGCTCAAGACGGCACAATTGGTGCAACAGCAATATAATGGCGTGTTCCCTACCACTTATCAGGAACTGATAAAACTAAAAGGCATAGGCGAATATACCGCCGCAGCGATATCTTCTTTTTCGGCAAATGAGCCAAGGGCAGTGGTAGATGGCAACGTTTACCGCGTGCTGGCCAGGTTTTTTGGAATAGATGAGCCGATTAATTCGCCAAAAGGGAAGAAGCTTTTTCAGCAATTGGCAGATGAGGCGTTAAACAGGCAGCACCCCGCCCTGCATAACCAGGCTATGATGGAATTTGGGGCCATGCTGTGCAAACCCCGTAACCCGGCATGCGGTATTTGCCCGGTACGCCTGGGTTGCGTAGCGTTTGCAAGCAATGCAACAACCGCCCTGCCGGTGAAATTAAAGACGGTAAAAGTGCGCAAACGTTTTTTTAACTATTTGTTAATTACGGATGGCGGAAACCTGTTGATGAACAAACGTGGCGAGGGTGATATATGGGCCAATATGTACGATTTACCCCTGATAGAAACCGATGGATTGATGGAGCCCGAAGCGCTGCTGCAATTGCCCGAAATAGTTGATTTTTTTGGCGAAAATGCAGTTATAAAGCAAAAAACAACTGTAATTAAGCATATACTTACGCATCAGCAACTATTTATTCGTTTTGTGATATTAGATGTTGCGCCGCTTAAGTTGAAAAAAAACTGGTTTTATACAACCGTTCGGAATACGGAAAATTTAGCTATGCCGAAGACTATTTTTATATTTATAAAAGATTTTTTTAATTTCTAAATAATTTTCCGTTATTTTATGGCATGTCTGGAATTAATAAAGTAATACTTGTAGGTCATTTAGGAAAGGACCCGGAGGTAAGGCATTTGGAAGGCGGCGTGGCCGTAGCAAGCTTTCCCTTAGCTACTTCTGAAACGTTTAACAAGGATGGCCGTAAGGTAGAGCAAACAGAGTGGCATAATATAGTAATGTGGAGGGGGCTGGCCGATGTAGCAGCTAAATTCTTGCAAAAAGGCAAGCTGGTTTACATAGAAGGCAAATTACGCACCCGTTCTTTTGAAGATAAAGAAGGCATCAAAAAGTACACTACAGAAGTGGTAGCCGAAAACTTTACCATGCTTGGCCGCAAAACCGATTTTGAGCATAGTGACAATACGCCCCGCAACGGCTTAAAGCATAATACTGATGCCAACGAAAGCGTCGAAATAGCCGATACAGACGGACTCTCCTTTTAACCCCTATTTAATTTAAACAATGAAGCCCTGCCGAGATGATCAGCAGGGTTTTTTTGTTTGTAGTTTGAATGTTGAACACCGAATGCTGAATACCGAATGATGAAGTTTTTACTTCGACATTCGATATTCAAATCCTCCAACTTTCCTTTCACCCCCCCCAGACAGTTTAAACAACGAAGCCCTGCCGGGATTCAGCAGGGCTTCGTCGTGTGTAGTTAGAATGTTGAACACCGAACGCTGAACTCCGAATGATGAAGTTTTTACTTCGCCATTCGGAGTTCGACATTCATCATTCGACATTCAAACAAGCCTATTACCTCGCTCCCGGCGGGCAATACTGGCGTAAATAGTTGGTGTACATGGTGTGCAGGTGCGTGCCGGTACCGGGGCCTTCTGATATACTGTGCGTGCGGTTGGGGTACAGCATCAGTTGGAACTGTTTATTGTACTTTACCAATTCGTTTATCAACTGCTCGGCGTTAGTGTAATGCACGTTATCGTCGCCGGTGCCATGTACGTAAAGCAGGTTGCCTTTAAGGTTTTTGGCGTAAGTAATAGGCGAGCCTTTGGTGAATGCTTCACGACCAGCCGCATCTACCGGCACGCCGGTGTAACGCTCCTGGTAAATATTATCGTAAGTAAGCTGGTTACCAACGGCTGCCACGGCTATACCGGTTTTAAATATATCGCCGTATTGGAACATCAGGTTAAGGGTTGATGAGCCACCGCCGCTCCAGCCCCATACCGCTACGCGGCTGCTATCCAGGTAGCTGCGGTCCTTAAGCAATTGCCTGGTACCCATCGCCACATCGCGGACGTTGGTAGTGCCAATGCCTTTGTAAATAGATTTGCGCCACTCGCGGCCTTTAGGCACTGGCGTGCCCCGGTTATCTATCGACATATAGATGTAGCCATCCTTAGCCATATCGCCGGTGTACATAAAGTTGTAATTTATGCCGTACTCATCCTTTACGGTTTGGCCCCATGGCTCGCCGTAAACGTATAGTACCACAGGGTATTTCTTTGTTGGGTCGAAATTATCTGGTTTTTGCATCCAGCCGTCCATTGTAACGCCATCTTCGGTTTTCACCTGGAAGAACTCCACGTTAGATTTTGCTTTTGCATCTGCCGATGCGCTGATGGCTTTCTGTACCTGCTCCTCGCCGCTAAAGGTTTTGTGCGTAGGTAATGCTACCACCTCGCTCACGCCCTGCGTGTAATAGTTAGTGAAAGAATGCGTTGCGGCTTTGCCGTTTGGCGATACATCGTACTCGTGGGTGCCGGGTTCGTTTAACGGCGTAAGGCGTTCGGCTTTGCCGCTGCCATCCAGTTTGGTGCGGTAGAGGTATTTCTGCGTGGCATTATCAGGCGAGGCCGAGAAATACACATAGCCCGAAAGTTCGTCAATGGCGTTTATCTGCATTACATCGTAATTGCCTTTGGTAATAAGCTTCTCCTTTTTGCCATCGCGGCTAATGCGGTACAAGTGGCGCCAGCCATCTTTCTCGCTGGCCCATAAAAACTCTTTGCCTTTGTTGAACCAGTTCCAGCCGCCATAATAATAGGTTGATTCCCACTCGGGCAGGATATCTATCCAGGCGGCATCAGTTTCCTGGTATATGGTGCTGCCTTTGCCGCTTGAAACGTTCAGCATCATTACTTCAGTATGGTTTTGTGCCCGGTTCATGTGCTCAATAATGAGTTCGCTGCTGTTGCCGGCCCACTCCATACGCGGCACGTACGATTGCAGCACGGCATCGGTTGGGATATCCATCCATTTGGTGCTGCCGCCTGCCGCGCTGATAACACCCACTTTAAAAGGCGATGGTGCTTCGCCGGCAATGGGGTACTCTACCGGTTTTACAAAGGGGTATATCGAATCGGTAGTGTTCAGCATCAGATAGTTTTTGGTTTTGCTGGCATCTATCTGCCAGTAGGCAATCTGCTTGCTATCGGGGCTCCAGCGGAAACCATCGCGGCAAAAGAATTCTTCCTCGTACACCCAATCGAAAGTACCGTTGATAAGTTTATCGGTACCATCGGTGGTAAGTTGCTTAATGCTGTTATCGGCCAATGTCTCTACATAAATGTTATGCCCGCTTACATAGCCTACCTTGCTGCCATCAGGCGAAAGCTTGCCAAACATTAAAGACGATACCGGCAATTTGCCGCCAAGCTGGGTGAGCTTTTTGGTGCTCAGATCGTACACCCAATAATCGCCACGGGTGCGGTAGCGCCAAACTTGTTTAGCGTTGGTATATATAAGCACCTTTTGCCCATCGGCACTCAGGTAAAACCTAAAAGGCGCAATGGCTTTGCCGCCTTGCGGGGTAAGCATTTCCTTGCTTAGCAATACGGTTTTTTTGGCGGCATCGCGGGCATCAAGCACCACAATTTCGCCGCTTTGTACTTTATAGTATTGGTAGCCATCATTTGCCCAATGGGTTGATGGTATTTGCGCAAATGCCGCCCTTTGGGCCAGCATCATCAATAAAAACATAACAAGGGCAAGGCCTCGGCGGTTGATTTTCATGTCGAAATGAGATTAAACGTTTGCTGATTTTTGGGGATAGCAGTTAAAAATAAGCGCCTCGGCTTGTAAAAAGAGGCTGCGATATCATAAAACTATTTAATAAAAACCGCTAGAAATAAATCTGGCTTAGTATGCGCTGTGTTTATTCCTTGGTGTGCTTAGTGGTTAATTTTTACCACAAAGAGCACCAGGATTTTGCACAAAGTTCACAAAGATATATTGTGGCTAAATTTTACGCTGTTGTTCGATCGTGGTTTTTGTTTATGATATTGCCCCTTGAAAACTTAAAAGCGATTACTGCTGTTATTTGTTAACAAACCATTACCCCGGTAAATTTTGCGTTAAATTAGCATTTTAAAGCCTTGATTTAAATATCCGCCCATGAAAAAAATGTACCTGCTTGTTTTTGCGCTTGTTGCGTTCGCCAATACGCATGCCCAAAACATCGATCGCAGTAAATTCATTAAAGACAGCCTCGTAAATTACATTAACCGCGCTATTACCAACTGGCGCATACCGGGCGCAGCGGTGTGTATTGTTAAAGATGGCAAGATAGTGCTCATGAAAGGCTTCGGCGTAAAAGAGCTGGGGCTGATGAACAAGGTTGATGAGAACACGCTGTTTATGATAGGCAGCAATACCAAGGCCTTTACGGCTACTGCACTGGCCATGTTGCAGGCCGATAAAAAACTATCGTTGGATGATAAGGTTACCCAATACATCCCCGAGTTTAAGCTGGATAACAAAGCCGCCGGCGAGTTGACTATTGTGAAAGATTTGCTTTGCCATCGATTGGGTTTCCGCACCTTTCAGGGCGATTTTACCTTTTACAATACCAATCTGGCCCGGCACGATGTGATAGACCGGTTAGGCAAAATGAAGGCTATCTACCCCTTCCGCACTACCTGGGGCTATACCAACGCGGCTTTTTTAACCGCCGGCGAAATTATCCCAAGAGCCATTGGCAGGCCCTGGGAAGCCTACGTAAAAGAAAATATTTTTGCGCCGCTGGGTATGGGCAATACCCTGGCCCTTAGTGCCGATATGCCCAAAGCCATTAACCGCACGGTGCCACATACACTGGTTGATGGTAGGCTTACAGCTATCCCCTATGCCGCTATTGATGGCCTTGCACCTGCGGGTTCTATCAGTTCATCGGTAAACGATTTGAGTAAATGGGTAATGGCCCTGCTGAACGATGGCAAGGTTGGTGCGCGCCAGGTGATACCCGCCGCCGCCATACAGGCCACCCGACAGCCGCAGGATATTGTAGGCAGCGTGAAGCACCTCAACGGCGAAACCAATTTTGAACTGTACGGACTGGGATGGGAGATAGAGGATTACAGCGGCCACCGCATTTATATGCATACCGGCGGGGTTAACGGTTACCTAACTTCGGTAACGCTGGTGCCGCAGGATAAGCTGGGCATTATTGTGCTCACCAATACCGACCAGAACAACTTTTACGAGGCCCTGAAGTGGGAGGTGATGGATGCTTACTTTAAGCAGCGTTTCCGTAATTACAGCGAGGTGTACCTGGACCAGTTTAAGGCTGTTGCCAGCCGCCAGCTACAGGCCGACCGAAAATTGCGCGATAGCGTGGCCCTGATGCCAAAACCCAAACTATCCCTAGGCGAATACACCGGCAAATACACCAACGAGTTTTACGGCAATATGGAAATTACCGCCGGAGAGAACGGCACACTGGAAATGCGTTTTGAGCATCACCAAAAAATGTATGCCAAGCTACAGGCCCTGGGTTGCAACCGCTTCTACGTAACCTTTAGCGACCCAACCCTGGGCAAAGCCGTATTCCCCTTTTTCACGTTTAATAATAAGGTAACTGGCGTACGCGTAAAAGTGGCCGATTTTATTGAGTACAACCCTTATGATTTTAAGAAGGTGCAGTGATTTGGGAATTCGGATGTGAGATTTCGGAATTTGAAAGCCGTTTCTTGTCGCACGAAGATTTGACTCACCCTATCTGCCGACAGGCAGGCCCGACGACCCGCATGCGCGGGCGTTGCCCTTCTGCTTCGCAAAGAGGGTTAGGAAAAGAAGTCAAATCAAAAAAGCCCCCTCTTTACGAAGTAGAGAGGGGGGGTGGGCCTGCCTGCCGGTAGGCAGGGGTGAGTCGAATCGCGACGCGGACATTTGCATTAGGTTTCGACACCGCAACTCAAGCCCGCCACTTCATGCCGATTACTTGTTTCGGCACCCCACACGGCAGGTCTACGACATGCAATACGGGTTAGCGCGTTGGCTAGTTTTATGATGGGGGTATTAGCGGGATGGAGATTTGTCAACTTTTAAAAAGTTGACAAATCTAAACGACTCTGAATATTTCAGGCCCGTAATAGTTGCATTGCAACTGCTGCTATAAAGCCCACTATGGCCAAGTAAAATATCACCCGGCCGTGTTCCCGGTCTTTATTGGTATAGGCGTAAACGGTTTCGCCATTAGGCAGAGTTCTTTTATGCCCCATTAAATGCCAGCCAATGAGCAAGCCGAACAAGCCGCCCAAAACTGCGCAGATATAACCGAGGATAATCCAGGTGGTTTGCGGCGGCTCAGGCTGTTTTAACTCGGATATCCTCTCCTGCTCCATCTGCGATAGTTTTTCCGCGCTCAGTTCCACACCGCGATCGCTGAGTATCTTTTGAGCAAGTTGGTAGTCATAGGCGCTCCATTCCTCGCGTTTTGCCAACAGATCCAGCAATTCATCGTTGCTAAAAGCAAATAAATAATGGTCGGACTCTACAGCATCTAAATCAACCGATTGTTCCTCGGCCAATATTTGGTTGGCTCTTGTAAAATCTTCGGGACTTATTTTTATGATGTATTCCTTGTCCAGTTCGTTATTCAGCGCCATCAGCGGGTTGGCACTGGTGGTGACCTGTTGTAAATGGTAGTTTATTTCGTGTTTTTCTAATACCTCCACCAGCGCATCGGCCAGGGTCGGGTCATTAAACGTTTGGAAGGTTGCAAATTCAGGTTCCATAAATGGGGAGGTGTTAATGTTGCGTTATATTATTGTTTAGGGTGCCGTGTTTTCTGGTCAGCGTTTATCCTGTCCCAAGCTTGTTTGGTTAATACGATTAGCGTGTCTTTTTCGCAATCCCAAATAGAGACATATTTTTTCGACATCACATAAGCCTGTTTCAAATCGTTTTCCTTTTCGTATAGCATCAGCGTGCAAATATCTGTAGCGCTCATGATTTCATCTTTTCCAATAAGGTGGGTATGCATAAGGGTCATCCCTTTCTGGCCTTTTGTATCCGTACTGATCAGGGTATTGTGTATCCGCTTTACCGAAGTGATCTGGTTATTGTTGTCTACAGTCAGCTGGTAATCGTTCCCCAGCGCAACCACCCGAAGTGCTTTTGGCGAGGTAAGGATATAGACGCGTTTTACGCCCTTGTTGATAAAAGGGATTACGTTGAAGTCGGTATTAAGGTACATTTTAAAGGTAGTATCGGTATGCAGCGCTTTAAACGCCGCTGCGCGCAAGGTGTACAGATCCATTTCTATGGCGTTCAGGGGCCTTGCAACGGTGTCCAATTGGTAGTTTTGTATATTAAAATCTTTGCCGAAGGTGATAATGCCCATGGTTTGTGGTTTATCGCCTTTGGTATAAAACACATTGATGAGGTTATCGGCGGTTTCGTAAGATACGTAGCCGCCTATCTGGTTTTCCCTTTCTTTAAACCGCTCAAAAAATATATCGGTGCCGTGCCAGGAGGCCCACTCGGAGCGGAACAGTGCCTTCCCTTCCGCTATAACGCTATCCGTTAGGCGGTCAACTTCGGCCCGGTCGGGTTCTTTATCCTGCGCAAAAGCTATCGCGAAGCAAATAAAAAGCATGATGGAGGTGAGGATGGTTTTTAGCATGGCTTAGGTTTTGGTTTTTGTGTTCGGGCGCGAGTTTTTATTATCCAAATATATATCCTTTTTATCTAGGTGTTCAATTTGTCGGAATATAACATCTAACAATTCTCGTTATTAATTTCTAATATTAAATTTGATTGTGAAGAGACCAAAATTTATTGGCTCCTTTTTGAGATTAGAAATTAATGCGGCATAGTTTTTCAATCAGAGATAAATCGATACTTATAGGCCTTTACCTATCCAAGTTTGATGACCAGGCATTAATCTATTTAGGATTTAAAACATTTAACGAAGCCTTTAATGTTTTTGGCTTCGCCCTTGGAACGAAACCTACCTCAATAAAGAATTATAGAGATGAATTCGATCCGTTCTTCCCTAACTTAAGAAAGGGCTGGCATAAGCGTGAAATTAGAGGATATTGCAAACACTTTCTTGATGGATTTTCCGATTTAGACTTCGAAACATTTACAGAATTGATAAAAAGCTTTGTTATAAAGAATTATGAAGTCGAAAGCATTATTGAGAAAATAGAAAAGAAGGATTACTCAGAGACTGTTGCAAAGAGACTGGCGACAGGTATTGCCGCTGAGGAGTACTTTAAGATAAATTATCAACAAGTTAGAAATTTTATAGGTTTTGAACTAAAGGATACAACTAACCTCGCCTGCGGATTCGATTTTAAGTTGTCGCTCGAAATCAAATATTATTGCGTGGAGGTGAAGGGGTTGGATACTAATTCCGGTAGCATTTCAATGACGGAGAAGGAGTTTTTATTGGCCCAATATCTTAAGGAAAAATATTGCCTTTTTATAGTCAAAAACTTTAATGACAAACCAGTTTGCCAGTATCATTTTGACCCACTGAATAGTAGGTTGATGTTTAAAAAAAATGAAAGGCAAACAACTCAAATAAATTATTCTACGTCAATATGAACGATCAGTGGGTGTGTTATTTATGTGGTTTAGCGGATGATTTCGAGAATGAAGCATCTGGCTTTTTGGGTGATTACCATCCTATTTGCCTAAACTGTGCAGATAACGTATATTACGATGAAGACCATGAGGACCGATTTAGACTTACCTACCATGAAGAATTCGGAAGTCTTATGTTTTTTAAAAACACATTTCTTTTTATCGATGACCGTAAGCTAAACTGATAACGCAACAACTCATATTGCCCGGGCAAACAGCATTTTCAGATAATACAGTAAGGTTATGGACGAGTTTAATCTGTCGCCTCATTTCTTCATCGCCATATACTCCAGCGTTAAATTGCACAGGGCCTTTACGCCGAGGCCGAATCCGCTTTCGTCGATATAAAAATCAGGCGTGTGATGCGATGGTGCAATGAGCGCGTTGCTGCCTTTGGGCATGCCGCCTAAAAAGAAGAAGATGCCCGGCGCCTTCTGCTGGTAAAAGCTAAAATCTTCTGCACCGGTTACGGGCGGGCGCAGGCTTACATTGTCTTTACCAGCGGTGCCTTCCAGGGTGGGCAGCATCAGGGCGGTAAGGGCAGGGTCGTTAAAAGTAACGGGGTAATGGTTGCTGTAGGGCAGCAGTACTTCGGCGGTTGCGCCATAAGCTTCGGCGGTTTTGGTGGCAATGCGGCGCACATTATCGGTTATCATTTTCTCGTCGCTTTTGGTAAAATAGCGCACTGTCCCCTGCATCTTTACGCTCTCGGCAATGATATTGAACCGCGTGCCGCCGGTAATGGCCCCTATGGTAACCACGGCGGGGTTCTCGGTGATGTTTACATTACGGCTTACAATGCTTTGCAGGCCGGTGATGATCTGGGCCGATACCACCATTGGGTCGACACTGCTCCAGGGGTATGCACCATGTGCCGAGCGGCCTTTCACGATAATCTGCAGATCGCTTACGCCGGCCATAATACCGCCCGTGCGGTACACAATTTTGCCTACTTCAGTTTGCGAGTTGATATGCAGGCCGAAGACTACATCCACATGCGGGTTCTCCATCACGCCCTCTTTTACCATTTGCTCGGCACCGCCCGCCTCGCCGAAGGGCGCGCCTTCCTCTGCCGGTTGGAAGATGAATTTCACCGTGCCGTGCAGGTCGTTTTTAATGCCCGATAATATTTCGGCAACGGCCATCAGTATAGCCATGTGCGAATCGTGACCGCAGGCGTGCATTACACCTACCTCGTTGCCGTTATATTGTGTTTTTACTTTGGATGCGAAAGGGAGGTCGACCCGCTCGGTAACCGGCAGTCCGTCCATATCGGCACGCAGGGCTACCACCGGGCCGGGCTTGGCACCTTTCAATACACCAACTACGCCGGTTGTTGCCACGCCGGTTTGTACTTCTATCCCCAGCGACTTTAAATGGGCGGCAATAATGCCCGCCGTGCGTACCTCGCGGTTACCCAGCTCCGGGTGTTCGTGGAAATCGCGCCGCCAGGCCACGATCTTAGTTTGCAGTGCATCGGCTTTGGTGCTGATGAGTTTACGGGTAGCGGCGTTTTGGGCCGATGCAGATAAGGATATAGCAGTTAAGGCAAGCAGTAGTAGTTTTTTCATGTGGGGAAGGGCCTGGTAATTTTTTTAAATATAGGTATTTGTGAGGAAAAAAGAGGGGGATTAGCGTGGAGCGGATGGTTTCAAACATCCAAAGCGGGGGGATGTGCGATTCCCCTCTTGTCCGAAGGACTCCTTTGGACAAGAGGGGAACGAAAATCTAAACGCAGCCTATTCCTCTTTATACACACCCGACAGCGAGCCGGTAAAGGTGCTATCTACTATGGCGCGTATTACCTCGTCTATCTCGTTGCCTACCACCAGCAACAGGTCAATGGCTTCCTTGTTATCGGGGTTGGCAAAATCTTCAAAATCTATCACGTTGATCAGGCCCAGCATGCTGGCCACGGGGCGGCGCAGCTCATGCGAGCTTAAAGAGGCAATATTACGCAGCCGTTCGTTTTGGGCGATGATTTCATTTTCGGCTTGCAGGCGCGCGGTAATGTCCCTGGCAAAACAGCCAGTACCCATAATTTCGCCCGCCTGGTTTGCGATGCAATTAAAACTAACATCATAATAAAAAACTTGCCCGGGCACCGAGTGCGTGTTCTCATATACAATAGAAAAACTCTCGCCACTTAGTGCGCGCCGGTAATACTCCGTCCACAACCTACGTGTGGCATCGGGGCCATAAACTACCGCTTCCTGCCCGTTGTGTGGTATTACACCGGCCCCTCTAAACACCGCATTTTTGTAAGCTTGATTGGTATAGATATAGCACCCATTTATACCTATAGACCATACCAGGTCCTCGGTATTGTTTATTAGCGACTCCAGGTTAATTCGCGTACGGTCAAGTTCCTCTTCGGCCATCTTCAGCCCGGTAATATCTTTCATGAAAATAGTAACCCCTTCTGCCGATGGATATAGGGTGTTACGAAACCAGAGCCCCATTACCGGCAAAAACTCGGTAAACTGTAAACTTCGTTTCGTTTCTGCCGCGATATATAGTTTTTTGGCAAAATCCAGGTTTACAATGTTGGGGAAAACCTCCCATACAGTTTTGCCTATCACTTCGCGTTGGGTAAGGTTAAATGTTTGGAGGAAGGCCCCGTTAATTTTAATAAACCGCCAGCTTTTATCCAATATGATGAACGAATCGGTAATGCTTTCAATAAAATTATCCAGCTTTTCGTTAGCGCGCATTACCCTGATCTCGGTTTCCATTCGGAAGCTGGTATCCTGCCCCAGGCCCCTTATCTCGCTCACCTCGCCGCGCTCATTTACAACAGATACAAATTCCCATTCTGTGGGGTGGCGTTTACCGGCTTTATCCAGCTTCTCGCGCGTCAGTGGAATTATTTTACCGGGGTTAGCCAGGCAATATTCAACGGCTGCCTGGGAGAGTGCCCTGTCTTCGGAAACGGAATTCATAGCAAAATGCTGCCCTTTAAGCTCATGGGCTGTGTAGCCAAAAACATCGCAGTATCTTTTGTTTGCAAATGTGAAGCAACCGGTTCTATCCAAACGCACCAGGAAATAGGTATGCGAATCAGCCAGCGATGCCAGGAATTGTTCGCTTTGAAGTGCATCACAGTTGCCATTCCCTGCTAACGGGGCGTGTGCAGCTACCTCGTTCAGCGTACAAAGCAATACCGGGTGCCCGGTGAGCGCATCGGTATAAATGCTGCGCCGCTCGGCAATGTGCCTTAGTGTACTGCCATCGGCAGGCAATATGCGGTAAGTAGTTTCCAGCGTGTTGCCGGGGGTAAGGCTGCTATATTCCTTGCTAACCCGCCCGGCATCATCGGGATGAATAATCGGAATCCAGAAATCAACATGGCTTGGGGTGGTTCCCTGTGGCTGGCCTGCAAGCATGCCCATGCCGGGCCCAATAGTAATATACTGTTGAAGTTGCAGGTTAAATGCTACTATACATTCTTTTATTAACGGCAAAACGCTAGCTTGCATAAGGCCCCGTCGGGTTGAAGTATAAAGTTATAACAAAATATGTATCAATAGATGCTTTTCTACTTAAATAAATCATAGCCTCCATTTATATCCAATTAATAATAAGCCTTTTAATTTATAAATTATTTACATACCTTTGCATCCCCGCAGAAATAACTCCGGGGACAATGTTGAATACATAAAATTTAAAAATGGCAACTAAGATCAGACTGCAAAGACACGGTAAAAAAGGCAAACCTTTTTACTACATCGTAGTAGCAGACGCCCGCGCACCCCGCGACGGCCGTTTCATTGAGCGTGTAGGTTCATACAACCCTAACACCAACCCAGCTACTATCGACATCAATTTCGACAAAACCCTTGAGTGGGTAAACAATGGCGCGCAGCCAACAGACACCTGCCGTGCAATACTGTCATACAAAGGCGTATTATACAAAAAACACTTACAGGGCGGCGTTAAAAAAGGCGCATTAACCGAAGAACAGGCAGATGCTAAATTTGCTGAGTGGCAAGAACAAAAAGACGGTAAAATCACCGGCAAAAAAACCGGTCTGGTTTCTGCAAAAGACGAAGCACGCAAACTTGCTTTAATTGCCGAAGCTAAGAAGAAGGAAGATAAAGCCGCTGCTATTGCTGCCAAAAACGCACCAGTTGCCGAAGAAGTAGCAGAAGAAGCCCCGGCTGCAGATGCTGAAGCAGAAAGCGCTGAATAATACTTTAATAGAAACAAGACAACAAGAAGCAAGAGACAAGAAAACTTTCTTGATTCCTGATTCTTTACTTCTTGATTCTGACACAAATGGCGAAGCAACCCAACGGTTCTTCGCCATTGTTATTTAACAAGGAATTCATCAAATGGATAGAGAAGGTTATTTCAGGATAGGCACGGTGCTTAAGACTAAAGGACTTAAGGGCGAGATGCAGTTGTATATGGATTACGATGGCGTGGAGAACATCAACATCACCTCAATGTTTTTGGATATCGCCGGCAAGCTCGTGCCTTTTTTTGTAGAATCGATAAAGCACAACCAAAAAAACAGTGCCTACCTGTACCTGGAAGATATCGACACCATCGAAAAAGCCAGCACCCTGGTGCGCAAGGATATTTTCCTGCCCAATAAAGCCAAACCCAAAAAACGGAAAGAAGATTTCGGCTTAAAAGATCTGAAAGGGTTTATAGCTGTAGACATCAACGAGGGCGAACTGGGCGAGATTACCGATATCCACGAATTTCCGCAGCAACTGATAGCTGCTGTTACCTATAAAAATAACGAAGTGCTTTTCCCGCTGAACGAGAGCATTATATTGGGGATAGACCGGGTGAAGAACATCGTAACGGTTGACCTGCCCGATGGCCTGCTGGACGTTTATATGGAGTAGTCAATTCCCCGCAAACACTACCGATTTTGTCGCCATCCATTTATTAGCCCGCGTTATTTCGCCCCGGTTTGGCGGATTGAGCCGATAACTTGATATCGTATCGCCCGTGGCGGTGGCAATAAGGTTAATTTCATAATCGAAATCGGCGGCCTTTACGTAACCAAAAAGCGGCGGCTCTACGCCATATCGGGGCGCGGTTAGCACATTCAGCACAAAAAGGCCGGCATTGCCCCAATTCGCCGCCTTTTGAGACATGTAACGCTCCCTATCCATCCGCACTTTTATCACCAAATCGGCACCAATCATACGGCCAACGCTGTCGGCGGGCATCGTCCATGCGGTACGCAGGTCGGCCATTTTGGTGAGCAAGCGTTTATTCACGGTGTCGGCATCCATCAACACTACGGTGTACTGCTGGTTGCCGCGGCCATGGCTGCATTTATAATCAAGCAGGGCCTGTTGCACTTCTGCCTGTAATTCGTGGCTTGCGGTTTGCTCCTGAGCGTACCAATCGTCCTGCCGCGGCTGTTTGCCGCTATAATAAACATCGGCCGGCAAAACAGCCAGCGTTTTGCTTCCAATGTTATGTTGCGATAGATATGCCTTGTTAACGTAGATGCCGCTGCTGCAGGATGCCAGCATAGCCGAAACGATAAGGATAGGTAGCCTGGTTTTCATAGTAAAGCAAATACGGTATATGGAGCAGAATATTATCCGTTATAAGAATAAAATAGGGCGGGAGCTACGTTTCAGCGCAGACACTTGCGCTTTGCAAGTTAATTCACCGTCCCCGTAGCTGTGGGGATTGGTCGCCTCTCTTTTAGGGCGTTAAAGAGGGTGAAAAAGGAACGAAAATACAGCCCCAATGTCTCCACATGTTTGCGCAGCAAATAATGCCAAAGGTTTCCGGGTCTCGAGCATTTCCAAATAAATTGTAAAAAACATTTTTCATCCATAAACCTAGTTAATAGTTGCATTTAATTGACATATCAATTATAATTGCATCAATTAAATAATATGGAAAAATTAGACGGCATACTTTTTTATTCTCTTGAAAAAGCGATTAAGTGTTACAGGCAATTTGCTCAACGCAACATGATGAAACATGGCTTTGATTTGACGATAGATCAGTGGCTTGTTTTAAAAGCAATAAGTGACAATCCAGACTGGACGCAGCAGGAAATAGCAGAAGCTGCTTTTAAAGATTTTGCTTCGGTAACGCGCATTGTCGAAATATTGGTCAAGAAACAATATCTCACCAGAACTATCCACATTAATGACCGCAGAAGATTCAACCTCACCCCCACAGATAAGGCAACGGTAAATTTACAAACCATGCAGCCTATAACCGAAAGTAACCGAAAAAAAGCACTTGATGGAATAAGTAAAGACGAAGTGGCACAGCTTCATGAATATTTAACCAAGATCATCGAAAACTGTAAATCCTAACATGAATAGATTAAACATAACACTGTCGCTAGTGATGGTTCTTGCAATAGGCACAACCAATGCGCAAACCGCGAAACTGACGAAAAAAGTGAAATCCGAAACGGTTGCAAGCATCTCCACGAGCCTTAAAGCAAATTATATCTACTTGGATACAGCTTTAAAGATGGGCGATTTTATTCAAGGCCAGCTTAAATCGGGCCGCTATGACACCATTCAAACTCAGGCTGTGTTTGCTGCTATACTTACCAGCGATCTATTGTCTGTGTATCACGACGGCCATTTATCCATTAGTTATGATCCTCTTTTCTCATCTGCCAATGGCAAAACAGATACAATTATGGAAAAAGAGAGGATGTTAAAATTCAGAAAAAGGGTGAATTTCGGTTTTGACAAAGCAGAGATATTGCCAGGAAATATCGGGTATTTAAAAATTGGTGGTTTTTTTGAGCCAGATTCTGCCGCTAAAGTAATGACACTCGCTGCATTCCGTTTCGTTAGCAACAGCGGAGCATTGATTATTGATTTGAGGAGCAATATGGGTGGAGATCCACGGATGGTGAGTTTCATTTGTGGGTTATTCTTTAATCAACAGACGCATTTGAACGATTTATATTCCAGAAAAGACAAATCCACAACAACATATTGGTCGAGTCCGGATACAATTATAAAGGGGTTTTACAATATGCCAATTTATATCTTAACCAGTAAACACACCTTTTCAGCTGGTGAAGAGCTAACCTACGACCTACAGACCCAAAAGCGGGCTGTTATTATTGGTGAAACTACAGCCGGGGGCGCCCATCCGGTACAACCATTTAGCGTTGGCAACGGATTTGTAGCTAATGTGCCTTTTGCCCGCGCTATTAATCCTATTACAAAATCAGATTGGGAAACAGTAGGGGTCAAACCTGATAAGGATATTCCGGCGGATCAAGCGCTTGATTTTGCAATAAGGATGGTGAATCACAAATAGAATCGCTGTATAACCGCCCCCCCCATGCAGCAAACGCTTCAACGATGGCAATTAACAACTACGTTGCTTTCATCAAGAACAAGGGTTTCTTCTTTCCCGGCAATACCCCCAACCCCTCCCACAAGCAAATAATTTAACCCGTTTAAAACATTCTTGCCCGCGTTTGCTTAATTTCGCATAAATGGGAAACATCGCAGCGGAATTTTTAGAGACGGCCGAACAGAAAGTGTTCGATACGGACCATCGGCGCATCATCAACCATAACATCGGCAAGTACGATGCATCAGTTGCCCGCGGCCTCTCGCGGATGATCAACCTCGATAATTCTAAAAAGAAGGGCCACGCCATCAAATGGAAAGTGATGGAGAACCTGGATAAGTTCCTGCCTGAGTTTGAAGCCAATTTCCAGAAACGTGGCGGCAAAGTAATCTGGGCCAACGATGCAGAGGAGGCCCAGCGCGAAATACTCAACATCCTCACCAGGGCAAACGCAAAAACGGTCATCAAGTCCAAATCGATGGCCACCGAAGAAATACACCTGAACGAGTTTTTGGAAAGCAATGATATTGAATCGGTAGAGAGCGACCTTGGCGAATACATCGTACAATTGCTAGGCCAACGCCCATATCATATTGTTACCCCGGCCATGCATCTTTCTAAGGAGGATATTGCCCGGCTGTTCCACAATCGTTTCGGCACGCCCATAGATGCCACGCCCGAGCAGCTTACCCAAAAAGCGCGCGAGTTGCTGCGCGAAAAATACCTGCGGGCAGATGTGGGCATTACCGGTGCCAATTTCCTGATAGCAGATACCGGCAGCATCTCCATCAGCGAGAACGAAGGCAACGCCAGACTCACCACCACCTTCCCCAAAATACAGATCAGCATCGTAGGTATAGAGAAAATAATCCCCTCCATTGCCGATTTGGATTTGTTCTTGCCCATGCTGGCTACCCACGGTACCGGCCAAAACCTAACCGTTTACAACACCTTGCTCAGCGGCCCGCGCCAACCCGGCGAAACTGATGGCCCGAACGAGATGTACGTCATACTGCTTGATAACGGCCGCACCAACTTGCTTGCCCAAAAAGAGCAGCGCCAGGGCCTCTACTGCATACGCTGCGGGGCCTGCCTTAATGTTTGCCCTATCTACAAAAACATAGGCGGCCACACATACGAAACCGCCTACACCGGCCCCATTGGCTCAGTAATAACACCGCACATGCGCGGCATGGAAGATTTTAAGCACCTAAGCTTTGCCAGCAGCCTTTGCGGGGCCTGTACCAGCGTTTGCCCGGTAAAAATAGATATCCACAAGATGCTGCTGCTTAACCGCCGCGATGCCGTAAAAGAAAACCTGGTAACCAAAAAAGAAAGATGGGGCTGGGCCGGCTGGAAAAAAGGCATGCTGAAACGCAAAACGATGGACTTTTTTAGCGGTAAAATGAAGAATTACCTGCTGAAGCTGTTCTTCAAAAAATCGTGGGGGCAGTATAAAGAGATGCCCGAGGTAGCCGAAAAATCGTTCAGCAAACAATGGGCAGAGCGTAGTCGGCCCGATAAAAACGAAGAAGATTGATGCGTAAAGTTATCTTGAATGTAGCGGTGAGCCTTGATGGGCTTATAGAGGGCCCAAACGGCGAATACGATTGGTGCCTCGACGATCATGATTACGGCCTTGCTGATTTTTTTGACAGCATTGATGCCTTATTTATCGGCCGTAAAAGCTATGAATTAATACGTGCCAACCCCGGCATGTTCCCCGGCAAAAAGCTATATGTTTTCTCAGATACGTTGGTGCCCGAGGAAGATGAAGACATAACCATTATTAACACGGCAAACTTCGAACATGCGGTTGAAAGTATATTGAATGATGCCGGCAAAAGCATCTGGCTGTTTGGCGGCGCAAGCCTCCTTTCGGCATTTATTGCTAAACGCTGGGTAACCGAATTACACCTATCTGTACATCCCGTTATTTTAGGGGCAGGCAAGCCATTGTTCCAAAATTTGAGCGAGCGGTTGAATCTGCAGTTTATTAGGCAGCAGGTTTATAGCAGCGGCCTTATACAACTGCATTATGCTTTAAGCCCAAAGTTTGATATGGAAATGTTGAAAATGCTTTAGGGTGAGTTTGGACCATGATTTTCTTGATTAAAAGATTACTTGATTGAAATCCTGCAGTCCATTAATCAGGAAAATCAAGGTTCAGACAATTAGTGTTTATTCCCGAAACCGAACTCACGATAAGTATTCGGCAGTTCATCCTGATTGCTGAAGGCGAAAGAGAAAGTGGCAAACCAGGTTTCGAAATCGGCGTCGTTGTTTTTAGATGGCTCTATGTGTACGCAGCGCAGCATATAAATACCATCCCTGCTGGGACTAAAAAACACTTGCCCGTTTGCATCCGAGGCTAGCAATTGTGGGTGTACATTTCCCGATGCAGTTTTGACATACAGCAGCACATTGCTGTTTTGAAGCGGTTTGCCCATAAAATAAACCACGGCAGCAATATCGTCGCCATAGCTTCTTTTGTAGGGGTTTTGTTTAAGCACAATCTCCAGATCGTTGCCCAACACCTTACTAAAAGCATTACCCCCGCCGCCATCTACACTCACCAGTGTTTTCAAGTAATAGCGGTATTTCTCTACTAAATTAAGGCGGGTATCGTCTTTTATTTTATCGGCCAGGTTATTGTAGCCTTGCTTGGTAAGATAAGCTACAAAATCTTCATGCGGTAGTTCGATGATATCATCTTTGGTGTTCAGTTCCACCATTACCAGTCCGGCGTTGGTGATGGGGTAACTTAATACCGGCGCGGCACTATCCTTTGCAACCTTTAGCAGGTCGGTTAATTTAGAGCCTTCGTATATGTTGAATTTGTTTGTCCGCTTGGCGTTGAAGCGTTCTTCTCCCTCTTGCACAAGGTTATCGCCAGTGAGCAAGTGCACGTTTAGTTTATCGCCTTTATGCAGGTAAAAGCTTTCGGGCAATAAAAACCCATCTGGTGCAAAGGCAGTTAAGCCCAAAACAGCAAACAAAACAAATAAAATAACGTACAAATGCTTCATAGCAAAAAGATGGATGACGTAAACATACAAAGTTTTAAAAACTTCTTAGCTTTACAGGGATGATTTTCGATCGTAAAAATATCGATAATGACGGTTTAATAACTTTCTACAAGAAATTATTATTACCGAGGCTTGTTGAAGAAAAAATGCTGGTGTTGCTACGCCAGGGCCGTATAGGCAAATGGTTCTCCGGCATTGGCCAGGAGGCTATTGCGATAGGCAGTACCCTGGCTATGGATGCCGATGAATATATTTTGCCCATGCACCGCAACCTGGGTGTATTTACGGCACGTAATATCCCCATTTCGCGGCTGATGGCGCAATGGCAGGGCAAGCTATCGGGCTTTACCCGCGGTCGCGACCGGTCTTTCCACTTCGGCACACAGGAATATAAAATCATCGGCATGATATCTCACCTGGGCCCGCAGCTGGCTCTGGCCGATGGCATTGCTTTGGCTGATAAGCTAAGCGCGCGCAAAAAAGTAACCCTGGTTTATACCGGTGAAGGCGCTACCAGTGAGGGCGATTTCCACGAGGCGCTCAACATTGCCGCCGTTTGGAGCCTCCCCGTAATTTTTTTGATAGAGAACAACGGCTACGGCCTGTCAACCCCTGTAAACGAGCAATACAAATGCGAATCGCTTGTCGATAGGGCCATTGGTTACGGCATAGAGGGCCGCAAGATTGATGGCAACAACGTGCTGGAGGTTTACCACACCGTAAACGAACAGGCAAAAAGTATGCGCCAACGCCCCCGCCCGGTGCTGTTGGAGTGCATGACCTTCCGTATGCGCGGCCACGAGGAAGCATCGGGCACCAAATACGTACCACCCGAGCTTTTTGAGCAATGGCAAAAGAAAGACCCTCTGGAAACTTTCGAAAAATACCTGTTGCAAGAACAGGTATTGCGGCCAGATTGGGTGCCCTACCTACGCAACGAGTTTACCAAACTGATAGATGCCGAAATAGAAAAAGTGTTTAACGAGCCGGATATCATCCCTCACGTACAAACCGAGGTGGATAGTATGTACCGGCTATACAGCATGCCCAAGCACCCGCCTTATGAGGTGTTATCTAACAAACGTTATATTGATGCCATAAGCGATGCCATGCGGCAGGCCATGCGCCGCCACACCAACCTTATCATAATGGGGCAGGATATTGCCGAATATGGCGGCGCGTTCAAAATTACCCAAGGTTTTGTGGAAGAATTTGGCAAGGAACGCGTGCGCAATACGCCCATATGCGAATCGGGCATTGTGGGTACGGCCATGGGCTTATCGCTCAATGGTTACAAAGCTATAGTAGAAATGCAGTTTGCCGATTTTGTAAGCTGCGGCTTCAATCAGGTGGTAAATAACCTGGCCAAAACTTATTACCGCTGGGGCCAGCCTATAGATGTGGTGATACGCATGCCTACGGGTGGCGGCACTGGTGCGGGGCCTTTCCACTCGCAAAGCAACGAAGCCTGGTTTACCAAAACACCGGGGCTGAAGGTGGTTTACCCCGCCTTCCCCGATGATGCCAAAGGCCTGCTGATGGCCGCCATTGCCGACCCTAACCCGGTAATGTACTTTGAGCATAAGGCCTTGTACCGCAGCATTAGCGGCAACGTGCCCGACGATGATTATTACGTAGAGATAGGCAAGGCCAACATTGTACGGCCGGGCACAAAGGCGAGTATCATCACTTACGGCTTGGGTGTACACTGGGCCATTGAATATGTCGAGAAACACCCCGAACACTCCATTGAGATATTGGACCTGCGTAGCCTGCAGCCCTGGGACAAGGAAGCCGTAGTAAAAACAGTAAAGAAAACCTCCAAGGTGCTTATCCTGCACGAAGACACGCTCACCAGCGGTTTCGGCGGGGAGCTAGCGGCCTACATTGGCGAGCACTGCTTCAAATACCTGGATGCGCCGGTAATGCGTTGCGCCAGTTTGGATACGGCCATCCCGATGAACAAAGCGCTGGAAGATCAATTCATGGCCAAAGCAAGGCTGGAAGAATGCATGGATACGTTATTGAAATATTAGTATCTTAGCATATGGTTACTTTGGAAGACATATACAAAGACGACCCCATTGAAAAGGGTATTGACGAAGATGCGGGACTGGGTGCCGAAGCCATGTTAAAAGCAGGCATTCCAATTTTTTACCGCGACGAGCAGTATCCTGAAACTCTTAAAGGCAATCTATTTATCAAAGAGTTTTCAATTGGCACTAAACACCTTGTCAGGATGGAATTGACAGCAGACTACAGGCTTTTAGAAGAAGTGGTTGTGATTTTAAAGGAAGTAGATGTTTCTGGCTGGAGCAATGAGCAATTATTAAAAGCGGGCCATCCGATAACCTATAGCGATGAACAATACCCTGAAACAATGATGGGGGAACTATTTGTTAGAGAATATAAAACAGGAGCAAAATCAATAGTACGGCGATTTATATCGGAAGATGGTCGTGCATTGGAAGAAAAGATAAGATCATTAACAACACTATAAAGTCTCCTTTTTGATAACTCCGGCACAAGGCGTTCACGCGCTGCCATATTCCAGGCTGGCAAATTATGGTGGCTAAACCCAAAGCATCTCCCTTTCATCAGGAGTTATTCGGTACCGACGAGGCTTAACCTAATACCCACTGCCCTAACAGGCCCTTCATAAAAGCTTTCTCGCCAAAATTCTTTTAGATTGTTTCTAAATAATGGATTATGCTTTATAAAGCCGAAACCATTTATATGTTTTGGCTTTTAATAAATACTTTTGCCTAAATAAATCTGAATTAATAATGAGCGAATTCAAACAAACCTTTAACTCATCACTGGGAAAGAAGCTGATAATGGCTTTAACTGGCTTGTTTTTGTGTACTTTCTTAATTGTTCACCTGGGTGGCAACCTGTTGCTATTCAAAAACGACCAGGGTTTCGCATTTAACAGCTACGCAAATTTCTTAACGCATTTTCCGCCGATTGAGGTTATCGCCTACATTCTGTACATCAGCATTATAGTGCATGCTATATATGCATTGGTGCTAACCCTTAAAAACCGTAAAGCACGCCCGGTAGGGTACGCGGTGCAAACCAAAAGCAAAGCATCATGGTCGTCAAAAAACATGGGGCTGTTGGGTTCTATCCTGCTGCTGTTCATTGTAATACACATGAGCGATTTTTGGTATGTGTACAAGTACGATAATGTACTTAAATTTAAAGAGTACCGTACCGATTTGGCAACTAACGTAACCACGGTTGGTGAATACATCCCTGCTACTGCCGAATTTGAAAGGTCGATCTCTACCGAAAACAATGTAGAAATTGTAAGGGTGAAAGATATCCATGCACGTGTGCAGGAAAGCTTTAGCAAACTTTGGTACGTTGCGTTTTACGTGATTGCAATGGGTGCGGTAGCGTTCCACTTATTGCATGGTTTCCAAAGCGCTTTCCAAACCCTGGGTTGGGTGCATAAAAAATACCAGCCGATAGTTTATTTCTTCGGTACCTGGTTCTTTGGCGTAATTATACCCCTTGGGTTTGCGCTGATGCCGGTTGTGTATTATTTCCAGAGTATATCAAAGTAGTAAAAGAGAATCAAGAGGTAAGAATCAAGATTCAAGACATTATTAAACGCACAAGACAGAGAAAAGAATCGCAGCCATTTATCCTGGTTCTTGATTCTTGTCTCTTTAATCTCAAATAAGAATATGGGTTTAGATGCTAAAATTCCGCAGGGGCCGCTGGCCGAAAAATGGAGCAAGCATAAATTTAACTTAAAGCTGGTTAACCCCGCTAACAAGCGTAAATACGATATCATTATCGTAGGTACCGGTTTGGCAGGCGCATCAGCAGCGGCATCGTTGGCCGAGCTTGGTTACAACGTTAAATCGTTCTGTTTCCAGGATAGTCCGCGCCGTGCGCACTCTATTGCAGCACAGGGCGGTATCAACGCAGCAAAAAACTATCAAAACGACGGTGACAGCGTTTACCGTTTGTTTTACGATACCATTAAAGGTGGTGACTACCGTGCCCGTGAAGGCAACGTGTACCGCCTGGCAGAGGTATCGGTAAATATTATCGATCAGTGCGTTGCACAGGGCGTGCCATTTGCCCGCGAATACGGCGGCCTGCTGGATAACCGTTCTTTCGGTGGTTCGCAGGTATCCCGTACTTTCTATGCACGTGGCCAAACAGGGCAGCAACTGTTATTAGGCGCTTACTCGGCCCTTAACCGCCAGATTCATTTAGGTAAGGTGAAAATGTACACCCGCACCGAGATGCTGGATGTGGTTGTAGTTGATGGCCATGCCAAAGGTATTGTAACCCGTAACCTAAAAACAGGCGAGATTGAAACACATGCGGCACATGCTGTGTTATTGGCAACTGGCGGTTACGGTAACGTATTCTACCTGTCTACCAATGCTATCGGCAGTAACGTAACGGCAGCATGGCGTGCCCACAAACGCGGTGCATTCTTTGCAAACCCTTGCTATACCCAAATTCACCCAACCTGTATCCCGGTAACCGGCGATCACCAGAGTAAGCTTACGCTGATGTCTGAATCGTTACGTAACGACGGACGTGTTTGGGCCCCTAAGACAAAAGAAACTGCCGAGAAATTGCGCAAAAAAGAAATTACCGCATCGCAGGTAAAAGAAGACGAAAGAGATTACTTCCTGGAAAGGAAATACCCATCTTTTGGTAACCTGGTTCCGCGCGACGTGGCCTCACGTAACGCAAAGGAAGTTGCCGACGAAGGTAAAGGTGTTGGCGCAACAGGTTTGGCCGTTTACCTTGATTTTGCAGAAGCGATACAACGCCTGGGCGAAGATACCGTACGTGCAAAATATGGTAACCTGTTTGATATGTATTATCAAATTACCGACGAGAACCCGTACAAACAACCTATGCGCATTTACCCTGCCGTACACTATACCATGGGTGGCCTTTGGGTTGATTATAATTTAAGTACAAACGTGCCGGGCCTTTACGCCATGGGCGAGTGTAACTTTAGCGATCACGGTGCAAACCGCCTTGGTGCATCCGCACTGATGCAGGGTTTATCAGATGGTTACTTTGTTATCCCTTACACTTTAGGAGATTACCTGGCTACCATTGGCCCGAAACCGGTTGACATAAACCACCCTGCGTTTGAGCAAACCCGGCAGGATGTAATTGCCTACAACAACAAACTGCTTGCCCTTAAAGGCAACAAAACAGTTGTAGAATACCACCGCGAACTTGGCCACATTATTTGGGAATATTGCGGTATGGCCCGTTCAGAAGAAGGGTTGAAACATGCAAAAAACCTGATCAAAGCCCTGAAAGCAGATTTCTGGAAGAATGCCATCGTGACCGGCGAGAACGATGAAGTAAACGCTGCGTTGGAAAGAGCAGGCCGTGTTGCCGACTTTATTGAACTGGGCGAACTGATGATTACCGATGCCTTAGACCGCAGAGAATCATGTGGTGGCCACTTCCGCCTCGAATCGCAAACACCTGAAGGCGAAGCCTTGCGCGACGACGAAAACTATGCTTATGTTGCAGCATGGGAGTTTAAGGGCGAAGACCAGGAAGAAGTGCTTCATAAAGAAGAACTGATCTTCGAAAATGTTAAGTTATCACAACGTAGTTATAAGTAATGGAGAATAGTTGATTGAGTGAGTAGAGAGTGGTTTAAACCATTCACCTAAGCAACTTAATCAACCACTCACTAATCTCAATAAAAATGAGCGGAAACATGAATCTGACGCTGAAAGTATGGCGCCAAAAAAATTCACAGGCAGCTGGTAAATTTGTTACCTATAAGGCAGAAGGTATTTCTGAGGACATGTCGTTCCTGGAGATGCTGGATGTGGTGAACGAAAGCCTTACCAAAAAGAACGACGAGCCAATTCATTTCGACCACGATTGTCGCGAAGGTATCTGCGGCTCTTGCTCGCTATATATCAATGGCCATCCGCACGGGCCAAAGCAGGCCATTACTACCTGCCAACTGCATATGCGTACTTTTAAAGATGGCGAAACTATCACTATTGAGCCTTGGCGCTCGGCAGCATTCCCGGTGATCAAAGACCTGGGTACGGATCGTTCGGCATTCGACAGGATTCAGCAAGCTGGTGGTTTTATTTCGGTAAATACCGGCGGTGCACAAGATGCTAACGCCATCCTGATACCTAAGGTTGTGGCTGATGAGGCTTTTAACTCGGCTACCTGTATTGGTTGCGGCGCTTGCGTAGCAGCCTGTAAAAATGCATCTGCTATGTTGTTCGTATCGGCAAAAATCACCCAGTTGGGCTTATTGCCACAAGGCCAGCCCGAGCGTTACAGCCGCGTACAAGCTATGGTTGCCCAAATGGACGAAGAAGGTTTTGGTAACTGTACCAACACCGGTGCCTGCGAAGCAGAATGCCCTAAAGAGATTAAGCTTACCAATATTGCCCGCATGAACAATGATTACTTCAGCGCGAAACTATTCCGCGAGCAACATGCCAATGATCACGCAGGTGGTGAATAATTTGAAGATATTCTTCCATCAACAAAAATCCCCGGCTACATCGTAGTTGGGGATTTTTGTTTTATATCTATTTCCCTTCCGCTGCCGCAAGCGTCCTCGCTTGTGGCCGGCAGGACGGGTAGCCATTATGTTTTTGGCAATGCATAGCGGACTTTGCAAACGGGGCCACAAGCGAGGAGGCTTGCGGCAGCGATGACTTCTCTTCCCTCGTAACAAAGAGGTGAATTGGCTATTACGCCTTCTTCACCGCCTCAACCAATTCAGGTATTTTGGGTACCTTTTCAAATGATTGCACCAGATGGCCATCTTTAGCATAAATGGCTATGTAAGGCGTGGTTTTAAGCTGGTAGTATTTCTGCACGGTGTAGGTATAGCCTTCGGTGCCTAAAGTGAAGTTTTTATAAGCCGATAGCCCGAAATCGTCGTTAAAAACCTTCACCATCTTAATATCGGTAAAGGTGATCATCACCACCTGGATATCTTTAAAACTTTTCATCACCGGCTTCATATCGTAAATAAGCTTTTGGCAATGACTGCAATCCGGCGCAAAGTAGATGAGCATAACTGGCTTGTCTTTCTTCAGATCAGCGGGAGTAGTCCAGGTGTTATCCAGTTTCAGCATCTTGTAGGGTGCAATTACCGGGGGTTGGGCTTTTGAGCATCCTGCAGCTATCAGCAGGGTTATGGCGAATAATAATTTCTTCATCTTTATATGTTGGGGGGCTATCAACAATTTTAGTCCCTAATTTCTAAGCTTCCAGCAGTTCTAACTGCCAGGCAATGTGTTCTTCTGTTACAGGGAATAACGCGTTATTGCGTATTGTATGATAAACAGCATCAAATATTTGCATGTAGTCGCCTTTGTCCGATGCTACCTTCTCTACAATTTTCCGGTTATCTTCATCGATCGTTACCAGTTTCCCTTCACTACCGGCAGGTTCCAAGCCGTAACCTTCGTCGGTTGGCATCATGCCTTTATCTAATTGTCCTTCCTGCACATCGGTACGCGCTTTCACGAAGCTGCCTAATGTGCCATTTACGATAAAGCCCGGCTGCTCTTCGGCTATCAGCAGACCCGAAGTTAAAAACACGTTTAGCTGGTTGGGATATAGCAGGTGGAAGTGGAAATAATCGGGTACTTCAGAACCCTCGCGGTAAATACCGGTAGTTTTGTGGAACGATAGCGGCCTGCCAAACAGGGCGATAGCATTATCTACCAAATGTGCGCCAAGGTCGTAAACCAGGCCATTGGCAGGTGTTTCTTTAGTTTCTTTAAATGCTTTCACATTTATCTGCATTTTGTAGCGGTCCAAACGGAAAATCACCTCCTGCAAGGTACCCAGGCGACCACTTTCAATGATGCTTTTAGTAGATATAAAACCACTATCGTACCGGCGGTTTTGGTACACCATTACATGCTTGCCGGTTTCGCGGCCCACGTCAAAAAGTTCTTTTACCTGCGCGGCAGTAGCAGCAGCGGGTTTTTCAACCAGTACATGCTTGCCCGCGCGCATGGCCGCAATAGCATGCTCCAGGTGCAGGTTATTGGGCGTGTTTACAATGATAAGCTCAACTTCCTCATCGGCAAGCAGCTCATCGATACTGTTATAGCTCACGATATCCGTGTAAACAGCGGCGGCCTTTTTCTGGCTACGCTCTACAATGCCTTTTAGGGTAAAGCCTGGGTTGCTATGGATGAACGGCGCGTGGAATATTCGGCCCGACATGCCGTAGGCCATTAAGCCGGTAACAATTGGTACTGCCATGTTTTTTGTTTTAGCGATGCAAGATAAGGGCTTTTGCGTAATTATTAATAAATAAGGTCTGCATCCGCGCCAATTGGTGAACCATCGGGCATGTTCAAAGGTTTTGCAGACTGGAATTTATCCGGCGTTTTTTCAAACTGACTTAACTGCGCCAGGCCGAAAAGCAAATTGGCTTTGCGGTTACCTGTTGCAGTTAGCAATGTGCTTTGCATCCATTTCTTCAAATCATCTATCTGCAGCAGAGCTATCCCACGCACGCTTTCGGCGGCATTAGTATTGGCGGCCAGTTGCAGCAGCTGTTTTAGGGTTAGGTTGTTTACTAACCTTTGCAGCTCGCCTTTATAGCCTGCGGCATCGGGTGCTTTCCAGGTTTGGGCAATCAGTTTATTCAAAACAGGCAACAGGCCGGGCTGCGCGGCATCGCGCGCTTGATACTCTACCAACCGGGCGGCACGCTCGGGTTGCAGCATAAAGGCTAGTGTTGTGCCAGCGGCAGCTTCAGCAGCAGCTAAAGGGTCGAAAGTAAGCCCCGTGCGGGCTTTGAAGGTTTCCCTAGTGCGCGGGTAGCCGGGCGGGCGGGGCGGTATCATGGCTATCAGCTTTTCGGGCATGGCCAGGGCATCGGGCTTTAAAGTGGCCATCAACGCATCAAAGGCTTTCCATTGCTGGGCTGACGGCACAAAGCGCGTTATGGTTTGCCCATCATTTTTTAATGCGTAGGTATAATATAAACCACCCAGCATTTTGGCTGCGGCTTCGGTTTGGTAGCGGTGTATCAGGTACATGGGCACCAAAACCTCTTCCATTGTGGCCATAGGCGCATCCTGCCTTATCGCCCGGGCCGAAAAATTATCCAGCACTTGCCTGCGCAGCAGCAGCAGTCGGTTAAGCTCATCAGCAGCATCGTTGCCGCTATCCCAAAGGTGGGCCTGCGGGTGCGCGCTACCTGCGGGACGCGCATCTTCATCGGTAATAAACAGGAAACCCTGTTTGATGGTTTCGCCAATAATCCCTTTCAGGGCCTCTTCGTCATTTGTCCCTGCTGCAAAATCCTGGTAACCGTAAAGAATGGCGCGTTTATCATATTCCCCAATATTGATTTTATAAGCCTTGTTTACATCAATGCTGCCATCGGCTTTTACAAGGCTCGCCACTGGTGGCGGGTAATCCATTACCGATGCCCTATCGTTTACGCTGGCCGTAAAATTATGCTGCAAGCCAAGTGTATGCCCAACCTCGTGGGCGGCTAACTGGCGCAGCCTTGCCAACGCCTGTTGCAGCATTTTATCACTCACGGGTTTACCATCTTCATAGGGTTGTAAAAGGCCTTCAGCAATTAAAAAATCCTGCCTATCGCGCAGCGAACCTAAAGAAACCTGGCCTTTGATAATCTCGCCGGTGCGCGGGTCGCTGATGGATGCCCCGTAAGACCAGCCCCTGGTTGAACGGTGCACCCATTGGATGATATTGTAGCGGATGTCCATCGGGTCGGCATCCTCGGGCAGTAATTTTACAATGAAAGCGTTTTTGTAGCCCGCCGCCTCGAAAGCCTGGTTCCACCAGCCGGCGCCCTCTATTAGTGCACTGCGCACCGGCTCGGGCGCGCCACGGTCAACATAATAAACGATAGGTTTTACCGGCTCGCTAATAGCGGCACTTGGGTCTTTCTTTTGCAAACGGTGCCTGCTCAGTAATCGCTGTACATTGGGGTCGCCTATGGGCTTGGCAAAATCCATGTATTCCACATCAAAATACCCAGAGCGCGGGTCGAACTTGCGGGGTTTGTAACCAGCATCGGGCAATTTAATGAAAGATTGATGCATGCGCACCGTTACCGCATTGGCATCGGGCGTAACGGAGCTTATCTCTGCCCCTGTGGCTTTACCCGCCAGGGTAACCATCGCTTCGAATTCTGTATTATCCGGAAAGCTTTTGGTATTGGCCAGGTACACAGCCGAGCGGCTCTCATCGGGACTATAGCTTCCCTGATCGCTGCCGCTAAGGCGGTCGGCCAGGCGGTGGCTGTCGCGCAGCAAAAAAGGGGTAAGGTCTATAAGTACTTTATCGCCCTCTTCGGCAAAAACCGTGGTGCCCCATATGGCCGATTGGGCAAAGGCCTCTTCTACAGATTTACGCTCATCGGCATTATTGCTTACCGCCCTAAAGTTGTAGTTCGGCTGTATCAGCATCACCTTAGGACCAATTTTGATGAATTTCACAATGCGGCTATCACCTATCTGCCCACGGTCGAGGCCCAAATCGTTGGAGCCCACGCCGGCCGGTAGCGAGTTCACGTACAAAAACTCCTGGTTAAGCTTATCTATCTCTAAATATACCTTACCTGCTTTTTCGTCCCAATAAAAATTGAAATAGCCGGTGTATTTGGCAAAGCCCTTTGTTTTGGTTTGAATATCCTGGGCTTTGAGTACATGATGGGCAAACAAAAGCGATAGGCATATCAACAGGTATTTTTTCATGAGGCGGCGTAGTTTATCTGCCTAAATTATTCAATAAAGTACGCCTCTGCAACCATAGCGCACAAAAAAGGGAACAGCATATGCCATTCCCATTTTCAGCAATATGTATTGCTATAAATTATTTCATGCTAGCCTTAATAGCCTCAATCTTGGCTAAATGGCCCTTTACTGTTGGCAATAATTTGGTAGCCAAAGTCATCAAATCAGAGTCTTTGCAATTTTTCGATGCATCTTCCAGCAAGTCTACGGTTTTCTTATGACCATCTACCATGGCGTCAACATAAGCAGCGTCGAAATCCTTACCTGTTTTTTCAGATAATTCGGTCATTTTTTTCTGGTGCTCTTCATCAGGTGCTACCGGCAGGCTAATGTTTTTTGTTTTAGCTATTTCCATTAGTTCCTCGTTGGCTTTACCGTGGTCAGATACCATCATTACTGCAAACTCTTTTATTTGCGGGTTGGTGGTTTTGCTTTCGGCAAGTTTGCCCAGGGCTACTTCGGCTAAACCGCCATTGGCAAGCTTGGTTGCAAACTCTGCGTCCATCTTATCAACCGCAATGCCCGTGCTGCCATCAGTGGTACTGTCTTTAACGGCGTTCAAGCTGTCGGCGGTGTCTTTACTGTCTTTTGCGGCATTGTTACATGCCTGGAATGATAATGCTGCAAGCACAACCATTGCCACTAAACTAATTCTTTTCATCTTGTAGATTATTTTTTGTTTTTATAGTTAACAAAAGGCATTCCATTTAGTTTTAGGCGGCAGGGTTTATTGTTGCTGTAAAATAAAGCGGCGTGTTGTTATACCTTAAAGTTTTGTTATTTTTGGGGTAAATAATTTAAGCATCATGAATTTTCCGGCTGAACTGAAATACACTAAAGACCACGAATGGATACGCGTTGAAGGCGATACTGCAACCATTGGAATTACCGAATTTGCGCAGGGCGAACTTGGCGATATTGTGTACGTAGATATCAACACCCTTGGGCAGGAAGTTGCCAAAGAAGCTATTTTTGGCACTGTAGAGGCCGTAAAAACTGTATCAGATTTATTTATGCCGGTAGCCGGTACTGTGGCAGAAATAAACCCACTGCTGGATAGCCAGCCCGAGTTGGTAAATTCTGACCCTTACGGTGATGGCTGGATGGTAAAAGTTACCCTTACAGATGCTGCCGAAGTAGATGGTTTATTATCTGCAGAGGAATACGCTGGCTTGATAGGCGCTTAATGAACGCTCGCTTTAAAGCATACTGGCCTGCAATTTTGTGGGCCTTATTTATTTTAGTGATATGCGGTGTAAAGCTGGGCGGCGTAAGCAAGGCGCCCATGTTTTTTGCCGGCTTTGATAAGCTTACCCACTGCGGTTTGTTTTTTGTACTGGCGGTGCTTTATTGCTATGGCAGCATTCGCAAATTCAAAACTCGTGGCCTGCGCATAGAAATAGCGATAAAAAACACCATCGTGTTGATTAGCTACGGCGCGCTAATAGAAGTACTGCAAAAGTATGTTTTCACCTGGCGCAGCGGCGAGCCTGCCGATTTGTTTTGCGATGCTTTAGGTGCATGCATGGGCATATTTGGTGTTTTAGTAACTTCTTACGCATTAAATAATGAAAGCATTTAAAGTTGGTTTGATAGCCGTTATTGCCGCAGCAGTACTTTCGTCATGCGGCTTATTCAAAAAAGATTGCGGTTGCCCGCATTTCGGGATGAAGAGGCTGCCCGCAAAAGTTTACAGGTCGTAGACATTTTCCTGAAAAAAAACCGCTAATCTTATTTGGATTTAGTATAAATAGCCCTACATTTGTATTCAAATAAATGCAAATGACACTCTCACAGCTTGAAATTGGAGAAACCGGGATAGTAAAAGAATTTACTGATCTGGAAATGTCTGTTAAGTTGATGGAAATGGGCTGCCTGCCCGGCGAAGAAGTGCGCATATCGCGCATAGCGCCGCTTGGCGATCCTATCGCAATTCATGTATCAGGCTACCAACTTAGCCTGCGCAGGTTTGAAGCATCCACCATTATTTTGCAGTAGTTACCTTGTAGCCATTGAAAGCTGATATCAGAGTAGCGCTTGTAGGCAACCCCAACACCGGTAAATCCACGCTCTTTAATGCACTTACCGGACTCAACCAAAAAATAGGGAATTTTCCGGGTGTTACCGTTGATAAAAAAGTAGGCTATTGCCAACTGCCCGATGGCCGCAACGCCGAAATCATTGACCTTCCCGGAACTTATAGCCTTTACCCCAAAAGCCGCGACGAATCTATCGTGTTCTCGGTACTGGCCGAGAAAGAAACTGAACTTACACCAGATCTGGTTGTCGTTATCCTTGATGCCACCAACCTTAAAAGGAACCTGCTGCTATACACCCAGGTTGCCGACCTGAAGATACCCGTTATTGTTGCCCTGAACATGATTGACCTGGCCAACAAAGCCGGTGTAATTATCGACACCGATTTGTTAGCACAAAAACTGGGCGTGCCTGTGGTACAGGTTTCAGCACGTAAACTGCAGGGTATAAAAGAACTGAAAGACACCATATCTTTTGCCAATAAATTTGCTCTGCAGCAAGACAGTATAGACATAAATGCGCTGGCACCCGGATTAATAAGTGCCATCAGCAAGGAAGTAAAAACCGATAACCCATACTTCGCCTTGCAGCTGGCTCACCAGCACGAAACCCTGAAGTTTTTAAGTCCCGCCGAAAGCGAGCGCATTGAAGAACTGGAGAAGCAGCACAGCTTCCATTCGCAAAAAGCACAGGCAGCCGAAACCATTGCGCGATACAACTATATCAATGATGTTTTATACGACACGGTTAAAACGCCCGTAACCGCCCAGGACGAAAGCCACAGTAACAAAATAGACAAGATACTCACCCATAAAATATTCGGCTTTGTTATTTTTATGGGGATACTGCTCTTTATGTTCCAATCGATATTTGCGTGGTCGCAATACCCCCAGGGACTAATTGAGGATGCCTTTGTTTGGGTGCAGGGAGCTTTGCGCGGCGTATTGCCTGCAGGCCCTTTAACCAGCCTGCTGATAGATGGTGTAGTGGCCGGCCTAAGCGGCGTGCTGGTGTTTATCCCACAGATTGCCATCCTTTTCGCGTTCATATCTATACTGGAAGATACCGGCTACATGTCGCGGGTTACTTTTATGATGGATAAAATTATGCGCAAGGTGGGGCTCAACGGCAAATCGGTAGTGCCGCTCATCGGCGGCTTTGCCTGTGCGGTACCCTCTATCATGAGCACCCGCACCATCGAGAATTGGAAAGACCGTATGATCACCATCATGGTCACGCCATTGGTGGCCTGCTCGGCGCGGCTGCCGGTTTATACGCTGCTTATTTCCCTGGTAGTACCCAGCCGCAACGTTTGGTGGATTTTTAACCTGCAGGGACTGGCGCTTACCGGCATGTATGTGCTCAGCCTGGTATCGGCCGTCATAGTAGCCTGGGTAATGAAGTTTATTTTAAAATCCCGCGAACGCGGCTACTTCATTATGGAGCTTCCCGTTTATCGCATGCCCCGGTGGAACAACGTTGCATTCTCGATGTATGAGCGGGCCAAAACCTTTGTCCTGGAGGCCGGCAAGGTGATCATCGCCGTATCGGTTATCCTGTGGGTGTTATCATCCTATGGACCGGGCGACAGGTTCAAAAACATCGATGCCAAATACAGCCAGCCGCAATACGCCAAAAGCATGAATCCCGATAGCCTTACCCGGGTTATTTCTACCGAAAAACTGGAGAACTCTTACGCCGGCGTATTGGGCCATACCATAGAGCCCGTAATAAGGCCCCTGGGCTTCGATTGGAAGATAGGCATAGCCCTGATAACCTCCTTTGCTGCACGAGAGGTATTCGTGGGCACCATGGCCACCATTTACAGCGTAGACGGCGATGCCGATAGGATTGATTCGGTACAGCAAAAAATGCGGAATGCTAAGAGGCCGGATGGCAGCCCGGTATTTACTTTGGGCGTTGCTTTCTCTTTAATGATGTTTTACGCTTTTGCCATGCAATGCGCCAGCACCATAGCCGTTGTTTACCGCGAAACCAAAGACTGGCGCTGGCCTGCTGTGCAATTCGCCTATATGACCCTGCTGGCCTATGGGGCGGCATTTTTGGTGTACCATCTGTTAAAATAGACGCGCTCTGTCATCTCTTCCTAACCTTTTACCTTTCGCCTTTTACCTTTCACCTCAATAAACTATCTTTGATACAGAGGTAACCATTGGATAAAGTAAAAATTTTAGAAAAGTATCTTCCGCCGGATGCGGCACCCTTAATTGGCCGCTGGATAGATTACTTTAAATGCGAGTTCAAGATATCGCGCAACCGCGGCACCAAATTTGGCGATTACCGCGCCCCGTTCGATGGCAAGGGCCACCGCATCTCCGTTAATTTCGATTTAAATCCCTACGCGTTTTTGGTAACCACCGTACACGAGTTTGCGCACCTGCACACCTGGAACGAGCATAAACACAAGGTAAAACCCCACGGGGCAGAGTGGAAGGCGAACTTCAAAAAAATGATGCAGCCTTTCTTCGAAAAAGAGGTTTTTCCGCCGGATATCAGGCAGGCTATTACGGGCTACCTGAATAACCCCGCCGCATCCAGCTGTTCCGATTTAACGCTGTACCGTTCCTTACGCCAATATGATGCACCCAAAGAATCGGTACATACGGTAGAGAAACTGCCCATCAAATCCCTGTTCAAGCTAAAGGATGGCCGCATCTTCCGCAAGGAAGAAAAGCTGCGCAAACGCTATAAATGCGTGGAAGTAAGCAGTCGTAGGGTTTATCTGTTTAGCCCTGTAGCGGAGGTGGAATTACTGACCGCTGATTTTAATGATTAAATGATTTCGCTGATTGGCAATGAATTTGTTCTAATCTACACCTATATCTGCATTTGCGCGTTGGTGTAATAGCTCTTTACATCATTTTTCAAATCTTTTTATGGAATACCGGCTGGTGCTGCATCTTACCTGCAAAACCAGCCAATTATGAAACGATTTTCCTTACTCACCATCCTGCTGATATTGTTCTTTACTGCCGCCCGCGCGCAATCGCCGCAGCTTTCGGTAGATGGTAAAAGCAACAACGGCGTTAAGCTGCAAAACCTTAAGATAGATGTAGCCATCTACGGCAATATCAGCCGCAGCACCTGGCAAATGACTTTTTATAACTCCACGGCGCAGGTACTAGAGGGTACCCTTACCTTCCCCTTAAAGGACGGCGTAAGCGTGAGCCGCTACGCTTTAGACATGAACGGCAAGATGCGCGAAGCCGTACCGGTAGACCGTGGCAAAGGCACGGTGGTATTCGAATCGATAGAACGTCGCAGGGTTGACCCGGGATTACTGGAAAAAGTAGCGGGCAACACCTTCCGTACGCGTATTTACCCCATCAACCCCCACAGCACCCGCACCATCATCATCGGGTACGAAGAAGAGCTACCCATGACCGCCAACGGCAGCCTAAAGTTTACCCTGCCTTTAAACCTGCAGGATACCGTTAAAACCTTCGCGCTTACGGCATCGGTTGTGCAAAGCGCAATGGCACCTATAGCCGATGATACCAGCGGCTATGCGCTCAAATTCGATAAGCATCAGAACACCTATACATCATCTTTTGAAAAAAGCAATTACACGCCGGGCCATACACTATCGTTCTACATCCCCAAACCAAAAGATGTTGCCGAAGTGATGATACAGGCGCAGGGCAATAAGTATTGCTGGTTTGTTAACACGGCCATCCCGGCCAATACCATCAACAAGCCCCTGCCGCATAGCATCGGCCTGTTATGGGATGCATCGCTAAGCGGCGCAGGCAGGGATATCAAAAAAGAAATTGCCCTGCTGGATGCCTACTTCAAAAAAATCAGCACTGTGCAGGTTAGCCTTGTGGCTTTCAGTAACGCTATCATCAAGAATAAAAGCTATGCTATAACAAACGGCAATTGGGCCGCGCTGAAAACCGAACTGGAACAAACCGTCTACGATGGCGCAACAAACTTCGGCAAACTGGACCTGACTAAAATCCCCGCAGATGAATACCTGCTGATGAGCGACGGCCACCAAACCTTTGGCGAAGGGCAGATAAAACTCGTGCGCAAACCGGTGTACTGCATCAACTCCTCCGCGGCAGCAGATTACAGCAACCTGAAACAGCTAGCCCTTAAAACCGGCGGCGAATTGATAGATCTCATCCGCGATGATGAGGCCAAAGCTCTCAGCGCCCTAACCCTGCAGCCATTGCGCTTCTTAGGCATAAAAGCCGGCAGCACCGTTAATGATGCTTATCCATCACTACCCGTTACGGTAAACGGGGCTTTCTCTGTAGCCGGCATTACCAAAAACCCCAACCAAACCATTACCCTGCAATATGGATACGGCAACAACGTAAGTATAGAAAAACAGGTTAGGCTCGATTTACAGGCAAACGCGGTGGACAATGTAGACGTGCCCAAACTTTGGGGTCAAAAGAAAATAAGCGAGTTGGATATCAATTACGCCGATAACCGCCAGGAGATAGAATCTTTAGGCAAACGTTTCGGCATCGTAACGCGTAATACTTCGCTCATTGTGCTGGAGACGGTTGCCGATTACATCCGGTACGGCATAGAGCCGCCCGCTGAACTGCGCGCCGAGTACGATGCCGTGATGAAGCAGCGTGGTACGGACGACGATGACGAGCCAGAAACAGCCGGTGCCAACCTGCCCGCCGCAGAAGAGATGCTAAAAGCCCTTACCAAATGGTGGGGTACCGATTTTACCCCGAAACCGGAGCCAAAACCGGTTAAACAGGCCGGGCATCCGCAACTTGTGGCTGTGCGGCCCATTGGTCCCGGCACAAACGGCAGTAACCGCATAACAAGAGGCACAATTAGAGGAACAATTACAGATTCGGGCACTGGTTTGCCGCTGGTTGGTGCAACCGTAACCGTGCGCCGTAATGGCGCTACGGCAACAACCTATAAGGCTGGACACTATATTATGGATGTGAGGCCGGGCGATATCGTCAAAGTATCCTGCGCAGGGTACAACGCCGAGGAAATGAACATCGGCGACAATGAAGTTTTGAACTTCACCCTCATTAAAACGGGCAACAATACCGCCCAAACCACGCGTACCGATACCGCAATAGCCCAAACAATTAATACGCCTACAGCGCGGGCTACCGGGCCGGGCATACAAGGCAAGATAACCTCCCAAACTGATGGGCTGCCGGTGCCTGGTGCAATGGTTAGGGTAAAAGGGACAAGTACAGGTACCCAAAGCGATGTTATTGGCGATTTTAGCCTGAATGCACCGGTGGGCAGCGTTTTGGTGGTATCTTACATTGGATATACAACTCAGGAAGTTACCGTTGGCAGCAACCGTATTTTAAATGTGCAATTGGAGGGATCCAACAACGCATTGAACGAGGTGGTAGTTGTGGGATATTCGTCCGTAAGACGAAAAGATGTTACAGGTTCAGTAACAACAGTAAGCCCTTTGTCTTATGACAGGCTGGACGAGCCGGTGGGCAATGCCAACAAAGCGGTAGTAACCAATAAAGACATTACCCAACAGTTGCAGGGCCGCGTTGCTGGTTTGCAGGTTACAACGCAGCGTGCCCCGGGCAGCACCAGTGTTGTACTAAGGAGTCAATCTACTATTAGTACAGGCCAGCCCATATATGTGGTAGATGGCGTGCAAACAAGCAGCATAGCCAACTTAAATCCCTCCGAAATAGAATCGATAAATGTACTGAAAGATGCGGGCGCAACCGCCATTTACGGCGCAGCAGGCAGCAATGGTGTGGTTGTGGTAACCACCAAAAACGGCGTAGCCGCAAAGCCATCGGCGCAAAGGGCAGATCCGGTTGCCGATGCACCAACTACCGGCGAAGGCATCACAATAGCCTACCAGGCACCCGATGCCGATTACCTTAAAGCCATACGCATTGCGGGCAAAACGGGCCAGTACCAAAAATACCTGGAGCTGCGCGCATCCAATGCAGGCAACCCGGTATATTACTTTGAAGTGGCCGATTATTTCCTGAAAACAGGGAATACCGAAGAAGGCGGGCGCATCCTCAGCAACCTGGCCGAAATGGGCCTGGACAACTATGAGCTGTATAAAATGCTGGGCTATAAACTGAAACAGCTTGGCGATTATGAGGGCGAAGTATTTGCCTTTAAGAAGGTGATGGAACTAAGGCCGCTGGATCCGCAAAGCTTCCGCGATTACGGGCTGGCCCTGGAAGATGCTGGTCATCATCAACAAGCCCTGGACGTGCTTTATAAAGCCATGGTAAGCAGCTATACCGATGATGCCGAAAACCTTTACGACGGCATCGAAGAGATAATACTGCCAGAGATAAACCGCATCATCGCCCTGAACAAAGGCAAGCTCAATATCAAAAGCATCCCAAAAACAGTGATTAAAAACCTGCCTGCCGATATTCGTATCGTGATGGACTGGAACATGAACAATACCGATATAGACCTTTGGGTAACCGACCCTAACGGCGAGAAATGCTACTACAGCCATAACCGTACCGCGCTGGGCGGCCGTATATCCGATGACATGACGCAAGGTTTCGGCCCCGAGCAGTTCCTGCTGAAAAAAGCCATAAAAGGCACCTACAAAATAGAGATAAACTACTATGGCGACAGGCAGGCCACCATCGCGGGCCCAACCACGGTAATGGCCGAGCTGTTTACCCACTACGGTACCCCGCAGGAGAAAAAAGAACTCATTGTACTGCAAATGAAAAAAGGCGATAAGGGCGGCGTTTACATCGGCGACCTGGATTTTAAATAGGTCCCCTGTCCGTTCGGTCCGTGTATGGCACAAGCCCTCTCGCTAGAGTTGCGGGAGGGCTTGTCTATTCCCTATGGAATCTGTGGCGAATATATTTTGGCTGCCGTGATTTTTTTTGTTTATTTAGCGAGGCTAAACCATACACATGAAAATACTTTATACCGCAAGCGCATCCCTCTTATTATTCCTCTCTGCCTGCAAAGATAACCCTAAATTAAACCTCACCATAAAGGCCAACGGCATAAACAACGGCGTGGTGATATTGAAACAGGCTAACGAAATTACCTTTAACGAACCCATCAAAAATGGTGAGTTGATTATTGACAAAGGCTTGCAGGCACCCGGCTACTATAGTCTTACCGTTATAGATAACGACAAGCCGATTACCTCGAAAGTGGCTTACGATATTTACCTGGAAAACGGCGACTACGTGGTAAATGCCAACGCCGCTAAACCTGCGGAATACCCCGCAGTTACCACCACCTCGGCCACGCAAAACGAATTATCAGCTTATTATAAAATTGCCAATACCTATGCCGGCGAGTTGGATGCCCGGATAGATCAGGCCATCCGTTACCTGCAAACCAGTGCGGCCAGGGCACTCCCCGCAGGCAAACGTGCCGGCATTTATGCCGATACTCGCGAACTGCAACGCCAGCGCCGCGACCTAGACCTGAAAATCATCAAAGAATACACCGATAAATACCCCAAGGCTACCATCGGCGCGCACATTATAGCGCAGGCCTACTTCCCCGAGCACCCGGCAGAGTACAATGCCATTTTTCAGAAACTGCCTGCCGATGTTAAAACCAGCGACGATGGCCTGAAAATAAGCAACAAGCTTGGCCCTGTATTGCAACAAATAGCCGGTGCCGATGCGCCCGAAATTGTGGGTAGCACACTTGCGGGCAAACCGTTCGACAAAAAGGCCATCAACAAGAAAATCATCCTGGTAGAGTTTTGGAAACCGGGCAACGGCACCAGCGACATGACGCACGCCCGGTTGGTACAGGGCATTATCCTAACCCCTGCAGACAATGCAAAGCTGGCCATCATCAGCGTAGCCATAGCAGATAAAACAAGTGATTGGCTGGCAGTTATCAAGAAAGACAATGCGCCTTTTACGCAAGTTAGCGATGGCAAAGGCGATGCATCGCCAAACGTTACGGCATGGGAAATCAAAACCCTGCCGATGTATTGCCTGTTAGATAAAAACTGGAAGGTGATAAAAACCAACGTGCCCTTTGGCGAGATAGATACCGAGGTGCATGATTATTTGCGCAAGAAGTAAGTGGTAAATGGTGAGTAGTGCGTGGTTGATTAGGTGGTGAATGGTTGGATAGCGGCAGTGTCCGCGGCTTTTGCGCCGAAACACAACCACTCTCTACTCAATCAACCACTCACCATTCCTAACCAATTGCAATAACTTTATCCTTCAACACCCCAAAGATACTGTCGTTTTTCTGGCTGCGGATGGCCACTTTCCCGGTGAATTTACCAAAAGAGGGGAGTATGGCCTGGTTTTTTCCGAAAGCGAAACAAGGCAAGGTAATGCTTTGCCTGCCGCGCCCCACCAGGTTTACGCCGGGGTGTATATGCCCGCATAAAACGTAGCCGCCCTCGGGGCGAATAGCCGGGTCGGCAAGGGGGTGGTGCAACATCAGGAAAGGGCCTACGCTCAGTTCTTCGGTCAACACAATATCCAGGTTGAGGTAATGCCGGTCGTGGATGATGTCGTGGTTTCCTTTTACGAGTATGATCTGTAGTTTGGGGAACTGCCTGCGCCACATCACAAACCAATCCCAATCGGCATTCAGGTCGCTGTGGAACAAATCTCCAAGAAAGATGATTTTCTCCGGACGATGCTCTGCAATCAGGTCTGATAGCATGGCCAGGTCGTCCTGCTCCATGTCCCTCGGTACGGCAATCCCCGCCTTACGGAAATGCCCCACCTTACCCAAATGCACATCAGCCGCAATCAAGGCTTTTTCCTGTTGCCAGTAAATAGCCTTTTGCGGCAGCAATAGCAAATCCTGTCCTAAAAAATTAAAAGGGGTACCCGCACTCATCATCATAACGGAGCAAAGATAACGCAGGCATGGGCAAACAAGCGCAGGGCTTGCCCTAAAAATCAAATCCCTTTAGCAAGCAAAAAATGTTAAGTTATTACGGTTGTTTTTCGATGATCTGCTTCAGGTTTTGCAGGCTCTCGTTAAGGTCCTTCCCCAGCATTTCGCCCATATCCATAAAAATCATTATCGCGTTCATGGGGTAAGGCATCTTGCTGGCAAAACCCCATTTTACCACGGTGGTATTATCCATGGTAGGTTCCGTAATCATATATGAATCAGATACAGCCGCAAATGGGCGTATAAATGCTATCTGTACATCAATCCTGCGGGCATCTTCAATTTTGGTAATTAACTGTTCGCCCTGCCCGGCTTGTTTATCGCCATCCCAGGCGTAGGCAAAGCCTACGGTTCCGTCCTGGCCTCGGTAATCTTTCCGGGCCATTGGGTCGCGCATTACCCATTTATTATAGTTATCCATGTTTTTAAGATACCTAACGTACCCAAAAACCTGCGATACCGGCTTATTGATGGTAATTTGCCGCTCAACTTCGTAGTCGCTTTTGGTAAAGGCTGCGGCCAACAATACAATAAGAATGATCGCTGCAATAATGGCCAAGATGATGAAGAGGATAATCATGATTAAAAAAAGACTTTATAAAGGGAAAGGTAATCATTTTTCTGCGCTAAAAACACCCCAGTTCACGCCAAATTTATCTGTAAGGTTACCCATAGCGCCGGCAAAAAATTCCATTATGGGGTGTGTAACTTTGCCGCCCTCGCTTAGCTTATCGAAAATGCTTTGCATCTCATTTTTGGTAGGGCAGCTAATCATCAGCCTGATATTGCCAGAACCTATGGCCTGGTTATTGCCCGGCAAATCGGTGCCGTTCAAGGTAAAATCTGCGCTCTCCAAAGTAGCGTGGAGTATCTTATCCTGGTGCGAAGCCGGGAACATCTCCTCCATCGGTGATTCGCCCACTACCTGTAGCGTGAGTTCGCCGCCAATAATTTCTTTTTAAAAGGTCATCGCTTCGCGGCAGGTATCGCTGAACCCGATGTATGCATTAACTTTTGGCATGGCTTATTATTTTGGTTAAGTAAATATGTTGGTTTTAACTCAGTATTTCGCAGTGGCACCCGTTCTGCTGCAATAGTTCGATGATACCCCTGGGGCAGAAGGTATCGCCTTCAACCCGCAGCACGCGGTCGCAATCTTCCAGATCGAAGTTTATCCGGCAGACTGAAAAACGCGCGGCAATCAAACCCATCAGCATGCGCGACCGGCTCCAATCATCCACATCCGTTTTAAAAACTTCTATCATCACTATGGGCTAACCACACAAAGGTGCAGCGCATTTAACCAAGCGGCAGGGTGCTATTACGACATTATAAGGGGTTGATTGCGACGAGGTTTACACTTATTTTTGATACTATGAAACACCTATCAATCCTTATACCGAAGGGTAACGTAAGCTTAAGCAACATCGAATCGACCTATAAGATGTTTACCGAGGTGAACAATGCCTTCGCCAGGATGAATAAAGCGCCCTTGTTTAAGATACAGTTGGTTGGCCTAAGCAAGGAAACCACGCTAAGCAACGGCCTTTTTGTAATTAAGCCCGATTACACGCTGAGTGAGGTTACCCAAACCGACCTGGTGGTTATCCCGGCAGTGCATGGCGATATGGCCAAAGTAGTGAGCGATAACCAGGAGTTTATTCCCTGGATAATTAAGCAGTACAAAGGAGGGGCCGAGGTGGTATCATTATGCATCGGTGCGTTCATACTCGCTTCAACCGGTTTGCTTAAAGGGCGTAACTGCACCACGCATTGGCTGGCAGCGGCTGAGTTTAGGGCGATGTTCCCGGATGTGAACCTGATGCCTTATAAAATAATTACCGATGAGGGTGGCATTTATACCAGTGGTGGTGCATACTCATCGCTTAACCTGTTGCTTTACCTTATTGAAAAATTTTCGGGCCGCGATATGGCCATCAGTTCCTCCAAAATGTTCGAGATTGATATAGAGCGCAACAGTCAATCGTTGTTCATCATCTTCCACGGGCAAAAAAACCACGAGGACGATGCTATCAAACGGGCACAGGAATTTATAGAATTAAACTATTCCGAGAAAATAACGGTGGACCACCTGGCATCTACCCTGGCCATGAGCCGCCGCCACCTGGAGCGCAGGTTTAAAAAGGCAACCTCCAACACCGTGGTAGAATACCTGCAGCGCGTACGCATAGAAGCCGCCAAAATGAGCCTGGAAACCCTGCGGGAGAACGTGAACGAGGTAATGTACAACGTGGGCTATACCGATACCAAGGCTTTCCGCGAAACTTTCAAGAAGATAACAGGCGTATCGCCGTTAGAGTATCGCAACAAATACAGCAAAAATGCGGCGGCAACAGTGTGATGAACCTCTTAGATGGCAAGATGCAGTTGCACAGCGAACGCCTAAAGGCACCAAAACAGCGATATTCATCCCTGGTGTGTAAAACTATAGGCTATTTGTAAACATTAAACCTAATATTAACATTAGCTTAATATCCATTTTTGTACGTTTGCTCAAATTCCAATACATATATGGTTTCAGCGTTCCGTAAGTTATTCATACCAAAAGAAAAGATATTCTTCGATCTGTTCAACCAGTCGTGCGCTATTAACGTGCAAATGGCCGAGTTCCTGTTCAAAATGGTAAGCAGTGAACCGGGCGACCACCATTTAGAACTTAGCCAGATAAGCCGCCTTAAACAAACAGGCAACGAAACCAAGCATAAAGTTTACCTGGCTTCTGCAAAAGCCTTCGTGTCTCCTTTTGCGCGTAGCGATATGTATGCGCTGGCTTCGTGTATCAACAATATTTGCGATTATATCCATATTTCATCCCGCAGGTTCAGCTTTTTCCAGTCAGAAGCGGCTACTCCTGCCATAAAGGAGCTATCGGGCCTTATTATCGAGAGCTGCAAGGAGCTACAGGCGGCGGTTGCCGGCTTAAGCAACTTAAACAACTCGGACGCCATCAAAGAAAACTGCAACAAGATAAAGCAGCTTGAACATTATGCCGACAAGGTATCGGCACAGGCAGTAAGTGCTGTTATGTCTACCGAAAAGAACTCCGTAGAGCTAATTAAATACACTGAAATATTGGCCGCGTTGGAGCGCACAACCGACAAGTGCGAGCACGCTACTGTGGTGATAGAGAGCATAATCATCAAAAATAAATAGTTGTATATCAAGCACTAAAACCACCCAATATTAACAACCCCTTGAGTTGTTAACATAATGATAACATGGAATTAACCTGTTCTTCATCTATATTTGCATATTAATTTGCAGATATGAAAAAAGATAAACTGAAATCACTGGTTAAATCAGCTAAAAAAAGCACAACCAAAACCATCCAGGCCTCCCTTACCGCGCAATTGAAAGATGCAGCCGATAAACTTGGCGTGTCATCAAAAAAAATCACCAAAGAGATTGAAAAAAGCGCTAAAAAATTAGCCAAAAAGCTTTCTGCAGGCATAAAGGTGGATAAAGTAGCTATTGCGGCAGCAGCAGAACCGATAGCAGCACAGGCACCCACTCCTGCACCAGAAGCCCCAAAGGCTGTTAAAGCCAGCCCGGCTAAGCCAAAAGCCGAAAAAGCAACCGTTTAAGCTTACTTACCTGATGATGGTAACCGCGCCGGAGATCACTTTCCCCGCAGCCAGGTTCACCAGGTAATAATATACCCCGCCGGGGCATGCCGCGCCACTATCATCAACACCGGCCCACGCCCCGGCGTTCCCCACTGCATGGAACACCATTTGCCCGTTACGGTTGTAAATCTTTAGCCTTGCATCGGGATACGCCTGTTGCCCCGGGAAAGCCCAGGTATCGTTTACACCATCGCCATTGGGCGTAAATATATTGGGGCTCGATGCAACTACGGGGATATTTATTTGCACCGTTACCGTGTCGGAAACAACCGTGTTGGAGGCAGTGCAATCGGCATTGCTTATTAATGTGCAGGTTATCTGGTCTCCGTTTCTAAAGGTAGAACTGGTAAATACCCCGTTGCCCGAGGCTGCTTCGATACCATTCACTTTCCAAACATACTGTGGTGCAGGGCCTCCATTATTGATGCTAGCCGTAAAGGTTATCGCCGTGCCTATGGTGGCCACCGTAGTATTTGCTGATATGCTCACCTCCGGCATAACCAGCGGGATGTGCTGCACTACAAACGGCTGGCTTGCGCCCACAGGCGACACCTGGCATATTTTGGCGTTACTTACCACACTGCAGGTTACCTGATCGTCATTTTTTAAAGTGGCAGACGTAAATGTGCTTGCAACGGCACCGGTAACCGCCGCATTGTTTACATACCATTGATAAGTAGGCGCATCACCAGCATTTTTGGGCGCAGCAGTGAACATTAGCGGCGTGCCCTCGCAGGGCTTCGCGGTGTTCAGCGCAAGGATTACCGCAGGATTTTCTACCGGTATATCGTCAATAATAATCGGTGTGCTTTCTACTACGGCCTTGGTGATGCAGTTATCACTGCTGGTCATTTCGCAGGTTACCCTGTCGCCCTTTTTTAAGCCTGTTGGTGCAAAAGCAGCAAGCGTTGTGCGGGGCGGGCCGTAGTTTACGTCATTACTTTCCATTGATAACTGGGAAACTCGCCATTATAAGTTGGCACAGCGGTAAAAACAGGGTCGGGAAAATCGGCACAGATTACATTAGAGCGGGTAGAGATAATAATGAGCGGGACCTTAAGATTAGTTATGGTTACCGAATTGGAATTTACCGCGCAACCACCCACCGTAATTATCTTAACGTAATACGTGCCGGCAACATCGCCTACATAGAATGGTGCCGTTGTTTGTGTAGCCAGCGAAATACCGTTTTCAAATATCCACTGTACCGAAGCTATTGGTTCGGTTGCCGTAACCGAAAGCGCGCTACCAATGCAGGTAGTGCCGGTTAAGTTGCCTATAACGGTGCAGCCATTCGCTTTTTTAGGTTTTTCTTTTTTTGTAGTATCGGTTGTGGCGGGTGCAAACGGAAACTTTGCGGCAAGTATATACCTGTTACCGGCACTGCCAAAGGCAGCAGCACAAAAAACTATGAAAAATAAAATAGCAGCAGTGCCGTGCCTCACGTATCGGGTTAATTGGTATTGCTAAAAATAAGCATGTTTTTGAGATTTTGAGCCTGGTGTAAAGCCTTAATGCAGATTATCGAACGGCTTTCAAAACCAGTTTGGCGGTTTCTGTAGCGAGTGAAATGGTGGCGGTGGCCCCGCTGTTGAATTTGAGGAAATCGGCTTCTACACCGTCACTGAAAATAACGCCGCCACCCGGCATCAACGATTCGATGACAATGCTGTGTGGCTGCCTAATGATACCCGCGGTAATGCCTGTTTGCGTGCGAATGCTTTGAAAAGGCTCTCTTACGGCAAACAGCAGTTCGTTATCTTTTAAGCGAGGCTTCTTAGGCTTAAGGTTTTTTTCGAAAAGCCCCGCAACGCCATAAGCCATGTTAAAAACCGAGCTGAGCCACCCGGTAGAGCCTGCCGGAGTAGATATAATAAGCCCGCTAGACGATTGCTCCTCGGTATTGTTCTTATACGATATTTTATACCGCGCAGAAACATGAGATGCCGCACCAATAAACAAATCGTTAAAGGCGAGCAACCGCTGCCCGTCGTTCAATCGGGCCTCGGCAAAACACATGGTTTTAGATTCATATTTATCTGTAAGTACCTGCTCTATGCCGGTAATAAAATTGGCGGTATTAAAGGGCAAAAGCACGCCATCATACCTTCCCTCATCAGGATTTACCGCAACTATTGGGATGCCACCAGAATACTTCGCCGTGTTAGCCACCAGGCCGTCCTGCCCGATAACGATAATCATTTGATTTGGTGAAAAAATAAATGAGGGTATAAAACCCCGCTCGATTATTTTGTATTTGACAACCTTGGATAGCTGGCCCTGCACCGAGCTTAACGATGCATGGAAGGTTTCGTGTTCCAGCTCATAGTCGTCGAAATTGCCTCCAAGGCTTTCTATGTAAAACCTGGCCTGCGCCTTTGTGTTGAAGCGTTCTACCAGTGCCTCCAGGCGGGTTTTATTTTTTACGATAATGGCATACTCTACGCTCATTTCCTTACGCCTCTGGCTTATCTTTCAACAGGGATTCCAGCAGCTCGGGGCTGATATTTAAGTTGCCTATTTTATCGGCGTTCTCGGCAAGTTGCCTAAAGGCAAGCGCAATATTAAATTTAGGGTCGGGATTATTATTTAATGCGGTAAGCGTTTTCCAATCGATATCCTTGTAAGGTTTCAGCGTAGCTTCAATTACGAAGCCCTGCGTTTCTGCCTCCTGTTTATCGTTGGCCGTTTTCTGCGCTATCAGTTCCTTACGCTGATTTTCCAGGGCAATATCTGCCTCCACCTTCATTTCCCGCAGTTTGCGGTCGTTATCGGCTTTCTGCACATCCGATTCCATCTTTTTCTCGGCTATCTGTTTACGCTTCTCTTCAACAGCAATCTCGGTGTTCAGCTCGGTCTCTTTTATGCGGCGTTCCTGTTCAACGGCAAAGTTGCGGCGTTCGTAAATGGCCTGGTCGGCCTCCTGCTGCAATTTCTCACGAGTATCTGTCTCCAGTGCACGGGCCATCTCGGGCGTGGCCGAAATGCCCAGTATATTAGCCCCTAATATCTCTATGCCCAGCATGCCTATAGCCGGCGATGACTTAAGCCCCTCCAATATCCTTTCTTCGATGGCCTTTGCCGATCGGATAGCATCCTTCAATTTAATACCATGGATGTAAGATGAGGTAGCGGTTTGCGCCTCGTTGATGATGCGCTGGTTCAACTTCTCTATATCGTTCTTTTTATAGGTACCGTAGTCGGTAACGGTAAAATCAAGCACATCGGCAAGCTCTTTAGGCCGACCAATTTTGTAGCTTATTTGCCCCTGTATGTTAACAGACTGGTAATCGTTTGTAGATTCGGCGAAGATAAAAGGCAAATCGTTACTCCCCATTGGGATAGCCACGATAGAACTATTGGGCGAAAAGTAAAAAAACGAAAGCCCACGACCCTCCCTTTTGATGGCGCCATTTTTAAAGTGGAGCACAAAGGTCATCGCGTCGAATTTGATGTGTTTTATACCGAACATAATAAGGTTTATTTTAGGTTAACGGCCATAAAGCCGCAATACATATTTTTTTTACTAATATATGTTTACATGGCATTAACTACAAGCCCGAAATCACATCCACTAACTATCTAGACGGAAAGCGAAATTATTGAGCCGCTTTCCAGTAAGTGTTGCGCCAGGTGCGCTGTGCGGCTTCGCTCAAAAACGTCCAGGCAACAATGCGACTGGTTTTTTGTCCCTGTGCCATCGTGATAGTTTTTACTTCCAACGCTTTTGCCTTGTTCAGCGCGCGGTACACGGCATCCAGGCTATCCTTCTTAGATACCAGCGTAGAGAACCACAGCACCCTATCGGCAAAAAGCGTACTTTGCTCGGCCATGTTACGGATAAAGGCCACCTCGCCGCCGGGGTACCAAAGCTCGGTGTTTTGGCCGCCAAAGTTAAGCGTTGGCTGTTGCGGCCTGCCATTATTCAGATTCTGGAGTTTCTTCAGCGTGCCCGCCTGCGCTTCCTTTTGCGATGCATGGAACGGTGGGTTGCAGATGGTAACATCGTATATCTCGCCTTGCGTAATGGCCCCTTTAAATATGTTGGCTTTATTGCTTTGCGGCCTTATTTTAATAGCAGAGCTAAAAGCGGGGTTAGCGGACGCTATTTTGTTGGACGAGCGGATGGCTTCTGCATCGGTATCTGTGCCGGTAAACTGCCAGCCGTAAACACTGTTACCAATAAGGGGGTACACGCAATTGGCACCTGTGCCAATATCCAGCACCTTTATGCTTTTGCCGGTAGGGCTTACACCGTTATTGCCTTCGGCCAGCAAATCGGCAATGTAATGAATATAATCTGCGCGACCGGGGATGGGCGGACAAAGGTATCCAGCCGGGATATCCCAATACTCCACCCCATAATAAAGTTTCAACAGCGCCTGGTTAAGGGTTTTCACTGCATCCGGAGAAGCAAAATCTATAGATTCAATGCCATGCGGGTTAAGCGCTACGAAAAATTTGAGGGCGGGCAGTACTTTTATCAGCATATCAAAATCATACCCTGCACGGTGCAGGTTGCGGGGGTGCAGGCTTTCTTTTTGGGCGGGTTTCTGTTTTTCGGGAGCGGGCATGATGAGCGTATTAAAAAGCAAATATCCGCATTATTTACTACAGACCATTGGGGATTTTATTTACATTTAGGTATAGTTATAATGAGTGAATCTGCCATATCCTTTGCACCTCTCTTTGCCTACATTGAAGAAAAATCGCAACTGCTTTTGAACGAAGCCGATAAATCAGCGATACAAAAAGCCTTTCGGGCTAAACACCTGCGCAAACGGCAGTATTTGCTGCAGGAGGGCGATGTTTGTAAGTACATGGCCTTTATAATAAAAGGGGCCGGTTGCATGTATAGCGTGAAGGAAAGCGGGCAGAAAACGATTATACGCCTAGGGGTAGAATCGTGGTGGTTAGGTGATTATGAAAGCTACAACCTGAGCACACCTTCGCTTTACCATATCGAAATGATTGAAGACGCTGACGTATTATTAATCACAGCAGAAGGCATACAGGAGTTATTGAAAGCCGTTCCGGCTGTTGACATCATGATACGGGAAATTGACCGGAAAGGAGCCATTGCATCACAGCAACGGATCCATTCAGCAATCAGTCTAAACGCAGAGGAGCGCTATGAGCAATTTGCGCAAACCTACCCGGAATTTATACGTCGTTTTCCACAAACCACTATTGCTTCCTATCTTGGCATTACTGCCGAAACGCTCAGCCGCATCCGAAAGAGTCAATTGCATAAATAGCAGATTTACGGTTTATCCAGAAACAAATACAAAGATTTGATTTTATCGTCTTCAACAACAGCAATGTCCATACCCGAGGCTACGGGCTCCGCTCCCGGTGCGCCAAGCGTCCAGGCGATATGCTGTACTGCATGATTTTTCAGAAACGATTGACTGAGCGCAAACTTAAAATCTAAGGGCCATTGCGCCTGCAAAACCGAGATTAAATTATTGATAGCTTCATGGCCTACAACAGGTTCACGATCATCCGATTCATAAAAGTGAATATCTTGTGCGTAGATATTTGTCATGGCTGCCAACCGGCTTTGGGCATTGCGGTCGTTCCATATTACCAATAGGCTTTCTTCGAGTAATTTTGTGTGTGTTTCCATATGATTATTGAGTTAATCAAATATACCACAGAACCCGCGGTAGATTATTGAGTTACATCATGAATTGATATTGATAAATGTCAATACGATAAGCGAAATATGCCGCCCCCTTAAGAAAATATCGAACCGGTCTGTTCCCAAAATGCATCGTTTCGGTGCACCTTAGACTACCAGACTTGGACTCTTTTATGGATGATTTATATTGTGCAGAGATTGGCCTGTCTAGTTGCTGATGAGGGCAATAATCTCAAACAACTTCTTATTTTTAGGTTCTAAAACGATTCCTATGACCTTCAAATATTTTAAAGGGCCAATTGACGAAATGAGCGGCCTTCTAATCGAACATTCCGTTTGCTCTATTTGTGGAAAAACAGCTTATTGTTTTGAATTAGATTACACCATTACGGATGTATTTAGCGACGATGACAAGGATGGAAAGTTTGGCTGTTACGCTTGTTTAAAGGAAGGAAAATTTGAATTTTGGCACGACACCGAGTTTGGGATGGTTGATGAAAATGGCTTAAGCAAAGTTTATAAACATAATATGGAGAACCCACCATCCATTGAGAACGAAAGGCTAATAGAGTTAAGAAGAACCCCACAAATTATCACCTGGCAACAAGAATTGTGGCTAACGCATTGTAATGATTTTATGACCTACAAAGGGACCTGGGCGCCCAAAGATTTTTATTTAAACAGTAACGATGGCGACGGGAAAGCTCTTTTTATGAGCATGACAGATAAAGAACTAAATCATTTGTGGGATGATAGCTTACCAGATAACGAAACAATACTCACAGAATGATATCCTACTTACTATGTATTCGAGTGCAGCCATTGTGGAAAAATGCGAGGTAACTGGGACTGTGATTAGTATCCCGATCGTTTTAAATTGAAAACCCTTCAGATTACATCTAAAGGGTTTTCAACAATCTTTCCCATGCCCTTCCCATGGATGGGTATAAATGTGGTCCCGACGAGAATCGAACTCATATCTAGAGTTTAGGAAACTCCTATTCTATCCGTTGAACTACGGGACCGGTTGCAGATGTGCAGATTTTAGATGTGCAGATATGCAAATTCTTATCCAAACGCAAAGGTGCAAATTATTGGCGATTTTGGCAACCCCATTTGCACATCTAAAATTTGCACATCTGCACATTTTCCGCTTACCGCACTACCGAGCCGTTCGGTATGGCATCGTGCGGTGCAACAAAGCTTAGCTTGCCATCGGCATCTTCGGCCATTAGTATCATCCCTTGCGATAGTATGCCTTTTATCTCGCGCGGCTCCAGGTTCACCAGCATGCTCACCTGCTTGCCTATAATGGCATCCGGTTCGTAGTGTTCCGCAATGCCCGATACTACCGTACGCTGATCTATACCGGTATCTATGGTCAGCTTCAGTAGCTTTTTAGTTTTGGCTACTTTTTCGGCTGTCAAGATGGTTCCGGTACGGATGTCCATCGTGGCAAAACTATCAAAGCTGATATTCGGCTTGGCGGGTATTACCGGCGGCGCAACTTTGGCTACGGTTGCCTGCTTCTTATCTGCAAGTTTTTGTATCTGGGCATCCATTGCCTCATCCTCTACCTTGGCAAAAAGCAGGGCAGCCTGGTTTAGCTGGTGGCCGTTGACAAATTCGATTTCCTCATCAAAGCCTACGGGCAAAATATTCAACATGCCGAATATCTTGCTGGCGGTAGCCGGTAAAAAAGGTTGCAGGCAGCTAGCAATATGGCCAACTAACACCAGGTTATTATGCAGGGCTGCTTTGGCCGCATCAGGGTCGGCTTTAATGGTTTTCCAAGGCTCTTGCTCGGTTAAATAGCGGTTGCCCATGCGTGCCATATCCATTACGTTTTGCAGCGCCGCACGGAAACGGTAGCCCTCCAGGTTTTTGCCCAGTTCGTCGTAATAACCGCCAAGCTCTGCATCTATTTTGGAGTCCGTCAATTTGATGACTTCGTTGCTGCTCTCTACTTTACCATCGTAATATTTATGCATCAGCACCATAATACGGTTGATGTAGTTACCCAATATAGCCACCAGTTCGTTGTTAACACGAGCCTGATAGTCTTTCCAAGTGAACTCGCTGTCGCTGGTTTCGGGCAGGATGGAGGTTAATACATAGCGCAACTCATCCTGTTTGCCCGGGAATTCCTCCAGGTACTCGTGCAGCCAAACCGCGTGGTTGCGCGAGGTGGAAAGCTTATCGCCCTCCAAATTCAAAAATTCATTGGCCGGCACATTTTGCGGTAAAATATAGTCGCCATGCGCTTTCAATATCGCCGGGAATATGATGCAGTGGAAAACAATATTATCCTTACCGATGAAGTGCAGCAGGCAGGCATCGTCCTCGTCATTATCTTGTTTCTTCCAGTACTGTTGCCAGTCCTTACCATTATCTATGGCCCATTGTTTGGTTGCCGAGATGTAGCCTATCGGCGCATCCATCCACACGTAAAGCTTTTTGCCTTTTGCTTCCTCCAGCGGAACGTCTATGCCCCAATCCAGATCGCGTGTCATAGAGCGCGGCTGCAGGCCCGATTTCAGCCAGGAGCGGCATTGACCAAACACGTTAACTTTCCACTCGCCTTCTTTCTCGTCTATCCATTTTTCCAGCCACGGTTGGTATTTGTCTAGCGGCAGATACCAATGCTTCGTGGGTTTTAGCACCGGGCGTTTATTGCTCAGGGTTGATACGGGGTCGATAAGGTCCGTAGGATTGAGCGATGTGCCGCAATTTTCGCACTGGTCGCCGTAGGCTTTGTCATAACTGCAAACGGGGCAAGTACCGATAATATAGCGATCGGCCAAAAACTGGTCGAAATCTTCATCGTAATATTGTTCAGAGAACTTTTCGATAAACTCGCCTTTCTCGTACAGGTTCAGGAAAAACTCCTGAGAAAGGTCGTGATGTATGGCAGACGAAGTGCGGTGATAGATATCGAACGCAATACCAAACTCCTCAAAGCTCTCTTTTATCTGCTTGTGGTATTTATCAATAATCGCCTGCGGGGTAGTTCCTTCTTTTTTGGCCTTAATGGTGATAGCCGCGCCGTGCTCATCCGAGCCGCAAATGTACACCACATCCTTTTTCATCAACCGCAGGTAGCGCACAAAAATATCTGCGGGCAGGTACGCGCCTGCCAGGTGCCCGATATGTAAGGGCCCGTTTGCATAAGGCAAAGCCGAGGTGATGGTGTATCTTTTATATTGATTAAGTTGCGACATTTAGCGGAGATGTTTATTAATTTGCAAAGATAAATCTTTTAAGTCAGAATTCGGGAAAGACGGCAAGCACGTAACATCGAAAGACTGAGGATATAAGCCCCAGCTACAAATTAATTCTTCCAGACTCATGCAGACTTCCGAGCCTTCGAATTTTAAAACGCCCACATACCTCAAAAAAGGCGATAAGGTTGCTATAACCTGCCCGGCCAAAAAGCTACCCGCACCAATGGCGGATGCAATAAAGCTGCTTACCGACTGGGGCCTGGAGGTGGTACTGGGCGAAACCGTCACTGCCTCTTACCACCAGTTCGCTGGCGACGACCATCTGCGTGCAAAAGATATGCAACGCTTTATTGATGATGACAGCATCAAGGCTGTGATAGCAGCACGGGGCGGCTACGGCACCATTCGGATGATTGATAGGGTTGATTTTAGCCGCCTTGCCACCAACCCTAAGTGGGTAGTCGGCTTTAGCGACATTACGCTGTTACATTCGCATATCATCAGCAACCATCAGATAGCCTGCATACACGGCCAAATGCCATTAAACATCCCCAATGCATCTGCCCATTCCTTAGAAACGCTCCGCATGGCCTTGTTTGGCGAAGACCTGAACTATAACCTGCCTCCTAACGCCTTAAACCGCATTGGCAACGCCAACGGCATCGTAATAGGTGGTAACCTCTCCCTGCTGGTAGCGTTAAACGGCTCGGTAAGCGATATGGACTACAGCGGCAAAATATTATTTGTAGAAGATGTGGGCGAATATCTTTATTCCGTAGACCGTATGCTACGATGTTTGAAACGTGCCGGTAAACTCAACAACCTCGCCGGGCTAATCGTTGGCGGCTTTACCGATATGAAAGATAACGATATCCCCTTTGGGCAAACTATACCAGAGATGGTGATGGATGTGGTAAGCAGATATGATTACCCTGTTTGCTTCGACTTCCCGGTCGGTCACATGCCCAACAATTGCAGCATCTTACTAGGGCAACAGGCCGCCCTATCTGTAAAACAAGATGGCGTAACACTAAGTTATTAAATAAACAAGCAACGATCTATGGCATATTTAAGCAGTTTAAACAAGTATAAGGATTTCGGATTACTCATCATACGCGTTGGGTTGGGTGCCATGTTTATTTACCATGGTTATCCAAAACTGATGGGCGGAAAAGAAGCCTGGATTGGATTGGGAACCTCTACAAAATACATCGGCATCACATTTTTACCTATGATGTGGGGTCTGCTAGCTGCGCTGGTAGAAACTGTGGGCGGACTACTGGTGATATTAGGCTTAACCTTCCGCCCGGTTTGCCTATTGCTGGTTATCAATTTAATTGTCGCAGCACTGTCGCATTTTGGACAGGGTGGCAACCTGGGCGATGCCTCACATGCTATTGAGGATGCTGTTGTATTTGCAGGGTTATTTACTATTGGGCCCGGACGATACAGCGTTGATAAGAAATAAAAAAAGGCATGCAACTCTAGGTAATTCTATTTCCATACAACCTATACAATCTGCAAGATTTTCGGACGATTCCGTACAATTTGGTACGGTTTCGGACAACCATTTTGCAATTTTGCAAATCTTCAAAAAACAGGAGCAAAATGTATAAAAAAGATGCAAAACTCCTGTTTAACGGGAAGCGCGAAATCTTAGGCCTCGAGTAAAGGCCTGCCGCTATCAGCGACACTTTCGCCAACCGGTCTTGCCCGGTGCTTTTAATTTCCTTTTAGGCTTTCTTATTGTGTAATCTATTCGATCCTCGATAGCCTTATTCCACACTAATGCTTCTAAAACCCCCAATTTACTTATCAATCAGCCAATTCTGTCGAATTATGATTAATCGTGCCAGCGGAATCTTCTCTGGCCGGAACCTTCTTCTAACAGTGTAGCATACACAGTAAACTCAGAATATATGGGCTGATTGTTGTACATCGCGGGTATCCAATCAATAGCAAACTTGTCCCCTTTTAGTTTCATCTCTTTAGGGGCTGTTTTCTTACTATTATCCACATAAGCAATGTAATACGTAGCTTTACCATCAATAGCTACATGCGCGGTTATTTCTAACTTAAGAGAATTACCCTTGTTGAAGTTATAAACCTCACTGGAAAGCAACGACGTATAATAGTCAATAGCACAAAGCGGCACGGGTGCCGAGGCGTTTTTAGCTACTTCTTCTTCAACGTTTGGAATTTCAACACCAACGGTGTTAAACATACTGTTATCAATATAAGCCACTTTTTTTTGATCGTAGTTGTAACGGAGCACCAATTTGTTTTCGCCAGAGAAAAAATACCAGTTACCTACACGCACGTCGTTCTTATAATTCCCTTGCACCAACACATTATTATTTTTGGTGTTTTGTATATAATAAGCCCCGTCTTTTATTTGTCCGTCGGGTGTAGAGTACACGAGTTGGGTGCTATCACTGATGCGGCTTTTCTTTTCGGCACGTTGCGCATTTGCCGAAACAGTAGCGACAAGGAACAGGACTGCTAATAGGCTTATCTTCATGATGCTTAAATTTATAGTATAAAGATAAACAACCTTTTTGTATTAAAAACAAACAAAAAAGAGATAAGATGCACTTCCATCTCTTTTTTGTTAAAATAACAAATAGCTGTATGTTCAATGCCGGTACAACAACCATTTTAATACCATAAAAACACCATCACCAAGCCGCCAAAAGATGGCAATCAGCCCAAAGTATATTCGTTTTCGCCGAAGGTGCTTGCAAATACAGAATGGTATAACAAGAGTGAGAATGGTGTTGATAAAAAATGACTGCCCAACCTACTTTAGGTAACGCTTAAGAGTATGAATAAGTGAATCTGGTGAAATCCCTTTAGCAACAATTTTACCGTCGGGCGCAAGCAAAAAATTATACGGTATGCTGTCTGCCTTAAAGGTATATACACTTGTTCCGGTCCAAACATCTTTGTCAATGACTTGGTGCCAATACAATTTATTTACGGATACATAGGCCTTCCAGTCGTTAACGTCCGGATCCAACGCAACACTAATCATCTGAAACTTCGCCGGACTAAACAACGCTTGCGCTTTCCTTTGTTGCTCAATAAAAGGATAACATTGAGGGCACCAGGTAGACCACAAATTAATGAGGCAGACTTTACCCTTACATAAATCTGTTGTAGATAAGGGTTTTTGCAATGTGTCTGGAAGCACCAATCCTGGCAACACATCACCGACATTGTATTCAACCGTCATTATATTAATATATTTTTGAACCTTACTTTCTAAGGCCATAAATGGCCGGTAATGCCCAAAGCGCCTGTGCGCTTTTTGCATAAAAGAATGCAATTTACCATAATCTTTCCCGAAGTCTACGGAATTATACGCCACCATAAATGCTGCGCCACTTTTAACAGTATCGGCATAGGAGATAGAATTCATGGTATATTTATAAAGTAGCGACATACGCTTTTGCTTTAACGACACCAATGTATCCAAAGCATTTGCGCGGTAGGCGCTATCCAAAGAATGGCCGCACTTAGTGATATCCCTGGCAATGTATGCTTGCCTGGAGTTAAATGCCAAAAGACTGACAGTAGCAGGCGAGTTGGAAACATCACTACTCCGTTTAAAATAATCAACATTTACAATTGTGTTGGTGGTATCGCTAATGATACTCACTGTGTAATTGTTAAAGGTTGACGTAATATCGTAAAGGCGGTCTTCATTAGAATGCAATTTCAATACCACCCCTGCCATACTCTCTTTGATAACAGCCGAATCTACAGTAATTTCCCTTTCATCACCAAAGGGCTTCCTGATAACATAAATTTTTTCGCCCGGCGCAATCCTAGGATAAATAGTTACAGTTCTCTTCAATGGGTCGGTTGTAACGCAGGAGTAGAACAATGAGCCTACCATACATACAACAAGAAAAAAAGCGCGGTTGTAATATAACATAATAGATGTAAATGCAAAAAGCTATCCGAAGATAGCTTTTTGCATTATAAATGGCTCAAATTTTATTGTCTAACCCATTTTTCGTAAATCTGACGAGTCCAACCAGTTTGACCCGCTGAGCCAACACCGTATCCATAGTGGAGAAAGAAGGTTTTAGATGCAGCATCGTAAGTGTTATTGTAAGTAGAGTGTACAAATCCATTTGTACCGGGAGTAGAAGGCGACCATGAACCTGTTGCACCAGGCTGGTCTGATGTGAAGAAACCAGATTGTGCACCGGTTGGCGTAGCACCAGCAGGAGCATAATTACTTAAGGCTGAACCATTTACGTCAAAGTCGACATAATAGTTAGAGCCACCTAAATCGCCCAATGGAATCTCTACCCTGACAGCGCTAACTGTAGACATCTTCTTAGTAGAGTTAAGCGCACGCCCTGCACTAGGGTGGAAGAAATAGCCTGTTGTAGTATAGCTAGCCTCGTAAATGTTCTTGGCGATAATTCTGTACAACAATGTACCGAAATTCCCACTTACACTACCAGAAGAAGCGGAAGTAATAGAAATAGGCAATACGTAAGCTGCGTTAAAATCATAGTCCGCAGTGTTTAATTTCAGTGTGATCATTACAACTGCTTTCCTTTGGCCTTTGGGTATAACCACTGATGCAGGAAAGGTTACCAAAGAGGTGGGAATTTGTACGTATGAAGTCTTTACAGCAGCATTGTAAGTAGCGATAGCAGCAGTATTAATCCCTAAGTTAACAGTAACATCCGTTGGAGCTGCAGTGCTACCACCGTATTGAACTGTAATCGGCATTTGCGCAGAGGCTACAGCGTCAAAAGAGCGGTTAAACACGTAAAATGGAGCACCAGCAGGTGATGACCATACCTCACCTACCGTACCATCGCTACCTGATGTTGAAAACGACACAGTAGACGGCGATCCATCAGGATCGATATTGGAGGTCTTGTCTTTCAGACAAGATGTTAAGCCGGCAAGACTAACCGACAATAACGTTAAGCATATAAATTTTTTCATCGTTTACTTTTTTAAAATTAGTTAGCGTCCCAAAATAATCTAGACGTATATACATTAATACCGCTTGGTACATTACCCGGGTTGTAAGTGTATTCCGAGCTTGGATATTGAACCCTAACCGGTAACCTGTCTGTACGGGTAGACTGTGAAGTAACAGATGCAAAAGAGGTGTTTGCAGCAGTACCAGTGGTAACAGGATAGCCTGTTCTGCGGTACTCGTTCCATGCTTCGTGCCCGTGTATAAAGTTTAGCGCTATATATTTCTGAGTGATAATTGCCTCTAATCTTTGTTCGTTCGTGGCAGCAAGGTTATAGTTCGCTAAATAGGCTTTGGCGGCACCTGCGTTTTCTAACTGGTAAGCGGTAGCATCTTCTTGTGGTGTATTATCCGCAATAGAACCACTTACGTCCTTTTCAAGGTAGGCAAATGATGCCGCAATACCCGCGTCGAAATTAGCTTGAGCTGTTCCTGCGAGCGCATAACCCTTTAAGGCTGCTTCTGCTAAAAGGAAATGGCTCTCTGCAGCAAGGAATAAAGGAGAGCCCATCGTACGGCCTTTTAAGACACCAACCGTGTTTGGGGCATTCGCGTAATTAGTACCGCCGATATACCATGCTGGTGTTCCGGATGGTGCGTTTGGTGGAGTGGCATCGTTACCTAGTTGGTTATTTGGTACAGTAACGCCGTGGTAGTAAGTTAAATCGGCACGAGTATCGTCCGTAAGCTTACCGCCATTATAAAACTGCAAAACATATGTAGATGGGATAAACTGACGGCCAAAACCACTTTGTGTCCCACCAGCGTTACTGTGGTAAGTGTTCCAAATTGGATTTTGCTTACCGTCGGTTACAATATAACCGGGGTTAATAATGGCATCGTCATTTAAAAAGCCATCTGCTGTATTAAAGCTGCCCAATTGCGTAGTTACGTAAGAAGAAAGGCTTGAGCCAGATGCACGGATCAGTATGCGCAATTTAATGGTATTGGCAAGTTGTTTCCATTTTTGCATATCGCCATGGAACATAATGTCGGCACTGCTAATATTTAACTGCGTACCTTCGTCAGCAGCATTAATATCAGCAATAGCTTTGTTTAATTGAACAATCAGGTCCTGATAGATAGCTTCCGCTTTATCATACTTCGGTGTTAAAAAATCTGCACCTTGAAGTGCTTCAGAATAAGGAATATCGCCATACTGGTCAACCAAAAGCTGGAAGTCGTAAGCTTTCATAATACGCGCTGCAGCGTTAAAATATGTAGAAGTAGCTACGCCTTCTGTTTGGCTAAGGATATATTGATAATCTCTCAGGTTATTGTACATAGATGTCCATAAACCAGTCTGTTCACTTGTAGAATAGTTGTAAGTAAATATAGTGCCCCAACCACCATAGCCACCAGCATTTACTTCGTATCCAACTGTTTGAGCACCATAATTGTGATAAGTAACATCTGTAGAAGATGCAGTAACAGCTAATGCGTTTGGTAAAACGTATGTAGGTGTAGAGGACGTCGCCTGGTTTGGATTAGTGTTGATATCCAAATACTTCTTGCACGATGTAAATGCAAGCAAGCAGGTGCCGAATAAAATTGAACTTATATATTTTTTCATTACTTTATGATTAGAATGTTAACGAAAGTGATGCACCGTAGTACCTGGTTGGAGGCGTTTGGCCTAAACCGGTGATACCAATTGCGTTGCCATCTGTGTTGCTATAATCCGGGTCTGTAAATTCATTAGTTTTTGGAACCCATAAGAATAGATTACGGCCCTGTAAACTAATAATTGCATTCTTGATAACCTTGGAGCCAGCCAGTATTGATTTTGGCAAAGTATAAGATAAAGATACCTCTCTCCATTTCCAGTAGTTACCAGAATAAACATAATTAGAAGTTACGTTACGGTTAAAACTTCCGCTTGTGAAGAAACCTGCACCACCATCCTGTACTTCTACATTGGTGTTTGGAACGTAAGTATTACTAACAGGATCCAGGTACGAAGAGTTAGGGAACACAAAGCGTTCGCGATCATAATACACAGAACGTAATGAAGAACCAGAGAAGTCTAAAGAACCGCCCGATTCTGAATACTGTGAATAGGAACCACGGTATTCGAACAACGTAGTAAAGCGTAAACCTTTAAACCTCACTTCAATATCTACACCAAGACGATGTTTAGGCTGGGCGTTGCCTAAAACTTTAACTTGTGGATCTACCTGTGGGTAACCAGTGATACGATCAACGATAACACGGCCCTGGTCGTCACGTAAGTAGTCGGTACCAAGCAATACCGGGAAAGGCTGATTTTCGATCGCATACGAGTTTGCGCTACCGTTAATGCTTAGGCGCGGTAGGTTTGCATTAATCGATTTAACATTGTTATTTAGATAAGTATAGTTACCGCCAATGGTTATTGATAAACCACCTGACGAACGAATAGGAGTGAAGTGTAAAGCACTCTCTATACCGCTATTCTGTACTTCACCTGTGTTGATGAGGTAAGATGTAAAACCAGTAGAGTTACTGATAGTAGTTTGTACAGTTTGATCAGTAGTACTTGATTTATAATAAGTAACACTACCGTCAATTCTGTTGCCTAACAAGGTGAAGTCGACACCAACCTCAAACGCTTTTGTGATCTCTGGCTTAAGATCAGGAGATACTAATACTGAGCTTTGTGAGAAACCGCCTAACGAACCATATGGGAAACCTGAGGTTGGGCTGAAAGTTGGTAATAACGAGTAAGCACCGTAAGGGTTACCTGTTGATGACTGCAAGTTTACGTTACCTACTTTAGACACACCAGCACGTAGTTTCAATACATCAATAACTTTGCTTTCTTTGATAAAAGAGAATGCGTCAGATGCTACAAACGATACGTCTGCTGCCGGATAGAAAAATGAACGATTTTTGGGAAGTAATACCGAAACCCAGTCGTTACGGCCTGTAACGTGCAAGAACAAATAATTCTTGTAGCCAACAGTTAAGTCGCCATACACGGCTTGCTGCCTTGCCATATAATTGCCTTCGCTTGCCTGTGCCTCACCTACACGGTTGCTTACATTGTATAAGCCCGGAATAAATATTGAGCTTGCACCAACACCAATTGATTTATATGAATTTTGTCGTAAAGATCCTGCAGCAATAAATTTCACAAGGAAGTCACCAAATTCTTTACGCAGCCTGGTTTGGAACTCAGCATTGATCTGAACATCAGATAGTGAACCGTCAGATTCTGAACCAGCAATATTTGATTTTGATGTATAGGTTTCAAGCGCATAAGGTGTAAACAGGAACTGACCCGTGTGTGCCTTGTTGTACTGGCTTCTGCTAGACAACCCAGCACGACCGGTAAAGCCTAACCAATCCAATGGATCGTAGTTCAGGTCAACATTGCCAGTAAGGTAGTTGTTACGGTTTAAGTTACGATTGTTATCTATGGTGAAATAAGGGTTAGCATAGTAACCGTTATAGTAACCATTAGGGTTTGCGTAAGGATTGTTTACGTAATCTTTGTAAGATAACAATGGAATTTGAGCAGGAGTTTGCAACAATTGGTCGTAAACAGTACTTGTTGCAGTAGTTAGGTCTGATGTATTCTGAACAAAACTCACAGCATATATAGCTTTCAATTTGTTACCAAAATCTCTTGTACCGTTCAACCTTACAGAAGCACGTTTGTAATTATCATTATTGGTAGTACCTTTAGTATTAAGGTATTGACCACTAAGGAACAATGTGGACTTTTCGTCACCAGAAGATAATGAGAAGTCTTCCTGATTGGTTAAACCACTTTGCCAAAAGTTGTATTTATCCCGGTTAGCAGTGTAAGGCACTGTCTGTACGCTACCATCCTGAAATGGAAGACCAATTTGCCTTAGGGTGCCATCAAAACGGGGACCATATTGCTGGTTCTCAATAGGGTCGTACACCTGCGTGTTTGAGGAAGAACCCGAACCAAATTCGCTTTGTAACTTTGGATAAAAGCTCACCTGCTCTACAGTAGATAAATGAGAAGCTTTTATTTCTGTTACACCTTTTTTACCTTTTTTAGTTGTAACAACCAATGCACCATTAGATGCATCTGAACCGTAAAGAGCGGCAGCACTTGCACCGTTAAGCACGGTGATGTCGTCGATATCTTCTGGGTTTAAGTTACCCAACACAGAGCTCGGTGTGATTACATTATCTAAAACCAATAAGGCCTGGTTGTTACCTGTTAATGAACGGTTACCACGTAGCACCAAACGATAGGTTGGATTAACACCACTGCTCACGGCATTAATTTGTAAACCAGCAACTTTACCTGTTAAACCAGCAGCCACAGTTGGCGCCTTGCCTTGAGTTAATTGATCACTCGTAACGCGTGTGTTTTGATAACCAAGTTCACGGGTTTTTCTTTGGATACCACCGGCAGCATTAATTACAACCTCGCCAAGTTGCTTAGCATCACCCGCTAGGGCTACATTAAGCACATTACGTTCAGGAGCACTAATGGTCTGCGACGCAAAACCAATAAAGGCAAACTTTAAAGTTACCGGCCCTGAGCCAGAAACCCTAAGAGAATAAGCACCGGTTGCATTGGTTTGAGTACCAATTGCAGTACCAGGAACTGTTACCGAAACCCCAGGAAGCGGAAGACCGTCATCCTTTGAAGTAACCGTACCAGTGATAACTCGATTTTGTGCGAATCCCTGCGTTACGCATAACATCAGGAAACACAAACTTACTAGTAGAAGTTTTTTCATGTTTGTTAATAATAAGATCAGTTAATAGTTAATTAATCATAAAAGTAGTGTTACGCTATCAATAAATCAAATAAAATGTAAAAAAAAGGATGATTTTGTTAAAAAAAGTGAAAAAATTAAAAAAAAACAAATCAATCCAGTACTATGCATTGCATAATACATTCCTAAACATATATCTTTGCATTATGATTGTTGAGAACACCCAAACCCAAATGAGGAAAGGCATACTGGAGTATTGCATCCTTTCTGTTATAGCAAAGGGCGAGATATATGCATCGGACATAATTGCCGAGCTGAAGAAGGCCCGGCTGCTGGTAGTTGAGGGTACTTTATACCCCCTGCTAACACGATTAAAAAACAATGGCCTGTTATCCTACAACTGGGTAGAGTCTACCTCGGGGCCGCCCCGTAAGTACTATGTGCTTAGCGATGAGGGCCGTAAAGTATTGGAACAGCTTGATACCACTTGGCAGGAATTAGCCTTCGCTGTACAAACCGCCATAGGCGACCGCAAAAATTAATCACCATCCTTTAATCACCACCATCATGAATAAAACGATCATCATCAATATAAACGGCATGGTTTTCCACATAGAGGAAGATGCCTACGAGATATTAAAAGCGTACATGTCGGCCGTAACGCGGCACTTTATGAATTCGGCCGATAGCCTGGAAATCACTACAGACATAGAAAACCGCATCGCGGAGATGTTCAACGAGATTTTGCAGCGCGAAAGCAAGCAGGTTGTAGTTGCGCAGGATGTAAACGCCGTTGTGCAGCAAATGGGCTCTGTAGAAGATTTTGAGGCCGAGGAAAACGGCGGGGCCGCCGGCCCCGCATTCGCATACGCCACCGAGAACCGCCGCCTTTTTCGCGATGCCGACGACCACCTGGTGGGAGGGGTATCTGCCGGTATATCCAACTACTTTGATATAGATGCAATTTGGGTAAGGCTTGGCTTTGTTTTGCTGTGCGCTGGCGGTGGCATTGGCCTGCTGCTATATATCATCCTTTGGATAGTTGTACCTAAGGCGATTACCCGTGCCGACCGTATGGCCATGAAAGGCCAGCGGCTGGATCTGCAAGGCTTTAAACAAAATTTTGAAGAGGAAATTAGCAGCGTAAAAGGCAACCTGCATGCCCTAAAGCACGAAGCCAAACCCCTCGCTTACAAAACCCGCGATTTTGCCGGCGATGTATTCACCCATTTCGGTACTTTTATTGGCGGCACCGCACGGCTGTTGCTTAAAGTAATAGCCATTGCGCTTTTAATAGGCTGCTTTGCCGCCATGATTGGGCTGGTTATTACCATAATTGCTTTTACGGCGTATGGCAACACCACGCTTGTTCACTTTTTCCCCTTCAATATTGTTAACCGGGAGGCTAACACCACTTTCTTTATCTGCGGTTTCCTTACGCTGGCTATGCCATTGCTGGCCATTATACTGGTTATCATCAACGCGGTATTCAATGGCCGCACTATTGGCCGTACAACCGGCGCTGCATTGCTGATGGTTTGGGTGGTTGCTATAAGCATCGTAATATACCAAAGCACCAAAGCACTTACCAATTTTAGAGAAGGTGCCAATTTTATACAAACCATCAATATTAAACCGCAAGCAGACAGCACTTATTACCTAAAGCTGAACGACATCAAATTTCTTACCCGCGAGGATAGTATACGGCTGGAGATAAAAGACAAGTTTGATGGCCGCATTATCTTAGACAACGACAACGATAACAATATGGATATGCCGGATAAAAACATCCATATCACTATTGAAAAAAGCGATGTAGCCCAACCCGTACTAACCGAATGGTTTAGCGCCCGCGGCCGTAACGATCAGGATGCACTGGCTAACGCACGTGCTATCATCTACCAGTTTAAACAAGAAGGCAATGTGCTGAAATTTAACCGCCGCTTAGAGAAACCAGCCGATAAATTCTGGCGGGCACAAGAGTTGCACCTTACCCTGAAAGTGCCGATCAACTCGAAGCTGGTGATAGATCAGTCCCTCGATAGGTTTATAGAGAGCGCAAGCGTTTGGCAATGCAACCGCGATAACAAACGCGAGGGTGCCCCATCGGCCAAATTCGTGATGACCGATAACGGCCTGCAATGCAAAATCGACACCCTGGTGCTTCCCCAAATTAAAAAGGCCGCTATCACCATAGATACTGCAACAACAGGCGAATAATGAAACCCCTTATCAAGTACATAAGCCTGCTGATGTTCAGCGGGCTTATATTACCTTTTTGCGATTTAAAATTCCAACAAGCGCAGCGGTTTTTGTTTCTCCAAAAAGCAGCGCAATCCATTAAAGCACAACCGCAAAAGCCTGCGGTCCAAGGCGTCCTTCTCTGCCGCGAAGTGCTGGAAACGCTGTTCCCCGTATTAAAAAGTGAAAAAAGCATGTAACCTTCACTGCTGTTTTTGCATCTAAACCGTAAACAAGGCCCCGGCCGTTAATACAAACGGCGGGATTAAACAGAAACCATGCAAAACAGCCATATAACCACTTCCCAAAACCCTGCTGCAATTTGATAGCACGGTACTAAACTCCAATTACTTACTAAACAAAAAAAATTGAGGGCCACGCCCCCAAGGGATTCCTATTGCTAAATTTTTACCCCCTATGAAAACCATCATCCGCCAACTATATATATTAATGTGCTTGTTGTCATGCGCAACAGCATATGCCCAACCCCAAATTACCGCGCCGCAAACACATACCATCACCGGCTCGTTGCTGAACGAACAAGGCAAGCCTGTAGATTATGCTACCGTTACACTGCTGCGCGCCAAGGACTCTACCGTTGTAAAAGGCACCCTAAGCACCGAGACCGGCACTTACATTTTCGATCATATTGCAGCAGGCAGCTACATCATTGCGGTAACCAATCTGGGCTACGCTAAGGCCTATAGCGCCGCTATAGCGGCAAACGGCAATCAACCAACTGTTGCTGTACCTACCATAAAAATGCAGGCCAACAGCCGTAACCTGCAAACGATAACCATAAGCGGCACAAAACCCTTGATAGAGCGCAAGATAGACCGCACCGTGATGAACGTAGAGAACAGCGTATTGGCAGCAGGGAACACCGCACTGGAAATACTGGCACGCGCCCCCGGCGTATCCCTCGATAAAGACGATAACATCAGCCTGAAGGGCAAAGAAGGGGTAACTGTGATGATAAACGATAAGCTCACCTATCTTACGGCAGCGCAATTGGCTACACTTTTGAGGTCTACCGATGGCAGTACTATCAAATCCATCGAAATCATTACCAACCCGTCGGCCAAATACGATGCAGCAGGAAACTCGGGTATCATTAACATTAAGTTGAAAAAGAACACACAATCAGGCACCAACGGCAGCCTCACTGCTGCTGTTGCTCGCGGTAATTACTGGCGCGAAAGTACCAACCTGAATTTAAACCATAAAGAGGGCGATTTAAATGTATTTGGCTCATTTGGCCGGGGCGATATCAAACGCGATCATGATTTGAGTATCAACCGCGTAATCACCGACGGCGCAGGCAACAACACCTACTTTAACCAAATATCAAAAATGCCGGGCGTAAACCATTACAACAACTACCGCCTCGGTGCTGATTACGACCTCACACCAAAACATACCATCGGTTTTGTGTTGAACGGTTATTCGAACACCGGCCGCGACGATAACAATACCTCTACTATTATAGGCAGGCAATTTGGCGTAGCCGATTCTTCGCTGCGCACTACATCGCTTGTAAACCAATCCTATAAAAACTTTGCACTTAATTTAAACGACCGCTATAAAATAGATACCGCGGGGCAGGAAATCAGCTTCGACCTGGATTACTCGAAGTTCCGGAACAACGCTAACGCCGATTACCACACCGATTACTTTTTGCCCGATGGCAGCACCCAGCACGCACCGCAGATATTGCGCAATCAAACACCCTCTACCATATCTATATATACTGGTAAGTTTGATTACACCAAACCCATCACTAAAACCATTAAACTGGAAACCGGCGCTAAATTCAGCAGCGTAAAAACGGATAACGACCTGCAGGCCCAGATAGTAAGCAACGGCGTGCTGATAAACGATGTAAACCGCACCAACCGCTTTATTTACGATGAGAAAATAAACGCTGGCTACATTAACCTGAACAAGCAGTTCAAAAAAACATCTATTCAGGTAGGTTTGCGCGCAGAGCAAACAAAATCTAACGGCAACCTCATTGGCAGCAGCCCGGTAAACCGCAGCTACCTTAATTTTTTCCCAAGCGTATTCATCAACCAAACGCTAAATGATAAAAACGAGCTGAATTTTTCGTACAGTCGCCGCATAGATCGCCCGGGCTACGATGACCTTAACCCCTTCATCTACTACCTGGATCCATACACCTATAGCCAGGGCAACGCGTTCTTAAACCCGCAATACACCCAAAATTTCGAGCTGAATTATACTTACAACCACAATTTGAACGTAAGCCTGGGTTACAGCCTTACTACCGATGTGATTACCGAACTGATATTAACACAAGGCAACAAGTCTTTTGAGACGCATCAGAACTTAAAAACTCAGAAAAGCTACAATGTCAACGTGAATACACCTTTCACCATCGCCAAATGGTGGACCGGTAACATCAACGTAAACGCGTTTTACCTGGGTTTCAACACCGACTCTACCTCAATAGTGAACTTTAACGACGGGCAATTGGCAGCACAGGGTAAATTAACGCAAACCTTTACCTTCGGTGCTTACCGCTTTGAAGTGCTGGGTGATTACCGTTCGCCGTTAACTTACGGCATTTATAAAATAAAAGCCCGCTACTCTATTGATGCCGGCGTGAGCCACTCGTTTGCCGCCAAAAAACTGAATGTAAAACTAGCTTGCGACGATATCTTCTTCCTGCGCCGCAACGACCTAAGCAGCCATATCGTAAATAATAACTTTGATATTAAGCAACGAAACGATAGCCGCGTAGTGCGCCTTACGCTCACCTATAACTTTGGCAACAGTGCTATCAAAAGCCGACAGCATCGCACAGGTGCCGATGATGAAAGCAACAGGGTGAAGGGGTCGAATTAAACCCACAACTAGCTGTCCGCTGAACTCCTTTTTAGAAGGGCCGTTTCATTGCCACAACTATTATTACACGGAAAGCCGATCTGATAAAACGGATAGGCTTTTCTGCTTATGAGTGTTTTTTGACGTTGAACCCTACCGTTTCCTGGGTAAAGCCTATAAAGAAAGGCTGCCGCCTGAATATTTAATAAGCCTATTTAAATAAACAAAGCCCACATTACACTTTTTAATTTGTGTAATGTGGGCGCTTTAAGCTTTTTAAAACCAATCGATTAAGGGATATGGGGACCTACTGCCCCACCATAAACACGGCATTACTAAAGAGTAGCTTGCCATTTTCCCAAAAACTGCGGAACAGGGGGTTATCAGCCATTAAGATAACCGAGCCCCGGCCCATGCTTTGCACGCCCAGCAATAAGCCGTTGGCTATCCGTTGCTTAGATTGCGCACCAACGAAACCCGATACATAGGCGTCTTTTTTGATGGTGCCCACGTTCCAGCCATCGTCGCCAAGCAACTCGTAAATATCGTCGTTCATTTTCAGCGTGTAGTAAAAGTTGGGCAAGCCAAAACCCAGCGGATGCGTATTATCCAAATTCATTTTGAATATGGCACCAGGGATTCCGGTAGATATTGCATCGCGCTCCCGGTTGGCATAGATCCTTACCGCTGCGGCATCTTTCTTATCGTCTTTTTTGCCTTCTTTCAGCTTAATGCCGAAGTCCTTTTTATCTGCCAGTAACGATGCGGCATTCTCCATCGCTATCAGCCTGCCGCCGTCGCGTATCCAGGCCATCAATTTATCAGATGGGAAGCCATCATAACGCCCGTCAGGGAAAATCATCACATCGAAATCCGACAGCCTGCTGCGACCAAGATCCTGATACCTTACCAGGCTGATAGGGTAACCTATCTGCTGTTCAAACAAATGCCAAACCTCACCCATCGCTTCGGAGTTCACGCCATCGCCTGCCATCAGCGCAACGCGTGGCTGTTTGATGAAATGCACCTCGCTGGAGCCGATGTCGTTACCCTTATCCATAAAACCAGTGGATATTGGCGTAAGCTCGTGACCCAGTTCGGCGGCGACTTGCGTAACCACCTGGTCAAAGTCTGCACGGTCGTTACCTGCGCGGGTCACCAATACGGATCCTGCCGGGAATTTCTTGCCCGCAATTTCAAACGGCGTTTCAGAGTAACGAGCTTTAATACCTTTCTTCATAATGGCTGCCAAAAACCGTACATCCGCTATCGATTGCCAGGATGAGATATAGGCATAAGCATGCGTATTTTGTAAGGCGGCTGGTTTTGCAACATTCCAGCTTGCAGTTGCCGGTTTAAGCGATTCTTTTAACCCATACGCACGCAGGCCATACGCATAAGGTAGCGCCCAGGCGGTAATATCATAAGTGGCCGAATCAGCAATAAATGTGGTGGGTTCCATCAAAACGTTAAGCAATACCGCTTTGGGCTGATAGGCGTTTATCACCAGATCATTAGCATCCACATTATACGTTTCACTTTTACCGCTGAAGTAATCGTAGCCGGTAACTGTTTTAGTAGACAAGCCGTAGCCGTATTGTATGCCGTTACGCGCCAGCAATTTCGCCAACTGGTCTACCTTTTCGTTATTGTCGTTCCTAACCACATACGTTTTGTACGCGCCCGGCGGATTGGTCCTGGCGTTATCGTAAAACTTCTTAAACTCTGTTAATAGCTTAGTGGCATTATCAGACGTGGTTTGAATAGTGCTGATAGCCGTAGAGTGGTGGTGTGCCACGCGTTGTACCAAGGTTAAAGTATCTCCGCTGCGGGTAACTACTGCCAGGCCGGCGCCAATGCCGCCTTGCTCGTAGGTCATCCCTATCGAACCATTATACAGCGGGTAGGTATCACCGTACGATGGGTACAGTAAATCGAACACCTGCTTGGTAAAATACATCCAGCCGTTCTTATCAAAATCCTTGGCGTTGTTTTTACCTATAGTAACCTGAAAATCGCGTTGCCATTGCGTAATATCTTTATGGTACGGTTCTGCAGCGGGTGCAAAATAATATGGCGCGTTATAACCCTGTTCATGGTAATCTACATGCACCTCTGGTAACCATTGGTTATAAAGACCAACCCGGTTCTGGGTTTCTTTTTGTGCCTGCCATGACCAGTCGCGGTTCAGATCGAAATAGTAATGGTTCACCCGGCCACCCGGCCATGGCTCCATGTGTTCGCGCGCGGTTGGCGTTGGGTCGGGCTTCGCGCCTTTAACCGAGTTATAAAAATTCACATAGCGATCGCGGCCATCGGGGTTAAGGCATGGGTCTATCACCACCAAAGTGTTCTTCAACCAGTCTTTATTGCGGGTGTTTGCCGGGTCAACCAAATCAAAGAGCGTCCACATCGCAGCCTCGCTCGAGGCTGGCTCGTTACCGTGTACGTTAAAGCTTAACCATAAAATAACCGGCGCATTGGGCAAATCCGCCTTTCCGCTTTCTATGCCCGCCAGTTTTAAGTTATTATGGCGAATATCCTCCAGGCGGCCAATGTTCTCGTCCGAAGCAATGAACATGGCCAGTTGTGGCCTTCCCTCGTTGGTTGTACCAAACTGCTGCAGTTTTACACTTTTTGATGCTGATGCAATATATTTAAAGTACTCCACAATGCGGTAATGCGGCGTAAATTGTTCGCCGGGCTTATAGCCTAAAAATTGCTCGGGCGATTGTATGGTTTGGGCAATAGCAGCCGTAAAAGACGCAACAGCTACGAAAACGAAGAGTAATCTTTTTATCATATGATCTAACTTGGGAGGATGCAATGGCTAATATGAGGAATTTTTTTGATGTGCTGATATGCAGATTTCAAATGTGCAGATGAAACAAGTAAATGTTTGGTTACAAGCTCGAATTTCTAATATTTTTAGCATTTTACATTCAAATTCCATAATTTGCACATCTGAAATCTGCATATTTGCACATCTAAACTTATCTGCACATTTGAAATTTGCACATCTATGACTCCGTTACAAGCCCTTCAAAAATATTTTGGCTACAGCAACTTCAGGCATTCGCAGGAGGCCATTATACAGCATGTGCTCAGCAAGCAGGATGTGATGGTGCTGATGCCCACCGGCGGCGGCAAATCTCTTTGCTACCAACTACCAGCGGTATTATTGAATGGGCTTACCATTGTGATATCCCCGCTGATTGCGCTGATGAAAGACCAGGTAGATAGCCTTAACCTCAGCGGCATCCCCGCAGCGTTCCTAAACAGCAGCCAGGACCCTGACGAGCAAAAGGATATCGCTATCCGGTTGAAGAATAATCAACTACGTTTGCTATACGTTGCCCCTGAGCGTTTATTCGGGAAGGATGACCGCCTGATGACCTTCCTGAAAACACTGGAGGTGGTGCAGATAGCTATCGACGAGGCGCACTGCATATCGCAATGGGGGCACGATTTCCGGCCCGAATACCTCATGCTGGCGGGTTTAAAGAACGAATTCCCAGGCGTGCCGGTAATCGCTTTGACCGCAACCGCCGATAAACTCACCCAAAAAGACATCCTGGATAAACTGAACCTGCACAAACCGGCGGTGTTTATCTCCTCGTTCAACCGCGAGAATATTACCTACCGTGTCAATCCAAAAAACAACAGCTTTAACCAGCTCATCAATTTTTTAGGCCAGCGCAAAGAAGAGTCGGGCATTATCTACTGCCTTTCGCGTAAGTCTACAGAGTTATTAGCGGATAATTTAAAAGACGAGGGCTTTGCTGCCGAGGCATATCATGCGGGTTTAACCAACGACAAAAAAGCCAAAAATCAGGAAGCATTCCTTCGGGATGATGTAAAGATTATCGTTGCGACGATAGCATTTGGCATGGGTATCAATAAATCGAACGTGCGGTATGTGGTGCATATGGATCTGCCCAAAAACATCGAAGGTTATTACCAGGAAACCGGTCGCGCGGGGCGCGACGGCCTCCCATCGGATGCCCTGTTGCTTTACTCGCCGGGCGATGCTATCAAGCTGCGCAAATTTGCTACCGTGGAGAATAATGCTGAGCAAAGCGCCATTATGCTGAAGAAGCTGGACGATATGGTTGGTTATTGCCAGCTGCATGCCTGCCGCCGCCAGTACCTAATGCAGTATTTCGATGAGGCCTTCCCCGATACATGCGGCTCCTGCGATTACTGCCTGAGCGAATTCGTGAAATTTGATGGCACGCTCATCGCGCAAAAGGCCCTTTCGGCGGTAACACGGCTCAAAGAACGTTTTGGGGTTACGTATATCGTTGATTTCCTGCGCGGGTCACGCAGTGAAAAAATATGGCCCGAGCATAAAGAATTGAAAACTTATGGCGCAGGCGCAGATATCAGCAAAGCCGACTGGCAGCGTTACCTGCGCGAATTAATTGCTATGGGTTACCTGCGCGTTACCGATGATGCCTATGCATCGCTGAAGCTGACGGCAAAAAGCGAACTGGCATTAAAGGGCCTGCAGAAGGTAGAGCTCATTTCCTCGCAAACTACCGACGAGAAAGAGATTGCTCCGCTGGATTTCGAGGCTGATTTACTCAACGCCCTGCGCAAAAAACGCCAGGAGATTGCTGTAATGGAAAACCTGCCTCCTGATATTATTTTATCTGACCCTAGTTTATTGGAAATTGCCACTTACCTACCCCAAAAGCTGGAGGAATTGCGGCAGATATCCGGCTTCGGCGATATTAAGCTGGCGCGATACGGGCGTGAGTTTTTGGCTTTGGTTACGCAATATTGCACGCAAAAGAAACTTGAATCGCGCATTGGCCAGAAAACACCAAAACGCGAGCGCAAACCTAAAAAAGAACAGATATCAGAAACCGCAAAAGCATCGCTGGCATTGTTTAAGCAAGGGCTTTCGGTAACCGATATTGCGCAGTTACGCAGCCTGGCAGCCACCACTATCGAAGGGCACTTAAGTGTTTTTGTACAAAGCGGAGAACTGGATGTATTTACGTTTGTTAAAGAGGAGAAGATACCGGCGATAAAAGATGCGGTTGAAAAATATGGCAATGAACGATTGGCGCCGTTGAAAGAGATTTTAGGCGAGGATTATACCTACGGCGAGATACGGGCAGTAATTGCCTGGCTAAACCGGCAAAGTAAATAACAATTAAGATGACAGCTGCAAAACTGATTATCCTGAATGCTGAAGAGGTGCGCCGCCGCAGTATTTTGCTGATGGAGAGCATACCTGCCGATGTGATACACTGGAAGCCCGATGAGGAAGCCATGTCGATCATTGAAATGGTGCGACATATGCTGGAGTCGGAATACATCTACAGCATTATCGTACAAAATGGCGGCAATTTAGGCGAGGAATTTGTTTCGCCCTGGGAGGGCAGGCCGTTTACTACTATCGCAGATGAAATAGCGTTTTCTACAAGCTATCACCAGCAATTTATACAGGGCCTTCGCAATTATTCGGCGCAGGATTTGGCCGGGATAGAAATCAACCGCGAGGAACGGAACCAACGGCGCAAACTGGGTGATTATTTGCTGCGGATTGCTTATCACGAAAGCGTACACGCCGGCAATTTGCTCTCATAATTAAGAATCCTTAATATTGAACGCCCGGATATCTGGGATTAATATTGCAACCATGGCCACTACAGAAGACATTTACCAACTTTACCTGCAGCACCCTGTAATCAGTACCGATACGCGTAAAATTGCGCCCGGCAGCCTATTCTTTGCCCTAAAAGGCGATAAGTTTGATGCCAATACCTTTGCCGAAAAAGCGATAGAGGCGGGTGCTGCATACGCCATTATAGATAACCCGGCATATGCACTTGGCCAAAAATACATTCTGGTAGCCGATGGCTTGACAGCCCTTCAAGAACTCGCCACTCATCACCGCAGACAATTGCACATCCCGATTATCGGCCTTACCGGCACCAATGGCAAAACGACCACCAAGGAGCTTATCAACGCGGTATTGTCGCAACGTTTCAATACACTTGCCACAGAAGGCAACCTCAATAACCACATTGGCGTGCCATTAACCCTGCTTAAAATTACGGCAGAGCACGAAATGGCGGTGATAGAAATGGGGGCGAATCACCAACGCGAGATTGCGCTGCTTTGCAGCATTGCCCAACCCTCGCACGGGCTCATTACCAATGTGGGCAAGGCGCACCTGGAAGGTTTCGGCGGTGTGGAAGGTGTTAAAAAAGGTAAGGGCGAGATGTATGATTATTTAACCCCACAGCCCCCTGAAGGGGATGCTTTTGAAAAGCACAATGGCGTTGCCTTTATTAATAGCGATGATGCTGTTTTAATGGCTATGAAAGATGAACGCGGGCTTAGCAGCGTAATTTATTACGGTAAGAACGATCATTCGGACAATATCGTAAGCGGCAAGCTGCTGGATAGCTCGCCATTGCTGATTTTGGAGTGGAAAGATAATTTAGAGGGCGGTACCTACACTGTAGCTACCCACTTAACAGGTGCCTATAACCTGGATAATATTTTGGTGGCTATAGCAGTCGGCTCAACTTTCGGGCTTTCGCCGGAAGAGATAAACGCAGGCGTAGCGGGCTACGAACCAAAGAACAACCGCTCGCAAATATTGCACACAGCAAACAACACGCTCATCTGTGATTTTTATAACGCCAACCCCAGCAGCATGTTTGTAGCCATCGAAAATATGGATAAGATGCAGAGCGGCCATAAAGTGCTGATATTGGGGGATATGTTCGAAATGGGCGATGAATCAGCTGCGGAACATGCCGCCGTACTCCAGAAAGCAAGAGAAGCAAATGTGAATGAAAGGATCTTCATCGGGAAAGATTTTGCCTCCGTTTCTCCTACCGCTGATGAGTCACTAACTGCTGATAAGCCAACATTCTATCTAACCGCCGAAGATGCGATGGTTGGGTTGAAAAGGAACCCTATCACCAATGCTACTGTGCTAATAAAAGGTTCACGCGGGATGGCTTTGGAAAGATTGGTGGCCTTGTTTTAATTAGGGATCTATTTTAATTTTTGACATGAAAAATATTAAAACCACTGAAACAGACTATATAAACGCATCTCCGGCAATGATAGCGCGAATTGAACTGGCAGATATAGCTATTGCTGCCGGCAAGGGCATCAAAATAAATATCAACGAATTCTTCAGTAATGGCCCCGTAAGGAGTGAACTATTATTGAGTCGTCGAGCACCTCGTAAATAATCCTGTGTTCCAAATTAATCCTCCTCGACCATAACCCAGCCCAATTATATTTTAATTCTTCGGGCTGGCCAATACCCGTGAATGGGTTTTCTTGAATTGCCTGAATTAATTGTGTTATTTTTTTCTGCGCCTGGATATTGCCGCTCTTTTTCCAGTAGATAAGGTCGGCTAATGCCTTATCCATATACCTTACTTCCACAAATCCTCTGTTTTGATTATGGTGCCTTTTCCTTCCCTTGCTTGCTTACGGCTCTCATCAATTTTAGCCATAAACTCAGCATCGTAAGTCCTATCCAAATCTGGTTCTTCCTCAAAAGGTATTTGCATCGCTTCTAAAACAGCTCTTACCGCCTTTTCCTGTGCTTCAGTTATTGGATGTACTGCGTATGTCATGGCTAACGATTTAATACCCTAATCTACGATTAATTTTTTACCTTTAAACTATTTCAACCTCTCAACACCAAATCCGCCACTTCTTCGCCCACCAAACTACCCATGGCCACCCCCATGCCGTTGCAGCGCACGGCGCAATAAATACCAGGCTCTATCTGTTTTACGATGGGGCTAATATCTTCGCCGAAGCCCATGATACCGCTCCACCAATAATCAATTTCAGCATTCTGTCCGGGGAGAATAACCTCGTTAAGGTAATGGATGAGGCTTTGCTTGACGGCATCGCTATGCCCGAATTCGGCAGTTTCTTCAGCAGCGAAATCAAGGTTGCGGCCGCCGCCAAAAAGTACCCTACAATCGATATTGCGGAAATAATAATACCCTTCGTTGAAATGATAAGTCCCCTGCAATCTTAAACCTGAGATGGGTTTGGTCACCAATACCTGCCCGCGGCCTGGCACTACGTCCAGATCGGGAAAAAAGCTTTTGGCAAAAGCGTTGGTTGCCAATATTACTTTACCCGCCTTAAATGCACCTACAGAAGTTTCCAGCCGGACATGGTTATCCTCCTCTGTAACCGAGGTAATTTCGCAGCCGTTCAGTACCAGTACATCATTTTGATATACCTTATTCAACAGGGTTCGCATCATTTTACCGGTATGTATCTGCCCTTCGAAGGGGTTGTATATCATACGGCTTACCTTAGCCAAGCCAAAAGCTGCAATTTTTTCATTGGATACTGCATAAATGTCATGCTCACCTATGGCGTTCTTCAATAATTTATTAAGGTAATCAATCTGTTCTATGCACTCGTCGGCATGACGCTCTTCGCCCAGCATAAACAATTCGTGACCGCCATGCTGGTGGTAATCGATATTAGCATCGCCCAGGTTTTGCCGCAGGCGCTGCAAGCCGCGCCATTTGTGATTAACCAAACGCGCAACTTCGTCTTCGGAAGAGTGCTTTAAGGCCGACAATTGCTCGGAAACGGTGCCGAAACAGGCAAAACCGGCGTTTTTTGTGCTAGCACCGCTGGGCAGGAAGCCCCGCTCCAGCACAAGCACCTTTAAGTTGGGTTCGCGGGTTTTGAGGTGCAGGGCCGCGCTTAGGCCCACGATGCCGCTACCGATGATTATCACGTCGGCATTATCTATGAACGCAGTGCGTTCCCAGTATGAAAAGTTCGGTTCCAAACTCAAAAGTAAGGTCTGCATCGTGATTTCCTGCGTAATATGGAATACTTTTTGAAATACCCATTATATAAAAATCAATCATACGATGTTTCAATTAAATCATATACTATTATTCATCAACCCTGGCTCTGCCTGGTTATTGATGATTGTGATAGCCCTGGTGAGTTTTTTGGTGCAGATGCGCTTTAAAAGTAAATTCAGGCAATACGCCGAGATGCCACTGCTCTCAGGCTTATCCGGGCAGGAGGTAGCCGAAAAAATGCTGCGCGACCATGGCATTTACGATGTGCGCGTAATTTCGGTAGAAGGTCAGCTTACCGATCATTACAACCCCGCCAACAAAACGGTTAACCTTAGTCCCGACGTATATTACAGCCGCAGCGTAGCCGCCGCCGCTGTCGCCGCACACGAGTGTGGCCACGCCGTACAGCATGCTAAGGCGTACGCCTGGCTAAACCTGCGCTCTTCATTGGTACCGGTAGTCAACGTGGCCTCTAACCTCACGCAATGGGCGCTGATGATTGGCGTTATGCTGATGATATTCATCCACAGTACATTTGTATTGGCCATTGGTGTTGGTGCACTTGCATTGGTAACGCTGTTTAGCTTTGTTACGCTGCCGGTAGAATTCGATGCCAGCAATCGCGCGTTGGCCTGGCTGAACAATAACTACACCGTAGTGCAAACCAGCAACGAGCAGGCGCAGGCGAAAGATGCGCTTTGGTGGGCCGCCATGACCTACGTCGTCGCCGCCGTTGGCTCATTAGCCACCTTAGTTTATTACGCTTCGTTTTTGGTGAACAGAAGGAACTAAAGCAGAAGCTAGACGACAAGATTAAAGAACCAGGACATGAGCGCGCCTATTAAGTTGGTGCGCTTTTTTTTGTTCTAATTGTAACGCTTCATAGTTGCTCTCCGTCATGGTGGTACTATGAAAAAATATTTACTATCAGCTCTTTGCGTAGCCATGCTTACGCAGGCTTGCAAAAAAGATAATTCAGATACTAACCAGCCTGTTAAGCAATTACCCGGCGGTGTTGTAGTAATACCCGAGTTACCAGTGGGCACTACACCCGACAATGGTGATGCCCCATCTGCTGATGAGCCCGTTACCGATGGCTTTGCTTATCGCAAACTCAATAAAACCTTAGGCTATAATAAGCCCTTGTTTTTAGATGTAGATGCCGATGGCACAACCGACTTTACTTTCTCGAGCGTACTGCTTGAAGAAAACGATAAGCCATACCTTTACTTACTGGCCACCACCAAAAGCGGCAGCGGCAATAAAGTATTCGTGCAGAAAGGGCCGGAGTTGGTTATCAATGCGCTGTACACCTATCCGTTCGAAGATGGCCAAACCATCGAAACAACGGCTGCCAATAACGGTAAGTGGACCGAAATTGGCCAGAAGGGTTTCATCCTTGGCGTATCGGAAACCAGTGCTGGTAAAGATCAATATGGATTGTGGGTAAACAAAACCGACAAATACCTGGGCATCCAATTCAAAATTGCCGGGCAGGTGCGTTACGGCTGGGTAAAGCTAAGCCACGATGCCGCCAAAAACGAAATCGTAATCAAAGGTTTTGGATACAATAAAACCGGCGGAGTGATTAAGGCGGGGCAGAAATAAGAATTTAGAATCAAGAGCCAAGAAACAAGACACCAGAGTCAAGAGTCAAGAGATAAAAAAAGGCCCGCTTCTTATATAAAGCTGGCCTTCTATACTATTTATCTTGGCTCTTGACTCTTATTTCTTGACGCTCTCTTAATTATACCTATACGGCGCTATCAAATAAAACTCGGGGATTTGTACATTGAAGAGAGAACTATCCAGCAGGCGTTCCATTTGGTATTCGCCTTTCATGCTGCCCATATCGGTTTTGAGGTTGCAGCCCGATACATATTCGTGGGAGTTACCGGGTTCAATAATGGGTTGCTGACCTACTACGCCTTCGCCCTCTACCTCGCGTTTGGCGCCGTTAGAATCGAAAATATACCAGTGGCGGCTGAGTAAGCGCACGGCATAATTGCCCATGTTCTCTATGATTACCCGGTAGGCAAACATAAAGTGATCATTAGCCGGGTTTGAATATTCGGGCTGGTAAATTGTTTCAACTGAAACCTTAACACCTTCAGTTATAGTAGTAGCCATTGCTTCTTAATCTCTTTTAATTCAAATATATAGCATCGCAACAAATATTACGCCATTTCAAAGGCATATTTTTTATCTACCTCGGCTAATATATCCATAATCTCTTCTACGGTGGCGGCGGTAACAAGTTTCATCCGGTGTTCCTTAAAATCGGGCACTCCTTTAAAATAGTTGCTATAGTGGCGCCGCATCTCAAAAATGCCGGTGCGAGGGCCTTTCCATTCCATGCTTTTTTGCAGGTGGGTTTTGCAAACCTCAATACGTTCGACAATGGTTGGCTTATCCAAATGTTCGCCTGTTGCAAAATAATGCTTTATCTCGCGGAATATCCATGGATATCCAATAGCCGCACGGCCAATCATCATACCATCCACCTCATACTGCATGCGCCATTCGGCAGCCTTTTCGGGCGAATCGATGTCGCCGTTCCCAAAAATGGGTATTTTGATGCGCGGATTTTTCTTGATGGAATGTATCAGGCTCCAGTCGGCCACGCCTTTGTACATCTGTGCGCGGGTACGGCCATGTATGGTGAGTGCTTTTATGCCTACATCCTGTAAACGTTCGGCAACTTCGTAAACGTTCTTGGTGTTATCGTCCCAGCCCAAGCGGGTTTTAACCGTTACGGGTAAATGGGTAGCATTCACAACCGCTTTGGTCATGGCCACCATCTTGTCAATATCCTGCAAAAGGCTTGCACCAGCACCGCGGCAGGCTACCTGCTTTACAGGGCAACCGTAGTTGATGTCCATCAGGTCGGGACCAGCCTGGGTGGCTATCTCGGTAGCTTCGCGCATATGGTCGATATCGCTGCCGAAGATCTGTATACCTATGGGGCGTTCGTACTCGAATATATCCAGCTTCTGCCGGCTTTTTGCGGCATCGCGTATCAAACCCTCCGAAGAAATAAACTCCGTGTACATCATATCCGCGCCGTTTTGCTTGCATACGTAACGGAAAGGCGGATCGCTCACGTCTTCCATTGGTGCCAGCAGCAGCGGGAAGTCCCCTAAATCTATATTTCCTATTTGTACCGCCATGGTTTATATTAGTTGCAAATTTACAAAAATTACGCTAAATGTTAAAAGGCACTGAAAATCAGCTCTCGCCGCGCAAACAGCTCTTGTATTTTGCGCTGGTGTTTATCGGTATTTTTGTTGCTTGTAATGTAATGGGCATTATTCTGCTCGAGGTTTTGTATCCATCTGGCTTGGTACACGCCCTCTCTGAATCTGATTTTACAGTGCCGGGCACAGCATCTGCACTTTATCTGCTGCAAATAGTCACCATGACATTACCCATTTTTTTGGCTCCCCTATTTTTTGCACGCGTTACCGTAAAAAACACAGCCGCATATCTTAAACCGGAATTTCAGTTTCATTGGTTACTCTTGATTGTAGTTTTTTTTACTATGATGACCTCTGCGCCTGTAATAGAGGGCTTAAGTAATATTAACCAGCAAATGGTGCTACCAAAATGGCTAAACTGGCTGGAAAATTGGATGAAATCAAGTGAAAGGCAGGCCGAAATGATGACTAACGCCATTTTAAAAATGGATACCGTGGCAGACATGCTGAAAAACGTATTACTGGTAGGTTTGCTTACGGCGATTGCAGAAGAGTTTATGTTTCGTGGTGTATTGCAAACCATTATGCTACGCATTACAAAAAATACGCACGCCGCAGTTTGGATAACAGCAGCTATATTCAGCGCCTTCCATATGGAGTTTTATGGCTTTTTACCCAGGTTGTTACTAGGTGGGCTATTTGGTTATTTTGTTGTCTGGAGTGGTAGCATTTGGCCGGGCGTTTGGGCTCATTTTATTAATAATGCTACAGCTGTAGTTGTAACCTATTTGTACCAACAGAAAAAGATTGCTATAAACCCCGATGATACGCACACATTTACTTACGGAGGCTATATATTTAGCGCAATAATTATTATAATTTTGCTTTTAGTTTATAAAAGCATCGCATCGGGCAAAAAGCAGCCAGCAATTATTAATGGAGAAGAACTGGGTTAAAATTTTTACATCCTCCAATTTTTATCAATCAGAAATTGTTAAGCAAATGCTTACCGGCCACCATATCGATGCCGTATTACTCAACCGGCAGGCATCATCGCACCATGATTTTGGGGATATCGAAGTTTACATTCACCAGAAAGACTTTAGCACCGCCCTCGAGATCATGATTTTGAACCAATTGAACTTATGAAGACACGCGCCATCACAGGCTTCTTTTTTATTATTGTAATGTTAGGCTCGGTTATGCTGAGCGATTATGTTTTCGGCGGATTTTACCTTTTACTTTGCTTGCTTTGCCTGCACGAGTTTTATGGGCTCAACATCAAAAGCGGCATACAACCCAACAGATTAGCCGGATTTATAACGGCAATATTAGTATTCTCGGGCTTTGCGCTTATTAATTACTCCAGCCTTTCGGTATTGCCTGCAACAGAAACCACATTGGTTTGGGGCCATAGGCTGCTGTTTCTTTTACCGATCTCTGTTAGCGCCATATTCATTCATGAGCTTTTTAAAATAGATGCATCGCCGTTCACTAACATAGCTTATACCATCCTAGGTATTGTACTCATATGCATCCCCTTTAGCTTTTTTATTGCATTGGCTTATGTAAAGCTGCCCGGCTCAACAGGTGTGCATAGCTTGCACATCCCGCTGGGTTTTTTGCTGATGCTTTGGAGTAACGATACCGGTGCCTATCTGGTTGGCCGTGCCATTGGCCGTACCAAATTGTTCGAGCGGCACTCGCCCAAGAAAACCTGGGAGGGTTTCATTGGCGGGGTGTTGATTGCCGCGTTGGTAGGTTTCATCATCAGCCTGTATTTTAAAGACCTCCCCTGGAACCAATGGGTTTCAATAGCCATCATCATCAGCTGCTTCGGCACACTGGGCGATTTGGTAGAATCGATGTTCAAGCGCAGCATCAACATCAAAGATTCGGGCGGCATACTGCCGGGTCACGGCGGCCTGCTCGATAGGTTCGACGGCTTTTTAATTGCCGCGCCGGTTGTATATACCTATCTGTACTTCGCTGTAAATGTTTAGTTTTGTAATAATTTATTAACCCCTTTATAAGCTCCTATGACTATCCATAAAGAAGGATACACCTCCATAGCCTTGTGCATACTGTTCATCGCGGTTGTAAACGCTGCTATTCAATTTTACTACCCCGAAGCCAATACGCTGCGTTGGATAGTGTACATCCTATCGGCCATGCTGTTTTTTATTATCCTGCAGTTTTTCCGCAGCCCGGTGCTGGCACTTAATGCCGAGGAAACCGAAGTGCTTTGCCCCGCCGATGGCAAGGTAGTGGTTATAGAAGAAACCGTAGAAACCGAATATTTTAAAGATAAACGCATCCAGGTATCGGTATTTATGTCGCCGGTGAATGTGCACATCAACCGCAACCCAATAAGCGGTATCGTAAAATACTTTAAATACCACCCGGGTAAATACCTGGTGGCCTGGCACCCAAAATCGTCTACCGAGAACGAACGCACTACTGTTGTTACCGAAAACAGCGAAGGCGTTGCCGTATTGTTCCGCCAGATTGCCGGCGCATTAGCCCGCCGCATTGTATGGTATGTAAAAGAGGGCGATCTGGTGCAACAAGGGCACCAGTTCGGTTTTATTAAGTTTGGTTCGAGGGTGGATATCTTTTTGCCGCTTAACGCCAAGATAAACGTATCTATAAACGAGGTTGTTAAAGGGGGCCGTACCGTATTGGCCGAACTGCCAAGCGTTGGCAAATTTGTTGATATTGACGATGTACCTGATGATATGGAGATACCGGATTTTACCCAACCATCTAAAGCTCCCTTATCTGACGAGCATGGCGAGCCAACCATGATTGTAGAGCACGAAGCTAAACCCAGAAGAGCTAGCACCCGCAAAGCAAAAACAGCCCCTAAAGAGAAATTTGCAAAGGTTAAGAAATAGTGAGCGGTGAATGGTTGATTTGGTAAGTAGTTTCTTGCTTGCCTGATATAAAAAAAGGTTCGCAGCGATAATCTTGCGAACCTTTTTTATAAGTTGTTAAGTGTTGCAAATAAGAACCACTCACCCAATAAACTACTCACCAACCTTAATACACCCAAACATCAATCTCCCAGTCCATTAATCTTTTCTTTATCCTGTCCGATTCGTAGATGTTGTCTATACCCTGGGCATAATTGCGGATTCGTTCATCCTTATCGTTAGATTGTTTGATGATGTAGCTGGTAAACAAGCGCTTAAAAAACACATCGGCATAGCTTAAGCCTGTAGCGTTGTTATTGGCATCAAACACCTCGGTATTGGCTAATAATTTTTTTGCCTGCTCAAAATTTATCCAAAAGGCGGGTTGATAGGTTGTATTGATGCCTGCGACATTTACTTTTACCATAGGGGCAATACCAATAATACGCAAAACGTAAACGGCGCGTTGTTTCTCGAAAACCCAATCCTCTTTAACGCGGAATTTAACAACACTATCCGGGTTAAATTCACCGGCTACTACCTTTGAGCCTGTTTTATCGCCCGTTTTATTATCGATAATATCAACCACAGTGCTATCGGCCATTTTCCTACGTGCCTGAATTGGGCTTAGCGGATTGGCAAAGCCGTCGCCGTTGATGTTATTTGGTGCGCTTTGGGCATCGTAGGCCGTTAAGGTGCCGGCATCTATAGCTTTCATCAAAATATCGATCAGGCGCTGCTTAGGCGAATTCATATACCGGTTCATCTTCTCGCGGGTATCTATTTCCCGCCAAACACGTTTGGCATAAAGCACATCGGCTTCACGCACATTCGGCAGGGGCTTTAATTCCGTCGGTTTAAATGTGACAGCTTTTTTGTAATAGCCGTCCTGAGGCTGCGTAACCCCCTTCCTGATGACAGCAGTATCGGCCATGGGTGCGGTAAGGGTAGGGGGTTTAATTTGAGCCCGGATAATGCCGGCAATAAAAAGCATCGCAAATAAAAAGAGTAGACGCATCATAATAAGGTACGCCTAAGGTAGCAAAACATAAGTTATTAACAAACAAGTGGTTGCCGCTTAATTATCCGCGAAACTGTTTAAGAGAGGATTAATATTATTAAAAGATAATTGAAGCGCGCGACAGATTGTGCGCGAGCCCTGGCGTTTGTTAACCAAACCTTAATATTGCCACAAACCCAATTCCCAACCCATCAGGTTCAGTTTCTGCCTTTCGGCCTCGTAAAGCTTATCTATGCCTTGGGAATAGTCGCGTATACGCTCGTCGCGGTCGTTAGACTGTTTTACCACATAGCTATTAAACAGCCTTTTCATAAAAACATCGTCGAAACTTAAGCCTGTTGCGTCGTTATCGCGCCTTATCGCTTCTTTGGTTGCCAGCAGGGGGCGCGCCTCAGGGAAGTATATCCAAAACGCTGGCTGGTATTCGGTGTTGCTTACATTACCCGCTATTTTTACTTTTATCAGTGGAGCTATGCCGATGATGCGCGGCTCAAAAATACCACGTTGCTTATCGTACAGCCAATCTTCCTTAATCCGGAATTTAACCACATTATCGGGGTTAAATTCGCCGGCTACCAATTTCGAGCCGGTTTTGTCGCCTGTCTTACTATCAACGATATCAATTACGGTGCTATCTGCCAGCATGCCGCGTGCCTGTTCCACAGTAAGGCGTGTAGCAAAACTATCGCCGTTGCGGTCGTTCTTTGTAGAACGCGGGTCATAAGCCGCAATATCGCGGTTATCAATGCCCGCTAAGATCACATCTATCAACCTACGCTTGGGCGATGCCAGGTATTGGTTCATCTTCTCGCGCAGGTCAATCTCACGCCATACGCGCTTGGCAAATACCACATCGCGCTCATGCACGGCGGCATAGGTGGTAGTTTTGGTAGAATTGGGTATATTGGTTTTACGGTAATACCCATCTAGCGGGCGTATGAAGGCTGGCCTCACTATGGTAAACCGGCCGGGCACGCAAGTACTTGTAAGGTAGGCTTTCCCATTAAAAGAGCGGTCGCTGCTCCAGGTGCCATCTATTACGAAGAGCGTGCTGAGCGAGTCTACCGTAAAAGTACCTTTCATTTTCTTGAGGCAAAACTCATAGTGGCCGCTTTCACAATCGCAGCTAACGCCTTTGTATTCTTCCAGCGTAACCTTGTTGCCATCTATAGTGCCTTGCAGGGCAAAAACAACCTTATGGTTATCCACCGTGCTGAAAGTAGATGTGCCCGTGAGCGTTTTGCCGGTTTGCACCAGGTCCATCTCCAGCTTAAATTTAACGTCCTTGTTATCTTGCGGCAGCTCGCCCAGCCATTTGCCGGTAAGGTTTTGGCCATGGACGGTGACAGCGGTAAAAAAAGCAAACAAGATCAACAAGTGTTTCATCAGCAAGCCGTAGGGTAACAAAAAAAGCCTCTCTGCAATATGCAGAAAGGCTTTAATATACAAAAATGTAAATTAAACTCTTTTTGATTTGATACGGGCTGCTTTACCTGTAAGGGCACGCAGGTAGTACAATTTGGCACGGCGAACTTTACCAACGCTGTTCACTTCAATTTTATCAATGTTTGGTGAATTGTATGGGAATATACGCTCAACGCCTATACCATTAGAAACTTTACGCACGGTAAAAGTTTCGCTGTTGCCAACGCTATTGCGCTGTAAAACAACACCTTGGTAAAGCTGGATACGTTCTTTTGCACCTTCTTTAATTTTATAATATACGCTAACAGTATCACCGGCTTTAAAAGCGGGAAATTGATTCTTAACTACTGATTGCTCTTCTACAAATTTTACTAAATCCATGATTTCTAGCCTTTAAAGCGACTTTTAACCCGTAAAAATCGGAGTGCAATAATAGGGATTTTATTTGAAATAAAAAAGTATGTTTTAAAAATTTCCACATTTTATGTTTTATGCACAATTGTGTGGGGTGAGTGGTTGATTGAGTTAAGTAGGAGAATGGTTAAATAGCTGGCATCCATTTACCTAATCGCTGCTTACTTTAAACCTAAGTTCGCACTTGGTCTTACCGGTTTATTGCGGTTTTTGCAGGTTTTCATTAAAACTCACGTGTTGCCATCATTAATGAGGGCTCCTTATTCCAACAAATCCGGCCTTCTCTGTTTAGTGCGCTCTACAGCCTGTTCAAAGCGCCATTGCTCTACCTTTGGGGTATCGCCGCTCAGCAGTATATCCGGTACCTTGTGGCCGTTCCAGTCGGCGGGGCGGGTGTAAACCGGGGCATCCAGCAAGTCGTTCTGGAAAGAATCTGACAGGGCGGAGGTTTCGTCGGACAATACGCCGGGTATCAACCGCACTACGGCATCAACCAATACGGCTGCGGGCAGTTCTCCGCCAGAGAGTACGTAATCGCCTATGGAAATCTCGCGGGTAACGAAGATGTCGCGGATGCGTTGGTCGATGCCTTTATAATGGCCGCAAAGGATAATGATGTTCCCTTTAATAGAAAGCTGGTTGGCTATTCTCTGGTTGAGCGTTTCGCCATCGGGCGACATGAAGATGACCTCGTCATACTCCCGCTCAGATTTCAGCTTTTCGATACAGGCAGCAAAGGGCGGTATGGTCATTACCATGCCACTGCCGCCACCGTAAGGGTAATCATCTACGCTTTTTTGTTTGCCGGGGGCATAATCGCGCAGGTTGTGCACCACAATTTCGGCTATACCCTTTTTTTGGGCACGCTGCAAAATAGAGTGGGCAAAGGGGCTTTCCAGCAAGCCCGGCAATACAGATATGATATCAAAACGCATGCTGCAAAGATAGCGTTTTGGCAGATGTGCAGATCAATGTCGTTTACTTAAGCCATTTCGAAGTGCGCCATAGGTGCAAAAGGTCGGTAGCTAATCGATAATCTGCTACTCGCATGCCATAGGTATGCTACATCGCCAGTATTGTACCTACGGCACAAAGGTGGTTTTTGCTTGTTTGCTACCGACATTTGGCCCCGATGGGGCCGGGGCTTCCTTAAGTAAACGACATTGATGTGCAGATATGCAGATTTCAGGTGTGCAGATGAAGCGGGCTAAGTGGCCTATTCAACCGAATCTTCAGTAACCATTTTGGGGGCTTTGTACCTCATCCAAAAAAACACAACCAAAAAAATAAGTTGACTCGAGACCACGCTGCAGCCCAGCACATCGGCATAATCCCACCCGTAAACCACCCAATAGACCAAGATAAACAAAAGGTAATGAACAAATATGCTTAACTGTACTGCGTTCAGCCTGGTGGCAAATAACGCTTTATCTTCATGCGGTTCTTTTGCGCATACCCATAGCGCAATTACCAACGGAAAGAGCGTAAATATAACGGGGTAGCTATTGTTTGATGTAAAGAATAAGCCTGTTATGATACCAACCAACATAAATAGCAAAGTAGCGCATTTGCCAAGGATGTTTATCGCAGGACTGCGTACCAAATAAACCGGCTTTAGTTGATCCCCATGCTTAATTGTGCTCCTCAAATACCAAAATACAGGGAAAAAAACAATGATCGGTACCAGGAAATTATACACGATGAATAAATTCCCTAAGATGACGAAAAGGTCGAATAAGCGCGAGGGGGCGATGAAATCGAAGAAGTTCATCAAGATAAAATACATTGCAGTTGTGGCCCAGGTGATACTGGCCGCCCAGTAAAATGCATATTGCCTTATTTTACTTATCAATGCGTTCTCGTCCTTACGTTTCCCGAAGGCCAAAAAAACCAAAGTCAATACAAACAAAGTGGTTGTTACTTCGTCAGAGTAATCGTAGCCGCGGTCTACAAATATGCTTACCCTGCCAGCGGGTTTATGAAAATCCAGGAAAGGGATAACGTAGTGCCTTAATTGCACCATTGCGGCCAATACCAATGCGGGGAACCAAAGTATCCGGCCAATTATTTTGCAGATGCGGGGTAGTAACATTTGCCCTAAAGATAGGTAAGAGAAGCAAGACTTTAGAATCAAGAGCCAAGGTACTTTTTGCGAGCCCTTTCTTGACTCTTGCATCTGACAGTCTTGTCTCTGAGCCTATCCTCCATGCTGGTAAATCGTCCACACATTACCTGATGGGTCGGCAAAACGGGCAATAGGGATTCCGGAATCAGCATCAAACGGCTCAACAACCGTTCCGCCTGCCGCTACGATATCTTTTAGGGTCTTCTGCGCATCATCAACCATAATAGATACGCGCATGCCCATTGTTGTAACCGGTTCATTTACCTTATACCATATGCCGCTTACGCCGCCCGTGCCATCGTCGAAATTGGCGTTGCCCTGCTCGTCGCTGCGTATCTCCCAGCCGAATACCGATTGATAGAAGGATATTGCCTGCGCTATATCTAGCGCAGGTATCTCTACATAACAGATTTTTCCGTGCCCGAAAATGGGTTCCTGATTTGCCATTGGTTTATTGCTTGTTTTCTAATTGAATTAAATGCTTTCGGAAGCTCCCCCTTCAGGGGGTTGGGGGGCAATCGCTTTCTGTATTTGCCACTGGTGCCCAAATGGATCAATAATGGAGCCCTGCCGGTAGCCATAATCGTAATCCTGTACCAGCGAGGCAATTTTTGCGCCTTCCGCTACCGCCTGCGCCACTACTGCATGCACATCATCTACAAAAAGCCCGATAAGCACCGTGGTGACACCAGCGGGACTTAATCCGCCTGAATGCTGCGTTTGCTCGTGCAGGTGAAACATCGCATCTCCAATCATAAACTCCGAAACATGGATGGTTCCATCGTCGTTGCCAAAACGCCGCAGTTCTACGGCGCCGAATGCTTTCTCGTAAAAGCTTACATCGCTTACCCCATTGGGTATGTACAATTCCGGAGCAAACCCTTTCGGCTCCCGCGGCGCTGATTCCTGATCAAAAATCTTGACATTCATTTCTTTATCCGTTACTTAATCCTCTTCCTCTAATATAAACACTTCTTCAACTGGTTTGCCAAACACTTTGGCAATTTTTAGTGCCAATATGGTAGATGGCACATAGCGGTTACTTTCAATGGTGTTGATGGTTTGCCGCGATACGTTAGGTGCCCCAAGACAAGACGGTACTATGCTCCATAAAAAAAGCGCCCTTGCCGGGCGCTTCCTGATAAAATATTTATGAAACCTTAGCGCACGCCGCCGACAGGCTTTTTATCTACAACGGGGCGGTTATCGCGGTTAGCCAGTTCCCAGCCGGTATAAAACGCCAGTTGTGAGCGTTTTGCCAGCAGCGGGAAGTTGATTTTACTCACCTCGTCGCCGGGCTGATGGTAATCGGCATGTACGCCATTAAAGTAAAATATAATCGGCACGTTGTAACGGGCAAAGTTGTAATGATCGCTGCGGTAGTAGAAACGGTTAGGATCGTTAGGGTCATCATACTTATAATCCAATTTCATTTGGGTATAAGTGTTGTTGGCATCCTCTCCAATCTTGTTCAGATCCGAGCTAAGCATGTTAGAGCCGATAGAGTACACGTAGTTGGCAGAATCGGGTTTACCAATGTATTCTTCGCCTACGCGGCCAATCATATCAATATTCAAATCGGCAATGGTGTTAGCCAACGGATAAACCGGATGATCGGTATAGTATTCAGAACCTAACAGACCTTTTTCTTCGCCAACGTTAGCCAGGAACAGTACGCTGCGGCGCGGGCCATGGCCATCTTTCTTAGCTTTGGCAAATGCCTGTGCAATTTCCAATACACCAGTAGTTCCACTACCATCATCATCGGCGCCGTTATTTACTTTATCGGTAGCACCAGGGGTGGTAACCAGGCCAATATGATCGTAGTGAGCCGAGAAGATCAAAACCTCATCCTTCAGCTTAGGATCGCTTCCGGGCAGAAAACCCAGAACGTCAACAGCCTTCACATCTTTGTTTTCGGTTGCGTAAGCAATGGTTGCGGTTGATTTGATAGCTTGAGTTTGGCTTGCAGTAGCTGCTGCCGTCTTCAAATCGGTATAGCTTTTGCCGGTAGGCTTAACAACCGCATCGGCAACGGCAAGGGTAACGTTAAAAACGGCTGCAGTTGGGTTAAGCTTAACACCGCCATCTTTCTTAATTGCCAAACGCCCGCCTCGTACACTGCTACCAAAGCGTTTCAGTAATGGGCCAAGCTCGCCGTTTGCAGCCAATATAGCAGCAGGGTTCTTAGCTTGTATGGCTTTAACTACGGCCTGACGCGCGGTGCTCATACGGTAGCTGGTGTTTGGCGTTTTGCCTGCTTCAGGCTTATCTTCGTTTATCCAAAGCACTACTTTGCCGGCTATATCGGTATTGGCCAATTCTGCCTCGGTACCATAACCAACAAAAACCACATCTGTAGCATTAATGCTCTTATCGGCAAAAAGGCCGTTCAAAAAGAAATCATCGCCGTTGTTGAATGTTTGCCCGTTAATGGCAAAAGCCGTTATGTTAAGCTTGGTTTCTGCTAAAGGCACATCAAAAAAATACGAGCCGTTAACGGGAGCTACAAGGCCCAGTTTCTTAAACTCGTTTGCTATGTAATTGGCTGCTTTATCTGCACCGGGTTTGCCGGTTTCGCGGCCTTCAAAATCATCTGATGCCAAAATGCTCAAGTGCTTCTTAGCGTCGTTGGCTGTAATCAACTTGCCGTATTTAAGGGCAGTGGCATTCTGCTGTGCGCATGCACTAGAGGCAATAGCAAGGGCAGCAATCCATAAGGATACTTTCTTCATTTATTTAAGTTTTACGTTTATGTATGGTTTTAACAGCTAATCTTGTCTACGCGGCGGGCATGGCGGCCACCTTCGAATTCCTCGGTCAAAAATCTTTCGATGATGGTTTTTGCTTCGTCTAAGGTAACGTGGCGGGCGGGGATGCACAGCACGTTGGCGTCGTTGTGCGTACGGGCAGGGATAGCTACTTCTTCTTTCCAGCAAATGGCTGCGCGGATGCCCTGGTGCTTATTGGCCGTCATGGCCACCCCGTTGGCGCTGCCGCAAAGCAGGAAGCCATAGTCGAAATCGCCGCTTTCCACAGCCGAAGCTACGGCGTGCGCAAAATCGGGATAATCGGCAGATTCTGTGGAATAAGTGCCAAAATCCTGGAATGTAATATCATCAAACATGCCCAATATGGCCTGCTTGTATTCGAAGCCTGCGTGGTCTGCACCAATGGCTATCTTTAACCCTGTTTTCATTATCCAAATGTATAATTTTTATGCAAGGGCTTACGTAAATTTTTTGATAGGAAGAAAGGGAGGGGGGATTTCGGATTTTCGATTTCGGAATTGTTTAAACAGGGGGAACCCCAAATTAATTCGGTAGGCGCGGACAAAAAAATAGCGATGAGCTTGAAACCCATCGCTATGTAAATTTTATCATAAAAGCTTACAAATCCAACTCTGCTGCGCGTTTTAACTTGCGCTTTTCTACAACACCAGCAACCACTATACCCACCTCATACAATATAAACAGCGGGATGCTCACGATGGTCATGGTCATCATATCGGGAGTAGGGGTAATTACTGCCGAGACAACTAAAATAGCCACTACGGCATACCGCCGGCCGCTACGCATAAACTTAGGAGTTAAAATACCCAGACTGGATAAGATATACACCAATATCGGTAGCTGGAAAACTATGCCAGTAGCTAGTGTTAGCGTGGCTACCGATGACAGGTACGAATCGATATCGAAATAGTTCTCGATCTTATCGCTAACGGTAAACCCCGATAAAAAGTTGATCGACTCGGGCGTAATTACGTAATAGCCAAAAAGGATACCAAGCACAAACAGGAAGGTGGCGTAAAACACAAAACCGGATGCAGCCTTACGCTCTTTCTCGTGCAGGGCGGGTTTTACAAACAGCCAGATCTCGTACAACAGGTATGGGAAACCCAGCATTACGCCAATCAGCAAACAAGAGTTTATTTGCAGCGTAAATTGCCCGGCCATCTCCGTGTTAATAAGCTTGATGTTTATCTTATCGATGCAAAAACCCGATTTCCCTAACAGGTCGCCCAGCTTGCAAAGCATACGGTACGTCCAAAAATCTGTGCGGCTTGGGCCCAGAATAATGGTATCGAATATAAAGCTGTAAAAATAAAACGCGCCAATAGTGAATATGACGATGGCAATAGCTGCCCGGATGAGGTGCCATCTTAAAGCCTCCAAATGGTCAAAAAATGACATTTCGGCTTCCATCGTCTGGCCTTTTTCTTTTATCGCCTTTATTAGTTTGTTATCGCTCATTATCTGTTTCAAATATCACTCCTTAACGTTCAGGAATGCTATTTACGTTTTATGTGGCCTTAAAAGTTTTTATATATTAATATTCAAAGGTCTCCATAAACTTGGTGGTAAAATTACCGGCCCTGAAATTAGGATCTTTCAGTAATTTTAAATGGAATGGAATGGTGGTTTTGATACCTTCGATAACGAACTCGCTCAACGCGCGCTCCATGGTTGCCAGCGCTTCTTCTCGGGTTTGGGCCATGCAGATAACCTTGGCTATCATCGAATCGTAATTCGGCGGGATCACATAGCCGCTGTACACATGTGTATCTACACGTACACCATGACCACCTGGCGAATGGAAGTTGGTTATTTTACCCGGCGAAGGGCGGAAGTTATTTGCTGGGTCTTCAGCGTTAATGCGGCACTCTATGGCGCACATGGTTGGCTCGTAGTTTTTACCCGATATAGGGATACCTGCAGCAACTTTAATCTGCTCCTTTATCAGGTCGAAATTGATTACCTCTTCGGTAACCGGGTGCTCTACCTGTATACGGGTGTTCATTTCCATAAAGTAGAAGTTACGGTCTTTATCAACCAAAAACTCTACCGTACCGGCACCTTCATATTTAACGGCTTTAGCACCTTTTATAGCGGCCTCGCCCATTTTCTTACGCAATTTCTCGGTCATGAAAGGCGATGGGGCTTCTTCTACCAGTTTCTGGTGGCGGCGCTGAATAGAGCAATCGCGTTCAGATAAATGGCAAACTTTACCGTACTGGTCGCCCACAACCTGTATCTCAATGTGGCGGGGATCCTGCACGTATTTCTCCAGGTATAGGCCATCGTTACCAAAGGCTGCGCCTGATTCGGCACGTGCGCTATCCCATGCATTCTCAAATTCTTCGTCTTTCCAAACAATACGCATCCCGCGGCCACCACCACCGGCAGTAGCTTTCAATATAATGGGGTAGCCAATTTTATTGGCTATGGCAATACCTGTTTTGATGTCAGACAGTAAACCGTCTGAACCTGGAACGATAGGTACGCCGGCTTTTTTCATTGTTTCTTTGGCCGAAGCCTTATCGCCCATTTTGTTTATTTGATCTGCTGTAGCGCCTATGAATTTTATACCGTATTCGGCACAAATGGCAGAAAACTTAGCATTTTCTGAAAGGAAACCGTAACCGGGGTGTATAGCATCGGCATTGGTTAACTCAGCAGCAGCAATTATATTAGGGATATTGAGGTAAGAATCGCGGCTGGCGGGTGGGCCTATACACACAGCCTCATCAGCGAAACGCACGTGAAGGCTATCCCTATCGGCCGTAGAATAAACAGCGATGGTTTTGATGCCCATTTCCTTACACGTACGTATAATACGCAAGGCAATCTCGCCACGGTTGGCTATCAATATTTTTTTAAACATGATTTCGATTTTAGGATTACACCAATTTAAAAGATTGCACCGATAAAAATCTGTGAAATCGCGTTAATCGGTGAAATCAACAAAAATTACTTAGGTTCTACCAAAAACAAAGGCTGGTCGTATTCTACCGGCGATGCGTTATCAACCAGCACTTTTACTATGCGGCCTGATACTTCTGATTCTATTTCGTTGAATAGCTTCATGGCTTCGATGATGCAAAGTACGCTGCCGCTGCTTATCTCGTCGCCTACGTTTACGAACAACGGTTTCTCCGGCGATGCCGAGCGGTAGAAAGTACCGATCATAGGCGATTTTATGGTAATATAGTTGCTGGTATCGGCTATAGCTGCAACAGGTTCCGCTACAGGTGCTGGTGCCGGGGCAGCCACTGCTGCAACCGGTGCAGGTGGAGGCAACGTGGCGTGATAAACAGCTTGTGCCGGCTCGTTGGTTTTAATCGTAATTTTGAAATTCTCTTGTTCGATAGAAACCTCGTTTACGCCCGATTTTGAAACAAAGCGTATAAGATCCTGAATTTGTTTAATATCCATGTTGGAGCTAATTGGTTTTGGATAAAAGTATGTATAAAATGTGCAGATATGCAAATATGCAAATGTGCAAATGATTTTTAACTACAATGTTACTTAACAGGTATGTTTTTAAGATGTTTTGATCTGATATGTGCTATCAGTATCTGCACATCTGATACCTCCACATTTATGAATTGTACGCCCATTTTAAATAGATCGAACCCCAGGTAAAGCCGCCGCCGAACGCCGCTAATATCAGGTTATCGCCTTTTTTGAATTTGCTTTCCCACTCCCACAGGCACAAAGGTAGGGTACCATTGGTGGTGTTACCATAACGTTCTATATTGATGATAACCTTATCGGTACTTATACCTGTACGGTTGGCTGTTGCATCAATAATGCGCTTATTGGCCTGGTGGGGTACCAGCCAGGCAATATCATCGGCCGTAAGGCTGTTGCGCTCCATTACTTCGGCGGCAACATCGGCCATATTGGTTACTGCGAATTTAAACACCGCTTGCCCTTCCTGGTAAGCATAATGCTCTTTGTTGGCAACAGTTTCGTAGCTGGCTGGCCGCACAGATCCGCCAGCTTTTTGATATAGGAGCTGCGCGCCCGCACCATCGGTTTTCAAGACAGAATCCATGATGCCTAAGCCATCTTCATTAGGCTCAAGCAAGGCGCAGCCACAACCATCGCCGAATATAATACAGGTAGCACGATCTTCGTAATTGATTATAGACGACATTTTATCGCCGCCTACTATCAAAACCTTTTGATGTTTCCCGCTTTCGATAAACTGCGCACCAGTCGCGAGCCCGAACAAAAAACCCGAGCAGGCCGCCTGCAAATCGTATCCCCAGGCGTTTTTTGCGCCTATTTTATGCGCCAATATGTTTGCCGTAGCTGGGAAAGTAAGATCTGGAGTTACAGTGCAAAAAATAATCAAGTCGATTTCCTCTGCGCTTATGCCGCGTTTTTTCAGCAAGCCTTCTACAGCCGGTACGGCCATTTCAGACGTGCCCATTCCTTCACCTTTCAATATTCTGCGTTCCTTGATACCGGTACGGCTCATTATCCACTCGTCGTTGGTATCCACCATTGTTTCGAGTTCGTGGTTTGTGAGAACGTAATCGGGTACGTAACCATTTACTGCAGTAATAGCGGCATGGATCTTACTCATATTTTTACTGAAAAGCCTGTTTAATTTTATCGATGAGGTTGGTCTCTATCATGTTTTTTGATAGCAGCACCATGTTTTTAATGGCTTCGGGACTGGAGATACCGTGCCCTACCACCACCGGCGCATTTACCCCAAGTATGGGGCTGCCGCCGTATTGCTCGTAATTAAAGCGATCGAAGAACTCGTCCTTCAGCCTCTTTTTAAGGGTAATTACGTAAAACGATTCGGCAAGCTTCAGTATCACGTTGCCTGTAAAACCGTCGCACACTACAACGTCGTTATTGTCTTCGAACAAGTCGCGCCCCTCTACGTTGCCAACGAAGTTAAACAGCTTGGTATCGCGCATGAGCGGGAAAGTAGCCAAACTAAGTAAATTGCCTTTTTCTTCCTCCTCACCAATGTTCATAAGGGCTACGCGGGGATTAGGTATGCCATAAATCGACTCGGCCAACAGGCTGCCCAATACACCAAATTGCAAAAGCACATCGGGTTTGCAATCGGCATTGGCACCAACATCCAACAAAATACCCAAACCGCCTTTCAGTTTGGGTACAATGCTTGTCATGGCCGGGCGTATAACGCCGGGTATGGTTTTTACGCTGAACATAGAACCTACCAACATGGCACCCGTGTTGCCTGCCGAAGAAAACGCTTGTATGCTATTTTCTTTCAGCATTTTAAAGCCCACAGCAATGCTGCTATCCGGCTTTTGCATGATTGCCTTGGTAGGGTGCTCGCCCATAGTTATCACTTCGGTTGTATGAACAAACTCGAAGAGATCCGGGCTGGTATTATTTTCCTGAAGAATAGTAACTGCGATATTCCTATCGCCTATAAGCACCAGTTTTTGGTCGGCAGACAGCGTTTTTTGCGCCTCTATCGCCCCTAAAACAGCTGCCTTGGGGGCATAGTCGCCACCCATTATATCTAAGCCAATCTTCATTTCAGAAAATTAACTTATACAGCTACTGCTTTCTCTATAAGGATTTTACCGTTGAAGTAAACATTACCGTCAACAGTGTAAGCACGGTGTGGCAAGTGTACTGCGCCGGTTGTTTGGCAAGTAGTTAATGTTGGCGCGATAGCCTTATCGTGGGTACGACGTTTATCTCTTCTCGATTTCGAAATTTTTCTTTTTGGATGTGGCATGATCCTGTTGTTTAATTTACTTTAATTTTTTCAGAGCGTCCCACCTCGGGTCTATTTTCTCTGCTTGTTCATCAGTTACCGATAGCTTGTTTAAGCTATCCAGCATTTGTTCATCGCATTGTTTCCCGTCTTCCTGGTTGCTGCACATGGCAACAAACGGCAGGGCAACGTTTACATACTCATATATCAACCCGGCAACACTAATCTCATGATCGTTTTTACCGAGGGTAATAATCTCGTCGTCTTCGCCCATTTCTTCTTCGCTAAAACGGGCTATCTGCTGCTCTTCTATATCGATTGGCTGCTGATATTCAGACAGGCACTTATCGCAAGTGGCGGTCACCGTACCCTTAATATCAAAATTAAGGATAATCATGGTTTCCTGCTTGTCCAGCTCAAGCTTGCAAAGCAAGTTGGCTTTCTTAACCAGCGAGTACTCGAACTCTTTAAAAAACTCGTCACCTATTTGGTATTCAAACAGGTGCTTCCCCAGCTTCAGGCCGGTAAAGGGAATAGCGTATGTCCGTAGCAATTTCAATGAGCAACAATTAGCCCGCAAATGTAGGTAAAATTCTTAAAACAGGAAACTGTTTTTTTAAATAGGGAAGAGGTTGTTAACAATGGCTTTGTCTGAACCATGATTCGCCTGATTTTCGGATTTTGGGATTAACTGGGTTGTTTTTTCTGAACCCGAATTTTGAACGACTTTTAAGAATGGGCAGAATTTTTAAAAGGGCGCTATCTGTTTCTGTAAATTCCATTAAACCCATAAAATTAGAGTTCAGACTATCGCCGACATTGCAACATCAGCAAAGTATTTTTTTACCTATTTTAGCTACAAAATTTTGGTAATGAAAAAAATGTTGCTCAGTTTTTCTTTGTTGTTACTTACCCTTACCTCGTGCACCGGCTGGAGTGCCGATTACAAACAAACGGTAAAGGATACAATTACTACACGCCTTAAGCTGAACATGCCAAATGCCGCCGGCACCAAACAACAAAAAGCCGAACTTTGTGACTGCATGGTAAAAGTTTTCGAAAAAACATACCCAGGTAAATTACCTGCCGAAGGCATACCAAAAGACACCCTGCGCAAAGCATTTTATCACTGCTGCCCCTGGATACAAAAAATATAACCCTACAAGTGCTTAAGCGCCGGCTGCTATGCAGCCGGTGCGCTAAATACGGCTAATGCTGTATCTATCCTGCGTAAGGTTTCGCCTTCGCCAAGTAGCGCGGCTATATCAAACACATGCGGACCAAATTTACCGCCTACCAGCATAATACGGAAGGGTAGCATCACATCGCCCAGTTTCAAGCCTTTTTCTTCTGCAAGGGCTTTAAAACGGGCCTCCAGGTCGGCAGGCTCAAAGGCTGCCGATAGGCTGAAAGACTCTTTTAAGGCCGCAAAGAATTGGTTTTTTGCATCGTTCCATTTAGGTATTACCGATGCGGCATCGTACTCCGCTGGTGCACGGAAGAAGTAACCCGCCTGCTGATAAAAATCTGCGAGCAGTACGCAGCGGTCTTTTACCACATCTATTATCTTCAGCAGGTACGCTTCTTTATTTATCGTTATGCCCTGTGCAGTAAGCACCTCGGCCACTTTTACTTTCAGCTTTTCCGCCGATGCGTGCTTTATCCATTCGGCGTTGTACCATTTGGCTTTTTCGAAATCGAATTTAGCACCGGCTTTGCTTACGCGCTCTATCGAAAACTTCTGTACCAGTTCATCCAGCGTAAATATTTCCTGGTCGGTACCATCGTTCCAGCCCAGCATAGCCAACAGGTTTATGAAGGCCTCTGGCAAAAAACCCAGCTCGCGGAAACCAGGAGTAAGCTCATCTGTTTTAGCATCGTACCAGCTCATGGCATACACCGGGAAGCCCAGGCGTGCGCCATCGCGCTTACTTAGCTTGCCGTGCCCATCGGGCTTTAAAATCAAGGGCAAGTGCGCCCATTGCGGCATGTCGGCCTTCCAGCCCAAATACTCCCAAAGCAGCAAGTGTACGGGTGCCGATGGCAACCACTCCTCGCCGCGGAAAGCATGTGATATCTTCATCAGGTAATCATCAACCACCACGGCTAAGTGATAGGTGGGCATGCCGTCGGCTTTTAATAAAACCTTATCATCCACCTGCGCGGTTTCAAAGCTTACGAAGCCACGTATCATATCATGAAAGCTGATGGTTTCGTCATCAGGCATTTTGATGCGGATAACATGCGGCGTGCCATTGTGAAGCAGGGTTTCCACTTCCTGCAAAGGCAGCGTAAGCGAATTACGCAAACCACTGCGGTGCGCATGCCCGTATTGAAAGTTTGGCACTTCCTTGCGTTTGGCATCCAGTTCTTCCGGCGTATCAAAAGCATAGTAGGCATGCCCCTGCGCTACCAGCCTTTCGGCGTATTCGCGGTAAATTACCTTGCGTTCGCTTTGACGGTAAGGTGCGTATTGGCCACCAACGGCAGGGCTTTCATCGGGGATGAGGCCGCACCAGGCCAGGCAATCGGCTATATATTTTTCGGCACCTTCAACGTAGCGGCTTTGGTCGGTATCTTCAATACGCAAAACAAAATCGCCGCCGTGTTTTTTGGCAAACAGGTAATTAAACAATACGGTGCGCACGCCGCCAAGGTGTAAACCACCTGTAGGGCTCGGCGCAAAACGGACTCTTACTTTTTTCTCAGACATTGCAGGGCAAAGATAGGGTTTACGGCTGAAGTGGGAAAGGTGGAAAACTATTTGACATTATAGGGATATGCGCGTTGACGGGGAACTACCACTGCGCCGTCACGGAATAATTGGTTTAGGAATTCGCTTAATTTCACGTCCTTTAAATTAAAGCAAAATAATTTGATTGACCAAGCATTTAAAAAGTTTACGTTTTAAATAAAAGGCCTGTATTAATTTTGGCGGACAAACATCTTTTATCCGATTAATTTCTATTTTTGGTTTAGCGCAAACCGAAATGCCTTATCAACCCGGCCTCCATATTTTAGCTGAATTTTCTGTCGCCGATGTTCAACGCCTTTCGGCATCTGCTCCGTGCAAGTCATTTTTCGATGGGCTGATAGCCGACTACGGCCTGGAGAAAGTAGGGGAAGTTTATCATGATTTTAACGGCGCTGGGTTCACTGGCGTGGTTTGCTTAACAGAATCGCACCTTTCAATTCATACCTGGCCGGAATTTAACCTGGCAACCTTTGATATATTCTTGTCAAATTACCAAAAAGACAACTCTGAAAAGGTAAGGGCTATTTATCGTGAAGTACTGCGCTTTTTTGAAGCTACAGAAATTAAAAAAACCGAACTGGTAAGGTAATATGGCTACAATAAACCTAAAAGCTTTCCCTTACGCCGAAGATGTTGCCTGCCCAAAATGCAAGCATCAAATAACGCTTTACGACCCCGAAGGAAGCGAGTACTGCGTTTGCACATCTTGTAACTCGTTCATTCATTTTACCAAAAACGATATTGCCCTCATTCAAAAGCAGGCCGCCCCGATCAGTCAACAACCCGTGCTTAAGCTGGGCAGCGTTGGCATGTTTAAAGGCTTTCAGTTTAAAGTAATTGGCTATGTAGAGAAGAAGGAACAAAGCGCACCTTATGCCTGGCGCGAATATATCCTGTATAACTACGAACAAGGATACGCCAACTTTGCCGAATACGATGGACACTGGACCTTTGTTGCCGGTAAAGAGTTTTATCCCGCCCTGGGCGAATTAAAAAACCGGGGGTGGACGTTCATCAATTACGAAGAGAACGAATACACGCTTTTTAGTAAATATACGGCGGTTACCACAGCCCTTATTGGCGAGTTTGATTGGGACATTTTGTTTGAACGCCCTAAAACAACTGAATTTGTAGCCCCCCCGCAAATTCTTTACATAGAGCATGTACCCAATCAAACCGCCGCCCAGTTTTACCTGGGCGAATATACTGAGCCGGTCGAAATTGCGGATGCCTTTAAAACAGACATCAAGCTGTTCCCTGAAAGGGTTGGGATAGGCTCCAATCAGCCATCGGTTCATGCACAAAGGTGGTTCGCGATATATAAACTCCTCCCTTTTATTGTTGTATTTATGGCGGTGATTGGGTTTGGCGCCTCCTATATCTCGCCTCAGTATGAAGTATTGGATAGCTATCACAATACAGAACGCGATACTGCTAAGGCCAATGAGTTTAAGCCTTACCTCACGCCCTCTTTCGAATTACAAAAACAATCGGCGCTAAATTTTAAGATAATAGCACCGGTTGATAACAACTGGCTGGAGGCAACAGTGGTACTGGTGAACGAGAAGAATAACCAAAGCTGGGAAGTAACCGAAAGTATTGAATACTACCACGGCTATGAAGACGGCGAAAACTGGTCTGAGGGTTCGCAGGAAGCAGATGTATTGTTGTCGGCTATCCCGGCAGGTAAATACCACCTCAACATTTACCCTGCGGCCGGTGAGCCGACCATTAGTACTCCCCCAGGCGCAGCCTATAACTCCACTAATCCTTATGTTTTAAATACCGATTCGATTACGGTTAAAAGCGCCGGCCCAACTGTGCACATTAATGTTACGGCCAACCCTATTATATGGAAGAATTTTTGGGTGAGTGTGTTACTACTTTGCCTGTACCCGCTGTACACCTGGTGGCGCATGCGCACCTACGAAAAGAAACGCTGGATGAACAGTGATTATTCACCTTACGAAACAGACGAATAATGATGGAAACAATTAAAGACGCGCGTATTTACCTACTTTTCGTATTGCTGATTATCGGGTACTATGCCTATTCGGCAATTAACGGTATTGCTTTTTGGGAAAGCAGCACCGTAACCCGCAACACCGAATACAACAACAATAGCCGCACAAGAGGCGTTCACGCATTTTATCACAAATAAACCATTACCATTATGAGCTTACATGAATTAATTAACTTTAAATACATTATCGCTTCGGTATTGTATTCTGTAATAGGCATCGTTATTTTACTGGTGTCTTTCTGGGTAATTGAAAAGATCACGCCCGAAAATTTATGGAAAGAGATCGTTCATAATAACAATACAGCGCTAGCCATCGTTTGCGCCTCGTTTATGATCGCTGTAGCACTCATCATTAGTTCGGCAATACACGGGTAGGCTTATGAACAAAAAACTGCACGCACTGCTGCTCATCTCCGTTTTTGTAGTAGCAACCTGCGGGCTCATCTATGAACTGATAGCGGGCACATTGGCCAGCTACCTCCTGGGCGATTCGGTAACCCAATTCTCCACCATTATTGGGGTTTACCTGTTCTCTATGGGGATAGGCTCCTGGGTGTCCAAGTACTTCGAAAAAAATATCATTTCGTGGTTTATCCAGTTAGAGATATTGGTTGGCCTGGTTGGGGGCACCAGTTCAACCATACTGTTCCTTGTTTTCGAAAGCATCGCCTCGTTCCGCATTATACTTTACAGTCTGGTGGGAATTACCGGCATATTGGTGGGCCTGGAGATCCCGCTATTGATGCGCATACTAAAAGACCGGTATGAATTTAAGGACCTGGTATCGAAAGTATTTACCTTTGATTATATCGGCGCTCTACTGGCTTCGCTTATTTTCCCCTTGCTACTTATCCCATATCTCGGGCTGGTAAAAACATCTTACCTGGTGGGCATTCTTAATGTTGGGGTAGCGCTTATTGTTTGCGTAAGTTTTAAAAAGGAGATAAAAGCCGCTGCATACCTGCAAACAAGTGCAGTTATCAGCATACTGGCCCTTTTGGTGGGCTTTGTTTATGCGGGTGTTATTACCAATTTTTCGGAAAGCCTTACTTATGCCGATACCATCATCTACTCAAAAAGTACGCCTTACCAGCGTATCATCCTCACCAAAAAAGGCAAAGTGCTGCGCTTGTTTTTAAACGGCAACCTACAGTTTAGTTCCGATGACGAATACCGTTACCACGAGGCATTGGTGCACCCGGGTTTACAGGCCCTGCCCAACGCACGCAATGTACTGGTAATGGGCGGCGGCGACGGGCTGGCCGTGCGGGAGATATTAAAGTACCCCAACATCAAAAGTGTAACACTGGTAGATTTGGACAAAGGGATGACGGGATTGTTCAAATCAAACCGGATGCTGCTAAACCTTAACAAAAGCTCGCTGCTATCGCCTAAGGTAATGGTGATCAATGCCGATGCATTTACCTGGCTGCGGCAAAATAAAACAAAGTTTGATTTTATGGTGATAGACTTTCCCGATCCCTCAAACTATTCGGTGGGCAAGCTCTATACTAATTCTTTTTATAAACTAGCCAAGGGCATACTTGCTCCTGGCGGCATTATGGTGATACAGGCAACATCCCCTTATGTGGCACCAAAGTCCTTTTGGACGGTTGATACCACTCTGCGTTCGGTGGGTCTGCATACCATCCCTTATCATAATTACGTACCATCCTTTGGCGAATGGGGGTATATTATGGCTACAGAAAACCCGGTATACAAAAAGCCATCAATGTTTTTGCCGGGGATGCGCTTTATCACCAAAGAAAGCCTCGACCTGATGTTTTACTTCCCCAAGGATATGGCCAAAGTACAAACAGAGGTTAATAAGTTAAACAACCAGGTGCTGGTAAAATACTTCGAAGATGAGTGGTCGTCCGTTTTATAAACGCGGGGGCTTTGTAAACACGCTGAGCCGCCGTTCGTTCCTGCTAAAGGCCGGTATTATCACAACGGGGATCCTTTTAAACGGCTGTATCCGCAGGCTTAAACCAAACGGCGCTTATAAAAACATCAAAGGCAGCATGAAGGGGCCAAATGCCAAAGCAGGGCATATCCTGCGCGATAAACTGCCCTTACCGGCACCCATTGGCAACCGAAAAGTAAAAACCCTTATTATCGGCGGTGGCATCTCGGGTCTGTCGGCAGCGCGCTGGCTAAAAAGGCAGGGTTATAACGACTTCGAACTGCTGGAACTGGAAGACCATGTGGGTGGTAATTCGCATTCGGGTAAAAACGGCGTATCACCTTACCCGCTTGGTGCGCATTACATCACCATAGCCAACAATGACGACACCCTGCTCACTGGTTTTTTACAGGATTGTGGCGTAATTATCGGATTTGAGAACAACCTCCCGGTTTACAATGATTACTACCTATGTTTCGACCCGGAAGAGCGCCTGCTCATCAACGGCCAATGGCAGGAAGGCATAGTGCCCGATTTTGGCCTGCAGCCAGGCGATAAGGCGCAGATAAAGCAGTTTTTCGCACTGGTAGATGAGCTAAAAAAAGCAAAAGGAAACGATGGTAAATATGCCTTTGATATCCCGATAGATAACAGTTCGGCCGATGAAAAGTACCGCGCCCTGGATAGTATTACTTTTAAAGAGTACCTCCATCAGCAAAAGCTTACCTCTGTTTACCTGCACTGGTATTTAAACTATTGCTGTAAAGATGATTACGGGCAGAAGATAGATAAAGTATCGGCATGGGCAGGGATGCATTACTTTGCCTCGCGCAGAGGCAAGGCCGCAAATGCCGATACTAACGCCGTATTAACCTGGCCCGAAGGGAATGGCTGGCTAACCAAAAAATTGGCCGCCGATGCAAGTGGCCATATCATAAAAGGCCATATGTGTTATAGTATAGCCCATAATGCCCAGGGTAAAGTAGTTACCTCCATTTACGATATAGCCAAAGGCACTACAAGCCTTATAACGGCGGATAATGTTATTATGGCTACCCCTCAGTTTGTCAATCAACGGCTTTTTAAAGACCATATAATAAGGCCTGTTGATTACGCCAGCCTGAATTATTCCCCCTGGTTTATTGCGAATATTACCGTTAATAGTTTGCCACAGGCAAAAGGCACTGGCCTGTGCTGGGATAATGTGGCCTACGATACGCCATCGGTAGGGTATGTAAATGCCGGGCAGCAAAGCGTTAAGCTAACCGACAATAAAAGGGTTTTAACCTGGTACCTGCCATTATGCGACCACGAGCCACGCATAGCGCGACTGGCCGCTTATACCCGTACTTACGAGCAATGGATGGACATAATGATGCCTGAGCTGGAATACATGCACCCGGGTATTACCGATGCTATTGAAAACGTTGAATGCTGGGTGTGGGGCCATGGTATGATATACCCGGCTGTAAACCATATTTGGGGAGCAAACCGAAAGGCAGCGCAACAGCCGGTAAATAACAACGTCTTTTTTGCCAATACCGATCTTAGCGGGATTTCTATTTTTGAAGAAGCATTTCACCAGGGCATCCGTGCCGCCAGCCAGGTTTTAGCCAACTATGGAAAACAAGCTATCACATAAACAGCCCTGGTTGCATTCGCCGGTTATTGATGGGGTTTTTATCCTGTCGCCACCGTTTGTGGCTTTGCTGCTGGTTGTTTGCTTTCCCGCGCAGTTCCAGGCATCATCTACCATTCCGGTTTATTATTGGTTGTTTTTAGTGGTTTTTATTGATGTTGCACATGTGTACAGCACGCTATACCGTACTTATTTTATTCGCGGTGCCTTTAAAAAAGATGCTTTTTTGATTGCCGTACCTATTGCCTGTTATATAGTTGGTGTATTGCTGCACAATTATGATGGAATGCTTTTTTGGCGTACGTTGGCCTACCTGGCAGTTTTTCATTTCATACGACAGCAATACGGATTTATGCGGCTCTATTCCAGGCAGGAAAGTGACAAACACTGGTTCAAGGTTATAGATAAGATAGCTATTTACACCGCAACTATTTATCCGCTTTTTTACTGGCATTTTGAAGGGAACAGAAACTTCAGCTGGTTTGTGGAGAATGATATCCTGTCGTTCCACTCGCCCTTGCCCCTTGGTGCGGGTTCGGTTTTATATCTTTTAATTATAGTCCTTTATGTAGTAAAAGAGGGGATTTATATCATCCGTACCAAAGAATTTAACGGGCCGCGCAACTTGTTAATTGCGGGCACATTCCTATCCTGGTATTTTGGCATCGTATATTTTAACGGCGATATGGCTTTTACCACCCTTAACGTGGTGTCGCACGGGATACCTTATATGGCTTTGATATGGATCTTTGAGAAAAAGAAACAGGTAAAAAACAGCAACCCTGGTAGCCTTATTATAAAATACACCTTTAGCAAATATGGAGGAGTACTGTTTTTTGTGCTGCTGCTGGCCCTGCTCGCCTACATGGAAGAGGGCCTCTGGGATGGAATGATCTGGAAAGAGCACGGTACCGTCTTTAAACTTTTCTCCAACTTGCCAAAAATAGGCAACGAACAAATGTTGTCACTCGTGATTCCATTGCTTGCTTTACCGCAGTCGACACATTACATATTAGACGGCTTTATTTGGAAAGTTAACAGAGAAAAGTAAAGGCGCAAAGCCGCAACTTTTCTGAAACCCAGTTATTGTTTGTTCCGGTGGGGCTGCCTACAAACCAGAAAGCCCCGAATCGAGAGATCGGAGGCTTTTTGCGTTTGGGCTTTTGAAGCAGTACACAATATCATTCAATAAAAACATTTTATGTAATTTGCCCCTTCTTCGGACGTTACAGCATCCGGACTGTGGACTTTTACTCATGATGAACCCATACCAACAAAAACGTGCCTGGAAATATTCGTTACTTGCCTTTGCGGTGGTTATTGCCAGTGGTTCGTTACTTTATACCAGCTACCTGGTACGCAACATTGCCAAATCTGAACGTACGCGGGCACAGGTGTGGGCATTGAGCATGCGGCAGATGATGTCTTCTGACGATAACGATTTCCTCAACTATGTATTCGCTGTGCGCGATAGTTCGGTTGTGCCCTCGCTGGTGGTAAATGCCAAGGGCGAGTTTCAGCTTACCCGAGGGTTGGATACCACCAAAACCTTTATTAAGCTTGATGCTGCAGAGCTTAAGCTTAAGCATCAGAAGTACGACCCAGGTTACTTTAAAGATGAGCTGGAATATATGAAATCCCAGCACGAACCGATACAGTTAACCATCTTAAACGAGCGCTGGTTGGTTTATTATAAAGATTCGCCCCTGCTTACACAGTTAAAAATATTCCCATACATTCAATTATCCGTGATCGCCATATTTTTGATGGTTGCCTATACGGCGTTCAGCTCGTCGCGAAAATCTGAGCAGAACCAGGTGTGGGTAGGCCTTGCCAAGGAGACTGCCCATCAGTTGGGTACGCCTATATCCTCTTTGATGGCATGGATAGAACTCATCAAAGACAAGTTTGATGCGGAAGACGACCCGCTGCTGGCCGAGATGGGGAATGACGTAAAACGGCTGGAGATAGTGGCCGACCGATTCTCTAAAATAGGCTCGAAGCCAAAGCTGGAGACCCACCCTGTGTATGATGTGGTGAAAGATTTTGTAGATTATTTTAAAGTGCGCGTAAGCGATAAGATCAGCTTCGAACTTACTGGTAACCAGCATTTGTTAGCCGGCCTCAATATCCCGCTGTTTGATTGGGTGCTTGAAAACCTGCTGAAAAACGCCGTTAATGCTATAGACGGTACCGGTAGCATTAAAGTGGTTATCAGCGGCAGCCGGGCAAAAAAGCAGGTTTTTATCGACGTATCTGATACCGGCAAAGGCATACCCCGCTCTAAATTCGAAACGGTTTTCCAACCGGGGTACACTACGCGCAAGCGTGGCTGGGGGCTGGGGCTATCGCTCACCAAGCGTATGATACAAAACTACCATAACGGGCAGATATTCGTGCGCGATTCGGAGCTTGGAAAAGGCACCACATTCAGGATAGCATTAAAAAGTTTAACAGATGATACAAAGGCCACAACCTAACCAATACCCGGTATTTGCCGGCACTTACGTAAACATGGTACCCGAGGGTGCCGATGTGATGCAGCTACTAACCGATTCACTTACGCATGCTTACGATTTGTTCACCAGCCTGCCCGAAGATAAGCACCTGTATGCTTATGCCGATGGCAAGTGGACGGTAAAGGAAGTGCTGGGCCACATCATAGATACGGAACGCGTGTTCGCTTTCAGGGCTTTTTGTTTCTCGCGCGAGCAAATCGTACTGCCGGGTTTCGATCAGGACATTTACGTAAACAACACCGATTACAACAGCCGCAGCCTGGCCGAGCTAGCCGAAGAGTTTAGGGTTACCCGCCAATCTAACCTGTACGTTTTCCGCAACCTGACAGAAGAGCCGCTAAACCGCAGCGGGACCGCCAGCGGCAACTACCTTACCGTGCGCGCACTGCTATTTATGACAGCCGGGCACGAGTTGCATCACCTGCGGATACTAAAAGAACGGTATTTATAAAATTAAAAAGGGTAACGCAATGCGCTACCCTTTTTAATTTGTAAGCTTTTTCAGGCTTACCCTTTATCGTTATTGTAAAGCTCTTTTTTCTCGATACGGTAAGATAAGATCAACCCTAAGCCCCCAAAGATTGCTATTAAGGCAAAGTAGATGGCTGCGTTCTGATCGTCGTAACGGTCTGCACCTGCAAAAACGGTACGATCAAGCAAGAAGGCAAGGAAAAGGCCAAAACCTGCACCAACCAATAGTAAACCCCATTTTAAGTTTTGATATGGCGCTGGTTGTGGTTTATAACTGCGAGGATCCATCCCTCTTTCAATCATTGCCATTTTTTCGCGCCTGCTCAAATAAATTGTTCCAAAAATTGTGGCAAAAAGACTTATGATTGCTATGATGCCTGCCAGTACGCCTAAAGTTGCGGTTCCCATGATATTATAATTTTATATGTGTGTGTTTTTGTTTGCCAATGCACCACCACGGTGTATTTGTAAGCTATGACCACACGCTTTTTAAGCAGGTTACAGGTAAGGGAGAAAATATTTTAGCATTTAGATTTACTATTGTAGATGTAGCATATAATAGTAGGAGAAGGATATAATGAACGTCGTGCGGATAAACGAACCAAATCGTGATTCGTAAATCTAAAATCGTAAATTTAACCTGTAACCTATTTCCGCGCCATGTAGTCAGAGAGGTTGTATCATATGCAAAGCAAGCCTTCAGATATCGAATTGATAGAACAAACCCTGGCAGGTAATCAATCGGCCTATGCCGATTTGGTTAAACGGCACCAACGTTTTGTTTTTACGCTGGCGCTGCGTTTTACAAAGGGGCGCGAGGACGCTGAAGAGGTTGCGCAAGACTGCTTCGTAAAAGCTTATCGCTCGTTGGGTAGCTTTCAGCAACAAAGCAAGTTCAGCACCTGGCTTTACAGTATTGTATATACCACCGCCATGACGTTTTTGCGTAAGAAACGGGTAGATACCTCTTCCATAGACGATGACGAGGCTTATATACAGATAGAAAACAAACCAGGCGCGTATGATGCGCACAACATTGAGAACAAATCGAGGTCGTTTTACCTTAACCAGGCCATAGCACAACTATTGCCCGATGATGCAACTATTATTACGCTGTTTTATAAAGGCGAGCAATCCTTAGATGAAATAGCACAAACCTTAGGTATAGAGGCAAATACCGTTAAGGTGAAACTATTTAGGGCGCGCCAGCGTTTGAAAGAAAAGCTGGAGCGTAATTTAAAACACGAAGTTAAAGAACTGATATGAACAGTATAGATGAACAACTTTGGAGCTACATTGATGGTACCTGCAGCCCGGCAGAGCAGCAGGCCATAGCGCAGCTTATTGCGCAGGACGAGGCCCTGCGCATACAGTATAACGAACTGCTGAAACTGAACGAGGAATTCAGTACAATGGAACTTGACGAGCCATCGATGGCTTTCACTTACAACGTAATGGAAAATATCCGTACGGAAAACGCCATGCAACCACTTAAAGCAACCATCAATAAGCGGATAATATGGGGGATAGCGGCATTTTTTATTATCACCATAGCGGCGCTGCTCATATTTGTGTTAACGTCTGTTAACTGGAACGCTGGCTCGGCTGTGGCAATCGACATCAACATAAAAATGCCCCAGCAATTGGATGCATCTCACATCAAAAGTTTTTTTTCGGGCTCGGTATTAAAAGGCTTCCTGTTTTTCGATGTGGTAATAGGCCTGTTCCTGCTGGATACCTATCTGCGCAAACGGCAGGGGATAAAACAACACTAATTGTGTACACTGTTGTACAATTTTCCTGACAAATTGTACAGCCATGGCAAGGGCTCTCAAAACAAGACTCAAAAAATGGTGCGTTTTGTATCCTATTTGCAATAAAAGTGCGCGTTTAAACACGCAATAGTTTTTGGTACAGTATTTGTAATACACTCAACGGACCGGTAATCCTTACCGGTTAATTGTGATAAGGTTTAGGTTGAAAGTCCCCCGGAGCAAGTCTAGGGGGCTTTTATTTTTTTAAGGCGATTGAACCTTTGGCCCGCGCGCAAGTCTATTTCATTTAAAATTCATTCAACAATCATTACCTTAGTAGTAAATTTATACCTGACGATGAAGAAGTCTTTTTACTGCCTGTGCTTTATGTTGCTTGCCTGTTGTACAACAGCCCAAACATTTGCCCAGGAACTGCGCATACCCGAAGCCAGCTCTACCCAAACCATTATACAGGATTTTGGCTTAGGCAAAATAACCGTAACCTACTCGCGCCCCAACGTAAAAGGCCGTAAAATATTCGGCGGTATAAACCCTTACGGCCAGGTTTGGCGCACCGGTGCCAACGCGGCCACAACTATCACCTTTACCGAGAATGTAATTTTTGAAGGGAACAAAGTGCCGGCCGGTACTTATGCCCTCTTTAGCATACCCGAGGAAACCGACTGGACCATCATCCTCAACAAAACCGCCAAACAATGGGGAGCTTATGGCTACAAACAAGAGGATGACGTGTTGCGCGTAAAAGTAAAATCACGCCCGGTTGATGAAAAACGGGAGACCTTTACCATGCAGTTTGCTAACTCTACCACAAAAACTACCGAGCTGTACCTGGTTTGGGATAATACGGCAGTACCCATACGCCTGCAAACAGACGATGATGCCCAAATTACCGCCAATATTGAAAAGTTGATGCTGGGCGATAAAAACAAACGCCCCTATTTCAACGCCATACAGTACTTTTACGAGAACGATAAAGACCTTAACAAGGCCATGCAATGGGCTTTAGAAGCGGAGCAAATGGAACCGAACGGCCCGTGGTATAAATTATGGAAGGCCCGTATCCAACTCAAAATGGGCGAAAAGGCGAAAGCCATTGCGACAGCCCAGGAAGGCGTTAACCTGGCGAAAGCCACTAATGATGACGAGTACGTGCGCCTTAACCAAGCCGTAATAACGCAGGCAAAAGACTAAACCCGCCAAAGTGGCGCCTGTTGCAAAAAGCCCAAAGCAAAACGCTTACTGCAGCTTCAAATCTTCCAGGCTGCATTCTTCCAGCACAATTCTTTCACTAGTATGGTGGCGGTAATGCCATTTTACCAGGCGGATGTGGCCGTCGGCTATTTCTATGCCCGTAATGTCTCCGTCATCAAAGCAGCAACAGCCGGTGTTGAAGTAAGTATCCAGGTAACCGTTAAAGTCGGGCTGGGTATGCCCTTCCAGGTGCAAGGCTGTTATTTTTTTCTCTAATAGTGCCGCTTCGGCATCTTCACCTTTGTTTTTGGAGCGTTCTAAGCGTGCATATAAGTTTTCCAGTTGTGTAAACGAGCGGAACACGGGCTGATGCGTATGTCCCGTAACCAACAGCATGTCTTTACGTTGGCTACTCCATTCGTACATGATGCGGTTATGGTCAGTTTTTAGCTGGTTGTTAAAAGCCGGCGTGTTGGGGTTAATGCGCAGATAGGCTTGCAATGGCCCCCATATATCCGAAACGAACCACTTGCTAAACCAATTACCGTCGCTTTGCAGATCGCCCTGGTGACCGTGGGTCATAAATATGGATAGCATTTTACCTTTTATATAGGTTTGCAACACCGCGCCTTCATAAATCCGGATAGCTTTGCCATATATCTCCGCAAGGCTAAGCATGGCCAGCGGATCATTGCCCCAATACAAATCGTGATTGCCGAATATCTTAACGAACCTATCTGCATCAACAAACAACGTCTCTTTATCAAAGGTGGCTTTGTTGTGCTTTTTTACGGTAAGGAAAAGGTTTCCCCAAAGCTCTTCGCTATCGCCCAGGTTGATGTAGGTAAACAAGCTATCGTAGTAATAGTCGAGGGCGGCAAGGTAGTTTTTCTCGGCACCGGCAAATATATCGGCACCATCGCGCGCGCCTTTGTGCTGGTCAGACAGGATTACAAATTTATCCTTAGCGGCATCGAAACTGATGAGCGGCCCTTTTTTGCCCGGCCGGGTAGTAATGTTTTTGAATAACGCAGCCAGCGCCTTATCCACCCGCCTCTTGTCCGGGCGCGAAGAAAACTTATCAGCAAGGCGCGATACGCGCTCATACAATAATTTCTTTAGAAAACTGCGCATGGCAAAGATAACATGCAAAAGGCGTAAATTGTTGCAGGTAGATGCAGGGTCTTTAGATGCCTTTTGCTGTTAATTTTTTGATTTTATTTGGAAGGAGGCGTGGGGGCGAGATGCCCCCATAACCATTTCCTTCCATCCCTAAATTCCCCCGAAGTAGGGATTAACTTTAAAACGCTTATTTGAGCTTTGGCGTTTTTAACACTTTTTCCCGCGACAAGTTTTTGGAATCACTTAGCATGGGTACAATCAACTAATTATCTGTTAAGTCAAAGTACGGTTCAAATTGGCTTATTCAAAAGAAGTAGAACACCCAAATAACCCGTGGTTTTCGCGGTAAAAAATACCGTGAAAACACTGTCTTTTATAAGGGTAAAAAACTTAATTTAGAGATTAGTTTTAACCCTTAACACAATTAAGCTATGGCAAAAGAATTAAACGCAGGCGTATCGGCCGCCAAAATCAAACGCTTGTCTGACAACTACTTTAAACGCATGCAGATTATGCGCGAAGACGGCACATTTGAAGCGCTCGACCCCGAGAAAGACAGCAAGTCGGTTTGGTTTTCTAAGGAAGCTATCGATAAATTGTTTGCTGACAATGGCTACGACGGCGACTCCACTGGTTTCGGTTTGCGCATCTACTTTGGCATACACGATAAAAAAAATATTTTGACCGATATACCGGAACATGCGCATAACAAGCTAATGACAGTACTCGTAGCAACTAAGGCCCCTTCGGCCGAATCCGCACATGTCGATCTGTTGACGAGCGCGGAAGCTAAAACGGCAGCAACAGCTGGTGGCGGCACTACAACAAGTGGCGGCGATGGCCTAAACCATGGCAAAATATGCCCACCCGAGAATTGCACCTAGTCGGCGGATATATCTACAGTAAAATGTTATATTGCTACGGCATTTTCCCCCGTAGCAATATGACATTTGATATTTATTTTGGCTTTGAACTGTTGGCCTTGTTCATTGCCATAATCAAAAGCAAATCGCTTTTGCAGTCCGTTTATAAGTATTTCTTACCGTTCCTGGTATTGATTGTGCTGTACGAAACCGGCTCACTGTATAACAAATTTGCTATAGGCAACAACAATACCTTGGCCACCAATGTAATAACTACCATTGAGTTTGCTTTTTATAGCTTTTTTATCAGGAATACATTAAAAAATCAATCATACAAAAAAATCATACTCATCTCTATCTATGCTTGCCTCGCCTATAACCTTATCAGCCTGGTGTTTATTCAGGGTCTCATGACGCTGAATGTTAGTGCCATTATAATGCAAACTATCGTAATTATATTAATTACTGGCGTTTACTTTTGGGAGCTAATGCAGGTTTCTTTCAGCAACAGCCTCAGCATTATTAAGTTGCCCGGCTTTTGGCTAACCACCGGCGTATTGTTTTTTTACCTGGGCGAGTTTTTATTTTTTGCATCCTTTGGCTATATGGCTTACAAGCGCCATTATGAATATATTATGCTTTACCGAATGATAGCTGATATGGCCAACGCTGTATTGTACACCTGTTTAATTATTTCTTTCCTATGCCTCAAACCGACCAGGAAGTTATCAATATCGTAATAGCCGGCACAGGGATGCTTTTGCTGCTGGCCGTATTTATTATTGGTTTTTTGTTTTTGTACCAGCGTAGGCACAATAAGTACCACATGGAGCAGGAGCAACTTAAAGCTGCCTTTAGCCAGGAATTGCTTAAAACGCAAATAGAAATGCAGGAGCAAACGCTTAACTACGTAAGCCGCGAAATACACGATAACATTACTCAAGTGTTATCATTCGTAAAGCTTAACCTGGCTTTTACGGCCAACCTTACCGATGCCGACCGCACGCATAAAATAGACGAGAGCCGCAAGCTGGTAGCCCAAGCCATTGGCGATTTGCGCGACTTATCAAAAAGCTTAAGTTTTGAGCATATTGCCCAGTTGGGGCTGGTAAAAACAATTGCTATTGAGGCTGACCGGATAAACAAAAGCAGCATTATGGAAGCTGTAATGGATGTTGAAGGGCAGCCCTTTAGCCTGGGTGATGAGCGCGAACTGGTATTTTTCCGCATTTTTCAGGAAACACTGAATAATGCCCTTAAACACGCCGGTGCCAGCCAGTTCAAAATTAGCATGCGGTATGATGACAATGCGTTCAATTTAACCATTGCAGATAACGGCGCCGGTTTTGATTACGATGCCCTTACTGTGGGCGGCTCGGGCCTGCGCAATATGCAAAACAGGGCATCATTAGTAGGCGCGGTTGCCAAAATAAGCAGCTCACCAGGTAAAGGTTGCTACGTAAGCATTGATGTAAATCCCATTAGCAAAGAGACTACCATAGCTTAAACCGGCAACCGTTTGCCTTGCCCCGGTTGATACCTATATTAGCCCAAATGCTTAAGTCGGTGTACTTTTTGCTTAAATTAATGGCTTTGATACTGGCTATCGTGCAATATCTAAAAATGAAGCCTACAGTACATGCTTACTGGCTACCTTACGTGCTTTTAATTGCTATTTACGTTTGCTACGATGAAAGGGTGGGTAGGCATCAATCATTGCAATTTGTACGCAAGTAATATCAGTAGTGATATTTCCTTTTTGTTTTACGCCTTTTTTCTGAATGGTTTGCTGATAACGCCATCTTTTAAAAAGCGGGATAAGCCTTTTTATAGCTATAACGCTGACATGCTCACTTATCAACATGGCGTTCTTACAAGGCTTTTGGCATCTGGATACCTACACCATACTGTTGCATTATATAGCCGTCATGATTTTGTGCGGCCTATATTTTTACGAGCTCCTGCATTACACCATCCAACCGATATCCATCATTGTGCTACCTGGTTTTGGGCAAACACCAGCTTACTGGCTTTTGCGTAGCCAACTTTATGCCTCGTTTCCCTATATGGCCTACAAAAGCAATTACAATTACATTCACAGTTTATGGGCATCCCAATATCTCTGCTGCCATACTATACAGCTGGTTAAGTATGGCTTTTTTATGCTTCCGAAAGCCGGCCAAGCCTGCAGGGAGGATATAAAGTTCGTATCTTTTGGCTTTAAAAAAACGGTACAAAACCGGTTAAAATTGTGCTTGCAGTATTATTCACATTTATTTAACTTAACCATCGTTATTTACGGTGCCCGCGCTTCTAATTATACGTTAAGAATTAACTAATTATTCGTAAAAAAATTTTAAGCGCAGAGCAGCCTTTATAGGGGTTGCTGCTAAACAATAGCAGCAGCTAGCCGGCAAAGGGTTGTTGTATTACGATATATGTTGACCCCCTTTTACAACAAAAAATGCCTACGGAAGCTACACAAATAGTACTGGTTGATGACCATCGCCTGTTCAGGAGCGGACTGGTGTCGCTGATAAACAGCCTTGGCGGATATAAGATACTTTTCGAAGCCGGCAACGGCGAAGAACTTACCCGCAAACTATCCCCGCAACTGAAACCCGATATTATTCTGCTGGATATAAACATGCCGGTGATGGGCGGGATAGAAACCGCGCGATGGCTAAAAGCAAACTATCCGGATGTCTGCGTAATCGTACTCTCCATGTTTGAGGATGCCGAAAAAGTGCTGACTATGGTGAAGCTGGGTGTAAAAGGTTACTTGCTCAAAGACTCTGAACCATACGAGTTTGAGCACGCGCTGCGCAAGGTAGCTCAAGGTGAGATCTATTATCCCGAATTTGTTACCCGCCATCTGGTAAACAACTATAACCGCAATGCTGACGATGTAAAACTGAACAGCCGCGAGCTGGAATTTTTAAAACTGGCCGGTACCGAACTCACCTACAAAGAAATTGCCGACCATATGTGCATCAGTGCACGCACCGTTGACGGTTACCGCGACCAGCTCTTCGAAAAACTACAGATAAAGAGTCGTGTGGGCCTGGTACTCTATGCCATAAAAAACAATTTGATAGAGTTGTAATTTGCTAATTTAATTAGCAAATTTGTGCTTATGGCGCATGAGGAGAATCCTGAATTTTTTAAGGGTAGAGGGGCACAGGTAAACACACACAACAAATTTCTGAAGAATAAGTACGTGCTGGAGCATGCCGAAGGGCTTGATGAACAACTGCTTGAAGATACCCGCACACAGCTTTTTGAGGAGAGTGCCAAAAAAATTGTAAGCGAATCAAACAGCCCCGACCTTGGTCGTTTCGTTTCTATAAACCCCTACCAGGGCTGCGAGCACGGCTGCATATACTGCTACGCCCGCAATACGCACGAGTATTATGGTTTCAGCGCCGGGTTGGATTTCGAGCGTAAGATCATCGTAAAACGCAATGCGCCCGAGTTGCTTGAAAAGCACTTCAACAAAAGAGGCTACGAGCCCGTACCCATGGTTCTCTCCAGCAATACCGATTGTTACCAGCCTATCGAACGGAAGCTGAAAATCACCCGCGCTTTGCTGCAGCTGTTCCTTAAATACCGCAACCCGGTGAGCATCATCACCAAAAACAACCTGGTGCTGCGCGATCTGGATATCCTGGCACAAATGGCAGCCATGAATCTTATCCATGTGAATATATCGCTCAATTCGTTAAACGAATCGTTACGCCAAAAGCTGGAGCCACGTACCGTAACCGGAATGGGCAGGTTGGCCGTGATACAAAAACTATCAGAAAAAGGCATCCCCGTTAGGGTCATGGTTGCCCCCATCATTCCCGGACTAAACAGCAACGAGATGCCCGAGATTATCAAAGCCGCTGCCGATAGGGGAGCTTTGGCCGCAGGCTTCACCATCGTACGCCTCAACGGTAGCATTGCTGAAATTTTTACCGATTGGGTGCACAAAGCCTTTCCCGATCGCGCCGAGAAAGTGCTGAACATGATAAAAGCATGCCACGACGGCAACTTGAACGATAGCGACTTCGGCCGCCGCATGAGCGGCGATGGCCACGTGGCCAACTCCATCCATCAACTATACCGCATGGCTTGCGTGCGCTTTTTGGCCGGCCGCGAAATGCCGCCTTACGATTTGAGTTTGTTTATTCCTAAAGGCGGGAAACAGATGGGGATGTTTTGAGGTTAAAAATTTAGGGTTAATTATCGTTTGCGTTTATTTCGTAAATATAGTACTCCCCGCCAAAGTACTTGAGAACGATCTCTTTTACTTGGTGGCCGCTTTTGATTTTAATTACATGCCTCACATCTACTCCCAGCCCAATGCGCATGTTTTCTTCATAATAATTGCTGTGGATGTCTACCGTATCGAGGTCCTTGCTAATTGCTTTAATAATAGATAAGGTTGTTGAGTAATCGGTTGCCCCCTCCGTTTTAAATGATTTTTCAAAGGCGTATACTTTCTGCTTATAGTAAACCTCCACGTCGCCCGAAAGAAGGTTCAGAATATCGGCATTGCTACCAGAGTTCAGCACTGTTCGAATCCGATCGAAGGATGGGATCTTTTTAACATCCGGTCCTTTCGGAAACAGTTCGTGCGACGTATTCATTATCTTTACACTGGATAGTTTTTCCAACTTATTTATTTCGAGGGAAAAGTTAGTGCCATCGTAAACCCATTTATCGCCATACTCGCCAATGTTCTCCGTTGTTGATGGTTTACCCAACAAGGCTATAATTTCTGCCTTACTCATCCCCAGCTTTAACCCCCTAAAACCAATATCGCCCGAATTGATATTTCCCGAAACCTGGATGCTCCAAACAACATCTTTCTCTTCTGGCGAGTATTCAAATATCATGTATAAGGACCTGTCGGACTTTAATGCAAACACCTCGTAATCAAAGCCATCATCAAACTTTCCGCTTTTAAATGGCTTCCCCAATTCTGTCTTTACAGCGGCTCTGTATTGCTCCAGCTTAAAGCCATACAATCCCGTGTAAAACGCTTGCGCTTTACTTTTAAACGGAATAGCGAGTATCAGGAAAAAGAAAAGTTTCTTCATACTAATTGTGCGGGTAATAGGTTAGAGCGGTTTGTACCTGTAGTATTTTGCCATAAATATAATTAAAGATCGCTGATCCTGAAAAACATCAAGACCGCAAAAAACGCCTCGCATCCAGAAACTTTTAAAATATAAACTTACGGTAGCTAATACCACTCCATCACCCAGCATACGGCCTCTGCGTCCGCATAGCATCACCCTCACCCATCCTGTTAAACCCAACCGTATCCCGGTACATCTGCGGGCTTACATCTGCATTGGTTTTAAAGAAACGGCTAAAGTAACTTTCGTCGTTATAGCCCAGTTCGTAGGCAATTTCTTTTACGGGCTTATTAGTGAGGTATAGTTCGCGTTTGGCTTCTATGATGATGCGCTCGGATATCAGGTCGGTAAGCGTTTTGTTGAAATGCGCTTTGGTAATTTTGGCCAATGCCTTTGGTGTAATGTTCAGCAAGTCGGCATACTCGCCGGCGGCATGGCGGGTTTTAAAATGCAGCTCGATGTAATCCTTCAACTTCTGTAGGATAAATGGCTCTTTGCTGCCGGCTGTTTCTTTTTCTGCCTCAGGCTGCTGCTGCGCTTTTAAGCGGGAGGCGGTTATCAGCAATATTTTAAGGTACGATACCAGCAGTTCATATTGCGCCAAAGCAGGGTTCTGCATTTCGGCTTTTATCTGGCCCAATATCAGCTCCAACGATGTGGTGGCTTGTTCATCCACAAACAAAAAAGGCGGATTGTAGATATTGTTGAACAACACCCCATTACAGGCCACTTCTTTTTGATGTTTATGAATACAGAAGAAATCGGGATGAAAATGAAGCGCGAGCCCGGCGATGTCTTCTTTCGGTGTAAACATAAACGGCTGATAGGGCGCAAAGGCAAACAACGTGTTGGCAGTAAAGATGTAGTCGTTAAAATCGGCCCGGGCATTGCCGTTGCCCGCCATTATCCAAATAAGCGAATAATAGTTATTTCGCTGTATATGGTCGAAATAACTATTATTGCTAAATTCAAAAAGCTTAAAGGCAAGGTTACCCGTTTGCGGGTTAACTAATGTAAAGCTTTGCTGGTCGGTCATTTTTGTTGTGCCTTATAATTTACGGTCGGTTTCGGCAATGGGCATATCGTTAATGCTGGCAAAGCGTTTTTGCATATAGCCATCCTCATCAAACTCCCAAAGCTCGTTGCCGTAGCTGCGGTACCACTGGTCGGCTTCGTCGTGCCACTCATATTCAAAACGCACGGCCATCCGGTTTTCACGGAAACCCCAAAGCTCCTTTTTAAGCTTATAATCCAGTTCCTTTTCCCACTTGCTGGTTAAAAAGGCTTTGATTTCTTCGCGTCCGTTGATAAAATCGGTCCGGTTTCGCCATTCCGAATCTATGGTATAGGCCAGGCTCACTTTCTCCGGGTCGCGTGTGTTCCAGGCATCTTCCGCCGCCTGCACTTTTTGCAGGGCAGTTTCCATGTTGAATGGCGGCAGTGGATATCGTTTGTTTGCTATGCTCATGGTTTTATGGTTTTGCCTGCCGGTTATTACAATACCGGTGCTACAGGAAAATCCACTGCAATATCTGTTAAATTATGCAGGTAATTCATGGCTGTTTTATCGCTTATCTGTAAAATTAAATCTACCAGGTTTTCGTTGGTGTAGCCGTTTGCGTAAAAATCGTTTACAGCCTCTTCTGTAGCCCTGCCGCGGTCGGCGGTAATTTCTGCAGCCAGCTTAACCAGCGCGTTCAACTTTGCGTTTTCGCTTTTGCCTTTGCGCAGGTCTAGTATCTGCTCATCGGTAAAGCCGTTCATTTTGCCTATTACGGTGTGGGCGCTTAAGCAATATGCACAACCATTTACCTGGCTTACAATCAAGTTAACGGCCTCTTTTTCTTTATTGGATAATGTGGTTTTTGCGTTTTGGTAGGCCAGGTAGCGGCCAAGACCAGCATCGGAGTAAGCGATGGTGGCGTACAGGTTTGGTACAAAGCCCAGGGCTTTTTTCAGGTTATCAAATATGGCCTGGTTGGCTGGGGATACTTCTTCGCGGGTAGGTATTAAAAATTGCTTTTTCATTTTACTGTGCTTTTGTTTGTCGTTATTGACAATACAAAGGTGCAGCATCCCGCCATCCCGGTAAATGGATAAAGGGCGCAAGTACATGGATAGTTTTCCCTGCAATACCTTTCCTTTTTGTACATTAGCTTATGCCTTTCACTTTTGCACACCCCGCTATCGTATTACCTTTAGGTCGTTTGTCCAAGCGGACGGTATCGTTAACAGCTTTAGTAATCGGCAGCATGATTCCCGATTTTGAATATTTTATCCGGATGAAATTGATAGGTATCTACGGGCATAGCTTGGGCGGCTTATTTTGGTTCGACCTGCCGCTTGGCATGCTTGTATATTTTGCCTATCAGCGCCTCGTAAAAAAACATCTTATTGATTATCTGCCCGCATACTTAAACCGCCGATTCTCTACCTATAAAAGCATCGATGCCGGTGGCGTATCTGCCAAAGGTGTTATTACTATAATGATTTGCCTCTTAATAGGCTCGGCATCGCACCTTTTTTGGGATGGCTTTACGCACAAGCAACGGTATTTTGCCGCGCACTTCCCCATATTTACTTCAACTATTAACCTCGTAGGACATCCGGTTTTCGTTTACAAATTCTTGCAGCACTGCAGTACTGTAATTGGTTTCAGCGTAATTGGAATTGCTATAACACGGCTGCCAAAAGGCGAGGCAAGCGGCCAGCAAAATAAAGCCCGTTTTTGGCTTAGTGTTTCGGCTATAATGTTGTTGGTGCTGGCCATAAAAGCCATTGCATGCATTAAAACATGGAATAGCCAAAGTGAGTTTCCATACGGCGACATTATTGTAACCGCCATTTCCGGATTATTACTTGGGCTTTTGTTGGTTGGCAGTTATGCACGCAACAAAAAAGGCCCCATAGCTGGAGCCTTCTAAATATAAATTTATAGTTGGTTGCGTGTTATGCGTTCTCTTCTTCCAAAGCCATCAGCTCATCAACCAATATACGGCCGCAGTGCTCACAAACGATGATTTTTTTGCGCTGGCGTATATCGCTCTGGCGCTGAGGAGGTATTTGGTTAAAGCAGCCTGCGCATGAATCGCGCTGTATGGTTACTACCGCCAAGCCGTTCTTTGCATTGTTGCGCAGGCGGTTGTAAGCAGTAAGCAGGCGTTCTTCTATATTAACGGTAGCTTTATCGGCCTGGCTGTTCAGCTCGTTTTCTTCCTTTTCGGTTTCGGCAGTAATGGTACCCAGTTCGTCTTTCTTAGCGTCAAGGTCGGCACGGCGGGCATCTAAATCAGCCTGTGCTTTCTCGTAGATGGCGGTTTTAGACGCTATCTCGAAACCAAACTCGCGTATTTTCTTCTCGCTTACCTGTATATCCAAGCCCTGTATCTCAATTTCTTTAGAGATAGCATCGTACTCGCGGTTGTTTTTAACCTCGTTAAGCTGGGCTTCGTATTTCTTGGTGTTGGCTTGCGATTCCTTGATGATGTTTTTGCGTGTTACAATCTCGTCTTCAAGGTCGTCCAGCTCGTTCTTTATTTTTTGTATGCGGGTTTCTAATCCGGCTACGTCATCTTCCAGATCGGCAACTTCCATAGGCAATTCGCCGCGTACCTGGCGTATCTTGTCAATTTTGGTGTGGATGGTTTGCAGGTCGTATAAAGCTTTAAGCTTTTGTTCTACAGTTTGTTCCATTAAATATAATATTTGACGGGGTTTGTATTTACTTTTGTTAAACGGACCGCAAAGTTAACAAATTTATTTTGAATAATTTCATGCAATAATTGTTGCGTAAATTGCTCACTTTCAAAATGTCCGATGTCTGCAATCACTATCTTTCCTTCGGCATCAAAAAACTCGTGATATTTGTAATCTGCGGTGATAAAAATGTCGGCCCCGGCCGCTATGGCCTGCTTCAATAAAAAGCCCCCCGAGCCACCGCAAACCGCCACTTTTTTGATGGGTTTTCCCGTAAATTCGGTATACCTTATAACGCTTGTGCGCATTTTTTCTTTTACATCAGCTAAAAAAGCACCGGCATCCTTTGCGTTTTCCAACTCGCCTATCATACCGCTACCTACCTGCTGGTTTTGGTTAGTGAGCGCATAAAGGTCATACGCTACCTCCTCGTAGGGATGAGCCAGCACCAGGGCCATTATTATTTTACTTTCCAGGTTGGCGGGGTAAATGCTTTCGATACGAATCTCATGCTCGCGGTGGCGTTTGCCCGGCTCGCCCACATAGGGCTTGGCATGTTCGTTTGCTTTAAAGGTACCGAAACCTTCGGCATTAAAGCTCACCTCGCTGTAGTTGCCAATATTGCCGGCCCCTGCGGCAAACAACGCGTTGCGCACATCTTCTGCTTGTGCAACGGGTACATAGGTTACCAGCTTTTTTAATAATTGCTGCTTGGGGGTCAGTATTCGGCTATTCTTTAAACCCAGCGTTTCACAAATGCGCGCGTTTACCCCCGTCATGATGTGATCCAGGTTAGTATGAATGGCGTAGATAGCGATGTTGTGGCGGATAGCTTTCTCTACCACGCGCTCCACATAGGTTTTGCCGTTGAACTTCTTAAGTCCCTTAAAAACGATGGGGTGATGCGACACGATTACCTGGCAGCCGGTGGCAATGGCTTCGTCTACCACGGCTTCGGTACAATCCAGCGAGATGAGCGCCTGGTGGATATCGGCATCCGGGTGGCCGACGATTAGGCCCGAATTATCATAATCTTCCTGGTAAGCCAAGGGCGCCAGGCTCTCCAGATAAGCGGTAAGCTGTGCTAATTTCATATAAGCGAAGGTAATACAGGATTGAGGAGATTAAAAAGATTGTCAGGGTTTTTTATACTTTAGATTTATGGAGACAATAATCATCCACCCTAATACAAAAGAAAAAGCGATTGCTGTAAAAATTTTTCTAAAAGAGCTTAAAATCCCGTTTGAAGAAATCCCCAATTACGATACTGCGTTTGTTGAAAAAATAAACCGTTGTGAAGAGGATTTTAAAGCGGGGCGTTATAAACAAATCGAAATAAAAGACCTTTGGAAATAAATCGACAGGCAAATCTCTGTGTCCTTCTGCGCCTCCTCTGTGCGCTCTGTGGTTAAAAATCACCACTAACAAACAAAGACCAAAACGCCTGTAATATTTTCTTTGGTGGGCCAATCGCCGCCGGGCGCTGTGGCCCTTCCCAATGCTTACAATCGTTTCGGTCTTCCGGGGTTTTAAGCCCGTTGATTACTATCTTATCAGGCTTTCTTAGCCTTTGCGGTTTTCAGGTCGTTCTGTAACAGCGCCAGTAGTTCTTTATCGAAGCGCACGGTTAGTTTATCGGTGTTTTTGTTAAGCGTTTTCATGTGTATATGTATTTAAAGTTTGGGGTGATGTTTTCTGTTAATTATTCCTGAACGGCCATTTTGGTAATTTGGAAAGACTCATAAGCCATTTTTTGGTTGTATTCGGTGGCCAGGGAGCGGTGGTTAACCAAATCTATGATGGTACCGATCAAACAAAAACCACCGGTAAACAAGTAAAGTAGGCCCATTACGGTTTGCCCGGTAACAAAGCGTTGCACACCGTTAATTAAAACAAAACCTAGCAAGGTGTAGATAAGTATTTCCTGCGGGCTGCGCCTTTTGCCTGAGTAAACCATATAAAAATATTGCTTTTGCCTTTCGCTTAGGCCGTTTGTTGCCTGCTGCAAAAACATCATTTCTTCGGTTGTTATATCCGAGAAGGTCATATAAGGATCGTAGTGCGTGTTCATGGCTGTAATTTTTTAATGTTTGTGATGATTGATGATGTAAAACTACATCCAAACACGATCGTGGTCAATGCATTATTGGCAGCCTGTGATAAAGTATCGGTAAACAAGGCAGATTTTGCGGTGAAACTGGCCCGGAGCTTTAACGGAGAGAAATTTATCGGTGAGTATCGACACGCTGCATGCGGGCAAGATAGTTTACCGGGAAAATAAGGGTATATATCCTGTACAATATGCCAAGCACCGCCGGTATGCCCAGCCAATGGGCATGGAAAGAAGCGCGAATATCGCCATGGAACAAATAAGCAATAGCGTGGCCCAGCCCGCAGCCCGGGCACCAGGCAATACCCATGGCCTTTAGTGGGCATAAACTAAAATGCGATGGCCCCGCCGGGTTGGTAAACACCAGGCAAGCCATCGCAGCTATCCAAAATACAAGTTCGAAGTACCTGTTAAAAAGCTTTTTAATCAACTCTGTTACTGCGCGTGGTGAGCAGTAAAGATACGCCAAAAGCCATAATTACGCCAACAAGCAATGCGCCAAAAATGCGGCCGCTAAAGGCCTGCAGTGTTGGGTCCTGAGCGCTTATGCCGCCCCAGTTTATAAAAATAATACCGATAAACGTGGTTAGCGCACCGCCCACCAGCAGTATCTTAAAGCTTTGGATAAGCGCCTCTAAAAAGCCCATCTTTCCCTTTAGCTCGCCATCGCGAAAGTTCTTTACGCCGAAATAAAGGCCGATTAGCGGTATGAGTACCGAAACGTATTCTATGGTGGCCACCTTGCTATCGGTGAGGTCGGCATGGCTGCCGCGCAGCACAAAAAGCCATATGGTGCTTAATACACCTATCACTATGCCGAATATTACTGAATTTTTCATGTTGCAAAAACTTTAGTTATGGTTTTGGTTGGCGCTGCCTATCAGCAGCGAAATATCATTTAAAAGTAAAGTATCCGCCGTTTTGTTTGCTCAAATGTTGCATAATTAACAGCAGGGCTCTTAAAGCCCTTTTTTGCCTATATTTGCATCGTTTTGAATATCCGCGATATATTAGACAGGTATAAGGCCGACGAACGGATAAAGGCATTGGCGCAGGCGCTTAATGCCGGTAAAAATCCAAGGGTGCAGCTGAGGGGGTTAGTCGGATCGGGCGATGCGGCCATGGCTGCTGCATCTTATTTTTTGCAGCACAAGCATATGATATTCGTGCTGCCAGAGCGGGAAGAAGCGGCTTACTTCCAGGCCGACCTGGAAAGCCTTACCGGTAAAGAGGCTTTGCTTTTCCCATCATCATACCGCAAACCATTCGAATTTACCCAGCCCGATAGCAGCAATGTATTGGCCCGCGCCGAAGTATTGAACGAGCTTAACCACGCTACCGAATACGGCCAACTCATTGTTACCTACCCCGAAGCTATTGCCGAAAAGGTGATAGACCGTGCCTCTCTCGAAAAAAACACGCTCGAAATTGCCGTCAATAATAAGCTGAGCATCGACTTCATCAGCGAGTTTTTGGTGGAGTATGATTTCGACCGGGTGGATTTTGTTTACGAGCCTGGGCAGTTCTCGGTACGCGGGGGCATCGTAGATATCTTCTCCTTTTCGCACGATTTGCCTTACCGGGTAGAGTTTTTCGGCGATGCTATCGAATCGATACGCACGTTTGAGATAGAGAGCCAGCTATCGGTAGAGAAGGTGAAGAATATCACCATCGTGCCCAACGTACAATCTAAATTCCTTACCGAGAATAATATCTCCTTGTTGGAATATGTAGAAGCCGGCACCCAGGTGTGGATAAAGGATGTACAGTTTACGCTGGATATTATCCAAACCGGGCATAAAAAAGCCACCCAATTGTGGAAGGCCCTTACTGCCGAGGAAAAAAACCAGAACCCCGATTGGATAGACCCCAAATTTAGCTTTACCGACGAAAAACTGATAGCCGATCAGCTGCACGATTTCCCGCTGGTGGAATTTGGCAAGCAGTTCTTTTACCATGATGCCGCGCAAATTATGTTCGATATGCGCCCGCAGCCGTCGTTCAACAAGGATTTTAGCCTGCTGATACATAATTTCAAAAACAACGAGGCCGAAAAGATAGAGAACTACATCCTTACCGATAGCGCAAGGCAGGTAGAACGCCTCTACGCCATTTTGGATGATCTGGATAAAACGGTGAAGTTTACGCCGCTCAGTATTTCTATCCGCGAAGGTTTTATAGACCGCGAGCAAAAGCTCGCCTGTTATACTGATCACCAGATATTCGATCGTTACTATAAATACAAGCTTAAGAAAGGTTACCAACGCTCGCAGGCCATCACGCTGAAGGAACTGCGCGATTTGAAGCCCGGCGACTTCATTACCCATATAGACCATGGCATAGGCAAATATGCCGGGCTGGAAAAAGTAGAGGTGAATGGCAAGGTACAGGAGATGATCCGTTTGGTTTATGCCGATAACGACCTGCTGTATGTAAACATCAACTCGCTAAACCGCATCAGCAAATACAGCGGCAAAGAGGGTACACAACCGCGCATGAACAAGCTGGGCACCGATACCTGGGAACGGCTGAAGAAAACAACAAAAAAAAAAGTTAAGGATATAGCCCGCGACCTCATCAAACTTTACGCCCTGCGTAAAGCACAGGATGGGAACGCTTTTTCGCCCGATAGTTACCTGCAAACCGAACTGGAGGCGTCCTTTTTATACGAAGATACGCCCGACCAGGAAAAAGCCACCGTAGATTTTAAAAAGGATATGGAATCGCCGCACCCGATGGACCGCCTTATTTGCGGCGACGTAGGGTTTGGTAAAACCGAGATAGCTGTCCGCGCTGCATTTAAAGCCGTTGCCGATAGCAAGCAGGTGGCTATACTGGTACCGACGACCATATTAGCCGCCCAGCATTATAAAACCTTTAGCGACCGCCTGAAGGGCTTCCCTGTGAATATCGATTACATCAACCGCTTTAAAACCACCAAACAGATAAAAGACACGCTTGCTAAGTTGAAAGAGGGCAAGGTGGATATCATTATAGGCACCCACCGCCTGGTGAGCAAGGATGTGAAGTTTAAAGATCTGGGCTTGATGATTATTGATGAGGAGCAAAAATTCGGTGTATCCGTTAAGGAAAAGCTGAAGCAGATGCGCGCCAATGTGGATACCCTGACGCTTACGGCCACACCCATCCCGCGTACGCTGCATTTCTCTTTGATGGGTGCGCGCGACCTTTCTATCATATCTACCCCGCCGCCAAATCGCCAGCCGGTAGTTACCGAACTGCACGTGTTTAACGATAAGCTCATTAAAGAGGCCGTAGAGCACGAGATTGAGCGCGACGGACAAGTATTCTTTATACATAACCGCGTGGCCGATCTGCCTCAGCTGGGCGGCATGATACACAAGCTGGTGCCCAAAGCCCGCATAGGTATTGCCCACGGGCAGCTGGAAGGCGATGCACTGGAAGATGTGATGCTGAAATTTGTGAACCACGAATACGATGTGTTGGTGGCTACTACCATCATCGAAGCTGGTCTGGATATTCCCAACGCCAATACCATTATCATCAACTACGCCCATATGTTCGGGCTGAGTGATCTGCACCAGATGCGCGGTCGTGTTGGGCGAAGCAATAAAAAAGCGTATTGTTATTTGTTGAGTCCGCCATTATCAACCCTTACTAATGAGGCCCGCAAGCGCCTTAGCGCGATAGAAGAATTCAGCGACCTGGGCAGTGGCTTCAACGTGGCCATGCGCGATTTGGATATCCGCGGCAGCGGTAACCTCCTCGGGGCCGAGCAAAGCGGCTTTATTGCCGAAATCGGCTTCGATATGTACCACAAGATATTGGACGAGGCCATACAGGAGCTGAAGGAAGACGAATTCAAAGGCGTATTCCCCGATGAAAAGCCGAAGCCATTCATCAGCTTTACGCAGATAGATACCGACCAGGAAATACTGATACCCGACGAATATGTAACCAACATAGGCGAGCGTTATAACTTGTACACCGAACTAAGCAAGCTGGAAAACGAAACCGAACTACAAGCCTTTAAGCAGCAACTGCACGATAGGTTTGGCCCGGTTCCCCTGCAGGTGAACGATTTGCTGAATTCTATGCGCCTGCAATGGCTCGGAAAAACCATCGGTTTCGAAAAGGTATCATTGAAAAACAATGTACTGCGCGGCTACTTCATCACCAACCAGCAGTCCGCCTATTTTGAAAGCGACGCCTTCCGCGAAGTGCTGGCGTTTGTACAGCGCAACCCACGCCGCACCAACCTCAAAGAAGTTAAAAACACCCTCCGCTTAAGCGTGGATAGGGTAGGGAATATTAATGAGGCACTGGAGGTTTTGGAGGAGTTGATGGTGGTTGGGGTGTAGCTACCAAATAACCTTTACTACTTCATCGTACAGCTTGAATTTTTCATCGCCCGAAAGAATCGTTGCGTTTTCTTCAATTGCGGTAGCTATTAGCAATCTATCAAATGGGTCTTTGTGACTTTCGAATAGTTCTATTTGTGAATATCTGGCAAAATGAATGTTTTGGATATTTATGAGCGAAAACTCATCCTTTATCGCCTGGTTATAAACATCGCTAGTTGATACTAAAAACTCGGGCATTTTCCCAACCCTCTGCTTTATAACCAACTAAAATAAGCTCACCTGACTAAAAAGTATAATATTGGAAGAGTTTTCAATTATCGAAATAGCCTTACTGGATAAGCGTGGATTGTTTTTTTGAAACCAGATTAAGGCATGCGTATCTAATAGATACTTGTCGGAGTTCATTACATATAATCCTTAAGGTCCTCTAGTGGTTCGTCGAAATCATCCGGCAATGTAGCTTGGCCCTTTAAGCCACCAGGTATTCTTTTACCCTTTTTTTTTTCAACGGTTTCGGTCAAAAAGGTAACTATTACATCAGTTTTTGAATGCACGGGGGCTTGCTCGCTTAAAACGATATGCCCTTCTTCATAATATCCTTTAATTGCAGTCAACATAATAATCAAATATACGGAATCCTCTTCCTAAAAAAGCAAGTTTACGTCACAAGATACTTAGATTTTTAAGAGTGGCGTGATTGGAGGTATAAGCATTTAATCAAAATATCTTTATATTAGATGGATAAGTTGCCTGTTAAACTAAGGGCATATAGATCAACATATTCGAATTATTTCTATGATAATTTATAAACAAGGTAACCTTTTAGACGCTAACGTTGATGCTCTTGTGAACGCCGTTAATACGGTTGGTGTAATGGGCAAAGGCATTGCTTTGCAATTTAAATACGCTTTTCCCGAGAATTATATAGCTTATAAGCAAGCGTCGGAGCGAAATGAGATTGCTGTTGGTAAAGTTCAGGTTGTTCCTGTAAATGATTTGAACGGCGTTAAATTCATCGTCAATTTTCCAACTAAAAAACATTGGCGTAATCCATCAAAATTGCAATGGTTTAAGGACGGATTAAAGGATCTTCGAGAGCAAGTTAACAGATATGACATTAAGTCGATTGCACTTCCTGCCTTGGGTTGTGGAAATGGCGGCTTGGACTGGGCTGTTGTCAAACCTGTAATAGAGCAGTACTTATCCGACTTGAATATCGACGTATTCGTTTACGAACCGAGTGCTTTTGCAACGGAAATTCTAAAAAAGAAAACGATATAATCAAGCCTCTCGCAATCGCTCGGCTGTATCCGAGCTCGGAAGATTCAAAAACAGCTTCGTCATACCAATTTATTTCGGCACCCCACGAACAAAGCTGTTTAGTATATCGGCGACCTGTCCTGTGGGGCCCTGAAACAAGTTCAGGATGACGGTTGCTCTTCTTTCATGCAGTCACCCGAAAAGAGCCGGGCGACTGCATAAATACCTCATTAGTTCTCCTCCGTCTTCTTACTCACCATCTCCGTAAAACTCCTCGCGGCATTCGTAAAGTCTGATGGCACCAGTACAATGGTGGTGGTATTATTATCGATACCTATTTCAGATAGCATCTGCATGCGGCGAAGCTCCAGTGCTATTGGGCTGCCTTCCATTTGCTTGGCACCCTGCGTAAGTTTGATAGATGCCTCCAGTTCCGCTTCGGCTTTGATGATACGGGCGCGTTTCTCGCGGATGGCCTCGGCTTCGCGGGCCATGGCGCGCTGCATCGATTCTGGGATCTCCACGTCCTTCATCTCTACCATTACTATTTTAATTCCCCATGGCTCGGTGGCGGCATCTACAATTTTCTGCATGGTGGCATTGATTTCTTCGCGCTCGCGCAACACTTCATCTAAATGGTGCTGACCAATGATGTTACGCAAGGCTGTTACGGCAAACTGGTAAACGGCCTGGTTATAGTTGGCCACCTTGATAATGGCATCTTCGGGATTGATGACCTTGAACCACAGCACGGCGTTCACCTTTATGGTTACGCTGTCTTTGGTGATGGTTTCCTGCTGCTCCAGGTCAACCGTGCGGGTACGGATGTCAACGGTGATCTGCCTGTCAACAAAGGGGATGATAAAATAAAGCCCCGGACCAGCCGTATGGCTGTAGCGGCCTAAACGGAAAACAATGGCGCGCTGATACTCCTGCGCAATGTGAGCACTAATAACTATCAGCACCAGGGCGACAGCTGCAATAATAAGTAAATACATGATGTTTTGTTGTTTAATGAACGCATCGCCTGCCTGTAGGTTCCGGGAGGATTTTGAGCTTTCGGGGAAGATATCACCGGTACGCGATTACGCGGTAAATGTAGCGTACATTTCGATATAAGCAAAAAATATTTTCAGCGTCTAATCGCCTGATAAATAGCCTAAAAATACCGAGTATACACCTGCGCTGCTGCTGATAAACATGCCATTCCTGCCACTATAAAATATTGGCACGTAAATGGCAATACACCGTTTACAAACATATGCCCTCAATCAACATGAAATTACCCTTCAAGCGTACTCGCACAGATATAAAACAATATGCCGTTAAATTATCCAACGACGGCTTTAAACAGATTTTCGACCATATAGACCAGCTGAATATCAAACGGGGCGTGGATAAAATGGGGCTGGATAAATTCATCAATCAGTGTGCTTACCTGGCCGCCGGTTCTGGTGCTATATCCGGTAGCGGCGGCATAATTACCATGGTGGTGGGCATGCCGGTTGATTTTATTAACCTCATTACCCAGCAATTCAGGGTTACTATGGCTACTATGTACTACAGCCGCGGCACCTATAAAATAAGCTTCGAGGAATTTATGGGGCTGGTGGCTACTTCTTTTAAAATAGAAGCCGGCGTAGCTATGACTAAAACCGTAATGGAAAGCATTGCCGAAAAGCTATTACTCGCCTTTGGCGTACGCACCGCCGAGCGGCTGATACCAGTTGTAGGCGCAGTAATTGGCGGCACGGCAAATTACCTGTTCGTAAAACGCATGGCCGATTCGGTAAAGAAATCGCAGGGAATTAATGGGCCAACGGAGGTGAAGGTCTTTTAATGGTGGTATGCCATCCCGGTTCCACGGAGTAAGCTACGCTGAATTTTTTCAACTCCGCCATTGTAAATAACACTTCGCGCTGTGGTTCCAGGTTTTGGATAACATGTGGCAGCACATTATCGGTTGTTACAAGCAGCCCCTTTGGCGTAAGCAGGAATTTGTTGGTAATATCCTTCGCTTTCAATTTTCCAACCGCCGTCAATAGTTCTTTGCGAGTGGCAACAGCATTCGTTTCTCTTGGTTGCCCCGTCATGTCCCGATTAATTCTCGAGATGAGAATTTGCTTATACTTCTGCAGTATATAGTCGGTGCCTCCATCGCCCAATGCGGTGTTTAAAGATATCGAATTCCCATCGTCAGCTAAAAGAGTAAGCCACGTTTGATAAGCCGATGGATAAGCGCCCATGCCCTCGTAATACAACCTTATTGAAACCATTCTGCTATTAGCATACTCTACTTTATAATTCAAGCTGGTAATGCCGCAGCCACACTTCCTATAATTGTCGATAACATCCTGCAACTTCTCTCCCGAGAATAATACCGAATCGGATAAAGCCTTTTGCAAACCCGGGTAATCATCAGATACTACCGGAATTAATAAGCTATCCTTTTGATTTTGATATTGCAGGTAAACTTTTTTTGTGGTGATAATTGGCGGCGTTGCTTTACCCTTTGTTTGTGCAAAGCCACGAAAGCAAGCAAATATCAGGCATATCGCAATCAATATCCGTTTCATCTGCTTAGTGTTATCTCATTAGTCAAAGCTACAAAGTCTGCCACGCTTAAACGCTCTGCTCTTAAGTCGAGTGTTTTGTTTTCCGTCATTTTTTCTTTATTGATTAGGGACGATAGCGCGTTACGGAGCGTTTTGCGGCGCTGGTTAAAACCAGCCTTTACTACCTGCCAAAACAGTTTTTCGTCGCAGCCGAGGGTTTCGGTTTCATTGCGGGTTAAACGGATAACCGCCGAGAGTACTTTGGGCGGAGGATTAAAAACCCCTGCTTTAACGGTGAATAAATATTCAACTTTATAATACGCCTGAAGGAATACGCTTAAGATACCGTACTCTTTGCTGCCTGGTTTACTGGCGCAACGCTCTGCAACTTCTTTCTGGAACATGCCCACCACCTCAACTACACGCTCCCGGTTATCCAATATCTTAAAAAGTATCTGGCTGGATATATTGTATGGGAAGTTGCCGATAACGGCCATCTTCGGCTCAAACAGGCTTGCGAAATCAAGCTCCAAAAAGTCGGCGTTGATTAGTCGACTGCCCAATGCCGGATATTTCTTTTGCAGAAACGTGTACGATTCGGTGTCGATGTCAATCAGGAAGGCTTCGTACTCGGGCTTTTGCAGCAAAAAATCCGACAGGATGCCCATACCGGGGCCAACCTCCAGCACCTGCCTGTATTTAGCACCCGCCTGCAGGCTCTCCACCGTTTTCTGTGCAATATTTTTATCAGTAAGAAAGTGTTGCCCTAAATGTTTTTTTGCTCTTACTAATGTCATTATGCAAGTATATTTAAGCAAATTAAGGCATATTTGCGCTTTATTAAGGAATTATAAACTTAAAATCTTTTAATTTGCGTATTAAGCCGTAAGCCTAAGGCGCAAAGCTTAAAGCAATTATACTAACCGAGATACGTTTTTCTGTCGGCAATATTTCACAGTTCAATCGGTGAAATCATTTAAATCGGTGAAATCAAAAAAAGTATAATCGGTGAAATCAACATAAAACTATGAGCGACAAACCTAAAATAGGGATAAGCATCGGCGACATTAACGGCATTGGGTTAGAGATAATCATCAAAACGCTGGCCGATACCAAAATATACGATTATTGCACCCCAATTGTTTACGGCCACAGCAAGGTGGCTTCTTTCCACCGCAGGGCCACCCATATCAACGAGCTTAATTTCAATATCATTGATGATGCATCGCTGGCTATAGCCAAACGGGCCAACATGGTAAATTGCTGGGAGGAAGATGTACGCATAGAGCTGGGTACCGTTACCGCCGAAGGCGGCAAATACGCGTATCAATCTTTACAACGCGCTACCGACGATTTGCTGAGCGGCAAGATAGACGGGCTGGTTACCGCGCCTATCAATAAAGATAATATCCAAAGCGAAGAATTCAATTTCCCGGGGCATACCGAGTACCTGCAATCGCGCGATAGCGCAAATGAATCACTGATGTTCCTGGTGAGCGACACCTTGCGCGTTGGCGTTGTTACCGGCCATATCCCGGTTTCAAAAATCTCAGAAAGCATTACTACCGAAAAAATCATAGCCAAGCTAAAGCTCATGCACAGTAGTCTGCGCGACGATTTTTGGATACGCAAACCCAAGATTGCTGTGCTAGGCTTAAACCCGCATGCCAGCGATAACGGCCTGATAGGCAATGAAGAAAAAGACGTTATAATCCCCGCCATAGAAGAAGCACGCGCACATGATGTTTTGGCTTTCGGGCCTTACGCAGCCGACGCTTTTTTTGGCAACGGCACTTATATGCAGTTTGACGCGGTGCTGGCTATGTACCACGACCAGGGACTAATTCCTTTCAAACAAATCGCTTTCGAATCGGGCGTGAATTATACCGCCGGACTCAGCTTCGTACGCACCTCGCCCGACCATGGAACGGCTTACGATATTGCCGGCAAAAACCTTGCTTCGGAGATATCTTTCCGCGAAGCACTGTTTACCGCTATCCATATCATCAAAAGCCGACGCGAAACGGCCGAGCTGAACGAAAACCCGCTGGTGTTTAGCAAGCTCAGTCGCGACAGGGACTAAAACCAGCCTTTTAGCGATACTGTTTTTAGAAAATTTCCTTTTACTTAAAACATTTATCTCTAAAAAACATTTCCCTGTTTAATGAGTAATTTAATTAACCGCATCCGATCTATCGATGCGTTTCGTGCGGTTACCATGTTCCTGATGATCTTCGTGAACGACCTGGACGGCGTACCCAACACGCCCGAATGGCTTAAACACGTGGCTGTAAACGCCGATGGATTAGGATTAGCCGATACGATTTTCCCGGCCTTTTTGTTTATTGTGGGCTTAGCCATCCCCTATGCTTTTGCGCACCGCTCTAAAAAAGATGATGCCAAAATACCCATGCGCATCATTACGCGCTCATTCGCGCTCATTTTCATTGGCTTTTTCCACGCCAATATGGAAACTTATGATGAGGCCCACGCAATTTTGCCCCGGCCCGTTTGGGATAGCCTGGCCACCTTCAGCTTCTTTTTTATTTTTATTGATTATAGCCAAACGGCATCTAAACTTAAACGTTATTTATGCCAGGGCTTTGGCGTTGCCTTGCTTATTGCTGTTTGTGTGGTTTACAAGAGCTCGGACCCCGGGCATCCCTGGCTGCACCTTACCTGGTGGGGAATACTTGGGCTTATCGGCTGGGCATACCTTGTCTGCGCCCTTATCTATCACTACTCCAACGGCGTATTATGGGTACAAGCAGCAGCCTGGTTATTCTTTATGTTTTTTAATATCGATTACCATTTCGGGCTGCTCAACTTCCTCAATCCCATACAACAATACGTTTGGATATCGGGCAATGGGGCCATGCAGGCCTTTACCATGGCGGGCATATTTGTGTCGGTGCTGTACATGCGCCTTACTGAGAACGGCGAGCTGAAGATGCTTTGGGTGGCCATGTTTCTGATAGCCATTATACTGTTCAACCTGGGCTTTATCGTGCGCTATTTCAGCGGGGGCATATCCAAAATGCGCGATACACCCTCATGGGTGCTCATTTGCACAGGCATAAGCCTTATTGTTTACGCCATATTTGTTTTTGTGGTTGATACCTGCAAAAAGTACAATTGGGTAAAGGTTATAGAACCGGCAGGAACCAATACGTTCACCTGCTATCTGCTGCCCTACCTGTTTTACCCCATGTATCAAATGACTAACTTTAATTACCCCCAATACTTTGGCCAGGGCACAGGCGGTCTTATTCGGTCCTTGCTTTTTGCGCTGGTAATTGTTTGGCTGGCCGGTTTATTGCAGAAGATAAACGTACGGCTTAAAATTTAGCAACAGTACATATTACAGCTGTTTCCGCATCACATAATCATTCATCCAATAAGGCCCGATGGGGATATCCTCCTCATACGCAATAACGAAACCCATCCGCTCATAAAAATCTTTGGCCTTGTTAAAGCGGTTCACGTTAAGATCCAGGGTGTGTTTACCTGCTTCCCGGGTTCTATCGGCCACAGCATTGATCAGTATTTTACCGTAGCCCTTGCCCTGGGTTGCGGGCAGGCAATAAAGCTTGTGCAGTTTGTATATGTCCGCATCTTCATTACGCGGCGAGTAGGCGGCAAAAGCAACAGGTGTGCCGTCTTCAATCAACAGCAAAAAAGTTTGCTCTCCCGTTTCCACCTGTCCTAAAATTTTATCGCGGGTATAAATGGTGCTAAGCATGTAAGTAACCTGTTCCTTACCAAGCAATGGCTCATAAGTAGGCCACCAGGTGTCTTCAGCTATCTGCAAAATAGTATCCACATCGGCCGCTGTGGCCTCCCTTATCAAATACATACGCTGCTTAGTGGTTCTCTTCTTTATCTATAATGATGCCCGGTGTTACGGTTTGTCCTACACCAAAGTATTCTTCCAGTTCGTTAAGGGTTGATGAGCTGGTGGCAATATCTTTAATGATCCGGCCCTTTTCCATCAGCAGAATGCGGTCACACACATCGGTTACGTGGTTCAGGTCGTGGCTGGATACGATGGTGGTTACACCGTTGTTCTTATTCTCTGTTTTCAGGATATTCTTCAGGCGGAACTGAGTGCTCGGGTCGATGTTGGCGAATGGCTCATCCAACATCAGCAGTTGAGGTTTCTGCAGCAGGCAACTGCCCACGCCCACTTTGCACTGGTTTCCCTTAGATAAATCGCGGATGTATTTACCTTTCTTCAGCACCTCGCCGTTAAAAAACTCGGTCAAGCCTGCCAGGTATTCATCTACTTGTGGTTTATTCTGATGGTGCAGGCCTCCGATGAAGTAAAAATACTCTTCTGGCGTAAGATAGTCTATCAAAAAGCCTTCATCCAGGTAAGAAGCCGTGTAGTCTTTCCACTCCTCGGCACCAGCTACATTCTTTCCGTTGGATAATACTTCGCCTTCATCGGGGCGTATCAAATCCAGTATCATGCGGAACAGCGTGGTTTTGCCCGCGCCGTTATTGCCTACCAGGCCAATGCTCTCGCCTTTATTTATAGTGAGCGCAGGTACGTTTACTACGGTTGCACCGGCGTAAACCTTTTTTAAGTTTTTGATCTCAATCATCTTATATATTCCTGAAGCCTTCGGCTATTTTAAATCGTTTGTCGTAAAAATCGGCCTCCAGCTTTTTTATCCAAAAGCTGCGCGTGCCAATAAAGGCAAGCCCAATGATGGCTAGCGCCGCGTAGCCCGGGTAGGGCATCCCCAACAGGCTGAAAGGCCAGTAAATCAGGTAGGGCAGTATCAGCAGCGGGAATGATAACAACATCTGCGTTGCGCCCACGCCTTCCCAGTTAAAAGAGGCCCCTTTAGATAGATCGATACGCTTGTAATTGCGGTTGGCAAAAAACAGCACGATGGTGGTGTTTACACCCAGGTTCCACAAGTACATTACAAAGTGGATAAGAACAACCTTCCAGCCGAAGTAAGCGTAAGGCAGCGTAAGCAAAAAAGCAATGGTTGATACTACTGTAAACAACAGGTATTTGGCTTTTAAAAAATCGGAGAATTTGATTTTACTCACCAGCAAGCCATCGAAGTGCGACGCCTGCCAGCTAAACATAAACTGCCCGTAGCTAATGATGAAAATACCTGTCATAAACATGCCCAGGAATATCTTGAAGCCGTCGGGATATACTTTCTGGGTGTAGAAAATCAGCCCGTAAAACAACATAAAGCTACTCATGAGCAATGCCGAGCGCGAGCGTTTGTTGCGCAGGATAAGCTTTACTTCGTTGGCCACCAAATCGCCCACGCTACCATAACGGTTGAGAAACGGAATTTCGGTACTGCTCTTATAGGCCGATGCTTTGCGCGAGCCAAGTTCTTCGAGATAAAGATTGCCCTTGAGATAAATAAAGTTGAAATAAAACATGCCCAGGCCCAATACCAACGGCAAAAGGGCAAGGTAAGGCTTGGTAAGCAGGGCGCCGAAATACCCGTAAGACAGCTTACGCAACGAGTAAACGTGCCATACAAAATCGCCGGCAATGGCCAGGCCCAGCACTGCAAAAGCCACCAAAAACACCCAGCCGTTTAAATTAGACTTGCGCTTGATATACATGGCCAGGTAATTATTAAATACCGACAGCGATACCAACGCCACGAAAAACGCACCAGCCACCAAAGCGCCCGATGAGGGCAGAATAATTTTGATGATGAACGGCCCAAAAAGCACAATGGGCCATAGGTTAAAAAACGAGAGTATGGCCGTTAAAGCCAGATAGCCAACTACGCTATTGCGCTTAACGGGCAAATGCAAATAGGGCTGCACCTTTAGCGTAGGCAATTCCTGTAGTTGCATACGCATGAGCATATCCGACAAAAAGTAGATGAGAATAATGCCGCAAAAGGTAACCACCAAATCGTCTTTAGGAAATGCTTTCCCAAGTATCACATCCAGCAATACGCCCAATGCCACAACATAAAGCAGCAGGATGAGGATGAGGATGCCCATCACCACTTTTACGGCAATGGTTTTACCCGTGTTTTTTGAACGCCAGAAGGCTTTTAGTTCGTGATTGAAAAAGGTTGATATCATAGTTTAAGATGCTTGCGGCGACCTGACGGCCAGAACGGAAAAATAGTCTTTTTAAGGCATCGCGACAAGTATTAACTAATAATTATATCGGCTGCCCCAAAGTTTCCTCATTTTCTCTTTGGACTCGTTTTCCTTTGCGTTGTTACCCGGCTCGTAAATTTTTGTGCCCCTAATGGCATCGGGCAGAAAATCAAGGTCGGCAAAGTTGCCTTCGTAGCTGTGCGCATACTTATAGTTTTTCCCATAGCCGATGTTTTTCATCAGTTTGGTGGGGGCGTTGCGCAGGTGCAGGGGCACGGGCAGATCGCCGGTTTGCTTTACCAGGGCAATGGCCGCGCCAATAGCCGTGGTAGCGGAATTGCTTTTTGCCGATGTTGCCAGGTAGATTACCGTTTGCGACAATATCAATTGCGACTCGGGCATGCCGATTACCTGCACGGCATTAAAACAACTTTGCGCCAGCAACAAAGCGTTTGGGTTGGCATTGCCGATATCTTCCGCAGCAAGTATCAGCATACGGCGGGCAATGAACAGCGGGTCTTCGCCGCCAACAATCATGCGGGCCAGCCAGTAAACGGCTCCATTAGGGTCGCTGCCACGCATAGATTTGATGAAGGCCGAAATGATATCATAATGCTGCTCGCCGGTTTTATCGTATAGGGCCATGTTTTGCTGCACATGCTCCAGCACCACATCATTGCTGAGCACTATTTTTTCGCTGTCGAAGGCATTTACCAGCAGCTCGAAAATATTGAGGAGCTTACGCGCATCTCCGCCGCTGAGGCGTAGTAAAGCTTCATGCTCTTCTATGACGATATTTTTTTCTTTGAGGATGACATCTTCCTTTTGGGCTTTATCCAATAGGTCAAGCAGGTCCTGCTCGGCTAAATGCTGCAAAATATACACCTGACAGCGCGAGAGCAAAGCCGAGATGACCTCGAAGCTAGGGTTCTCGGTAGTGGCACCAATCAGCGTAACAATGCCTCGTTCTACCGCGCCCAGCAATGAATCCTGCTGCGATTTGGAGAAACGGTGTATTTCATCAATAAACAATACCGGCAGCACTTCGCCCTGTTCTTTCAGGAGGGAGGCTTTTTCGATCACCTCGCGCACATCTTTTACGCCCGAATTGATGGCGCTTAATGAAAAGAACGGGCGGGACAAAGATTGGGAAATGATATATGCCAGCGTAGTTTTACCCACTCCCGGGGGCCCCCAAAACAACATGGAGGGTAAAGAGCCGCTCTCTATAGCCTTACGCAACACCGCGCCCGGGCCAACCAGATGTTTCTGCCCCACATAATCATCCAGTGATTTTGGGCGCATACGTTCGGCTAATGGCGGGAGGTTGTTCATAAAGTAAATTTCAGAAATTGAAACGCTAAATCCTAAAAAAGTTAGTATGTTTAAATAACAATCGTATGCCACAACAGTTTACTTCTGCTACCTATCATTCTATTTGCGACGAACTCGCCGCTATAGACACTGATTTCGCCGCCGTTATCCAAGCCTACGGCTATCCGCCAATGTGGTCACGCCCGAATACTTTCGAAACCTTGGTGCATATAATCCTGGAGCAGCAGGTATCGCTGGCGTCGGCATTATCAGCATTAAATAAAATGAGGGAGCGGGTACAGGAATTAACGCCGGCAAGGATTTTATTGTTAACAGATGCCGAATTCCGCGAGTGTTACTTTAGCCGGCAAAAAACGGCTTACAGCCGTTACCTTGCAGAGGCCATCCTGAACGGGCAGATAAATCTCAAAGCATTCGAACAAATGGAAGACCATGAGATACGCAGCCAGCTTTGCGCCCTCAAAGGCATCGGCAACTGGACAGTGGATGTGTACCTGATGTTCGTGCTACAGCGCGCAGACATCCTCCCCTTGGGGGATTTGGCCATCGTAAATGCTATTAAAAGATTAAAGGGGTTACCCAAAGAAACCACCAAACAGGCGCTGGCTACTATTGGCGAACAATGGCAGCCTTACCGAACGGTGGCGAGTATGTTGCTGTGGCATTATTATTTATGTGTTCTTGCCGCAAAGAAAAAACAGAAGCCTGCGGATATATAAAACAGAAGTGGTACATTCGTCACTAATGGCCAATTAACCTAAACCTATGAGGCGCGTTTTTCACATCTTTATAATGCTGCTCGCGCCTGCATTTGCATATGCGCAAATGGGAAACATCAAAGGCATTATAAAACCAGCATCGGTAAATAAAATCACGTTTTCTGTCTATACCCTCGCTCTTGACGATAATATTGAATACAGCGCGGCAGTAAATAAAAAAGGCGAGTTTTCTATAAATATCCCGGCTCACTATTTACAACAGGTACAGCTGCCAGCTTACAACAATACCTGTGCCTACATATCTCCCGGGAGCAAAACCAGGCTTGTTTTGCAAGATGGGAAAGTGCATTTCAAAGGCCGTTACATGCTACTTAACATTGCTACTGAAAAGTATCGGCAAGAACTTACTACCTACAGGGCTGAGTTTTACAAACAGCATAAGCTAAGGGCGGATTCATCTTCAACCCAATATAAGCAGACCGAATACACCGTTCTGGATAGAGAAACCAAGTTTTTAACCGCTTTTATAAAGCGCAATAAGCCGCCTGCTGATTTTGCAAAGTATCAGCAATATAGCCTTAACTATAATTGTGCATATAATTTGCTCTCCTATGGCGTCAATTCCGGCCAGCCAAAAAGCTATTTCGATTTTTTTAGCCGGTTTCAGGCAAATAACCCGGATGCTCTGCCGGTAGCGATGTATTCTTTTTATTTAAACCGGTATAAGTATTACTATGATAATAATCTGATGCCGGAAAATGAACTCTCTTACACCACCGAGCTAAGCTCCATAAATCAGGTAATCATAAACAAGGTGAGCAACCTAAAAACCGAAGAGAAAACCAGGCTGAGAAACATTGCAAGCATTTACACTAAAAAGCTCTCGCTTAACAAAAGCGATTCTGTTTTTACTGATAGCATATATCGTGCAAACGAAGCCGTCGTTATGGAGCGCATATACCGCAACCCTTATATCGAATCGTACTTAAAAAATTTAAACGGGCTACTTAAAGACGTTTTCTTTACTTGGGAAATGGCTGAGTTAATAAAGGCAAACCATTCAAGTTATGCAAAACACTACATCCTGCTGTACCGGTCTACGGTTAAAAAGGTTAACATCGGCAGTGTGATAGATGCTTATAATAAACTTCTACAGAAGGAGGAAAATTACCGACAATCTGTTAAGTATAACATTAAACAACTGCCCAAAAACCAAAGCGACAGCGTTCTTTTTGATATTACAAATTTGTACAAGGGCAAGGTAATTTATATCGATTTTTGGGCAACGTGGTGCGGCCCCTGCCTGCAAGAAATGCCCGGGAGTAAAAAATTAAGGGATAAATTTTTAAATCAGGAAGTTGTATTTCTTTATTTATGTGTTCAATCTGAGGAGCGGGCATGGAGAGGCGTTATTGCGAATTTGGATATACAGGGAGAGCATATACTGCTTAATAATAAGCAATATCAAACCTTGTCGAAAAAGTTCGCTTTAAACGGAATCCCTCATTATGTGCTGATAGATAAAAACGGCAGGATAAAAAACGATAATGCCAGCAGGCCATCTGATAGGCAAACAGCCATTGAAATAACCCAGCTTTTAGGTGTTGATTAAGTACAAATGTCTAAAAAAGCACATGCAAGGCATTAGCGCCTGTGCAAGATAAAAGGGCGGGCTGAAATCAGTCCGCCCTTATGCTTTCCAAAAGCCCCATTCAGGGGTTGGAGGCTTCGCCTACACGTTAAACAACCCGTTCCTTTCCTGCTCCATGTAGTTTTGTACGGTCTCTATGGCGTTATCCACCACATCGCTCAAAGCGGTAATGAATGTGCCTGGTTTTGCCAGGCTCATGGCGTGCTTAATGGCATCTATCTCTTTAGGTACTATTTCAAAGGGCTTATTTGCGTCTACAGATTTTATGCCTTGTATCAATAAATCGAGAATGTTTTGGGCCGTGCGGCCGCGCAGGTGTTTTTCCTGGCGGAGGATGATGTAATCGAACATCTCGGCCGCAATTTTGCCCAGTTCTACAATGTCTTCATCGCGCCGGTCGCCCGTGCCGGCTATGATGCCGATCTTCAGTGGCGAATCGATATGGCTCAGGAACTGCTTGATGCCGTTAAAGCCATCCGGATTATGCGCAAAATCTATCATGAAGCGGAAATCCTTAAACTCGAAGATGTTCATACGGCCAGGCGTTTGTGCGGCCGATGGGATAAAGGTTTCCAGCGACATTTTGATGTCCTCTGTTTTGAACCCGTGCAGGAAGGTAGCTAGCGTTGCGGCCATTACGTTATCAATCATAAAACCCACCGTACCACCGAACGTAAGCGGTATAAGGATGGTGCGCTGTACACGTATCTTCCAATCGCCTTTTTGTATGGTGATAAAGCCGTTTTCATGCACGCAGGCAATGCCACCCTTTTTGCAATGGGCAACAACAACGGGGTTGTTTTCGCTACGGCTAAAATACGCCACGTTACAATCGGCTTTTTTGCCAATGGCCACGCAATGCTTGTTATCAGCATTCAACACCGCCCAGCCATCTTTTTTGATGGCGTTGGTCACCACGCTTTTTACGCGGGCAAGATCCTCCAGGGTGTGGATATCCGATAGCCCCAAATGGTCTTCCTGTATATTGGTTATCACGCCGATATCGCAGGAGCTAAAACCCAGGCCCGAGCGCAGGATGCCACCACGGGCAGTTTCCAGCACGGCAAAATCTACGGTGGGGTCTTTCAATATAAACTCGCTGCTTACGGGACCAGTAGTATCGCCCTTCAGCATCATGGTATTCTGCACATAGATACCATCAGATGTGGTGAAGCCTACGCGATGCCCGTTGTTTTTTACGATATGTGCTATTAAACGGGTGGTGGTAGTTTTACCGTTTGTACCGGTAATGGCAATGATTGGTATACGTGCCGATTTACCCGGCGGGTATAGCATATCTATCACGTGCCCGGCCACATTACGCGGCAGGCCTTCGCTTGGTGCAATGTGCATACGGAAACCCGGCGCTGCGTTCACTTCTAAAACTACGCCCCCGTTTTCGGTTAATGGCTCAGTGAGGTTCTCGGCCATAATATCTATACCACAAATATCCAGGCCGATGATTTTGGAGATGCGCTCGCAGATGAATACGTTCTGCGGATGCACATGGTCGGTAACGTCAACGGAAGTACCACCAGTGCTGAGGTTGGCGGTAGATTTTACGAATACCTTTTCGCCTGCGGCAGGCACGGTATCTAAAGTATAGCCTTTCTTTTCCAGCAGGTCCAGGGTGTCGCGGTCCACGTCAATCAACGTTAGCACATTCTCGTGGCCGTAGCCACGGCGCGGGTCGCTGTTTTCTTTGTCGATGAGCTGCTGTATGGTTAGCTCGCCGTCGCCTTTTACATGGGCCGGGTCGCGCAGAGCTGCGGCCACCATCTTGTTATCAATCACCAGTACCCTAAAATCGTAGCCGGTGATGTAACGCTCTACAATTACGCGGCGCGAAATTTTTGCGGCAAACTCGTAGGCCGCAATTGCATCTTCGGTAGTATTGATATTGATGCTGATACCCCGGCCGTGGTTACCATCCAGCGGTTTAAATACCAGCGGGAAGCCTATCTTGCGGATAGCCTCATCCACCTGCTCGGTACGGCTTATGGTCATACCTTTGGCAACAGGGATGGCCTGCTCTTGCAGTAAGCGCTTGGTTTCATCCTTATTGCTGGCAATATCAACGGCAATACTGCTGGTTTTCTCGGTCATGGTGGCGCGGAAGCGTACCTGGTTTTTACCATAACCCAGTTGTACCAGGCTTTGGTTGTTCAGCCTTATCCATGGTATATTCCTCGCAATAGCTTCCTCAACAATAGCACCGGTGCTTGGGCCAAGGCGGGTGTTCTCGCGTATCTCGCGCATTTGCTGTATGTCTTTCTCCAGGTCGTACTCCTCACCGGCTATCAGCGCCTCGGCAATCCGCACGGCAGACTCCGCTGCAAAAACGCCTACTTTTTCTTCCAGGTAAGCAAACACCACGTTGTAAATTCCGGGTGTTTTGGTTTCGCGGGTGCGGCCAAAACCGGTATCCATGCCGGCAAGGGTTTGTATCTCCAGGGCAATATGCTCTATTACATGGCCCATCCAGGTGCCCGATACTACGCGCTCAAAAAAGCCGCCGGGTACCCCAGGCGAGCAGCGGTGGTTGTATAAAGAGGGCAGCAAGGCTTTCATGCGTTCATAAAAGCCATCTATCTCGTTGGTGGGGCTTTGCTCCATCTCTTCAAGGTCGAGCCGCATTTGGATCAGTTTTTTGCGGTTAACGCTCCAGATGTTGGGCCCGCGCAGTACTTGTATATTTTCTATCTTCATAAGTGGTGATTCAAAACGAGTGTGAGGAGTAATAAGTTTTAAATCTAAAAAACTTATCATTCTAATAAAACCTTTAGGCCGAAAAATGCAGTTTTATTAATTAAATCAGTCTGTTTTAATCATTTTTATTTTAATTTGTATAAATTGATTAAGAAAGAGTAAATAATGGCAAGCCCTAAAGGAAAATTAGTAATAATTGGAGGTGCTGTGGATATGGGCAGTAATGTAAGCGTACTGGAACATATCATGCAGCCGCATTATATCAAGTTTTTCGAGAAAGGCATCCTGCGCCGCATTATCAACGAATCGGCAAAAAAGGAGGGCTCGGCTGTGGAGGTGATCACCACCGCATCGCAGATACCCGAGCTGGTTGGAAACGAGTACATCAAGGCCTTTAACCAACTTAATGTAACCCACGTAAATATCCTCCACATCAAAAGCCGCGAGGATGCCGCAAACCCCGAATACCTCGACCGCATCAGCAAAGCAGATGTGGTGATGTTTAGCGGCGGCGATCAGCTCCGCTTAACGGCAATTTTCGGCGGCACCCAATTTTTACAGATACTGAAGAAACGCTATACCAACGAGAACTTCGTTATCGCCGGCACATCGGCAGGTGCCGCAGCGGCTTCTACACACATGATATACCGCGGGCAAAGCAACGAGGCCCTGATAAAAGGCGAGGTACAGATTACCGCCGGGTTAGGTTTTATAGATTCCGTTATTGTGGATACCCACTTTGTGCAGCGCGGGCGCATTGGCCGTTTGTTGTACGCCGTTGCCACCAACCCGGGCATTTTAGGCATAGGCCTTGGCGAGGATGCCGGGCTGCTGATAACCGAAGGCAACATGATGGAAGCCATTGGCTCGGGTCTCATTATGCTGGTAGATGGCACTAATATTGTGGAGACTAACGTTTATGATGTAGAGATAGGCGACCCTGTTTCTATAGAGAACCTAAAGGTGCACGTGATGTCGATTTTTGATAAATACGACTTGCTGCAGCAACGGATGATCATCAAAAAAACGGTTAGGGTGGAAGATGGCGTGTTCATCACCAGCCAGGATAGCAGTAACGATCTTTTACAATGAAGTTAATTATTCACGGCGGTTTTTTTAGCGAGAGCCAAACCAACCAGGAAGTAAAAAAAGCCAAACAGGATGCCCTGCTGGAGATTGTGCACCTGGGTCATAAATACCTGGAGAGCCATACCGCAGCCCAAACCGTAGTATACACTGTGCGCCTGCTGGAAGATTGCGACCTGTTTAACGCAGGCACCGGCTCGCAGATACAAAGCGACGGCAAAATCCGTTTAAGCGCCGCCCTGATGGATGGCAAAACCCAAAAGTTTTCGGGCGTTATTAATATTGAGGATGTACGCAACCCCATTTGCGTTGCCGAAAAGCTGATGGATTACGATGACCGCGTACTCAGCGGAAACGGCGCCTGCGATTTTGCGAAACAAAACGGCTTCGGGTACTATAATACCGAAATACCCCAGCGCCGCAAAGAATACGAAAAAAAACTAAGCGACTCTATCAGACTAGGTACCGTAGGCTGTGTAGCGCTTGATATTTATGGCGATATAGCTGCCGCCACTTCAACCGGCGGCAAAGGTTTTGAAATACCCGGTCGTGTAAGCGATTCGGCAACAACGGCCGGCAATTACGCCAATGCCTTCGCGGGTATCTCCTGCACCGGGGTGGGTGAGGATATCGTGAGCGGCTCGGTAGCTACCAAAATAGTTACCCGTGTAACCGATGGCATGCCCCTTTCGCTCGCTACGGAAAAGACACTCGACGAAATGAAACCCTATGATGGCTTTGCCGGCATCATTGGCATTAGCCAAACCGGCGATATTTACCATGCCGATACGCACCCCTATATGGTTTGGGCTTTGCATGATGGGGAGGCGGAAGTGTTTGAATAGGTGTGTGCAAATAATTATACATTTCTACTTAATGGTTTCTCTGTGCTGATCCGTGCCGATTTTAAACCAATTAACCAAACATTTTCATTTTCACACTCAAATGCTCTCACTCGACAAAGACTTACAAAAAAAGAAAACTTCTCTAAATGAATTCGAGTCGGTAGTAATTAGGGTATTATCTTATTTACCTAATGTTTTAAGTGGCTATGAGGAAAAGTCTGGCTATCTTCTTTATTATTCTCATAGCGCAGGCGTAAAGAAATTCGTTCGCCCCATTAAAACAGATTTGTTTATCATGAATACTTCGGAATTCTCCGAAAAAATAAACACTTTAAAAACCATCTTAAATAGAATAAGAGATAAGCAGAACGATTTTTCTGACGACGAGTGTTTCTTGATTGACAGTGTTTTATACACTATACAACAAGCTATAGGTGCTGGATTTGACTTGCTGATAGACCCGAACAACGCCAGAAAACACGTAGGTAATCGATTCGAAGAACTTATTAAAGTTGTCTTTACTTCCATCGGCATACCTAATAAAAAAGTTACAATCAAAATCCCTTATGACATGGAGCAAGGAACGAAAAATTATACCTGTGAAAATGATTTGATACTATCTCCTTTTGCTAACATACCTGTAGACAATGAGGTTAAACCGATTGTTTTAAACGTAATCGATTTAAAAACAGGAGATAATGAAGTTGTTTTATCTCCATCGGCCGAGGCTCTGGCCGATAAATATATTAACACCAAAGAAATTGTTGTCTCTGTTAAAACAACTTCAAAAGACAGGATGGGTAAAATGTTTATGGATAAAATACTTTTGGAGCGGTTTGTTGGGCATGATTTAAAGGTGATAGGTATATTTTTAAATGACGTTCAGCGAAAGGGCGTTGCTAACATCAGCTACACCCTGGTCTCTGGATTGTTTATGGTTTATAATCAGTTTATAACACAATTAAACGGGGTTTATTATTTAGACCCTCCACCTGGTGCGTTCAAAGAGCCTTATAATAAACATATTAAGAGATTTTCAACTTTAATTACTCAAGAAATCGCTTCGTTGTTATCCGCGTAACTTAGAGCGTCTTTTAATAGAGTCTTTTTCGTCTTTAGATTTAAAAACACGTTGAATATGTTCTTCGTCGCTGATACGATTTTTAATTGTTTCACAATAAGAAAGGTCTAATTCTGTTCCAAGCCATCTTCTTTTATAAGCTTCCGCCACCGCAAAGGTTGTACCGGAGCCACCGAACGGATCAAAAATGATGCTATCGGAGTTTGATGACGATAATATTATTTTACGCAATAGTTCTACCGGCTTTTGAGTTGGATGAATTGTTTTCTCCCAGGAGCCGTTTGAGATTGTCGGAATTTCCAACACATCTTTAGGTTTAGCTCCAAGTGGGTTTGGCTGCCAAATGTAATTAGATGTTTTTCCGTTAGAGAACTGAGATGTTTTTGCTTGCGTTCTGCTGGGATATTTTACCGTATGTTCATTGTAAGGAATTCTTACATCATCAATATTAAAAATAAATTTCTCGGTCTTTCTAAGGTGCAAAATACTTTCGTGGGAGCGGCCCCAATCGTTACCAAGATTCCCTTTGTTACGATAGAACCAAACAAGCCATTTACATCCGCAAAACAGACTTGAAGCCGCCCATTTTAAATCTGCCAATATTTCTGAAAATCCGCATATATAAAGAGATCCCTGGTCGCTTAAAATGCGATGGGCCTCTTTTATCCAAGTCATACTCCAGTCAACATATTCCTTTTGAGAAGAAAAAGTATCCCATTCCGCCTTTTTGATGTTATAAGGAGGATCTGCAAAAATCAAATCAACAGATCCCGTTTTAAGTGTTTTCATATATGCTACGGCATCTTGATGATAAAGCGTTCCATAGATGGATTCAAAGTAAGGATCATAATTATTTGTATGTTCCTTTTTTGCGTACTCCCAAGTAAGCTGCATTTCTGCAACTAAGCTCTTCATTTGCTCTTCCGAGTAAACCCTATAGTTATTAATAGGATGCCTTGAGGTGGTAAACTTGCCCGATTTATCCCACCTCCTTAAAGTTTCAGGACTAATGTCTAACGCTTTTGCTGCTTCTCCTACTTTTATAAACTTTTCCATTTTAATAAAAACCTTATACAACCTTATACAACAATGTTACCTTCTTTTTTTAATAAAAACAAGAAAATGCCAAATTTTTTAGCCAACACTATAAGCTATTCAATAACAGGCAAATAATCAGCAAACCATCGTTTTATGTCTGTTTACTAAATATAATTTGCGCTTACACCCGATGAGCGAACCCCAGTTCATTCATTTGCGCCAAATTATCGGCATCAAGCCCTTAGCCTTGCCTATGGATTTCTCAGATAATATCCAACAAGAAAACCAGTCAAAAACAATTTACAGCATTGAAAAGGCGATCTTACCAAGAGCATCTCGAAGAGGCAATAAAAGGCTCTGTCAGGAATAGTATTTGAACGCAAATTCAACGTCATATAGCTGAAGAATTCCTTGTTCAAAACGAACACGTTTTTGATAATTTCCTTTCTGACGGTGTGTATCGAAAAAAGTATTGCCTGATGCTTGCATATACCAAAGCACATAAATAGCCGTTATACATCATTTGCGTTTGTTTATAAGCATCATAACCCCATCAGCCCTATTTGCAAATCCAAATTTTAGCACTATCTTTACATACCAGTTAATTTAATTATCCCGGGGAGAAAAAATCTTAAATGAGATACCTGATTATCGTACTTCTTTGCGCTTGCAACCTTACGGCTTCGGCCCAGTGGTGGCGGGGCGATTTCAAAAAGCACAAACGGTATCCGCTAATCGTGCAGCAAAAAACCCATTCTGTACAGCGCCTGCCCTGGTTTACCATGGCCAAAGTAGCCTTACAGGTTAAACAGGTACAACGCAGTGCTTATAATTTGGAGCTTTGCGAAAAGGAGGTAATTAAGGCCGCCCAGCACCATATGCGCTACCGCGAATACGCCATGGCCAGCTATAGTTTTAGTGAGTTGGCGCAGTTGTATGTGCTGGAGAACCGCCTTTCAGAAGCTAAATGGTATTACCTGCAAAGCATCCGCCTATCAAAAATACAGGCCGATGATGCGCACACCATTATCAGCCTGATAGCACTGGCTATGGTAAAAGCCGATCTGGGTGATTTGCCCCAGGCACAGCAGGATCTTGCCGAGGCGCGCCGCATTGCCATTGCAACGGGTCGCAGCGCCGAGGTGCAGTTTATAGATAAGAAGATAGCGTACGTAAAAAGCAATAAGGTGTGGCTATCTAAAACCGACCTGCGCTATGCCGAAACGGCCCAGTTACCCGGCAAATCAAAATAAATAACATAATACCGCGTTTATGTAACATTTACGTAAAATGCGGGTCGTATAAATAAAACAACCCAAACATTATTGTAATATTGTTATTCAATATATTAGCGGGACGGCTCTGAGCTGTCTCTTTTTTTATAAAGCGAAATTAAACCAGGCACCCGTATTGATGTTTCACCAAAGTCCCGACTTAACTACTGTAAAGGATATGTTTAAAAAATGTTATTTAATGCTGGCATTGGCGGCTGCGCTGGCCTGCAACGCCTCGCCCAACAAACCGGCAATAATGAAAAAAGCCGGGCCTAACGATTTGCAGCCCGATGAGCAGCAGAGCGTGGTGATGAAAACCGTAGCCGGCATGGTAAGTACCTATAACTACAAAAAGGTGCCGCTTAACGATTCTATCTCTGCCATCATCTATACCGAATACTTGAAGAAGATAGACGAGAACCACAACTACCTTACCGCCGGCGACGTAAAGGAGTTTGAACAATTCAAAACCGTTTTAGACGACGACATCAAGAATGGCGACCTGAGCCACGTGTTCTACATTTTCAACGTGTTCCAGAAAAGGTACACCGAGTATGTAAACTTCTCCATTGCGCAGCTAAGTAAGCCTATTGATTTTAACAAAAACGACACCTTTACTTACGACCGTGAGAAACTCCCCTTCGCTGCAAACGAAAACGAACTGCACGAGCAGTGGGCCCAGCGCGTAAAATACGACTTGCTTAACCTTAAGCTGGCAGGAAAAGAGCTGGAGGCCAATAAAGAAACGCTGAAAAAGCGCTATAGCAGCGTACTCACTCAATCTAATAAACTGAACAGCAACGATGTGTTCCAGGTGTTTATGGATGCCTTTACCGGCGCTATAGATCCTCACACCAATTACTTTATCCCATCGGCTGCGGCTGCATTCAATATCGATATCTCCCGTTCACTAGAGGGCATCGGCGCAACCTTGCAATCGCAAAACGAATATGTAACGGTTACTTCCATTGTTCCGGGTGGTCCCGCCGATAAAAGCAAGCAGCTGGCCGTAGATGAACGCATCATCGGTGTTGCGCAGGGTAAAACCGGCGAGTTCCAGGATGTAGTAGGCTGGAGGATAGAGAACGCTATCGCGCTTATCCGCGGCACCAAAGGTACTGTTGTACGTTTGCAGATATTGCCTAAGGGTACCGGCGCAACCGTAAAACCACGGGTGCTTGAGCTGGTGCGCGAAAAGATCATCTTGAAGGATATCTCGGCTAAAAAAGAAATACGCACTTACAACTCCAACGGTAAAATAGTGAAAATCGGCATCATCAACGTGCCTGCATTTTACCTGGATTTTAACGATTACAAATCGGGCAACCCCAATTACAAAAGCACCACCCGCGATGTGAGGCTGATACTGGATACCCTTAAACGCGAAGGTGTAGACGGCGTGGTGTTAGACCTTCGCCAAAACGGCGGCGGCTCGCTGATGGAAGCTACTGAGCTTACCGGCTTATTTATTAAAACCGGACCGGTAGTACAAGTAAGAGACCCACGCAACCAGGTAGAGTTGGAAAAAGACGACGACCCGGCTGTTGCCTATAGCGGCCCGCTGGCGGTACTTGTAGATAGATTCAGTGCATCGGCTTCTGAGATATTCTCAGGCGCTATACAAGATTACGGTCGCGGCCTTATCATTGGTACCCAAACTTACGGTAAGGGGTCAGTACAGCGCATTATAGACCTCGACCAAGTGATCAGCCCATCCATCAAAGATCGCCTGGCGAAACTGGTGGGCAAACAATCAACCGTTGCTACCGGCAGCCAGAACAAATTCGGGCAATTGAATTTAACTATCGGTAAATTCTACCGCATCAGCGGCGGTTCTACCCAGCATAAAGGTGTACTGCCCGATATTGAGTTCCCTTCGGTTATCCCGATGGATAAATATGGCGAAGACACCGAGCCGTCGGCTATGCCTTACGATGTTATAGATAAAACGGATTACACCCGGGTAGGCGACTTTACCGCGATAATACCACAGCTTAAAAAACTGCACGACCAGCGCATGAGCAGCAGCGACAGCTTTAAATACCTGTTGCAGGATATTGCCGATATGAAAACCCGCGAACAGGAAACAAGCGTTACCCTAAACGAAGCACAATTAAAGCTAAAACGCGATGCCGACGAAAAGAAAGCATTTGAACAAAACAACCTGCGCCGCGTAGCCCTGGGCCTGCCGCCATTGAAAAAAGGCGACACCAAACCAAAGAACGAAGACCTGGACTTTTTGAAACGCGAAGCCGGACAGATACTAACCGATTACCTTACGCTTGATAATAAGGTAAGCACCACTATTAAATAAACTCTTCCAAATAAATGGCAAACGCCCCGTTCAGGATGACTGAGCGGGGCGTTTTGGTTTTTGTGTGTGGCTTATGTTTAGTTAAAGGCTAGCTAAACTTTCAAAAGCCAAAGTCCGCCGTTGTATCGCCCGGCATATTTCTGTAGTTCGCTCAATAATAAATCCCTGTTCAGCATTTCGGGCGGTAGTACTATTCTACCTTTTCCATTCCACCATCTCATAAAGGCTGATACATTTTTATCGTATAAATCTAACCTGCCGTTGGGTTTTTCTCTTACAATCAAATCCTGCCATGCTATCTGCCTGTAAGGTGCCATTTCGGCCCGCTTCTCAACGCCACTATCTGTTTGAATTATTTCAAGCGTGAGCATTGATTTTGTAGCCTTTTTACCACCAATATACATGGACATCAAAACAACAAAAGGGACGATAAACATATATATAATGATCCCAATATTGAGTTCATTTTTGTACTGAAAATATTGCCTGGCAACAACTAACACCATTATGGGTACAGCAATTTTTAAAATCCGCAAGAAATTGCGCCTTGCTATCCTATTAATTTGGCTCTCGTCTACTTTAAACACCTGTGTTTGCATGCCCTAATATTAAAAAAAAAGCCTCAACATTTCTGTCAAGGCTTCTAAAAATCCCGCTACCCTTTCGGGAGGCTATTGTTTCGGCATCCTGCGCATCATGTTGGCCATGGCTGCCGGGTTGCTCATTTGCTTCATTACCTTTTTCATATCGTCGAATTGCTTCATCAGGCGGTTTACTTCGGCAAGGTCGCTGCCAGAGCCTTTTGCAATACGCATACGGCGGCTTGGGTTGATGATTTCGGGGTTCTCTTTCTCCTTGGGTGTCATACTCTGGATAATGGCTTCTATGCCTTTAAAAGCATCGTCGCTCACTTCTACATCTTTCATCATTTTGCCAACACCCGGTATCATGCCCATCAGATCTTTCATGTTACCCATTTTTTTGATCTGCTGTATCTGGCCGTAAAAGTCGTTAAAGTCAAACTTGTTCTTGCGGATCTTCTTCTGCAGCTCGGCAGCTTCTTTCTCATCGAATTGCTGTTGCGCGCGCTCCACTAAGGATACCACGTCGCCCATTCCCAGGATACGCGAGGCCATACGATCCGGGTGGAAAACATCAAGTGCTTCCATCTTTTCGCCGGTACCGATGAATTTAATCGGTTTGTTCACTACCGATTTGATAGAAAGGGCCGCACCACCGCGGGTATCACCATCAAGCTTGGTTAATACTACGCCGGTAAAATCGAGCCTGTCGTTAAACACCTTGGCGGTGTTCACGGCATCCTGGCCGGTCATGCTATCTACTACGAATAATATCTCATGAGGTTTGGTAGCTGCTTTTACCTTTTCAATTTCCACCATCATGGCCTCGTCTATCGCTAAACGGCCGGCGGTATCTATGATGACAACGTTGTTGCCGTCGCGCCTGGCCTGAGCTATACCCTCTAAGGCAATGGCAACCGGGTCTTTCGAGTCGCGGTTGGCATAAACCGGCACGCCTATCTGCTGGCCCAAAACCTGCAGTTGGTCTATCGCCGCAGGGCGGTAAATATCATCGGCAACCAGTAATGGCTTTTTGTTTTTTTGTGTTTTTAGGTAGCTGGCCAGCTTACCGGTAAAGGTGGTTTTACCCGCACCATTCAAGCCTGCAATCAGGATGATGGTAGGGGAGGCCTTTAGCTCCAGTTCGGCAGTGGTGCCACCCATCAGCTCGGTAAGCTCATCGTTCATGAGCTTGGTAAGCAATTGCCCCGGTGAAATAGACGTAAGCACGTTTGCACCTATGGCTTTTTGCCTTACATCGTCGGTAAATGCTTTGGCGGTTTTATAGTTAACGTCGGCATCTAAAAGTGCCTTACGTATTTCTTTCATGGTTTCGGCTACGTTTATTTCCGTAATTGAGCCTTGTCCTTTTAGTACTTTAAACGCCCTATCGAGCTTATCTGATAAATTTTCAAACATTACTTATCCTGATTTTTTGAGGTTACAAAGGTATGATTTTGAAGCAGAAACCCATTCTACTAAATAAAATCAATTGCCCAATTGTTGGGTCGGGCCAATTATATTAAACGGCCAGGCGAAATAATCACTGCACTCCTGCGAAAATTATTTTCGCGACCCAATGCACTGATTCCCAAAATTTAACATCTCTTAACTAAGTTTTAACATATAAAACTGTAACGTTTGGCAAACCGCTAACATCTTATAGGCACTATCAGCACCCCCATATGAAGGCATTTGTACTCGCCATTTCCTTATCAGTAATCACTTTAACCGCTTTTTCGCAAAAGGCCAAGAAAACCCTGGTGGCCGTAAAAACCGATGTGCCGCCAAAACTGGATGGCTTGCTGGATGATAAAGCCTGGCAAAACGTACCCATCGCAACCGATTTTGTGGAGCTGCAACCCAACGCCGGCACGCACGAAAAACCCGAAGAACGCACCGAAGTAAAGATAATTTACGATAACAACGCCATTTACATTGGCGCACGCATGTACGAAACCAGCGGCGAAAAGGTGGCCAAGGAAATTGCCACACGCGATAACGTGGGCAACGCCGATTTCATTGGTATCATCTTCGATACTTATCAGGATGGTATCAATGGTACCGGCTTCTTTGTTACATCGGCCAACAGCCAGTTCGATGCAAAATACACCCCGCCCGATCAAAACGGCAACACCGAAGACCCAAACTGGAACTCGGTTTGGACCAGCAAGGTGGTAGTTGATGATCATGGATGGAGTGCCGAGATGCGCATCCCTTACTCCGCCCTGCGCTTTGCCAAGAAAGATATCCAAACCTGGGGCATGAACCTTATCCGCAAACGCCAGCGCATACAGCAGCAATTGTTTTGGAATGAAATAGACCCGAAGATGAACGGCTTTATCAACCAGGAAGGCATCTTAACCGGTTTAGAAAAGCTCGACCCACCGGTACGCCTGGGCTTTTATCCATATTTTTCTACCTATGTAAACCATTACCCATACAACACAGCCGGCGTGCCTAACACCAAAGCCTCCGTAAACGGAGGTATGGATGTTAAGTACGGCATAAACGACGCTTTTACGCTCGACCTTACACTGATACCCGATTTTGGGCAGGTACAGTCTGATAATAAAGTGCTTAACCTAACGCCATTCGAGGTGAAGTATAACGAGAACCGCGCCTTTTTTACCGAGGGTACCGAGCTGTTCAACAAGGGCAACTTGTTCTATTCGCGGCGCGTGGGGGGTACGCCCATCAACTATGGGGCCGCGTATAATAACCTGGCCCCCGGCGAGGAGGTGATAAGCAACCCTACAGAAACCAAATTGCTCAATGCGGTTAAGGTCTCCGGGAGATTATCAAACGGTTTAGGTATAGGTGTTTTTAACGCAGTTACCAACAGCGCCTTTGCAATTATTGAAGATGCGCAAGGCAACCGCAGGCAGGTAGAAACCAGCCCGGTGGCCAACTACAACATTTTGGTATTTGACCAGAACCTGAAGAACAACTCAGCTATAACGCTCATCAATACCAACGTAAACCGTTTTGGTAAAGATTACTCTGCTGATGTAGGCGGTTTGGTGTACAACATCAACAATAAAAAGAATACTTACAAATTGCGCGGCTTTGCCATGATGAGTAACCTGTATGGCGGCGGCACCAAAACTAAAACAGGTTACAGCTACGAGGTTATCGGCGGTAAAACATCCGGTAATTTTACCTGGGATGTAGGGCAGGATATGGTGGATAGCCAATATGAGGTTAACGATCTGGGCTTTTACAATAACAACAACTACCTGGAGCATAACCTTAATATGCAATACACCAATTACAAACCCAAGCACTTTTTTACCCAATTTGGCGCGTGGACCAACACCTATTACTCGCGCCGCGTAAACGAATCTAGTTACCAAAACTTCAACCAAAACTTCGGTGGCTTTGGCACATTCAAAAACCTTTGGCAGGTAAACATCAACGGCCATTACCGTTTTGAAGGGAATGATTTTTATGAGGCGCGCGATGGAGAGCGCTACCGCTCGCCACGCAATTTTATGCTGAACTGGAACCTGAGCACCAACCGCTCTAAGATGGTTTCGGGTGGTTTTTGGTATTCTGATACCTGGGTTTGGAACGGTAAAGGAGGGCATGGTAACGACCTTGAAATGTTCCTCAACCTGCGCCTGAGCAACAAGTTCTCTATCAACGAAGATGTTACGATCAGCCCGCGGATAAACTACCTTGGTTACGATACAACTGATGATACCAACCACCCGGTTTTTGCTTTGCGTAACGTGCATACGGTAGAAAACATATTCACCCTTAAATACACCTTTAGCGGCATTATGGGGCTTAACTTAAGGCTACGACATTATTGGAGCAAGGTAAACAATAAAGAGTTTTTTAGCCTGGGCAAAGATGGTTACGTGGCACCGCTTACCTCTAACAACTTCGACCATAGCGACCGCAACGTAAATATCTGGAACGTAGACATGGTGTACGTATGGCAGTTCACCCCGGGCAGCGAACTTAGCCTCGCCTGGAAAAACTCAGCTTTCAACCAGGATTTGCCTGCCGACCATGGCTACCTAAACAACCTGCATGAGACGTTCAACCTGCCACAGAACAATAACCTCTCGTTGAAGATATTGTACTACATAGATTTCCAGAGTTTGAGGAAACATCATAGCAAAGGATAATATCATACACTACGTGCATTAACAGAAAAACCGGCTGATGGCCGGTTTTTCTGTTTAAATATATATTGATCATTACGGGAACTTGTACAATATCCCCAATGAGAGCCCTTCAGTGCCCTGTATATCGTTAGATGTATTCTTATCGAAGAGCAGCGTTCCGTTTATAGATACGTTGATGAGGCGGTTTACTTTTGCGGCAAGCACGGCATCCATCCTGTGGCGAACATAGGCAAGCGGTTTGCCATAGGGCACAAACATATCGTAACGGGCGTTGAGGTGCATGTTCTTGGCAATATCCTTATCAAAAATAGCCACCATCTGGAACGCGATATCCGTATGGATGGTTTTTCCGGGCGTAACGCCGTAGTTGCCCGGGTTGTTATGGTAAATGGTAGTATCTAAAACGAAGGTTTGGCGGGCCGTACCGGTACCCAATCGCAAATCAAAATACTTGGCCGGCTTGTACTCAAAACCAATAGACTCGGTTAAATACCCCGGCGACATCAAATTGGATATCAGCACAGGCGGGTTTACGCCCGCAGCATCGTACTGGAAACCCTTATCAAACTGCGACTCGAAACTTAACGACCCGAAAAAGAACCAATGTGCAGACATTTGCGTGGCCACCTTATTATCCAAAAAGATACGGTCGTTGGTTTTGCGCGCGCCCTGGCCTTTGTTTTTACTTTTTCCGTAAAGCAGGTTAAGGTCTGTAGAGTAACTGAAGGGGGCTTTGTTGTATTCCGTACGGAATATTAAATTGGTGCCCAAGGCTACAGCCGTTACGCCACCCGCACTATAGTTATTACTGAATGCCGCCTGGTTAAAGTTTAGCCCAAGGGTAACATACTTGCGCCAGTAGCTCACTTTATAATCCAGCATGGTTACGGGTATCAGCTCCTGCTGTATCTGTATAGGCCTGGTTGGCACCGGTATTGAATTGGGCCTTGGCGCAATGCGGTACCTGTTCAGTAAATTGGTGTCTATTTTTACGGTGTCCCGTTTGGTAGTGTCGGTAGTTTGGCCGTTGGCACTCAAGGCAATTGACAGGGACAGTAGGAAAAAGAAGCTAAAGCCGGTTTTCAACATAACGCAAAGAAAAAGCAAAAATCTCTTATTTCAACGCAAAAACTGAAACTAATGTGTTTGCTATCAAAAAAAAATCAGCCAGTTACAAAATTTGCGTCGGTTTAAATAGGCTAAATCTACCTCCATTTTGTACGCCTCCCGCTCGAATGAAATACCCATGTACGCCTGATGATGGTTGCGGTATCGGGCCAAATTCACTAGATAATTCAACAGGTAAAACATATAAAAGGGCAGTACCAGTAATTCAATCTGCTGGCGTAAATGGATGCGTTCGTGGTTAAGCAACACCTCATCTTTACGCATCGCACTGCTGCGGAGCAAAATGAATGGAAATAGCGCCATGGCGCTAACGTTCAGCCAGGGGACCACAATCAGCCAGCCCCTCATTTAGTGGTATCGATAAACATTTTTGGCAGGGGTGCCAGCTCAAATGCCCTGGGGTTGCGGCGATAGCGTTTGTAGCTGCTGCGCACATAGGCAACAAAATCGTACTCGTTGGCCGTAGTTACCATGTTATAACTGGGGCGGTACTTCAGCATAAAATCAGTCAGTTCCGGATCTTTTAAAAAGGTGATACCCCCTACGTACGTTTTATTGAAGCGAAAATCGATTACCGACTGGCGGTAGTCGCGATCTATAATTTCTTTCAGGTGCTCGGCATTACGGCCGCTACGGCTGAACAGGTTGTAAAGCGCATCTATGCTAAAGCCAACGCCACTTTGCCCAATAGAAAGCAGATCGGGATTGCTGGATGGACCATATATCCGGCTGTAATCGCTTTTGGTGGCCAGGTAGCGCCTTTGCGGATTGAGCACATTATCGCGTATGGTTACCTCCTGCAGTTGTATGGCTGTTGGGCGCATATAAACAGCCATGGGCAAATAATTTTTTACAGTAAGGGTATCGGCAAAATGATCAGATTTACTAAAGATGAGCACATCGCCAACGCTGGCTTTTATGGTAAACTCTCCCTTGATAGTATTGTAATTAGATTCGCCGGTATTGCTATTGCGCACGTTTACCCTTGCAATACGTACACTGCTGGTTTTATCGAATACGATACCTGTTAGCGGCCTTTGTTGCGCAATAGCCGGCATAAACATTATGCAAAACAGGATGGAAAGCCATGATTTCATTTTTGAACTATAAAGCTACGCCTTTATAGCACAGCCGCAGGTTTTATTAACAAATTTTAACACGCTATTTTATTACAACAAGTTTTTGACCAAGCTTTAAGTTGTTATCGGCCATCTTGTTCAGCGCCTTCAATTCGTCAACAGTGATACCAAAACGTTTGGAGATGTTGTATAGTGTATCGCCTTGTTTTACGGTATAGATTTTATCGTCAGGAGATGTCTTAGCAATAGAGTCGGGTTGGGGCCGGCCAATGTCGTTGTTTATTTCGGTCAGCACACGGTCCTCGCGTTTTATTTTGGCAACGCCGCCTTCAGGCCGGTCATACTGATCCAGGTTGTATTTTACAATGAGATTTATCAGTAGCTGCGGATACTTGGGGTTGGTGGCGTAGCCCGCTTTTTTCAGGCCGTAGGCCCAGCCCGTGTAGTCGTCCTTATCCAGTTCAAAAAGCTTTGCGTAATTCTTTTTCTTCAAAAATTCGGAGTGGTCGCGGTAGCTGTCTTCGGGGTTATCGTACACGCGGAAGCAATCGTTGGTTTGGTCGTCGTCTTTATAATAGCTTGGGCCCGTCCAGGTGCTGCCGCATTTAATGCCGAAGTGGTTGTTGGCGGCCACAGCCAAATCGCTGTTGCCCGCACCCGATTCGAACAGGCCCTGTGCCAGCGTTATGCTCGCAGGGATGCCGTAGGTATTCATCTCCTGTATAGCTATGGCCTTAAAGCGGTCGATATACTCCAAAGACGACATATTGCGATGCGATGCAATAGCAGCCTGGTTACGTTTTTGGATAGACCGGTTGTTTTTTCGCGCTTTGCTGCTGCTGATGGTGCTTTTATGCGCCGAGCACGAATTAAAAAGAATAGCAAGGATGAAAAGGATATAAAATTTACGCATGCAGCAATAACTTTAGCCAATAGAACGGCTAAAGCGAAAGTAAATTATTTTTGGCTATTGTCTGCAAGTTGTGCCGGCGTTTTTGCTTCTACGGGCTTTTCGTCAAGATCGTTCAGCTTGTACTTTTTGATAATGCCCATCACCTGCGATGCCCAGGTACGACTGCTGCAATAACCACTGCGTTGTATACCACGCGCCCAGCCTGCATAATCGTATTGGGTAAGGTTATCGGCCAGGTGGCTGAATTGTTTGCGTTCGGTCATTATACGGGCAAAATCCTGGAAGGACTCCATAACCGAATCGTAGCGTTTATAAGATGTGCGTACTTTTTTATTGTGTTTGTAATAAACTACAGTACCTCCACCTTTTACGCCAAACTGGTTATTGAGATTTTGGGCGATGTTGCTCTTGCCACTGGCCGATTCGTGCATGGCCACGCCTAAAATGATGCTAGCGGGTACACCTGTTTCGTGCATAATGCGTATGGCATTATCTTTGAACTTATCGATGTATGATTGTGGAGCTGTTTGTGCCGAAACGGTTGCTGTGGTTGCAATGAACGCGCATGCTAACAGTAGCGAAGCAGTAAAGAGTTTCTTCATAATTATTTTTTTCTGATGATCAATAGTCCATCGCGAACGGGGAGGATGAGTTTCTCCACATTCGTATTTAAAGCTATTAACTCATTTAGCTTGCGGATGTTTATAGTATCGGCATCTTTTTCGTTGCCATATACCTTGCCCTTCCACAAAACGTTATCAATTATTATTAACCCACCGGGCCTTACTTTGTGCAATACAAGTTCAAAATAAGTAAAATTATTTCGTTTATCCGCATCAATAAAAACTAAATCGAAGTTATTTTCCTCTAAATCAGCAATAACGGCCTCTGCGGGCCCAAAATGCAGCTTTATTTTTTTGTCCACATTTGTTGATTTAAAATGTGAAACAAGCATTTCCTCGTATTCGCGGTTAACTTCTATGGTGTGCAAAACGCCGCCTTCCACCAGTCCCTCGCTTAAGCAAATGGCAGAGTAGCCGGTAAATGTCCCTATCTCCAAAATAAGTTTCGGCGCAATCATTTTGCTCAGCATGCTCAGCAACCTGCCCTGGTAATGGCCACTTAGCATGTGCGGCTTCAGCACTTTTAAATACGTTTCGCGGTTGATAGCCTGCAGTTCGGGGGTCTCGGGGTCGAGGTGGGCATCAAGGTAGGATTGTAAAGCCGGATCTAAAATTTCCATTGGGCAAATTTAGGGAAATATTTTTTGACGAGGATTCGCGCCCTATTGTCTGAACCATGATTCACTTGATTAGAGGATTTAGGGATGCAAAGTGGCAACTATCCGTGGGAGGTGAGCAAAAAATCAAGTCATCTTCTAATCAAGTGAATCATGGTTCAGACAATAAGCTTGTTATTATGCACTCTTTTGAACTGCAAACTCTTTGAGCCAAAATTTATCAAAAGTCCAATCTCCATTTTATAGGCTTCCAAATAATTCATGGCTTGGGCCAAATGCACATCTTCTAACGCAACTATTGCTTTTAATTCAACCATAATAGCTTCTTCTACAAAGAAGTCTACCCTACGTGTTCCTATTTCTATACTATCATAGTAAATTATCATTTCCAATTCACGTGCATAAACCAAATTGGCTTTATCAAACTCGATTTCTAATGCACGCTGATATATCACTTCCTGAAAACCATTCCCCAGCGTACTGTGCACCCGCATTGCACAACCGATAATCTTTTCCGTGAGTTCCTTATGCTTCATTGAGCAAAATACTACTTTCTATCAAAATCGAAAAATCATTACTGTCAAATCGAGAAATCCCCTAATCAAGCAAATCATGGTTCAGAAAAATGACGAGGGAAGGATCAACGGATTAGAAACTTTTCCCCATCCACCCCTGCAGCAATATTACCGCCGATATCGTATCCACCAGTTCCTTGTTCTGCCTGGCTTTTTTGCCCATGCCGCTTTGGGCTATAACGGCTGATGCCATTTTAGAAGTGAAGCGTTCGTCCAGCATTTCTATGGGGATCTCCGGGAAGGTTTTCTTCAAAAGATTTACAAAGCCTTTTACATGGGGTGCAGATTGGGAGGGCGTATTGTCCATCTGCTTGGGTTCACCAACAATAAAGCGTTCTACAGGTTCGGTTTGCAGGTATTTTTTGAGGTAGTCGATAATCTTCAGCGGGTGAATGGTATCCAGCCCCGTGGCGATGATCTGCATCGGGTCGGTCACTGCAATACCGATGCGCTTGGTACCGTAATCGAAAGCCATTACTCTCATGCCTGGTGAGTAGTGAGTAGTGAATAGAGAGTAGTTAAGTATGGCATCTTTTTGTAATTTAAAAACTGAAACACATTCAAAGATAGCGCAATCCCATTCCGGTCTCAAATCTCATATCTAAAATCTCATATCTAATTTTTAACTTGCACCAATGCAGTTTAAGCAAATTACCGGGCAAAGCGCTATAAAGCAACGTTTAATTACCTCTGTAAATGAGAACAGGGTGAGTCATGCGCAGTTGTTTTTAGGTCCCGAAGGGGCCGGCAGCCTGGCTTTGGCCGTTGCTTATGCGCAGTATTTAAGCTGCGAGGATAAACAGCCCGATGATTCCTGCGGGGTATGTTCCAGCTGCCGCAAGTATCAAAAACTGATGCACCCCGATCTGCATTTCTCATACCCAACCTTCGGTACGCCAAAAGAATCGTCGATAGATTTTATCGACCAATGGCGTACGGCCTTTACGGAAAACCCATACTTAAGTTTAGATACCTGGCGCGGGTATTTGGATTCGGGCAACAAACAGGCTAACATCAACATACTCGAGTGCCATCAAATTATCAAAAAACTCAGCTTTAAACCGTTTGAATCGGTTTACAAAGTATTAATATTATGGCTTCCCGAGTACCTGGATAAACAGGGAAACGCGTTGCTTAAAGTAATTGAAGAGCCGCAGCCCAATACCCTGTTTTTATTAGTTGCCCAAAATCAGGATCAGATACTGAATACCATCCTCTCGCGCACGCAACTCATCAAAATACCGTGTTTAACTTTCGAGGACGTTAAAAGCCACCTCATTGCGCAGCATAACCAAACCGAAACTGCCGCTTCTGAAATTGCTTACTTAAGCAACGGCAACATGACCGAAGCGCTAAGCATGCTGCAACAGGATGCTAAAGGCTACCATGTAATGTTTGTGCAATGGCTACGCTTATGCTTTGGCAACAAGGGCCTGGAGGTGCTTGCGTTTACCGATCAGGCATCAAAAATGGGGCGCGAAAACCAAAAGAATTTCATACGTTACGGCATCAATTTTATCCGCGAATGTTGTTTGATATCGGCAGGTGCCGAAAGAATGGTACATTTACCAGTGCAAGAGCTGGAAACAGCGCGAAAAATGGCCGGCGTAATGAATATTGCCCAGGCCGAAACCATTATTACCGAGCTGGAAAAGGCTCATTATCATATAGAACGCAATGCTAACCCTAAGATCTTGTTTTTAGATGTATCTTTGCAGATTATAAAAGTACTAAATTTAAAAATCGTCCCTCCGGGGAATCATTATATACCGAATTAATTATGGGATGCGGAAGTTGCTCAACAGGGGGCGGTTGCTCACCTGCGGGCTGCAAAAGTAACGGCAGTTGCCTTACTAACGGTTGCAGCAAACTGGATGTACACGATTGGCTATCCCACATGGATATGCCAAACAATTATAAGCCCTTTAGCATAGTCGAAGTAAAATTCAAAGGCTCGCGAAAGGAGTTCTATCATAATCACGACAATATTTACCTGGAGGCAGGTGAACTGGTAGCAGTAGAAACCACCACCGGTGGCTACGATATTGGCCACGTAAGCATAACCGGCGAACTGGTGCGCATGCAAATGACCAAGCGCCACGTAAAGGAAGCTGATGTTACCAAAAAGATCTACCGCCGCGCTACCCCTGCAGATGTAGATAAATGGAAACTAGCCAAAGATTTGGAGTGGGAAACCATGCACAAGTCTCGCACTTTAGCTTTGGAACTGAAGCTGAGCATGAAGATAAGCGATGTGGATTACCAGGGCGATAAAACCAAAGCCACCTTTTATTATACGGCCGAAGGCCGCGTAGATTTTCGCGAGCTGATCAAGAAAATGGCCGAGAGTTTCCGCATCCGTATAGAGATGCGCCAGATTGGTATGCGCCAGGAAGCAAGCCGCCTTGGCGGTATAGGCAGTTGTGGTCGCGAGCTTTGCTGCAGCACCTGGCTTACCGATTTTAAAACGGTATCAACTTCTGCAGCACGTTACCAAAACTTATCTTTAAACACCCTGAAGCTTGCCGGCCAATGCGGCAAACTGAAGTGCTGCTTAAACTACGAGCTGGATACTTACATGGATGCGCTAAAGCACATCCCCGATAATGTAAATGTACTGAAGACCGAAAAAGGCGATGCACGCCTGCAAAAAACGGATATCTTTAAAAAGATAATGTGGTTTGCTTTTCCGCGCGAAGAATCGTGGGTTCCCTTACCCATCACCCGCGTAAAAGAAATACAGCAAATGAACCGCGAGGGCGTTTTACCTGCCGACCTTACCGAGGCCGTACAAGTAGAATTGATACCTGTAAAAGTGCTTGATTACGAAAACGTGGTTGGCCAGGATAGCCTTACCCGCCTGGATGAGCGCCGAAATAACAATAAAAACAAGAGCAAAAATAAAAGCCGAGGCAAAGGCCCGCGTCCCGAAGGACAGGCCCAGCAAACAGGCGCAAGACCCGATGGTGGCAACCGACAGCCAAATGCGCCTCAGCGGGAAGGCAACGCCCAAACAGGCCCAAGGCCGGAAGGCGGCAGGAGGCCTGATGGTAACCGCCAGCAAAACAATGGCCCAAAACGAGAAGGTGGAGCGCAAGTCGGCCCAAGGCCCGAAGGTGAGAACCGACCAGACGGAAACCGCCCGCAAGGTAATAATGGCAACAGGCGCAATAACAACCGACGTGGCCCAAACCGTAACCCCAATAATCCACCACCAGCAAGGCCGGAATAAATGAAACTGAAGCATAATTTGTTGCTTGCAACATGCTTTGCCCTAATTTTTGCGACCGAGGGTTGCAAAGACGCGGCAACGGTTATAGATACCAGTACCGAGATTGATAACCACAACTGGTCGTACGGCAACCGCGTAAAATTTGATGTTAAAATTGATGATGCCCGTGTGCCTTATAATCTTTATTTCAACTTACGGGTTGGGGGCGGGTATCGGTATTCTAACATGTACACCTTATTTTACCAAACATCTCCCGATAAAAAACTCAGCAAGCTACGCTACGAGTTTACGCTGGCCAACAAGGATGGCGAGTGGCTGGGCAGCGGCAGTGGCAATTTGTATAGCTATCAAATGCCTTTGCGTACAGCATATAAATTCCCGACTCCCGGCGTGTACCATTTCGAGTTAGAGCAAAACATGCGCGACAACCCCCTGCACGAAGTAAGCGATGTGGGCTTAAAAGTGGAAAAAGCAAAATAATTTTTTATTGGTTTTTTAATCTCCCAATCAAAGCAAAAAATTATCTTAGGGGCTTAAACCTTATGCATTAAGCCATGAAAAAGCTTCTGTTCCTCATTCTACTATTGCCGCTGTTTGCAAAGGCGCAGGCACCTAATGCCGATAGCATTAAAAACGCCGGTACTGTAAAGTATTATACCAAAATCATCGCTCAAAAACCCAACGACTCGGTTGCGTACTACAAACGTGGCAGTGCCTATCTTAACCTGGATAAATACAAACTTGCGTTGGCCGATCTGAACAAGGCCTTGCTGATAAACCCCAAATACAAAGAAGCTTTGCTGGATAGGGGCCGCACCAAACAATCGCTTGAAGATTACACCGGCGCGCTTAAAGATTATAACGCTTACCTGTTGATGAAGCCGAACAGCTCTGCCGCACTATACAACATCGGCATGGTAAAACGCATACAGAAGGATTACAAAACCGCCCTGGATTACTTTAGTAAAGGTTCGGCTATAGACCCTGGCGATCCGGATTTCTATAACGAAATGGGTATCTGCAAAAAAAGGCTCGAAGAATATAAGGGTGCTATCGAACTTTTTAATAAAGTAATGGAGCTTGATCCTGAAGACTACCGCCCGCATTACAACACCGGCCTCACCAAAAATTTGATGGAGGATTACAAAGGTGCAATAGAATCATTCGACAAAGCTGCTCAACTCGACCCTAAAAACGGCGATATCTATTACAGCCGTGGTGATTCCAAGCGTTATTTAAAGGATTATGCCGCAGCCATTGTAGATTACACGGTGGCTATACAATTAGATCCCACGTTTTTAGATGCGTATAACAACCGCGGTATAGCCAAATACAAAAGCGAGGACTATGACGGCGCCATCAGCGATGCTAACAAAGCGCTTGCCATCGACCCAAAATATGCCAATTCGTTTTATAACCGGGGCCTCGCGCACGAATCGCAAAGCAATTATGCGGATGCGGTGGAAGATTTCGACAAGTACATCGCCCTGGAGCCTACCGACCCTGATGGTTTCTTTAAACGCGGCAATAATAAATTGAATCTTGACGATTACGCCAATTCCATCCTCGACTATAACCAGGCTTTAAAATTAGATCCTAAATACACCAACGCCTATAACAATCGTGGTGTTGCCAAGCGGTCTTTACAGGATTACAAAGGCGCTATTGTAGATTACTCCAAAGCCATCGAACTGGAGCCTAAAGACGGCACGTATTTCACCAATCGTGCATACGCCGAGCATATGCTTAAAGATGATGCTTCGGCCTGTATCGACTGGAAGAAGGGCCTGGAACTTGGCGACAAGGATGCCGAAGAATACCTCACTAAATATTGTAAGTAAGGCAATGAGGCTGTATCATATATAAAACCCAGTGTTAAACAACAAAACTAAATTTGGTCAAGATAGGCTTTGTGTCATTTGCGCTAAACGGTATGCCAATCTTTGCGGCCTTTGTGTTTAAATTTTTACCACAAAGGCCACAAAGGGGAAAACACAAAGAACACAAAGCCAAATTTAATTTTGAGTAAAATGCCTAAAAAGCATTTATGATACAGCCTCATATTAGTTTACTGTATAGTCAGTACTGATTTTAGTAAAAGAGCCCAATTCCTTAGCCGATTCTTGCGCTACCGTTGTACTGTTGTCGGTAATAATGTACGATACCGTGTTTTCGCCGCCCGCGTTCTGTATCTCCACGTGCAATACGCCACCGGCCACCAGGCCGGTAGTGAACTCATAACTACCGGTAGTTACCGATTTAGTATCGATAGCAGAACTTACCGTCTCGCCGGCTTTTATTGCAGATAAGGTAACATTAAAGGCCGCTGTAGCCGTAACCGTTACTTTTATATTGTGTGACACAGGCCCCGCAGCTCCCTTTTTTGAACAAGAGTTTATAGAAATGCAGCCCAAAAGGGCCAACAAGATGATTGCGTATTTCATGGCAGGTATATTTTGGTTTTTATAAAACATGTAAATATGCCATTTGTAGTTTAAGAACACAAACTATCGCCATGAAACAAGTCATTTCTTATTTGGTAATCATACTGGCCGCTGCGCTGCTGTTTTTCACCGCCTGCAAAGGCAACACAGGGCAAACAGGTGGGGCGCAGGCAGATTCGGGACAAAAGCATATCGGTAATTCAGGCCCGGCAGATAGCTCTGGCTATGCTGTAAGCCCAACGGAAACAGGCGGTAAAGATACCAGCGGCAATGGCAACGGTACAGCAAATGCACCAAAAGATACGCTGAAAACAAATCCGTAATTATTGCTTTCTTTAGTAATCTATAAATTGCTACATTCGTTTTGCTAATTTTTTTATCAAAATGGATATAATGGTTTTGGTTGTTTCCGGTATATTATTTATTGCAGCGCTGGTGGTTTTCTTCGTTAAAAAACCAGGCAGCTCGAATATTTCAGCAGATGAACATGCTAAGCTGAAGACAGAGAATGAAAGGCTTAAAATTTCTGTGGCCGTTGCAGAACAGCGGGTTTCCGGCGCAATTGCCGAAAAAGACAATATCACCAAACACTTTAAGGACGAGCAAACCCGACTGTTAGACGAATTGTTTGATTTGCGTGGCCAGTTGGGGCAGGCCAACCAGTCGCTGGAATCTGCACGGTCGTACTACAAAGCGCAGCAGGAAAAACTGGCCGAGCAAAAAGCCGACATTGAGCAAACCCGCAGCCATTTCCAGAAAGAGTTTGAGAATATTGCCGAAAAACTTTTAAAAGAAAAAAGCAGGGAGTTTACGGATGTTAACCGATTGAGTATAGATACCATCCTCAATCCGCTTAAAGAAAACATCAAGGCCTTCGAAGCGAAAGTGGATAAGGTTTACAGCACCGAAGCCGCGGAGCGGCACGTTTTACGCGGCGAAATATCAAAATTGATGGACCTGAATAAACTCATCAGCACCGAAGCATCAAACCTAACTAAAGCACTCAAAGGTGATAATAAAAAGCAGGGCAACTGGGGAGAGGTGATCTTGGAGAAGGTTTTGGAGCGCAGCGGTCTGGTACGCGACCGCGAATACCGCATACAAGCCAGCTTGAACCACACAGACGGCAGCAGGCTGCAGCCCGATGTAATAATTGACCTTCCTGATGAAAAACATTTAATAATTGATTCTAAGGTATCGCTCATCGCTTACGAGCGATTAGTTAATTGCGAAACGGAAGAAGAGCGCCGTTTATTTTCTAAAGCGCATATCGAATCTATCCGGGCGCATGTGCATGGCCTGTCCGGGAAAAACTACCACGACCTGTACCAGGTAAACTCGCCCGATTTTGTGTTGCTCTTCGTCCCCATAGAATCCTCCTTCAGTTTTGCCGTGCAGCTGGATGCCGATTTGTTTGCCGATGCATGGGATAAACGGGTTGTGATTGTTAGTCCGAGTACCTTATTGGCCACCCTCCGCACTATCGCCAGCATTTGGAAACAGGAACGCCAAAACCGAAACGTTTTAGAGATAGCCCGCCTCAGCGGCGAGATGTATGATAAATTCGTGGGTTTTGTTGGCGATATGGAAGGCATCGGCAAAAACATCAAACAGAGCCAGGATAGCTACGACAAAGCGCTGAATAAACTTACCGATGGCCGCGGCAATTTAACGGTAACGGCCGAGAAAATTAAAAAATTGGGAGCGAAAGCTAATAAGCAGATTGATGGGAAATATATTGGTGAAGAGTAGGTTAAAACTTGCGATTCCCTGTAAAGCGTCATTGCGAGGCACGAAGCAATCTCCCTATAAGCAGAGCGATTTGCATGGCGCATTTTCCTGCGTAGAGATTGCTTCGTTCCTCGCAATGACGCTTTTTTTTGCTGTTACTCACTAGCTTTAAACGCATTCCAACCCTGCGCTGTTAGCGTGTGCACATTATTGCTTTTAGTAATCAGATTACAGCCGGCGTTCGATTCGGTAATGTAGCCGATGATGCTGAAATCCATTTTGTGCTTTATCTTATCGTAATCTGCCTGTTTTACCGTGAAGAGTAATTCGTAATCTTCGCCGCCGCTTAGGGCACAAACCGTTGGGTCGAGGCCGAATTCGCGGGCGGTCTCGTAAGTCATCGGGTCGATGGGTATCTTTTCTTCGTATAGGTTACAGCCCTTATTGCTCTGTTTACAAATGTGCAATATCTCTGAAGCTAAACCATCACTTACATCAATCATCGCGGTTGGTTTTACATCCAGTTCTTTCAGCAAATCGATGATATCCTTACGTGCTTCCGGTTTCAGCTGGCGTTCTACGATGTAGTCTTTGCCTTCCAGGTCGGGCTGTATGTTCGGGTTTTCTATATAAACCAGTTTCTCCCGCTCTAATAACTGTAGGCCGGTGTATGCACCGCCCAAATCACCCGATACGCATATCAGGTCGCCCTCTTCGGCAGTGTTTCGGTAAACGATGTCTTTTTCATCGGCATAACCCAAAACGGTTACGCTGATCACCAGGCCCTGTTTAGATGCTGTAGTATCGCCGCCAATCAAATCCACATTATAGTTATCGCAGGCCAGGTAAATACCTTCGTACAATTCTTCAATAGCCTCCAATGGGAACTTACTGCTCATCCCAATCGATACCGTAACCTGGCTGGCGGTGCCATTCATGGCGTAAATATCGCTTAAGTTTACCTGTATGGCTTTATAGCCCAGGTGCTTCAACGGGGTGTAAGCCAAATCGAAATGGATGCCTTCCAGCAACATATCGGTAGATACCAATAATTTTTTGCCGTCATGATCAAGTACCGCAGCGTCGTCGCCAACGCCTTTGATGGTGCTTTTTTGGGTAAGCTTTATATTTTTAGTGAGGTGTTTAATCAAGCCAAATTCACCTAATTCCTCTAAATGGGTACGTTCCTGGTTCTCAAACATTGTCTTAATTATTTTTCCACACGTCATTGCGAGGTACGAAGCAATCTCTACATAGGACAAGCCGACTTGTAAATCGCTTATGCAATGCTTAGAGATTGCTTCGTACCTCCGAATGACGTGGTTAATATTATTTTTATAGACCTAATCTCGCCGATATCTGCAACATCCGCTCAATCGGCACAACAGCTTTTTCTATAATATGTTGCGGCACGTCTATTTCGGGCGTGCCGTTTTTCATACACAAGTATAATTTTTCCAGCGTGTTGCGTTTCATGTGCGGGCAATCGTTGCAGGCGCATGTATTATTCGGCGGAGCCGGAAAAAATTTTTTAGATGGGTTCTCCTTTTCCATCTGGTGTATAATCCCTGCTTCCGTTGCCACAATAAACTCCGTTTCGGGGCTGTTGGTGGCATATTTCAGTATCCCGGTGGTGCTGCCTATGTAATCTGCCAGCTGCAGGATAACTTCCTCGCATTCGGGGTGGGCCAGTATCTTTGCATTGGGGTGGCGCTCCTTCAGTTTGGTAATTTTCTCCCTGCTGAAAATCTCATGCACCATACAGGCACCATTCCATAACACCAGATCCCGGCCTGTTTTTTTAGCCACCCAGGCGCCCAGGTTTTTATCCGGACCGAAGATGATCTTCTGATCTTTTGGCAAGCTTTCCACAATTTGCACCGCATTACTGCTGGTACAAACAATATCGCTCATGGCCTTCAGTTCCGCAGTACAATTCACATAGGTGATCACCAGGTGATCGGGGTAATTCTCCTTGAACTTTTTAAACAGGTGCGGCGGGCAGCTGTCGGCCAAAGAGCAGCCTGCCTTCAGATCCGGTAACAGAACCTTTTTGTTTGGCGAAAGAATCTTTGCTGTTTCGGCCATGAAGTGTACGCCGGCAAAAACGATGATATCGGCGTCGGTTTTAGCAGCCTGTTGCGAAAGGCCAAGGCTATCGCCAATATAATCGGCAATATCCTGTATATCTCCTTCCTGGTAATAATGGGCCAGCACAACAGCATTCTTTTCCTTTTTTAGTTTCTCTATTTCGGCAAACAGGTCAAGCGACGGGTCGATGTATTCGTCGGCAAAACCATTCATTTTTATTTCTTCGAAGGTATCCATTCCACAAATCAATTAATAATAAGTTCTTTTTATATATAAAGAAAACCTATTGTTATTAAGGTGTTAGTATTGTTAAGAATTTGTGATACGATTTAGCAAAAAAGTTGTTTTTAAACTTTTACTAACATTTATCCACGTGTTTTTATTTTTTATTTTATTGATTTTTAGCTAGCTGTAACAATCAGATATTAATATCAAAACTTAAATGTTAATATTTACTTGCTGTATAAAATGTTAGTATCATTGTGAAAGCTGCTCACAAATCGCTCAAAAGTATCGTAAAATTTGATAAAAATTGGAGTTATCCATCAAAGCGTTTATTTCTCACTTTTTACTTACACAAATTTAACAGGTTTTATACCGCTTATTAACATTAGTACTAATTTTACACAATATATAGATAAAGCATGACCAGAACTGTGGATTTCCTGGTAGTAGGTTCGGGCATTGCCGGATTAAGTTTTGCACTAAAGGCTGCAAAGCATGGTAAGGTACTGATAGTTACAAAAGCCAACGAAGACGAAAGCAACACGAAGTATGCCCAGGGTGGCGTTGCGGTAGTTGTGGATAAAAAAGAAGATTCCTTTGAAAAACACATTAATGATACCCTGATTGCCGGCGATGGGCTTTGCGACCGCGAAGTTGTGGAGGCCGTAGTAAAAGAAGGACCGGAACGGATCAACGAGATTATTGGGTATGGTACCAATTTCGATCGTACTAATGAAGGCAATTACGATCTCGCAAAAGAGGGCGGTCATTCCGAATTTAGGGTATTGCATTATAAAGATATTACCGGTTTCGAGATAGAGCGGTCCTTATTAGAGGAGATACATCGTGAGCCTAATATTGAGATATTGACGCACTATTTTGCGGTAGATTTAATTACGCAGCATCATTTAGGTGAGCTGGTAAAGAAGTCTTCTGATAATATAGAGTGCTATGGTATTTACGCATTTAATACCGAAACCAACCATGTGGAGAAAATTCTGTCCAAGGTAACTGTAATGGCATCGGGTGGAGCAGGGCATATTTATTCGGTAACTACTAACCCCACTATTGCTACCGGCGATGGCGTGGCCATGGTTTACCGTGCTAAAGGAAAAGTTCGGAATATGGAGTTTATCCAGTTCCATCCCACTGCTTTATATAATCCGGGTGAATATCCATCGTTCTTAATTTCCGAAGCTGTGCGCGGTATGGGCGGCGTTTTGCGGCGCACCAATGGCGAGGAGTTTATGCAGGAATACGACGAACGTAAGTCGCTGGCTCCGCGGGACATTGTTGCCCGCGCCATTGATGCCGAGATCAAAAAATCGGGCGAGGATTTTGTTTACCTGGATATCACCCATAAAAAGAAGAAAGATATTCTAGAGCACTTCCCTAATATCTACGCAAAATGCCTGGAGATGGGTATAGATATGACGCGCGATATGATACCTGTTGCACCGGCTTGCCATTATATGTGCGGTGGGGTAATGGTAGACCATAGCGGTCGTTCATCTATCCGCCAATTGTATGCCTGTGGCGAATGTTCATCCACCGGATTGCATGGGGCTAACAGATTAGCTTCCAACTCATTATTAGAGGCATTGGTTTTTGCGCATCGTATTTATGAAGACGCAGTAGTGGCTTTCAATAAGTTCGAAATACCTGAGGGCATCCCTGATTGGAATGAGCATGGCGTGAAACTATCTAACGAAGATATCCTGGTTACACACAATATCCGCGAGATGCAAAAGTTGATGAACGACTACGTGGGGATCGTTCGTTCCGACTTTAGGTTAGAGCGGGCAATGCGCAGGCTGCGTTTGCTTTATGAAGAAACCGAAGAATTTTACAAGCAAACCAAATTATCGGTAAAGCTTTGCGAGTTGCGTAATCTGATACAGGTAAGTTACCTGGTGGTGAAATCTGCAACTGCCAGGCATGAAAGCAGGGGATTACATTATACTACGGATTATCCTGAACATGCGGATATGTTGGAGGATACGGTGTTTTAGACATTTTATAACCACGCGTCATTGCGAGGAACGAAGCAATCTCTACGTTGGACAAGAGGATATGCAAGTGACTCTGCTAATCGGGAGATTGCTTCGTTCCTCGCAATGACGTAGTGGTTAGAAGGAGTTTGCTGTGAGCGAAAAACGGGATTCGAACCCGCGGCCTTCAGTTTGGGAAACTGACGCTCTACCGACTGAGCTATTTTCGCTTAATTTTTCCCAAACATAGTAATTTTTTTATTCACTAATTCAGTCATTCAATAAATCAATCATTAGCAATATGCCTTTAATCCTCCCTGTAAAAGATAAAAGCCCCATGTGGGGTAGTGACTGTTTCATAGCAGAGAACGCTACCATCGTTGGCGATGTAGTAATGGGTGATAATTGTTCCGTTTGGTTTAATGCCGTTATCCGTGGCGATGTGCATTATATAAAAATAGGTAACAACACCAACATTCAGGATGGTGCCTGCATACATGCTACTTATTTAAAGGCCCCAACTAATATTGGCGATAATGTTTCCATTGGCCATAACGCAATTGTTCATGGCTGTACGCTGCGCAATAATGTTTTGATAGGGATGGGCGCTATTGTAATGGATGATGCTGTGGTGGAAGAGTATGTAATTATAGGGGCTGGCGCTATTGTATTAGAGCGCACCATTTGCGAATCGGGTTATTTATATGCCGGTACACCTGCCAAAAAGATAAAGCCTCTTACCGATGAGCAAAAGGCTTTATTGGATAAACTGCCGCAAAACTATATTATGTACTCCGGCTGGTTTATGGATTAGTCTGTTCTTTGGGTATATCTAAAGGTTCTTCTGCTTCCCAGTTGGCACGTAGTACGATATCTTTAGGGCTTACCCAAATTATTTCTGGCTGCTCGCGGCGTTTTACGTTACCGCTATCCCATTTGCCGTTTTTGTTGGCATCGTACACTACCCTTACCGTGTATTTTGACGTAAAGTAATTCTTATATACCAGCGATGTATTTTTGGTGACTACGTCCCTGCGAACTACGTTTTTGGTGTCGTCCATCAATTCTACAATATACATTCTACCTGTATCTGCAGGCAATGTTACTTTAAGTGTTAGCTGACTGTAGTTCTCCGGCTTATCTATCGTAAATGGTTTTCCGTTTCGTTTACTCTTGTCGCCGTAGATATCTGTAAATGCGCCATCTAACAGATTAAGCTGATATTTTGAATTTGCCCGCCAGCGGTACTTCATGGTATAGCGCCTTAGGTTCGATGTATCTTTCTGCAATGTGAAATTGGTTACTGCTACCGAATCCTCTAATAGTGCAATATTGGCCAGGTCGTAACTCTCCAGGGGGAAGTTGCCGATAAGTAATAAATCTGTTCCGGGCTTCAGTTTATTATCGCGATTGGTACCAAAGGAAAATATCAGGTTACGGTCGAACTTTTCGCTTTTGCTTTTTAATTGGTAAATGGTATCAATCGGTTTGTTGTTGTCCAGTATGGCTATGCTCAACGAGTCGAAAGCCATGTTGCGCATATAAACAACAGCGGTATCTTTCGTTTTGGCGAACTCTACTATTTTTTCCTTATCCAGTGCAGGGGGATATAATATTTTTAGTGATGGTTTTTCTACAGGCCTATTGAAGATCATTGAGTACTTACCATCCAATGTAAATTTCTTTTCAGTTACCCGGAAATTGTCGGGGACTTGCTTAAATAATTTGAGTATGATGTTGGAGCTGTCTTTATCTACAACGATGGATTTTTTGGAGAAGCCAATGAGGTCGGCCTCCGGTTTAAAAATTTTATCCGGGCTTGGTTGTTTCAAAGCGTAGATACGGTAGGTGTCTTCGCGCAGGTTGTTGAGCGAGAAATTGCCGGCGGTATCTGTCGTCGTAAAAATGGTCGGTTTCTTTTTACCGAAGAGGAGGGAATCCTGGCTTACCGGGAAAAGGAAAACCAACGCGTCTTTTTCTTTGAGGCCCGTGGTAGAGTTGATAACGTTACCCGATAGACTCAATGAATCGATGTGGCTGCCTGTTGAAAAAACGTAGGTGAAATTTTTAAGCACATTGCCTTCGTTTACATCGGCGACGGCTTTACCAAAATTGATGACGTAAGTGGTGTTTTTTAAAAGTGAATCTTTAAAATCTATGATCAAACTTTTTTTGCTGCTTTTGTACTCCGGCTGTTTTTCCATGAAAGGCGTGATGCTGATTTCCTGGTATGCATTGGTGAGACGGAAGTACTCATCAAAATCTATCTGGATTTGTTTGGCCTTAAAATTACGGGTTTGATTTTCGGGTGTGGCCTTCAATATTTTTGGCGGAGTAAGGTCCCTGGGGCCTCCTTGCGGTTTTTGTTGTGCTGCGCAGCCCCAAAGTGCCAAAACGGTGATAAAAAAGAAGAAATTTTTGCTCAAAAAAAACGATTTTGAATTTAACATAGTTTTTTTGCCCTATAAGCCACTTTTATATTTTGATGAACCCTGATATTAAAAAATTAAAATAATTCGATATACGCGATATTTTATAAAAAACTGATTTACAGTTATTTATAAGCTATCTGGACACGTGAACCATCAGAACCGACACATCCGATGGTGAAACACCCGAAATGCGCGATGCCTGGCCCAAAGTGCGTGGTTTTATACGTTTTAATTTTTCGCGTGCTTCTTTAGAAAGGGAAACCAATTGGCTGTAATCGAATTCCGGGTTGATTTCCCTGTCTTCCATTTTTTTCATCTTTTCTACGATTTCCATTTCCTTGATAAAATAACTCTCGTATTTGATTTTTATTTCAGCCTGCTCAATAGTTTCTTTATCCAGTGCCGAAAGCTTATCCTGCAGGGTAGGGTCGATGCCTTTTAGATCTTTAAAGCCTATTTGCGGGCGGCTTAATAAATTGAACAGTTTGGCACTTTGGTTTATCGGGCTGGTACCTAACTCTTCCAGCAGGTTATTTATAGTAGCAGGGTCTACGCTTTTACTGCGGGTAAAAGCAACCAACTCATCAGATTTTTTGATTTTTGTATTCACCTTATCCAGGCGTTCATCGTTTATCAGGCCAAGCTCATGTCCCATCGGACTAAGGCGTATATCGGCATTGTCCTGGCGCAGCAGCAAACGATGCTCTGCCCTTGAGGTGAACATGCGGTAAGGCTCTTCGGTACCTTTAGTTACCAGGTCATCTATCAACACACCGATATACGATTCCGATCTTTTCAGGATCAGTTCGTGCTTATCGTTTATCTTTTGATGCGCGTTGATGCCCGCTATGAAACCTTGCGATGCCGCTTCTTCATAACCTGTTGTTCCGTTTATCTGACCGGCGAAGTACAGGTTGCTAATCAGTTTGGTCTCCAAAGTTAAACCCAATTGGGTAGGCGGGAAGTAATCGTACTCGATAGCATAACCCGGGCGGAACATTTTAGCGGTTTCGAAGCCCGGTATTTTGGTTAGCGCTTTGTATTGCACGTCCTCTGGTAAGGAGGTAGAGAAACCATTTACATAGATTTCGCAGGTGTTCCAGCCTTCGGGTTCTACAAAGATTTGGTGGCGGTCGCGCTCTGCAAAGCGGTTTATCTTGTCTTCAATAGAAGGGCAGTAACGAGGACCTAAACCTTTAATTCTACCGGTAAACATGGGCGAACGCTCGAAACCTTCTTTTAAAGTTTCGTGCACTTCGGGGTTGGTGTAGGTTATCCAGCAGCAACGTTGATCGGTTGCGAGCTTTACATCGGTGTAAGAAAAGCGTCCGCGCTCTTCGTCGCCCCATTGTTCTTCCATCAGCGAGTAGTTTAAACTTCGGCCGTCCACGCGGGGTGGGGTACCAGTTTTCATTCTGCCCGAATCGAACCCAAGTGTTATCAACTGCTCGGTTAAACCGGTTGCTGCTTTCTCTCCGGAGCGGCCACCGCCAAATTTCTTCTCGCCAATATGGATAACACCATTCAAAAAAGTGCCGTTAGTAAGCACTACCGCATCGGCTTCAATCTCTACACCTATAGATGTTTTAACGCCGGCGATGGTATTGCCCTTTACCAATAGCGAGGTAACGGTGTCTTGCCAGAAATCAACGTTAGGCGTTTTCTCCAGGGCAATACGCCATTCTTCAGCGAAGCGCGCACGGTCGCTTTGTGCTCTGGGGCTCCACATAGCAGGGCCTTTGCTTAGGTTAAGCATCCTAAATTGCAGGGAAGTTTTATCCGTGATAATACCCGAATAACCACCCAATGCATCAATCTCGCGCACTATTTGGCCCTTGGCAACGCCACCCATAGCGGGGTTACAACTCATCTGAGCAATTGTCCCCATGTTCATAGTGATGAGCAAAACAGATGAACCAAGGTTGGCGGCAGCAGCAGCAGCTTCACAGCCTGCGTGCCCGGCACCAACCACTATTACATTATATTTCTTAAACATATAACCTCCATGTTCCACGTGGAACAATGTTTATCATGAATATTAAACGTTCCACGTGGAACGTTATTTTTTCTCGTTTTCTGATGTTCCACGTGGAACAATGAACGAATAAAGGGCAAAAAGTGCCCAAATACTCTCTAAAACTACAAAAGGGTAGAAGCTGATCATGTAGGATGATAGGCCGCATAAGCCAGCACCAACGAAGTTCATACCACTATACCAGCGACTATGAGATGGCAGTTTCTTATATAAATTAAGCAGGAACGCTGCTAATAGTATGATTACACCCGTAGATGCGATGATATCTGAAAGCTTTACTTGTACCATAAAGTTGGATAAATCCATTACGCTTCTTTTAATTCTGATAGCTCAATCCAGCGCATGCTTTTTGCATCTAATTGTTTGTTCAGATAAGCAATCTTATCAGTCAACTGCTGCAGCTTCTTTGTGTCGATATTGGATACATTCAGTTCCTCGGTGGTTGCTTTAAGCATGTTTTCGATGTCGCTTATCTCTTTTTCTAAACCCGCGTATTCCTTCTCTTCCTTAAAGCTTAGCTTTACTTTCTTAGGCGTTTCAACCTGTACAGGAGCAGCGGCAGCAGGTTTTTTATTACTTTGTTTAGCTTCTTCCTGCTCTATACGGAACGACGAGTAGTTGCCATTATATATCCGCACCTGCCCGTTACCTTCCATAATAAAGAGTTGTTCGGCCATCTTATCCAACAGGTATCTATCGTGCGATACGATCATGAGGATGCCCGGGTAGGTGGTCAAAAACTCTTCCAATACGTTCAACGTATCAATATCCAGGTCGTTTGTAGGCTCATCCAGTATCAGAAAGTTTGGATTCCTGATCAGGATGCTCATCAGGTGCAGTCTCTTCTTTTCGCCACCGCTCAGTTTAGAAACCATGCCGTATTGTTTGGCAGGAGGGAAGAGGAACAGCGTAAGCAATGCTGAGGCAGATATCATTTTACCATCGGCCATGGTGATAAATTCCGCAACGTTCTTTACGATATCAATAACGCGCTCGTCTTCCTTAAAGGATAGACCAGCCTGGTTGAAATAGCCCAGTACGGTAGTTTCACCTTTTACTATTTCGCCGCCATCGGGCTGCAGTCCGCCTGTGATCATGTTGAGCAGGGTCGATTTTCCGCTGCCGTTTTTACCGGCTAAGCCAATTCTGTCACCCTTTTTGAATACATAGCTGAAATCATTCACATAGGTGTTGCCGTTAAAGCCTTTGCTAACGTGGTGCATCTCCATAATCTTGTTGCCCTGGCGTGCAATCTTCACGGTGAGTTCAACGTTTTGCTTTGGCCCGTTGTTCTTGGTTTTATCCTCCAGATCATAAAACGCATCAATGCGCGATTTGGATTTGGTGCCCCTTGCCTTTGGCTGGCGACGCATCCACTCCAATTCTTTCCTCAATAGGTTCGAGTTCTTTTGAAACGATGCTTCGTCGGATGCCTCGCGTTCGGCTTTTTTCTCCAGGTAATAACCATAATTACCAAAGTAGGGGATGATTTTGCCTTTGTCTATTTCTAATATCTCGTTACACACATTATCCAGAAAGTATCTGTCGTGCGTAACCATCAGTATGGTTTTGCTGCCTTCGGTCAATAATTTCTCCAGCCATTCTATCGTATCAATATCCAGGTGGTTGGTAGGCTCATCCAAAATGTATATTTCAGGGTCTTCAATTAAAAGCCTGGCCAGCGCCAAACGTTTCTTTTGTCCACCCGATAGCGTGTTGATGTGCTGGTTAAGGTGATGGATATCCAGGCGGCCCAAAATGGTTTTTATTTTGTACTCGTAATCCCAGGCATCAATCTCGCTCATCTCCTCCATTATCTTATCCATCTCCTTCATGTTATCCGGGTCGTTTTCTAACAACTCCTCGTAACGGCGGATAAGCTGCTGCTGGATGTTATCGGCATGGAAGATGTAATCGCTGATGGTAACGGCGTTCTTGAAAAAAGGATCCTGCTCCAGGTAGCCCACATTCAGATCGCGAGCCTGCGCTACTTTGCCTTCGGTAGGCTTTATAGCACCCGAAAGTATTTTTAGCAGCGTGCTTTTGCCCGCGCCGTTTACGCCTACCAGCGCAACACGGCGACCGCGGTTGATGCCGATGGTAAGGTTTTTAAATAACCAGTTATCATGAAAAGAGTGGCCCAAATTCTCGGCCGAAATGTATGTACTCACTAAGCGTTTATTATGTTATCGAATGTATAGGTATGTGTGCCTGGTTTGCCGGCCAGGGAGTTTTTGTACATGGCGTGCGCCACTGCGGCACCATCAATGCTGCGGTATTTCCTTAGGTTGCCGATAAGCAGATGATCTACCACCTTAAAAACCCCGATGAGGACTTTCTCAAACGTGCGTTTTTCTTCCCTGCCGCCATATAGCATAGAAGGCTGGTAAATGTGCAGGCTTTCTGTGCCGAGGCTTTTAAGATCTTCTTCCAGTTCGCCTTTTAGTTTTAAGTAAAAGGTAGACGATTTTGCGTTTGCGCCAATAGCCGAAACCAGGTGGAACTGCTTTACACCATTAGCCTTTGCCAAACGGGCAATCTCAAGGGGGTAATCATGGTCTATCTTACGGTACTGTGCTACATCCGGCGTATTGGCTTTGGTGGTACCCAGGCAGCTGAAAACGGCATGCCCGGTGATTGATGCGGCGTATTTAGGCAACTCATCAAAGTTTACCACCAGTTGCACCAGTTTTTTGTGTTTAACCGCTAATTCTTTGCGTACCAGTACCAATACTTCGTCGTATTCGGCATGGTTGAGCAACTGCTTAAGCAATTTACTGCCTATCAGCCCGCTTGCGCCCACTATAATTGCCTTATATCCCATTGATGGCCAGTTTTAAAAGCAAAATTAAGCATAAATAAAATTATGGATTTAACGGGGATATAAACCAATCGATTATATGACCAGGTGGTGATTGAGTTAACACGAATTAAAGAGAATTAAAAACGAAAGTAGCCGGGTAAATTGAGTGAACACGAATTTCACGAATTAAAGAGAATTAAAAACGAATGCAGCCGGGTAAATTGAGTGAACACGAATTTCACGAATTAAAGAGAATTTATAACGAATGCAGCCGGGTAAATTGAGTGAACACGAATTTCACGAATTAAAGAGAATTAAAAACGAATGCAGCCGGGTAAATTGAGTGAACACGAATTTCACGAATTAAAGAGAATTTATAACAAATGCAGCCGGGTAAATTGAGTGAACACGAATTCCACGAATTGAAGAGAATTTATAACGAATGCAGCCGGGTAAATTGAGTGAACACGAATTCCACGAATTGAAGAGAATTTAAAACGAAGGTAGCCGGGTAAATTGAGTGAACACTAATTCCACGAATTAAATAGAATTAAAAACGAATGCAGCCGGGTAAACTGAGTGAACATGAATTGCACGAATTAAAGAAAATTTAAAACGAATGCAGCCGGGTAAATTGAGTGAACACGAATTCCACGAATTAAAGAGAATTTAAAACGAAGGTAGCCGGGTAAATTGAGTGAACACTAATTCCACGAATTAAATAGAATTAAAAACGAATGCAGCCGGGTAAACTGAGTGAACATGAATTGCACGAATTAAAGAAAATTTAAAACGAATGCAGCCGGGTAAATTGAGTGAACACGAATTCCACGAATTAAAGAGAATTTAAAACGAATAGCATACAATTATTTTAACCATCATATTATCTTAATTATTTGATTTTTAATTATTTATGTTTAATAATTCGTGAAATTCGCCTTAATTAGACTCAATTCGTGTTCACTCAATTCGTGTTCACTCAATTCGGTTCGCTTTTTAACTTCTGATTAAATCGCATCGCGGTGCAAACATTTATCGGGCATATTGTTTATAACAGGCAATTAATTAACGATTTATGGCAGAACAGGTATTAACCGGGTATAAAAAATGGATGGAAGACGTTGGCGAACAGGGCGTTTTCTTTAGCCGTTTTTTCCGCAATATTTTTACAGGAGGCTTCGAGTGGCAGGAGTTTGTGCGCCAATGTTACGAAATAGGTTACAAATCATTCATGCTGGTGGGCCTCACTTCTTTTATCATGGGGCTGGTGCTCATATTGCAATTGCGCCCGGCTATGGTGGATATGGGTGCCGAGAGCATGCTACCCAAAACGCTGGCAGTATCCTTCATCCGCGAGATGGGGCCGGTAATTACCGCTATCATCTGCGCCGGCAAAATAGCATCCAGCATTGGCGCCGAGTTGGGGAGTATGAAAGTTACCGAGCAGATAGATGCCATGGAAGTATCGGGTGCAAACCCGATGCAATACCTGGTAGTTACCCGCATATTGGCCACGGCCATTATGGTGCCCATTTTGGCGCTAATGGGCGATGTGATAGGCCTTTTTGGCGGTTACCTGGCCCTTAACTTTACCGATGACCTAAGCTTCGCCTTATACTTCCGCAAATGCATCGCCTCGCTCGAATTTATCGATCTGTTACCCGCAATCGTAAAAACCATATTCTTCGGCTTCGCGATAGGCTTTGTAGGCTGTTACAAGGGTTTCCACTCTAATAAAGGTACCGAAAGCGTGGGGTTGGCCGCCAACTCAGCTGTGGTAACAGCCTCGCTGTGGATATTCGTGATAGACGCCATTGCCGTACAGATAACCAGCATTTTATTTTACAGGTAATATGGCAGAGCAGATACATAGTAATAACGTGGCAAAGCACAACCCGGATGAGGTGGTGGTAGATATTGAGCACATCTCCAAATCCTTTGGGGGTAATGAGGTGCTGCGCGATATCAACCTGCAGGTAAAACGCGGCGAGAACGTAGTGGTACTGGGAAAATCGGGCCAGGGCAAATCGGTCACCATCCAATGCATCGTAGGCCTACTGAACCCGGATGAAGGCACCGTAAAAGTGTTTGGCGATGTGGTGGCCGATATGGACGACCGCGAGCTGAAGGCTTTGCGTACCAAGGTAGGCTTCCTGTTCCAAAGCGGGGCATTGTACGACTCGATGACCGTGCGCGAGAACCTGGAATTTCCGCTTACACGCGTGTTGAAGATGCGCGACCAAGCAGAGATAGACCAGCGCGTAGAAGAGGTGCTGGATGGCGTAGGATTGCTCGACGCGGTGGATAAAATGCCATCAGACCTCTCCGGCGGTATGCGCAAGCGCGTAGGCCTGGCCCGTACCATGATCGTTAAGCCCGAAATAATGCTTTATGATGAACCCACAACGGGGCTGGATCCCATTACTTCGCGCGAGATCAGTGAGCTGATACTCAACATGCAAAAGAAATACAAAACATCATCAATCATCATTACCCACGATATGGAGTGCGCCAAAATAACCGGCGACCGCGTAGTCATCATGAATGATGGAAGATATATAGCCGAGGGCTCTTTCGACGAGCTGCAAAACTCGGATAACGAACTGGTAAGGTCATTTTTTAACGAAACAACATGAAAACCACAGCATCACAAAAAATAAAAATAGGCGTATTCACGATCATAGGCTTCGTTATACTGCTTTTGGCGGTATTCTTCATCGGCAACCAAAAAAGCCTCTTTAATTCTACCTTTAGGGTGTACGGCACCTTTAAAAACGTAAACGGCCTTACTGTAGGTAACAATGTTCGCTTCGCGGGTATCAACGTGGGCGTAGTAGAGGGCATCAACATCACAACCGACAGTTCGGTAAGGGTAGATCTTAGTTTGAATAAATCGGTGAAGAAATTCATCAAGAAAGACTCTAAAATGAGCATCGGCAGCGATGGGCTAATGGGGGACAAGCTGATTGTGATAGCGCCCGGAGGCATCACCAGCACAGAAGAGGTTAGCGACGATAACGAACTGAACGCTGTTAACCCCATGGATGTAGACAGGATTTTCAACAAGCTTGCCCGGGTAGCCGATAACGCCGAAGTGCTGACCAGCAACCTGGCCGATATCGTAGCTAAAGTAAACAACGGCAAGGGTAGCATTGGCCGCCTGCTCAACAACGATAAAATTGCCCGCGACCTGGAGGGTACCGTGCGCCAGGCCCAAACCACCATGAAAGGGGTACACGCCACCACCGCTACCCTCAACGAAGACCTGAAGGCCGCTCAGGGCAATTTCCTGCTGAGAGGTTTTTTCAAGAAAAAAGAGAAAGCCCTGAAGGCAAAACAAGACTCGATAAAGAAGGCGCAGGAAGCGATTTTAAATGCAAAGAAAAAAGCAGCAGCAAAACAGGATTAACGCCCGGTTTTTCAAAGAAATCCACAGATTTTTAAAGATTTTCACGGGTTTTCTGTCAACAAAAAAGGAGGCAAATTTTGCCTCCTTTTTTGTATAGTAAATCGTTTTAAGAATTATAAAGCGCTGGTAATCTTAGGATCTAAAGGTGTAACACCCGAGCGGTAGCGGTGAATCAGCTTGCCATTCTCGTCGATCAAAAATTTCTCGAAATTCCATTTGATATCACCTTTAAAATCGGGGTTATCAGCAGTGGTAAGGTATTGAAACAAGGGGTCGATATCCAAACCTAAAACGCTCACCTTGCCGCTCATCGGGAAAGTAACTGCAAAGTTATCGTGGCAAAACGCCTTGATATCCTGGTTGGTACCGGGTTCCTGACCACCAAAGTTGTTTGCCGGGAAGCCAACTACTACCAATTTGTCTTTGTACTGGTCGGCAAGTTTCTGTAATTCAGTGTATTGCGGGGTGTAGCCGCATTTTGAAGCGGTGTTTACAATAAGCACTTTTTTGCCTTTGTACTTAGCCAGCGAGAAATTTTTCCCATCGATGGATTTTAGTTTAAAATCATAAACAGAAGAGGGAGCCGACGTTACAAACATCAGCGCAAGTATTAATGCAAGAGTTTTCATTGGTTAAAAAATTGGATATGACTAATTTACAGGTAAAAATAGCATTAAAAGGTACGTGTACCCAAATATTGGTCTTCTTTTAATGTCATTTTTTTCTTGTCGGCGGCAGATTTATCCTTGTAACCCAATAAGTGCAAGGCACCGTGTATCATAACCCGGTGTAGCTCCTGTGTTTCGGTTACAGAGAATTTGGCTGCGTTCTCCTTTATCCGCTCCACCGAGATAAAGATGTCTCCCACAATGATGCCTTCTTCTTCAGCGTTATCGAAGGTGATGATATCGGTGTAGGTATCATGATCCAGGTATTGCTGGTTTATTTGCAGCAGATACTCGTCTGAACAAAATATATAAGTGAGTTCATCAAGCTTATATCCCTCTGCTACAATGGTTTCCGTAATCCATTTGCGTACAGCGCTCTTGTTTTTTAGCTTATAGCTGATACCCTCTTCAAAGAAATTTATAGTAGGCATTATATTTTAAAGTGTAGTTCTACCTCGTTGCCTTTGGCGTTGAATATGCATTGATCGGCCAGGTGTTTCAGGATGAATACGCCGCGACCGGTAAGTTCTTCGAGCCTTTCGGGCGCTGTAGGATCGGCCAGGTTGTTATAATCGAACCCGTCGCCCTGGTCGGTAATTGTCCATATTACGCGTTTTGGTTCTACGTCGGCATTTACGATAACAGTTTTGCTTTCATCCAGCTTGTTGCCATGCACAATAGCATTCACCACGGCCTCGTTCAAACAGGTCATCATGTTGGCAAAGGTATCGTCGCTAACGCGGTATTTATCAGCAATTTCCTCTATCAAAGCCTCCAGCAGCGTTATGCTTTCGTACTTTGATGGTAGCTGCAGTGTATATAATTGCCCCGCCTGAACGTTTGGCTGCTCCATGTCATTTAGCATTAAGTTGATCAAAGTATAGTTTAATTTTTTGCCTGTAATACAAATTTAGTGCCGATGGAACGGTTTTCAGCTGCTCTGTTTGCTTTGTTTTTATGCGCTCGTAATCCTGTAGAGCTTTTATGTATCCTGGGGGCATGTCAATAGCGGTCCGGGCCTCTCTTTTTGGGTCCTGATCGCGTTGCTGTTCTGCTTTATCTGCCTCCAGTAGGCGTGTTTGTATTTGTTGCTGCCTCTTTAATGCTTCATCGGTAATTCTCCTGTTTACGAGATCGTTCTCAGTTTGTTCCATTTGTTTTGCAATTTTATCTAAATTGCCCAATTTACCATTACCATCTTTATTATTTTGTTGATTTAGCTGCTGCAGGCTTTGCCTGATGAACTGCTGTTCGCGCGCCATGCGGGCTAGTTGCTCGCTCATACCCGGCCCTTGCCCTTGTCCTTTTTTGCCTTGTTGCTGGCCCTGCTGCTGCATCTGGTCGCGAGCTTTTTGCATATTTTGGTTAAGCTGTTGCTGCATTTTGCTGAGCTGTGATAAGGATGGCTGTCCGCTTTTTCCCTTGCCGCCTTTGTTCATCTGCTTCTGTAGCTGATCAAGCGCTTCACTAAGCAACAGTGCCAGGTTGTTCATAGATGTCATGGCGAATTGCTGGCTGCGTATAGCCTCGGCGGTGCGGCGGTCGCCTAGTTTTTCCAGAGCCTGGTCTATCATCGAATTAATAGCTGTAACCTCCTTATTCACTGTAGATTGTATCTGCGGTACACGTTTGCTGATGGCGTATAGGCTATCCTCGGCAGTTTTCAGGTTATCTCTGATGTCTTTTTGGCTTTGCGCCAGTTTGGTGTAGTTTGGGTCGGAAGGACTCATGCCTCTGAACTGCTGCATCAGCTTCTCCTGCCCAAAGGAGCTGTTCACTAATGATTTAAGCAACTCCCGTAGTTGACGGGCATCTACCGCATTCTGGCTGTCCTGGCCTTCCTCCTCCTCCTGCTGCATTTTTTTGGCCAGGTTTTGCATTTGTCGCGCTGCGGATTGCTGCGCTTTGGCGGCTTGCTTACGATTGTTCTTTTTTAGGTTTTCGCTGCCCTGGCCCATCTGCTCATCTATCGATTTCTTCTCTTCCTCCGGGTTATCATAGTTTTCTTTTTTGCCGTTGGCATCGTTGGTTTTCTGCAAATCGTCAAGGGCTTTCTTTATTTGCTGAAACTGCTGATTCAGTTTCTCCTGCTTCTGCAGGTTTTGCTGTATTATGCTCTCATTCTGTGCTTTATCTGCAAGGCCTTGCTGCTCTTTGGATAAATCTTCCAACTGGTTAATCACCGTGTTCAGCTTCTGTTCAAAATCAAGTTTTTTATACAGGTCCAGCATCCTGTCCAGCTCTTTCTTCAGCGATTTATTGTCCTGCTGCATTTTGCCCAACTCGTCGCGGGTAGAATCCTTCTGATCCTCGTTAAGTAGTTGCTGCAACTTCTCCAGCATATCGCGGGTTTTATCGTCGAGCACGTTATTGAACAGGTCTTCTATCTGTTTTTGTTTTTCCAGCAGTTCGTTGGTTTGCTTGAGGCCCTCTTTGCGGTTATAAAGGTTCTTCTTGTTGTCGGCTTGTATATCTTTCAGCAACTGTTCCAGGTCCTTCCTTTTTTGCAGCAATTGCTCCACCTGTTTTTTATCGTCGAAGCTGAGCGTGTTCTTATCCAGCAAAGCCTGGTTCAGTTTCTGCGCGTCTTTCTCTATCTGCATGGCCAGTTTTGCAGCCGATGCCATTTTATCCTTAAGCGCCTGCGAGCCGGCATCCAATTGCTCTGCCAGTGCGGCAGCATCGGGAACGGATAGAACGCGCTCAGGCGAGCGGGTACTTTTTGGGCCGTTAACCCCATCATTATCTGTTACTTCAAAGTAATAGGTAACCTGGTCACTGGGTTTTATACCTGCGGTTTTCAAATCCCAGAAATAGAAAAAGCCGCTTTGCATTGCAGATAAATCGGCTTTAACCGCTTTTGTGAACGATTTTTCTGTACCTTTTTCGCCTATTTTATAATGGAAGGCGAGCAAGGAGAACCCGTGATCGTCCTGTATCTTCCCGTTGAAATAAATCGCTTTGAGGCTAACGCTGTCCGGTTTTTCTTGTACCACTATCGCTGGCGCTTCATCGGCCACCACGCTGATGCGGTACCCGGCCGAATCGCTGTGCGTAACCGTTTGGTTAAGCGGGCTTACTGCGTAGGTAGCGTTTTGGAGAATACGTTCGCGATGCTGGAAAACACCCGGCGCCGATTGCGGGATGTTAATGGCTGCATTATTGAGTTTGAACAGTAGCTGTGTGGCATTTTGCGTGTGGAAAGCCCAATTTATTACGGTGCCAGCGGGCAGGGTAAGGTCGCCGGCGTTGGGGATAGTTTCGTTCTTCTTGTGCAGATAGGCCGGGTAGCTCAGCTCCGCATCGAAATGGAGCAAAACTGGTTTAAGACTTACGGTTATATTATAAATCGCTGATTTAAAACCGTTGCCTGATAAGCGGAATGATGTGCTCTGCTGCAAATTGCTGAAAAGGTAATGAAAACGGCTGATGTTCTCTTTATCCAGCTTAAAAGTGTTGCTGGCAGTTTCTATATAAACATCGGCAGGGAGCTTATCGCCGGATAGTTTTAGCTCTAGCTTAAAATCTTTGCCTTGTATAGCCGAGAGACTTTTATTCGTCACCTCGAATCGAAAGGGGGCAACCGGCGCAAAATATTCGTTGTGTCGGATGAGCCTTTTAGTGCTCTCTGTAAGTATGGATGGCGCCGCGAAAGCGATAATGCAAATAATAGCAGCCGGCGGGATTACATATTTAAGGTACTTATTGTTCTCGCGGATGTTTACTGCCGATGGGAAGCTAACCGGCTTCAGCGTTTCTATCTTTTGGTTGATGCTGGCTTCTATCAGGTCGCGGTGTTCGGCGTTTTCCAGGGCCTGTTTCTTTAGCTGTAGGGTATTCAGTAGCTTATCGTTTACATCGTTGAAATGCTTACCTATAATTTCGGCAGCCTGCTGGTGTGTAAGCGTTTTGCCCAATTGCAGGCGGGCAAGCAAGGGCGGCAGTACCAGCCAACACGCCAGCGACAGGTTGAGTATGATGAAAAAGTAGAATAATATGGTGCGTAGGGTAGTGCTGAAGTTTCCGAAATATTCGCCCAGCGCAATAACCACATAAGCAGAAAACAGGCCCGCGCCCAAAAATATCAGCCCGCGTAGCAGGTTGTTATAATGGTATTTACGGATGAACGTGTTGATTTTATCAATCAGCACGCCGTAGTTCTCGTCGGGGGTCATGTTACTATAGGCCTTATGCAGAATAAACGAAAATAGTAGTTTAATTAATATGAAACACAGTTTTTTTGTGAGAATAGCAATACCTGATTATATTTGCATCCCAATTAAAGGAATTGTTCGGGATGTAGCGTAGCCCGGTATCGCGCCAGCATGGGGTGCTGGAGGTCGGAAGTTCGAATCTTCTCATCCCGACTTTAAAAAAAAGGACTTATGATTGAAAAATCTAAGTCCTTTTTTATTTTGGTGTATTCTGGGTCTAAAAGCTTCCTCGTGTTTTAGTTTTTTTATTGCTAAAGAGAAGATTACATAACCTTCCTGAAGTTCGGAAAAGGATTGGGGATAGATAAGAAATTCGCTACGCAAGTAATCTCATATGGGTTAAAGCGAATGTAATTGATTCTATATAGAATTATGACGAGATATGCGAGGCATATTAACCTTCGGGCATAGATTTTAAACTTTAAAAATTCGGATCGAAATTGAAGTATATTGGATTTGATAATCCTACCATATTACCATTTACGGTCATCGCTCCGGGAACCTGGGGATAAGGCGTGCCGGGGCCTTCCACCGTTACGCGGTAATAAGTGCGTCCAAGTATTTTTGGGGCATCGGTAAACTGTATCATCGGCATTTCTCCACTGGCTTCAAAAGTGCCAAATTTGCCGCCATCCTTAATTACGGTGACGGTAAACTTACCCTCTGGAATGTGCTCCCCGGTAAGCTGAACACGAAAATTAACCGGCTTGCCCGTCGCTTTGGCATTATCGCCCATCATCATATCCATTTTTCCGTCATCGTTAATATCAGCGTAAAATTCAACGCGGGGCGCATACGGGTTTGAACTGATAGAAACTCGGCCGTTTGTAAGCGCATCTACCACCGCCTGCGAGCTGCGCTCTTTAGCAAAAACCCATGTTGTTGGGGTGCCTACATAATTGGCGTTTCTTTGGCCGCTATTGGCTGTTGCTTTGTCGGGCGAATCAGGAGTCCCGTGATGCGCGTCGCTTCCGCCCCTGCCTGTAAGCTTCCGGCCCGAGGACAGCATATCGTCCCAAATCATGATAGCGTTGGCGTTTCTGCTCCAAACTACCGAGTTCCACACCTCTATAGAGTTAACCAAATCGTACGAGTATCCAAAATTATCTTTCCCGCTTGGATGATTGGCTGATAGGTGAATGCCAAGTTGTCTTTTTATCCTGCCTATTACGGTGTCCCGTTGGTCGCGAACGTTGTAAAGTAACTGATGGTTGTAGGGTTTTGCCGAAAAAACATTGGCGTGCCCGCGCGTGGTAGTCAATTCTGCACCATATAATAAAAGTACAGAATCTGATTTAAATTCCGAATCAGTCCACGTGTTATGCGCAATATCGCCATCTACATGGTTATCATGATCGGTAATACAAATAAAGCCCATCCCTACCGATTTTGCAAACGCTAAAATCTTTCCAACTGAATTATTGGACGATTCTTTACTGTGGCTGGAGTGTATATGGAGTTCGCCCTTTAGCCAAATACCTTTTGTTAAGCTGCTGATGGGGGGAAGAGTACCAATATCTTTAACAGCCCATGGGTTTTTAATTGTTGATTGTGCCAACACCGGGTTGCAAGTAAAAAGACCGGCAACAAGCAGTATTATATAAAAAAGCTTACGCCGAACAGCGTTTTTTGTACAGTTGTTTTTAAACATGATATAGTGGATACACCTTATAAATGTCTACCTGACATTCGCGCTCAAGTCTACAAACAATACTATAAACTGATTTTTATCAAAATGTTACTTTAAATACGGGGGTTGCTGGCCTAATACAGCGGATCTAAGGCTATTGTGCTATTTAATTGATGATAATACCTGCTTTGCTTATTAGCAGCCACATCCACCTTCAATTTTTATTAACAGCGTGTTAAGGCAATGATCGTTATTCGAAATTTAATGCACCTAAAATTGCAAATGTTATCAATATGCTAACTAGTAATTGATATTTTAATAATAATACATGGTTTAATTTGCATTAAATTTAATAAAATTTCTACACCCCCATTAATCATTTTATTTATGAAACAAATTTACCAGCGCTTTTTTAGTGGTACAAACCATCATTCGAGGCAATGGGTACTGCTGCTTTGCGCTATTATATTCAGCGTATCGCCGGCATTATCACAAACCGCGCGTACCGTAAAAGGTAACGTCACCGACGAAAAAAACCAGCCGCTTCCCGGTGTTTCGGTAGTTATAACAGGCACTAATACGGGTGTCATGTCCGACCAAGATGGTAATTATACATTAAATGTTACAGGCAATATTGTCACGCTAAAATTCAGTTATATAGGTTATTTACCTAAAGAGGTGAGGGTTGGTGCCGATAACACCGTTAATGTAAGTTTACTACCCGATGCAAAACAACTGAAAGATGTTGTAGTAATTGGTTACGGCACCTCGAGCAAAAAAGATGTTACGGGAGCTATTACCTCGGTAAAAGCCGAAGAATTTAACGCCGGTGTTTTAACTACGCCCGCAGAGTTGTTACAGGGAAAAGTTGCCGGTTTAAACATTACCAAAAGTGGCGACCCTAATAAACAACCGGCTACTATTTTACGCGGCCCATCCACCCTGCGCGAAGGTGCCGCACAACAACCATTTTACGTAATTGACGGCGTGCCAGGTGCTTCTATAGATCTGTTGGCTCCTGCTGATATCGAAAGCATAGATGTATTGAAAGATGCTTCTTCAACAGCTATTTACGGTTCGCGTGCTGCGAACGGGGTAATTATTGTTACTACCCGTAAAGCCAGAGCCGGCCAAACAAGGCTTACCTACAGCGCCTATGGTGCTATGGAAAAAATATCAAAAAACATTGATGTTTTAACTGCCGACGAATTGCGCAAATATTTAGCCGATAATGGTGTGGCCCCTTTAGCTAAACCATTAGATGATGATGGCTCTAATACCAACTGGCAAAAACTGGCCGAAAGAACGAGTTACTCGCAAAACCACAACCTTTCTTACAGCGGTGCTGGTAACAACGCCGAATATGGCGCAAGCGTTAACTATTTTAAAAACGAAGGCGTTTTAAAGAACACCGACTTACAGCGAACTATTTTTAAAGGCTACATTAACCAGCGTTTTTTTAACGACAGGCTTAAACTGGGCATAACACTTACCAACAGTGCAACAAAAAGCGATGATATTATTCAGAGCCAGGTACTATCGGGCATATTGTTTTACCTGCCAACAGTTAGCCCTTTTAACCCCGACGGCAGCTATAAGGAAAACTTTGCCCGTACAGGCAGCGGTACTTTAAACCCGCTATCGTTAATTGATAATAACTTCATCAAAACCGATAACAATAAAACACTTGTAAATGGTTTTGCATCGGTGGATATATTAAATGGCTTGAAGTTTACCTTAAATGGTTCTACCCAGAAAGATCAAAACAACGTAAACACTTATTACAATAGCAAATCGGGGCTGGCAGTAGGTTTGGGTGGCGTTGCTAACCGCACCGCTTACAAAAACACCAGTGATGTAGTAGAAGCTTACTTAAACTACGATAGGGAATTCGGCTTGCATTCGGTTAAATTATTGGGTGGTTACTCTTACCAGCAAGACCGTACCAATGATGGCTTTGGCGTACAGACACAAGGTTTCTCCAATGATGCCTTAACGTTCAACAACCTCTACCTTTCCAACCCAAGTAACCTGTCTCAGATCAAGTTCGACCCGAACTATATTTCAACGCTTAGGCTCATATCATACTATGGCCGTGCCCAATACCAGTATGATAATAAATACTTGTTACAGGCATCCTTAAGGGAAGATGGTTCATCGGCATTCGGTATCAACCAGCGCCACGGGTACTTCCCTGCAGTTTCTGTAGGCTGGAGGATCATCAGCGAAAAATTTATGCAGAAAGCACCCGTTGTCAGCGATCTGAAGTTACGTGCGGGTTATGGTGTATCGGGTAACAGTTTAGGCTTTGATGCATTTACTGCACAGCTGATATATGGAATCCCTCCGGGTGGTGGTAAGTTCCTGAATAATGGCGTTATCACTAACCCAATTGGCCCGGTACGTAACGACAACCCCGACCTGAAATGGGAAAGCACCGCCACAACCAACATTGGTTTAGATTTTGGTTTATTAAATAACCGCATTACTGGTTCGGTAGATTATTATATCAAAAAAACCTCCGATTTGATCTATACCTACCAGGTATCTACTACTCAATACTTCTACCCTTTGCTAACTGCTAATGTTGGCAAGATAAAAAACAGCGGCCTCGAGGTTGTAGTAAGTGCTATCCCGGTAAAGTCGCAAGCTTTTACCTGGCGCACCTCTTTCAACGTTTCGCATAACAAAAACGTTGTGGAAAGTCTATCAAACTCGCAGTTTGCTGTAAATAATATCCCGTCTGCACAATTGGGCGGCAAGGGCCAGTCTGGCAACTACAGCCAGATTATCCAGCCGGGGTATGCCATCGGTACTTATTACCTATGGCACTATTTGGGCAAAAATGCAAACGGCGTAAGTACTTACCAAAAGGCCGATGGCAGCACAACTGCTGCGCAGCCGCTCACTACCGATCAGCGCATCACCGGCAACGCGCAGCCTAAACTAATATACGGCTGGAGCAACAGCTTCAACTATAAAAATTTCGATTTTAACTTCCTGGTACGCGGTGTTTACGGCAACCAGATACTGAACGCTACGCTTGCATCGTTAAACAACCCTGCCGATTCTAAATTCCAAAACATCCCGAGGTTTACGTTGGGCGAGTCGTTTAAAGACATCAACGCCTACCTGGTTTCTGATAGATACCTGGAAAGCGGATCGTACCTGCGTTTAGATAACGCTACGTTGGGATACACAATCAGGCCTAATGTGAAAGCTATCAAGAATATCCGCCTATACCTTTCGGGCAATAACATCTTTGTGATCACTAAATACCGCGGTGTCGATCCAGAAATTAACATCGGTGGCTTAACCCCGGGTATCGATAATAAAGATTTTTATCCTAAAACCCGCACGTTCAGTGTAGGTGTAACCGCTTCATTTTAAACATCCCTATCCATAAATACAGATGAAAAAAATATTTATATTATGTGCCAGCATTGCAGTACTTGCCGGCGCCTACTCCTGCACCAAATTAGATGTGCCGGTAGAATCGCAGTACGTTAAATCAAACTTCCCTGTTACCGATGCAGATTATAATGCGTTGCTAGGGACTATTTATTCTAATCTATCATCCAACTACGCGGTACCTTACTGGCGTATGCAGGAACTCTCTACAGACGAGGCCATCTTACCGGCCCGCGATGGCAACTTTGACGATGGTGGCCAGTACCGCCAACTCCATTACCACACCTGGACGTTTGACCACCCTAACGTTATTACTATTTGGCAGTGGGGCTTTGGTGGCGTAAATACCTGTAACCGTATCATCAGCCTTGTTAACGCTTCCCCTTCATCAGAAGCAAAAAAGGCAGCCACCATTGCAGAAGTAAGAGCAATGCGTGCCCTTTATAATTATTTTATGATGGATCTTTATGGTAACATCCCGCTGATAACAGAGTTTCCGGTGGCTACACAACCAGCCACGCAAACCCGTGCAAAAGCTTTTGAATATATTGAAAGCGAACTGCAAAGCGTTTTACAGCAATTGCCTGCAAAAACAGATGCAAACGCAACACTTTATTATGGACGCCCAACTAAAGCCATGGTGTTTGCCCTATTGGAGAAAATGTATCTAAATGCACAAGTATATACAGGTACTGCAAAATATACCCAGGCAGTAGCCATGGCCGATAGTGTTTTAAAGAACAGCAATTACAGCCTCGATGCCAAATTTCGCGACATATTTTTGCCCAACAATGGCCCGCAGATAAAAGAGACGATATTTGCCATTCCTTACGATCAGCAAATACCCGGTAACCAGTTCACCCGTTTTGGTTTCTTTTATTACCTGGTGAATGCTTACGGCTTTAATGTAGGCCTGAGTATTGCTATGAGCACCACACCAGAGTTTTACAATCGCTTTAACTTACCCGGCGATGTTCGCACTAAAACATGGCTGGCCGGCCCGCAATTTGTGCCTGACGGCAGCGGTGGTTTTACAACACAACCGGTATATTACCCAGGTACAACTACTCAAATTTACATAGAGCCAAAACTAACTTTGGTACCCGGTAAGCCTATGGATTTGGGTAACACTATTGCAAGCCAGTCTGAAGGCGTTCGTTCTTTAAAATATTATCCCGACCCAAGCATTATACAAGCGACGCGTTTAAATGGAAACGACGTGCCTGTTTTTCGTTTAGCCGATGTAATGATGATGAAAGCCGAAGCCATTTTACGGGGAGCTGCAGCTACTACAGTTAACGGTGAATTGCAAACAGCGGATGTATTGGTAAACAAGATCCGCACCCGCGCAGGTGCACCTGCCGTTGCCGGTATTGATTTGCAGGGTTTGCTTGACGAGCGTGCCCGCGAATTTTCATGGGAAGGATGGCGCCGTAACGACCTAATCCGTTTTGGTCAGTTTGAAACAGAGTACCCGTTGCCAAACGATGTACTTAACATGAACAAGGATGTTAACCGTAGGCTTTACCCTATACCTGCGCAGGAAATTAAACTTAACCCTAACCTGGTTCAAAACCCGGGCTATTAATAATTAAACAGAAATAGCATTGCAGCCCCGGTTCAATTGCCGGGGCTGTTTTTAATTCCAACCGTCATGAAACTCACATTCGCCTTATTACTTATTTCGCTCTTGGCATTACCTGGTGTAACTACAGATCCCGGCGATAATGTACCCATCAACCATATACAGGTTATCGGCTCGCACAATAGTTATAAAAGAGCTATCGACCCAAAACTGTTTAAGCTATTGCAACGCAACGATTCTGTTTCGATGAGCAAAATAGATTACAGCCACATCAGCCTTACCGAACAACTGAATTTAGGTCTATTAGATTTAGAGATAGATGTTTACGCGGATACCTTAGGTGGAAAATACGCCCACCCCAAAGGGCTGGACTGGGCGCCCGGCCAACCCGATTACGATACAGAAGGGTTGATGAAACAGCCCGGTTTTAAGGTTTTCCACATACAGGATATCGATTACCGGAGCAATTGCCCTACGTTTAAAGGTTGCCTGCAGGAGTTAAAAAAATGGTCGGATGCGCATCCAAATCATCACCCCATCTTCATTACCATGAATGCAAAAGATGAGGTAATGAAACGCCCCGGATTTACCGTCCCCGACAAATTCACGTCGGCTATTTACGATAAACTGGATAAAGAAATTGCCGACAATCTGGGTTTGAGTAACGTATTAATACCAGACAATGTTAGAGGCAAATATAAAACCCTCGAAGAGGCCATATTACATCAAAACTGGCCTACGCTGAAGCAGGCCAAAGGGAAATTCATTTTCTTACTGGACGAAACTGAGCCCAAACTTAGCGCGTATATCAGCGGCCATCCTGCACTTAAAGGCAGGGTGCTTTTTACCAACTCAGAACCCGGAACTCCTGAAGCGGCCATCCATGTGATGAACGACTCTAAAAAACAATTGCAGCAAATTACCGCGCTGGTAAAAAAAGGCTACATTATCCGCACACGTGCAGATAGTGATACCCAGGAAGCGCGTGCTAATGATAAAAGCAGCTTTAACGCTGCCATGGAATCTGGCGCGCAAATTATCTCTACAGATTATTATAAAAAAAGCGAACATTTTAAATCCGATTATACCGTTGCTTTTGCGGACGGTGGGTATTTTAGGTTAAATCCGTTGTTCAAATTGGCAAAATAAGCCGTTAACAATAGTCAAAAAACTTTTAGGTTTAACATTTTAGTAAATGAAAATGGCCGATTTAAAGACATGGGGTGCTGGAGGGCGAAAATTCGGATCTTCTCGTCCCGACGAAAGAAAAAGCCTTATAACGGAAGTTTTAAGGCTTTTTTACGCTATGTGAAAGCTTTAGAATTTATTCATCCATCTCCAACAACAAATTGGCGAACAGCGCCGTCCAACCTGTTTGGTGCGATGCGCCGAGGCCCTGGCCGTTATCGCCGTGGAAGAACTCGTAGAATAAGTGGTGGTCTTTAAAGTGCTCGTCGGCCCATTGCTTTTGTGTGGTTGCGTGGTATTGGTAGGCACCCTCGCTATTTTTGTCGAATATCTTTAGCAGGCGTTTGGTAAGCTCGTTGGCTACCTGTTTCAATGTAAGCTTGTTACCCGAGCGCGCCGGGAACTCTACCGTGTAGCCATCGCCATAGTACTGGTGGTATTTGCGTAGGGCGGTTATTATAAGGTAGTTTATAGGCATCCATATTGGCCCGCGCCAGTTGGAGTTGCCGCCGAACATAGCGCTTGAGCTTTCGCCGGGCTCATACTGTATCCTGAACTCGGCCCCCTGATAGCCAAATACAAAGGGTTTATCCTGGTAGTATTTAGATAGTGAGCGTATGCCGTAATCAGACAAAAATTCGTCCTCATCCAACAGTCTTTTTAGCAACTGCTCCAGGCGGTCGCCTATCATCAAGGCAAACAGGTAGTTGCCATCGGTGTTTTTTTTGTCGATATCTGATATAACTTTTGTCAGATCTGGCCGGGTGAGTTTTATGGTGCTGAGGCGGTTATTAAATTCGCGCAGTTTAGAAAAAATATCTGCCGGCATAATTTCCACCGCCAGCAACGGGATAATACCCACCAACGATCGTATCTTCAGACGCTGGCTGGCGCCGTTTTCGAACTGTATGGCATCGTAATAAAAACCGTCTTCTTCATCCCAAAGCGAGATATCAGTTTTACCGATGCGCTGCATTGCCCAGCCGATATTCAAAAAGTGGCGGAAAAATTTGGCAGCCGACTCTTCGTATGCGATATTATGCTGCGCCAGCTCGAGCGAGATACGCAGCATGTTGATGGCGTACATGGCCATCCAACTGGTGGCATCGGCCTGCTGTAGTTTTTTGATTCCCGGCGGCATGTGATTGCGGTCGAACACGCCGATGTTATCCAGCCCCAGAAAACCGCCTTCGAAAATATCGGTACCGTTAGCGTCTTTTTGATTTACCCACCAGGTAAAGTTCATCAGCAGTTTTTGGAATGCCCGCTCCAGGAAATCCCAGTCGGCTTTGCCGGTTTTCTTACGGTCGGCCTCAAAACAATACCAAACGCCCCAGGCATGTACGGGCGGGTTTACATCGCTAAAGTTCCATTCGTAGGCAGGTATCTGGCCGTTGGGGTGCATATAATATTCGCGCAGCACCACCAATAGCTGTTGTTTGGCAAAAACAGGATCAACATGTATAAAAGTTGCTGCATGGAAAGCCAGGTCCCACGCGGCGAACCATGGGTATTCCCACTTGTCGGGCATCGAGATGATGTTTCGGCAGGTTAAATGCTGCCAATCATAATTGCGTATGAAGCTGCGTGGAGGAGGAGGATCCTTAGGTTCGCCAAAGAGCCACTTAAAAACATCGAAGTAATAGAATTGCTTGGTCCATAACAAGCCACCAACAGCGCTTCTAAGCAATTGCTGTTGGTTTGCCGGCAGATGTTTAGGGGTTAAGCCTTTATAATATTCGTCGGTCTCAGCCATGCGTACGGCAAAAACTTCGTCAAAATCGCTCCAGGGCTCTTCGGTTTTCCCGCGGCTAAGCCTTATTTTGAAAACATTGGAGCCTTGGGCAGGTATTTCGGCCTTAAGCCAAACAGCCGCCTTTGTCCCTTTTTTTTCGGGGTTTATCGTTGGCTCGTTGTTTACCACGTAGTTGTTGATTCCGTCTTTAACAAAAGGCGTATCATTAGGTTGGTTGAAAATGCGTTTGCTATTCGTTTCGTTGTCGCAAAAAAGCTGTTCGCCACCCTCGTGGTAAAAATAATAGGCACCGTTGCGGGTAGAGGTGGTTTGTATGCAATCATCAGATACCGCAGCCATACCCGGCTTGCTGAACCGGGGGTTGTGCCGCCAAAAATTGCGGAACCATAAATGTGGCAGCACATGTATAGTTGCTGCCTCGCTTGAGCGGTTGTGTATGGTTACCTTCATCAGGATATCTTTAACCCCGGCTTTGGCGTATTCTATATAGCAATCGAAGTATCGGCCATCGTTAAAAATACCCGTGTCTAAAACCTCGAACTCCGGGCTAAGTCTGTCGCGGCGGTTATTTTGCAAAAGGTTCATATATGGGTATGCCTTTTGCGGATATTTATACAGGAATTTGCAGTAAGAGTGAGTGGGCGAGGAGTCTAAATGGAAGTAGAGTTCTTTTACATCCTCGCCGTGGTTGCCCTCGTTATTGGTTAAACCATAAAGGCGCTCCTTCAAAATGGGGTCGTTCCCGTTCCAAAAAGCAGGGGCAAGGCACAAAACCTGTTCACTGTCGCAAAAGCCGCCAATGCCTTCTTCGCCCCAGCGGTACGCATAGCTGCGGGCAAGGTCGTGGTTAATATAGTCCCAAGTGTTGCCATTCGGGCTATAGTCTTCCCTTACTGTACCCCACTGCCTTTCAGAAAGATAAGGCCCCCATTGTTTCCAGTTTTTATCATTATTCGACTCCGAAAGCCTTTTGTTTTCCATAATGTAATCAGTCCTGTTTAGCGGTCTGGCAGCGTTTTTTTATACGCTTTGTTTTATCCCCAAAAGATAAGAAAATACGCAATTAAACAGTATGGTTTTTTGAACAACTATTACAATAGTATACGCTTAATTAAGACATGGCGAAGAGTGGCGGTAGGAGGGCTTTACATAAAGCAAAAAGCGGCGGGCCAATTGGCCCGCCGCTTCAGGAAATGTAGTGATAAACCACATTTAGTTACTGCTGCTTGTCTGGTGCTTTGTTTATCAGCTCCATAAACTGATCCAGCTTGGGGGTAATGATAATTTGGGTGCGCCTGTTCTTAACCTTACCGGCTTCGGTGAGGTTATCGGCAATGGGGTTATACTCGCCACGGCCGCCGGCGGTTAAACGTTTGGGGTCTACCTGGTAAGTGTTTTGAAGGGCCTGTACTACTGATGATGCACGCAGCGCGCTCAAGTCCCAGTTGTTGCGGATATTCTTCTGCGAGATAGGTACATTATCGGTGTTGCCTTCTATCAGCACATCATAAGTGCTGTAGTCTTTAATGATTTTGGCAATTTTGCTTAATGTAGCATCCGCCTGATCGGAAATTTCGTAGCTACCCGATTTGTAGAGCATGTTATCAGACAGGGATATGTAAACCACGCCTTTCAGCACCTGCACGTCTACACCCTGTGCTTCGGCCTGGCTAAGCGAGCGAGTAAGGTTGTTGGTAAGCACCAAGTTAAGCGAATCGCTTTTGTTCTTAGCGTTCACCAGTTGTTGTATGTAACGGTTAGAAGAATTTATCTCGTCTACCAGTTTAGAGATATTTAAGTTGCCCTGGTTGCCCGATGTAAGGCATTTATCTAAAGCGGCCTGTAGCTGTTTGGCGTTTGCCCTTTCGTTAGCCAGCTGTTCTTCCAGGCTTACCACACGGCCGGTACGCACGGCAAGGTTTTGCTCGCTTGTAAGATATTTGGTTTTTAAATCGCGGTTACTGCTGTCAAGCTGGTTGTAATTGCTTTGCAGTTGTTTATATTGTTTTGAGCTAACGCAACTTTGTGCCATTACTGCCAATATAAGCAGTGCCGGTATTAATAATCTGATTTTCATATATCTGCATTTAAATAAAAGTTGAATGGGTATTATAACGTAGGTTATTCATAAAAGTTTTAACGCCGCTAAATAAGCATACAGGACTGTAAAAAAACATGACGAGCATCATAGCTGCCGGAGATTGCGCACATTAAAAACCAAAATTGTTTTTATACATTTGCGCACATCTTACTGATTATCAAACACCGTACCTACTCCCCCCTAAATGCGCTTATTACTTTTATTATGCTTTTGCAGCACCGCCAGCCTGGCGCAGCAAAGAAACCTGCAGGGTATTGTAAACTCCTGCTCTACCCAAAGTTTAAAAAGTAATCTATATTACCTGGCCAGCGCTCCGTTGCAAGGGCGGTTGATGGGTAGCCACGGCGATACGCTGGCCTCTAAATTTGTTGCGGCTTCATTTAAAACAAACGGCATTGCGGCACCATACGGCAAGGGCAAATCGTACTATCAACCAATAACCGCGGTATTGCGCACTGATAAGGCAACGCTAACTATCAACGGAAAGCCGTTTGATTACCTTAACGGCTGGCAGCTGTACCGCGCATTTCCTGTTGATTTTAAAAACGTGCCGGTTGTGCTTGCCGATTATAACACAGGGGCCGAACTTTTCCAAAACCTGCCACAAATAGAAGTAAGGGAAAAAGCCCTTTTAGTAAACAACTTGCTTACGCGCGATCTTGTAGCCAAAGGCCAATTAGATAGTTTGCAAAAAATGATGCTTAAGCGTGGCGGACTGGCCATAATATGGAGCGGAGATGCCCTTGCCCCATTGCTGGAAAGGCAAAAGGCACGGCGCTTTTTGCCGCAATATGTGCAACCAGAGGGTGAGTTAAATGATCCTGCGCTGATGCCAATAGTAGGGCTGACACCCGAGCGGCTGAAAGAAATGCTGGCCAATGATAAGCTTGCTACCAACCCGAATGGAACGCTGATTGGCGCCGGCGATAAACATGTTTATGAGTTAAGCGCAACTATCAGCCTTACGCTTAACCGTAGCTTTAAAGAAACGCAGGCCCCAAATGTTATAGGCATTATAAAAGGTACCGATACCTCGCTGGCATGCATTGTAATTTCGGCCCACCACGACCACGATGGTGTAAACGGAAAAGACATTTATTACGGATCGGTAGATAACGCAAGCGGCACCGTTGCGGTAATGGAGGTTGCCGCCATGATGAACCGCGCCATTAAAAAGGGCTTGAGGCCAAAGCGTACCATTGTTTTTGCATCTTTCACCGGAGAGGAGCGCGGCTTATTGGGGTCGGCCTGGTACGTAAGGCACCCGGTTTACCCCATGGCCAAAACCTATGCGGTACTTAACATTGATATGTTTGGCCGGGTTGATACCCTGCACCTGCGCAATAAAAGCGCAGACAGCCTAAACTATGCCTATATATTGGTAAAAGACACCTTGAACAGGGGGCTTAGGCAGGCTTTGTATGCAGCCAACGATTCATCGGTAAAAGTAACGCTTGACACACATTACGAAAGCCCCCAATATATGATGAGGCGCTTAACCGGATCCGATCAATACCCTTTTTACGAAAGGGGAGTTCCATTTGTACGGATAGATTGCGGTTTTAGTGCAGATTATCATAAGCCCACCGATACGCCCGATAAAATAAACTATTCGCTCCTTACTAAGCAAACCCAACTCGCTTTTATGACGCTTTGGAACCTGGCCAATAAATAGAAGGTACTGGATATACGGATATTGTATATTTATGCTTACCTTATCGGAAACATTTTTAACTGCGGTTTCCGTATAAGCAAACATAACTGGTCAATATAACGCATGCCCCTAAAACGTATTCGCCCGGCTAAACTTGGCGCAACTCTTTTGTTTTGCCTTGCACATGCTTCCCTGCTTGCCGGAGTGGCCAGCCCTCGCGTAGATAGCATCAAAAGCCTTATCAGCAAACAGCTTACTGCGCAGCAACCGGCAGATACGGTTACCATTAACCGTATAAACAAACTTGCCGCCGATTATTTCCAATCGAACCCCGATAGTGCTTTCTATTACGGCAAAAAAGGCGTGGAACTATCACGGAAAATACATTACGACCAAGGTATCGCAATCGGATTGCTGCAAACCGGGCACGTAAATTATTTCAAAGGACGGTCTGAAATGGCACAGCATGATTTTGACGAGGCCATAACTATATTTAAACGGCTTAAGAATTACAAAGGGCTAAGCGCCAGTTACGTATCGTTAGGCCGCATGTACACCCTGCTTGCCGATTATAAGCAGGCCCTTTTTTATCTTAACGAGGCGCTTAAGATAAACACCAAAATAAACGACGAAAAAGCACTTGCCGATAACTTTAAGAATATAGGCGTAGTGTACTACAGCCAGGGCGAACTTTCAAAGGCACTTGATTTCTATTACAAGGGCCTTTTTATAGCCGTAAAGAACCGTTATAACGGTCCATCGGCAGAGTTATATAACGATATCGGGCTGGTATTGCAAAATATGGAGGTTTATCCCAGGGCGCTTGATTATTACCAAAAAGCGCTTACCCTTTTCAAGGGGACAAAAAACTACCAGGCCATTGCAACCGTTAACGAAAACATAGGCGAAGTACTGCTTGCCCAACACGAATATAATAAAGCCATAGTATACCTTACCAAATCATTAGCCGTTGCCAAAAGCCAGGGGGATATTGATGGACTATGCTCGCTTTACACGGATTTGGGTTTGTGCTATGCCAACCAGCATCAGGATACAAAAGCCATCAGGTATCTGGATACCGCGCTGCAGATATCCAGCAAATATAAATACGTTTTTAACCAGGCCTATGCCCTCATTGGCTTATCTACCGCATATAACCTGCAAAAGAAATATGCCGATGCCTACCAGCATGCTATGGCGGGGCAGGCTTTGGCCATAAAACTGGGCAACCTACAGGTAAGGGCAAATGCAGCACTGCAATTGAGCAAAACCCTGGCCGGCCTTGGCCGCTTTGGCGAAGCCTACGCCTATCTTAACCAATACAACGATTTAAAAGCTACGCTTAAGGCAAACGAGAGCATACAAAAGCTCACCTCTTTTAACTATGAACTGGAATTTGCTACCAAAGAGCACCAGTTGCAAGAAGAGCAGCGCGAACAGAATTTATTGTACCAACAAAAAATATCCGGCCAGCGCTCACTCAATATCATCTTTGGCGTTATTATTTTGGCAATGGTAGTTATACTGCTGAGTTATTATCGCCAGAAACGCACGCAGCAAAAAATTAATGCCAAGCTGGCCGAGAAGAATAGCGAAGTTTTGCAGCAGAAGGTGAGCCTTGATGAGCAAACCTATAAATTGAACGACCTGAACAAACTGAAGGACCGGCTGATATCTATATTAGCGCACGACCTACGTGCGCCGCTGAGTACGCTAAGGGGAATGTTCGATTTGCTGCAGGATGATACCATTAGCCACCAGGAAATGCTGGATATGATACCCAGCGTTTTAAAAAAGCTGGAATACACCTCCGACTTTTTAGATACGCTGCTTTTTTGGATAAACAGCCAGATGGAGACATTCGTAAGTTCGGTAACCACGTTTTCGGTAACAGATGTGGTGCGTTATGAGGTAGAGAGCCACCTCGATGCTGCCATGCAGAAGGGTGTTACCCTTACCGATTATGTGCCGCAGGGTCTCATTGCATCGGCAGATCCTAACTCAATCCGCATCGTTATCCGCAACCTGATAACCAATGCCATTAAATTTACAGGCAAGGGCGATACCATAGAAGTGCGTGCTGCAACAGGTGAAGACGGCATGGTTACGGTAATCGTAAAAGATACCGGGGTGGGCATGTCGCCCGAGCAGGCTGATCGACTATTCAAAAGCAAGGTGGATAGCAAAACCGGCACCAATAACGAATTGGGGACCGGCATGGGCCTGTTGTTTTGCAAAGATTTGGTAGAAAAATGTAACGGCACAATACGGGTGAGCAGCCAACCGGGAATAGGAACGGAGTTTTTGTTCACTATACCTGTACATGCCTTGCCGGCAGAAAGCCAAAAAGTGGCTTAAGGGTTTGTTTTACATCTCTTCAGCATTATAGGCCGGGAAGTTTAAATAAAAGGTAGTGCCTACGCCAATGTTGGTTTCGAACCAAACCTTGCCGTTTGCGTTTTCAATAGAATTTTTAACGAAGGCCAGCCCAAGGCCGGTGCCCGAGCTTTTGGTAGTGAAGTTGGGTTCGAATATCTTATCGCGCATATTCTCGGGGATGCCGTTGCCGTTGTCTTTGATAGTGAGCAGTACATTTTTGCTGGTAACTAAAAAGTTTATTTCGATAAGGCAGGCTCTGCCTGTCGGCGTTGCCTCTATGGCGTTTTTAAGCAGGTTATTAAAACAGCGTAGCAACTGGTCGCGGTCGGCACTGATGTGGAACGGCGTTTCCGGCGGCATCATCATAATGCTTACGTTTTCCATCTGCTTAAAAATAATAACTGCCTGGCCAAGCATGTCGAATATGTTGATGCGCTCTATACGTGTATCGGGCATTTTGGCGAAGGCCGAAAACTCTGATGCGATGTTAGAGAGGCTCTCTATCTGCTCCACAAAAGAGTTGCTGAAACGCTCGAATTTTTGGTCGAACTTGGGGTCTTTATCCCTCCACGATTTGTCGAGCAGCTGCAAGCCCAGCTTAAGCGGGGTAAGCGGGTTCTTGATCTCGTGCGCTACCTGCTTGGCCATTTCGCGCCAGGCGTTCTCCCTTTCAGATTGTGCAAGCTTTTTGGCACTGTTTTCAAGCGCGGCTATCATGTTATTGTATTCCTGCACCAAGGCACCAATCTCGTCGTTGCGGGCCCATTTTATGGGTTCGTTCTTTTTGCCGTATATAGTTTTGCTGAGGTTGTATTGTATGAAATTGAGCGGAGCGGTTATCTGCCGGGCAATAATTACGGCAAAAAGCCCAATGGCTATGAAAACCAATGCGTAAACGTTTATCATTACATTGAGCAATGTGCCTATGCGTTCGGTATAATCGGCAGCGTTGGCAAAAAACGGCAGCTGTAAATAGGCTATAGTTTGATGCTGTGAATTACGCAAGGGAGCGTAGGCTGCTTTATAAGTAAGCCCCGATATCCGTTCCTCGTTCACCAGTTCAGACTTTTGCTGGTCCTTGAGGGCAATGAAAGCCAGGGCATTCATTCTCGGCGCAATAAGGTCGTAATCGTATATCTTGGGCTGGGTTGATATGATCTGGTTTCCGCGAAGGTCGTAAAGCGTTAGGTCGGTAGCGTAGCTATCGGCAAGTTTGTCAAATTCTGCCTTGTTTGCTTCGGTAACATCGGCAATATAACCGGCTATCGGCCCTTTTTCCAGCACGGTGGATATCCGCATAATTTTATCGCGGATGGTTTTATCCTGCTGCGATTGGTATTGTGTGCTTATGGACACGAAAGTAATTATGCCCACTAACACTAGTGTAATAACTACCGCAAAAATCATGGAAAATTGTATGCGGGTTTTATATAAGATCCTATCGGGGTTAATTTTAAAACTCCAGTTGAAGCGGTTGTTGTTGATATTGAGTATCTTCACTTTTATCCACAAAAACCTTACGAACAATACAATGCTGGCGAAGGCGAGTATCATTACAAAAAAGAAAGTGAGGGCGGTGATAATAGATGCAACAGGGTTTACCGCCTTGCTTACTACGATGAGGTTACGGTTGCTTGGCTTGTAAAGCAGGTGGCTGTAGCGCGTGAGGCCATCCAGCCAACTGGCCACATGGCCATCGCTCTCTTGCATAGAGTATTTCTTCAGTTTGCCATTAAACTCATTGTTTACCACGCTGTACACATAGCTGCCGTATTGCCCCACCAACATACTGTCGGTATAAAAAGCGTAAGAGTAGTCTTTGAACTCTTCTTCGGGCTTATCAGTTTTATCCACAAGTAACTCCGGAAAAGTGCCGCTTGCCAACTGCGGCTTTGCTTTCAACTCAATTACGATGGTGCCCAGGCTGGTGCCGGCATCGGTAATAGGCAGTATAGCAAAGTAGCTTTGGAATCCAAACGATTCGTTTTCGCGATAGAAATGCTCGGAAACCTTTAATGAGCTGTACAGTACCAGGTCTTTAAAAACATCGAGCGAATAATTTTTATCGGATGATATGGGCTTGTCATGCATATCAAACTCATGCATAGTGAACTCGTACTTAGATAAATACCTGTCAAAATATATTTTCTGCAGGTGCGCGCCAAGGTAGTCATTTGATTGCCCGCCACTTTTAAGGTACCGGATAACGGCCGTATCTTTGATGATTTGTTTTTCTACCTGTTTAAAAAGAGCGTCGGCGGTGAGGTCGCCGGGTAGTTCCAGGCGCTGTATCAGTACATGGCGGGTTGCCGCTTCTTTCTCTTCCTCGAACCTGTTGAGTTTTACGGCCGATATAATGGCGCATACCAGCACGATGACAATGAACGAAGCGGAGGTGAACCGTTGGTCGGCATAAAAGTAGCGGTACCCCCTTATAAGTACAAGCAGGCCACCAAGCAGGTAAAATACCGTAAAACCCTCATGCCAGCTTACCGCTACGGTAATGCCAATTATGCTCAGTAAAAAGACTACACCCTGGTGCGTGGCCGACATTTGCAGTTTAAAACAAATGGTAAGCACAACTTCGGTAAGCAGCACGAAGATCAAAAAGCTAAAGCATAGCATTAAAACACCCAGCAGGCTGTATACGGATAAATTGAGCACGTTGTTTACATCGAAACTGATTTTTGAATAAAGCACCAGGCCATAAAATAAATTGAGCAGGTAGGCAGCCATGGCCATCAATGCAACAACGCTTAAGAAAAACAACAGGTAGCCGAAAGCTTTGCCGGGCGTTTTTTTGAGCAGCTTATTGCGCAATGTGTACAGATAAGCCACAAACCAGCAAATGGCTAGTATGTTGATGCAAAAGTCGCCAAGGGATGGGTATATATTGTTGGCGCCGTAAAGCTGCGGGTTAAAAAGCATTAGCGGCTGCGTAAAAGCGGGCCAGCCGTAGTGCAGGTTGGCAAAGCGGAAAGCCACAATAAAAACAGCCAGCGCAAGTAGCGAAAGGTAAACCAGCCCACGGTTGGCCAGGTAAGTTACCAATACATGGATAAGCACGAAGAGGCTTAGCAGAGCGAGTACCCAGATGGTTAGCTCGGAGTAAAAGAAACGGATGTTTTGCTGCCCGCCGGTAAGTTTTACCGAAAAAAGATAAGCGTCCTTGATGCCATGGATGGCGTAGACGCCTTTATCGGCAAAGTCGGCAATATCAATGTTGGTATCGGTGCTTAGTTCTTTGGCGAAGATATTTTGCAGGTATTTATTCTGAAACCGGTAGGCATTTTTAACCGGGATGAAAAACAGGGCAGAAAACAGCCCTTCACTTTTTTTGATTACTTCGTAATACCCGTTATCGGTGCGTATAAACGAGGTGCCATCTTTAAAGCGGGCGGGGTTTTGGGGGATTACCGTAACCCCGCTCCAAAAATCAATATTGCCGTTACGTGCAGTAACCAGCAAAATGTTTTTGTTGTTGGTGTAGTTGCTTATAAAATTAAGCGCCGCCGAATGGTTAATTGCAAAACTTTTGATTTGCTCAAACCCCGCCTTATTATCCAGCACATCGTAAACATATTTTTCCTGCCGGTGCAGGTTGCCCTCCAGCACCTGCGCCGACTGTTCCAGGTTGTTTGCAGGCGAATAGGCGTTCTCAAAAACTATTGCTGTAATCAGCAAGCTGGCGAACAAAAGCGCCAGCAAAGCACGTATTTTTCCGGCGGTAGTCAATTGTTGTTAAAGCTATTTATCGTTATAAGCAAAACTAATTACAGCGTAATAAGTTTTGCTTAAACTTTTATAATACAGCGGCGGCGGTAGGCACTTCCTTGTTCACCTTTTTTACCAGGCCTTGCAGTACTTTGCCGGGGCCAACTTCGGTAAACGAGGTTGCGCCGTCGCGCAGCATCTGTTCTACTGTCTGTGTCCAGCGTACTGGGCCCGTTAGCTGGGCTATTAGGTTTTGCTTTATTTCTTCCACATCAGTATGTGGTTTGGCATCAATGTTTTGGTAAACCGGGCAAACGGGCGTATTGAATTGGGTTTGCAGAATGGCATCCTGCAGCTCAACCCTTGCGGCTTCCATCAACGGGGAGTGGAACGCACCGCCTACGTTCAGTTTCATAGCACGTTTAGCGCCGGCGGCCAGCATTTTTTCGCAGGCGGCATCAATACCGGCTATGCTGCCTGATATAACCAGCTGCCCGGGGCAGTTGTAGTTGGCCGGTACCACCACATCGCTTACCTGGTGGCATATATCCTCAACCGTAAAATCATCCAGGGCTAAAACAGCAGCCATGGTACCCGGCTGTATTTCGCAGGCTTTTTGCATGGCGTTTGCGCGTGCTGCAACCAGGCGAACTCCATCTTCAAAAGATAAAGCGCCGGATGCTACCAGGCTGGAGAATTCGCCCAATGAGTGGCCCGCAACCATCTCCGGCTCAAAACCGGCCATTACTTTTGCCAGGATAACCGAATGCAGGAAGATAGCGGGTTGGGTTACGTTGGTTTGTTTCAGGTCCTCCTCGGTACCATCAAACATTACGTCGGTAATGCGGAATCCCAAAATTTCGTTTGCTTGTTCGAATAGTTCTTTTGCCTGTTCGCTTTGCTCGTAAAGGTCTTTACCCATGCCCGGGAACTGGGCGCCCTGCCCAGGGAAAATGTATGCTTTCATAAGCCCCCTAACCCCCTGAAGGGGGAATTTTTTGTAAATGGTTTATAAATTATCAAACTCCTGCTCCCCCTTCAGGGGGTTGGGGGGCTCAACTTAATTTGGACGATATCAAATTCAGAAACTCTGTCCTGGTTTTTTCTTTTAAGAACTCGCCGGTAAACGCCGATGTGGTGGTTACCGAATTTTGTTTCTGTACGCCGCGCATGCTCATGCACAGGTGGCGGCACTCTATTACCACGCCTACACCTATGGGGTTAAGGGTTTGCTGTATGCAATCGCGTATCTCGTTAGTCAACCGTTCCTGCACTTGCAGGCGGCGGGCAAAGGCATCAACCACGCGGGGTATTTTGCTTAGGCCAACCACGTAGCCATTGGGTATATAGGCAATGTGCGCCTTGCCGAAGAAAGGTAGCATATGGTGCTCGCACATCGAATACACTTCGATATCTTTCACGATCACCATCTGGCTATAATCTTCTTTAAACATAGCGGAGTTCAATATTTCCGTTGCGTTCAAATCGTAACCGTGGGTAAGGTACAGCATGGCTTTGGCCATGCGCTCCGGTGTTTTCAAAAGCCCTTCCCGCTCGGGGTTCTCGCCAATGTGCTTTAATACATCCAGGTAATTGGCCGATAGCTTTTCAATTAGCCCATGGTTGTAGCGGTCTATCTTTTGGTAGCCGCTGATATCGTCGTCCCTATCGGGGATATGGGTATCGTTATTCATGTTTTGGACTTAGTCGCCAAAATACTCGGCAGAGTTGTTGTCGGTTTCAAATAATCGTACAGAATGCAGGAATACACCCGGATAAGCCTCGATAGGGCCTTTAAGCTGGTTGAATATTTCGATAGTAAGCAACTCTGTTGATGCCATTTTACCCCTCATAAAATCCACATCCAGGTTGAGGTTTTTATGGTCCAGCTTTTCTATCACATACTCGTTAATGATTACCTTAAGGTCTTTTAGGTCTATCAGGTACCCGGTTGCGTGGGTTATTTCGCCTTTAACGGTTACAAACAGGTTATAATTATGGCCGTGCCAGTTTGGGTTGGCGCATTTGCCAAACACTTCTGCGTTTTTTTCTGCGCTCCACTCTTCGCGGTACATGCGGTGTGCGGCGTTAAAGTGTTCTTTGCGTGTAATATGTATCATCATAGCAATTAATGCTGCAAATATACAAAACAAAAATAGCCGAGTTGTTTATCTTAGTGCCCATAATAAATCGGATTTATGCGGATATTGTTTGTGGCGGCAACAGGGATGGAAGTAGGTGGGTTTATCCTGGACTTTGGCTTCCGTATATCCGATTCGGAAAAGAAGAATATTTTCAAGACATCTAACGCTACCGAGGACACTACCAACTCGTTACTAATTACAGGTGTTGGTATGGTTGCTACTGCCTTTGCGCTTGGTAAAGAGCTGGCCACCAACCAGTACGACCTGGCCATCAACCTAGGCGTGGCCGGCAGTTTTGACCGCAGTATAGCATTAGGCGAAGTGGTGGAAGTGATAGATGATAGCCTGGCCGAACTGGGTGCCGAGGATGCCGATGCTTTTTTGCCCATCAGCCTGATGGGGTTAGGCGAAAGCAACTTTAAGGCATCGGAAACCATTGCCAATATCTTTAAAGGCACCAAAGCAGCCGGCAAGTACAAAAATCTTAAACAGGTACGCTCTATTACAGTGAACACCGTGCATGGTGAGGACGAATCGATAGCGAAAGTTGTGCAACGCCTGAACCCGCAATTGGAAAGTATGGAAGGCGCCGCCTTCTTTTATGCCTGCAGGCAGGCAGGGGTGCCCTGCTTACAAATCAGGGCTGTGTCAAATTACGTGGAAAAACGTAACCGCGACAACTGGCGCATAGGTTTGGCTGTAAAAAATCTGGATACCTTTGCTATTGACTTATTGAAAACCTTTAGCCCCTAGCCCCCTGAAGGGGGAGCAAAAGACCGATTTAATGTCGAACACCGAATGCTGAATGTCGAATAATGAAGGTAAACCTTCGGCGTTCGATATTCAGCATTCTATATTATGACTGCTTTGAGGGCTAAGTGATAAAAAGATATAAAATGACTAATTTAAAAGATTCCCCCTTTAGGGGGCAAGGGGGCAAACTTACACTTGGCTTTTCGCCCTGCCCAAACGATACTTTTATTTTCGATGCGCTTATCCATCATAAGATAGATACCGAAGGACTGGAGTTTGAGGTGTTTTACGATGATGTGGAAACGCTTAACCAGAAAGCGTTCCGCGGCGAACTTGATGTTACCAAGCTTAGCTACCACGCCTTTGCCTACGCGGCCGATAAATATATTTTGCTGGATGCGGGAAGCGCCTTGGGCTTTGGCGTCGGTCCGATGCTGATTTTTAATCCCAAACTTCTGCAACACAAAGGGGTTAAAACTATTTTTGAAAGCGCCTTTGGCAGTAGTGAAAAGACGGATCTTACCGATTTTGTAAATTCCTCTAAAGTTGGTATCCCGGGTAAATTTACCACCGCAAATTTTTTGTTAAGTCTCGTATTTCCGAACATCAAAGACAAGCGGGAGATAGTCTTTTCTGAAATTGAGAACTCGGTATTGGATGGCTCGATTGATTTCGGTTTGATTATTCATGAAAACCGTTTCACTTATCAGAATAGAGGATTGGAAAAACTGATAGACCTGGGCGACTATTGGGAAAAACGCACCGGCTGCGCTATCCCCCTGGGCGGTATTGTGGCTAACCGCAATTTGCCCGAAGATGTACAGCATAAGATAAACCGGGTACTGAAGCGCTCGGTAGAGTTTGCTTTTGCCAACCCAAAATCGGGGCTGGAGTACATCCGCTCGCATGCGCAGGAAATGAGCGAAGACGTGATGTATAAACATATCGACCTGTATGTCAATAAGTTCTCGGTTGATTTGGGTGTAGAGGGCAAAAAAGCAGTGAAGCTATTATTTGATACCGCGTTGGAGAAAGGTATTATCCCATCGATTAGTGCCGATTTGTTTTTGAACCCTTGATACAAGCCCGGCGGAGCCGCTGAAATCTCTTTATAGTTAATTGATGCTATAATAAAAGGAGTTCCACGGGGAACACCAATACGGAAGGGTTATCCTTGGCCCGGCAGCAAGGCCCTTAAACTATCAAGCGTATCTGCCTCTTCTTTAGGTTTATCATGTCGCCAGCGCAATATACGCGGGAAACGTAACGCAATGCCAGATTTGTGCCGGCTGGATTTATTGATCCCCTCGAAACCAATTTCAAAAACCAGCTCGGGCTTCACCGTGCGCACCGGTCCGAATTTTTCGAGCGTGTTGCGTTTTACAAAATAATCTACCTTATTTATTTCTGCATCGGTAAGGCCGCTATAGGCTTTGGCAAAGGGTACCAGCTTATCGCCATCCCATACGGCGAAGGTATAATCGGTGTATAGGTCGGCACGGCGGCCATGGCCCTTCTGGGCGTATATCATTACTGCATCCACCGAGAGCGGGTCTATCTTCCATTTCCACCAATCGCCCCGCTTGCGGCCAACCTGGTACGTGGCGTTTTTACGCTTGAGCATAACACCCTCGGCTATCATGGCGCGCGATTGCTCCCGGGTGGTTTCCAGTTCTTCCCAGCTGCCGAACTCAATCAATGCGGACAAGCGGAAGATTTCGGGGTAAGTTGTCTTCGCTTGCAATTTCTCCAGTATCAGTCTGCGTTCTGCCTGCGTCATGGTGCGGATGTCCTTCCCTTCATGTTCCAGGCAATCGTAAGCAATAACCGCCACGGGACTATCAGCTAATATCTTCTTGCTCAGGGTTTTGCGGCCGATTCGCGTTTGCAAAATGCTAAATGGCAGGGGCTGGCCATTTTGGAAACTGAGTATCTCGCCATCCAATACGGTGCCATCGGGCAAGGCGTTCAAAAACGGGTGCAGTTCGGGAAATTTTTCGGTGGCCAAATCTTCGCCGCGGCTCCAGATAAATATTTGCCCGTCGCGTTTGATCATTTGCGCGCGGATGCCGTCCCATTTCCACTCTGCTTGCCAGTCTGCCGCTTCACCTAAAGCTACACCAACCTCTTCGGCGGATTTTCGCTTTTCGGAGGTCTCCTGTATCGGGTACGCCAAAAAGAAAGGATAGGGGCGGGAAATGTTATCGGCTGCGCTTTGTTCTTCTATCAACTGTGCGTAGGTATAATCCTCCGGCATCCAGCTGCCCATAATGCGGTGGGTGAGGGCTGGTGCCTCAATACCGGTGATATCTGCCAGGGCTTTTATCACCAAACTTTGTGATACCCCCACCCGGAAACTGCCTGTTAGGAGCTTGTTGAATACGAAACGCTCCTGGCTATCCAGCATGGCCCAGGAATCCATCAGCCAGAGTTTCTTCTCCATTTCGGTTTTATCGGCGAGTGCGTTTATTTCGGCAATCCATTCGGTGAGCGTTTTGCTACTACTGTTTTGGCTTTCGGGCATCAGCAGGCTCATGGTTTCGGCCAAATCGCCCACCACCTGGTAGCTTTCTTCGAAAAGCCAAACCGGGATATTGGATGCCTCCATGGCCCAGGTACGTACCAGGGTAGAATTAATTTGTCGTTTGGGCCGCCGACCCGTAAAAAGGGCCAGCATGTGCATCTTATCGGTATCGGGTACATTGGCAAAATAGTCCTTCAAAACCTTAACCTTTTCGTTGGTTTTGTTGGTCTCGTCTAAAGAGAGAAAGAGTTGGGCGAACGCTTTCATATACCAGCCCCCACCCAACCTCCCCCGGAAGGGGAGGCGTTTACTGACCGCGATACTAACGAAGTCTCCCCTTCCGGGGGAGATTTAGAGGGGGCATCCTCCCCTTCCGGGGGAGGCTGGGAGGGGGCATCTTCTTCGCCACCATATAAAGTATGTACTTCGTGTGCATCGAACCCAATCTCATTTAGATACCTGCTGAATGATGCAGTGTAACCGTGCGTAAGGTAAACGCTTTCGCAGCCGGTAGCATCAATGGCGCTGATGAGGCCGTTCCAGTCGGCATGGTCTGATAACACAATCCCCCTGTCGGCAGCGCGGCGGCGTTTGGCCCCCCTTATAGACATCCAGCCGCTGCAATAGCCAAAGCTGTAGGGCGCAAACTTGCGCATCCATGGCGTGCCTACCGATGATGGCGGCGCCAGGATAATACCCTTGCGTACCTCTTCTTTCGAAGAATCGAAAGTTATCCGCTCGGTTGGGTTTAGCATGATGCCATTACGGCGGAGGGCTTCATTGGTGTTCTCGATAACCCCGTGCGTGTATACCTTGCCGATATTTAAATCGAGGTTTTGGAGTATTCGCTGGGCTTTGCCCAAAGAGTAGCCAACAATTACTGTGGCAAAGCCGTTTTGCAGGTTGCTTTGCCACCAATTGTTTACATCAGCAAAGATTGTGCTTTGCGGTTTCCATGTATAAACCGGCATCCCAAAGGTACATTCCGAAATAAAGTGATGGCATTTAACAGGCTCAAAGGGCGTGGAGATGCCGTCGTCTTCCGTTTTGTAATCGCCGCTTACCACCCAAACTTCGCCTTTATATTCTACCCTGATTTGCGCCGAGCCAATCACATGCCCGGCAGGATGCAGCGATATCTGCACGCCATGCTTGTTTACTGTTTCGCCGTACTCAATGGTGCGGAGGTTGATATCGCCTAAGCGGTGCAACATTACCTCGCGCGATAGGTGATGTGCGAGATAATTTTTGTGACCGAAGTAAGCGTGGTCGGCATGGGCATGGGTTATTACGGCATCGTCCACTGGTTTCCATGGGTCGATATAGAAATCGCCCCGGGCACAATAGATACCTTTATCCGTAAATTCGAGCAGTGGTTTACCTGGCATATTATCAATAACCTGTACGCCACAAATTAGTTTTATTTGGGCATTATTCCAATAAAGTACAAATAGGGCTGGTTAGCCCGGCTGTTTTATTTTAAAATTATTGATAGTGAAATAAAGCCCAAACAGTTAATTAACGACTAATAATATCCATGTTTTGTGGGGAATGTTCTACAGTTAGTATGTTTTGGGCAGCAATATCGGGTCATTTTAAGGATGTATTAATAAACGGCATGGGCTTTGTATAACTAATTGAAATACATAGCCATGAACAAGAAGATATTAATAGTTGACGACAATGTGCTGATTACCGAGGTAATGAGCTACATACTGACCAGCAATGGCTATGATGTAATTACCCTGAACCAAGGCGCTGCTGCGGTTATGAAAATAAATGCCACTCACCCCGATTTGGTGATTATGGATATCAGCATGCCCGATGCCGACGGCCGCGAAATATGCCGCATTATTAAACGTAATAAAGCGACTGCGGATCTGCCGGTAATCATCTGTTCCAGCAACGATGATATAGCGCTAACCCTGCAGCAAGACGGCCCGCCAAACGATATATTGAGCAAGCCTTTTGATATGGCTGTGTTGCTGGATAAGGTTGGGCATCAACTGGCTGCCTAAAGCGATCTCGACCCCTATTATAAAGCGAAACGCCCCGAGGAATGATTCCCCGGGGCGTTTCGCGTGTTGGGCCTTTACTTAAAATGCAGCCTTCAGCGAAATGTATTTGTTGATATCGTCGGATTTGAAGCCTTTCTCTTTCATTTGGGTAATGTACTCCGGTGTAATGCCCATGGCCTTTAAGGCGGTGGCATCATCAAGCGATACTTTGAACCCGATAGCCTTGAAGCCTTTAAGATATTCAGGCGTAATGCCGAGGGCTTTTAAGCCGCTGGCGTTATCTACGCTGATGTTGCCATAGCCCGCATCTTTAAAACCGTTGAGATATTCGGGCGTAATACCCAATGCTTTCAAAGAAGAGGCTTGGTCTACTGAAAGTTGTTTATACCCCGCCGCTTTAAAGCTTGCCATAAATTCGGGAGTGATCCCTAATGATCTTAGCGAGATGAGATTGTCGGCAGAAATATTGTTATAACCAACAGCCTTAAAGCCGTGGATATAGGCCCCATCAACGCCAACTGCTTTCATGCTGGTAAGGGTGGCTGCCTGTAGGTTGGTATAGCCTTCTTTTTTTAACGCGTTGATATAGGCATCATCAACATTCAGTGCTTTAAAAGCAATCATATCATCAGATGATGCATCGGCCTTAACTACGCCCGGCTTTTTGTTGGCGGTTTTAAATTTGCTGATGTATTTACCATCTATACCCTGCGCTTTAAAGCTTACCAATTTATCCCAGTCTACTTTTGGGTAGCCGGCTTTGCGTATATCGGCAATAAAGGGGCCGGTGATACCCATTGCGCGGCCGGTTATCAGCTGTTGTAGGGTGATGTTGGGGTAGCCATTTTGTTTCATCGAGCGGATGTATGACTCATCAACGCCAAGTGCCGAACAGGCTATTACATCATCTTTTGAGGAGGTTTTATAGCCATTATTCTTTAACATGGTTACATAATTCTTCTTGATATTGAGGAAGAAGAACGCCATTTCATCATCCTGGTTCACGCCGGAGATACCTTCGCCCTTCAGGAACGTAAAGTATGCGGCATCGCGGGTAAACTTGTACTTGCCGGCACCTTTACCACCATCGAACCGACCTGTAAATTGCATTACGCCGGCTTCGCGTACCAATTTAAATGCACCCTCCTGGCCTATTGGCAATGCGGTAAATTCGCTCACCAGAAAGTTGGAGTTGCTCATATTGTTTTTGTCATCGACTTCGTAAAGTTTAAGCTCCAGCTTGTTCCCTACAATCGTTGCTTTCCAACTGCCTTCCTCACGGGTGACGGGCCTGGTATCCCTGGCAGCCATGGTGTTTACATCTAGTTTTATGCCCGATATGGCGGGCTCATTTAATGCACATACCAAAAACGCCATCATGGGCAGCAGGAACAGGTATTTCCAGGCGGTATGTATGTTGGATTTTTTTGCGTTCATCATAACAATTCGTTTTTTTAAGAGTGATTGATTATAGTTGGTTGTAATTCTTAGGGATAAGTTGGGAACGGATACCTTCAGCAGGTTCATCTGGTAATCGCTGCGCTCTACGGTTGCATCGTGCAGCACTTCGTTATCGGCCAGGTACTCCAGGTTGCTTTCTACCTCTTTGCGATACAGCCAGGCAAAAGGGTTAAACCACTGGAAGGTCAGCATCAGTTCGGCCAGGAGCAGGTCTACGCTGTGACGTTGTTTAATGTGCACTTTCTCGTGCAGCAGTATCTGGTTGAAGGTTTCGGGCTCGTACTTAGCGGGGTTGATGTAAATGCTGTTGCCAAAACTGCAAGGCGCTTTATCGTCATCCAGCTCCACGATGCGGAAAGCACCGTCCTGTATCACCGGTTTGCGATACGATTGATAAGCCAGCACGCACAATTGCAGCAACAAATTTGCGCCGAATGCTGCCACACCGAACCAATAAAGATAAACCGCCCATTTAGTAATGCGTTGCATTAACGGCATCTGCGGCTCTGCAACCGGCTCAGTCTTTACCGCTGGTAAGTTTTGTGTCTGTGGCTTTTCGCTTGTGGTTGGCGCAAATTGAGGCAGTTGAACGGCTACCACCGGTGTGCTGGGTTTGGCAGCAGGTAGTTGCGTGCTATCGCGTAAAGCCCATTGCTGCGGTACTTTTACCAGCGGTAACAGGAATGCCATGGCCAGGCAACCAATGAGTACTGCTCGGTTTAAGCTGTAATAAGTTTCTTTTTGCAGCAGCAGTTTGTAAAACAACAGGCAAACGGCCAGCAGCAGGGCCACGTGTAATACATAAGGTATCATTTCTTGTTGGATTTAATGAGGTTTACGAGTTCGTCCAGTTCCGTGTCAGATATCTTTTCTTCTTTGGCAAAAAAGGCCAGCATGCTGGGGTACGAGTTGTTGAAGTACTGGCTCACGATATCTTTCATGGCGTGCTTCTGGTACTCCTCTCGCGATATTTTTGGGTAATAGTTGTAAATGTTGCCCACCGTTTCATGATCCAGAAAGCCTTTCTCTTCCAGTATCTTCACCATGGTAGCAACTGAGTTATAGTGGGGCTTCGGGTCGGGTAGTTCGGGAATGATTTCTTTGATATAAGCTTTGCCCAGGCTCCAGAAAGCCTGCATAATTTGTTCTTCGCGTTTAGCCAGTTTTACCATTATTCTAATAATTATAACGCAAGCTAATACTAATGAATTAGTATTACAACTAATGAATTAGGATTGTGTTGGAAATCTTATATAATGTGCTGGTAATTAGCCAAATAAAATTTATGGGTAATGCTTGTCGTAAAACACAAAGCACAAAAAAAGCCGCAATCACTTGCGGCTTTGTATATCTAAAAAATCAGGGGAGGCTTAAATGAAGCTCAATCCGCAGGCAATAAATACATTTAACAATAAAGCAGCCGAGCAGATGTTTACATTGCGGCGTGTACTTACATGCGCCATTTGCACATTTACTTTTTTAAACCAGCGGTTGTTTAACAGGATAAGGTGATTAACCAGTAAAAAGAAAACCGCGCCGGTTACTATGGCAACGCAGGCACCAAGGCCAACGTTTATCAGATGCCCTTTAATCAATAGTTTGGTAACCAGCATTGCGTTGGTAAGCAATACCACCAGCAAAAAGCTTACGTTGAACATCGATTTGAATTGAGGGATGCTTGTACCCTGCCCGAAGTTTTTGAAGTTCCACCTGTAAAACGCTACATAAATGGATTGATAGGCTTTTTGCATAATGTGTGCTGTTTAAGTTAATAGATACTTACCGTTTGTTCGACGATTTCGTTTACAAATAGTTTAACGTATTGCTGTTTGTTTTGTTATGCAATTTAAAATTAAATTTTGGAAAAGGCAACTTATGCCGTATAATAATTTTTTTAATCTAAACATAATCGTAAAAGAACGCTACAATTACTTAATGACGATAGCTAAACTAATCTTGTTCCGCCGTCTATTCTTTAGGCAACGTACTGAAATCAATCACCGGAGCCACACCGTTTGTGGCCCTTTTAAAAGGTGTTTTCAAGGGCACCAACTCATCAAAAAAGCCGCCGTTCTTTAAAAAGAACATATTGCCGTCGATACCGCCTGCATAATCTTTACGGTAGTTGGCGTTTGCCGTGGCATCGCCGGTATAAAGTGCGCCGGTTACCTCGTGCCAATTGTTGTTACTATCGCCCAGCCATTGGTTTTTGAAATTAGCCAGGCGTATCTGGTCGCCGCTATCGGGTTCAAAATTTTCGACGAAGGAATACAGGTCGTCTAAATAGGTTTTGGTTTGCGGCCTGCTGAAACTGGCTACCAGCAGCCATTTACCGGCGGCAATATCTTTAAACCATGCCGTGTAGGTTGTGCTTTTGGTAACCTTGTCCGGTTCGGCACGCAGTAAAAAAGCATACGTTTTGCCGGCCTGCCATGGGTATAGCATATAACTTTGCCCGCCCGAGCCTTCATCGCCAAACTCACCGCCGTGTACATCAGCACCTTTTTTCAATAGTATAACTTTCAGGCTGTCGGGTATAGTTTTAGGGTCGTCTGTAGTGAATGGGCTCCATACCGAGAACAGTATCCGCCGCTCGGTAGGCGAATTAACCTGCATGCCGAAGTAGCCGCTACTAAAGCCATCGGCCATAAAGTAGGAGCCTATCACATCCATTTTGGCGGGCACGCTTATCTCGTTATAAAACCATTTTACGTCTTTTTTGATAGCTGAGGGGATATCGAACCGCAGATGCACAGATGGCCCGCGCCTGCCGAAATGATAAGAGGTGCCGGCTTTTACGTACGTAAACTTATCTGCATCCTTTGCGCCCTGCACAATCAAATCTGATACGATAGCATAAATGCTCCCTGTTTTACTTAACCCGTTCAGACTTATTTTTACGTGACCCGCTTGCAAGATATCCACCTTACCAATAGCGATGGTATCGAACCCGGCATTGCTGATTTCTTTTATAAAAACCATTTTGCCAATGGCGATGCTGATTTTGCTTTTCCCGGCGGGCACGCGCAACCGTAACGATAAATTGAGCTGTTGTTGCGCGGAAGGCACCCTAAAGTAAATATTGGCAGTTGATTTTGGGCTGGTCCACTGCATTAAGCCGTCGTCTGTTATCAGCGCGCTACCGTTAACCCAGGCATTGCCGCCAATGGGGATGATGATTTTTGGGGCATCGGCAAAGGCCACTGAACTTACCAGGCAGGCTACTAAAAGCAATAATTTTTTCATTTAATAAGGGGATAATGCCGCTAAAATAAAACTATTCCCATTTAATTACCATAGTTTCCTCTGTATCAATACTGATATGATTGCCGCCGGTTTTGCCGCCTTTGTTGGCAAATAATACCATGGGCCCGGGCGACGCAGCCTGCATCAGCAGATTAAACTCTTTGCGCACAGGAGATTTGTTGACGATGATGGTAATCGTGCTCAAGCCACTTCGCAAGGTTTTCATCAGCACGTACTTCTGCGGCGATTCGAACAAAAAAGGGATATTCATTGATGGATAGTCGAGCACTTCTCTCAGGAATCCATTAAGGCATGTATAGTCTTCCGGTATTCGGCTTCCTAAACCAACCATCGTTGGTATCCACCAGGCATGGCCTCTACCATAGTTGTTCTTCACCGCCCAAACCTCATTGCCCTTGCTGGCTATTGCCTTGCCTGTTGTTGGGCGTAGCTGCCCCACCCATTGGAACGCCGGCAGTAAAACGCCGGCAACTGTAATATCCTCTATATTATCGATGGCTTTATACTCCAGTATATCTGCACCGAAAAGTTTTCGGAATGGAGAGCCCAACCGTGTGAGCGCAACGGCGTTTTCATCGTAATACCCGGTGAGGCCATCGGCAATTAATTTGCCGCCGTTTTGCACAAACGCATCGAGCAAAGGCCAGTATTGATGTGGGATGGCTATTTGATGCGCGAGGATGATGGCAACGCCGGTAAAATCTTCTCTCGAAAAATCAAATTCGCTTATTTCCTTAAAATTTGCCTGGATGCCGGCCTCGCTCAGCGCCTCAAAGTAAGCCAGGGCCGATTTCATAACCCCACCCTCATCCCGGCCTTCGTAACTTTTGCCGCCGGTTTGCAGTTTCTTTTCCACCCAGAGCGATTCGCGGGTGTAGATGATATTGATGCCGGATTCTACAACTTTAGCGTTTTCAAACAGGTCAGGACTGGTGTTCACTACAGCTATAACTTCTGTTGCCGCCAGCAGCCGGTTGCTGGGTTCGTTCAGGTAATTCAGCATGGCCCATTCGCCGGCCTCAATGCCTGATGAGCGCGGGTTAAGGCACCAGAATATGGCACCCTTACTTTCGGCACTAATGGCTATCCAAAGCCACTGGCTTATTTCTTCGGCACTTGGGCAAAGGGCCAGGAAACCGCTGTAGGTATTGTTGCCACCCTGCAGTTCGGTCATAAACCAGGGGATATCTCCCGCGCCCGAGCGCAATATTTCGCAATTGGCCGATACGGCCATGGCATATTGCGCCCTTTTAAAATAATCAAAGTGCCAGCTGGCGTGCGCCGAGCCGCCCAGGCTGGTGAGGAAACCGCGCCAGGCCGGGAAATCATACTCCGCTACGTTCTTAAATATGGCGTGGTTGTTTACATGGATGATACTATTGGGATGGTATTGGTGTATTTCATCTGCGAGCCATTTTAAAAACCAGGTATTATAGTACAGGTGGAAACGTTCATCGGCAAAATCGAAATGGTCGTACCCTTTGCTGGTGTATTCCGGGTGCGCCTGCGCGGCTTTCCATTCCTGGTATTTATCTGTCGTAAATTGTTCCTGCGGAAAATGCCCTACACCCGGCTCATTCACCGGCACCCAGCCATAACAGGATTTGAATTGTTTGAAGTGCGGCACTACATTTTCGACGTACTTTGCAATAGCCACCAGGTGGTCCTCATCCTTCGGGAATTTCAGTCCGCCTAAATCGGTAAAAGCAGTAGCGGGGAACAGGTTGCCATATATTTTAATGCCGTACTTATCGGCTGCATGGTAAGCAATGTCAAACAAGGTAAAATCCCAGCTGCCATCGGGCTTATGCATATACGTTTCAAACAGGCGGATACGGGTAACCGTCATGCCGGCCTCCCTCAGCCGCATGAACCATACATCAATTTCCTCTGCCGTTTGCCCGGGCTCAATAAAAACCTCGGCACCTATCATCAACGGGGTGGCCTGTTCCTTTGTAGTATGCTGCATAACCGTATTAACCTGATTGGTAGGGAATGGTTTGATATGCAGGGCATACCACTTATTAAACCTACCTTCACCAAAATGCAGGACCGCGCTTTGCGGTGCACCCAATTGGAACAAACCTTCAGCGATTTTGTCGACTCCTACCTGGATACACACGTAGGGATATCAGAAAACTTCTTAAGCACCGCACTTTCGGGCCATTTAAAGGATAACCTCGTGTGTTTATTTGAAAACAAACTGTTGCTGGCCGCAGGCACCGGGAACGAAACGTTGGTGGCGCACAATAAACTGGTGAGGGGCGATAGTATCTATTGGCTGGGCCGGGAGCATAACGACCCGCACGAAAATTCCTTTTTTGATTTGATGGACGAATTTGTAGAATATCTTAACCGCACGTGCTACACGGGCATCACCGGTTATGAGTTCCATTATAACCTGTACGAGGAAGGGGCATTTTATAAGAAACATATCGACCAGTTCCAGCAGAATGGTACACGCGCCTATTCCATGATTATGTACTTGAACGCCGATTGGGTATTGGCGGATGGTGGCGAGCTATGCATCCATCATGCGGGCCGCGAGCAACTCATTGCGCCTACCAACGGCAAAAGCGTATTTTTTAAAAGCTCCGAAATGGCGCACCAAGTAATGCAGACCAACAAAGCCCGCATGAGCATTACCGGCTGGTTAAAAGTGAATTGAAAATAGGAGCGCAGAACTGCGCTCCCATCTTACTTATATTCGTATATAGTGGAATAGATAGACACCAAATTCCCTGCGCTGAAGTTCAGGCTCACCATGTTGTACCGTTGGTCATCTATAACAGAAACAAAATACCACTGCCGCGAAGCGCTCATCGATGGATCGTAAACCTTATTGATATCTTTATTAAAAATAGAGATGCGTTCAAACTTGTTCACATAGGCCGCTTGTTTCTTTATATTGACGAGTTTTTGATAAACCCCGCCAATCGGATCGCCAACGGTAACAGAAGCACTCGCACCGTTTATTAAAGGCCATCTTTTTAACCCAACGCCGTCATTTGTCCATACCGATTTCACCTTATCATCTTCAAAATAAATTTGGATGCCCGTACCCGTTCCAAGCGTTTCGTCTAAATAGATACTGGTGTACAAAGGCAGCTTATCCTTCAGCGTCTCCAGGCTAGTAAAAACATTGCCAACTATACTGAGATTCCCAATATGCCTCTCGATCTTTATCTCCTGTATTCTGGAATAAAGGGCCGAGGCCGACTGGCCGACCGTTAAACCCCACTGGCCGCCGCTGTTAAGCGTATCGCTCGAAATTATTTTTGGCGGTATTGGGTCTACGGTTATTAAAGGCGTTTTTGTGCCCGCTTCTTTTATGCAGGCCGAGAACAATAGCGCTATCAATAAAAGGGTGAATTGGTTTTTCATGAGGTGTTTAGTTATGTATAAATACGCGCAGTAGCAGAAAAACGCTACAGGGCGTATGCGATAATTCCAGCCGCGAATGCTGCGTATTTTGTATTGCTTTTTTATCGCACTGCCCTAAAATTGTATAGTTTACTATACGCTAAAAAAGCATTTTAAAGGGTTTTACGCTATTTTAAACGGAGGATAGACTTCGCGTAAATTTGGCATCGTTATTATACTAATTGAGTAACTTAAAACATTACCGATATGAAAACTTCAGTACAAACCACCATCCTGTTAAAAGCATTCGATATTGAATTGAAAAGAATTATAGATGCCGATTTGGCTAAATACAAAGCAGAACAGCAGCGTAAGAAGAACCTGTCGTTCGTTAAACAATTGCTGGCCGCCTAAGCAACATTTCAGCATACATCAACTCTATATATAGCAAAGCCTTTGCCCTACGCGGCAAAGGCTTTTGCATTTCATGCCTGGCAAGCTTTAAAGTAGATAATAAATTCAGAGCCCATGCTTGGCTGGCTATTCACCTCCATGCGGCCGCCGTTTTCTTCGGTAAATTGCTTTATCAGCATCAGCCCGAGGCCGGTGCCTGCTTCTTTATCGGTGCCTTGTTCAGATATGGCCTTGCCGGTTACCTTAAAAAGCTTATCCAGTTTCTCTGCCGACATGCCCACGCCGTTGTCTTTAATATGCACCGCGTGCATCCCCGGCGCTTCGGTATAGAAAACCTCAATGATGCCATTCTGCGGCGTAAATTTTATGGCGTTACCCACCACATTTTGCAGGATGATACGCACATGGCCCGGGTCGGCCTGTATCCGGATAGGGGCGGTTACAGTATGTAGAACCTGCTGGCTCTTGTTTTTGGAAAAAAAGCCAAACACGGATAATACTTCATTTACCATGGCAACCAAATCAATTTCTTCCAGGCTAAGCTTTCCGCCCATTTGCTGGCTGTTGGCCCATACAAGCAGGTTATTGATCATACCGGTAACCAAGGTTACTTGTTTGTAAAAATCTTCGAAAACAGTATGCTGCTCATCTTCATCCAGGTCGCCGTAACGGATAAGCTCCAATGCCTGCAATATCGATGCGAAAGGACTGCGTAAATCGTGGCCTATTACCGAGAACACCTGGTCTTTGGTTTGATTAATAGCCACCAAGGCCTCTCGCTGACTGGATATTTCTTCTTTTTGCAATGCAATCGCCGCATTGCTGGCCATTAATTCTTTGTTCAATGCCGATTTATGCTTGATGCTGCGCACAATAACAAACAAAATGATTACCATCGATAATGCAAATAACGACACCAGCGCAATAAGCAGGCGGTTAAGGTCAATAGATTGCTTGTTGATCTGATTTTCTTTTAACAGTTTTAGGTTTTCGGCTTTCTTTTCCTGCAGGTGCCGGTAGTTTATCTCTATTTCTTTCGCTTCGGTAAACAAACTATCGGCGTAACGCTTGGAGTTTGCTTCGCTGGTATATGCATTTTTATAATCGCCTGTAGCAGCATAGCTCTTGGCCAATATATTGTAGGCGCGTTGTATGTCCCACCCGGCCTTAAGGCTTAGCGAAAGTGCCAGGCCTTTTTCGGTATTGGTCACGGCCTCCCGGTATCGGTCCATGGCATAATAGGTTTGCCCGAGGCCCGAGTAGGCGAAGCTCTTTTCCCAGTTGTCCTGATAGGGCTTGTAGTTGAGTGCCAGCGTATAATGCTTCAGGGCCAGTGGATAGTTGCTGGAGTGGTAATACGTTTCGCCCATCCGGTTTAAAATCATCTGGATGGTGTGCCAGTCTTTTATCTTTTCGGCAATAGCCTTGCCTTTTTTAAGGTGTATGAAAGCCTTATCAAACTGCTTTATCTCATCGTAACACAAACCGATATTGAAGTTATTGCCGGCGATGCGCGTGCTGTCTTTCAGCATTTCGGCGTAGGTCAATGATTTTTCGAACTCGGGTATGGCATCGTGCATCCTATCCTGTGCCAGGTAAATAAGGCCCTTGTTGTTGTACGATGCGCCAATGCCTTTCTTGAAACCTATTTTCTGGCTGATAGCCATGGCCTCGTCTGATGCGCTGAGCGAGGGGAAATACGAGCCTAAGATATAATAGGACCGTGCTATGTTATTCTGCGCGCTTGCCGTGCCTTTATCAAAATGTTGGTTTTTGGATAATTGAAGGGCCTCTTTGGCCAGCAACAGGGCACTATCGGGGTTTTGGTAGAAATACTTTTCGGCCAAGGTATTCAATAGCACTACACTATTGGTATCTGTTGCGTAACCGGGTTTCATCCTGGCATTCTTTAACTGGGCTAGTGCAGTAGTGGGTGTTTGCCCCTTGGCACAAAGCGAGATAAAAAGCAGCGAAATGCAAGCGGGTATCAGATAGTTTTTGCCCATAGTAGTTAAGGGAGAAGCAGCCGCCCTAATATGCGAATAAAAAAATAAAACGGTAATAATTAATACGGCTACGCTCTGTAACTTTTATGTGTTGATCTCATTCGATAGCTTTGCCATAACTAATGCCATACCCTTGCCTATATGAAAATAGCCACCTATAATGTTAACGGCGTAAATGGCCGCTTACCTGTACTACTGCGCTGGTTGAACGAGGAACAGCCCGATGTGGCCTGCCTGCAGGAACTGAAGGCTCCGCAGGAGAATTTTCCGCTGCAGGCGATTAACGATGCCGGATACAATGCCATATGGCATGGCCAGAAAAGCTGGAACGGTGTAGCCATATTGGCACGTGGTATGGACATACAGGAACGCCGAAAAGGACTGCCCGGCGATGAGGACGACAGCCAGAGCCGATACATAGAAGCATTGGTAAATGACGTGGTGATCGCCTGCCTGTACCTGCCCAATGGCAACCCGGCACCCGGCCCTAAATTTGATTATAAGCTTGCCTGGTTCGAGCGGTTGAAGATACACGCTGCCGAGCTGCTGGCATCGGGCCTGCCCGTGGTGCTAACCGGCGATTATAATGTGATGCCTACCGAGTTGGATGCGTATAAGCCCGAGCGATGGGTAGAGGATGCCTTGTTCAGGCCGGAAACGCGGCTTGCTTTTAAAACGCTGGTGGAGCAAGGCTGGACAGATGCCATCCGAAAGCTGTACCCAACGGAGGTTATCTATACCTTTTTCGATTATTTCCGCAACGCCTATGGCCGTAATGCCGGTTTAAGGATAGACCACTTTTTGCTTAGTCCGCAGGTGGAGGGAAGGCTAAAGACTGCCGCGGTTGACCTTCACGTACGTGGATGGGAAAAAACCAGCGACCATTGCCCCGTGTGGATAGATCTGGCAGATTAGCTATGCTCGGGCCTGCCGAAAAAAAGCACATAGCCGTTAATGTCTACTACCTCAAATCCGCGTAATCCATCGTCATCATCCATCAGGTGTTGCCGGAAAGGAACGTCGGCGGTTTTATACTCTTGGTATAATGCATCCGGGTTTGCTGTGTTAATGTAAGCATCCCAACGGGCCCAATCGTATTGTGTTGAATTAGGCCTGGGCATACCATCTCCCTTTAACATGATAGAAATACCGTCGCGGCCCACCATAGTAAAAAACGGTTCGTCTGCCGGGGCTATGTGCCAAATGGCAAAACCCAGCATCTTTTCATAAAAACCCAGCGAGGCTTTTAAATCGGCCACGATAAAAAAAGGCGAAACACTGTTGAGGTTTTGCATGGCTATATTGTTAAGATTAGGAAGCAGTTAATGGATAAAGCGTTATCACAAATATAAGTTCCTGGGAAATAAAAGCAACCCCGATTTTTTAGCGCAATCAGCTGTAACAATAAGGCCATGTGTGCGTTCAATGAGATGTATTAAAAATACCTGCCACAACAACTATGAAATACATCGCATCGCGCCTCTCAGAAGGCAATAAGATTTTCCCAGCCGAAATTTACATGGAAGAAAACGGCGTTACGGTTAAGATACCCGGCCTGTTCAGCGGTGATACCACCACCATTGCTTACGAAAGCATCTCTGCTGTTGAGATTGATACGCCCATGATCGGTTTCTCGACTATACGCTTTTATCACAGCGGCAATAAGGTAGAGGCACACGGTTTTAGCAAACACGATGTGGAAGAAATAAAAGGCTACATTGAAAGCGGCAGAAGCCGCGCGAGGTAGCCTTACCCTTATTTTTTAATAATATAAAAGTGTATGGTTTTGCGCGTGGCAAAACCAAGGCTTTGGTACACGTGGATGGCGCGGTGGTTATCGCTGCGTACATGTAAAAAAGGTGTATCGCCCGCCGCGAGGATGCGCTGTGTCTGAAATTGCAATACCTGTTTAGCATAGCCGCGCCCCAAATAATCGGGATGGGTGCAAACGGCACTTACTTCGGCATAATTGAATACATGCATGCGCTGCCCGGCCATCGCCACCAGCTTATCACCGTCCATTACGCCATGGTAATGCCCAAATTCTATGGTCCGCTCGGCAAAAGGGCCAGGGTTGGTGAGCTTGGTTAAGGACAGCATCCGGGGTATATGCTTTTCGGTTAATGGCGTAAGCGAAACCGATGAAAGCCCCGTATCCCGCCCATCATGTACCATCTGCAGGCATTCTATATATACTATTTGCTGCCAGGGCGCCGGGATTTCCGCTTCCACCGGGGAAATAAACCCGAAGGGCCTGCCAACTTGCGCCACCTCATATAGTTGCTGGAAATTTTCGGCCGTATTTTCCCTAAAGCCCACGAAGGGTGATACCTCGGGGTCAAAATATTTCACCTTATCTGTACCCATCGCCAGGTTACTATTGCCTGATAAAAGGGCATTCCAGGCGGGATTATCTAATACGTGCTGCATTTTATACGGCTGCTTTTGGGTGCCGGCAATAGTACAAAAATCGGCAATATGCTTTGTATGCAAAATGTAAAACCGACATTAACACGGGCAAATGTTTATTTTAGCCAGCTATACATCACCCTTTGCGCTACTTTTTTCATATCGGTTACCTCGGCACCCATTACCACGGCTGGCAAAAACACCCGGATGGCATGAGCGTACAGCAGGTTTTGGAGGATTGCCTTAGCCAGGTTTTTAAAAAGCCCACGTACATCACCGGCTGCGGCCGCACTGATGCACAAGTGCACGCCAGCCAGTTCTTTTTCCATTTAGATGTGGAGGCTGCCTGGGATTTCGACTTGCTTTTCCGGATGAATAATATCCTGCCGGATGATATTTCGGTTTTTGATATCCTACCGATGGAAGGCTTGCCCCATGCACGTTTTGATGCCATTGAGCGCAGTTACGATTACTTTATCCATACCTACAAAGACCCTTTCCTCAGCAATTTCAGTTCGATGTATTTGGTGGCGAATTGGGACATTGCCAGCATGCAGCGCGCCGCTGGTTTATTGCTTAATTATACCGATTATCATGCTTTTTGCAAAATGCCGGGCAGGAACGAGCATACCATCTGCAATATCAGCGAAGCAAAGATTTATACCGATAGCACGGGCGATAAACTGCGCTTTCGTATCTCGGCAAACCGCTTTTTAGGGCGGATGGTGCGCATCATCACCGGCAAACTGATAGAGATAGGCACCGGAAAATTAAGCGTTGACGAGTTTGAGGCGCACCTCATTAACCCGCAATTACCGCAATTGATAAAACCGGCCTATCCACAAGGATTGTATCTGAGTAAAATAAAGTACCCTTACCTGGATGCCCCCACACGCAGCGATTTTACCCAAATGCTTTCCGGTTGCGCCAATGGATGGGTAAGCAATAGTTAAACTATCTCATGAAGAAATTAGCCTATATCCTATTATGCCTTTTATATTGCCTGCCGGTAAGTGCTCAAAAAAAATCGGCAGCGGTTAATGAAAAGTTTTGGTGGAAACGGAACAACCTCCGCGTAATCCAAACAAACCTGCCCGGTTATGAGGCGGCCACCCTTAACCCTGATTCATTGGTAGCCGATCTTATTCACTTTTCGGCCAATACGCTTATTATCAATGCGGGCGGTATTATGGCTTTTTATCCTACAAAGCTCAAGCTGCAATACACCAACCCTTATATGAAGCCCAATACGCTTCGCGATGTCATCAGCAAATGCCACCAGAACGGTATCAAGGTTATCGTTCGGTTCGATTTTAGTCGGGTGCACGAAAGCATCTACAAGGTCCATCCTGATTGGTGCTACATTTCGCCAAAAGGCGAGCGGATCATCAACACCAATATGTATGCGGTTTCCATCAATGCGCCTTACGTGCAGCAAGGAGCCTTTGAAATTATTGGCGAAGTGATGGACATGTACCCCATCGACGGCATTTTTCTGAACATGCCGGGCTACCAGGTAAACAACGCCTACGAAGGTAAATACCTGGGCATCGACCAAAACGAAGCCGACAAAAAGCGCTTCTTTGAATACAGCCACGGACTAACCCTTCCTACAGAAGAAAACCCAACCGACCCGGCATATATCAAGTACCTGGAGTTTAAGAAATACACCGGCGATGATTGGTCTAAACGTTTATACGATTTGGTGAAAGCCAAAAACAAGCAGGTAGCCATCTGCACTTATACCGATAATTACGTGGATATCATCCGCCACGAATCGCAGGCAAACAGCGGCTTGCCTTACTGGCCCTATACCGCATCCGATAATGTAAACAACGCCACGCACTCTTTCCCAACGCATATCATCAGCAATGCCAGCATCCAGCAGATCGGGTTCCAGTCGCGCTATAATGCCGTGGAACCTGCCGAAGTGGCCATACGCCTGTATGAGAACATCGCCAACGGCTCGGGTCTTGACCTGAGCATGATGGGCGATATGCGCGGCTATGAGGATGAACGCAATTATGGCGTTATCAGCAAGATATACGCTTTCCATAAAAAACACGAGGCATACTTTGGCAACTACGCATCCACTGCAAAAGTGGCGCTCATTTCGCCCGGACTATGGCCGGGTGGACCGCCCATGCAGGAATACCGGGGTATACAACTGATGCTGAAGGAGGCCCACATCCCCTTCGATATCATCTTAAGCGAGCAGATAGAAAATCAGGCGGATATCCTAAAAAGATATGGGACGATTATTCTGCCCGAAACAACGGGGTTAACCTCAGCTGCGATACAGGCATTAAAGGATGCGCTGGCCGGCGGCACCAGCCTCATTGCCACCAACACCGCGCTGAGCGATAACCCGCAGGCCCTCCTTGATATTTTCGGGGCAAAGGTGCTTACCAAAGAATACGATGGCAGTGGCAATTACCTACAGCCCGATAATGCCTCAATTTTCAAACGCCTGAAATTGCAGCGGATGATTATGCTTAAATTCAACCTGGCACAATACGATTTCGCTGGGGCCGATAGCCATTATCTGCCTATCCTAAGCAAGGGCCGCCCCGGCCCGCCCGAAATTATTGGCGGACATACGCCAACCGGCCAATACGCCATGGCCACCAAGCGGACAGGTAAGGGCATGGCCGTAGTACTGCCTTTCAACATCGGTCGGATGTATTACCAAAACGGCTACCAGGAACACAAGCATATATTTTTGGATGTACTGGAGTATATTTATCCACAAGCCACGCAGGATATTGTCACCAACGCGCCCGAAAAGGTAGAGCTTATCTTACAGCGATATGGCAAGAATGATGCACAGGCCAATGGCAATAAAAACGACGGCTTGATATTGCACCTTATCAACCTCACAGGCTTTAGCGGGGCAACCTACTTTGAACCGCTGCCCGTATATGGCATAACTTTCAAAATCCGCTGCGATTTTAAACCGAGGGAAGTGGTATCGCTGGCCACGCATCAGCCCATAAAATTCACTTACCAAAACGGAGCTGTTGGCTTTACCGTAAAAAGTTTGGCCGATTATGGAGCGGTGTTGATAAACAGGTAAACGAAGCCAGCTACACAAACGTCATGTTGTCCGTAGGACTCCTTCGGAGAACTTGTTTCAACACCCCATCATAAAAGTAGCCACTTTGCTGAGCCGATCTGCACGCCCCCCACCCGTCCCGTGGGTTCCTGAAATAAATTCAGGATGACGGCGGGGTAATATATTCTTAAACCACCTCGAGCAAATGAAAGCCGTAAGGTTTTATAATCAGATAATCCTCGTTACTGCCAACGGTAAATTCCTGTTCGGTCCAATGGTCGTATAGGGTAACAAGGGTGTTGTTATGCTCTTTAAAGGCATACCACGTTAAGAAGGCCGCATCCGCACCGAAGTTGAATATGCAGAACAATTGCTTATCCCCGTGTTGGCGCAGGTAACCTGCTACATGAAAGTTATAGGGTGTGAGCCACCTGAGGTTTGAATAATCAGCCACAACCGGCAGTTTCCGGCGAATGCTGATAAGCTTTTGCGTTGCCGCGAATATTCTTTGTTCGAGGGTGCCTGCTTTATCAATCAGTTTGTTCTTTTTCCAATCGATAACGGGGCGGTGCATCCAGCGGTTATCATAGCTTTTGCCGGGGTCGTCTAAATACGAGTAATCGTTGGTGTAACCCAGTTCGTCGCCATAAAACAGCATCGGCACGCCACCTAAAAAGAAACTGTGGGCCTGCATCAGCAGTATCTTGTCGATAGCGGTTTCTATGCCTGGTTTATCCTTTTCGTTCAACGCCTTCTCCAGCCCGCACATCGAAGCCAGCGAGCCGCTTATCCTGGCATCGCCGGTTTTATGGTTAACGGAGAATAATTCGCCGGTGGCCGGGCTGCCGGGGTATTTGCCCGAGTAATACTCCCACAAAAACTTACGGTGTTCACGTGGTTCAAAACCGGCGGCGCTGATAATGCTATCGTCATACGCCAGCCCGATATCATCATGGCATCGGGTGTAGGTTATCCAGGTAGCACCGTAAGGTTTCTGCGCAATATCGTGCTGGGCGCCCAGCATCACCCGTGTATTACCGGTTGCCAGCATATCCCATTGCAGCGCCATTTGGGTAGCGTTGTAGGCAAAATCGCATTCCTTGCCTTTGAACAGGCCGCTGCCAAAATACTTCATAATATCGCGTGGCGCAGCTATAGCTTCGGCCAATAAAGCCATTCCGGGTGTAGCGGTCAGTACGCATTGTTTTATCAGGCGTAAAATGGTGTGCGTTTCGGGCAGGTTTTGACAAATGGTGCCAATTTGTTTCCAGAGGAATATCGGGGCATCTATCCGTAAAATATCTACGCCCAAATTGGCGTAGTATAATACATTATCCAACATATCAACAAATACCGCAGGGTTGGTATAGTTCAAATCCCACTGGTAGCTGTGGAAAACAGTCATCACCCATTTATTGCACTCGGGTACAAAGGTGAAATTTCCGGGTGAACTCTCGGGGAATATTTCGGGCATATGCTGCTCAAAAGCCGTCGGGATGGGGCTATCTGCATCGTACATGTAAAAATAATCCTGGTATTTGGCATCGCCTTGTTTGGCTTTTTCGGCCCACTCGTGCCGGTGCGAGGTATGGTTCAGCACAATATCCAGCATCAGGTACATATCGGCGGCTATCATTTTCTGCTGCAAGCCTTCAAGGTCTTTGGTGCTGCCAAAACGTTTATCCACCTTGCGGAAATCAGATACGGCGTAGCCACCGTCGCTTTCGCCTGCAGGGCTCTGGAATATAGGTAGCAGGTGCAAGAAGTTTACGCCGAGTTTTTCAAAGTGGTCCAGCTTGTTGCCCAGGTTTTTAAGTGTACCGCAAAAGCGGTCTACATACAGGCTCATGCCGGTGATATCATTACTCAGGTACCAATTGCCCAGGGCTGCCTTTTCATCGTCTTTCCTTTTAAGCTCGGCTGAGCGCGAAATATGGGCGTTGATCACCGCATCTATCATGGCCTCAAATAAGGGTTCGCCAGCCGGATGTTTGCTGTATAGCTCGCTGTAAAGCTGGTTCATAGTTTCGGCGCTGGTGAGCAGGCGCACGTAAAAAGCGTTATCTGCGCCCCCTATGTCGAGCTTGCTTTTTTGTGCCGATGCGTTGATGAGCTGATGTAAATGCGGATTATACACGATTGAGATTTTTATACGTAAAACATTAATGACCGCCGCCCACGGGTATCGCTACTTCGTCGGTGTCGTTTGCTACATCTTTTTTGATGCGGGTTGTGGCTAGTGCAGCCAGCAATAATAACACGCCGGCAAAGCTGATAGCGTTTGCAGGGTCATCGCCAAGTAGGTGCTTGTAAATATAACCAAAGCTAAGGGTTTGCAATATCATGGGTACAACAATCATCATATTAATAATGCCCATGTACACGCCATAACGTTCTTTGGGTATGCTGCCTACCACCATAATGTAAGGCACACCCATCATGCTGGCCCAGGCCACGCCGAAGCCTACCATTGGTGCGAATAAAAGGGCCCTATCGGTAATATGCACAAGCAGCAATAACGCTATGCCGGCCATGGCCAAACAGGTGATATGTACATATTTGGCGCTGAACTTGCGCGCCAGCCAAACCAGCCCGAAGGCCGAGCAAAACGTTACGATATTGTAGAAGCCGTTTACCTGGCCCGTTAATACTACCGCTTGTTCAAATAGCTCTTTATTGCCGGTGGATGTGGTATGGAAAACAGATTTGGCAATGCTGAGTGCCACGAACTGCCAGTAGCAGAACATGGCATACCATTGGAACAGGTACACCAGCGCCAGCTTCCACATTACCGATGGCATGTCTTTTATGGCGGCAAAAATTTCTTTAATAGGTTCTAATGCACCGCGCTTGCGCGCTTTTAGCTCGCGCAGTTCCTCATCGGTTGGGGGTATCTCCGGCGTAGTGAGTACCGACCATACCACCGATACGATAGAGCAAACGGCACCCACGAAAAACGAACCGAACACCCAATAGGGGATGCCCGATTGCCCATCTGAGGTAGTCGTTTCGCCCGTGATGATGTTCTTGAAAAACCCAAGCGACAGGTTGGCCAGCGTAATGCCCAGGCCTGTGAAAAAGCTTTGGGTGAGGAAACCCATGGCGCGCTGCTTCTCGGGTAGCTTATCGGCTATAAAAGCGCGGTAGGGCTCCATGGCAGTATTGTTGGCCGCATCCAGTATCCACAGCAAACCGGCGGCCATCCACAATGTTTTACTGAACGGAAATGCGAAAAGGCACAGGCTGCAAAATATTGCACCGATCAGAAAGAAGGGTTTGCGCCGGCCGAAACGCGGGCTCCAGGTTTTATCGCTCAGTGCACCGATAATGGGCTGTATGAGCAGACCGGTCATTGGTCCGGCCAGGTTCAGCAGCGGTAGTTGATCGGGATTGGCGTGCAAAAAAGTATAAAGAGGGTTAATGGCACTTTGCTGCAATCCAAAACTATATTGGATGCCAAAGAAACCAACATTCATGTTGATGATTTGCCAGAAACTAAGCCTGGGTTTAATAAATGCCATAATAAGGGGTATGGTTAGTGTTTAATTGGTTGCGGAAACGCCCAACAATATACGATTAGCTTTTAACCCATGAAATTTATCGGCAGCAAAAATATTTTTTTATCTGATCAATTAATATTTAGCATTTAATAATGGACGGCAAAAAATTACTGATGCTGTTAAATTTCAGAAGCAAGGCCGCTGTTTATAATATCGGCACGGATGTTAGTAAAGCAACCATTTTATTGAGTAATTATGCAAAACCTGCGGGCAATGGTACTTTGCAACCCTACGAAGCAGTGGTTTACGAATTGAAATAAATGAGCGGCATCACCGATATTCAAACCCTCCTGAAAACCATGACACCCGAACAGCATACAGGGGAATATGTTTTTTGTGCGGTAGCCACATTGGATGGCATTGACATGAAAGATGTGGTTTGCTTTTTTAGGGAGGCAGAAGCGGTAACCATTATAGTAAGCAAAACCACTGCCGATGCCTTAGGCTTGAAGTATGATTACATAGCCGCATGGATAACGCTTACGGTACATTCATCGTTGCAGGCTGTAGGCTTAACAGCGGCCTTTTCCTTAGCGCTGGCTAAAGCGGAGGTAAGTTGCAACGTAATAGCGGGGTATTATCACGATCATATATTTGTAGGCTACGCCGATGCTGCCAAAGCGATGGATGTTTTAAGAGCTTTGCAGGAATAGCGGTAAAAGCAAAAGCCCTGGTTTTTGACCAAGGCTTTACAATTATAAGTGCGAGAGGCGTTTTACAACGCCATAATAGCGGCCCTTTGCTTGTCCAATTCGTCGAGTTCCTTTTGCTTCTCGGCTATCTGCTTTGTAAGTTTCGCTATTTTTTTAACGTTGTCTGTTTGGTCATTCATGGCGTCATTGGCATCGTTCGCCTGGTTATTCGCTTTTTTAGCTTGTTTCATGGCCGTTTTAGCATCGCCTAAATCCCCATTGGTAGCGGTAGCGGCTGTAGATTTACTATCGAGGGCACTATTGGCCGCGTCTTGCGCTGTAGATACTGCTTTTGCATCGTACCCTACGGTTTTGCCTTTAGCCTCTGCAAGCTTATAATTTAGTTTGGCTATGTCTAAAGTTATTTCGGCATACTTTTTATTCAGTTTAGCCGTATCAGCAACAGTTTTATATTTTTGGGCACTCGCCGTTTGTGTAAAAAGAGTAATGCTAATGGTAACGGCAAAAGCCAGTAATTTGATTGTGTTAAAGTTTTTCATGATTTTTTATAAATCCGCGTTGTGCGGGATTTGTATAATACAACAACCGAGCCGCTAAATAATAGGCTCAATTACGTAACTTATTGTATTTAAATATGGTAGATTGTACTTAATAAAGGAGTTGGTGTGTTAATTACACTAATTTCTGCCGATCTGATTTGCTTATCGTTGGTTCTGGCGAGCGCATTCTTAGGCACTGTGTCCGGTAGAAGGGATTAAAAAAACGGCTGTCTGCCCACGCGCAATAAAACCCAAGATGCAATTTTCATTCCGCCCCTTATCGTAGACTTTCTTCCTTCAGATCCTGCCAGTCACTGCGCGTGAGTGAAGCGCTCCTATTGCACATATTATTCCTTTATCCACTTGCTTTTAAACCCGAGTTTTTTCAGCCCTTTTTGTATATCGGGGTTATTCATAAACAGTTTCCAGATCAGTCCGCTGCGGTAGTTCTCTATCATCACTACTATAGGCCCCTCGTCTATAGCCAGGTGGGTTTTTGCGTACCAGTTATGGCTCTCGCTAAAGCCATCGGCAAAGCCGTATGGTCCCCAAATTTTATCGCCATGGTCGTAGTAAAAATGCTTAAGCGCCTGCATAGAATACTCCGGCGTGTAAGGGAAGGAGGACAAGGCGGCTGTTGGTTGTATTACACCCAGGTCTACCTCGGGGCAATGGGCAACATAGCCTTTGTAACTATCTCCGGCGGTTAATCCCCAGCAGTTGGCGCCGTAGCCCTTGTAATGTTTGGGGTTTTCGATACAGTAAGCACGATTGATAAGCGTATGGTTCTTTGTTTGCACAGCATAGTCTATGCCCTGGTCATCTGCAAGGTTGTTTGGATCGATGCCCATATAGGTGTACTGCTCAAAAAATAAAGGGCCGCCTTTATCAAAATTACCTAGCGGCAATACGTTGCCATAATACGTTTTGCCGTTTTTCCAGCCGCCGCTTTTTACCCAGCTATTTTCGTAAAGGTCTTTAGAGATGGCATGATTGGGCGATGATGCCGCTACGATATAAGTGATCAAAGCCTCATCGTACCCATAAACTGGGAAGTTCATATCAAAGCCGTTGCTTGGGCTCCAATGCCAGTACAAAAATTTATCGCTGCCGTTGCTGTGCCAGTTCCAGTTGGCGGCATCCCACATTTGCTGCACCCGTTTCTGAAAATAGCGCTCGCGTAGTGAGTTGCCATTAAAATAGGCTTTCGCGGTAAGCAGCCCCATCATTAAGTACGATGTCTCTACAATATCGGCACCGTTATCTACCCTGTCAAACGGGATGGTTTTGCCCGTGCTGCCATTCATGAAATGCGGATAGATACCATGATAGCAATCGGCTTTGATCAGGAAGTCGGCAATTTTGGTAAGGCGCTTTAAAGCGGTATCGCGACCGATCCAACCCCGGTTTACGGCTACCACCGTAGCCATTATGCCCATGCCCGTACCACCAATGGCGCAAGCCTCGGGGCCGAAGGTGCCTTTGCTAAGGTTGGGTTCGTCGTAAGCTTCGTTAATGTAATCCCAGTAATATTCGGCCTTTACGGTATTGTCGCGCTCGCGGGCCAGGCCGCTAACGGGGTGGGCGTAATGCCAAAAATAGCGGAAGGTTTGCCGCTGTACCACATCCAGTAAGGCCGAATCGCTCAGGCCTTTAATAATACCAACGGGTGCTATGGCAGTTTTTTCTGTTACAGCCCTCTTTTTTTGCGCAGAAACCGTTAGCACCAATAGCATGAAAGCTACTGTGCAGCAAAAATTGTTTTTCATTACGTTTGGGTATATGGGTAGGTTTACAAAGGCTAATTTAGAGTTTATCGGCTTGAATACAATACCCGCCGGTGTTAATCTGCCTCTTCCTGCAGGCGCTCTTCCTCCAGGTCCAGCCGATTTTCTATGATGCGTATCAAATCATCGTCGTAACCGTCTTCCTTGCGGAAACCATGCAACCGGCAACGTTCGTGTTCTATCACTTCCTTACAACATTGCGTCATGTTGTTTACAGCAGATTCTAATTGAAAAGCATGCAGGCAAATCTATATTTATACTATAGCCTCCTCATTTAAATTCTATATATTTCGGCGATGGAAATAAAGGAATTCAAACGGAATAATTTCGACTTATTGAGGCTGCTTGCGGCAACCGAAGTAATATTCGACCATTATTACCAGCACCTGAAATTGCCCATCAGCCACACCTGGTTAAAGATACTTTACCTGTTCCCCGGCGTGCCTGTTTTCTTCGTTATCAGCGGGTATTTGATATCCGCTTCCTACGAACGTAATAATTCTATCAAAAACTACATCCGTAACCGGGCATTGCGTATCTATCCCGGCTTGTGGGGGTGCATCATCTTAACGTTGATTGTTTTCACCCTAACCGGCGTAAACTTCCTTAACAAGCAAACGCTTGCCTGGTTGCCGGCACAGTTGCTGGGCTTTATTTATACGCCTAACTTTTTGGCCAACTACGGCTTCGGCTCGTACAACGGCAGCTTGTGGACCATCCCCATCGAGCTGCAGTTTTATATCATGCTGCCCATCTGCTTTTTATTAGCGCCAAAACAGAAACTCAATGCCTGGTTCATTGCGCTGTTCGTCGTTTTCATCGGACTAACGCTTACTTCCGAATTGGTGCACCTTGGCGATAAGCTAACCAAACTTATCCGCTATACCTTCGTGCCGCATTTTTACCTGTTCTTGCTGGGTGTTATCTTCCAACGGCTGCGCATTTATAGTTCGAGGTTTATCTATGGGAAAGCATTATATTGGATAGTACCTTATGTGGCCTTTAGCATGTTCTTTTTCGATAGGATAGATGCCGCGTATTTCACGGTAATGCAGTATATCTTCCTGGCATTTACCCTGCTGTCCATGGCTTACACGCTACCCAACCTGGCTAATAAGCTGCTGCGCAAAAACGATATTTCCTACGGTATATACATTTACCACGGCATGATTATCACCGTAATAGTAGAGTTGAAACTGGTGCCGTATTTTAATCTGCTGTACCTCATAGCAGGCACGGTAATGATGGCTACGCTATCCTGGGTATTCATCGAGAAGCCCTTCATCAAGCGCAAGGAGCGTACCATACACGCGGTAGAGTAAAAGAAATACTTCCTACGTTTTTTAGTTCCCCTCTTGAGAGGGGGCGCGGTGGAATGGTGCGGCTGCAGGGGTGTGTTCTGCGGGATACCTGCAAATGTGTTTGTGCCTGTATAAAATAAAGTGCAACGTGTATTGGTTCCTAACGGGTGGGCCCCCAACACACCCCTGCACCCCTCTCGAGAGGGGAATCGCACAGCCCCGGCTCTGGATTCTATGCCTTATTCTATTTCGTCACCACCCCCACAAACATATTCCCCATCCAATTGAATGGCGCAAACAGGCCGTAGATAAGTTTTGCCACGGGCAACTGCATGCTTTTGGGCAGCTTGCCGGCGAGTTTAGATACCATAAGCCCGTGATCCCACAGGCGCAGTACTTTTATTTGCTTATAGTTTTTCAGCAGGTAGCTTTTGATAGCCTGGGTAAAGCTGTTGGTGTCCCAGCGGTACACATAGTTGGTGGCATCGCCCTGTACTTCCCATTCGGTACCCATCAGGTTGCCTATCATGCTATCGTAGGGTTCTATTACGATTACTGCCTTGCGGGCCACGCGCAGCATCTCGGTAAAGCCGGTTACCGGACGCGGCAGGTGGTGCAAACCGTCCTGCACAACCACCAAATCGTACGAGGCATCGGGCACATCCAGATTTTCGCCATTGAGCATGATGGTGGTTATTGATGCATCGAACTCGTTACATATCTTGAGCGAATTCTCGGATATATCGCTCACGGTAACATTATCGAAGCCGTTCTTTTTAAAGAACAGCCCTTCGCCGCCAACGCCGCCGCAAGTAAGTAGTACGCTCCACTGGCGTATATTGGGGTTGCTTTGCTCCAGCACGGCAAGGGCCTTCAGCAACCGGCGGTCGCGCAGGTAGCGGGTAAGCGGGTCGGTAGTGATATGGAAATCGAACTCCGAACGTTGCTCCGGCGCGTAAATTTCTTCGTAAGCGTTCTGCTGCTGTTTAACCTGCTCAAGCATCCTGTAATTTTTTTAGGGGAAAGATAGGGATTTTGAGGGAAAGGAGGAATATAGGATTTTGCGTGCACCGGATGCAGCATTGTATTGCTTTAATCGGGCATTTCATTTTCAAAATAATTCCCTATCTTTCGCCTTAAAAAACCTTATCTATTGTGTTAGTTAAAACTTTTGGCAGCGCAGTTTTCGGCATACAGGCCATTACCATAACCGTGGAAGTGAATATAGCTTCGGGCACCAAGTACTTTGTAGTGGGCCTGCCCGATGTGGCCATTAAAGAGAGTTATTTCCGTATTGAATCGGCCCTGAAGAATTGCGGCTACCGCATGCCAAGGCAGCAGGTGGTGGTAAATATGGCCCCGGCAGATATCCGCAAGGAAGGCTCTGCTTACGACCTAACCATCGCCGTAGGTGTGCTGGCGGCTTCGGGACAGATTGAAGCCGAAGAACTGGACAAGTATCTCATTATGGGCGAGCTTTCGCTCGATGGCAGCCTGCAGCCCATTAAAGGCTCGCTGCCCATTTCCGTACAGGCACGCAAAGAAAAATACAAAGGCTTTATCCTCCCCAAGCAAAACGCCCGCGAGGCGGCGATAGTAAATGATTTGGAAGTTTATGGCGTGGAGAACATTAAACAGGTGGCCGATTTCTTCAACGGCACCGGCACGCTGGAACGCGAAGTAGTAAATACCCGCGAGGAGTTTTATGATAGCCTAACCAATTACGATAGCGACTTTAGCGAAGTGCGCGGGCAGGAAAACATCAAGCGCGCGCTGGAAATTGCCGCCGCAGGTGGGCATAACGTGATACTGATTGGTCCCCCCGGCGCGGGGAAAACCATGCTGGCCCGCAGGCTGCCCTCCATACTGCCGCCGCTGAGCCTGCACGAATCGCTGGAAACCACCAAGATACACTCCGTAGCGGGCAAGCTATCCACTGCCGATGCTTTGGTGACCACCCGGCCCTTCCGGTCGCCGCACCATACTATAAGCGATGTGGCCCTGGTAGGCGGCGGCAGCAACCCTCAGCCCGGCGAAATTTCGCTGGCGCATAACGGTGTGCTGTTTTTAGATGAACTTCCCGAGTTTAAGCGCAGCGCGCTGGAGGTAATGCGCCAGCCGCTGGAAGAACGCAAGGTTACCATATCGCGCGCCAAATTTACGGTTGATTATCCGAGCAGCTTTATGCTCATCGCCAGCATGAACCCATGCCCCTGCGGCTATTACAATCACCCGGAGAAGGAATGCATTTGTCCGCCGGGAACCGTGCAGAAATACCTCAGCAAAATATCCGGCCCACTGCTGGATAGGATAGACCTGCACGTAGAAGTTACCCCGGTAAACTTTACCGAGCTATCATCAGACCGCCTTGCCGAGAAAAGCGAAAACATCCGCGAACGCGTGATCAAAGCCCGCGAGCTGCAGATTGAACGCTTCGGCAGCAAGCCCGACCTGCACGCCAATGCCCAAATGAGCCCCCAAATGGTGCGCGACATTTGCAAGATAAGCCAGGCCGGCCAAACGCTACTGAAGAAAGCCATGGAAAAACTGGGTCTCTCCGCCCGCGCGTACGACCGCATCCTGAAAGTATCCCGCACCATTGCCGACCTCGCCGGCAGCGAAGAAATACTGCTGGAGCACTTGGCCGAAGCCATACACTTCAGGAGTTTGGACAGGGAGGGTTGGGCCGGGTAGAGGATGGTGAGGGCTATGGCTTCTGCTGTATTTTATAGGTTGTGCTGTAGCGAAACACACACCACTTAAGGGTTCGGTACTATATATATAGTAAATAAACGGATACAAATAAATGATGAAGACCATATTAACGATTGTTTTTTCGATAATGACCGTTTGTTGCCTGGGTCAGGGTTTCAACAATAACGAAAAATACGACCAGCAAGACCTTGAGTTTCTGTTTGCCAAAAGCGGCATAGAGGTGTTTAAGTTTCCTTTTAAATCTAAAACAAATAGTGCACTTAATATCATTATAGAGGAATATGTGAATGGAAACCTGGTTGGAAGCAACGATTTTTTTGAAGACTTTCAGCCAATGTTTAAACTGTTAGACGAACCCATATCTTTTTTCTTTCCCCCAATGAATGATAGTGTGAGTCAGCATTTACGATTTTATTTAACAAGAACACCCGGGGGGATAAAAATCAGCGCCAAAACCAGTAAAATTGAACGACAGTACACCTTTCGGTCGAAGCATATCAAACTGACACAAACCCGCGCCTTCGACTATATCCCGAAGTTTATCGATAAAAAACAGCCGCTTTTTGTTTTTTATGGAACAAAGAAAAAGGACCTGTTATCCTGTCCGGGCGACGCTAATGTTGAAAAAGTTATCAAGATGTATGATTATTTGGTGGTGGTGTATGCAGACCTGCTTAAACATTAAGGAGCTATTTCAGGCTGTCGCTGGGCTGATCAATAATATCGGCATTTAGGCTAGCCTGTAGCAGTGCCGCTTCTGCAAATGTCCTTGCAGCAAAGAAGCCTTATTGCTGCCTTCAACTTTAGAACGGTAGTGCCAGTGTGGCCGCAGTTTTTTACTTGTCTTCACCCCATCCCCTGAATGTGCCACGATAAAATCAACCTGGAATTTCCTGGAAAGCCACAGCTAAAACCCGCGCAAAAGCTAGACAAACTCCCCGCAAAAATTGCCACTTTGCCTTTCCATTAATGGCCTTCTGTGGTATTTCGGTTATAATTAAATTATTTGTTTTTTTTGAAAGTTATCCATAGCTTCACACAACCGCTTCCCCGATGAATAAACAGCCTAAGAAAATCATTATTTTCGACGACGATGAAGATATCCTATCTATCTGCAGCTATATTTTAGAAGAGCAGGGCTGGGATGTACATACCTTTACCGATTGCAATCACATCACAGAAAAAGTTTCGGCCATTTTACCCAACGTTATCCTGATGGATAACTGGATACCCGATGCCGGTGGTATTGTAGCTACGCAAACCTTAAAGAAAGAGGAGTCGCTGAAGCATATTCCGGTGGTTTACTTTTCGGCAAACAGTGATATACAACTACTTGCAGGCCACGCTGGTGCCGAAACCTACCTGGCCAAACCTTTCGATTTAGAAGAACTGGAACGGGTTATCAACACGGTAGTAGTTGCCCATTAAGCTAATTGTTTATAAACAAAAGAAGCCATCCCTTTATTAACGGATGGCTTCTTTTGTTATGTGTGTATGCAACTACAATGGGCCGCCGCCACCTGGGCCACCGCCGAAACCACCACCACCCGGCCTGCCACCGCCGCCGCCAGGGCCACCACCAAAGCCGCCTCTGCCTGGATCTGCGGATGGAGCCTTGCCTGAGAACTTTTGAAGCCTTAGCGTAAACGATAGCAGGAAGTAACGCCCAAGTTTGTTTACATTGGTTTGGGTAACCGTACTTCCTGTGGTTACTGATGAAAAGCCGGTATTCTCATTAAATAAATCATACGCTGCAAATCGCAGGGTGCCGCGGTGATCTTTTAGGAAACGGCGCTCTACGTAAGCATTCAGTATATTTGGGTTCCTGATTTGTAGCGACTCGTCGTAACCGTAGTTTAGTGTTTTGGTATAATCGTAGCTCAGCGTCCAATCTTTCCAGAAATAATTCTTGCCGCTTGCGCCCAGGTTGAGGGTGCGGATATTGGTATTCTGGTTAAATGACGGGGTATTCAGCGAGTTATCGGTTTTGTTAATGGCGTAGCTGGAGTTCAGTTCCGCATCTATCACATCCGTAATATTCACCCTGAAACGCAGGCCTGGCGATAGCGTAAATGTTTTGGCGATGTTTTTTTCTATTGCCGTTGCCACGTTGTTAGAATCTACCGAACCGGCGAATCCGATATTATTGGTATAGCCAACATTGGTGTTAAAAATGAGGGTGTACTTACGTTCAGACCACGGCTTGGAGTAAAGCAAACCACCGTTTACCTGGTAGTATCCGCTGGCGTTTTGGTACTTGATGAGGTTTGCGCCTGCAAAGTTCTTTAGTGTGGGGTCGGCTGCCAGTGCCGCTGCTGTAAAGCTGCGCGGATAGGTGATGTTGACGTTCACGATCTTATTATCGGTTTGCGTATAGCCTACGTTTGCGAAGAAGATATTGCCCGTTTGAAAACTGAAGTTACCATAGCGCAACTGCAGGCTGTTGTTGAACTCGGCGTTTAGATTTGGGTTACCTTGCACCGGATATGACGCATTGGAGAAATCTAATACGGGCTGCAACTGGTTAAAGGCTGGCTGGTTGCTCGTTCCGTTGTACTGGAAGCTCAGGTTTTGGCTCCTGGAGAAATTATACACGAAACGCGCGGTAGGTATCACATTGAAATTGGTGATCCTGGTAGACTGGCTCGTTTTTACATTGAAGCCTTCCAGGGTAGATGGTTGCGCACCAATACCAATTACATAGTTGTACTTAGCCTCTACTACCCTATAGTTTAAACCAAAGCGATTAGTGGTAAAAGTGTAGTTATAGTTGTTGCTCAAAAGCGGGTAATTGCGGTAAGCATTGGCCGCGTACAAAGTATCGGTTTCTTTGTCGCTGGTGGTGTAAGTGTGGTTGTAAGCGTAGTTACCTTCTAAAAACGAGCGTTTGCCTAGCGGCTCCTGGTACGATAAATTTGCGCCATACGTGTTGGTGCGGCTATCGGTGTAAATTACCTGGTTTTCTGGCGCGTTGCGTAAGGAACCGGCTACATAGTTGTAGATGGGGTTATCATACTGGTTGTTTTTATTGGTAGATGCGTTGAACCCGATACCAAGATTGCGGCCTTTGTGGCTAAACCGGTGGTTATATAAACCAGTAATGCCGTAATTTGGCGATGAAGAGTTACTGATAGAGTTAGAAGTGTAAGCCTGAGTTACCTGACCATCGCGCTTTGCGTTTACGATATCCAGGCTGGTAACATCGCTGCCCGCGTAGGAGAAAGTTGGTGTAAGTTTTAAATAGTTGATGGTATCGGGTTTCCACTCCAGGTTGAAGTTGAAGCGATGATTTACCGGGTTGTTGGTTTCTGTGCTCTGGCTATTGCTTTGGCTAACAATATTGGCCGATGCGTTGGTTTGCAGGGTAGTTGAGTTGGTAAAAACCGTATTGTCGTTAAAGCTGTAGCTTCCATATACCGAGAGGGTTTTGCCCCACTGGTCCCTAAAGTTTAGGCCTATAGAATGCGCGTTGGTTATGCCGTTAGCATTTGTGGTAGAGCTGTTGCCGCCCCTTAAGGCATTGCCACGGCCGCCACCGCCTCCTCCTCCGCCAAAACCACCGCCGCCAGCCGCGCCACCGGTTGCCGAGCCAAAGCTAAAGGTGTTTACATTGGTGTTGTTGATGCTGCCTAATACCGAGATCTGCTGATCGCCTTTGAACTTGAAAAAGTTAAGCAAACCTAAATAGCGGTTATCGTTGGTAACGCCGGGGTCTTTAGGCAAGGCATCAGAGCCATCGCCCACGGTGGCCTGGCCAAAGTAGCCGTAGTTTTTATCCTTGCGGATGGTGAAGTTGAGCACCTTTGTTGGCTCGCCGGTTTTTACACCGGTAAGGTTGGCCTGGTCGCCGTAGTCATCTACTATCTGCACATTGTCTATCACATCTGCAGGCAAATTCCGGGTAGCGCTTAACACGTCGCCGCCAAAGAAATCCTTGCCGTTTACGCGCACTTTGGTAACCTGCTTGCCCTGTGCGGTAACGGTACCATCCTTAGCTACATCTATGCCGGGTATCTTCTTCAGCACATCTTCAATAGGTGCGTTTTCGCGCACTTTGTATGCAGATACGCTGTATTGTACGGTATCTTCTTTAAATACCACGGGGTTAACGCCCACTATGGTTACTACGCCTAACTGGCGGGTTTCCGATTTCAGGATGATGGGGTCGAATACGATGGCTTTATCGCCCGCTGGTAAGGTGTAATGTTTGATGATACCCTGATAGCCGATAGACGAAATAGTAAGGGTGATTTTTGTGCCTTTTATGGCATTGAACAGGAATTTGCCGTTCACATCGGTGGTGCTGGCAAGGCTGTCGCCAAGTTCAGAGGATATCCTTACGCTGCTGCCTGGCAGGGTAAGCTTGGTAGAATCGATGATGGTGCCGCTTATCTGGCGGCCACTCTGGGCATTGGCATTCAGCCCGGTAACGGTTAGGATAAAGAGTAGTATGTAGATATATTTCATAACGTGTTTTTTAGCGTGCATTTGAGCGATTGCCTATACCACGCATTTATTGTGCAAATGTTCACTTAATTGATATTAAATATTTAATAATCATAGTATTGTTACACGCGCAAGGGGGTAAATAATAGGATTGTTACACACCAAAAAACAAAGGCCCCGTTAAAACGGAGCCTAAGATAATAAGATGTATAAAATTGTATAGTAGCCTGTATTTTAATTAGACAAGTGCAGGGCAGCAGCTACCTGGCTGTAGTTCCTGAGGTTTAACCCGGGATGCGTGGTACCCAAAGTAGTGAGCGAAGTGCCCGCCATAATTACCACCCTGAAATCAAGCCCACTTGCCGTAAAGTTTGATTTTACGCTTACGTAGCCTACTCCGTAAGAAGAAAGCGCAAGGGTTTGGCCGGCCTCGGCATAAGGCATGGCAAAAAAGCCGCTATTGCTACCGGTTATTCTAAAGAACATCAACACCACGCCTTTGTCTACTATATCTTGTGTAATCTGCGGCACGTTAAATTGCGTAAAGCCTGTCAAAACCACAGTACGATTGCTTAGCAGCACGCTGCTTACGTTGGCATTTCCATCGGCACCGGCTGCGCCGGTCGCACCATCAGCACCTGTGGCACCGGTAGCGCCAGTAGCTCCTTGCGAACCAGCTGGGCCTTGTGCACCAGTAGCGCCAGTTGCACCTGTAGCTCCGGCGGGACCCTGTGCGCCTGTGGCGCCGGTAGCCCCTGTTGGGCCGGCAGGGCCTTGCGCCCCCGTAGCACCTGTAGCTCCCGTAGCGCCGGTTGCACCAGTTGGGCCTGCAGGGCCTGTAGGCCCAGTTGCTCCAGTAGCACCAGCCGGGCCTGTTGCGCCCGTTGCGCCATTAGCGCCGGTTGCTCCCTGCGGACCCTGTGGCCCCGCAGCACCCGTGGCGCCGGTAGCACCAGTGGCACCGGTAGCACCTGTTTCTCCATCGGCACCGGCAGGACCGGGTGTTATCGTCTTTTTACAAGCCCAAGGCTAGTTAAGCAAATTATCGAAATGGCAAAAAGGGTATATTTTATTCTCATAGAGGGTGCAGTGAGTGTCTTTGTACGAGAGGGGTGTTAATAAGTTTCAGGACGTATTCAAGGAAATAAATTTTCCTAAACCGTCAAATGATTTTCTGGAGTGACATCATACACCATAATTGTTAACGAGTGTTAAAAACAGTTTCGCCAAAGAATAAAACCTTTTCAAAGTCGTTTTCGTTAAATATTATAAATCTTTAACCTATGGATAACATCACTACGTCGCTCCACGCAAGGGTACATGCGTGGATGGATGCTATTGGCTTTAGGCTAAATGCGTCGCAAACCAATTTCAGAAACAAGGAAACCACCAATCATTACTTTTTCGAAACATTCAACTTTTTCGAAAAAGCCAGAGGGGGCGATATGTCTAAAGCGAAATTCCTTTGCTTCGATGTGTATGGCGAAAGCATGAGCGTTCGTTCGCTGCTCGACCTGCAAGCCGCTTTCTTCGAAAATATCAGTCAGCTTAAATGAGCCGTTTGCCCGCGCATTAAAAAACAAAGCCCCTACTAAAAATAGCAGGGGCTTTGTTTAAGAGGCCATACCCGGTATGGGCATCTAATCTTAATATTCTATTTGCGTGTCGCTGCTGTCGTTAGTAAAACGGCTTACGGTGCCGCCAACCACATTGATAACAGGTTTGGTTGGAAACAGGGCCTCTTTTATGCGCAGGCGCAAATCGGTGTAGTGCGCTGTTGTCAAGGCATCGCCGCCCTTAGGTAGGCTGGCACTAATTTTAGCCAATTCGGCCCTAACCATTGGGCGGATATCAGATAGGGCAATATTTATTGGCGTTAAGCCGTAGCTTGCCAATTGTGCCGATGTAGCACCGGGGAAACTTTGGCTGGCATCAACATTCAAAAACATCTTTAAATTATCGATATACCCACGCTGCAGGTTGCGCTGAAACTGGTCGGGCTTAGCGGCAGGGAATATACCGGGACGCAGATCGGTAAGCAAATCGCTAACCGTATAAGCCAATGCGCCACTCTTCGTTTCGTTATCGAACATGCGGGCCAGGCGCGATGGGTTTAACAAATTGCCCAGCGCATTTACCTGCACGGCTTTTATGCGGCCAATTACCACGCCGTTATCGAACTTGCTCAACTCGGCAGTATTGATGAGCCAGGTTGGCGTTTTAAATACCTGCTGGTTAAGGAATGCAACTGCATCGCGTTGCAGGCTTTTGCTCACGAAACCGTAAACCGGGCCTGTTTGGTCATAGGTTTTAAAGTTTTCGTTCATGCCGCCAACGTTCATGGTTACGTGGCCTATATAGCGATTGTATTGGCCTATTACCTCATTATAAAGGGTTTGCACGTCGTCAAAATCCTCACCTTTCTGGTAGGTCCATTTCTCCAGGTTCGGTAATATCCTTTTCAGGTTGGCAATACCGTAGTTGCTGGCCTTCATGGCATTATCGCCCAGGTCTTCATTTTGCAGGCGCGGGTCTATAGAAGTACCCTGGCGCCCGTAGTAGTAAAGCGGGTTGCCGGCGTTTTTCGTAGTCCACACATCCAGCAATTCTTTCTCCTTCTTTGGTGTTTTGCCGCCGCCAAAGTAGCTGTAGCCCCATTTAACAGCCCACAGGTCGTACTCGCCAATTTGTGGGTACAGGTGGGTTACGCCATCGCCGGGTTGTGCAATGTAGTTGAAGCGGGCATAATCCATAATAGATGGCGCTGTACCGTGTGTAGCGGTAAATGTTTTAGAACGCAGCGAATCTACCTTGTAAGCGTAGCTGCTGCCAAAGTTGTGTGGCAGGCCCAGGGTGTGCCCAATTTCGTGCGATGATACGAAGCGGATCAATTCGCCCATTTGCTCATCGGTAAATTGTGGGTTGCGCACATTGGGGTTTACGGCTGCGGTTTGTATCAGGTACCAGTTGCGCAACAGGCTCATAACGTTGTGGTACCAACCTACGTGGCTCTCCAGTATCTCGCCACTGCGCGGATCGGAAATATGCGGGCCGTAGGCATTTTGCACATCTGAGGCAAAGTAGCGTATCACGCTATAACGTGCATCTTCCGGACTAAACTCGGGGTCTTCCTTATAGGTAGGGGCAACTTTGCCAACAATGGCATTCTTAAAGCCTGCCGCTTCAAAGGCTTTGTTCCAGTCGTTAATGCCGGCAATAAGGTATGGCACCCATTTTTTTGGTGTGGCAGGATCTATATAGTAAACAATTTGTTTCTTTGGTTCTACCAGTACGCCGCGGGCATAAGCTGCTTCGTCTTTAGGCTCCAGCCTCCAACGGTGTATATATGACGTAACTTCGGATTTTTGCGCACCAGTGCCGTAATCGGTTTGCGATTGGCCAAAATAACCCACTCGCGCATCCATTAAACGAGCTTTCATAGGCACTTTAGGCAGCAACAGCATAGAAGTGTTTAGCTCAAAAGTGAGCGCTGCGTTGGTATTATCGGTTGGCGATTCGGCTGCGCGGAAAGTTTTCAGCGTGCGTACCTCTACGTTGATAGGGAAACTTTTGATGGTATCGATATACGAGCGGCTGTTATCAAGCGCGCTTACTTTGTAAAGCTTCTTGATATTATCCGGCAGGCTTATGGCGGCAAGGTCGCCGTTATACATATCGGTTACATCTATCAGTACGCCGGTAGTGTCTTTGTTATACGCTTTGATATCGAAAGATGCCAGCACAGCATCAAGGTTAGAGTTTTTTACCGATTGGTACATATCGCTGGTACTATCTGCTCTTACCGAGTAGCTAGGCACCCGCACGAAAATTTGCTTATCGTGGCGTTCCCATTTCCAAACCTGGTTGTTCACTTCTTCGCCACCGTACTGCTGACCGAATGATTTTAAGCCGGCCGGCGTTTTTACGAAACGGGTTACCACCAACATTTCGCGACTAATCAGGCTATCGGGAACCTCGAAATAATATTTACCGTCTACCTTGTAAGTTGTAAAAAGGCCCTCATCGCCCTTTACCTTACCTACTAGGTCGCTGAATTTTTTAATGCCTTCTTTCTTTGGCGGGGCCACAGTTGCGGTTGTAGTGGTTGTGCCGCCCGGAGTTGTAGTGGTTTTAAGGGTTACCGTAGATGCGGCGTTTTTTTTGGTAGCGCAAGAGCCGGCTGCGAAGGCAAGGGCAACAATGGCCACGCGCAGGCAAATGCCTGCCCGTAAAGGTTTGTTCATAATTTTTATAATAATTAAGTAGTAAAGATCAAAGTGCAAAATATAAAATATTATGCAATATTGTCAATAGGGCAACGGGCTTGTTACAAATGGCTTATATCCTTCTTCTTAAGGTGAGTATAACTTTATCGTATCGTTTATCGTGATAAACTTCGAGCAGTATGCTGCGATCGGCTCTGGATTTTAACAGGTTATCTACTTCCTCGGTACCCATTTTTGCAACCGGCTTAAAGTTGATAGATACGATCTCGTCATTTTTCTCCAGCCCAATCTCGTCTGCCGGCGAGCCGGGCTCTACCCTGCTGATGATAAGGTGATCCAGATTATCACCCGCAGAAAAATATTCTATGCCGCTCATGTCGTGTTCAAAAGGGATGCTATAGGTTTCGTTTGGCTTCAGGTACAGCCAACCGTTGCTATAATCAAAAACAACGTTGAATTTTTTCAGGATGCCGATGCCCATATTGCCATCGCGCGGCACGTTATATGGCCGGTTATCGGCAGTAGTATCGGGGAACGAAGTGATGACATCCTTTAACTTGTATTTGCCAAGCTCAATCTCTTTTATGCGGCTTATAACGCCATCTATGGGGCCATTAATGGCAACGCCCAGGTTGGCCTTGATAAATTTAGGTGGGATACCGTTGGTTTTTTGCAGGTTCTCTAATGACAGGGGGTGTCCGGCGCCAAGGTCTATCACCAGTTTGTTCTTTACGCGGCGCCCACCGGGCATAACTACGATGGTTTCCAAATAAGGCTTTTTATCTTCGATGGTTATGGGTATGCGCTGGTTTTTTTTGATTCCTCTCAAATCGGCAGGGCGGCAAACGGTTAAGGTGCTATCAGAGAAATTCACCTTTACAGCGAGGTTGTTAAAAAAATCCCAGCCAAGCAAGCCGCGTATAGGCAGACCCACATAACTGGAGAGATTGAAATAATCTTTTTTTAAAATAGCTGCCGATATGCCAGTACTGTAAAGACCCGGGATTCCAAGTTTTAAAGGTGGGGTAATGATGGCTTCATAATCGCCATCGGTACCGAGGCCGGTTATCTTAATCGTGCGCAGGTAGTCGAGTTTTATCGAATCTATCATGGCGGGATCGGTCATGATCATCAACCCAACGCCTGTATCCAAAATAAAGTTATAGGGGCCCTTATCGTTAATGCGCATATTAATGACCACCATATTGCGGATAACCCTGAAGGGGATGGATACGTTCCTGCGGCCACTGTCTACCGTAAAAGATTGTGCCGCAACCGATACATAACAGCAGCATATAACCGCAGTGAGCCAGAAAGCTCTTCTTTGTAATATGTATTTAGCTACTAGCAAGGAACCCTATAATTGGAAGCTAAATGTACAGCATTATTTAATTAATGTGCAATGCCCTTGTTGTAAATAGCTAACTATAGCCTAATACACAGTGTATGAACGCGTATGGCTTTGGCTAACAGCTAAGTTTTAAGTTTTTTTCTCTGCAGGAGAAGTGACAAGATTACCCTTTATATCGGGATTTTGAGGGGGTAATTGCTTAACGGTACTTTCCACTTCGGTTTGCTGAATATGTACGGCATAATCGGCAGGTTCTATATGGCTGCCTATGGCTTCTGCATACACCTGGGTAAACTCGGCCCCGATGTATAAAATAGCCGCCGTATAATAAATCCACACCAATATCACAATGAGCGACCCGGCTGCGCCATAGGTAGATGATGAGCCTTGCGACGTATATTGTATATAAAGACCAATGATGTATTGCCCCAGGATGAACAGAACCGCAGTAAAAATGGCACCCGAACGCACGTCTTTCCATTTTATCTTTACATCGGGCAAAAATTTAAATATGATGCCAAACAGCGTAGAAATTACTAATAATGTAACACCAAGGTTTACCAGCTTTAGGAGGTTGCCCGTAATCAAAGGTAAAAAATGTGCTATACGGTCCCTTAAAGCATCCATTAAGATGCCTACGAGTAAAGATGCCATGAGCAAGAAGCCCAGGCTAATGATAAGCGAAAACGAAAGGAATCTATTCTGCAACATTTTTACCCAGCCTTTTTTGGGCTTGGCCTTTACCCGCCAGATCATATTCAGCGAATCTTGTATCTCCAGGAAAATACTGCTGGCACCTATCAACAATGTGCCAACGCCAACGGCAACAGCAGTGCCGGTTTTACCACTTAGCTCAAGACTTTTAAGCATCTCTTGAATCTGCAGAGCGGCAGATTCACCTACGTAATGCTTAATTTCGGGATAAAGCCTGTTGGTGGCGGCATCGTGGCCAAAAACCAGGCCGGCTAAGGATATGATAAGGATAAGCAGCGGAGCCAACGAGAAAACCGTGTAATACGCAAGGGATGCGCTTAACTTTAAGCCATTATCGCTGCCGAAAGCGCTGAATGTGGCCACCAACACTTTCCAGAGGTGTTTTAAATATTCTTTATCAAAAAACTTCATATCTATATTTTTGTAAATACCTTTACTTGCAATCCATATCAACGTTATGAAAAACGCATCGCTAAGAAATAAAGCTTTAAGAGCACTGTTTGTTTGCTTTTTACTTAGCAATTATAATGCATTTGCACAAGAAACTACCATATGGCTGGTGCGCCATGCCGAAAAAGAGGCTGCTACCGCGTTAAACCCCGATAATCCCAACCTTAACTTAGATGGGCTGAAACGCGCCGCATCGCTTGCCAAATTCCTGAAGCGCGAAAAAATAAAAGCTATATACGTTACCAAATACAAACGCACCGCCGAAACGGCTACACCGCTGGCTACGCAGGCCCGCATATTGCCCCGGGTTTATGGCGATAGCCTTAAAACTTTTGCCTCAACTATACTGAAAAACTTCAACGGCAACAACGTGCTTATCATAGGGCACTCCAATACCCTGATGCCCCTGCTGGATGCATTTGGAAGTGAAATGCCGTTTGACGCGCTTGATGAGGATGATTACGACATGATTTTCAAACTCACTATCAATGATTCGGGTGAGCGCAAGCTGGAAATATCCTACTATGGCACACTGCACCATAAATCAGACTTGCCGGAGAAGTACAAGGAGGATAACCGCCCAGCGCAGCAATTCATCAGCCAGCCATCGCACTATTGATTTTGGCCCTTCGCCCGGGGTAAGGTAAATCGGCGCTCTGGCGACTGCGCGTTCACCCGGTAATAAGCGGTCTGATTATTCCTCTATAACCGAAAAGAAATTGCCCGCCGGATCTTTAAACCAGGCTATGTTTGGCCCGCCATTGCCGCGCGAAATATTGTCTTCGTCGGTTTTGAGGTGTTCGCTGCTCCAAAAAAAGAGGCTGTACCATGTTTATGATACAGCCTCTTCTATATTGGGGGCATGCCTGCCTATTTTAGCGTGAACGATGCTTTACCCATGGTGTATCCATCGGCATATAAAATTACGGTATATGTACCTTTTTGGAATGGTGAGTACAACCAGTCAATAGGGTAGGTGCTGCCATCGTCTTTAAAATCAATGGCCGTTTTATAGGTGTATTGCAAATCCTGTGCGTCGGCAGTAAAGGTGCCGCTATCTGCCGGCGTTATGAGGTTGCCGGTAGGGTCTATAACGCGTACGTAAACATCATGCAGTCCTTTTTCGGCCACGGTGTTGCTTGCAACAGTAAAGCTTATCTTTATTTTCTGTACGTTTTTAGCTTTCTTCTCTTCAACTTCTTTGCCGCTGTTCTTTATCTTATAAGCAATTACTTCAGCAACGCCTACCTTTAATGCCGATGCTTCTTTTACCCTCGAATCCAGCTCCTGGTTTTTCTTTTCCAGGTCGGCTGCCTTGCCGCTGACTGTGGCCAGGTTGTTCTTCAACGTGTCGCGTTCTACGGTTAGGTTAGTGTTTTCTTTCTTAAGCTCTTCGTTTTCGGCAGTGTATTTGGCCACAAAATAACGTAGTTGCTTTACATCTTCCTGAGCCTTGCCAAGCTCGGCAACGGTAAGCTTGCCTTTTGCCAGTTTTTGGCGCAACACTTTTATTTTAACTCTCAACGAATCATTTTCGGCTTTCATGGCTGCGCTCATTTGCGCACGACCGGCGTTTACCTGCTCTATTTGTGCCTCCAGGCTATCCAACTCTGTTTGCAGGCGGGTTTTCTCATCATTCTGGTAAACTATCTTCGTATCCGATTTGCTTTTTTGCATGTACAGGTACACATCTGTACCCAACAAAGCCACTACTACCGCTATCAAAAAGTAAATTACATTCGAATTTTTTTTAGGCGGTTGTCCGTATTCTTTTTCCATCGTAATTGATCGTTAAGTTTAATATAGCCTAAACTATTACAAAAGCTTAGGGTTTTACCTGGGGTTGTTGATTAAATAAGTGGTTTAATTTATGCTAAGGTAAAAAAATCTGTTAAACCACATAAATTTTAGCGTCAATTTTAAAACCAACCTGAATAACTAAAACATAAAACCGAGGCAAATATTATGCTTAATAATAAAACCGCTTAGTAATGAGTTTATATCTTTGCAGCTTTTAATAAAATACCGGCTTGATGCTACGTTATAAATACTTTTTTGCGCTCGTTCTTTCTTTGTTGATTTCGGCACCTACGTTTGCCCAGGCAGTTGTTACTGCGGATTCTGTTTCGGTTCGCCCACAGCCCAAGCGGGAGTTTAGGGGCGTTTGGATAGCTACGGTATCTAACCTCGATTGGCCGCAGAATGCGCGCGGAACAGCAGAGAGCCAGCAGCGCGACCTCATAAATCAACTGAACGCACACCAGCAAGCGGGCATTAACGCCATTATGTTCCAGGTGAGGCCCGCAGCCGATGCCTTCTACGCCAAAAGCCGCGAACCATGGTCTAAATACCTTACCGGCAAACAGGGCGAAACCCCGGATTACGACCCCTTACAATTTGCTATAAACGAGGCGCACAAGCGCAGCATGGAGCTGCATGCCTGGTTTAACCCCTACCGCGCCACCTTCGATAATAAATTTTACGCACTTGCCCCTGATCATATTACCCGTACCAAACCCGAATGGTTTTTTACGTACGAAGGTATAAAGCTTTTTAACCCCGGTTTGCCCGAAGTGCGCGAATATATAGTGCAGGTGGTGCTTGATGTGGTGAAGAACTACGATGTAGACGGCATACATATGGATGATTACTTTTACCCATACCCCGCAAAAGGACAGGTAATAAACGACGCTGAGGCGTACGCAGAATATGGCAAAGGCTTTGATAATATAAAGGATTGGCGCCGCGATAATGTAGATAAGCTGATACACATGCTGGCCGATAGCATACACAAATACAAGCCAACGATGAAGTTTGGCATAAGCCCGTTCGGCATATGGGCCAACAGGAGCCAACACCCCGATGGTTCGGAAACAAATGGAGGCTCCTCTTACATTGAAAACTTTGCAGATAGCCGCAAATGGATGAAAGAAGGTTGGATAGATTACATAAACCCGCAGATATACTGGCATATTGGTTATCGCCTGGCTCCGTTTGAAAAACTGCTGGATTGGTGGAGCAGCAACACTTACAATCGCCATTTGTACGTTGGCCAGGCTCCCTACCGCTTTTATGAGCCGCGCAGCCTTGCCTACAAAAATCCATCGGAGATACCCAATCAGCTTAGGCTTATTCGTGCCAATCCGAGGGCACAGGGCAGTGTATTCTTCCGCTCTTTATCAATAGTAAACAATGCCAATCACTTAACCGATAGCTTAAGGACAGATTTTTATCGCTACCCGGCACTGCCGCCGCCAATGCTTTGGCTGGATTCGGTACCGCCTAATGCACCACAGGCTTTTACGGCGCGGCTGGAAAAAAAGAATGCCGTTTTGCGATGGAGTGCCCCCCTGGCAGCTGCTGATAATGAGCCCGTTTACGGATACGTGATCTATCGGTTCCAGGTAAATGAGAAATTTGATTTAGGCGACCCGCGCAACATCGTACATATCCAGTATAATACTGATACCCTTTACCAGGATACTACTGTACAGCCGGGAAAAACCTATTTTTATGTGGTAACCGCTATAGACAGGTTGAAGAACGAGAGCGAGCGAACGGCACCCATGGCCGTTACGGTGCCGGCGTCAGTACTTTAAAGGTTGATGAGTTGTTTATCTGCTAATTGCTGCAGGTAAATATCCAGTTGGCTATCGCCCATGCCGTATATTTTTTCGGTTTGCCAGAAGGATTGGTAAATGGCCGGTTTTGTACGGCTGCCGTCATTGTAAATAACCAGCAGTTTACGATGAATATAATTTAAGCCGTCGGCATCAAATTCAAGTCTTTTCAGATGCGCCTGCATAGCTGGCTCCAGATTGGACATATTGCCCCAAAAGGTGGTTTCGGTAAGCCAGGCTTTCAGCTTAGCGGCATCGCCCTCCACGTACATCGCCCATGCTTCAGCAGCAAGTGCAAAATCGTATTCGCTTAATTGTACGCGGATATTATCGTACAGGTAATCTAACTGCTCGCCGTTAAGCTGACCCATACCCATAAAATCTTCCATACCCGGGAAATCGGTAGGGCTTATCAAATATACTTCAGGGGCAGATAGGTTGGTTTGCTGGTTAAGCAGCATCATGCATGCCAGTAGGTTTACCTGGCAATGCAAATCAAAATCAAACCAAAGATTTATTTCTTCGTAAGGCTGGCTCAGCATTTCCAGCGGTACAACCACGCTGTCGTGGTAGCCCTCCGGCGTTTCGCCAAAGGTTGCGCTTATCCATTCAGCCCGTTGCTGCCAAAATGCCGCTGATGCAACATTGGCCATCACCGGCCCTTCTGATAACACTTCGCGCCATATCATCACATCGCCGGCTATATCGGCCTGTTCAAAACCGGGTAAAGTGGCATCGCCATTGAGGATATGGAGTGTTTGCTGCATAGTATTAAAAGTGCATTTTATGGCCTTTTGTTTTATGGGGCATTATATCTTTTCGGCCAGCAGATCCTCCGTTAGCTGCTCAAACTCGCTAATGAATTCGGTGTAGTAGTGCCCGGTGCCCGGCCCGCTGAAGCCGGTGTGTATTTTGCGTACATCGCCGCTCTTATCAATAATGATGGTTGTAGGGAAGCCCACAACTTTGGTAAGCATAGGCAGGCTTTTAGCCGTTTCCACTTTGTTGCTGGTGTAGCCGGTAATCAATAGCGGGTAGGGGATATTAAAGCGATCTTTTATCTGCGCTACCGTTTTTTGCGATTTGGCAAAATCGGTAGTGCGCTCGTAGGCGAGGCCCACAACCTCAACGCCCTTTTTATGGAATTTCTTGTAATAGTTTACCATGTAGGCGGTTTCGTCCATACAATTAGGGCACCAGGAGCCCATGATCTGGATGATAACCACTTTGTTTTTAAAGCGTTCATCGTCCAAAGAAACCGTTTTCCCGGTTATATCCTTAAAGCTAAAAGCTAGTTTTTTGTAGCCCGGTTTTAAAGCAGCTAGTGAATAAGCATCGGGGAGTTTAGCGTTCTTGTTACGTACTGCGGTCCAAACATCTTTACCGGTTAAACCTGAGAAGAATTTGCCCTCGCTCAGGGTTTTATCATCACTTATTTTCGCCGTGAATAAAAAGGCATGCCCTCCATCGAAACAGCTTAGGTAAAGGCGATTACCGGCCACCGTACCCTCCAGAAAGCGGTAATCGCCTGTTGTGGTTAAAAAGGTACCCGTTACTTTGCTGCCGCTTTGTTTGAATTCAGCCACGGTGGTGTCCTGATCGGCACCCTCGCCAAATATGGCCGACCAGCGGCCACTCACATCAAAAGCGGGCTTTTCGCCATCCTTAAAAAAACGATAAGGGGTAGTTGCCATTGCAGTAAATTCCATGGCTGCATCGCGAGCGCCCAGGTGCTTGATAAATTGCCCGCTAAGCGTTTGGCCGGTTTGTTTAAGCCGGAACTCCGAATCGAACAAAGGCATTTTGACGAATACCGAATCGCCGCTGCCCGTTACGTTAGGCACCTGCAAATGCTCGGTGCTGTTGATAACCGTCAGTTGCTGCTTGCCGTTGCCGCTAACCTCAAAATTGAAGGGGATTTCGTTACCTGAGGTAGTTTTGAGTGCGCCGCGCCAGATGCTGGTTGCCAGTTTGGTTTGTGCCGAAGCTATTGGGGATAGCGAAGCGAAGACTGCCGCGCTAAATAGAAGTTTCTTTATCATGGATAAAATAGTCTACTAATTTGATATACTTTTTCAAAAGTAACAAAAGGAGGCAACTATTTAAAAATTCGGTAGCAAATGACAATGGGGTGAGCTTATTTTTTCAGCGCCTTTTCAATATCGGTGAGCTTATCTAAGAAGCGTGCGTTGAATTCTTGCTGACGCTGATTAAATAAAAGTTGCCGCTCATTAAACGATTGTTGTTGCTCCATGAATTTATGATTCTGTTGAAATTCTTGAAGCGACAACTCTACAAGTTGCCTAAGCATTGCGTTTGTTTCCTTAAACATGCCAGTATGCTCATTTAAAATTTGCGTATGCTGATTGAGTATTGTAGAATGCTCATCCAATTTTTCCGACTGCTGATCTTGCTTCCGCAGCATCTCGGCGATAACAACTAAAAAATCCTTATCCGTCATATCCAAATTTAAGCAAATTATCAATTACTTCAATACCTCGCGGGAGATGACAATCCGTTGAATCTCTGATGTCCCCTCGTATATCTGCGTTATTTTGGCATCCCGCATCAGGCGTTCTACATGGTACTCTTTTACAAAACCGTAGCCGCCGTGTATCTGTACGGCTTCTACGGTGGTGCGCATTGCGGTTTCTGATGCGAAGAGTTTGGCCATAGATGCTGCCTGCGCGTAAGGCAGATGGTTGTCCTTTAGCCATGCCGCACGGTAGCACAGCAGGCGTGCGGCTTCTATCTCAGTAGCCATGTCGGCCAGTTTGAACTGGATGGCCTGCAAATCGGCCAGGGTTTTACCGAATGCCTTGCGGTCTTTAGCATATTGTACCGATAGTTCATAAGCCCCGGCGGCGATGCCCAGCGCCTGCGATGCGATGCCGATGCGCCCGCCCTCCAGCGTGGCCATGGCAAATTTAAAGCCGAAGCCTTCCTCGCCTATGCGGTTTTCTTTAGGAACTTTTACATCGGTAAACATCAGCGAATGGGTATCAGAGCCACGGATACCCATCTTATTTTCTTTGGGGCCCACAGTAAAACCTTGCATGCCTTTTTCTATAATAAGCGCGTTGATACCGCGGTGTTTTTTGGAGGCATCGGTTTGGGCCATAACAATATAGGTTGATGCCGTACTGCCATTGGTTATCCAGTTTTTGGTGCCGTTGAGCAGGTAATAATCGCCCATATCAATGGCCGTGGTTTGCTGCGAGGTAGCATCAGAACCTGCCTCAGGCTCGCTCAGGCAAAAAGCGCCTATCACCTGTCCCTGCGCCAGTGGTATTAAATATTTTTGTTTCTGCGCTTCATTGCCATATTTCTCCAGGCCGTAACACACCAGCGAATTATTTACCGATACCACTACCGATGCCGATGCATCAACCTTTGATAGTTCCTCCATCACAATGCTGTAGGATATGGCATCCATGCCGCTACCGCCATACTCGGGCGATACCATCATGCCTAAAAAGCCCAGCTCACCCAGCTTCTTTATCTGTTCTGCAGGGAATTTCTGGTGCTCGTCGCGCTCTATTACGCCGGGTTTTAACTCCGTTTGCGCAAAATCGCGCGCGGCCTGGCGTATCATCAATTGCTCTTCGGTAAGTTCAAACTGCATAGGTGTATTTTGATGAGCCTAAAGTAAAGTATTATGCACGCATAGCAAAATTATAGGCACAAAAAAAGAGAGCCTTTTTGAAGCTCCCTTTTCCCCTAATTAATTTAAACTATTGATTAAACCCAAAAAAAAGAACAAATCATCTCAACTTGGGCTACTGAGAATTCAATTAAGCCTGAACACCTGAAAACGTTTTTGCATAGGTAGATGCTTTTATGTTTTTTGCAGGATATGCAGGGCTGTTTGGTTTATAACAAAATTAACGCCATGTTTTTTTACGGTAAGAAGCCCGTGTTTAAACATAAATAGGGCATTTGGAGAAATTCCAAATTGTTTATTTGACACAATGAATGGCTTTAAGCGTTGATAGTTAGTTGTTTAATGAGCAATGCCGGTACACTCGTGTTTTGAATCGCGCAAAACGCCTACAACTTTTATGTTTAATTTATTTTCAGATAAATTTCCAACGCATTCTTCCATCGTCATTAAATGAAATAAAATTAACTATGTATATTTAACCACTATTGATTTTCTGTTTTTACATACACCCCCTGTATTTTATTACATACACCATCTAAAATATGATCAAAAAAACAAACACCCGCGCAATTGCGATTTTTGCCATTGCCGCTTCGCTTTTGAGCGCCTGCAAAAACGGCGGCGGCGACCAGGCAAAACTTTATGCCGAAAACGACCGCGTTTTTAAGAACATTGATACCGCCGCTAAACCCGGCGACGATTTCTTTTTATACGCCAATGGCAGGTGGACAAAGGAAAACCCTATTCCGGGCGCTTATTCAAGCTGGGGTATAGGCAACGTAGTGCAAAACGACTTGCGCGATAAACTGAAAAAAATAAACGAAGACGCCCTGGAAGCCAGTGCTGCAAAAGGCAGCAACACGCAAAAAATTGGTGATTTCTATTTCAGCGGGATGGATTCCGTGAATATAGAGAAGCAAGGCTTAGCTCCTTTAAAGGATGAGCTGGCATTGATAGATAAAATAAGCGACACCAAAGCATTAGTTGCGGAGTTTGCGCACCTGGCAACTATTGGCGTGCCTAACCCTATCAGCACTTATGTAGGCCAGGACGATAAAAACAGCAGCAAAATGATGCTGCAATTATACCAGGGAGGCATTGGCCTGCCCAACCGCGATTACTATTTCAATACCGACAAACATAGTGTTGATATCCGTACCGATTATCAGCAAAAACATTTGCCCATAGTTTACAAGCTCATCGGCCTGGATGCCGCCGCCGCCAAAGCAGCTGCTGATAAAACTTACGAGCTGGAAAAATTCCTGGCATCAAACTCCCGCAAACTGGAGGACCTGCGCGACCCTTACAAGAACTATAACAAAATGGCTGTTGATGACTTGGGCAAATTGGCTCCTGCTATTGACTGGAAAAGCACTTTAGCGGGAATGGACTATAAAATGGTGGATACCGTTATAGTTGGCCAACCCGAATATTACAAAGCCGTAAACGAGGCGCTAAGCAAGTTTACCCTTGCCGACTGGAAGAACTACCTGAAGAAAAACCTGGTTGGCGATGCCAGCCCTTACCTCAGCAAAGCTTTTGATGACGAGAACTTTCGTTTTTTTGGCATGGCATTATATGGCCGCAAGGAGCAACTGCCACGTTGGAAACGCGTGATAGATACCGAGAATGGCCTGATGGGCGAAGTACTGGGACAAATTTTTGTTAAAGCATACTTCCCCGAGAAAACAAAGGAACGTTACGTAAAACTGGTGGAAGATATGCGTACCACCTTTAAAGAGCACATTGAAAGGCTGGACTGGATGAGCGCCGCTACCAAAGAAAAAGCCTTTAACAAACTGGCTAAGGTAATGCCCAAAGTGGGCTACCCCAACCATTGGAAAGATTACAGCAGTTTAACTATCGACCGCAGTTCGTATGCACAAAACGTAATGCGTGCCAGTGTTTTTCTGCATCACTTAAATGCCGATAAACTGGGCAAACCGGTGGACCGCACCGAGTGGGGTATGACACCGCAAACCTACAACGCTTACTACAACCCCTCGAATAACGAAATTGTATTGCCGGCTGCTATTTTTATGATACCAGGCGCGCTGGATGAAAATATAGATGATGCCGTGGTTTATGGCTACGCAGCAGCATCAACCATAGGCCACGAAATTACCCACGGTTTTGACGATCAGGGCCGCCAGTACGATGCGCAGGGAAACCTGAAAGCATGGTGGACTCCGCAGGATTCGGCCAAATTTACGCAACGTGCCGAGATGCTGGTGAAGCAGTTCGACGGCTATAAAATTGGCGATCAGCATATAAACGGTAAGGCCACCCTCGGCGAAAATATTGCCGATTTGGGCGGCATCGTTATTGGCCTGGATGCGTTCAAAAAAACACAGCAATATAAAGATGGCAAAACCATAAACGGCCTTACGCCGCTGCAACGCTACTTTTTAGGCTATGCACTGGGCTGGCTTGGGCACGACAGGCCCGAAGCATTGTCGAGCCAGTTGCTTAGCGACGTACACTCGCCGGGCTTTATGCGGGTGAATGGCCCCTTTACCGATGTAGATGAATTTTACCAGGCTTTCGGTATTAAGAAAGGCGATAAAATGTGGCTGGATCCGGCGAAGAGGGTGAAAATTTGGTAAGCTGCTTTTTTGCCACGAAGTACACAAAGATAAAAGCACAGAGAGCACTAAGATTTTCCTTGGTGCTCTTTGTGTTATAGCCACTGTAAAAGCTTTGCGCCCTTGGTGGTAAAAAAGCCACCATATAATTAGCTTTTTTATATTTACAGCATGCACGCATCAAGCTTGTCCGTAGGCCAGCAACTTATCCAGGAAATAAGGAACACAACCTTGTTAGAATGGGTAGGTGCAATTACGGGCGCCGCCTGCGTTTATCTGGCAGCCAGGCAAAGCATCTGGAACTGGTTGGTAGCAATCGTTAGCGTGCTTGCTTATAGCATCGTTTTCTACAAAAATCAATTATATGGCGATGCTGTACTGCAAATGTACTTTTTAAGTACCTGTGTTTATGGCTGGTACTTCTGGCTAAAGAAGACAGAAAAAGACGAAAAACCCATCACGAGTTTAACAAACCAAGGGCTGGCATTAACAGCCTTGGCAACCGTTGCCCTGGCCCTGGTTCTAGGTTTTATATTAGATAAATTTACGCCCACAAATGTGCCTTATATCGATGGTTTCTGCACGGCGGTAAGTTTTGTTGCACAATTATTGATGACACGCAAGGTATTGCAAAACTGGGCCCTTTGGGTGTTTGTAGATGCCTGCTACGTGCCGCTGTATATCTATAAGAGACTTTATCTTACCGCTTTGCTATATGTAATACTGTTTGTTATAGCGTACAAGGGATATATCGATTGGAATAAGCAATATAAAAAGACCGTCATCCCCATGTCCAAAGGACTCCATTTGGAGAAGAAGGAGCAGAACTGAGAATAGCTAATGGAAAAACCCGAAATCGAACATCCGAAATCCGATATCATCAAAATAGCCGTGGTGGGCCCCGAATCTACAGGGAAATCTACCATGTCGAAATTTTTGGCGCAGCACTACAAAACAGCCTGGGTGCCCGAGTTTGCCCGAGGCTATTGCGAAAAACTTACCGCGCCGCCTACCTGGCAGGATGAGATAAATATGTTCGAAGGCCAGTTGGCCCTGGAAGCAGCAATACTGCCGCAGGCTAATAAGCTGCTCATTTGTGATACCACGTTCATCACCGTGAAAATCTGGGCCGATTATTCTTTCGGCAAATCGCCGCAGGTAGTACTGGATGAATTGCCTAAACATCCCTACGACCTTTATCTGCTACTGGCTATAGACCTGCCCTGGGAAGATGACCCGCTGCGCGATTTTCCGCACATGCGCGAGCATTTTATGGATGTTTGGTACGTCGAGCTGGCGGCACTTAACGCCAATTACGTTTTGATAACAGGCACAGGCGAAGACAGGTATGATAATGCAGTAGCGGCTGTAGATAAGTATCTTGCAAACACTATTTAGACACGATTAAACACGATTTAAGGATTAAGGGATTTAGCAGGATTCTTTGCAAAAAGGATATTAAACACAGTTAAAGGATTAATGGATTTTACCGGATTCGTTTCCGACTCCTTACACTACGCTTATAATTTTAATCTTGTTTAATCTTTCAATCCTTAAATCCTGTTAAAATTGGCACCTAAACGAATAAATTTCTGCTTTATTTTATCGTATTAATCAAAAAATCGCTAAATCGTGTATTTTTTTGTAACTGTATGCAACGTTGCCAAATAGCCCGCGTCATTTAACTTGAAACCTCACAAAATTAATTGGAAGCTGTATTTGTAGATAAGCATTATCAACTGGTAGTTGAGTGTAAGCAGGGAAGCAAGAAAGCCTGTTTCGAGTTGTACAAACTATATTCTAAAGCAATGCTGAACATTGCCTTTAGGATAGTGGGCAACATTGGCGAGGCCGAAGACGTGCTGCAGGAAGCTTTTACAGATGCCTTTAACCGGCTGAAAGATTTTAGGCAGGAAACTACTTTTGGGCTTTGGCTTAAACAAATCGTAGTGCATCGCTCCATCAACCTGCTGCGCAAACGGAAGCTGGAACTGGTGGAGGTAGACGACGGGCACCTGGATAACATAGCCGACGAAGAGCCCTGGAACGACGACGATGTACAATATAAGGTGGCACAGGTAAAAGATGCTATGAAAGAGTTGCCCGATGGTTACCGGGTGGTATTGTCGCTCTACTTGTTGGAGGGATACGATCACGAAGAAATTGGCCAGGTATTGGGCATAGCAGAAAACACCTCGAGGACGCAGTTCCTGAGGGCTAAGCGGAAATTGAACGAGATATTAATTAGGAAAGGAATAACAAAATGAGCAAGCGTTTGGAAGATTTTATTGGCGATAACCGGGAAGAATTTGACGACCTGGTACCCCGCGCCGATATATGGGACAACATCTCAAAAGAACTGGATGCCTGGGAGGCAGAAATGCCAAAAAAGCGCGAAGCCAAAACATTCTCCCTTGGCTTCGTGCTAAGGGTAGCCGCCATGATCATCGTAGTTATGGGTATAGGTTTCGGCGTGTATGTACAAAGCCAAAAAGGCAGCAACGGCCAAACAGCCGAGGTGGACCTAAAGAGCATTAACCCGACCTACGCCAAACAGCAGGTACAATACGCATCGCTGATAGAAACCAGGAAAATAGAGCTGAAGCAGGTAGCCAAATTCGACCCGCAGCTTTACAACGAGTTTAGCAACGAACTGGCCAAAATGCAGGCCAACTATAAAAAACTAAGTACAGATTTAGCCACCAGCCCTAACCAGGAACGTGTTTTACGTGCAATGATCCGGAACTTGCAAGTACAATCGGAGGTGCTTAATCAGCAATTGAGTGTGATAGAACAGTTTAACCAAAGCAAAAAGCAACAACAAAATGGAACTAAAGATATTTAACCGCCGGATGTTTGCATTAATTGCAGGCATTGCCTTAAGCATCATAGCTTTTGCGCAGTCAACCTTGGCCATGCCGCAAACCGTTACGCCGCAAACCGAGCAACTGGACGACAAGACCTACCAAAAACAGATGGCCGATCTGCAAAAGCAGATGAGCAATCTGCAGAAACAAATGGCCAAACTGCGTATGGATAAAAGCCAGCAGAAACTAGCCGCGGCCTCTAAAAAACGCAACGAACAGTTTAAAATGAAGTTTAAAGACTTCGGCAAAGACTTTAAAGAATTTGGCAAGAAGTTCGGTAAAGACTTTGGAAAGACCTTCGGTGCAGATTTTGGCAAGAATTTCTCTGGTAGCTTTGCGGGCGTGGTGCCCGATTCGGGTAGCTTCAACACAATGAGCTTCAGTACTGATAGCAGCGGATACAGTAGCACCGTGAACAGCGGCGACCAGGTTGAAAAGATAAAAAACTACAGCAAAACCTACAGTGTAGATGCCAACGATGTTTTGCAGATAAACAACAGCTTTGGCAAAATTACCGTGAATACCTGGGCCAAGAATGAGTTTAAGGTAGATGTGCAGATGAAATTCGGCTCGGATAACGCAGATGCGGTTGACGATATGATAAACGGATCCAGCATAGAAGATAGTAAGGTGGGTTCTATGGTATCGTTCCGCACCAAATTGTACGACAATGGTGGCAACCGTAGCAGCAGGCACCAAAGCATAGAGATAAACTATACGGTTTATATGCCGGCCGGCAACCCTATCGATATCAACAACAAGTTTGGTGCCGTTGTCTTGCCGGATCTTTCGGGCAAGGCCTTTATAAAAGTATCTTACGGCAACTTAGTTGCCGGGCAATTATCAAACGCGCAAAACGAGATAGACCTGCGGTTTGGAGATGGAAACTCGTCTCTTAGCTCTTTCAACAACGGAAAGATAAGCGTGGCATATACGCAAATAAAAGTAGGAAGCGCAAACAACCTTGATGCTGAAATCAAATTTGGTGGAATTAATGTTGAAAGGCTAAAGGGCTCTGCCGACGTTAACGCCAGGTATGGAGATGGTTTCAGAGTAGGAACGATTGACAAATCCGTGAAGAGCATCAATGTAGATGCGCAGTTCACCAAAATAAGGTTCGATTTTAAACAATCGGAAAACTTTAACTTCGACGTAACCACCAAATTTGGCAGCTTTAGTTATGATGATGACCAGGTGAAGGTAACCTCAAAATTACCTTCTGACGATGACCGCGGGTGGTCATCAACCAAAAGCTACAAAGGATATGTAGGTAAAGCAGGCTCAACAAATCGAATAGTAATTGACGCAAGTTATACCGATGTAAGCTTTAATTAACAAGCCCATCTTAATATGCAAAACGCCAGGCCCGCTTAATTGTCGGCAGGGCGTTTTGTAATTTTAGTGCATTCAAATATCAACCAATGGAATCTTTGCCTACTCGGAAGCGCCGATATTACCGATTAGAAATCGTATCTATATCAATAATGTGATATTTATCTGCGATAAAGTAATAAATAGTTTCTTACTTAAAACACCTCGCTTCCTCAATGAAAGCGAGGCGCTGTTAGCTTATTAGGAGCAGAGATTGCTGCAATAAGGGTCCAAATAAGCAATACAAGATGATTGGCTTCCTCCGTCTGCCTGGCACTCCTTCATTCCAGTCGTAACACAAACGCTGTAACACTGAAGTGTGCCGCCTAAAACCTTCTTCATTTCTTCTCTTGTTAATTTTTTTTCTGCTTTCATAAATAAGTAAATTTAATTGATTGCCGTAAACCACGCCCTCAGCAAATTGGCTATATGTATTATAGAAAAACATATCTGATTCGAAGAAACCGTTACAAACGTTCAAAGATTTTAAACGGTTCAAAAATTTCGCTAGAAAACAAAAAAGACGCCTTGGGGGAAGAACGGTTTGTTTCTTTTTGTTAAAATTACATAAAGCGATTTAAAAAACAATATTATTCAATAATTAAATATTTCTTTACGCTTAATCCATTATTGCCCGATTGATAATGTCGCGCCGGGAATTTGGTTGCCTTAAACATACAGTTAACAACTATTTGCCTTAATTATCAAACCGTGCGTAATATTGCCACCCCTGTCTGCTTGATAGCATTCAGGGCGTTTCTTGTAATGGGTATTGCTATATATTCTTCCCGTCTATGATCTTAAAGAAATCTTCGCGGTAGGTATCGCCTACTGGGATTACTTTGTCGCCAATGAAGATACGGCTGCGTTCTATGCTGTCGATTTTGTTAATGGCAACAATGTATGATTTATGCACGCGCATAAAATGGCGTTCGGGCAGGGCATCTTCCATTTTTTTCATGCCCTGTAGGGTAATGATGCGCTCGGTAGGGGTAAAAATGGAGATGTAATCCTTAAGCCCCTCTATAAACAAGATATCGTGCAGGTACACCTTCTGTATCTTATGCTCGGTTTTCACGAAGATAAAATCGCTCATAAAATCGTCCTGCTTGGCCGGTTCGGGTGCTACGGCGGGCTTAGCGGCCGGGGCGATCACCGTTTGCGCCTTCTGTACCGATTTGAAGAACCTGTCGAAAGCGATAGGTTTCAGCAGGTAATCGATTACATCAAGCTCGTAACCTTCCAACGCGTATTGCGGGTAGGCAGTGCAGAGTATTACTTTTGTTTTGCCGTTAGAAATTTTGAGGAATTGTATGCCGGTAAGTTCGGGCATCTGCACATCCAAAAAAACCAGGTCAATGCCGCCATCCTGCACCATGGTTAGTGCTTCAATGGGATTGGTAGTAGCCTTTATTAATTTCAGGAAAGGTATTTTGGAAATATAATCTTCCAGTATATGGAGGGCCAGGGGCTCATCGTCAACTACAAGGCATCTGATCATGGTTATAAAACTAAGGATAATTGTACAGTGTAGGTGTCTGCTTCGTCGCGTATTTCTAAATTATATTTACCGGGATACAGCAAATCCAGCCGTCGCCTTACGTTGATGAGGCCTATGCCGCCCGAGGCGTCGCGGTTATGCGAGTGCTTTTTGTTCTGCACAAAAAAGTACAGGTGGCCGTCGCTCAGGTTTATCTTCAATACAATGGGCGATGCCGGGTCGTTGGCTACCCCATGCTTAAAGGCATTCTCTATAAAAGAGATGAGCAGCAGCGGCACGATATGTTGATTGGTAACCTCGCCATGCACTTCGTAATTGATAAAGGCCTTGTTGCCAAAACGTATTTTCTGCAGGTCGATATAATTTTGCAGGTATTGCAACTCTTTGCTCAATTCAACCTTATTGTCGTTGCATTCGTAAAGCATGTACCGCATTATTTCTGATAGCTTGAGGATGGCCTCGGGCGTAGTATCAGATTTTTGGTAGGCCAGCGAATAAATGCTGTTGAGCGAATTGAACAGAAAATGCGGATTTATCTGCGATTTAAGGAAGGATAGCTCGGCGCTTAGGCGTTGGTTTTCCAGGTCGCGCTGTATGCGTTCGTTCAGGAACCAATCTACCGAAAAGCGGAGCACCGTGCTTAAGAAGACGAAAATAACGCTGGTAAAAACGGTACTGCCAAAGTATCGCCAAAAGCTAAGGATATGCCCCTTCTCCCGCATTAATATAAGCTCTTTAAACATGAGCGCTATGCCATATTTACCCAACCCAAACAGTATTATGGTCAAAATAATAGCACCGGCATAAAGCTTATACTTCTTGGTATCTAAATACCGCGGTATAAAAACAAGGAAGTTGATATAAAACAAACCGATGTTGATACCGCCGAATCCTACAAATATCACAAGCAGGTCTTTCAGCGTCATTTTGCTGCTGCCATAGGCCAAATACACAAAAAACGAAATCATGCTCAGCCAAAAAAATACGTGCCAGAATATTTGCCAGCTCTTTTTCATGTAATATAAACGGTTTCTACCGTGCCTAAAGTAGCATTTTGATGCCAAAAACGTCCTCGTATTACAGCCTCCCGGCTATTTTTTCGACGAACAGGCGTTTATGACCGATGAACGGGCCAATGGCCGTAAAAAGGCGTTCATCTACAATTCCGGCCTGTTGGTCTAATTGATTTTAGCGGGCCCATTGTTTAGTATTCCTTTGTACTATCAAAACAATCACAACAATGAAAAAGCTAGTTTCAAATTCAAACCCCTTCATCTTATTATTGGCACCAGTGCTTTTTGCCATAGTAATGGGGGTGAGCTACCAGTTTGAACAAAAAACGCAAGAATTTACAGCCGCACACGCATCTGCTGCACAAGCCAAATCGCTTTTTGTAAAAGGCGTTAGCTTAGTAAAAACAGTTGTATCTGTAAGCAAAGAGAACGTATGGTAATTCGTACCGAGGGGTTATCGTACAGCTTTGGCAGCCAGCAGGTTGTTAAATCACTATCATTACAAGTTCCGGAAGGAAGTATATACGGGTTTTTAGGCCCAAACGGTGCCGGTAAAACCACCACCATTAAAATGCTGCTTAATCTGTTAAAAACGGATGAAGGCAGCATTTTTGTTTTCGAGAAAGAGCTGCAAACCAATCGAATAGCCATATTATCGGAAATTGGCTCGCTGATAGAGCAGCCCGCCATATACGCACACATGAGCGGTCGTGAAAACCTGCTGAACCGCGCTATGTTGCTGGGCGTTGACGATGCCCGGGTAGATGAGATGCTGGCCTTGGTAAAGCTAAGTAACGCCGCCGGCAAAAAAGCAGGGCAGTATTCGCTGGGGATGAAACAGCGCCTGGGTATTGCACTGGCTTTATTAAGCAACCCTAAGCTATTGATATTGGATGAGCCTACCAACGGCCTCGACCCGAACGGTATCATCGAAATACGCGAATTGCTGGTACGCCTAACACGCGATCACAAAAAAACGGTATTCATCAGCAGCCACTTGTTGGGCGAGATAGAGAAGATGGCCACCCACGTAGGTATCATCAACAATGGCGAATTGCTTTTCCAGGGAGATATCAAGGACCTGGAGGCCATAAGCCAGCCCATGATATACATTGAAACTGATAACGTGGTGGATGCAGCAAACCTGCTTCAGCGCAACCGTTACGAGGTAGCCAACGTGAACAACGATAGTCTTACCGTACCCTATATATCTAAACAGCAAATGGGCACCGTAAACGGGTTGCTCAACCAAAATGGCATAACGGTTTTCGCCATTAACAAACAACATAAAGACCTGGAGAACCTGTTCCTGTCTATAACCAAAAGCAATTAACCAGAAAAGACATGAAAGGATTTATACTATCGTTCCGGTCGGAGTTTTATAAGAGCCGTAAAACAGCCGGTTTCTGGGGAGCCATCATACTGCCGTTTTTGATAAGTCTGCTGGCGTTATCTATCTTCTACTTCAAGAGCGAGAAATTCGTAGCCATGTCTGGCATGTTGCTTTGGCTGCAATTTGCGCTGGTAAGCCTGGGTGTAATGGGCACCTTGTTGTTGCCTATATACACGATATTTATAGCTTATTCTGTAAACAATGTAGAGCATAAGGCAGATACCTGGAAAACTCTGTTCAGTCTGCCTATTTCGCGCTGGTCGGTTTATGGGGCCAAGTTTGCTTATGCGGTGTTCCTTGTTTTGCTATGCTTGTCATTGTTCGTACTGTTCACCATCGGCTTCGGCAACTTGTTAAGCCTGCTGAAACCCGAACTTAAATTCAACACTTACCACCTCGAGTGGGTGCTTACGCAGGTGTACTTCAAGCTATTCCTTTCATCGCTGGGCATTCTTTCCATCCAGTTTCTGATGAGTTTGCTTTGGAGCGATTTCCTGAAACCGATGGGGATAGGCTTCATACTTACTATTGTTGGTATTACAGCAGCTTCGAAGGGCTGGGAGTATGCTTACACGCTGCCCTACGCGCACCCTATGGTGGCTTTAAGCAGTATGTTCAAAAACAAAAGGGGACCTGCCCAGGATATTGCAATAGATGTATTTACCAAAGATGTTTTTGTGGCGGTGGCCGTATCGGTAGTGGTTTTTATAGCCGGGTATTTCATTGTACAGCGCAAAAGCGTGAAATAGGGAGCCTCATCCCAACCCTTCTCCAAGGGAGAGGGGCTAAAAAGCATCTATTGAAAGTCCTCCCTTTGAAGAGGATTATTTCATGAGGGCTTCGCCGTTTAGGTGAGGCTAAAGCGATGCGTGAAATAGGGAACTCACATATCAATTCAAAATATTTAGGGCGCGAATTATCGCGCCTTTTTTTGTTGGCTATTTTTCTACCTTTAATAAACCTGTTATTATCCTATCCGCAACCATGAAACGTATCTATACCGCCTTTCTGGCACTGGCAAGTACTGCACTTTACTTAGCTGCCTCTGCCCAAAACATCAACCCTTCGCTGTTATCCAGGCAATGGAAAGCCTCGTGGATAACCGTGCCCAACCAGCCCGTACAGGGCTATGGCGTTTACTATTTCAGCAAGTCTGTGGATTTACCCACCAAGCCGGCGAAGTTCGTGGTACATGTATCGGCAGATAACCGGTATAAACTATACGTAAATCATACGCTGGTATCCCTTGGACCAGCACGTGGCGATACCTATTACTGGAACTACGAAACTGTAGATATTGCCCCGTATTTAACCGGTGGCAAAAACAACATTGCCGCTGAGGTTTGGAACGACGGTGAATACCGCCCCGAGGCGCAGATATCGCAACAAACCGCCTTTATCTTACAAGGCGATACCGGTATAGAAGAAGTTTTGAATACCGATAACAGCTGGAAATGTATCCGCAACGACGCTTATAAACCGGTGTTAGGCGTGGGCTACAGCACTTATTACGTTGCCGGTCCCGGCGAATTGCTGGATATGCACAAAACCATCAACAACTGGCAGGATAATGATAAAGGCTGGCTCAACGCCCAAAAGATAGATAGGGGTAATCCTAAGGGCTTCACCAACGCTTTTGGCTGGATGCTGGTGCCATCATCTTTGCCGCAAATGGAATTGAAACAGCAACGTTTGGCGGCGGTGCGCAAGGCAAGCGGTGTCACCGTACCCACAACTTTCCTCTCAGGGAACGCGCCCCTCACCATCCCGGCCAATACCAAAGCTTCGTTACTGCTCGACCAGTCGTTCCTCACCAACGCATACCTGAACTTAAATTTCAGCGGTGGCGATAATGCTGGAATATCACTCACCTATTGCGAATCGCCCATGAAAAACGTGGGCAATACCTATCAAATCGTAAAACCTAACCGCAACGATGTAGATGGCTACAAATTCGTTGGCAGGAAGATAGTATAATTTCCGATGGCTCAGGCAAGCAAAGCTTCACTACGCTGGCCTTCCGCACCTATCGCTACATTTTGGTGAATATTTTCACCAAAGATGAGCCGCTAACCATTAACGATATCTACGGTACTTTTACCGGCTATCCCTTTAAATTCAAAGCTAAATTAAATGTCGGCAACCCCGAGTTGCAGCAGATGCTGGATATCGGTTTCCGCACGGCTCGCTCCTGCGCCATGGAAACTTACTTCGATTGCCCCTATTACGAGCAACTGCAATACATAGGCGACGGCCGTATACAGGCGCTTGTTTCCTATTTCAACACGGGCGATGACCGCCTGGCCCGCAACGCCCTCAACCAAATGGACCACTCGCGCCTGGCTGAAGGGATTACGCTGAGCAGGCATCCATCATTCAGTCCGCAAATTATCTCCACTTTTTCGCTCTGGTACATCAGCATGCTGCACGATTATTGGATGTACCGCAACGACGAAGCCTTCGTAAAAGAAAAACTCGACGGCACGCGGCAGGTGCTGGCCTTCTTCGCCCGGTACCAACAGGCAGACGGCTCGCTCAAAAACCCGCCCTATTGGCGCTTTGTAGATTGGGTAGGCACCAAAGGCTGGGATTTTGGCCAGCCGCCAAAAGACGCCAACGGTAACTCGGCCATGCTGGATATGCAATTGCTATGGACCTACCAGCAAGCCGCCGAAATGGAGGCAAAAATGGGCATGCCGGTGTACGCCCAACAATACCGCGCCGCCGCCGCGAAATTAAAGGCAACCATCCAACGCAAATATTGGGATGCAGCCAAAGGTTTCTACGCCGATGCCGGCGATAAGCTCACTTATTCGCAGCATACCAACGCACTGGCCATCCTGAGCGGCGCGGCAGGAGCAAATACCGCACCCCTCGCCAAAAAAATAGCCGCCGACAGCAACCTTGTAAAATGCACTATCTACTTTAAATATTATCTGCACCAGGCATTGGTAAAAGGCGGGTTGGGGAACGATTATTTGAGTTGGCTGGATGTTTGGCGCGACAACATCAAAATGGGTCTGACCACCTGGGCCGAAATATCCGACCTGGAGCATAACCGCAGCGATTGCCACGCCTGGGGAGCCAGCCCTAATATCGAGTTCTTCCGCACGGTGCTGGGGATAGACAGCGATGCGCCGGGGTTTAGCAGAATAAGGATAGAACCGCACTTGGGCAAGATGACAAGTGCCAGCGGCGAGATACCTCACCCCAATGGTGTGGTGGCTGTAAACTACGCCAAAACCGGCAGTAGATGGGCCATTTCGATAAATTTACCCATGGGTACTGATGGTGTTTTGGTATGGTTGGGCAAAAGCTATCCGTTAAAGGGCGGCAAGAATAGTTTGAGTATTTAATACCCCCGATTATGGCATTTTTGCGGTATTTGTGTTTTAATTTTACGCCAAAGAACACAGATTTAATTTGTTTACCCGGCATTATAGGTGGAAGAAAAGCAAGGACAGCCCCGGCGTAAGATTATCCATATAGATATGGATGCTTTTTACGCATCCGTAGAGCAGCGCGACAATCCGGAATATTGCGGAAAGCCCCTTGTGGTGGGCGGCGCACCCGATGCAAGGGGAGTAGTGGCCACGGCAAGTTACGAGGCGCGCAAATTCGGCGTGCGCTCGGCCATGTCCAGCCGGAGGGCATTGCAACTTTGCCCGCATGCCATCTTTGTAAGGCCACGATTTGCGGCGTACAAAGAGGTATCGCAGCATATCCGCGAGATATTTGGCCGGTACACCGATCTGATAGAGCCCCTTTCCCTGGATGAAGCCTACCTGGATGTTACCGAAGATAAATTAGGCATAGGCTCGGCCATCGATATTGCCAAAGCCATCAAACAAGCCATAAAAGATGAGCTTGACCTCACAGCGTCGGCAGGCGTATCGGTGAATAAATTTGTAGCCAAAATAGCCTCTGATATGGAAAAGCCGGATGGGCTCACATTCATAGGCCCGTCGTCGCTGGCATCGTTCATAGAAAAGCTTCCGGTAGAGAAATTTTGGGGCGTAGGCAAAGTAACGGCCGATAAGATGAAAAAGCTGGGCTTGTTTACAGGTGCCGATCTCAAGCAGCTCTCGCTGGAACAAATAACCCGCCACTTTGGCAAGGCGGGGGCCTTTTATTATAATATAGTAAGAGGCATTGATGAGCGCGAAGTGCAACCGCATCGCGAAACCAAATCGGTAGGTGCAGAAGATACTTTCCCCTACGACCTGAGCTCTTTAGAGGAAATGGAGGCTGAGCTTGATAAGATAGCCCTGCTGGTGCATCAGCGGCTTGTAAAGCACCAACTGAAAGGCCGCACCATAACCCTGAAAGTAAAATACAGCGATTTCAGGCAGATAACGCGCAGCCAATCATACCCAGATGGGCTGGATGATTTGCAAACTATCGCTGCCACTGCCAAAAGCCTGCTGCGCGCCACAGATGTGGAAGAAAGTCCCGTTCGGCTGCTAGGCATAACCGTTTCTAACTTTACCACCCCGGAAATAAGAGAGAAGGGGCCCTCTGGCCAGCTTGAATTATTTTAAAGCACATTTCTGTTCCAAAATTTTTCTAACGGTTATTTTGTGATAAAACGTATAGATATAATGCGCTTTTGTCAATATATTCTAGGGTTTCCGTAGTTTATTTAGTAAAAATTGCAACCAATGATGTATTTTAAAAAGAAATAATAAAAAATCGTCATTTTTTTTGTCATTTTCATTTTAATATTCTACTTTTAGATTATGCCTCTAAGAAAATATAGACATATTTTAACATTTTTCTTGCTATTTGAGGCAATTTTTCTGCTTTCACTTCCTTTTTTCGATCAAAATGAAACTCCTTCAATAAATTCAACAACTAACTACCGGGAAAATCAGGAAAAGCGGCACATCATTGCAGCTTTTTACCTTAAAAACCGTGTAAGGAGTTTCCAAGCCAACAAAATCCGTTTCCATTCGTTATCCGGCAGCGCGATTACCATTTTTAATTCGGGTTTCTCATACCTGAAAAGTGATTACCATTGGCATGATTTAGCTATTGAGCGGCTAACCAAGCTGATGTTGTTTCCGTACCACTCTTTTTGGTAGGGTTGAACCTGGAGCAACAGTTTGCCACTATTCCCGATTGAATTTTACTGATAGCCCCTTGATTTGAGGGAGTCCTTAAGAATTGCGCCGGAAATAACACTGCTATTGTTGCTTTTTGTTTTAGCATACCCAACCACCAACCAGTGGCTACCCCGACTATTTTAATTTAATCACTTATCACGACAACAAAATGAAAAAAATTGTACCATTCGGCATACTCGTAATCGTAGTAATCCTGGCGTTGCTATACCCGGGTGCCCAGGTAAACCCTAAACCAGACACAGCCAAATTTGTAGGCGCCGATGTTGCCTGGATGCTAATATCAACCGCACTCGTATTATTGATGACACCGGGCCTCGCTTTCTTTTACGGCGGCATGGTTCGTAAGAAAAACGTTATCTCTACCATGCTGCAAAGCTTTGTTTGTATGGGCCTTATCACTATCATTTGGGTGGTGTTCGGTTTCAGTATGGCCTTTGGCGATGACGTTAATGGATGGGGTATCATTGGCAATCCTAAATCGTTCTTCATGATGCAGAACACGCTCGGCGTGGCCTGGAAAGCCTCTCCTACTATACCGGTCATATTATTTGCAATGTTCCAGTTAAAATTCGCGGTTATTACGCCTGCGTTAATTACCGGTGCATTTGCAGAGCGTATCCGATTTAACTCTTACCTCATTTTTATTACGCTGTTCATTGTAATCATTTACATCCCGCTTGCGCACGCAACCTGGCATCCTGATGGTTATTTCTTCAAAATGGGCGTCCTTGATTTCGCAGGCGGTACCGTGGTACACATGAGCGCTGGCTGGGCTGCATTAGCATCGGCATTGTATCTTAAAAAACGTAACGAAGTGCCAGAGGCCCACACGCCTGCCCGCATCAGCTACGTGATATTAGGCACCGGCTTGCTTTGGTTTGGCTGGTTCGGTTTTAACGCAGGTTCTGCATTAACGGCCGGCGAACTGGCTTCTACAGCTTTGGCAACTACAACAACTGCTTCGGCAGCGGCAGCCATGTCGTGGATATTTTTTGATATTTTGAGGGGTAAAAAACCATCGGCAATGGGCGCTTGTATAGGTGCCGTTGTGGGTTTGGTAGCTGTAACCCCTGCTGCCGGCTACATTACCGTATCAAGTTCATTGATAGTAGGTATAGTTGCCGCTGTGGTAAGTAATTTGGTAGTTATATGGCGTTCTAAAACAAACATCGATGATACTTTGGATGTTTTCCCTTGCCATGGTGTTGGTGGCATGATGGGTATGCTTTTAACGGGTATATTTGCTACACAAAGCGTTAATAGTTTAAATACAACAGGTAATGGTTTGTTTTATGGCGAAACCACCCTGTTTGTTAAACATCTTATTGCCTTAGTGGTTGTTTCTGCGTTTGCTTTCTTCGGGGCTCTTCTGTTATTGAAGGTAACCGATATGATAAGCAAGTTGCGTGTATCTGAAGCCGACGAACTAGCTGGTCTGGATATGAGCCAGCACGACGAAGAGCTATAACCATACATCGAACGTGTTTATAAAAAGGGGGTGCTATAGCACCCCTTTTTTTGATTATAGCCCATGAGAATATTGGTGATTCATACATAAAGCACGCAAATATTTGCTACTTCACGAGCGCAAGATCACACAATGTTTTTTTTGATACAGCCCGATGTGGTAAAGTATGTGGCCCCTTACGATTTATAATCGGCAATGCTTAGCCGGTTTTTGCAGAAGCTGTATTCGTGCTCCTGGTTGGAGCAGATGATGGTAAGTCTATTGGCGCTGTATTGCTCTATGAGGCTTAGGTACCAGTCGATGCCCTGGGTATCCAGGTTGGAGGTGGGTTCGTCCAGCATCAGCATCGGCGTATCCGAACAGAAAGCAAGGGCCAGCTTCAGCCGTTGTTTCATGCCCGATGAAAAATATTTGACGAGTTTGTTGCGGCTGCCGGCGAGGCCCAGTGTATCGGCAACGGCTTGTTTATCCAAGCCAGGTTTATAGTGTTTGAATTTGAAATGGAACTCGATGATTTCGCTCAGGCTGAATTCTTCAATCAGTTCAAGGTAGGGTGCGGCCAGGCTCAGGTATGTGAATACATCTTCTGGGTTTACGAGTTTACTTTCGTATGTATATGCCAAATCCCCCGCAGACGGCACCAGGCTGCCGTTTAAAACCTGCAGCAAGGTTGATTTTCCCGAACCGTTAGATCCCAGTATCGCGTAACTCTCCCTATCGGCAAATGTATAATCAATCCCCTTGAATATCCATTCGCGGTTAAACCTGCGGCCTATATTTTTTAGGGAGATGGTCATTTTCTTTTGTCTGAACTCGAATTTTTCGCGGGTGTTTGTTTTGAGGTGCTCAAGAGGGCTGGGCCGTTTATGGAATTAAAGAATTTACAGAAGCCATTATCTGCAGCAATGCTCTTCCTAATTCTGCCCATTCCCAAAATTCGTTTAATTCGAGTTCAGACAAATTATATACTCCCAAAACCCTTCATGATACCGCGCTGCGAGTTTTGCACAAAGTTGATGATCTCGTCGCGCTCTACGGTTGGGTTAAACTCGGCTTCGATGATATCCAAAGCTTTGGTCATGTTGTATTTTTTGAGGAAGATGATACGGTATATCTCTTGTATCTCGTTGATAGTAGCAGCCGAAAAGCCCCTGCGGCGTAAACCAACCGAGTTGATGCCGATGTAGGATAACGGCTCACGGCCTGCCTTGGTGAACGGTGGCACGTCCTTACGTACCAACGATCCACCCGATATCATGCTATGCGCGCCAATTTCTACAAATTGGTGCACGGCAGACGTGCCGCCAATGAATGCATAATCGTACACGTTGATGTGGCCGGCCAGCTGCACGGCGTTGGCTATGATTACGTTATCGCCGATAACGCAGTCATGTGCTACGTGCACGTAGGCCATCAGGAGGCAATTACTGCCTATGGTGGTAGTGTTTTTATCCAAAGCGGTGCCGCGGTTAAGGGTTACGCATTCGCGGATAACGGTATTATCGCCCACGGTAACGGTGCTTGGCTCGCCTTTGTACTTTAAATCCTGCGGTGGTGCCGATACAACAGCGCCCGGAAAAATGCGGCAGTTTTTGCCGATGCGGGCACCATCCATTATCACCGAATTGGAACCCACCCAGGTGCCCTCGCCAATTTCCACATCTTTATGGATGGTTACAAACGGTTCAATTACTACGTTATCGGCAATTTTGGCCTGAGGGTGTATATAAGCTAAGGGCTGTATCATGCTTTATTTGTATTTTACTATTTGTGCCATTAGCTCGGCCTCTACCACAATTTTTTCGCCAACCATTCCTGTGCCCTTCATTTGCGCAATGCCACGGCGTATAGGCGCAACCAGGTCACAACGGAATATTAACGTATCGCCGGGCAATACCTTATCTTTAAACCGTGCATTTTCTATTTTAAGGAACAGTGTAAGCCAGTTCTCCGGGTCGGGCACGGTGTTCAGCACCAAAATGCCGCCGGTTTGGGCCATTGCTTCTATCTGCAAAACACCCGGCATTACTGGTGCGCCCGGGAAGTGGCCGATGAAGAACGGCTCGTTCATGGTTACGGCTTTCAAACCTACCACGTGCGTTTTGGATAACTCCAATATCTTATCAATCAGTAACATTGGCGGGCGGTGCGGCAGAATGTTCATTATCTGCACCGTATCGTACACCGGTTTCATGTTAGGATCGTACACTTTTATATGCTTGCGGCTGCGTTCTTTTTTGATGAGGGTTTTTATCTTTTTGGCGAATGCAACGTTTGCGGCGTGGCCCGGCCTTGCGGCCATAATATGGCCCTTCAGCGGTACGCCAACTAAGGCCAAATCGCCAATCATATCCAGCAGTTTGTGGCGGGCGGGCTCGTTTTGGTGACGAAGCTCGATGTTGTTCAATATCCCCTGCGGTGCTACGCTGATATCTTTGCGGTTGAATAGCTTGGCCAGGTGAGCAAGTTCGTCTTCGTCTACATCCTTATCAACCACAACTATGGCGTTGTTCAAATCACCGCCTTTTATGAGGTCGTGCTTCAGCAATGTTTCCAGTTCGTGCAAAAAGCAAAAGGTACGGCTGGATGCTATCTCTTTTTTAAACTCGGCTATGGTTGATATGGTAGCATGCTGGCTGCCTAACACAGCCGAATTATAATCTACCATGCAGGTAAATCGGTAGTCGGCATCCAAAGGCATGGCCACCATTTCTACCTTGCGGTCGGGTTCTGTATAGTGTATGTTGTAAGGTATGTGGTAATATTCGCGGTCGGCTTCCTGCTCGGTAAAACCAATAGCCTCTATTGCATCAATGAATTTTATCGAACTACCGTCCATTATCGGCATTTCGGGGCCACTAACGTCTATCAGCACGTTATCAATTTCCAAACCAACCATTGCAGCCAGCACGTGCTCCACCGTGCTTACACTGGCACCGTTTTGGGTAAGCGTGGTACCGCGCGAGGTATCAGTAACGTTGTCGCAATCGGCATCGATGATAGGCTGGCCCGGGAGGTCGGTTCTGCGGAATTTATAACCGTGTTTTTCGGGGGCCGGGTTAAAGGTAAGCGTTACAAATTCGCCGGTGTGCAGCCCTGTGCCCGAAACAGAAACAGGCTCTTTAATAGTTCTTTGTTTTACATTCATTTTTATAATTCATTGGTCATTGGCTCATTTGTTTATTGGGGGGGTGTCTATAGTTGCTTTTGCAATACTAATGAACCAATGAACAGGTGAACCAATGAACTATTTATTTTTCAATTCCGTAATTATCTTTTCTAACTCTAAAACTCTCTTTTCTAATTCGGGCAGGCGGCTTACCACCACGTTCGACCGCATATTGTCGCCATATAATAAAGCCGGCGAGCCGCCCCACTTTAGCCCTTCTTGTTTTATAGGGCGACTAACCCCCGATTGCGCTTGTACCTGCGTGCCTTTTGCTATGCTGATATGCCCTACAATACCCACCTGCCCGCCAAGCATTACATTGGCTTCCAGTTTGGTGCTGCCGGCAATGCCGGTTTGGGCGGCAATCACCGTGTTTTCCCCAATCTCCACATTGTGGGCTATCTGTACCAGGTTATCCAGCTTGGTGCCTTTGTGTATAATGGTTGAACCCATTGTGGCCCTATCTACAGTAGTATTGGAGCCTATCTCCACATCATCCTCAATAATTACATTGCCTATTTGGGGTATCTTATTGTAAGTACCATCTGGCTTTGGCGCAAAGCCGAAACCATCGCTGCCAATTACCGAGCCCGAGTGGATGATGACATTGTTACCTATAACACAATCAAAATAAACTGTAACTCCGGGGAATAAGGTAACATTATCGCCAAGGGTTACATTATCTGCAATGTAGCAATTTGGGTAAACTTTACAGTTAGCTCCCAATTTTACATTTTGACTGATGTAGGCGAAAGCACCTATGTATGCGTCCTGCCCAATTTGTGCCGAGGTGTGTATGAACGAGGGCTGCTCGATACCTTTTTTATTTAACTTAAGCGTATTGTATTGTTCAAGCAGCAGTGTAAAAGCGTTGTAGGCATTCTCCACTCGTATTAGCGATGCCTTTACCGGCCCGGTTAATTGCTGGCTTTTATTGATGATAACGATAGATGCATCAGTGGTGTACAAATACTGCTCATATTTTGGATTGGCCAAAAACGATAACGAACCCTGTTGCGCCTCTTCTATTTTAGCTAGCTGACTAACGGCCGCAAGCGGGTCGCCTTCAACAGTTCCGTTTAGCATAAAGGCTATGTCCTTAGCGGTAAATTGCATCCTGCAAATTTAGGTTTATTTTACGTTTTGTTTATGCCCTATTAACATTGTCCATTTTTTCTGAACTCGAATTTTATGGCATTAAGCGAATTAACAGAATTGCTTTTAGATTGGCATTTTTAATTTTGCCCATTCTTTAAATTCGTATAACGGCACAGCCCTCTTAAAAACCGTTAAAAAACAATTAACAGTGAAAAATTCGGGTTCAGACAAGCCCTTTACTATAGCAAAGTATATATTTTTTTACGGTTTTGGTTAATGCCTCCAGGTTGCTGTTGTCGCTTGCCTGTGCAATGTCCTTTATGTCGCCGTTCTTCATCAATATTTGTATGTTGCCGTCGCCTTTGTTATAGGCGTTGTTTCGTATCACATCCGTAAAAACAAAATAGCCGGCTTCTTCCTCGGTAATATTATATTTCGCGGCAGCTTTGCGCCTTAGCCCGGCTACAAAATCTTCATCGGGCGGGGTAGATGCCATATCTACATGGAAAAGCTTGCGTTGTATAAAGTTATTACACAAGGTACTCAATACCAAATCGCTGCTATCGGCCCACACCTTTACAGCAGCCATTACGTCGGTATCATCCAGCTTGGCAAAAATATCCAGGTGTATGCTTCCGTCATTAAAGGCTTCGCGCGGGATAATATTATCCAAAAAGTGGCTAAGCGCCGGGGTGATGTTGAACTTTTGGCCCATCAGTGCCAGCTCGCGACTGCGGTTGAATATCTTGCAGAGCAGCTGCTCTGCCGCTATAACGGTTTTGTGCAGGTACACTTGCCAGTACATTAGCCGGCGCGCTATCAGGAATTTTTCTATCGAGTAAATGCCTTTTTCCTCTACGGTAACGTTATCGTCTTTAACGTTCAGCATCTTAATGATACGGTCTGAACTGATAACGCCTTCAGATACGCCGGTAAAAAAGCTGTCGCGGTTAAGGTAGTCCATTCTATCCATATCCAGCTGGCTGGATACCAGCTGATGCATGAATTTTTTGTGATAAGTGCCCTTGAATATCGCAATAGCCAGCGAAAGCTGCCCGTGGAACTGCTGGTTCAGCTTATCCATCAGCAAGATAGATATATGTTCGTGGTCGATACCTTCGATGATGGTTTGTTCCAGCGCATGCGAGAAAGGGCCGTGGCCAATATCGTGTAGCAGGATAGCAATCAGCAGGCCCTCTTTTTCTTCCGGCGTGATTGTGCCGCCTTTGTTGCAAAGGGTTTCTATGGCAGTGCCCATCAGGTGCATGGCACCAATGGCGTGATGGAAACGGGTATGCAATGCCCCGGGATACACCAAATGTGTCATGCCCAGTTGCTTGATATACCTGAGCCGCTGGAAGTAAGGGTGTTCGATAAGATCGAAAACCAGGTCGCTCGGTATGCTGATGAACCCGTACACAGGGTCGTTTATGATCTTCTTTTTGTTCAATGCGGCGTTATAGTATGCAAAAGTGCCTAATTATGACAAAACAAGCACCATGCTAGTGTTAATATATGTTAAACCTTTGTATAATTTTACAACAAATTATACAAACCCGGGGTTATAGAAGGGTAAAATTAGATATATTATGCAGGATACCGCCATATTGTGGGCCGACGATGAGATTGACTTGTTGAAGCCACATATCATGTTCTTGACCGAAAAGGGCTACAAGGTTACCACCGTAACCAATGGCCACGACGCTTTAGACGAATTCAAAAAACAATACTTCGACCTGGTTTTCCTGGACGAGAATATGCCCGGCCTAACCGGACTGGAAACCTTACAGCAAATAAAGAATATCCGCAGCGATGTGCCTATTGTTTTGATAACCAAAAATGAGGAAGAGTACCTGATGGAGGACGCCATTGGCTCCAAGATTGATGATTACCTCATTAAACCGGTGCACCCTAAGCAGATACAGCTTACCATTAAAAAACTTACCGAGAACAAGCGCCTGGTAACCGAGAAAACCACCATGGCCTACCAGATGGATTTCCGCACGCTGGGCATGACGCTGAACGACAACCTGAGCCACCAGGAATGGGTAGATGTGTATAAGAAACTTATCTACTGGGAGTTGGAACTGGAAACCCTGGAGGATGCCGGAATGCACGAAATACTAACGCTGCAAAAGGCAGAGGCCAACGTGCAGTTTTGCAAATTTGTGGAGCGCAACTACCTCAATTGGATAAAAAACCCCGATACCGCGCCAACCTCTTCGCCGCAATTGTTCAAGAAGAAAGTATTCCCTAAGCTCGATGGCAACGGGCCGGTTTTCTTTATCCTGATAGATAACCTGCGCTACGACCAGTTCAAGATCATCAACCCCATCATATCAGAATACTTCAGGCTGGAAGAAGAGGATACTTACTACAGTATTTTACCAACCGCAACGCAGTATGCACGTAACGCCATATTCTCGGGCCTGATGCCTTTAGATATGGAGAAACGCTACCCGCAAATGTGGCAGAACGACGAGGACGAAGGCGGCAAGAACCTGTTCGAGGCGGATTTTATTGCCGACCAGCTAAAGCGCACGTTACGCCGCGAAATAAAGCATTCGTACCATAAGATATTGAATATAGATGAGGGCCGCGCGCTGAACGAATTGGTAAACAACCTGATGCAGAACGATTTGAATGTGGTGGTTTACAATTTTGTGGATATGTTGAGCCACGCCCGCACCGATATGCAAATGATACGCGAGCTTGCCAGCGACGACGCAGCCTACCGCTCGCTCACCTTATCCTGGTTTGAGCACTCACCATTGTTCGATCTGTTGAAGTTTTTAGCATCTAAGCAGGTGAGAGTAATCATCACAACGGACCATGGTACTATCAAAGTAAAAAACCCGAGCAAGATCATTGGCGACCGTAACACCAACACCAACCTGCGCTACAAACAAGGCAAAAACCTCAACTACAACGCCAAAGAGGTTTTTCACATTCGCAACCCACACGATGCCATGTTGCCCAAGCTACATGTAAGCAGCAGCTTCGTATTCGCCAAAGGCGATAGCTACTTTGTGTACCCGAATAATTACAATCACTTTGTGAATTTTTATAACGAGACGTTCCAGCATGGCGGCATCTCCTTAGAAGAAATGATTATCCCGATTGTAACTTACGGGCCGAAATAAGACGCATTTTTGCTTATATTTGAGCATGGTATTGATAATTAAAACCATTGAGGATATAAACAAGGTCAAAAAGATTTTGGCTAAAAGAGCTCCTAACGGGTTTGATGCCAATAAATTCTGCGGGGCTTTGAAGGCTGATAAGGACTGCCTTAAAGTGCAGCTACGCTTAAGAAATGAATGGAGTTAACATTTGGCTAATAACACAACAATAACCACCCTGTCATTTCGAACCCTTACGCGTTGGGCTGTAGCAGGGAAAGGGTGAGAAATCTTATACGCTATTAATAGCAGAACAGCACATCGTATAAGATTTCTCTTCACCCCGCACCATGAGCCCTCCCGCTGTTCATCGAAATGACATGGTGGTTATAGGTCAAAATATTCAAAACGATGGATATCAACATCAACACCCTCCAAGAACTGGCAGGCGCAACGCCTGAGATATTGAAATACGCTGGTATCAATAAAATTTTTCTTTTTTACGGCGATATGGGTGCGGGCAAAACCACGCTCATAAAATCGCTTTGTGCCGCGCTGGGCGTAAAAGATGAGGTTACCAGCCCGACGTTTTCTATTGTAAACGAATATGCAGCCGAAAATGGCCCCGTTTACCATTTTGATTTTTACCGATTGAAAGAACAGGGCGAAGCGCTGGATATGGGTTACGAGGAGTACTTTTTCTCCGATAATTATTGCTTTATAGAGTGGCCCGAGAAAATTGCCGGTCTTATTCCCGACCAATATACCGGCGTACGTATAGCCGTTGCAGAAGATGGCGCGCGGCAGATAACTGTGGAAAACATTTGATGCTCAAGCCGGTTGTTTTTCTTATCTTCATCATCCGGAAAAAAAAGATAAAATGAGTTCAGGAAAATATAGCGGCTTTTCTGATGTTGCCCGCCAGGCACTGCTGCAACCACAGGAATCGATGCTGGAGGTTAAAAGCAAAAAGAACAAGTTATACATCGGCATCCCCAAAGAGGTCTCTTTCCAGGAGAACCGTATCCCGCTTACCCCGCTATCCGTAGCTTTGCTGGTAAGCAACGGTCACGATGTGCTTTTAGAGAGCAACGCCGGGCTGGCAGCCAACTTTTCTGATAATAACTATAGCGAGCAGGGTGCCCAGATCGTGTACGATACCAAACGCGTTTACGAAGCCGATATCATCATCAAAATAGCGCCGCCAACCATGGAAGAGATTGCTATGATGAGGCCGGGGCAATTATTGATCTCTGCTTTACAGGTTTCAACCCTTCAACCCGAGTGCCTGCATGCTTTATTAGCCAAAAAAATAACCGCCATTTGTTTCGAGAACATCGAAGATGAGGGTGGTACGCTCACCGTTGTACGGGCAATGAGCGAGATTGTGGGTGCTACATCCATCCTGATAGCGGCCGAATACCTGAGCAATATTTTCGGCGGCAAAGGTTTGATGTTGGGTGGCATAACCGGCGTGCCGCCAACCGAAATAGTGATTTTGGGTGCCGGCACAGTTGGCGAATATGCTGCGCGCACGGCTATTTCGCTGGGGGCTGAAGTAAAGGTATTCGATCCATCCATCTATAAACTTCGTCGCCTGCAAAACAACATCGGCAGCCGCATATTTACATCGGTGATACAGCCTATTGTATTAGAGAAAGCCGTAACCGGATGTGATGTAGTTATTGGTGCCATGCGTGCCGATGACGGCCGCAGCCCGTGCCTGGTATCAGAAACTACGGTGAGCAAAATGAAACCCAACTCGGTTATCATAGATGTAAGCATAGACCAGGGCGGTTGTTTTGAAACTTCTGAGGTGACCAACCATACGCACCCGGTTTTCAGGAAATATGATGTTATACACTACTGTGTACCCAATATTGCCTCGCGCGTGGCGCGAACGGCCACATATGCCCTTACCAATATTTTTGCGCCGATTTTATTAGATATAGGCGAGCAGGGCGGCCTTAAGAACGTTATCTGGAAAAAATCGGGCATCCGCAATGCGGTGTATATTTACCAGGGCCACCTCACTAACAAGCACATGGCAGAGCGCTTTGGTATACCTTGTAAAGACCTTGATTTACTTGTTGCCGCAAACCACTAGTTTTTCGTTTAAGCTTTCGCCGTTCGAAGAGCGGGTTTTACGAACAGCACGAAAAAGTATCTTAAGGTTTATTGATAAGGTACTATGCCAGTCATGTTGGTTATGTTGCGTATCACGTTATCCAGTTCGTCGGCAGATATTTTAAGGTAATTTAATATTTGTGTACGGGCTTCCTCGCTATCCCTGGCATCATCAAGTAGTGGCAACAAGCCCATAATGCGGGCAAGTGGCGCCCTTATTATGTGTGATTGCATCCAGGATATCTCCTTCAGTTTTTCGTTTTGTTGCTCTATGGCTTCTACGTAATGTAGCCTTTCAGTAACATCATTGGCAACGATTACACGGGCATCTATCCCCCGGTAATCAATATCATTGCTTTTAATCTCTACGAATATAATTTCGCCGGTTTTCTTTTTATGCCGTATAGTCCCCGGCAAGTTAAACCGGCTCGATTTTCCACGTTCTTCTAAAATCGCTTGCAACGCTGGTACATCTTCTGGCGGCCTTATATCTTTTATGGTCATGGATAAAAACTCGTCGCGCGAGTAGCCGTAATGCGCTAAAGCCGAATTATTTACATCCAGAAACATGAGCGTGTCCTTAGCAAAAACCATTTTTGGCAGTGGGCTTGAATGGAAAAGTTCGCTATAACGCTTTTCCGAATCTATTAAACGGTGTTCAGTTAGTTTGCGCGTCGTTATATCTTTAATATATACCGAAAGTCCATTGATTGATGGGTATGCACTTATTTCATACCATTTTTCTAACGGAGCGTAATAGTCTTCGAAATGCACCGCCCTGTTTGTAGATACCGCCAAATGATATTGCCGGTAGGATTCAGAGTCTACCGAATCGGCAAATACATCCCATAAGTTGTTATAGAGAATCTTCGCACGTGGCTTGCCCAATACTTTTTCGGCCATGATGTTCCAATAGGTCACCACCCAGTTTTTGTCGACGGCAAAAAAAGCATCGCCTATACTCTCCAGTATAACATTACGCTCTTCAAGCGCGGCTTTCGCGTTTATTTGCGCTTTTAAGCGGCCATCTATATCCTGAAAACTACCGTAAACCCTTACACATTCGCCATTAACAAATTCCGACTCGCTCACAACACGCACCCAACGTATATTGCCTTTTGCAGTAATAATTTGCAATTCAACATCAATAGGGGTCCCATTTTGAATTGCACCTTGCATTAGCCGGATAATGGTATCCCTGTCATGCCCTTCGCGATAAAAGCTGGCACCGGTTTGTGCAGTGGGTTCGTAATCTGGTTCAACCTCATGTAGCTGCTTGGTTATCTTTGACCAAAACAGCGTTCCTTTTTTCACATTTAATTCCCAACCACCAACCATGGCCAGGCCCGCAACCTTATCTAATAAGTTCTTAAGCTCTATTTTATCGGTGATATCTTTTCCAACGGCAAAAACGAGGCCTTCTTCGGCAGAATTACTGGCTGTCCACGAGAGCCATATAACCTTGCCGGATTTGTGGAGAAACCTGTTTTCGAAAGAGAGTGTTTGCTCGTTTCGGCTGAAACTATGTAAACGCTTTCTGCTCGCATCCCGGTCATCCGGGTGAAGTAAACTGAACAGTGGTTTGGCCAGTATCTCTTCTTTAGAATAGCCTAGTAGCCTGCACATGGCTGGATTAACTTTCTTAAAATAACCGTCGGCACCAATAATGCAAATAATGTCTGGCGCAAAATTAAAAACCTGATTTAGATTCTGCTCCAGTTGCTTCCGTCTTATCTCCGTTCCAAAATGGGTGCTAAACTTCTCGAATAAGGCGGGCCAGTTGTCGTCTGGCAACCGATCGGTGCCAAGGCCAAGTAACAGGGCGCCAATAGTTATATTGTCGGCAATGAGCGGGATGGAGTAGGCCATGGCTAATCCTGCTTTCTTTGCTGCGTCTCTCCGCAGGAAGTCTTTCCGCTCGCCCAGGTTATCCCAGAATTGGATATTGCCGGTAGCCCATGCTGTGCCGGGTAGCCCTTCGCCTTTCACAAAACTTTTAAATTGCGCGCTTTCGAGATAGAAATCTTTCATTTCATCACTGTCGGAAAGATGAGATGTTAAAGTGATTTTATTTTTATCGGCACCTATGAGCCATACCTCGGCCATTGAAAAGTTGCCAAAAGCAACCAGCCTTTGCAACAGCTTATCCAGCAGAACAGGTAATGCCAGGGCATCGTTGAATATAATGCTGGTATCCGCAAGCAATGCGGCCTGTATCTCTTCGGTTTTACGCTTGGTTACATCCCTTTCAACAGATATCCAATGGGTGTACCAGCCTTTTTCGTCGGCCACGGGGGTAACTGTAAAGTTAACCCAAAACGCCTCGCCGCTTTTTTTATAGTTGATCAACGTGCTTTCGCAGGGTTCCCAATTTCGTAAGCATTTGCTCAAATGCCCTAGCTGGGCTTTATCTGTTTTAGGCCCCTGCAATAGGCGTGGCGTTTTTCCTATAACTTCTTCGGCAGTATAGCCGGTCATCCGGGTAAAAGCTTCGTTTACGTATAAAATACGAGGGCCGGGTTCATCAAAAGGCTCTGCCTCGGTAATTAGTACAGCATCTGTGGTGTTGGTAATTACCGATTCGAGCAGTTTGAGATGATGGTCTTCCTTTTTTTGTTTGGTGATATCCCGTATAAACATGGATATGCCACCAGCAGATGGGTAAATGCGGTTTTCTTGCCAGCGTTGCGCGGTCGGATAAAAATCTTCATTGCAGATATAAATTTTTTCGGCAAACGCCTTCTGGATGGCCTTATACGTAGCGGTATTTTCTTGATTCTGGAAAACGTCCCAAATATGTTTTCCAATCATTGCTGAAAGATCCATGCTCAGCATGGTTAATACCTGTTTATTTACATAGGTATAACACAGGTTTTCATCTAAGGCAATAAAACCATCGGTCATGGTTTCCAGCAACCCACTTATTTGTTCGGTTTGTTGCCTAAAATCCGCTTCCATTCTTTTTTGGGCGGTTATGTCGGCAAAGTTGCAAGCTACTGCCTCAATTTCAGGCTCGTTAAGCAAGTTGGTAAAGGTGCACTGCACCCAAATATATTTACCGCAGGCGTGTTGTAACCGGAATGTGCTGCTTTGGGTTGGCCCATTAGCTAAAACGCTGCTTAATAAGACACTAACGTGCGGCAGGTCGTCTGGATGTATCGTGTTTGTAAAGGAGCCTTTAGGTAAGCCAGTGTCTTGCCAGCCAAGGATTTTATGCGCAGAGTAACTACCATAGATTACCGCAAGCGATGTATCCAATAAAATCAAGCCGAAAAAACTGTTTTCCAGCAGTTTTTCAATACGGTTTTCTGTACCTATCAGCCTTTGGTTTGTCATTTAATAATTCAATAATTGGCAGCAAAATATTAAGACAACCTAATTGGGGGTTAGGGATCTTTACTTCGTTTGAAGTTTAGTTCAAGGTTCCCGTTTTAGGTTATTGCACACCCATGGCTAAAACCGAGCCAATATCATTGACAATTACAGCGACGCAACGTGCAAAAGCTACGGATACAGCTTGTTGTACGTTGCGGTCGAAGGAAAGTTATTTAAATTATTCCCTAAAGGCGTATTTATTTATGTGTTTTATATTGCTTCATTAATAATGCCGCCCCAAATTTTGTAGCCTGCTGAGTTGTAGCGCCCGGTGCGGTAATTGCTTATGTTTTTGTATGGGCATCGAATTATAAATATTAATATCATGTTGTTGCATATTGCCGGTTTATGCGGTAATATGATTATATTAGGTACTTCAATAACCCCTGTTATGAAACCCGCTAAACCACTATCCACGCTACTGTTGTGTGCCCTGATCTTCGGCACTACCGCATCGCTGAAATCCGATAAATGGGAGGCGCTTTTCAATGGCAAGGACCTCAGCGGATGGGATACCTATATCGGCCCCGATCTCGACGATAAGGGTAAACCCATTACCGGTATCCCCATCGGCTTAAATAGCGATCCCAAACAAGTTTTTACCGTAATAAAACAGAATGGGGAAAAGGTTATTCGTGTATCTGGCGAGAATTGGGGTGCTATCTCCACAAAAAAGGAGTACGGCAACTACCACTTACAACTACAGTTTAAGTGGGGCGCGCTTACCTGGGGCCAGAAAAAGGGGCAGAAGATGGATAGCGGCCTTTTATATCATTCTGTTGGGAAATATGGTGCCGATTACGGCGCCTGGATGCGGTCGCAAGAGTTTCAGATAGAGCAGGGCAATTGCGGCGATTACTGGGGCGTAGCAGGTGGCATGGCCGATATACCCGTTATACGCCGTTACCAGAAAGATTATATTTACAACGTAGGCGGTATTATGAACACCTTTAGCGAAGACAGCCCGCAAGGCAGGCATTGCATTAAAGGCGGTGACGCCGAAAACCCCAAAGGCGAATGGAACACGCTGGATTTGTATTGCAACGGCGATACCAGCATCCACGTGATAAACGATAAAGTGATGATGGTACTATACCACAGCAGGCAGATGGAAAACGGACAGCCGAAGCCACTAACCAAAGGCAAATTGCAAATACAATCTGAAGGAGCCGAAGTGTTTTATAAAGATATACAAATACAGCCTATTACCCAGCTGCCTGTAGAGCTGGTTAAGCAATAACACCTGCATGCTTTTTTCCGGCTTCCGCCTACTTGCGAATGATTTGCGCGTGCGCCCGGTATAAAACCCACACCCCTCTTCCATCGATAGGCAGCCTCAACCTATACGCTGCCCATACCAATCATCGCTAAAACGAGGTGTTTATTACAAATACGCTTACCGATGCGCAGAAGCCATTGAAATACATGCGATAAATTTTATCAATAAAATAATGTTAGTATAATACGCTAACTACTTGCTATTTAAAAAATAAATATCTACCATTGTGTATCATTGACACATTGTCTGTTTTGTGTTGATAATAAACCAATTAATAAATACAATTTCAGTATAGTGGTGATTTAACCACAGAGAACACAGAGGAAAAAACCGGAGTTACACAGAGAACTTAGCAAATGGTTAATGAGTTTTTCTTTGCGGCTTAGCGTCTTTGCGTGATAATTACGTACGATAATCGCTGTGAGCCTATGTGTAATCTCTGCACCGTATAGTTAAATAGAGATGCAATTAAAAAATAATAAACCCAATATATGAAAAGAAAGTACCTCCTGCTGGTGGGCCTGCTACCGGCTTTGGCTTCGGCACAAACCAAATACACCGAAAGTAAAAACGGCGACGTAGTTACGGTTACCAATACCGGCGGACAAAAGCTAGGCTACTCGGCAACATCGGGCGTAAAAATTCTAACGGTTGACGGCCTGGCCTTTAAGGACCTCAACAAAAACGGCAAACTGGATAAGTACGAAGACTGGCGCTTACCTGTTGACGTACGCGCTAAGGACCTTGCCGGCAAAATGAGTGTGGAGCAAATTGCCGGGCTGATGCTGTACAGCCGCCACCAAATGATACCCACTATACCCGTAGGGCCCTTTGCAGGGACTTATAATGGTAAAAATTTGGCCGAAAGCGGCCTTAATGCCTGGGATCTGTCAGACCAGCAAAAGGATTTTTTAACTAAAGATAACGTGCGCCACGTGCTTATCACCTCGGTGCAAAGCCCCGAGGTTGCCGCCAGGTGGAACAATAACGCACAAGCATTGGTAGAAGGCATCGGCCTGGGCATCCCAAACAACAACAGTTCAGACCCGCGGCATGGCACGGTAGCCAACGCCGAATTCAACGCCGGCGCAGGCGGTAATATCTCTATGTGGCCGGGCTCGTTGGGTATGGCTGCAACATTCGATCCATCGGTTACCCAGGATTTCGGGCACATTGCCGCGCAGGAATACCGTGCGCTTGGGATTGCTACCGCCCTATCGCCGCAGGTGGATATTGCGACCGACCCACGCTGGAACCGCTTTAGCGGCACCTTTGGCGAAGACCCCGCACTGGCCGCAGATATGGCAAGGGCTTATATCGATGGTTTCCAAACCTCTACCGGCGATACAGAAATTAAAAATGGCTGGGGGTTTAACAGCGTGAACGCTATGGTGAAACACTGGCCAGGCGGCGGCTCAGGCGAAGGCGGGCGCGATGCGCATTATGGTTTCGGCAAGTATGCCGTGTACCCGGGCAACAATTTCCAGCAGCATTTGATCCCTTTTACCCAGGGTGCTTTTAAACTGAACGGCAAAACCGGCGTAGCCGCTGCCGTGATGCCTTACTACACCATCAGCTGGAAACAGGATACCAAAAACCACGAGGACGTGGCAAACAACTATAACAAATACATTATTACCGATCTGCTGCGCAATAAATACAAATACGATGGCGTGGTATGTACCGACTGGCTGGTAACCGGCGACGAAACCGTTATCAATAGCTTCCTCTCAGGTAAATCATGGGGGATGGAAAAAGCCACTATTGCCCAGCGCCATTACAAGATACTAATGGCTGGTGTAGACCAGTTTGGCGGCAATAATGATATGGTACCGGTGATAGATGCCTACCAAATGGGTGTTAAAGAACATGGCGAAGCCTTTATGCGTGCCCGTTTCGAGCAATCAGCAGTGCGTTTGCTCCGCGGGATTTTCCGCACCGGCCTTTTCGAAAACCCATACCTGGATGTAGATGTTACCCAAAAGACCGTGGGTAACCCCGACTTTATGGCGGCAGGTTACCAGGCGCAGCTAAAATCAATTGTAATGCTGAAGAACAAAGGCGGCGTACTGCCCCTGCAAACCGGCAAAACCGTTTATGTGCCCAAAAAATTCACCCCGGCAGGCAAGAACTTCCTGGGTATGCCTTATCCCGAAAAAACCGAGTATCCGGTAAACATGGAAACGGTGAGGAAATATTTTAAGGTGACCGACAATCCCGACTCTGCCGATTATGCGCTGGTGTTCATTGCCAGTCCGATTGGCCATGGCGGCTACAATGCCGATGATGTGGCAGCAGGCGGTAATGGCTATCTGCCGGTATCCTTACAATACGGTACCTATACCGCCACAACTGCACGTGATACCAGCATTGCCGGCGGCGACCCGCTGGAGAAATTCACCAACCGCAGCTATAAAAACAAATCGGAAACCTCAACCAACGTAACCGATTTGGCTATGGTGACCGATACCTACGCCAAAATGAAGGGTAAACCGGTAATCGTATCGATAAACGTAAGCAACCCGATGGTGTTTGCCGAACTGGAAAAACAGGCCAGTGCCATCATTGCCGATTTTGGCGTGCAGGGCCAGGCCAGCCTGGATATCCTTACCGGCAAAGCAGAACCATCGGCCTTATTGCCGTTACAGATGCCTTTGGATATGAATGTGGTTGAAGCACAGTTTGAAGATGTTCCGCACGATATGAAAGTATATGTAGACAGCGAAGGTCACAGCTACGATTTCGGTTACGGTTTGAACTGGAAAGGCGTGATAAAAGATGCACGTACAGCTAAGTATGTGAAGCTGTCGGCAAAACCATAGGGCTTTGTCATTAACCACAAAGGGCACAAAGATTTACACAAAGGGCGCAGAGAGAAAAACTTTGTGCCCTTTGGTGCGCCACGAGGCGTGCGTAAATATATAAATACCTAATGGATGAAAGAGCCATACAACCCAATTAGCCGTTCAGGTTGAAGGAAGCGCGGCATATCAGGAGGAAACGAATGGTGTGAAGCCCGCGCAGACGGTACAGTAAGCTGCATCAGTCAGGCTTCGTAACGCTAATGGTATCGGTCAAGCTGCCAGAGATGCTGAAACCTGTCATGGTAGTGAGCAAACGGCGAAGATGTCACTACCAGATACCCGGAGTAATATGATGTTGCGTGCTGTGCGAAGGTAGCGCATGAACGTGGGAGGCCCTAACGTAATTATGGAAAAAAAAACCATTTAGTCGAGGGAGTCGGAGATGCCCGTAGTAGTGAAGATACTCGGAAAGGTAAAAACGGGAGGAGCGAAGGGGCATTACTGCAAATACCGTTTCCAGGGAAGCAGACAGACATAATTGATGTACCATCTGAAATGTCGAATACAGTTTTGTAAGACCGGGGGAACTATATCAGAAAGTCAAGCAGAAATAAAAACTGTGAATGCTGATGGTGAAGTTTGTAGGAAAGCCGTATGCGGGAAAACTGCACGTACGGTTTGATGAGGGAGTCGGGAAGGTGAATTGCCTTCCCGCTCTACTCTACTGGTTTTCCCTTGGTGTTCTTTGTGGTAAAATTCACCACCATATTGTTACCTTAGATTGCTCTCAAACCTATAAATCCAATTATAATGAAACGCATGTTCCTCCTGCCGCTTATCCTGCTTTGCGCTATTGCGTCGGCACAAACGCCATTCAGCACTGTTAAAACCGATGCCGGGCAAATATCGGGCACAGAGAGCAGCGATGCCAGCGTACATATCTATAAGGGTATTCCATTTGCCGCGCCTCCGGTCGGAAACCTACGCTGGAAAGCGCCGCAACCTGTTGCGCATTGGCGTGGCGTAAAAGCCTGTACCGATTTTTCTAAGATGCCGATGCAGGGCAAACCCAACGAATTTGGCGTTTATACCCGCGAGTTTTTGATAAAAGATGAGCCGCTGAGCGAAGATTGCCTGTACCTTAACGTATGGACCGGCGCCAAAACCCCAATGGAGAAACGCCCGGTCATCGTATGGATTTACGGTGGCGGCTTTGTAAGCGGTGGCACCAATGTACCCATTTACGATGGCGAAGCTTTGGCTAAAAAAGGCGTGATATTGGTGAGCATCAACTACCGTGTGGGTATCTTCGGCTTTCTTGCGCACCCTGAACTCACTAAGGAATCGCCCAACCATGCATCGGGTAATTATGGTTTGATGGACCAGCTGGCGGCTCTTAAATGGGTGAAGAAGAATATAGCAGCCTTTGGCGGCGACCCGGGTAACGTTACCATCGCCGGGCAGTCTGCAGGCGCTTTCGGGGTTAATTACCTGGTAGTATCGCCATTGGGCAAAGGGCTTTTCCATAAAGCCATTGCTGAAAGCGGCGCAGCATTCTTAACCGGACCGATCAGCGCAGGAAACCTGCAGCAGGCCGAACAAGAGGGCCTGAAAACGGCCAAAGCTCTGGGCGCAAATTCCCTTGTGGAATTGCGGGCCTTGCCGGTTGATGCCTTGCTCAAACAAATGAATGGCCGCCCCATTGTTGATGGCTATGTATTGCCGGAACCCGTAGCTGCTATATTCGCCGCCAATAAAGAAAACCAGGTGCCTGTACTAACCGGCTGGAACGAAGACGATGCTTTTGTAGGCAAGCTAAAAAATGCCGCCGATTACACCGCCGATATACAAAAACGCTACGGCAGCCGCGCAGATGAATTTTTGAAGCTGTACCCCGGCAGCACAGATGACCAGGCAGCACGCTCGCAAATCAACTTTTCGAGGGATGTGACCTTTGGTGTGCAGAATTTTACCTGGGCCAATTTACAGAGTGCCAAAAACAAGGCTAAAGTGTACCTGTATCGCTTTACCCGCCGCATGCCGGCTACCGAAGATTTCAAAAAGTACGGGGCTTTCCATACCGGCGAGGTGGGATACGTATTCAATAATCTAAAGTATCTCAACCGCCCATTTGAGCCGGTAGACCAACAACTGGCGGATATTATATCTTCCTACTGGGTAAACTTTGCCGAAAGCGGTAACCCCAATGGCCCTGGCCTGCCTCCATGGCCGGCTTATAACAGCAAGGACAATCAAACCATGATCTTAAGCGAAAAACCTGCCGCCGTTTCGCTGCCCGATAAAGCGGCGCTGGAATTTATGGTAAATGATATGAGGAAATAACGGAATAGCATACAAAAACAAAGCCTTTGCGGCCTCCGCACTTCTTTCTTTGTAGCTGCTTTATGGTAGGATTCTTCTATCACAAAGCAGCTTTTTTTCCGCAAAAATAACAGATTGAAACAACAATGGTGGTGACACGATTTTGACACCTGCCTAAAATTTTTAATGCCCTGATTACCTGATAATTGCAAAGTGTTCACGGTGTTCACAGCGCACGCGTGAACGCTGTGAACGCTATTTCTGGTTATTCGGCCTCCTCTCCATCGGCAACCTCAAGGATACCGCCCGGCTGCTTAAAGTTGCTTTTTACGAAGTGGCACCAATCGCATTCTTTTTTCCCGCAGCCAGTGCTAAACTCATGGTTCATTATCTTTTGATAAACTGTGCTTATCTGCTCCGTAACCTGTTCAATATCCTGCGGACTGATGACTATCTTTTCCTTAAAATACTCCTCGCTTACGGGTTCAACAAAATCAAAAACGGTGTTTATTACCTCCCAATCGTTGGTTCGGTCGTTATCCACCAGTATTTTGTAAAATACCGCCTGTCGCCAGTAATCGCCGCCGTTGGGGTTGTCGTCGGTGGGGCGCATTAGTTTATCTTTGGCATTGCGTACGCGGCCGGTTTTGTAGTCAACCACCGTAACGTTCTTGCCGTCAAACTCCATCTTATCCAGGTTGCCCTTTATCGGCACGCCGCCGACTTCAATGTTTTTGATGCTGCGCTCGGTTTGCGCTATTTTATTCCATGTGGGCGCGTTCAACTCATAGTAGGGCGGCAGTATTTTCTCGCCGTAATCAACCCGTAGCTTAAAATCTGTTTTGGTGAACGAATCGCGGTTGCGGTACATATACCATTTAAACTCCTGCACAAAATCGGCTGTGGGCATAAACTCGTTGTCGTAATCTGGCAATTTTCGGTAGGCTTTATTGAGCGCCCAGTGCACAGCCTGCCCAAAAGTTGCCGATGGGCTCTTGCCGGAAGGCACGCGTATAAGGCACTGGAAGTAGAAGCGTAAGGGGCAATCGAGGTAGTTGCTCAAGTGCGTAACCGATAGGGTATAGTTTTGCAGCAACTGGTTAATATAGTTCCTATCCAACAGTTCAACAACGGGCTTATCTGCTTCGCTGAATTGCGTGGCATAAAAACCCAGCATATCGGTATCGCTCACCTTGGGGAAGCTTAACTGCAAGTCAGTATCGGCCAGTATCTCGCCAATGAACTGCGAGGGTTCCTGGTCCTTACCCTTGGCATCTTTACCCGCGTAAGATATATGCAGATGTTGCTTGGCGCGGGTAATAGCCACGTAAAACAAGCGCCGTGCCTCTTCTTTTTGCGCAATATCGTCAGATGCCGAACTGGTAAGCGTATCGGGGTAGCTGAAACCATAATTGCGACCCTTACCATCCCAGGTTTTTTTATCGCAGCCGATGAAGAACACGTGTTCGAACTCAAGTCCTTTGGAGCCATGAGCTGTGAGGAAGTTGATGCCGTTATCGGAGAAGATAACTTTGTTCAGCTCCAGCCGGATGTTGTTCTTCTTCATCAGTTCTATGGTAGCAATAAGGCCCGATAATTTTAGTTCAGGGTCCTTGCGGCTCTCATCTTTCAGGAAATCGAAAAAGCTGGTCAGCACCTGCATATGCGTGCCTTTATCCTGCTGCTGCATAATGTATTTAAGGATGCCCATTTTGGTAACCACATCCTGAAAAAACTGCTGCAGCGTTACGCTAACGGCCGATTTTAAAAGCTCGTCGATATCGGTTACCAAATATTTCATTTGCACGTTAGGCTGATTGCCGAAAAGGCTGCCTTGCGGGCTGATGCGCATCTCATGGATGTGGCGACGCAGGCTGGTTACAGGCTCGTTGTTGCGGGCAGTTGCAAAGTTTTCCTTGAAAACGGCTACGCTGGCTTTGGCAATTTCAATAGGTGGTATGTCGAACAAATCGTAATGCAGTATCTCAAACAGTAGCTCGTCTCCGCTATATGGCGAATCGAGTTCCATAGCCAGGTAACGTAGTATGTTCACTATCTTCTCGCCAAAGGGTATGGTAAGTACATCAATCTTACGCTTGGTATTTACGGCTATTTTTTGGGCCTCCAGGTAGGTAAGCAGCTCTTCTACCTGACTGTGATTGCGGTAAATAACAGCAATTTCGCCCGGTGCCGCACCATCAACTACTAATTGCTTTATCTGCAGGGCTACGTTCACCAATTCCTGCGCCGGGTTTTCGTATTCCTGTATTACAGGCTCAACTGCAAGGGCATCGAAACGGGGGTGCGATGCCTTCAGGTTTTTATCGAGCCGTAGTTGGGCAGTAAGCCGCTCTTGATTGTTATTAATGAGGGCTTTTGATATATCCAGTATCTGCTGGTTAGAGCGGTAGTTGTGCTTAAGCACTACGGTGTGCAGGGCACTTACGTAATCCCCGGCAAAATCGAGGATGTTTTTCATATTGGCGCCCTGGAATTTGAAGATAGATTGGTCGTCATCACCCACCACAAATACGTTAGGCGTTTCCCAGTAATTCAGCAAAAACTTCAGCAGGTCGTTCTGCGAGCCGCTGGTATCCTGAAACTCGTCTACCAAAATGTACTGGTAGCGTTCCTGGTATTTGCGCAAAATTTCCTCGTTCTCGCGGAAGGCCTTCAGCACCCAGATAATCATGTCGTCGTAATCGTACCTGCCTCGGGCTTTCATCTTGGCGGCGTAATTATCATACTCGGCAACGGCAGCCAGCAGCTTGCCCATGGTTTCGTGGGCTTTGTCGATATCCTTTTGCTTTGGGTCGCCAACTTTTATGCCTGCTTTGGCGTTCGCCCGTTTGTAGGTGAATTCTTCGCGGTTAGGCAAATCATCCAGATATTCTTTTACGGCCTGCTCAATCATTTCCCTGCTCCAGTTCTCTCGCTTCATGGTAGAGAACAGGGTTTTCAGGCGGGGGGCATCGTAGTAGATATCGCCGGTAAAGCGTTTCAGCAAATGGTTCTTATCAAACTCATCTACCAATTCGCGAAACAGCATGGCCGATTCTAAATCCGATAAGGACTCCAAATTCAGTTTGCCGAAATATTCCAGGTTCTCCTGTATAATTTCGTTACAAAAAGCATGGAAGGTATATATGTTGATGCGATAAGCATCCGGCCCGATGAATTCGAACAGGCGCTTGCGCATGGCCACCGCGCCCGCATCTGTATAAGTAAGGCAAAGTATCTCGTTTGGTTGCGCATCGGTATCGGTCAATATTTTGCCGATGCGGGCAGCCAGTATCTGGGTTTTACCCGTGCCTGGCCCGGCCACTACCAGCACCGGCCCATCCATTTTATTTACGGCGGCCAGCTGCTCGGGGTTAAGCCCGGCCAGCGCTTCGCGGAATTTGACGTTGTATTTATTGAGGGTAGGCTGTATCATGATTAATGTAAAATTACTAAAAATAATAGCGTGAAGGGCGGGCTAAAAATAATGTTACGAACATTTGCTTTTAGCGGCGGTAATGCTACATTTATCCGCAATTAACCCTAACGCATATCACAAATGGAAACACCCTATGGCGGGCGCGCAATAATCAACGATGATTTCGACAGGATAGAGATCATCATCCCTGGCAAGAAGAATTATTTTATCTTATTGTTTTTCTGCGTATGGCTGGTGGGCTGGTTTTTTGGCGAAACCAGTGCTATGGGCATGTTCGGCCACCAGGGCGCGATTGATCTTTTTATGATTGTTTGGCTTACCGGGTGGACCATTGGCGGCGTATTCGTAGTCTGCACAATCCTTTTTATGCTGCTGGGAAAAGAAATTATTCAGTCAGGGCAGGGCACAATCACTATCCGCAATAAGGCATTATTCTTTTTATCGCCTAAAGTTTACGATTTGAACGAGGTTAAACATGTGCGCGCTGCGGAAGAGTTTTCTATGTACAATAGCTTCCAGTTTGGGCGCAGGCGCAGCGGGCTAATGAGCAACTTTAACTCCGGAACCATTAAATTTGATTACGGTTTAAAGACGGTAAAATTCGGCAACGATCTGGATGAAGCAGAAGCCAGGCATATTATCGAAATACTGAAGAAGAAGCGGTTGTTGACGGATAAGAACTTTTAATTATAATAAAAAGAGGCGATGAATTAACTCATCGCCTCTTTTTAAAAATCCTCTATCCCTCGCTTATTATTCTTCGTGTGTCACCACTTTCAATGCTTCTTTTATCTTCTCAGCCGTTGCTGCCAGTTCTTCCTGGCTTGGGCTTAGTTTTGGGCGGGCAAAATTCATATCATCAACCAGGTTCATGGGGATAAGGTGTATGTGCGCGTGCGGCACTTCCAGTCCTATAACTGCTACGCCTACCTTTTTGCAGGGTATAGCTTTTTTAACGCCAATAGCTACTATTTTGGTGAAGATCTGCAGCTCGTTGTACGTGATATCGTCCAGGTCGAAGATATAATCCACTTCTTTTTTCGGGATAACCAGTACATGGCCTTCGGCAAGCGGACTGATATCTAAAAACGCCAAAAAATCGTCGGTTTCGGCAACTTTATGTGCCGGTATTTCGCCTGCAATTATTTTTGAGAAGATAGTCATGATTGGTGAGTGGTTGATTATGTTGAATGGTGAGTGGTTGGAAATTTGGCTGGTTGGATGAGCAAAATTCACCGCTCACCCAATCAACCATTCATTATCGGCTTACTTCCAGTATCTCGAATTCTATTTTACCTGCGGGTACTGTTATTTCAATCGTCTCGCCTACTTTTTTGCCTAAAAGCCCTTTAGCAATAGGGGATGTAACCGAAATCTTGCCGGTTTTCATATCCGCTTCGCTTTCAGATACCAATTGGTAACTCATGGTGGCGCCGTTTTTTAAATTCTTTATTTTGACGATAGATAAAGCCAAAACCTTTGATACATCAAGTTTCGATTCATCAAGCAAACGTGCATTCGCCAACGTTTCCGACATTTGGGCTATTTTAGCTTCATGTAAACCCTGTGCTTCTTTCGCAGCATCATATTCTGCGTTTTCAGATAGATCGCCTTTATCGCGTGCTTCTGCAATTTGTTTGGATATATCAGATCTGCCGGTGGTTTTTAACCTTTGTAATTCTTCTTTTAATTTTTCTAAACCTTCTTTGGTGTAGTAAGAAACCTCTGCCATAGTACTTGATTAATAAAATTCGTTTGCGTTGATGCCAAAAAAAACCGCCCTACTATTTATAGCAAAATAGAAGAGCGTGTTGGCCTTAAAAACAAACAAGACTACGTCGGCCCGGCCTGCATAGTCTTGTTTAGTGTAAAACGAAGATAAGGTAATTAAGTTTTAATATCCAAATTTTTGTTTTGGGATTGTCACCGATTGAGAAATGATTCCACCGATTTTATTGTCACTGATTTTACCGATTAAATAGATTCCACCGATTTTATTGTCACCGATTCCACGGATTTTACATTCACTGATTTCACCGATTAAATAGATTACGCCGATTAAAAATGATTTAGCAGAACTTCACCGATTTTGCAACCACTCACCACTCACCACTCTCTACTCACCACTCACAGGCAACGCCAATAGCTTCTCCGCCATTACCTCGCTTATTTTGCGGTAGCTGTCGAAAGTCCAGCCAGCTACGTGGGGACTAAGGACCACCTTGCCAGATTGACGCAGCTCATCGAACCAGGCTTGCTCATTCAGGGCCGGGAATTTCTCCACCTCCAGCACGTCCAGCCCGGCACCTATGATTTTACCTTGCCTGATGGCGTTCAGTACAGCGCTTGTTTTCACCACTTTGCCGCGCGAGGTATTGATGAGGAAAATGGGTTTTTTGAAATGGAACAGGTATTCATCGTCTACCAGTCCGTTGGTTTCGGCGGTAAGCGGAATGTGGAAGCTGAGCACATCGCTGTATCTTACTATTTCTTCCATGCTTACCTCACGGGCATATTTATCACTAAAACCGGTTTTATATTTATCATAGGCCAACACTCCAACCTGGAAGCCTGATAGCTTGCGCGCAAAGCTTTGCCCCATGTGGCCGTAACCAATAATGCCCACCGTTTTTCCTTTCAGCTCGTGGCCCCGGTTGGCCTCGCGCTGCCAGCTGCCCGCGCGTATCTGCGCATCGGCTATGTTGATGTTGTTCATAAGCGATAGCAGCAGGCCTATGGCATGTTCACCTACCGCATCAGAATTGCCTTCGGGAGCGTTGATGAGGGTAATGTTTTGTTGAATGGCGTATGCTTCGTCGATATTATCCATGCCTGCCCCGGCGCGGCAAATAAAGCGCAGGTTGGGTGCGCCATCTATTACAGCCTGATCTACCCGGAATTTGGAGCGGATAACCAGGCCATCGTAACCGTTTAGTATATTTATGGCTTCGGCGGTGGTGATGGTGGGTTGGTAATTGCAGGTGTAACCCGCAGCTTCTACACGTTGTATAAAAGCCGGGTGTATATCATCAACGATGAGGATGTTGTTTTTCAATGCCTTAATTTTTGAGGAAGGCAAATTTATGAAATACGCAGGTATTATTCAGGGAGCGCCAAAGATGTGTTTATGGGATGACGGAAAACCGAAGCTTTGCGTCTATTTGCCCAACTTGCGGTATATACCTTTCAGGTTGCGTCCCATCTCACGGTAATCAAGCCCGTAGCCTATCACAAAATCATTCGGCACCTGGAAGGCCACATATTTCAACTCCTCAACGCTATAGATAACCGCATCGGGCTTAAATAGCAGCGATACCACTGTTATAGACGCAGGCTTGCGTACCATTAATTTTTCGATAAGGTAGCGTATGGTGTTGCCTGTATCTATAATATCTTCTATCAGGATAATATCGCGACCTTCGATGTTGCCGGTAAGGTCAAAATCATCGCGTATGGTTTGCGTGCTTGATACCCCGCCGAAGTACGAAGCCAGCTTTGTAAAGGTAACCTGACTGGGCAGCGTTATCTCTTTTACCAAATCGGCAATAAACATAAAGCTACCATTCAATATACCTACAAATATGGGCTCTTTGCCTGCGAAGTCCTCATTTATCTGCTGCGCCAATTCACTAATGCGTTGTTGTATCTCCTCGTATGATATCAGCGGCTCAAATTCCAGGTCGGCTATCTGTACTTTCATCGTACTAAAATAAAATAAATATGCATATCGCGTTGTAAAAATCTCGTCATCAAACGAAAATATAATGCCTGTTAGCCCATTATTTTCTTTACACAGTTAAAAACCACACAATGCCCCTGCCTGCACATTAGGTGCAGGCAATTGGTCCTAATGCGGGCAGTTAAGATTTTTTCGCCTGATTGTAGTAAAAACAAGTAGTGCAATCTCTAAGCTCCGTATTTTCGGTTGGTAGATATTAGCAGCAACTTTGCTGGTGTTAAACAAGGGCTGAAAGCTTATAATTGGTGGCATATAGTTAGTAAAATTCAATAGAAATGCAAATTTCTTTTGCGCCATTGGCGCGTCAAAAGCAGGGCTAACATCCACTAAAACAGCGTGCAATCAGTATAAACGCTATCTTTGCCACTGCACATGACAGACCACCAGATACACACCCTGCCCAACGGCATCCGCATATTATTCAAATATTCGCCATCGCCCATAACGCATTGCTGCTTTATAGTAAATGCCGGCTCGCGCGATGAACTGCCTAAACAGGAAGGCCTTGCGCATTTTATAGAGCATATGCTTTTTAAAGAAACCGAACGCCGCAATACGCCTCAGATACTTAACCGGCTTGAGCTGGTTGGTGCCGACCTTAACGCCTACACCACCAAAGAGTACACTTGTATACACGCTTCGCTGTTGAAGCAACATCTGGAGCGCGCGGTAGACCTGTTCGAAGATATCCTATTCCACTCCACCTTCCCCGAAGAAGAGATGGAAAAAGAACGCGGTGTAATATTGGACGAGATATCCAGCTACCTTGACCAGCCCGAAGAAGCGATACAAGACGATTTTGAGGAATACCTTTTCGCCGGGCACCCCATAGGCCAGAATATATTAGGCACGCCCGAATCTGTAGCCGCCATCAACCGGCACCACATCAGTGCCTTTATGCAAACCAATAATAACACCCACCAAATGGTGTTTGCGGTTTACGGCGATTACGAATTTGGCAAACTGATAAAGCTTTGCGAGAAATACTTCGGCCTTGTGCCCGAGAACACCAATCAAAAACACCGCATAGTTCCTCCAATCACACCGGGCGGGCAGCACGTGGTGCAAAAACCCATATCGCAAACACACTGCATTTTGGGCGGGCGCGCTTATCCATCGGCACATGCAAACAAATATGGCTTATTGCTTCTGAACAACCTGCTTGGTGGTATGGGCATGAGCAATCGCCTAAACCTGGAGATTCGCGAGAAACACGGTATAGCTTACACCATAGAGAGTAATTACACCTCGCTTACCGATACGGGCATCTTCTCTATCTATTTCGGTACTGATGCCGGCAAGGCCGAAAAAGCCCTTAAGCTGGTACACAAGGAGCTGAAAAAACTGCGCGATAACAAAATAGGCACCGTGCAGTTGAAACAAGCCAAGGAGAAATTCATCGGGCAGATTGCACTGGCCGAGGAGAGCCGAATGAGCCTCATTATCAGCATGGCTAAAAGCCTGCTCGATTTTAACCACATCGATTCACTTGAGGATATTTTCTTTAAAATAAACGCTGTGAGTGCTGAAGATCTACTTGAAATTAGCAACGAAATTTTTGATAATGACCGTATGATAACCTTATTATTTGAGCCTAAGTAATAAATCGCTTATTTTTGCAGGATGAAATATCCTATCGTAGCATACGGCGACCCGGTTTTGAGGCGTAAGGCCCCGGCTATTGAGCCTGATGAGTATCCACATATAAAAGAACTGGTTAGCAATATGTACGATACCATGTACGGCGCGCGCGGTGTGGGTTTAGCTGCCCCGCAAATAGGTATGAGCATGCGTTTGTTCGTGGTAGATATTTCACCCTTCGACGATGAAGAACCTGAGCTGGCGGGCTTTAAAAAGGCCTTCATTAATGCCGAGATATTGGAGGAGACAGGCACTGAGTGGTCGTTCAACGAAGGCTGCCTCAGCATACCCGATATTCGCGAGGATGTATCGCGCAAGCCGGTGATCCGTATGAGTTATTACGACGAGGACTGGAAACACCACGAAGCAACCTTTAAAGGCATGGCGGCCCGCGTTATACAGCACGAGTACGACCATATAGAAGGTAAGCTGTTTACCGATAAGCTAAGCCCCCTGCGCAAACGCCTGATAGAAAAAAAGCTGAACGATATCTCTAAGGGTGCAGTTGATGTAGATTACCGCATGAAATTCCCCGATGCAAAAAAGGGGCGGTAGGGTTAAGGAAAACGTAGCAGTAGCGGTTGCAGGCCTTTCGTGTTTAGAATGACAATAAAACGTCATTCTGAACGTGTTTCAGGACCCCATCATAGAAGTAGCCATTTTAGATAGCCACGCTGCATGTCGTTGTGTTGGCTGTGCAGTTTGGCAAAAACATTTCACCGTGGGATATTTTATAGTTCATTACTTGACCCCCGCTCAAAAGCCGACTATTATTTACAAAGCATAATCATCTTCGCGACAACGACGCAAAATGTCGGTAGCTATTACCGTTGGGGTTCTTTGCGCGCCCTTGTCCGCCCTGCACTATTCTTAAAATTTATTGCTATTAGCTATTAATATCGATGGTTTCAATCCACAATAAAATCGATGCGGATTACAAAACCTTATAAAACAGCAAAGCCCCTGATGGGCAGGGGCCTTTACTAACCAATTATAAACCTAAATTATGAGAAGAGCTGTAGGAGAAGGGGTCGAACCTTCACAGAGTGGTTATTCTTATTGCTAAGAGTTTCCCAGGATCTCCGCCACCGCGACAAGGAGGTGTGTCTGCCAAAAATTTCACCATCCTACAGGATATAAACTAAACCTTGCGTTTAGCTTGCTGTTGGGGAAGGGTTCGAACCTTCACAGAGTGGTTAGCCCGCTTCGGGTTTTCCATGATCTCCGCCACCGCGACAAGGAGGTGTGTCTGCCAAAAATTTCACCACCCAACAATTTATTTTTTTTTAAAGAACAAACAGCAATTCTCATTTGCTTGTTACAAATTTAAAGGACTTTGCTATTCCTTGCAAATATTTCAACAAAATATTTTTATTTTTACTGTAATTTTAATTAAACTTGTATTTGAATATAGATATTAAAATATATGCCTCACAGGAAACCCCAAAATTTAGAAATTGACAATCTGGATATACAGATTTTGTCGATTTTGATGAAAAATGCAACAACTCCGTACACGGAGATTGCAAAAGAGTTGATTGTTTCCGGCGGAACCATCCACGTTAGGATGAAAAAGCTGGAAGAACTGGGCGTAATAAAGGGCGCGAGCCTTGAAGTGAACCCGCAGAAGCTTGGATATGATGTTACTGCGTTTTTGGGCATCTTCCTGGAGAAAGGCTCGCAATACAACGAGGCCGTGAAACAGCTGAAAATGGTACCCGAAATTGTGGAGCTGCACTATACAACAGGTAGCTGGAGCATCTTCGCCAAGATTGTTTGCCACGATACCAACCACCTGCGCGAAGTTTTGAACGAGCAGATACAAAGCGTAAAAGGCATACAACGTACCGAGACTTTTATTTCATTGGAAGAAAGCATAAAAAGGCAGATCACCTTGGAGTAACGTTTACTTGAGTTTATCTGGTTGGCAGCGCCCCTCTGCCAAAAAAATGAAATGATATCGAACAGTGAAGCTAAAATTTCGCTGCTCGATATTTTTTTGCCTATAAATCCGCGTCATTGCGAGGCACGAAGCAATCCTCGGCAGGCAGGTCGGATTTGCAGGTTCGCTCTGCCTGCAGAGGATTGCCACGCTATCGCTTGCAAAGACGAGGGGGGGTGTTTACCAAACCCTGCAAAGTAACCCCTTCAAATATTCCCCTTCCGGGAGGGACGACCTCACCGGATGATCCTCCGGCTGGTGGAACTGGTAGATGAACTGCACCTGCTTCCCGGCATCCAAAGCGGCCCAAGCGAGCACCTGTTTAAAAGTTTCCATATCCATAGCACCCGAACAGGAGAAGGTAGCCAGCAAGCCGCCGCTGTTCAATAACTGCATGCCCAGGCGGTTCAAATCTTTATAAGCCCGAGAGGCCCTATCCAATGCTGAGCGCGACGGCGCATATTTAGGTGGATCAAGCACGATGATATCGAACGTCTCTCCCTCGTCTCTGAATTTGCGCAACTGGGCGTTCACATCTGATTTAATGGCGTTGTGCGCGGCCTCTCCAAAACCATTCAATCGGATATTTTCGGTTAAAGTTTCTATAGCCAATGCGGAGCTGTCTACGCTGGTAACCGATGCTGCACCTTCGCGCAGGGCGTTCAGCGTAAAGCCACCGGTGTAGCTAAAGCAATCCAGCACCTTCATGCCTTTGGCGTAGCTAGCCAACAGCTTGCGGTTGTAACGCTGGTCGCAGTAGAAGCCCGATTTTTGCCCCTCGGCAATGTTGATACCGTAGGCAATCCCGTTTTCTTTTACCATCACCAGTTCTGGTGGCTGATTGCCGGCAAGCAGCGTATTTGTTGTTTCCAACCCTTCGTGCGCGCGCGATGTGGCGTCGCTTTTATCGAATATGCTTAGCGGACTAAGCAAAGCGTTCAATTCATCTATAATAACCGGCATGGCATCCTGCATGCCGCTGGTAAGCACCTGTACCGCCAGGTGGCCGGCATATTTATCTACGATGAGGCCCGGCAGGTAATCAGATTCGCTGAAGATGAGGCGGCAGGTATCGGTACTACCATCGGCCAGGATATGGGCACGCCCGGCAACAGCCGTTTGCACCTTGGTGCGGAACCAGGCCTCGTCTACAGGCACCGTTTCGTCCCATTCCAGCAGGCGCACGGCCACGCGCGACTGGCTATTGTAAAACCCATAAGCCAGAAAGGCGTCCTGGCTACTCAGCAGGCGTATGATCTCGCCATTGGCCGGTTTGCCCTTCACTTTTTCTATCGCGCCCGAAAACACCCAGGGGTGGCGGTGTAGCACCGCTTTCTCTTTCCCCTTTTTTAATACCACATCAATCATGCGGCAAAGTTAAGAAACATAATATAGGGTGGGGAGAATAAAATGGGGGGCTACGGTAGCTCAGGGCGCCATACCCGGATTGTTTCATCGCCTGTTTTAATTTCGGTAAAAAGCTCTGCCACTTGTTCGTAAATCCATTGCGGCTGAGTTTTCTGGTCGTTATGCACCAATTGCCGGTTACGGTACAAAGCCACTAATCGGGGCTCGGCAATCACGTGTTCCGTAATCGAGGCATCTAATAGCAGAAGGTTTGTTATAACAGGGAAAAATCCTTTTACTTGTTTGATGCAGGCTTCGAAATTCATTTTTATACTTTCGGCATCAACGAAATGGCCCTTCCTTTTTATTCTAAGATTTACGCGATCCATAGATTGGCTAATCGATGGCAGCATCATAAAAATCAGATTGACCTGGTATCTTCTCTTTTTAAAATATTTTGCCCGATCTAACAGGAAAGCGTTACGGAGATTAGTCTCTATCGTAAAGTTCAATCGTTCGGTGAGTACTTTTTGTTCAAGCCTTTCATAAACTCGCGTGAGTTCGGCCTCAACTGCTTCATCGGAAATGTCTGGATACTGGTGCCATATTTCCGCTTTCGATTTATCAGGATCGAAGATGGTTGCATCAGGCAATGAAAGCGTTTCAGAAAAGGAGCTTTTGCCCGCCCCATTAGGCCCCGCAATAATAGTAAGTGCGGGCATGGCCTATTGATAGATCTTCAATATTTCCTCTCTGCCGGTTGTGGTATCTATCTTCACCAATTCAATCTTGCCATCTGGGTATCGATGAATGAATTCATTCGGCAGACCGGCGGTTGATGAGTGGCTGGTATAAAGGTCGTTTTCGTAGGCTTCGGCTACCAATTGAGAAGTAACACCGTGCAGCTTGTTATTAAGTTCGTATGGAGATAATTCAAATACCGACCGCGCGGGTTTACGGCTTAACAAATGATGAAGGGCGGTGTTCCTTTTTACACTGGTTATAACTTGCGCCCATTCATCAAGCGGGATAAAAACACCTGTTGGCTGATCGTCCTGATTAATAATAACTTTCATAAAGTGGGGTTGTTAAGTTATTAACAAAGTTAATTAAATTGTTCAATAAGGCGATAGACGTTACAGCAAGCATTTCGCGGTAGTTTTATTTACGGAGCAATAGATTTGCCTATGCAAAACTTATCGCGAAAAGCCCCCCCCAACAAAAAAGGGCACCCCGCAATCCGGAATGCCCTTTCTTGTGTTATATAATAATCTGTTATTGTCCGCTTGCTGCGTCGTCGTCTGATGGCAGGCCAACGACTTTGTAAACGGTATTATTGTCTTCGTCCAATGCTTCCTGGAAATAAGTGCCATCCGGCGCTACGTACAGTTTTTCGCCGTTTACTTTTATTTTGCGACAATCCTGCGGCAATTGGTCAACCACGTCGCCAATTTTAAGCGGCGCATCGTCGCCTGCTGAATAGGATTGGTCGTCCTGGCCGCCTGCTGTGTTCAGTTCGCCATCTTTGCCGGCAACTTCGTACACGTGGGTTCCGTCGTCGCGGGTTACTGCGCGGTAATAAACACCGTTAGCTTCATAGTATTGCTCGCCGTTGATGGTGATAGCTTCCGCGCCTGATGGCAAAGCGTTAACCTGTGCACCAACCGGTGGCTCCACAACGGTATATTGGTTATCGAACTGGCGATAGTAAAGGCCATCGCTGTAGTAATACTGGTAATCGCCCCAGTAGAAAGGGTAGTAGCCAAATGGCAACACGCCTATGCTGAACCCGATTCGTGGAAAATAGTACGAGTTATAATACCCACGGTAGTTATAATACCCACGGTTAAAATAACGCGGGCCATAGTATGCACGGCCCCAGGTGCCGCCACGGTACACACCGTCGCGATAAGTGCCGCCACGGTAAGCGTAAACGCCACGGTTTATGCCGCCGCCACGGTAGCCCGAAAAGCCACCGCGATTGTAACTGCCGCCACGGTAACCGTAATTACCACCCGGCCTGTTAAAGCCGCCACGATTAAAGCTGCCGGTATTGTTTGGCCTGTTGAACCCACCGAATGAATTAGTGCGCGGGCTGCGGTTAAAACCGCCACCTTGCGAATAGCCGCCGCGCTGCGGGGCCACGCCCACACTGTTTGGCCTGTTGAAGCCACCTCCGCCAGAAGGGCGGCTAAAACCGCCTCCACCCGACGGACGACTAAAACCGCCGCCGCCACCGCGGCTAAACCCACCGCCCGACGAACCACCACCACCGCGACTAAAGCCGCCACCACCACCGCCGCCGCCTCTGCGCTGTGCAGCTGCGGGTAAAGCCAACGAGGCCAGCAAAAGGCCGCCGAAGGCTAACGAAAGGAATTTTTTATATGTCATTTTATTTTGAATGATTGTTGTTGCCCGTTTTTACGCGGATATAAGTACAGACTAAGATAATTATCAACGGTTTAATTGGCGTTAAATTATTTTTTTGAGTTGTTTTGCCGGAAGAATTATGAGGCCTTGATTTTTCGTTTGTGTTTTATTATCTTGCACTTGAAGCACAAATTTATATCAAAAGATATGAGTACTGTAAATTGGACCAGTCCGACATTAGATGCTGAACCTCAAGATTGGACTAATCCTGCGGCCGACACCGTATTTGGATTGGAAGAAAGAAATAGGATTGTACAAGATATTATAAATGATTTTATAAAAGTACATGGTTGTACTGATGCGGCTATTGGTATTATAGGACTGGCTTTACCGGGTGCTGGTATACCAGGGCTGATAATTTCAATAGGGATGCAAGCTACAGTCTTTTATCCGCCAATGGTTAGAAAAATTGCGGCAGTTTATTTAGCCCCCTCTGATGAATTAACTAAAGCGCTCGATGAGGCCCTTATTGAAACTCTTCCGCTAAACGTAATTGCAGATTTAGCGTCTTATTTTGGGAGCCATTTCTTTAAAGAGATGACAAAGGATATTTTACGCGAATATAGTTTGACTCTACTTGGTGCCCTAATACCGTTTGTTGGCGGCGCAATATGTGCAGGGCTTGATTATTATATTGCAAAAAAAATGACAAACAGAATTGGAAGAATGGTTGCTCTCTACTTCCAAAACGATTGTCAATGGATAGGAAATCAGAAGCTAACCTATCAATATGTAAAAAAAATGCCGGATGACTTAAACGAAATTCGGAAGAAAAGCCCCGAAGCCAGAAGAAGTTTGATAAAAAACTTATGGCCGTCCATTCGAATGATGAGGAAAAACAATATGACCGAAGAACAAATAATTTCGGCTTTAGCATCTGAAAATGTACCAAAAGATTTAATACGAGAGGCGTTAGACTTTTGCAAATAAGATTAACGAAAATGTGAGACGTCACCCGCGTTTCGTTGCTGCTTTCCGCCGTTATTTGTATTGCCACCAACAATTATGCGATTGTCGGTTTCGGAATACAAATCTCTACAGTTCTACACCCTTTCCGCCACAAACAAAAATGCCTCCTCAAACTGCAGGCAGTAAAAACCGTCGTTAGTGGTTTGATATCCGCCATCTCCTACGGGCGTTAATCCCTCAGTTTTTACCCCTATTGATGGAGAAAGCAACTCAATCACTTCCCCTGCCGGTTTCCATTTCTTAAAGCCGCTCATTACCGGGAAGATCTTTTTATCCCCGCAAAATATCACCAGGTTTATTTTGTCGGCGTAAGCTTCAAAATTATCCAGTACAAAATCATCAGTGATAATATTTACGGCACTATAACCCGCGTCAATAAGGTAATCTAATGCCGCTTTAATTGCATCGCCGTTTCCGGTGGGGATTAATTTTACATCCGACTGCAAACCCGTCTCCGGCTCATCGGCAACTAAGATATCTATCTTGATGCCGTAAGCGTTTATTTGTTCGGCAGTGGCTGGAGTGCAGATAACGGTTGGGCTCCACTCCAGCAACTGGCCCAATAGTTCGGGGTCGAAGGTGTTTAGCCCGAGGGCCAGCAAGGCGGGTTCCTGCTTTTCGCGTACGATGTGGTGCGACGACATTTTTATCAGATAGCTGTTTTACAGGCAAAGGTAATCGAAATAAACAGCAATAAATTCGGCGCGACGACAACCGCATTTATAAAAAAACGTCATGCTCAATTTATTTCACCCGAATGCAGCCGTAGTCCGTCGACTAAAAGTCGACGGCAATGAAGGTGGGTTTGCGGCCACTGGCGCAAATCAAATATGGTAAAAAGTATGCACCTTCATTGCCGTTCTATTTATGGAACGGATAAGCGGTGGGGAGGGGTAAAAAACCGTCATGTTGAAATTTTTTTAACACCCCATCATAAAAGTCACCACTATGCATGCCGCCCACCTGTCGTGTGGGGTACCGAAAAAAGTTCCATGACGAGGGGCGTCATGTTCAATTTTTTTCACCCGAATGCAGCCGTAGTCCGTCGACTAAAAGTCGACGGCAATGAAGGTGGGTTTGCGGCCACTGGCGCAAATCAAATATGGTAAAAAGTATGCACCTTCATTGCCGTTCTATTTATGGAACGGATAAGCGGCGGGGAGGGGTAAAAAACCGTCATGTTGAAATTTTTTTAACACCCCATCATAAAAGTCGCCACCATGCATGCCGCCCACCAGCCGTATGGGGTGCCGAAATAAGTTCCATGACGAGGGGCGTCATGAACTGAATTTTTTTTCACCCGAATGCAGCCGTAGTCCGTCGACTAAAGTCGACGGCAATGAAGGTGGGTTTGCGGCCACTGGCGCAAATCAAATATGGTAAAAAGTATGCACCTTCATTGCCGTTCTATTTATGGAACGGATAAGCGGCGGGGAGGGGTAAAAAACCGTCATGTTGAAATTTTTTTAACACCCCATCATAAAAGTCGCCACCATGCATGCCGCCCACTCCATAGGAGTCCTTGGGGGCCTGCCTTGCGGGATAAAATATTGAACGATGAAGCTTAACCCTTCATCATTCGATATTCAAAATTCGGTGTTCGATATTTTCAAGGGCTCTTAATTCACCTTCTCAAATCTTGCTGCCCAGCCACCTCCGGAAGCCAGTTTTACGGTGAGTTTATCCTTGGAGGTTAGCGTTACTTCCTTGCGTACGTAGTCGGTACCGTTGCGGTCGGCGTTTACGCCATCGCTGAAGAGCACAGCTTTATAGCTTCCCTCGCCAAGAAAGGAAAGGTCGATGGTGATTTCCCGGTCGTCCCAATTGGTCATGGCACCGGCATACCAGGTAGTTCCTTTGCGGCGGGCAATGCTCACAAACTCGCCCACCTTGCCATCAAGCGCAACGGTTTCATCAAATGTGGTAGGTACCGACGCGATGTAATCTGTGCTTTCCTGCTCTTTTTTGTAAGTGCTTGGGTTATCGGCCAGCATCTGCAAGGGTGCCTCAAAGATGGTGTACATAGCCAGCTGATGAGCGCGGGTGCCTTGCGTCATAGGGTTACCGTTAATAGCACGAAACGCCGCCTTGTTGGCGTTGCGCATACCGCCGGGGGTATAATCTAAGGGACCGGCAAGCATACGGATGTAAGGGATGCTTACATCATAACCCGGTTGATTGTTTACGCCCCATTTCATATTCTCGAGGCCCTTTACGCCCTCGAAGTTGAGGATATTGGGGAAGGTGCGCTGCAGGCCCGATGGCTTGTACATGCCATGGTAATCTACCAACAAATGGTGGTTGGCGGCCTTTTGGGCAATATCATACAAAGAGCCCACGGCAAACTGGTCGTCGCGGTCTATAAAATCTATCTTGAAACCCTTCACGCCTATTTTTTCATACTTATCAAAAACGGCATCGGTTTGCTGCATGGTGGCAAACCAGCTTGCCCAAAGGATGATGCCAACATTGCGTTCCTTGCCGTAAGCCACTAATTCTTCTATGTTGATATCGGGGTTTACCTGGTTCAGGTCGGTATCTTTAGACCAACCTTCGTCTATGATGATGTACTCCAGCTTGTTGGCTGCAGCAAAATCGATGTAGTATTTATAAGTGGGTACGTTGATGCCCGCTTTAAAATCAACGCCGGTAATGTTCCAGTCGTTCCACCAGTCCCAGGCTACTTTCCCGGGTTTTATCCAGCTTTGGTCGGCCACGCGCGAAGGCGAGGCCAGTTTCTGCACCATGTCGTTATCGGCAAGCTGTTTATCTTCGGTACTGATCACCACCGCGCGCCATGGGTATGAGCGTGTGCCATTGGTTTTAGCCATGTATTCGGCCCGGCGCGTTACAATGTAGTTCATGTTGGCGTAACCACCAGCTGTTTGATCGAGCGGGAAAGGCGCAAAGGTGCCGTGCAGGCTGTTGCCCTTGCCATTGGTGAGGTACATGCCGGGGTAATCTTCAATATCGGCCTCTAAAATAGCGGCTTTAATATTGTCGTTTATTTTTACCAGCACGGGCAAAAATGCCAGCGTATCTTTTTTTACTGCGGATACGTTTACGGTATCGTAATGTGCCTCGTAGGAGGTATTCCACTTATCCTTAGCGCGGAAATCGTTCACAAAGGGCAGGTAAGCCTGGTTATCGGCAGCGAAGTTGAAGTTCGCCTCCTCATCCTTCAAGGTAATGGTTTCCTTAAACTCGGTGGTGAAGCGGTAAGCAACGCCATCGTTGTAAGCGCGGAAGATGATGCCGTAATCGCCGTTGAATTTCAGGATAAGCTGGTTGTAATTATCGTGTACCTTATCCCTTTTGTAGATGGGGGTATTGAAGTACTCATCCTTACTGCTTGTTTTGTCGCTTTTTACCACCGCGTTGAGGCCCAGCACAGCGCCGTTGCCCAAAACCAGCGATACGTTGGAGGGCGTGATGACGTCCGTTTCCCCGTATTTCACCGACCAGTTGATGGTAGCGCCGGCATTTATGCTAACGTCTATCTTGCCATCAGGCGATTTGATATGGTAATTTTTAGCGGGTGTTTGCGCGGCTGCGAAAAAAGGCATAGCAGCCAGCAGCAGTAAGATTCTTGATTTCATGAGCGAACGATAAAATGGTGCGCTGAAATTAAGTGTTTTATTGTTTTAACGACAATTAAAATTTAACGATTTGTGGTCTGATTTTGGCGCGGTGATTTGAGTGAACACGAATTGAGTGAACACGATTTTATCTAATTGAGGCGAATTTCACGAATGTTTAGCTTCAATTAAAAAGTACAGGTTGGTGTTAATTCTTTTTAATTAGTGGAATTCGTGTTAACTCAATTTTGTCTAATTGAATCGAATTTCACGAATTGAGTGAACACGAATTTTATCTAATTTAGGCGAATTTCACGAATTTTAGCTTCAATTATAAAGTATAGGTTGGTGTTAATTCGTCTTAATTAGTGGAATTCGTGTTAACTCAATTTTCTCTAATTGAATCTAATTTCACGAATTTTTAGCTTCAATTAAAAGTATGGGTTGGTGTTAATTCGTCTTAATTAGTGGAATTCGTGTTAACTCAATTTTCTCTAATTGAATCTAATTTCCCGAATTTCTAGCTTCAATTATAAAGTACAGGTTGGTGTTAATTCGTCTTAATTAGTGGAATTCGTGTTAACTCAATTTTGTCTAATTGAATCTAATTTCACGAATTGAGTGAACACGAATTTTATCTAATTGAGGCGAATTTCACGAATGTTTAGCTTCAATTAAAAAGTACAGGTTGGTGTTAATTCTTTTTAATTAGTGGAATTCGTGTTAACTCAACGCGTGTCATTTTTACTCTGTGAACTTTGTGCCTTCTCTGTTATCTCTGTGTTTAAATAGTCCCTTCTTAAGCCACAATCCCCAACCCCACTTTATCACTCAATACCCATTTACCATCAATAAACTCCGGTAATTGATAAGGGTTATTACTAGTGAGAAATGGCCCATCCAAATCTGCAAAATCGCATTGGGGGGCAAGGGCTGCGGCGGCAAGGGTGGCGCAACTGGTTTCCGTCATGCAGCCTATCATTACCTTCAGACCAAGCTCACGGGCTTTATCCAGCATCAGCTTAGCCTCGTGCATCCCGGCAGATTTCATCAGTTTGATATTGATGCCATGGTACACGCCATTAGCCTTTTCTACATCGGCCAGGCGTTGCACGGCCTCATCGCCTATAAGGGGGAGCGGACTATGCTCGGTGAGCCAGGCGTTGCTATCGATATCGGTTTTTAGCATGGGCTGCTCTATCAAAACTACGCCCTGTTCTTTTAGCCAGTAAACCAGGTCGAGGCTTTGTTTGCGGTCGGTCCAGCCCTGGTTTGCATCTACAAACAGCGGCACGTTGGTTATCGAGCGGATGGTTTGGATGATTTCTTTATCGTTATCGCGCCCGAGCTTTACCTTAATGATCTTAAAATCGGCCGCTTCCTTCAGTTTTTGGATAATGACTTCTTTGGTATCAATACCGATGGTAAAACTGGTGACGGGCATTTTTGCCGGATCGGTACCCAACAGCTCCCAGCAGGGCCTGCCTTGCAGTTTACCGTCTAGGTCGTGCAGGGCAATATCTATCCCTGCTTTTATGGCCGGGTTGCCGGGTGCAAGGCTATCCAGGTAGGCGGTTATGGCGCAATAATCGAACGGATATTTAAACTCTGCGGCATCAACCTTTGCCAAAAACGCATGAGCGGTTTCGTAGCTCTCGCCCATGTAGGGCACCATAGATGCTTCGCCGTAGCCGGTGTGTCCCTCGTGCGCAACCTGTAGCAGTATAACGGGCGTAGAGGTGCGCGAGAATTTGGCGATAGTAAAAGTATGTTTAAGCTGTAGCTCGAAGGGCTGGTAAGTAAGCTTCATGATGGTTAAGCGTCGGTTTTTATCATCAATTCCCAGTAAATACCCATTTGCCCGCGGTTTTCAAAGGTGCCGGCGGGCAAATGGGTAGGGAACTTTTTTTTAGAAATATCTATGGTGTTTACAAATTGTGTCAACTCCGGCAGTTTATTTTCTACGAATTGCAGGATGGCGTAATCCCAAACAGCGTAGTGGCTCAGCATCCAGGCAAATTCTACGTCGAACTTACCTTGTTTCATGTAGTTGTTCAGGATGGTGTACGACCCCAAAATAACCGCCTCATCCAAATCGTCTATCCCGGTGAGCCAGTCGGTTTCTACAATGAGGTTCCAGTTGAGGAACACCAGCCGTTTAAGGGCCTCCAGTTTGGTAGCTTCGTCATCCGACTCCAAAAAAACACGGAGGTATTCGCGGTGTATGGCCTTGTAGTTGTCCAGTATCAATTTATCGGCCTGCCAATCGGCTTCGGTAGCAACATTGCTGTTGAGTTGCTGTTGCGTGCGTTTATAAATCTCGTGCTCGTTTTGCGAGAGGCTTAAGAGGGATAAAGTCATTTTTACTACATAAAACCCAAAGCTAAAATAATAAGTCTGAAACCTGCTTATCTTTGCCGCCATGGCGGCACAAATATACCACCCCTTCAGCACCTTCAATTTCAGCAACACCAAATGCTTTTTAACCGGGGATAGTTTAAGCAGCACCGAAGAAAAGATACAGGTGTTTCCGCAATGGCTGATGAGCCGCTACAGCCTGGAAGATAAGCCCTTTAAGCTGCTGGACGAAAGCATCGCCACCTATAAAGACCTGAAGGTACCTTGCTCTGCCGCCGTAAATGAACAGTATTTGGAGCCCTTGGAAGCGGAGATTGCCGCTGCTTTTGAGCTCGGCTATGAGGGCTTGAAAGCTTTGGACGAACTCAGACTTTTTCAATGGGTATGCAAGTTGCTGTATGGCATTGTTTTTAACGAATTGCAGGCCGGGATAAAATTGCAGCATGCCCAGGGCGAGGAGTTCAATATATCGCAATCCATCATCCATAAATTCAGCCACCTGCACCTCATGCTGCAGAGCATCAACCTGCCCATAACGTTCGAAGATTTTAAACCTTATAGCTTGTTTTTGTTTAAGGTGGATAACCATGCCGAAGAGTTTGGCTACCGCGACGAGATAAATACTCAAACCTTTGCCCTGCGGATAGCAGATTTTGGCCTGGTGATGTGCCTGCAGGATAACGGCGCCAACGGCAGCTATCACCGCGAGTTATACGAACAGCTTAAAAATGATACCCTGCACCCCATCCAGTTCGAGGAATTTTCGGCAAGGGTGTTCTATTCTAACTATCTGTTCAACCGCCTGCCCGAGTATGAGGTGATGCCCGTTGGTGAAGAAATCTTCGTAGAAGCCATGCCCCTGCGCGGTATCAGCAGCAAGCCGCTGTTTGACGATTGGACCAACAAAACCTACGGACAGGTGCTGGAAAGCTTCTGGAAAAGCTGGGGCTTCCTGCTTTTAGAAATCATCAAAAACCCCAACCAGCCCATAAGCTTTTTGTTCGATGCTGATGGCAACCGCGTCCCGGCCGGGGCCATTACCCTGCACCCCTAAACCCTGATGTGCGCGTTCGGTAGCGCACAAAAGGCAAAACCGCACAAGGGCATGGAAAAACTAAGAAAAACACAGAAAAGCACAGATTTTTCTCGGGATTCGTCCGGTTTTTCTATGAAATAATCCGGATAAAACCTTCTTCCTAAAACTTGCTAAAAAACTCGTTGATGACGGTATGATGAAGTATAATGGTAATCAGGATACCGCTCAGCGCGCCGAACATGTGGGCATCGTGATTGATATTGTCTCGGGCGTGCTTAGCTGCAAAATGGCAATAAACCAGGTACAGGATACCGAATATCCAGGCAGGGATGCGGATGCCAGGTATAAATATCAGGCCCATCTGGCCATGTGGATTAAATAGTATAGCGCTGAAAATCACCGCGCTGATAGCGCCCGATGCACCCAATGTATTATACCATGAATCTTCCTTATGTTTTTGGATGGAAGGCAAGTCGCTCAATATCAAGCTTACCATATACAAAACGCCAAACTGCCAATGCCCAAGCATGGCTTCCAGTTGAAAGGCGAAGAAATAGTAGGAAAGCATGTTAAAGAACAAATGGTTCCAATCCGCATGAATGAGTCCACTGGTGATGATGGTGTAAACCCGATGCCCGCGCGAGGCCTCGTAAGGGTTGAGGATAAATTTGGCGTAGATATTAGGGTCGGAAAAGGCCCATAGCGATGTGGCCAGTGTTAGTACAAAAATTACCGATGCCACGGGGGCCATCGTAAGGTATTCCATCATTTCAGGTCGAGTTTAGTATCTGTTAGTAACCTGCCCACCGGGTAGCGCAGGTAAGTTTTTTCGAAATAGGGCGAATTGCGGTAAACGAAATTAAGTTGAGCAGCTGCGCTTGTCGCCATTTTGGGGTCTTTTGCTTTTTCTTCATCCAGTTTTTTGCGCAACTCCGGGTCGGCTTTCAGCAGCGCGGCGGCAACATCCTCAAAAACGTAATCAGAGAAATATTCTTTTTGCCCCAATACCGAATCGAAGAAGTTCCAGGCGAAGAACGAATCTACGCCCTGCGGCTCCAAAGTTTCAACAATGTAACGGTTAATGGGCTGGTTTACATATACCACATAGTCGCCGGCGTAGAATTTAATTTTGCTATCTACCGGGGTAAGCTTTACGCCGGTATGAATGTAGTGGCCCTCGTAGGGCCGCGCGCCTGTTTTATAATCAGCAATGTAGTACATCTGTAAGCTTAGCGTGGTATCATGCGCCAGTTGTTTCATGGCTACCTTATTCAACTTAAACAAGTCGATAACCTTGCCCCAGGCCTGCGGTATAACGTAGGCAACGGGTTTATCAACCGTTGCGGTGGCTTTATAAGTGTTAAAGAACTTGATGGCTTTGGTATAAGGCTTGTTGCGGTCGTAATACAACCGGGGCAGGCCACTTACTTCGCTGGGTTTGTAGGCAGCCTGGTAGCCTTTAAAGGTTATGGTATCTATCTTGCTTTGATCCAGCGACCAGGCCAGGTCGAAAGACTTTTGCTTGCTCACCTGGGCATCCACTTTTTTGCGTAGTTCGCCTATGGTTTTGGCATCGCGCTGGCAAATGGCTATCAGCTGCTCCATAAAGTTATAGGTGGCATACAAGCGTTTGTCGAAGGGTTTCAGCATATGTGTTTCCGTCATATAGCTGATCATATTGTGCTGGGCGGCAAAACCTGTTGAGAAACGCGGCGTCTCCATAAAACTCACTATGCCGTTATCCGGCAGGCCGCTTTCGCCCGCGCCGTAGGGTATCATCTCGTAGCCGCTTTTCTTCATGCCATTGTACAGGTCGGCGGTCATTACTCTGGCGGTATAGTCTGCTAATAATGGGTTCTGTTTATCCTTTTGTGTTTCTATCAACGTCATCACGTACTGGTAGTCGGCACCATCGCTTACGTGGTTATCCAGCAGTACTTCTGGCTGCCAGGTGTTGAGTATCTGCGTAAAAGCGAGGGCGTTGCGGCTATCGGCTTTGATAAAATCACGATTGAGATCCAGATTGCGGTAATTGCCACGGAAGCCATACGCATCGGGCCCGTTCTGGTTGGCGCGCGAGTGGCCGCGGTTCATGTTGCCATCGATATTATAAACGGCTATGATGCAGATGACCACATCTTTGGGTAGCTTGTTGCCTTTTAGCAAATCGCGCGTAAGCATCATGCTGGCATCTATGCCTTCGGGTTCGCCGGGGTGTATGCCATTGTTGATGAGCAGCACACGTTTATCCTGTTTTTTGATGAGTGTAGGGTCGAAGGTCTTATCCTTCGATAGCACCACCAATGTCAATGGCTTGCCCACATCCGTCATGCCGTAATCAATCATCCGCATCTGTGGATATAGCTTTGCCAGTTTTTGATAATAAGCAATAACTTCGGCATGCGTAGCCGAGTAGTTTTTATCTTTGCTTAGTTCAAAAGGGCTGAGTTGGGCGTTTGCCTGCGTAAACAGAACGAGGCATAGCAGCAGGACGGGGATTTTCTTCATCATGTTGCGGCAAATATAAGGCGCTTGTTGCTGCAAATTATTGGTTAGCGGCTATTTCGGTCTGTAACTTTTTGGGGAGGTTTTTCAGTACCAGGTTGTAGGAATGATCTATTAGCGCTAAAAGCTGCATGCGTGTAAGTGAGCCACCCATAAAAATGGTGTTCCAGTGCACTTTACTCATGTGGTAACCTGGCTGCACTTCGGTATATTGTTCCCTCAGCTCAATAGCGCGTTCCGGGTCGCATTTGCCGTTGAAGTGCTGCCCATCGGCCAGGCCTATCAGTAAGAACATCTTGCCGGCAACCTTAAAAACCAATGTATCCTCCCCAAAGGGAAACCCTTCTTCAACCGCAGGCAAAGCAAGGCAATAATTGCGCAGCTCCTCTATATTCAACTCAATTCCCCCCGATAGATTTATCGTAACTGGCTTCGTGGCCAAAATTGTATTTGATACCGATGGTAATCTGGCGGTACTGGTCGGACGCGTTGTTCTTAAATTGAGATACGGGGTCCGCATAACCATCCAGCCCTTCGCCAAAGGTGATATTGTGCTGGTAACCTATGTCTATACCAAATTTTGGCACACCGTAATAATCGTAAATCTTAAATTCGTAGCCAAAACGCAAAGGTAAGATAACGTTCACCGATTTGTTGCTGCCGGGAAAAAGGTAAGCGGGATCTAAGAGGCTATATTGGTTCCTATCCACATTATTGAAAATAGCCCCGATGCCGACTCCGGCATAAAAATTTTTGAGGAGGTTTAGAAAATCGCTGCGGTAATAATCAATACCATCGCCCAACTGATAGTTAAGGTGCACCATCAGTGCCTTATATTTATTCTCAAACCGGCGGGTATCCTTATCTTCGGCCACGGTATTGCCGCCGCCTTTTAAGTTTCCCCATTGAAACTCAAGCACGATGGGTATATAGGGATTGTAATAGTAGGTAAGATCGGCATGGTAAGCCTGTGTGGTAAAACTTTTCTTTAAATCTGCCAGGGGCTGTACCAAACTGGCACCCGCACCAATACCAAAACTATTATAATTGTAGCCGGACTGGGCCTTAACTTTGCCAAAAGCAAAAACGACAGCAACTAATAAAATATACTTTTTCAAATTAATTGAGTTAAGGTTATTCACAGATTGCAATGCCTGGCGCATGCAAAATAAAATTTCACTAATATAGGTTTTCTATGGATTTTAATACAGCACTTACTTATACAGCCGCCGAAAGATTTTTGCGGTACGTTACCATCGATACGCAATCAGACCCTGCATCACCAACATGCCCATCTACGGAGAAGCAAAAAGACCTCGGTCGCCTGCTGGTGGCCGAATTGCTGGAGATGGGCCTTACCGATGCCCATCTAGACGAGCACGGCTACGTGTATGCCACCATCCCTGCAAATACCGACAAGCCGGAAGTGCCGGTGATTTGCTTTTGCTCGCATATGGATACCGCGCCCGATTGCAGCGGTACCGGCGTGAAGCCATTGGTGCACCGCAACTACAACGGTGCCGATATCATTCTGCCAGACGATAGCACCCAGGTTTTGCGGATGGCAGAACACCCCGACCTGAAGAACCAGCTGGGCAATGATATTATTACCGCATCGGGCACTACGCTGCTGGGTGCCGATAACAAGGCCGGCGTTGCCGAGATAATGGATGCCTGCTATCAGTTGATAAATCACCCCGAGATAAAGCATGGCACCATAAAAATCCTTTTTACGCCCGATGAGGAAATTGGCCGTGGTGTGGATAAAGCGGATATTGAGAAGATTGCCGCCTTCGCTTGCTACACCATAGATGGAGAGAACGCCGGCAACCTGGAGAACGAAACCTTTTCGGCAGATGGAGCAATGTTAACCATCAACGGCGTAAGTGCGCACCCGGGTTTTGCGAAGGGCAAAATGGAAAGTGCTATTAAGATTGCCGGACTGATCATTGCCGCGCTACCTCATCATTTATCGCCCGAAGGAACTGAAGGCATGCAGGGCTTTGTACACCCGGTAGATATGGCCGGCCATGTAGAAACCGCCACCATAGATTTCATCATACGCGATTTTGACGAGGATTTGCTGGCGAACCATGCTGATGTTATCAGGCAGATTACAGCTGGCGTTTTGAAAAATTTCCCCAATGCCAGCTATACTTTGGAGGTGAAACCCCAGTATCGTAACATGAAAAACGTGCTGGCGCAGCACCCGCAGATTGTAGACTATGGACTGGAAGCCATACGCCGCGCAGGCATGGAACCTAAACTTTGCAGCATACGGGGTGGTACCGATGGTTCGCGCCTATCATTCATGGGTTTGCCTACACCCAATATCTTTGCCGGTGAACACGCGTTCCACGGCAAGCAGGAGTGGGTGAGCATACAGGATATGCAAAAAGCAGTTGATACCATTTTGCATTTATGTAGCATTTGGGAGGAGCGAAGCCGCCTAGCTCCCTGACGTGAGCGACAGGGAGTAGACGCGCGGCACAAATAACTAACCCTTACTGACCCACCGTATTCTTTGGCTTGCTCAATAAATTGATAAATAACCGGTACGCACCGGGTACGCCCGCAGGCAACTGGCGGAAGAACGCCAGCGAGGTGTAAACAAACCTGCCCTCGCCATATTCGGTAACGGCAACGGCGCCGTTACTTTGGCCCTCGCCTGGGTCGCCCATTTGCAATGGGGTTTTATATTTCGGGTCGATGTTGTTAAGCATGTACACGCTGCGTTCCTGTATCCAGCCTTTAAAATCCTCCTGGCTTATCTGGTTGGGGTAATTGAGGATAGGGTTGTTTTTATCGAGGATGGTTACCGGCGCGGTTTCGTCGGTTACGCGTTCGTTCACTATCCGGAAGGGGTAGGGGCCGATCTCTTTGGTAACCAAACCATTGTTGTTATTGTACTGTACCACCAGGTTACCACCGTTTTTTACGTACTCCATCAGTTTTGGCTGCTCGTAAGCAAGCCGCGGGTTTACGTTGTATGCCCGTACGCCGGTTACGATGGCATCGTAAATGCTGAGGTCGCCGTTAAGGATTTCGCTTTCGGTAAGCTGGTGTACTTCGTAGCCTACTTCGCGCAAGGCATCAGGCACCAGGTCGCCCGCACCGCCTATATAGCCGATGCGTTTGCCTGCAATCTTCAAATTGATATTCACCAGTTTGGCCTGCGCCGGCGGGAAGATAGTTATAGCGGGCACGTGGTTGTATTTGATATTAAGCAAACCCTGTGAAAAGGTTTTGCCGTTTGCAGTGGTAATTACATCCAGGTTGGCGGTGTTTGATCTATCATCCGTAGGCACAACGGTAAACGCCACGGTCCACTCGTCGCCCTTCTTCTTGCCCGTAAAGTCTATCCTTTCGGGACTGATTTTCCAGCCGGCGATGGGTTTGATGCTTACGCTGCCATCGGCATTGGTAAAGGATTTGAGTTTTACCTGCACGGTTTGCGGTAGCGGGCCGTTGAAAACGTAAACCTTTTCGGTAATGTTAGCAGTAACAGGTGGGGCAATTTCTAAGGGTTGATAAATTTCGCCACGGGCGGGGTCTACGTATTTGTATTGCAAGGTTCGGTAGAAGGTCATAGGCTTACCTGCGATCAGGAAGGAAAATTTCATCTTAGGTGCGTCTGGGTTTTCCGGATTACCCACTTTAGTGTCGTCATCTATATAGTAACTTCCTATCGGGTGTGGCTGCTCTAACCAATAAGGCTGCGAAATGCCGCCTGTAACGCAGGTGTTATTAAATGTTTGCAATTCGCCGACCGGTATATCCTTATTGGTAACCGCCAGATCGTAGTGCGTAAGGGGCCTGCTGCCTGCTGCGCTTGCCGGGCTTTTTGCTTTATCCATGGATTGTATAAGCTCCAATCCGTTCAATACGATATTTAATCCATTGCGGCTGATGACCTGCGTGCGGATAGCCATTTGGTCATCCTGCGCATAAGTGGGCTCTGCTGTGTATGCTTCAAACCACAACCCCGCACAGGCGGCAATCAAATCTTTCAGGTCTTTTGTTTTTTGCTGATGCCAATACGTATAATCTTCCACCGCACCCGCTTTCAGCCTTACGGTTTGCATAGCTTTATCGTTTACAAAATCCATATCCACCTTATCCAGCAATTTTACTAAAGCAGGTACCGATGCCTGCGGCGCGTCGTCATTAAAATCCTTACGGATTTTGGCCAGCTCGTCTCCAATCGGCGCGCCGCCTGGGATACGTGCCCAGGTGGTAGTTATGCCGTCCATCAGGTCGGTTTTTGGGGCATCACCTAAAATAGTCTTGAAATACTCGAATACATCGCCTCGTTGCCTGGCCGAGCCAAAGCCCTGCGTTTTGTGGTTGCTGCGGCTTTCGGCAGCAATTTCGCCATAGCTTTGGCCTAAAGTAGGGTTATAGCCGCCAACGTTCAGCTTAAACTGGTCCTCAGATGTGGTGTTGGTATTGCCAAAGTTGAAGGTATTCCAAAGCAAACGTTTGGCCTGCCAAGGGGTAACGCCATGCTTCAGTTGCTCGGGGTAGCGTTTTGGGTCGGCTGCTGCGCTGAAGGCTTCCTGCGCTAATATAGCCGATGCCGTGTGGTTGCCGTGGCCGCCCTCGCCCGTAGTGGGGAAACGGCATATCATCACATCCGGCCTGAATTTGCGTATCACCCAAACCATATCGCCCAGTATCTTATCCTTATCCCAAAACTTCAGGGTTTCCTCGGGGTTCTTGGAGAAACCGAAATCTGTAGCGCGGCTAAAGAACTGCTCGGCACCATCCATTCTGCGGGCGGCCAGCAATTCCTGCGTTCGTATCAGGCCCAGCAATTCGCCTTGTTCTGTTCCTATCAAATTTTGTCCGCCATCGCCACGGGTTAACGACAAATAACCGGTACGGTAATGTTTCTCCTGCGCCAGGTAGGCCAGCAGGCGGGTGTTCTCGTCGTCGGGATGGGCGGCAATGTATAGTACGCTGCCCAAAACGTTCAGTTTTTTAAACTCCTGTTGTATGGTGCCTATGTCGCTGGGTGGTGCGGTTTGGGCTTTAAGGCTTTGGCTAACAATAAATAAGGCGATGGTAAACAGCAGAGTACGCTTCATAAGAACAAATATATTATAAACACCTATTGGGCATATAGTGTAGCGATAATATTATATGGGGGTGACTGTCTGAATCAGAATTCACAGAATTTAAAAATTAACAGGATGTGTGGTCATCAGTAATTCTGAAAATTCTCAAATCCTGTAAATTCTGATTCCGACGGGTAAAAAGTTAATCAATCGATTAAATCGTGGCACGGTTATCAATGTGTTACAAAAGGCTGACAGAAATAATTTTAATTAATTAATCGATTGATTAATTTTGTGCCGTGATAATAACCACAATGGAAAAAGAGAAAATAGATAAGAAGGACCATATACTGGATGTAGCTGAAAAAATCTTTGCGGAATTTGGCTATGATGGTGCTTCTACCCGTGCCATCTCCGGCGAGGCCGGCGTTAACATGGCCATGCTTAATTATTACTTCGGATCCAAAGAAGGTGTGTTCCTGGCCATATTCGAACGTCGCATAGCGATGTTTCAACAGGTACTCGCCGAAATTGGTAACGATACCAGCAAATCTGCCTGGGAAAAGCTGGATAAATACATCGAAAGCTACGTGGAGAAAGTGGTGAATAACAATTGCTTCCACATTATGCTACATCGCGAAATATCCAAAACAAAGAAATCGGAACTTACCGATAGGATAACCGCTATCGTAATGAAAAACGTAAAGGTTTTTCAGGGTATTATTGCCGACGGGGTAAAAAGTGGTGAGTTCAACCCCGATATCGACCAGGAACTATTGGTAGCCACCTTGTTTGGCACTAAAAATTACATCATAAACACGCCGCATATTTCATCAGTAGTATTAGGCTACGATGTGTTGGATAGCCAGGCACAGGACGAATTGTTGAAACCCCGCCTGAAAAAATACCTGAAAAACCTTTTGAAAGCTTACCTACAAAACTCACATGACAACCATAAATAATAGTCCCTTGAAACCTCACCTATTGAAAAGAGCTGTTAAGGCCGCGGGTGGCATTGCTGTATTGATTACCGCATTGCTTATTACCAACCCGGTAGCGGCCCAAGACAGGACCATCACGCTTGACGAAGCCGTTAAGCTGGGATTGGACAACAGCAAAACGCTGAAACTATCGCAATCGAAGATCGACCGCGCGGTATCGCAGTTCGAGCAAGCCAAAGACCAGGCATTGCCAACCGGCAAGGCAAGCTTTGGCTACAACCATGCCGAAATACCCGCAAACACCCTAAACCTGGGTGGCGACAGCAAAGTTAACCTCCCCTCCAACGCGGATGCTTATTTAGGCACGTTATCGCTTAACCAGGTAATTTGGGCAGGCAACAAACTTAAATACGCCCGCGAAAGCACAAACCTGCTTACCCAGGTCGCACGCCTTGATGCCGTGAACGATCGTGACGAGATCGCGTACAACATTATCAATGCCTACTATAACCTTTATAAGGTATTGCAGGCAAAAAAGGTAGTTACACAGAACCTGGTTACCATAGATGCGCAGATAAAACAATCGCAGCGCTTCTTCGACCAGGGTTTGGTTACCAAAAACGACGTTTTGCGTTTCCAACTGCAACGCTCTAACATCGAACTGAACGGGATAGACCTGGAAAACAACCGCCGCATCATCAATTATAATATGGATGTGTTACTGGGCCTGCCCGAAACCACCGAGCTAAACATTGCCCAGATAAACGATGCTGCTAACACCGCCGCACCGCTTACTGTTTACATCGATAGCGCATTTGCCCACCGTGCCGAATTAAAGCAGATGGACCTGCGCACCCAGGTAGCTGATGTAAACATCAAAAGTATCAAAGCCAATACATCGCCAACACTTTCGGCATCGGGCATTGCCTACTACGTAGGCCTATCAGGCAACCCTATACCAAAAAGCGGCAAATTCATTACGCCAATATCGGTAGGACTTACCCTCGGCTGGAACTTCGGCACCTTGTGGACCAATAAAAACAAGCTTAACGAAGCACGACTGCAACAACAGGAAATCATCATAGACAAAGGCATCACCGGCGACCGTATCAAAAACGAGGTGAACCAAAGCTACCAGAACTACAAAACGGCACTGGATAAAATAACCCTGCTGCAGACCTCTATAAACCAGGCCAACGAAAACAACAGAATACTGGAATCTAAATACAAGAGCAATATATCATCGGCTACAGACCGTGCCGATGCGCAAACCTTACTTTACCAGGCCGAAATAAACCTGGAACTGGCCAAAGCAGATGCAGGCCTGGCTTACTATACTTTACTAAAATCAACCGGAACTCTTAACAAATAATATTAATACAAAAATACCATGGCAAACCAGGAAACAGAAACCAAAAAGAAACCTAATAGAGTACTTCCTATCATTTTAGGGGTAGTACTTATCGGTGGTATCATTTTCGGTGTAAAAGAATATATATATTTCAGCAAGCACGTTGATACCGACGATGCACAGATAGATGGCGACATAAGCCCGGTAGTAGCCCGCGTTGGCGGCTATGTAGATAGCATTATGTTCGAAGAAAACACGCACGTTGAAAAAGGCCAGCTGCTGGTGAAGATAGACGACCGCGATTACCGCGTGAAATTGGAGCAGGCACAAGCTGCCCAGGTTGGCGCAAGCGCAAACATTGGCGTTGGCGAATCGCAGATATCAACAACAGCCGCAAATTCATCAAGCGCGAAAGCGGAGGTGACATCGGCAGGTGCACGTCTGGATAAAGTGAAGAAGGATTACGCCCGTTATGCCAACCTGGTGCAGGATGGCTCGGTGACCCGTCAGCAGTTCGATCAGGCTAAAGCCGATCTTGAAGTTGCGCAGGCCAACTACGATGCTGCAAAAGACAAATATAAAGCAGCCCAGCAACAAGTTGCCACCAGCCGTAGCCAGTTAAAGGTTACCAATACAGGTGTAAGCCAAAAGCAGGTTGATATAGATTATGCAAACTTACAGCTTACCTATACCCAGGTAAAATCGCCGGCTACAGGCCTTGCTGCCAAAAAGAACGTGCAGGTTGGTCAGCTGGTGCAGGCCGGGCAAACTTTGTTTTCGGTAGTAAACGATAACAGTCTTTACATCACCGCAAACTTTAAAGAAACCCAGTTGGATAAAATACGCAACGGACAAAAGGTTGATGTTAAGGTTGACGCTTACCCCGATTTAAAAGTTGAAGGCGAAGTTTATAATTTTTCGCCTGCTACAGGTGCCAAATTCTCGTTACTACCACCAGATAACGCAACCGGCAACTTCGTAAAAGTAGTACAGCGCGTGCCCGTAAAAATTAAACTGAGTGGCAGCAAAGAAGATTTAGCCAAACTGCGCCCGGGCATGAGCGTAGATGTTTCGGTGATTACAAAAGACTAATACAATGGCTGAAACTGGCTTTAAAAAATGGATAATTACCATTACGGTAATTATGGCATCGCTCCTGGAGCTGATAGATACTACCATCGTAAACGTGGCCATACCTAAAATACAAGGTTATTTGGGCGCTACGTTAGAGGATATTGCCTGGGTGGTAACCGGCTACGCGGTAGCAAACGTTATTATCCTGCCCATGTCGGGCTGGTTGGGCGGGCGTTTTGGCCGCAAACAGTACTTCCTGGCTTCTATTATCGTATTTACCATTGCATCGTTCTTATGCGGGAATGCAACAACCCTAAATGAACTGGTTATCTTCCGTATACTACAGGGTATAGCGGGTGGTGGATTGATATCAACCGGGCAAACTATTCTGATAGAAACCTGGCCACGCGAGCAGATAGGTACAGCAACCGCTTTATTTGGCTTAGGCGCTGTAGTAGGCCCTACCGTAGGCCCAACCATAGGCGGCTGGATTACCGAACACTACACTTGGCAATGGATATTCTATGTAAACATACCTGTGGGGGCTTTGGCTATTTTCCTTACGTACACGTTTATCAATGAGACGCCCAAGTCGGAGAAAAAGCCCATCGACTGGTGGGGCATTGCACTGCTTGCATTAGCAGTTGGTAGCTTACAAACGATCCTTGAAAAAGGAGAGTCGGAAGATTGGTTTGCAACTACCTATATAACTGTGTTAACCGTAACTGCAGTTATAGGCACTATACTATTTATATGGCGCGAGCTGAGTACCGACCACCCGATAGTAAATTTTAGCATTATGCGGCACCGAAGTTTTTCGGTGGGGATGTTTACGTCCTTTATATTGGGCTTCGGGCTATACGGCTCGGTGTTTGTATTCCCGGTGTTTTGCCAGAATTTGCTGGGCTTTAATGCGCAGCAAACGGGCGAGCTGCTGTTCCCCGGGGGCTTGTGTACCATATTTATGATGCCATTTATTGGTAAAATGCTGAATAAAGGTGTACCTGCCCAATTTATGGCTACTGCGGGCATGTTCCTGTTCTTCGTATTCACCTGGATGCTGAGCAACTCTACCCTGCAAACGGGCCAGAGTGATGTGCTGGTACCCTTATTGATACGCGGCGTGGGTATGGCCCTGTTGTTTGTACCATTAACAACCCTGGCTATGGCCGATCTGAAGGGCCCTGAAATTGGGCAAGGTTCGGGCTTGAATAACATGATGAGGCAGCTGGGTGGGTCATTTGGTATTGCGTCTTTGACTACCATTATTCACATACGCATGGGCAAGCACCGCAGCGATTTGATTACCTATATCAACCCGTATAACCCAGCCTTTACCGAGCGGCTAAATATGTATCAGCATGCCTTTATGGCCAAAGGCAAATCGGTATCTGATGCCTTACACATGGCTTACGGAGCTATAGAAGGTGCCGTAACACGCCAAAGCATGTTGCTTACTTACGATGATGCGTACTGGATATCGGGCCTGGTGATGCTGTTTTCTATCCCGTTGCTATACCTGCAGCCGTTTAAGAAGCTAAAAGCAGTTACCGATTCGCACTAAAAAACAAAACCGTTCAGCTTTGTCAGCTGAACGGTTTCTCCAAAAAAATCAACAATTAAATTTGTAATCCCTCTCCCGGGCTCACAAAGTTGTAGTTAATAAAAATTATGATTAGGAGAGGTGTTATAATCTTATGCTATAAAATTAGTTGTTTTTAATTAACAAACACAAATTTAATTTCATATTATTTTCATCTTAACAGTATTGGTCAAAAGGGGTATGTAAAAATGTCCCTTTTGGCTTTATAAATGGTTTTAGAAAATAATTTTGCCTGTTGCGGTTACCAATGAGGCAATGCGTACGGCATCGAATATACGCTCCTCTGTAGTACCCAGCTTTATCAGCGAATCTTCGTGCGCGTTTACGCACATTTCGCAGCCATTTACAGCAGAAATGGCCAGGCTCATCAATTCAAAAAATTCTTTCCCGGTTACCGGCTTCATCATCAGCTGCATGCGGATGCGGGCGGGTATCTGGGTGTATTTCTCTTTCTGCGTAAAATGGCGGAAACGGTAAAAGATATTGTTAGATGCCAGCAACGATGCGCAGCCCACGGCTTCGGCCACATCTGCAGCTGTAGCACCCTGCGCTTCGGCATATTGCGTATAGTAGTTGGTAAGCGGTAGGTTATTGTTGTTTACAGCAGTGCTAAGGCCAAGCAGGGCGCATTCTTTTTCGCTGAGGTGAGCAGAGGTAAGGGTGCTGGTAAAATTCAGCTTAAAATCGCGCAGATAGCGCGATTCGCCTTTTTCTAACAATGTAAGGCTGGCGGTGCGGTAAGCCACATCAAGGCCGAGGCTTTGCAGTATTTCTTGTATCAGTTCGGTACTTTCGTTCATGATGTTAAAGATGTTATGGTATAAAAAAGCCCTGCTCCCAACGGGTGCAAGGGCCATATATATAGGGGTATTAAATTAAACGGTAAGGGTTTCCTGGCCTTTTTCCCAGTTGCAAGGGCAAAGCTCATCTGTTTGCAAACCATCAAGCACGCGTAAAACTTCTTTTACGTTACGGCCAACGCTCAGGTCGTTTACCGATACCCAACGGATGATGCCGGTAGGGTCAACAATAAAAGTAGCACGGTAAGCAATTTTTTCGTTAGGCTCTAAAATGCCCAGGTCTTCTGCCAATGATTTAGAAGTATCGGCCAGCATCGGGAATTTAAGGTCGCGCAGGTCGTCGTGATCTCTTCTCCAGGCAGCGTGTACAAATTCAGAATCGGTAGAAGCACCAATTAAACGGGTTTCGCGGTCGCGGAATTCGCCATAGTTTTTGTTGAACTCAGCAATTTCTGTAGGGCAAACGAAAGTAAAATCTTTTGGCCACCAGAACATTACGGTCCAAACGTTATCATCATTTACCAGAAAGTCTGAAGTGATGGTTTCAAACTCTTTGCCTTTTTCGAGGCTTGTTACGGCTATTTTAGAAAACTTCGGGAATTGTTGTCCTATTGTTAACATAATGGATGTTTTGTTAAAATTTATGCAACAAATATACGCTTTTAAAGCTTCGGCTTTTATCTGAAATATCTATGGCGTATAGAGGATAGCTATAGTGTTTAGGTTACACGATAGTAGGTACTTAACACTTGTTGATATCCGATTCGTGCTCATTTTTTCCTAAAATAATTTTATTTGCCTATCATTATCGTATGAAAACCAAACCTATCCTAATTGTGGCCGCGCTGGCATTTGTAATTGGCTGCGGCATTTTTATAACCGCCTGCAAAACCGCAAAGAAAACCAAAAAGGCTGCCATTATCGCTTTCCTTAAACATTTTGATGCCAACATAAAAGCAGGGAAAACCAAAGCCGCCCTCACCTGTTTTGAAGACGGCCAAAATAAGGCGGCGAACAAAAAGCTGATAAAACTACTTGCCGGTAAAAGTGGCCCGGACAGTAAGGGCAAGGCACTTTTTAAAGTGGATTTGGATATAGATGCAGTAGGTATCGATTTTACCAACCCTCAGGCAGTGGTGGCCGTTATCCCTGCGAAATTTAAGCATGATAGTTTACCGGATGCTGCATCGCATATCAATTTTACCTTGCACAAGGTGGCTGGCGAAACATATAAAATAGTGGGTGTAAAGGCTGACGATTTTGCGTCGGACTATGCCCTTTATCAAAATAAGGTAATTAATGCTACCGTGCCCGAAACGGATCTTTACAGCCCGGAAACGCTGGCTGCCTTTAAAGTTGCCAAGCAATTACAAACCAAATACGATAGCGTACTATGGTTTCAGCATGTGGATAAAAAAGCATGGTATTTTGTAATAAAGGGCAAAATTACAGACAATTATTATTGGGAATACCGGGACGAGTACGCCAATGAGAAAACGAAGAAGTCTGATTTTAAAATGGGGCTGGTGAATCCGGATTTAAAAGAGGTTATCCCGGTTGAATACGATTTGGTGCACAATATTGGAGGCACAATCGACAGCCTCATAGAGGTGGAAAAGGGCGGAAAAAAGGGTTTTTATGATATGGCAGGAAAACTGGTTGTCCCCGTCTCCTACGACATGGTTTTACCTTTAAGTGATGGTGATAACATTGGCCTGCTAAATAGCGGAAGCGATTTTTTTTATTTGAAGAAAGACCTAACGCTTAGCGAAAAAATAGTCGATTTTAAAATAGCCGAAGTATTGCCCAAGGTTAAGCATTATAACGAAGACTACACCTTATCAGACAAAACTACGCGAAACCTGATGGAATATAACTCGAGAGACCGGTTTACATCGCTTGTGGTTTCTCCGTCTTACCTGGTAGAATGGAACATTCTTGATAAGTTCATTAATCTACAAAATCCGCTAAGGAAATTTGTGGAAGACGAATCAGGGGAAGGCGAAGGAAGTGGATCGATAGCAGTGAGCTACGACGGTACCGGAAATAAGGAAGAAGGAAGCTGGTTTGAAAGCATCTTTCACTCGGTAGTTGATGACTACCTGGGCAGCCGCGCCAGCCTATATCAAACAAAAAATGTACTTGTGATAGATAAAAAGCAAAATAAGGTTTTCTCATTCCAGGGTACAAATTATTTTGGCGGGGGTGAAGGGGGTGGTACAATTAGCGGCACCTGTAACGAAAATAGTTTAAAAGCAATAAACGATTCGTTATTTGAGTTTAAAACTACATCAATATTTAGCCAGGAACTGTTAGATACCAATACTTACATGAATGAAGCACCTTATTATTATTACCTGCAAATTAAAGGCGGTAAATTAGTGCCATTGGCAACAGCGCGAAAATTCCCTACCCAGTTTGTTAAGTTAGACGACTCTTACCTACGGGGCTGCTATATGGTTACAAAATATAATTCAAAATCCGGTAAAAGCATCGACGCTACTTTCGATCGTTTAACACCCGAGATATTACAGGTAATGAAAAACGAGATATACGCCTCTTATAATTACAAGTTCAAAAATGAAAGATGGAACGATATTTTCAGATATAAATTCAATCAGCAGGATACAGTAATGCACGATAACGTTGACGATTCACTGACCGTGGTAGATAAATACAACATAGAGTGGATAAACAGTAAGCTGAAAATTAAGAAAGCCGCAACGCTGGCGTTGAGATGAGCATTATAACTAAAGTGCTACGGCTTCTAGCTTTTTTGTGGGTGTTGCTGCTTAGTAGCGGTACCATTTTACAATACCTTGTTTTTAGCCAAAACACCGTCTTTTTACAGATAAAGAAAGAAGCTATACAAACGGGCTGGTACCTGCCTGCATTTTACTGCCATATTTTTGGCAGTAGTGTAATTCTTATTACAGGTTTTTTCCAGTTCTCAAAAAGAGTTTACAATAACCGCCCGCTGCACAAAACGCTGGGCAAAATTTATGTGTTTGGCGTCCTGTTTTTTGCAGCGCCGGGGGCTTATGTAATGACACTCTTCGTAAGCCGTGGAGCGGGCGTGTTCGCATCCTTTTTAATACAAAACACGCTTTGGGTAGCCTGCACTCTTGCAGCCTGGCTATTGGTGATGAAGGGCCGCATAGGCGACCATAAAAAGATGATGCGCCGCAGCTATGCACTGGCTTTCGGCGCGGTAACGCTTAGGTTTTACATCTGGCTGTTTACCACGTTTGGACATGGCGTTGGCTTTGAGCATAATTACCTCATCATTGCATTCGCGAGCTGGGTACCTAATTTGCTGTTGGCGGAGGTTATTAATAGGTGGGAGGGGAAAAGGCCATAGTCAATGGTCGATAGTCCATAGCCGGAAAAGGAATTGAGCATCTATAGGCCTTAGTCCATAGCCGGAAAATAGTTGAGCTACTATCGACTATGGACCACGGACTATTGACTAAAGAATATACTTCGTACTCAAAAAATTCGAATCGTTATCATTTACAATCTCGTTGATGAGCTGCTTATTAATCTCGTTCATTTTGGTTGCCACCAGTGAGCGGATAGAGAACGAGCGCAATGCATCATGTACCGATAAGGTTCCTTCTGCGCTATCCTTGCGCCCCGTGAAGGGGAATACATCCGGCCCGCGCTGGCACTGGCTGTTGATGTTTACGCGGCTCACCAGGTTCACAAAGGGGTCTATCAGTGCCGAAATCTCCTTGGCATCGTTACTGAAGATACTCACCTGCATGCCATGCGGCGAATCTATCTGGTATTGGATAGTTTCCTCAATATCTTCAAATGGTATCACCGGGATGATCGGGCCAAACTGTTCCTCTCGGTACAGCTTCATTTTCTCGTTAACCGGGTACACCACCGCCGGGAAAACGAACGATTCGGCAGTTACGCCGCCGTGCTCGTTCATTACGCTGGCTCCGTTGGAAATGGCATCCGCTATGCATTCTTTAAGGTAATCGGGTTTATGCGGCTCGGGCAGCGGGGTAAGCTTTACGCCATCTGTCCAGGGCAGGCCGGGTTTCAATGCACTTACGGCCTCGCTTAATAGCTTTAAAAAGTCGTCTGCCACTTCCTTTTGTACAAATATTACTTTGATGGCCGTACAGCGCTGCCCGTTGAAAGATAAGGCACCCAATATGCACTCGCTAACGGCAAGCTTAAGATCGGCATTTTTGGTAACGATGGCGGCGTTCTTAGCATCCAGGCTCAACACCGCACGCAGACGGTTAATTTTTGGATGCCGTTTCTTCAGGTCGTTAGCAACCTTGCTGCTGCCGATAAAGGCCAGCACGTTGATCTTACCGGTCGCCATCAGGCCGGGCGTAACTACGGCACCTCGGCCGTAAACAGTGTTTACGACACCTTTAGGGAAGGCATCCCTGAATGCCTCCAGCAACGGGTAGTGCAACAGCGTACCGTGCTTAGGCGGTTTAAATAAAATGGTATTGCCCATTATAAGGGCGGGTATCAGCGTAGTAAAGGTTTCGTTAAGCGGGTAATTGAACGGCCCCATGCACAGTACCACACCGAGCGGGGAGCGGCGTATCTGGGCTACCAGTCCCTCCGCCATTTCGAAACGGGAAGATTGCCTGTCAATATCTTTTAACCCATCGATTGTAGCGTTGATGTACTCCACCGTACGGTCGAACTCTTTGGCAGAGTCTGCATAAGATTTGCCAATCTCCCACATAATGAGTTTTACAATGAGCGTTCGTTGCTCAATCATCTTATACACGAATTTATCCATGCATTTGATACGGTCTACAATGCTCATGGTAGGCCACGCGCCGCGGCCGTTGTCGTAGGCTTTCAGGGCAGCTTCCATTGCTTCCATGGCCTCATATTCTCCGCAAACGGGATAGGTGCCAATCAGCTTACGTTTCAGCACGCCATCAGCATCGGGCAGCATTACGGGCGAATACACCTCGCTCACGTCGCCATCCCATTGGCGCATTTCGCCGTTAACCAAATATTCGCGCTGGTGGATTTCTGCTATACGGTGCTGCTCGGGAATTTCCTCCTCGGGCACAAACATACTTAAGAGTTGTTGTTGGTAATCTTGCATAGATAGGGCTTTTGATGTATGCTAAAATACGATTGTTTAGAGGGGAAAGCAACATGCGAAGCGAAAGGTTTTTGGGAAATTGACGATAACGTGGTGTTAGCTGACTTATAAACAACTCAAAGATTGTTTATATTTAAAAACGAATACATTTGTATTAAATCATTGGTTTATATTTATGCCTACTGAAGTTGCAGAGCGACCACGAGTTTATCTTGATAAAGTTCACCTTAAGGGATATAAGTCTATTGAAGACCTTACTATAGATTTTCAAAAGGGGTTGAATATTCTTATTGGGAAGAACGGTGCGGGGAAGTCTAATTTTTTGGAATTTATTCATCAGGCGGCGCACACAGACGCAAATTCTAAAATTTTATTTAAGTATGCTAACCTTAGATTCTTATCTGAAGATAACCATACGTTTGTGCTTGAATTAGAAAAAGCCACTTATAACAGAATTGACAAAGAAAGTATTCCAGATGCCATAAATGTATTCGAACGTTTGATTATTGATAATCAAACTGTGCTTGATACGACTAACGAATCAGATTCCCGCACTGCATTCTTGTACTATGGGAGGAAAATCTTTTATAGGAAACTAACAAGATTGTTTATCAATTTAGGGTATCAAAATATATATCCGTTGTATATTAAATTTAATCTCCCAAATAAACTTACTTGTATAGATATTCCTGGTACGCTCCGCATTGGCTTAGAAAACGAATTTTATTACTGGATATATCCCGATACATTGCCATTTATCAGCGAGATTTTTTGGAAAGTTGAATCTTCATATGATGTGGATGATATAGATACAATTAGCAAAATTTCGGTGCCTGCTATAAACGAACATTTAATTTTCAACCAAGACATAGTCTCATCTTTAAAGAAATTTACACCAATTGAAGATGTAAAGTTTAATACCAGTCTAAATGTTTATAAGGATGAAAAAAGCGTTACTATTGAAAATATCAAACTGGAGTTCTTAATAAACGGAAACTGGTTGCCTTGGTCTCAATTGTCCGACGGCACGAGACGTCTTTTCTTTATTGTCTCTGAAGTAATTTATGCAACTGGTTTTGTATTAATTGAAGAACCCGAGCTCGGCATCCACCCTCATCAATTTCACCTATTGATGAATTTCTTAAAAGAGCAATCAGAAGATAAGCAAATTATACTTTCCACACACTCCCCTAAAGCGTTGGACCATTTGAATGAAAACGAATTAGGGAATATATTAATAGCCGAGTACGATTTAGCAAAGGGCACTCAAATCCGCCACCTTACCGATGAGGAGACCGATAAGGCGAAAGAATACATCAAAGAAGTTGGCTTTCTTAGCGATTACTGGCTTTTATCCGATTTAGAACAATGGTAAAAGTTGGGCTTGTGGGCGAAGACCCGAACGATACTTCTTCAATAAAAAACTTATTAGCAAAAAGGTACAATGATAGAATTCATTTTGTTCCCTTGCTGCAAGGTACAACGGGGACAGGCTTAGATACCTTAAAGTTTAGAAAAGCATTAATTGTAGAGTTCAAGCGCAAACAATGCGCGTTTGCTATTTGCATAAGGGACCTTGATGCATTGAAATCTCAAACAGATCAACTCAAAAAGAGGGTTCAATGGTTCAACAACCTAAACGAATCTATTAATAACCAAGGCGTGTTACTACTGAATATTTGGGAGTTAGAAGCATTGGTTTTTGGCGACATAGAAACCTTCAACAAAATCCACAAGATAAATCACAAGTCCAATAAGGACCCAATGTTTATTCAAGAGCCCAAAGAAGAACTAAAAAAAATAACACGTAAATCTCAAAACCCATATAAGGAATCTCATTGTCCCGACCTTTTCAAACAATTAAATATTGATAAGATTGAAGCTAAATGCAGTTGCTTTAAAGAGTTTATCAAAGAGCTAGAAGGCAGGCTAAATTAGCAACTAAAAGAGAAAGCCAATAACATTGCTGTTATTGGCTTCGTATGCGTTCTAAACGTAAACTTATTTCTTCTCCAGTTTCCCTGCTGCCCCCTCATCCATAAACCATTGCAAATCGCCATCGCTGGTTTCTACAATCAGTTGGGCGGGGTATAGTTCAATATCCTTATCGTCTTCCAAAATATGTTTCACCGCTTCTGCCTTGCCTTCGCCGTACACCAGGAATGCGATATGCTGCGCATTGTTGATGAGCGGAGCAGTAAAGGTGATACGGTTCATTTTTACCTCATCGATGTAGAGCGCCTGTACTGAGGCGCTCTCGTCGTGCAATACCGAAGTATGCGGGAACAGTGATGCCGTATGCGAGTTATCGCCCAGGCCAAGAATAATCAAATCGAAACTGGCGTTTTGCCCGTCGAAGAAATCGATTAAATTGCTGGTATATTGTTTGGCGGCCTCATCGGCACCCAATTCGGTTTGTACCGGGAACACATGGGCAGGGTTTATCCCCAGCGGATCAAACAGGGTGTTCTTCGCCATCAGGTAATTGCTCTGCGAATCTGTCAACGGTACATCGCGCTCGTCGCCAAAAAAGAACCAAACCTTTTCCCACTCTATTTTATCGCGGTAATCGCTTACCAACAATTCATGCAGCTTTTTGGGAGAACTACCGCCACTTAGCGCAACGCTAAAGCGGCCATTTTTTTCTATAGCCGCTGCGGCGGTGTTGGCAAAGAATTCTGCCAGGCTGGCTAGTACCTGGTCTGCAGTTTTAAATATATTCAGTTTCATAAAACCTTATTTTTTGCCGTTCACAGGTATAGTGAACCAGTTGAAACCATCTCGTGCAATTAATGCCTCAGCGGCTTCCGGCCCCCACGAGTCGGCAGAATAATTAGGGAAATTCAGGCTCTTTTTATTGTGCCAGGTGTTCAATATCGGCATAACCAGCTCCCATGCGGCCTCTACCTGGTCGCCACGCATAAACAGGGTTTGGTCGCCATGCATGGTATCCAGTATTAATGTTTCGTACGCTTCAGGTGCCTGGCTGGTATAAGTACCTTTATAATCAAACACCATATCTACTACATTGAGTACCATATCTATGCCCGGGCGTTTAGCCTGTACCTGCAAACGGATGCTCATCTCGGGTTGTATGCTGATGATGAGCCTGTTTTGCTGCCAGCTTTCCGCCGCTTCGGTTGGGAATATCAAATGCGGTACATCTTTGAATTGTATAGTTATTACCGATGACGATTGGTGCAGCCGTTTGCCGGTACGCACATAAAAAGGCACACCCTGCCAACGCCAGTTGTCTACAAAAAACTTAAAGGCGGCAAATGTTTCGGTGTTAGAATTCGGATCAACCTTTGCTTCTTCGCGGTAGCCGGGCACTTCCTTACCTTTCATCCAGCCGCTGCCGTACTGGCCACGTACGGCGGAGTTGCGTACATCTTCTGGTGTAAAGCGACGCATGGCTTTCAATACGTCAACCTTACGGTCGCGCACTTCATCCGCAACAAAACTAACCGGCGGCTCCATGGCCACGTGGCAAAGCAATTGCAGCAAGTGGTTCTGTATCATATCGCGCATAGCGCCGGAGCCATCGTAGTAATCGCCGCGGTCTTCTACGCCCAGCTGCTCGGTTACGGATATCTGCACGTGTTCGATATAGTTACGGTTCCATAGTGGCTCCATAATGGAGTTGGCAAAGCGGAACGCCATAATGTTCTGTACGGTTTCTTTGCCCAGGTAATGATCTATACGATAAATCTGGCACTCATCAAAAATGCCTTTCAGCAATTCGTTCAATTCCTTGGCGGTCTCCAAATCGTGGCCGAAAGGTTTCTCGATGATGATACGCACCCTATTCTTATCCTCAGCCAGTTTGGCTTTATGGATATTGGAGGCGATGATCGGGAAGAAGTTTGGCGCAACGGCGAGGTAAAACAGCACGTTGGCCGTGGTTTTCCATTCTTCGTTATGGGCAGCTATGCGCTTGCCGAACTCCTTGTAAGTTTCGGCATCGGTAGCATCAGATACCTGGTAGTAAATGTTGTTTACAAACTCGGCCCATTTCTTGGCATCGGTTTTACCGCTGCGCGAGAATTGGTCTATATCCTTATGCAAGTTGTCCCTAAACTGCCCATCCGTAAGCTTGGTACGGCCCGTGCCGATGATGGAGAATTGCTTCGGCATCCAGCCATCTAAAAAAAGATTGTAAAGAGCAGGGGCAATCTTGCGGGAGTTAAGGTCGCCCGTGCCGCCAAAAATGATAAATATGGTAGGGTCAGACTTTACATTACTCATTGTCGTAGTGTTTTAGAAGCAAGAATTGAAGAACCAAGAACCAAGAAAAGCCCGATTGGGGGATATGCCTTTTTTGATTGATGCCCTCTCTGTTTCTTGCCTGTTGTATTAAATTCTTGAATCTTGTTTCTTGATTTCTTACCTCTCTTAGTCTTTAGGTACCCATTGCGTATGGAAGGTACCCTCTTTGCCTATCAGCTCGTAAGTGTGTGCGCCGAAATAATCGCGCTGCGCCTGGGTTAAGTTAGAAGGCATGCGTTCGCTGCGGAAAGCATCGAAATAACTTAAGGATGCAGCAAAGGCCGGTGCAGCAATACCCGCAGCAACTGCCAAGGATACTATTTTGCGTATGCCTGGTAGGGTGCCTTGTACCAAAGCGGCAACATCTGCATCGAGCAGTAGGTGCGCCAGCGATTGGTCTTTACCGTATGCGCCGTAGATATTCTCGAGGAATTTTGAACGGATGATACAGCCGCCTCGCCAGATTTTAGCAATCTCATCCAGCTTAAGCTCGTATTTGTACTCAATAGATGCGTTGGAGAGCATGTGCATGCCCTGCGCGTAGCTGATGATCATGGTAAAGTAGAAAGCCTGCTCCAGCGCGGCAACCAGTTCTTCGGTATTACCCTCAATAGCCTGGTGATCTTCGGTACTGTAGATGCCGGCTGCTTCGGTACGCAAGGCTTTGTATTTAGACATATCGCGCATTGATACTGCGGTATCTACCGTTGGGATAGGTGCCTGTAGATCCATTGCGCTTTGTGATGTCCATTTACCTGTGCCCTTGGCGCGGGCCTCGTCCTTAATATCATCCAACAACAGGTGGTCGGTACCAGGTGCTTTGTATTTGAAGATGTCTTTAGTGATATCTAACAGGAAGGATTGTAAGCGGCCCTCGTTCCACTCGGCAAAAATCTTACCAATGGCTTCGTTATCGAGCTTCAATCCTTTTTTCATGATCTCGTAAGTCTCGGCAAGCAATTGCATAATACCATACTCGATACCGTTGTGCACCATCTTCACAAAGTGACCCGATGCACCCGGACCGATATAGGTTACGCACGGCACGCCATCAACCTTAGCCGCAATGGCTTCGAATATCGGCTTCATTACGTTATAGGCTTGCTTATCGCCGCCCGGCATCATGCTCGGGCCTTTGCGCGCGCCTTCTTCGCCACCGGAAACACCCATGCCAAAGAAGTGCAGGCCAATGGCTTCCAGTTCTTCCACACGGCGGTTGGTATCGGTAAAGTGGGAGTTACCGCCATCTATCAAAATATCGCCTTTTTCCAACAAGGGAACAAGCTCCTCAATTACAGCATCTACAATTTTACCGGCGGGTACCAGCATCATAATAGCACGCGGGGTGGTTAGGCTTGCGATAAATTCTTTTACATCGCCAAAGCCTTTTGCCTTGCGGTCGCCCGCTTCTTCGTTTAAGGAAGATATTTTACCGGCATCTTTATCGTGCCCGGCTACTGCGAAGCCATGGTCGGCCATATTGAGCAGTAAGCTGCGGCCCATAACACCCAGGCCTATCATGCCAAAGGCATATTTATCTGTTGTTGCGCTCATGTTATTTGAGGTTTTCGTCTTTAAGGTCGTTTAATATTTTTTTAGTTGTCTCGAAGTCGGTATGCTGAAAGGCACGGATGCCTAGTTTTTCGGCTGTTTTTACGAACATGATACGGTCGTCGAAGTACACGCACTGCTCGGGCGGGGCCTGCGCAATACCCATGGCCAGCTGCCATATACCCGGGTCGGGTTTACGCATTTTTACCTCGCAGGAGGAAATAAATGCGTCGAATGCCTCGTGCAGCTTGAATTTCTTTACCCGGTAATCGTTCAGTTCCTTGCCCTCGTTGTTGATGGATATTACCCGGAAACCGCAGTTCTTCTTCCACTCTTTCAGGTAAGCCAGCATATCGGGCAGTTCTTTCGACTGGGCATACATAAACTCTTTAAAATCTTCGCGCACGAATTCGCGCGGATGATTAAAGATTACGGTATCGAGGTACTGATCAAGCGTGATGCTGCCAATTTCGTACACGTTGAAGATGAAGTTATGCAGGGCGTTTACTTCTTCGTAATCGAGCCCGAACTTCTTCGCAGCTTCCTTACGCGATTCGTGTCCCCAGCCGTTAGTCAGCAAAATGCCGCCTACGTCGAAAAAAAGGATCTTGAGGTCTTTGTATTTCATTGGGCAGATATTCTATTGCTCCCCTCTTGAGAGGGGGTGTGTTGGACTGAGCGCAATGGCAGGGGTGTGTTTGCCACGCTGGTCAACACACCCCTCCACCCCTCTCAAGAGGGGAATCACGCAAGGCCCTCGTTTTTTAGCTGTTCAAGACGCTGTTTTTTACCAGCCCTTCGCTTTTAGCTTCGGCTTATTTAAACTTTTGCTTTTTGCTCTTCTATAGCTTTCAGCAGTTTCTCGAAAGGCTTGTTGAATTTCTCGATGCCTTCGTCTTCCAATTGCTGGGTAATAGCGTCCAGGTCAATACCTAATTCTGGTAATTTGGCTAAAGTTGCAGTTGCTTCGTCTAAACCTAATTCCAGTGTATTGGCAGCAATACCATGATCGCGGAATGCATCAACAGTTTCCAATGGAACGGTATCAACAGTATCCGGGCCTATAAGCGCCTCTACATATTTAGTATCTTTAAATGCAGGGTTTTTGCTGCCGGTGCTTGCCCAAAGCAAACGCTGTGGTTTTGCGCCCTCTGCCGCCAATTTTTCCCAACGTTCGCCACTGAAAACGCGTTTGTATATTTCGTATGCTTTTTTTGCCGATGCGATAGCAACCTCGCCAACCAATTCTTTGTGACCAGCAGCTTCCAGTAATGGATCTACAGCTACATCTATACGACTAAGGAAGAAACTGGCAACTGATGATATATGCGCAATTTTATGGCCTGCGGCTAAATGCTCTTCTAAACCAGCGATGTAGGCATTGGCTACTTCTTCGTAGCGCTCTAAGCCAAAAAGCAAGGTAACGTTGATGTTGATGCCTTTGGCTATAGACTGTTGTATGGCTACCAGGCCCGGTTTTGTGCCCGGGATTTTTATCATTACGTTTTTGCGGTCAACCTGTTTCCAAAGCAGTTCTGCCTGTGCAGCGGTGCCTTCGGCATCAAGTGCCAAAAATGGCGATACCTCTAAGCTAACATACCCATCGGCACCAGCCACTTCTTCGTTATAAACACCTTCAAACAACGCGCAGGCTGCTTGGATATCTTTTACCGCTAAACCAAAAAACAACTCTTCGGTGGTTTTTGCATCGGCACCAAGTGTTTTGATATCTTCATTATAATCTGAACTGCCGGTGATGGCTTTCTCGAAAATTGCCGGGTTAGAGGTAACGCCTCTTACGCCATCTTCGTCTATCAGTTTTTGCAGTTTGCCCGAAGCGATAATCTCGCGGTCGATAAAATCAAGCCAAATGCTCTGGCCGAAATCATGTATTTGTTTAACGTTGTTTGCCATGTTCAGGAATATTAATGTTAATTAGTCTTAGTTTTTCGGTGTATTTCTTTAAATTTCTTCAAAATTCTTAATAAATCCGGGCTTTGCTGTTAACCCAATCTCATCGTTTGGTTATCGCAGCGTAAAAACAATTTTAGCTGTTTGATGCTACCAAAATCTCCAGTTCAAAACCCATAAAAAGTCCGCTCTCTATCACCCCGGTTATCGACTTGATGTCGCGTTCCATCGTATCGGGTACGGCATCAAAATAGCAATCGAGTATCAAATTGTTATTCTCAGTAATTACCGGACCATCCTTGCCTTTTGCCGGGCGTAAGACGATGCTGTTTGCGCCCAGTTTTTTCAGTTCGGCTTCCACATGCAGTAATGCCTGCGGGAACACCTCAATAGGGATAGGGAAATTGGTATTTATCTTATCTACTATCTTGCTATCGTCTACAATTATATAGCTGCGCTTGCTGCTGGCTATCAAAAGCTTCTCTTTGAACATGGCCCCGCCGCGGCCTTTTATCAGGCTGTTTTTGGGGTCCACCTCATCGGCACCATCAAAAAGCCAATCGGGCGTATGCTCGTACAAAGTCGTCATGGGTATGCCCAACTTGGATAGAAACATCGATATTTCTATGGATGTAGGTATAGCCAGCACGTTTAGCTTTTCGGCCTTGATGCGTTCGGCAATAGCCAGCAGCGCCATATAAACCGTTGAGCCCGATCCCACGCCCAGTATATCGCCATCTTTTACCATTGCGGCAATTTGCTGCGCTACCTTTTGTTTACCAACAGGGTTGATAATTTCGGAGGACCATTTAAGTTCGCTTATTAAACTCATATTTTTGATAGAAGCAAGAAGTCAAGAGCCAGGAAGCAAGACAGACGTTCCAATCTTGATTCTTGACTCTTGATTTCTTATATCTATAATAAAGCTTTCGCTTTGTTAACTACATTATCTACGGTAAAGCCGAAGTGTTTGTACAAGTCTTCTGCCGGGGCCGATTCGCCGAAGGTGGTCATGCACAGCGTGTCGCCTTCGTCGGTAGTGTATTTATGCCAGCCCATTGGTGAGGCCATTTCTACCGCCAAACGTTTGCGGCTTGCTTTTGGCAATACCGATTCTTTGTAGGCGGCATCCTGCGCTTCAAATAGCTCCCATGATGGCATGCTCACCACGCGGGTAGAGATGCCTTCTGCTTCCAATTTAGCTTGCGCATCCATCACCAGGGCTACTTCAGAACCGGTTGCCAGTAATATCAGATCGATTTCTTTACTGGCTTCTGATACCACATAAGCACCTTTTTCTACGCCGCTTGCTTTGCCGTATTTATCCTGATCGAGGATTGGTAAGCCCTGGCGGGTGAAGATCAATACCGTCGGGCCGCCTTTTTTCTCTATCGCTACTTTCCAGGCAAATGCGCTTTCGTTGGCATCTGCCGGGCGGATAACGGTAACATTAGGGATAGCACGTAAGGTGGCTAAATGCTCTATCGGCTGGTGGGTTGTTCCATCCTCTCCTAAACCAATACTATCGTGTGTATAAACGAATATCGGGCTGATCTTCATGATGGCTGCCAAACGTATCGGCGGGCGCATATAATCGGCAAATTGCAAAAAGGTTGCGCCAAATGGCAGCAAGCCTTTTGTTAAAGCCATACCGTTCAATGCAGAGCCCATGGCATGCTCGCGGATACCGAAGTGGAAGTTGCGGCCTGCACGGTTTTCTGAAGTGAACGAATCGTATTCTTTTAAGTTAGTCTCGGTAGATGGAGCTAAATCTGCCGCACCGCCAATTAAGTTTGGCAGACCTGCAGCAATGGCGTTTAATACCTTACCTGATGCCTGGCGGGTGGCCATCTTCGGATCGGATGCTTTGAAGGTGGGTAGTTTATCGGCCCAACCTGCCGGCAGTTCGCCCGATACTGCGGTTTCGTATTCCGCAGCCAGTTCAGGGAATTTGGCTTTGTATTTGGCAAACAGTTCGTTCCATTTGGCCTCGGTTTTTTCACCGCGTGCGCCTTTTGCATGGTAGTACTCTAATACTTCGGCAGGTACTTCGAACGATTTCTCCGGATCGAAACCGAAGAACTCTTTTACCAATTTGATCTCATCGGCACCCAGCGGCGAACCGTGCGAACCTGCAGTACCCGATTTGTTCGGGCTGCCGTAAGCAATCAGTGAGCGTACGCGGATCAATGATGGTTTCTGCGTTTCAGATTTTGCGTTGATCAATGCCAGCTCTAAAGCATGAGTATCGTTTACATCGGCAATTTCCTGTACATGCCAGCCATAAGAACGGAAGCGGGCACTTACGTCTTCGTTAAAGGCGATATCGGTACTGCCTTCTATCGAGATGTGGTTATCATCATATAAGTAGATCAGGTTGCCCAGTTGCAGGTGGCCTGCTAAAGAGGCTGCTTCAGAAGTTACGCCTTCCATCATATCACCATCGCTTACTATGGCGTAGATGTTATAATTGAAAAGATCGAAACCGGGTTTGTTGTAGCGGGCTGCTAAGTGTTTTTGACCTATTGCAAAACCAACGCCGTTTGCGAAACCCTGGCCTAATGGACCGGTAGTCACATCAACACCCGGTGCCAAACCATATTCGGGGTGGCCGGCGGTTTTGCTGTTCATCTGGCGGAATGCCTTGATATCGTCTAAACTCAGGTCGTAACCTGTTAAGTACAGGAAATTATATTGTAAGATACAAGCATGGCCTGCAGAAAGGATAAACCTGTCGCGGTTGGCAAAATCGGGGTTTTTGGGGTTGTAGTTTAAAAACTTGGTCCACAATACATGGCCCATTGGTGCCAGCGCCATTGCGGTGCCAGGGTGGCCAGAGTTTGCTTTTTGTACTGCATCCGCAGAAAGTATCCTTACGGTATCTATCGCTAATGTTTCGAGTGCTTGATTTGGTTTTTCCATCGTTGTATTAAAAAGAAAAGGTAATTATTTTGTTGGTGTTGCCATTGCAACGTGCGTAACCGGGTGTTTATCTTCTGCCCACAATCTGGCCCCGCCTTTTATGCCATCGGCATTGGTTACTATCTTCATGTTTTTATCCAGCTTAAACGTAAGCTTGTCAGAGTTACCTCCGCCGATATATAAGTAGTCGTAATTGAATACGGTTTTCATAATCTTGAAAACCTTTTTTATACGGCTGTTCCATTTTTTTACGCCCTCTTTATCCAGCGCACGGTCGCCAATGTATTCATCATAATCGCGGCCTTTTGATACAGGGTGATGTGCCACTTCCATGTGAGGCAGCAGGTGGCCATCCATCAATAAGGCAGTACCGAAACCGGTGCCCAACGTAATCACCATCTCCAGGCCCTTGCCACTTACCACGCCGAGGCCCTGCATATCGGCATCATTTACTACCTGTGCATCTTTACCCAGGGCTTCTTCCAGCTTTGCTTTAAAGTTGATGTCTTTCCAAAGATCGTTGCCTAAGTTTGGTGCCGTGCGTACCACGCCGTTGCGCACATAGCCTGGGAAACCAACCGACACCTTATCATAACCGGGGAAGCTTTTCACCAGTACGTTTATGGATTTTATTACATTCTCGGGACTGGCTGGTGATGGTGTAACCACCTTTTTATAATCCATCTTCAGGTTGCCTTTGCTATCTAATATGGTAGCCTTTATGCTGGAACCGCCGATATCTATCGAAAGTATCTTTAACTGGGCAGGTGTTGTTTTCATGAACCGGTGATGTTAGTGGTCGTATGCTTTGCTCTGGTTTTAAAGTTTGTAAATATCACATTTTTAATAATAAATAAGCATAAATGTATATCAAAACGCTATACTTTATTAAATCTTAACCCTATATTAATACCCACAAAGCACCAAAACGTTTTGATATAGTCTAACTCTGGCTAAATAAGCTGTTTATTTTAAAAAGGTTGGCGCACTAATGTAAAAAGTGGCTTTTATGACATTGACTAAACAAGAATGGAGTAATTGACATAGCGTTGCGGATGTGCGGATTTCAGATTTCAAATGTGCAGATGGGAAAAGGCTTCGCACAGCCATTCTTCTTAATTTGTTGCCGAAATTTGGGGCAAATCTGAAATTTGCACATTTACGCTCAGATAATTAATTTTGCCTCTCAATCGTAAACTTAATATGGCAAAGGCATCTGATATAAAAAACGGCAACATCCTTAAGTTCAACGGGGAGTTGGTGCAGGTAGAAGAGTTTTTACACCGCACACCTGGTAACCTGCGTGCATTTTACCAGGCGCGTATGCGCAACGTGCGTTCGGGTAAATTGGTTGAATACAGGTTCAGGACCGATGAAGAGGTAGATGTACGCCGAGTAGAGACCGGAGATTACCAATACTTGTACGAAGACGGAGATGCATTGGTGGTGATGGATAACGCCACGTATGATCAGCACAACGTACCTAAGGCTTTATTCGGCGCAGCGGTGAAATTTTTGAAAGAAGGCACGAACGTTATCGTAGCTTTTGAAAGCGACGAACCGATAATGGGCTCTATCCCCGGCTCGGCCGAATTAGAGATTACTTATACCGAACCAGCAGTAAAAGGCGATACCTCAACAGGTGCGCAAAAAAACGCTACCGTTGAAACTGGTGCCGAGATCCGCGTACCCTTATTTATCAACATTGGCGATAAGGTAAAGGTTGATACCGCTACCGGCACATACGTGGAGCGGGTGAAAGGGTAGGCGAAGCCCCCCAGCCCCCTGAAGGGGGAGCAAGATATTTGAAGCCTCCATTTTAGGGGGCTTTTTTATGTGGGATGCTTTTATCGTAAGCGTTTGATGATGGCCCCGGTGTACGCTATTGCCGCAGCATAGGTCTCGATACCGTGGCCTACGTTGTTAAATACCTTAACTTCTTTTAAGTTGCTGATTTTTGCCATTGCGGCTGCTGCTGATTTTTGGTGGGGGAATAAAATATCTGCTGTACCCTGTAGCAGGTAAGTTGGAGTTTTTACTTTTAGTAGTTCCTTATCCATATCATACGGCTTTTGGGTATTGTCTTTATACCGGCTAATGGCGAACACTTCGTAGTCTACGAGTAATTGCTCTGCCTCCAGCGAAAGTTGGTGCTCCGGCTTGCAAAACACAGCGTTATCTAAAAAAATCCGCACATTCTTTTCGCTGGTAGCCAGTATGGGCAATAGATTGTAATAAAGGTTTTTTATGGTAAGCGAGAACGATTGCAAACAGCCAGGATTAAGCAAAAACGCTGCATGCACTTTTTGCGGGTGTGTGATGCAAAGTTTCATGGCAATCAGCCCGCCGAAAGAGGCACCTGCGACATACGCCCTGCCGATGTTCAATTTATCCAAAACTTCTGCCGCCCATTCTCCATAATCAGCTGATTTAATATCAGGTGTGCCGCCATCGCTCAGGTTGGGCAGTCCATTGGTTTCTACCAGATATATCTTAAGCGGCATGCCGAAGTTAGAGAGCCCGTTATCCAAATCCCAAAATAAAGATGTGGTGCGCGCACCCGGGAATATGACCAACGTTTCAGCATCTTTCAGCCTGGTGTTTACGCCCCACGCTTGCGTTTTGCCCAATGCAGTCTCTATTTCGATGCTTAGGTAGGTTTTGTTATTAGCCTGCTCCAGGCGCGCAACCCAGTTTTTAAACCAGGCGGCATCCTGTTCGGGGTTTTTGAAATAAGAGGTATGTTTTATTTGCATTGTCATAAAAAGAGGTCGATCTGCTAGCAATGTATTCAATCAGCAATCTTTATCGTTGCTAACAGATTAACATTCGGGTCGAATACGATATCACCCGATTCGGCTGTGAACTTCATGGTCATTTCTTTTTCCGTTACCCTGATAATCCCGGCTTTCCCATCAATCGTGAATTCTAAAGGGAATTCGTAAACGGTGTCCTGCTTCTGGATGATGTGCAGCGTTAAAGTTTTTGAAGCCTTATCGTACGTTTTCTCAATCGTTAATGCTGGGTGCCCCGCTGTGTACAACCATTGTTTGAAGAATGGTTTCAAATCCACGCCGCCGACTTGTTCCATTACGGCGCATAGGTCGTCGGTATTGGCATTTTTATCTTTGTATTGCGTGTAATAATTACGGATGCCTTTCCAGAATAGTTCGTCGCCCAGTTTGCGGCGCAGCATGTGCAGCACCCAGCCGCCTTTTTGATAGCTGTTGGCATTCAGCAATTTCATGTAGTCGCCGTTTATTGTGGTATCTACAACAGCCGCGAAATGTGTTTTTTCCAACGCAAATACGGTCGCCTTATCTGCCAGCAACCGCTGCTCAAGCTGTTTTGTGCCATATTTGCTTTCGAGGTATAGGTTGGTCATGTAGGTGGCAAAGCCCTCGCTTAACCACAAGTTAGGCCAGGTTTTTTCGCTGGCTGCATCGCCGAACCATTGGTGGGCAATTTCGTGGGCCATCAATTCTTCTATCGTGGGGCTTTTTACCGATTCTTCGAAATAGAAAATGCAGCTGGCATTCTCCATGCCGCCGAAAATGGTTTTTGATTGTACGTTGGCCAATTTCTCGTAACTGAACGGACCAACGTTTTTGATGAAGAACGGCAATATCTCTTTAGCCACTGCATAACTTTTAAAACCCGTACCCTTATCCTCGGGGAATACATAGGTATAAACGGGGATGCCGTTAACATCTCCTGTATGATCTATAGCAAAATCGGCTACGCCTATTACCATAACTTTGGTAGAGATGGGGGCATTCTCGCGCCAGTGCGTTAGTTTAAAATTGCCGGGCAAAGTTTGCTCTTTTAATTTAAGCCCGTTGGCCACAACGCCATAGTGGGCTGGCGCGGTTACGATAAATTCGACGGTTGCTTTATCCGAGGGGTGGTCTGCACAGGGTAGCCAGTTTTGCGCACGGTTGGGCCAGTTATCTCCGAAAAAGGTGCGGTGCTTGTAGTTATTGGTGGAGATAATCAATCCATCGGCAGGTATGCCGCTGTATTTGATGGTATAGTTGTGGGTGCTGCTAGTAGTAACCTTTGTGCTGATGACAAGGGAAGTGCTATCCTGTTTGAACACCAACGCCTTGCCACCTTCTGTAACGGATGATACCAGCATGCCTTTGCCATTGGTTTTCTTTTTAACCAAATCGAGGCTGAAGGCATTTACGGTTTTAAGGAATTTCACCTGCACTGTGGCTTGCCCTTTTATGTTGTTATTAGCATCGTTGAGTTGCAGGGCAAATTTGTAATGAAGCACATCTATAGGGGCACCGGGTTGCTGGGCCTGGGCCGATAGCGTATATGTGACTACAAATGATAAAAGGAAAAGCTGACGAAGTTTGAGCATGGCCTAAATTTAATAAAAATGGAAAGCTATCCTACGCATTTAGCGGTAGTACTAATAAATAACAGGCCTCAATTGTATCTCGTGAAATCCTGCTGGATACCAAACGCCCCTAAACGTACTAGGTAACATGTTCAGCAGAACGTGTCCCACATCCAAAGTGGAGACATCAATGTTCTCTATACACATGGTAACATGGGGGAATAACATATTTTCAAAAACGGTTTTGCTGATGGTGTCGATTGCATCTTCATAGCTGTACGCGGTTACCCCTACACCGAAAGCAGGCATATATTGAAGGGGGATATCCTCAAACTGAAACCAATATCTCTTTAAATGTGGATTCTTTTGCATATATCAACTTCTGTTCCCCCTTCAGGGGGTTAGGGGGCTAAAACTCCAATTCCAGCAACACCGGGCAATGGTCAGAGTGCTTTGCTTCGGGCAATATGGCCGCTCGTTTGATATTGCCCTCAAGCTCTTTACTCGCCATGGCATAATCAATACGCCAGCCCAAATTTTTCCCGCGTGCACCTGAGCGGAAACTCCACCAGGTGTAATTGTGCGGCTCTTTGTTCAGATGGCGGAAGGTATCTACAAAGCCCGACTCGATGAAGTTCTCCATCCATTCGCGCTCTTCGGGCAAAAAGCCGGATGAGTTGGCATTGGATTTTGGGTTGTGGATATCGATAGCGCGGTGGCAGATATTGTAATCGCCGCAAACCACCAGCTTAGGGTGCTCTACTTTCAGCAGGGTGAGGTACTTGCCGAATTCGTCCAGGAAACGGTATTTGAATACCTGCCGTTCATCGCCGCTGGAGCCGGAGGGGAAGTAAACACTCATAACCGATACCTCATCAAAATCCACACGGATGCAGCGGCCCTCGCGGTCGAAATCGGGGATGCCGCAGCCATATTCTACATGGTTGGGCAATATCTTGCTGAAAATCGCGGTGCCGCTGTAGCCTTTCTTTTCTGCCGGGAACCAGAAGTGCTGGTAACCCAACGCATCTATCAGGCCCAAATCGGTGAGTACATCGGGCGTGGCTTTTATCTCTTGCAGGCAAACTACATCGGCATCGGTAGCCTGTAGCCAGGCCAGCCAGTTTTTATTGATGGCAGAACGAATGCCATTGACGTTATAGGTGATTATTTTCATGCCCCCTCCGCCCCCTAAAAGGGGTACTTTACTTTAAAAGTTATCATTGTTATGTTTAAGTTTAGCCGTCAAAAGCTCCCCCTTTAGGGGGCTGGGGGGACTAAAGCCCAAGCAATTTGTCCAAAGCCTTACACGCGCTCTTTTTCAATACCTCTACGGTCATCGGTACATTAACGAGCGGCCTGTCACGTGCATCCTTTTTAACGGCGGCTATAAGGTCAACCATATCTATGCCGGTTACTACCTCCCCGTAAACAGTGTAGTTTTGGTCCAGGTGGGGCGAGCCGCCAACTGTGGTGTAAAAGTCGCGCTGCCAGGCGGGGATTTTGCGGCCCTTAAGGCGGGTCATCTCCAGGGTATCTAATTTGCCGGGCGTAAAACGCTTGCCCTCTACAATATAAAACTGACAACCGCTGGATGCCTTTTTGGGGTTGTCTTCGCGGGCAGCGGCCAACACGCCACGTTTGTGGAACAAGCTATCGCGGAATTCAGCGGGGATGGTGTATTTCACGTCGCCGTTGCCCAGCTCGGCACCGGGTTTTGTTTTGCTGGTATCGCGCGAATCTGGATCACCGCCTTGTATCATAAAATTCTGTATCACCCGGTGGAACAGCGTGCCATTGTAAAAGCCCTGTTTTGCCAGCTTGATAAAGTTATCGCGGTGCAGGGGCGTTTGGTTATACAGGCGTATGATACAATCGCCGTAGCTGGTGCGTATACGCACGTACTGGTTCTTTGGCGGCCTGGCAAAGGCAATGCTCACCGTAAGCAGGAGTAATGTAAGGGTAAAAAGTTTCTTCATATAAGTTATCAGAAGTTGGAAAGGTTATTAAAAGTTAAAAAGGTTGGAAGGGTTGTAAAAACGTTAAAATAGGTATTGTCGTAAAAAATTTAAATGTTTACTAAAGATATATCGTTACGCCCGATTTTCCAACCCTCAACCCTTCCAACCTTTTTAACCTTTTCAACTTAACGCTAATAACCGTTCTCATCGAAATAGGTAATAATAAGCGATTTAATGAGCAATTCCTGCTCTAGAATAGCGTAATTGGGAATGGTTTTTACTAATTTCCAGTGCGGCCAGCCATCCTGGTCCTGCCCCTCCAGTTCGTAAAAGCCCATCTGGCTAAACAGCTTGCAATTGGCTATGTGCATCAGTTCTTCCTTTTGCCTTTTGCTGAATTTGCGGGGGCCCTGCCCCAGTTCCTGCACGCCAATTAAAAACAGCAGTACTTTTATGTCGGGCTTTTCGTTATCAAAGTCGGCTGCAATGCGGTCCTGTAATTGGGCGAACCTCTGGTTAATTTCGGCGGGTTTCATGCCGGCAAATATACGTACGCCGCACTGTTTAAAATTGTCATCATTACGCGCAATTAACAATATTGTTACCATACAAACATGGCGTTAGCATATTATTAATTAGCTTTGCATAAAATTGCCAAAAGCACATCAACTATTGTGAAAAAAAGCACTCTCCATATTTTATACGCCTGGGCATTGCTGCTTTGCTTTGCAACCGGCCAGTATATGGTATATGCCCACCAGCACAACCAGATAAAAAATGTGCATGCCTCATCCTGTCACGATTGTAAATCCTCTACCCACACTATCGTAAAAGAAAAGTGCGAGGTTTGCGATAGCATGCACCATGTTGCTATGGACCTTTCGGTAAGTGTGGCCTATATGCACACGCTTATTACCACTACGCATACATTTAAATCGCCCGTTTACGATTTTACCAGCATAGCCCTCATATTAGCTGCCGGGCGTGCTCCTCCTGTTGTTTCTTAATAAACACCATTCTTAATCAAGCCGCTATTACGTGGCATTTTACCGGATTTTTATTTTATTTATTATGAAACTGAAACTCATTAGTTCCCTTTTTTTCCTGTTTATACAATTTGCGGCATTTGCCGATGCTAATATTATTAAAGGTAAAGTTGTTGATGCCAAAACCAACGAAACGCTCATCGGCGCTGTGGTTAGCGTCCCCGATCTGCATATTTCTGTAGCTACCAGCGCCAATGGCGAGTTTGTACTGCGCTCGGTGCCCTCAACGGGCAAATATGTGGTGCAGGTACAATATGTAAGCTACAAAACCATTACCCAAACGGTAGATTTTGCTTCTGCCACGCCGTTATTATTTGCCATGCAGGCCAGTGTAGTAGAGGCGCACGAAGTGGTGATAACCGGCACGCCTATTACGGCAGGCAGCCGCAGCAACAGTACATCGGCAACCGTGGTTGGAAAGGAACAGTTGCAAGGCTCATCTACCAATTTAATCGATGCCCTTGCACGCCAGGTGCCAGGCTTTAGCCAGATTACCACCAGCCAGGCTATTTCTAAACCCGTTATACGTGGACTAAGCTATAACCGCGTAGTTACCCTAAACGATGGCGTTAAACAACAGGGGCAGCAATTTGGCGATGAGCACGGTATAGAGATAGATCAGTTCCAGGCCGAACGCGTGGAAGTATTGCGTGGCGCAGCATCATTAATGTATGGCTCTGATGCATTAGGCGGCGTTATCAATATCATCGACCCGCCTTCACCGGCAGAAGGAACGGTTAAAGGCGAAGTGCTGAGTAATTACTCCACCAATAGCGGCCTTATCAATACCTCGTTAATGCTAACCGGCAACGAGAATGGCTTTGTTTGGCGTGGGCGCGGCACTTACCAAAACGCGCATTCGTACAATACGCCTGCCGGCTACTTTCAAAACAGCGGTTTTAACCAAACCGATGTTAATGGCATGCTGGGCGTAAACAAAGCCTGGGGGTATTCGCATCTTAACTTCTCGTACTTTAAAACCAATATTGGCTTTTTTGATGCCGAACCCGGCGATAACCTGTACAGCAACACCACCAGCCGCACGCTTGATTACCCTAAGCAGGATATCCGCCATTATAAATTAGCATGGAATAATAACTTTATTTTTGGTGGCAGCTCGCTTAAACTCGATCTCGGTTTCCAAAAAAACCAACGCCGCGAGCTGGAGGATAACCCAAGTCCGGTACTATTTTTCGACCTGAATACCTACTCGCTGGATGCCAAATATTATATGCACGAATTTGACGGCTGGCACCCGGTAATAGGCCTTAGCGCCAGCCTGGGGCACAGCGTAAACAAAGGCGTTGAGCTGCTGGTGCCTGCATACGATGAATACAGTACCGGCGCTTTTGGTTATATTAAAAAAGTGTGGGATAAGAACACCTTCAGCGCAGGGCTGCGGGTTGATTATATTCAGAACAAAGGCAAGCAGCAGTTTGTGGATGGCGAAGAGGTTTTTACGGGCTTCGATAACAAATTCGGCAACCTGAGTGGTGCACTTGGCTATACCCATGCCTTTAATGATGCGCTAAGCTTTAAAGCTAACGCAGGCACAGCTTTCCGTGCGCCAAACCCTGCCGAACTGGGCTCTAATGGTGTACACGAAGGTACCAATCGTTACGAAATTGGTAACGGTAGCTTAGCCCCCGAGCGCAGTTACCAGGCCGATGCCACGCTGGAGTACGGCTCCGGCTTCGTAACCGGCAGCTTCGGTATTTATGAGAACTATATCCACAATTACATCTACGCATCAAATACCAACAACGAGCAAATTACGGTTATCGACCCCACTACCAACCAGCCGCGCAGCTACGACGCGTATCGTTACGGCCAAGTGAACGCTAACCTTTATGGATTTGAAGGCAACTTAACGCTGCACCCAGTAGCTTTCCTGCATTTTGAGAATACATTTAGCTACACCCGTGCGCAAAATGAAAGTTTCGACAGGCCGTTGCCGTTGATACCGGCAGGCGTACTGCATAACACCCTGCGTTTTGAGCCGAAGGTAAAAGGCCTTTCAGATTTTTATCTGTCTGCAGGTATAGATAATTACTTTAAGCAAACCCGTATCGATGCCACCTTTGAAACCCCTGCAGATGGTTATACTTTGCTGAATGCCGGCGTAGGTGCTACCTTTAAATTGGGCGCGCAGCCTTTGAAGATATATGTATCGGGTAATAACTTAACCAACAAACGCTACTACGATGCCCTTAGTCGTTTAAGGCCGGGCCGTTACAGCCAGGAAGACCCCACCTTTGGCGTGTACAACCCGGGGCGCAATATCACCTTCGGCTTTTACCTGCCGTTTGGTACCAAATAGCCAAAACAACAATTAATGCGAATCAAGAGTTAAATATTAGGTAAATAAAGGCAGCGGCAATTTTGCCAAAGACATGTACAAGCAAGCCCTTTGTTGACCTTACTTTGTTGGCTCTCTGGATGTCGGTTTTTTCGAT
>NZ_SOZE01000030.1 GCF_004519315.1 Mucilaginibacter psychrotolerans
TATCGCTAATATCGTGGCTGGATTAATCGCATACTCATTTTTTCCTAAAAAACCGTCCATCTCTTATCAATCGACCTATTCTAATCAGATGGCCGCCTTTTGATTAATCGAACTCAGGTTAGTAATAAGTGGTATCTGTACACTTATTGATGTTGGCCCTGCCTGGGGTATTTATTAGCCCTTGCCCTAATTGCATGATGTAGTTACACCACGCAACATAATGGTAACAAAAATTATATTAAGTGTTTATTTTACAATTAAAATAAATTTTTCATATTTGGGATTAATTAACCAAAGTTAAGGTGCCCTATGCGCCTGGCCAATTATAAACAATTGCGTACGCTACTGTAATGCTGCGCATGCTACAATAACCTATATGATGAATTTAAGGAATTCCGCACTCATTTTAGCCGGGCTTGCAACATGCATAGCTGTTAGCTGCGCCGGTCCGCAATCTGCCGATAAATCGGCCAAAGATTCAAGCACGGCAACGCTCAGTATCGACACTGCTAGTTTCGATACCACTATCAACGGCAAAAGCGTAAAGCTGTACAAACTGGTCAACAAAAATGGCGCAAGCGTTAGCATAACCAATTACGGCGGGCGCATTGTTAGTTTATTGGTGCCCGATAAAAGCGGCAAACTTACCGATGTAGTATTAGGCTATCAGAACTTAAAAGACTATCAAAAAAAAGGTGAGCCATACTTTGGTGCCATCATCGGCAGGTATGGCAACCGCATTGCCAACGGCAAGTTCACGGTTGCAGGCAAAGCTTACCAGGCCGATTTGAACGATGGGGTCAATACGCTGCATGGTGGTTCAAAAGGTTTCTTCGGGCAGGTATTCACGGCTTCTCAAAATGGGCAAACGCTTAGTCTGGAATACACCTCGGCAGATGGCGAAGGAGGTTACCCGGGCACTGTTTCTGTAACAGTAGTGTACACCCTTACCGATGATAACGCCCTCGAAATTGCTTACACCGCAAAAACCGATAAAGAAACGATACTGAACCTGACCAACCACGCCTATTTTAACTTAAACGGCGCAGGCGACAGCACCATACTGGATAACGTATTGCAGATAAATGCCGATGCATTTACGCCGGTGAATAAAACCCTTATCCCCACAGGAGAGCTTAAACCCGTTAAAGGCACGCCTTTCGATTTCCTTACTGCAAAAACTATCGGCAAGGATATTAACGTTACCGACGAGCAATTGGCCAACGGCAAAGGCTACGACCATAACTTCGTGCTTAATAAAAGCAATGCAACCACACCTGTAGCAACCGTTTCCAGCACAAAAACCGGCATTGCCATGGAGGTTTACACGTCAGAGCCTGGCTTGCAGTTTTACAGCGGCAACTTCTTAACCGGCCAAACACACGATGGCAAAGGCGGTGCAGCATACCCGCTCCGTTCGGCGTTTTGCCTGGAAACCCAGCATTTCCCCGATTCGCCTAACCAGCCTACGTTCCCAAGCACGCTGTTAAAGCCGGGCCAAACCTATCAAACAAAAACTACCTACAAATTTCTGGTAAAATAAGCGTATAGCGGCGTATAGATATGCTATAATAGATGAGAGATATGAAACGGTTTTGCTTATTCTTTTTGCTAATCCCCGCCTTGCTGAAGGCGCAGACCGGCGCTACGCTGCAGGAGTTCCCTTTGCAGGATGTAAAACTTTTGCCGGGCATTTTTAAAGAACAGGAACTGACCGACTTGAACTACGTCCTGAAATTGAACCCCGACAAACTCGTGGCTCCCTTCAGGCGGGAGGCGGGTTTGCCCAAAAAGTCGGAAAGTTATGGCAACTGGGAAAGTTCGGGTTTGGATGGGCACATTGCCGGTCATTATCTCTCTGCATTGGCTATGCTATACGCCAATACCAACGATAAGCGGGTTTTGGAGCGTTTAAATTATACTATTGCCCAATTAAAGCTTTGCCAGGATAAAAACGGCGACGGCTACCTCGGCGGCGTGCCCGGCAGCCGCCAGATTTGGGATGAGGTGCGCAAAGGCAATTTCGATACGTTTAATAAAAGATGGGTGCCTTTCTACAACATCCACAAGACGTTTGCGGGCCTGCGCGATGCTTATCTGTACAACGGTAACCAAACCGCAAAGGCAATGCTCATCAAATTTGCCGATTGGTTTACGGGCATCTCATCAGTTTTAACGCCCGAGCAAATGCAGCGATTGCTGCAGAACGAACATGGCGGCGTTAACGAGGTGCTTGCCGATGTTTACAGCATCACCGGCGATAAGAAGTACCTTGATGCGGCGTACGCCTTTTCTCAGCAGGCCATGTTACAACCGCTCGAGAATGGGCAGGATAAGCTGGATAACCTGCATGCCAATACGCAAATACCTAAGATCATCGGTTTTAAACGCATTGCCGATCTGGGCAAAGATACCAGCTATAACAACGCCGCGAAATTCTTTTGGCAAACGGTGGTCAACCACCGCTCGGTGGCTACAGGCGGCAATAGCGTGCGCGAGCATTTCAACCCCTCGGCAGATTTCTCTACCATGATTTCCAGCGTTGAAGGCCCCGAAACCTGCAATACCTACAACATGCTTAAACTTACCGAGCAGTTGTATTTAGCAGACCCTAAGGGCCTTTATATGGATTACTACGAACGGGCCCTGTACAACCATATCCTCACCACGCAGCGGCCCGGTCAGGGCGGCTTTGTATATTTTACGCCCATGCGCCCCGGGCATTACCGCGTTTATTCTCAACCCGAAACCAGTATGTGGTGCTGCGTAGGCTCGGGTATGGAGAACCACGCCAAGTATGAGAAGATGATTTACAGCCACTCGGCAAATGCGCTGTTCGTAAACCTGTTTATTCCTTCTCAGTTGAAATGGAAAGAGAAAGGCCTGGCCTTAACGCAGGTAACTGCTTTCCCCGAAAGCAATACCACCCGGCTAACAATAAACAACGTGGTAAAAAGCGATTTCACGCTCAATATCAGGTACCCGGCCTGGGTAAAACAGGGTAGCTTAAGCATCACCGTAAATGGCGTTAAGCAATTGGTTAAGCCAACGGCATCCTCGTACGTAGCGCTAAACAGGAAATGGCGCAAAGGCGATGTGGTAGCGGTAACAATGCCCATGCAAACCACTACGGAAAGGCTTCCGGATGGTTCTAACTACGAAGCCGTGCTGCGCGGACCCATTGTATTGGCAGCCGTAGTGGATACCGCTAACGAACAGGGACTTAATGCAGATGATAGCCGCATGGGGCATTCGGCGCGGGGTGAGTTATACAAAATAACCGATATGCCGGCTTTTGTGAGCGATACAAACAACGATGCTTTGCTGATAAAAAGCGATAACAGCGCGCCCTTAACATTTACGGCGCATGACCTGATTTATCCCGCCAGATACAAAAATTTAAAACTGGTGCCCTTTTATAAAATACACAACGCCCGCTATGTGCTGTACTGGCGCAAAGAATCTGCCAATGGTTTCGCCGCTTTACAGCAAAAAATGGCCGATGAGGATACCAAAATAGCAAACCTGGCCGCCAAAACAATCGACTTGGTTAACCCCGGCGAGCAGCAGCCCGAATCTGACCATTTCATGGAAAGCGAACGCAGTTTTAGCGGTGTGAATTTTAACCGCCACTGGCGTGCCGCAGGCGGATGGTTCAGCTATTTGCTTACCGATAAAAACCACGAAGCCAAAAAACTGAGCATCACTTATTACGGCAAAGAATGGAACCACAAGTTCTCTATCATGATCAACGACCGCGAAGTAGCCAAGGTGGACCTGAAGAACGCCAAACCCGATGAGTTCTTTACCGAAGAATACGCCTTGCCCGCTGATATCAAATACACCGATAATCAATCATTGAGGGTAAAGATCGTCGCTGAAAACGGCGCGGTGGCAGGCCCGGTGTACGAAGTCAGGTTGTTGAAAGAATAGGGGCAACCCTACCTGGCTGTTTCAGGGCGGATCACTAGGGAAGCGTTTAAAAGTAATGCGAGCCAGGGCTTGTGCGATTCCCCTCTTGACCGCGTGCCGCTGAAGCTTTAGCGGAGGAGCAGAGGGGTGGAGGGGTGTGTTAGCCGTCAAGCACAGCCTAACACACCCCGGCTCTTGCTCAATCCCACCCACCCCCTCTCAAGAGGGGATTAAAAACCTAAAAGCGATTTCCCTCGCGCGGGTCCCTGGCGGAAAAAACCAAATCCCGCAAATGTTTACCTTTGCGGCGCATATGGTTTCGCTGTCAAACTTTTCTTACATCATAGAAATACTGGGAACGGTAGCGTTCGCCATGTCGGGCGTGTACGCGGCATTAGCCAAAAAGCTGGATATCTTCGGCGTGCTGGTGATTGCCTTTGTAACGGCCCTTGGCGGCGGTACGGTACGAGATGTACTCATCGGTGCCACGCCGGTAGCCTGGCTTAAAGATACCCACACACTGCTCATTATTTTGGCCACAGTGGCCATTGCGCTCCTGTTCCGGAAACGGATGGGCAATTTCCAGCGTACGCTGATGGTGTTGGATGCTTTGGGTCTGGGCCTGTTTACGGTCATCGGCATCCATAAAGGCCAGATGATGGGCTTTAGTCCGGGCGTGTGCATAGCGCTGGGGACCATCACAGGCTGTTTCGGCGGCGTGGTGCGCGATATCATGCTGAACCATATCCCCGCGCTTTTCCATGTGAAAGAGCTTTATGCAACAACCTGCATTGCCGGCGGCATCGTATATTTTGCGCTGAGAAGCTGGCTGGGCGAAGACCCGGCTCAAGGGGTTGCCGTGGCGACGATTAGCTCTCTACGCATTATCTCCTACCTTCGGAAATGGTATCTGCCGCCTTTGTGAAATTTAAGTTGCGATGAGTTTGTAAACTCCAATATCAACTCAGTACCGGTAGGAGATCTGTGTTATTGTTTGATAAATAACTTGTTACATTGTATTGTAAGCTAATTAATTTAGTATTTTGTTTTACGGGCAAAAATTTAAATTGTATATTTGTATATACCATATTATGTACGAATTCATCACTGATAAAAACAAAGTAGTGCATGCTGCGCTCTATGTCCTCAAAAGGGTAGGCAAAGCAGATTATCACAAAGTTTTTAAGATATTATATTTCGCGGAACAGTTTCACCTGAAATTATATGGTCGGCCGCTTACGGGCGACGCTTATCAGGCAATGCAATTTGGCCCTGTTCCTTCTTTCCTTTACGATGTATTTAAGGCAGCAGAAAAAGGCATATCGCCATTTGATGAGGCTACCAGCAGGAGCGGTTTATTTGCTGTAACAAGAGAGGGTAAAACGCCTTATGTTACCGCGCTTCAGAACCCTGATTTGGATGAACTTTCTGAGTCGGATTTAGAAGTATTAGAATTGTCGATTGCTGAGAACAAGGAGTTGAAGTTTGACGAGCTGGTTAAAAAGTCGCACGATGCTGCCTGGGATAAATCGGAAAAAAACCAGGATATTGAAATGTCTTATATAGATATTGCGCAAGCGGCTGGTATCAGTGAGGAAATGCTCGCTTATATCGGCTTGCAAGCTGAAAATTCTTCTTCTAAACTGATATGAGTTCATTTGCGGACGCTTTTGGTGAGGCGGAGCGTGCACGATTCGCTGCAGATAACCTTACGATTGGTGCCGTTGTATTAACCTACGTTTTTGATACGAATCCGCCTAAAGAAAAAAGACTGATTGTTGTTGGCGAATCTTACGACCATGTATCCGTAGCTACTATTTACATCAATAGTGAATTAAATATCAAAGTTTTCCCGACCGAAGAACTCCAAAAGCTCAATCCTGCATTTGCAGCCGAGGGGCGGAACTACCTTACACATGATTCCCACGTCGATTGTTCGAGTTTGCATCAATTAAAGAAAGATTTTTTGACTAAGATTATCGCTAACGATCCTGGCCGAATGTTGGGAAAGGTGTCAGAAGGCGATTTGAAACAAATAAGAGACTTAATAAAATCTGCGAAAACGATAAAACCAGGTTTGAAGAAAACCTACGGTCTGTTTTTGTAACATCTCGTTCATTCAGGTTTGTTGAGGTCATTTGGAATAAGCCGAAATCTAAATTTCATAAATCGGTATTCCTGGTTGTCAGGACAGGCCTGACGCGTGCGTCAGCGATGGGTACCTAATACCTTCAACGTTTTGCGATATAAATAATATGAAAATTAACAAAAACCAGGTAATCCTTTACGGATTCGGTATTTTATTATTTATTGTGATAGATTATTTTGCACGTATTGATGATGAAAATAAATTCCGTCAATTCTATTACACGGATATATCCGGTCAAATCAGCAAAATCAGTCCGCACAAAGGGGCCGTTGATATCACGGTAAGAGGTAAGACCTTCACATTTAGTCCGGATTTTGTTGACAATAAAACAGACTTTCAGTTTTTTGCAAAAGTCGGCGATAGTGTATCGAAAAGTGCCAAATCTGATACCTTGAAACTTGTTCGCAATGGCAAAATATATTCATACACTTTTAGTAAGTGATAGAGAATAGCAACTAGTTCGGATGGAAAGGGCCTGTTGGATAGAGACTTTTTATCGTGGCGATGGCAAACACGTGGCATGCGGGCGCCTGCGATGGGGAAATTAATAAAAATTTGTTATTATGGACATAATGCCGTTGTTGGTCTTTTGACCCATAAAAGGGGGGGCGTTAATACGCGTCGAAATGGATTGTATTACTTAAAAGAAACCGTGCGAAGATGTTTACCAATATATCCCACATGAATAGCGTGGGTTACATTATCAGCAAAAAAGTGAAATCTCAGGTCTCCGGTTTTGATATGCAGATGAAAAGTCTCTTTACCTCGTCCAAGTATCGTGAACTTTCTTAATGTGCCAAATCTTTTTAATGTAGAATCGGACTCAGAAGAGATATTTAAATTAGTTGTTTCATTTACACCGTTGACATCGAAATTTCCAGTTTTCCAATTTTTTGCGAATAAATTTAGCGCATCAAGCCGGTCAATTATTTGATATAGGAACTTGGAAAACCCCATTCTGTTTAATTGGTTTTCAACCTCTGGGCTAAATGTGAGGTTCGGAAAAAATTCTGTACGCTTGTCCCACAATTCTTGGCTTTTTTTAAGGTTTTCTACTCGCAGCTTTTCCCACCACTCCAAATGTGCGTCAAAAGTTACCTCATTAAAAAAATGTTTAGCTTCTACTTCGAGTATATTGTCAGTTCCATCATGTTTAACAATGTAATGACTGATCGGAATAGCCGTATTGTTCCAGCATGGGTGACTGTAAAGGCTTATTGCAAGAGAAGGATAAATATGTGCAGCGCCTAGTCCAAAAACCTGTTTAATAGTATTTTCACAATTATGGCTAAATTCTGATCTTGCAAATTCTTCATTGGCATTAATTTCGTCGTCTTTAAATAGTGGAAACGTCCCTACTATGATCTTAAACTTGTCTTTAAAATCTGCGTCAACGTCCTGGTCGGTTAGCCAATTATCGATATTGTAGTTTTCGTATAGAGGAATTTGATAGAAGGTTTGTATAGCACCTTCGAATAGCCTTATTTCTGTAAACCCATTTTCAGAGGCATGACTCGCAGCATTTACAAAAACTTTCATTAAGGAGTGAGCGGCGAATTTTGATTCGACTTTCTTTAAAGAAAGTTCATTGAACATGTAAATCATTGGGCATTATGGTTTGATTAACACATCTAATTGCTTCGAATATTCGTCAAAAAATCCCTTTGGTTTATGACTAAGTCTGCCATTTGAATCTAATGTTGGCTGATCTATTGTTGTAACATGTTCGTTGCTATTAACATCACGTTCAAAATAAAAGATAGACACTTCTTCAAAATCAACTTCATGATTTTTTACAGCAATTCGTATCCCATTGAGTAAATGATCAGAATGGGATTCTACTATTAATTGAATTCCGTCGTTTGCTGCTTTTGCTATTAATTCGCCCATTTTAGCTTGTCCATGAGGATGTAAGTGCGATTCGGGATTTTCAACAATGATAAGGTCGCCTCGCTTTGCCGACAAAATAGTAGTCAAAATCGGCAAAGAATAGGTAAATCCAAAACCTACATTTATTGGGCTAAAGTCAGGTGTTACATCCGATCCCGTTTCGAATTGATATGATAGTTTTACAATATCTAGATCATTGTAGTAAGTAGATATTACGTGTGTGCCCGGTGTAATTTCATTCATCCAAGCATCAATATTAGCAATGAGATTATTGGATTTAGCATTGGGATGTCTGACAGAATCAAGTACTACCGGTTCGAGCTTATTTAGGGCAATGAACAATCCCGCATTTTCTCCTTTATAACCAATGAATCCATCGCGCTGGACGGCAGACAAGTTTGCTTTGTAGTTGTGTTCCGGTGCTATGCGTTCAGCACGTAAGTATTTAAAACCCTTGGTAAGTAACGGCATCTTATCACCCCGATGATCTACTAGAATCCGATTGGCAATACTGGGTAAAACATCCGTTTCGGCAATATATTTATAAGATACATCAATCATTTTCTCATAATCAATGTCAAGCTCGAATTTAATAAAATCTTCAGTCGCATTCACACAATAAGCATCTTTACCTTTACCTATGTCGATAATGTTCCCTTTCAAGCGCAGTCCACCCAATAGCGAATGGCCTTCAATTTCTGATTGCCTTAACAGTAGTAACGATTGAATAAAAGATGATTTACCCATACCGTTTAAGCCAGTAAAGAGATTTAATGCGGTCAGATTAATTTCCGCTTCTTTAAAGGCTTTAAAATTTTGCATTAAAACCCTCGTAATCATTTTGTGTAGTTAATTATAAGTTCTTTTATTTTATTAAAGCGTAACTGAACTGCTGAATATCCTGATGTTGAAGTTGATACCGCTCTTGAAAAGTCAGGATTTGCGATTAGCGCGATGTATTTCGAAGCTAATTTGTCTTTATTCTTAATGAGTTTTGTTTGTTGGTTTTCAGTTAATTTATAGACCTCCGAAACCCATACTTCAAACAAGGCGCTGTTTAATTTTAAGTTGCTTTTCTTGTCAATAGAACGACTAAAAATATCTTTCCCAAATAAAGCATGCTGTACTTCAATAGCTTTTATAATCCCGCTTCGTAATTTTTGCAATTCCTCATCGCTTTTTTTATCTAGTGCTTCTAAGGCCTTATCTAAAAAACCTGATAATGGAGTTTTGTAATCACTATGCTCCCCATTGATGAAGGCAATAGCTCTGAGATATAGTTCGCGGTCTTCCATCCTCCGATCTTGTACCTTTAGAAGACCCCTTAATTTGGGGTCTTCAGATAGGTTCTTAAGAAAATTAGATGGTTTACCTTGATTCAACGCATTTCGTATCTCCATTGAGTTTAAGCCCAGCCCCCCAGTATTTATCCTTCTGAAAATGTTGTATTTGACTTGCTTGGGCGTGCCTGGCTGTATAAGATAAGTAGTAATAGTAGTTTCCAGTATTCGCCTCTGCATGGCGCGAGTTAAGTGGTTATAGGTAATTCCTTTAGCATTATAATCAGTTAAAATGTCCAATCCGATCAATTCGAGCGGTTTGTTGTTAGGGTCGTCGAGTTCACTATTAATCACGAAATTTTTAATAGTCCATATCCTTTGCAATCCATCTACAACAAGCCAATTATTATCGTCTTCTGCATCGAAATAAAAAGCGGGAAGGGGAAATCTTAATAAGATGGATTCTATTAAACGACTTTGTGCATCAGCCTTCCAAAGATTCCCTTTACGTTGAAATTCTGTATTTAAGTCAATTTCACTAAACCTTAAACGCTGCACCAGATGGTCAATTGTCTTGGGCTCAACGATGATTTTTATATCCTTTGGGTCAAATGGACTTACAATATCATCAATGTCTTCTACTGAATCCTCGTCAGTTATCTCAATTTCAATAAGCTTATTATTTTCTTCCTCTTTTAATTCTTCTTGGGACATCTTTAGCAGGTTATTTTATTGCAGGATAAACTATCCATTATTGCAAAGTTGAGTATTTTATTTGACGAATCGAATTCTTCGATCGCAAGTTCCAAATTACGAAATAATTACTAACAGTGTCTGACGATTCCAATAATTCAACAAGCATACTTATGTGCAAGAGCATCATAAAAGGTTTCAAAGCAAACTGCTCATTTGCAGTTCTTATACCCCACAAAACCTGATCACACCCCACCCACTTTAATCCCCTCGCTAAAAGTAAAAGGCCACTCACCTCGCGTGAATGGCCTTTTGTAATTCAATTAACTGATCTTATAATTCAACAAACGATTATAATTTAGCAGCAAACCTACCGGTAATAAATCAGCCTTAATGTGCCATATTCACCAAAACTAACTGTACTAAAAATGCCAGCTTTTTTAGGGCCGGCATTTTTAATTGATCGGGTTTACGTTTAGTAATGATCGTCCGCATCAAAACGGGTGCGCGCGTAGCCACCTACTTTGTGTACAGTGCCCGGTACCGGGTCATCATCAAACTGTATCTCCATGTAAATAGAGTCGGTTTTGGTTTTTGTGCCCGGGGCAGTAGCCGCTTTTGGCAAAATCTTACCGTTCAGGATGGTGAATTTACTATCGTAATCCTGGTTGGCAATGTTAGTGCCCGAAAAGGTACGGCTGTTTACATCCACAGCTACCTTACCTTTTATTTGCCAAAAGGGTTTGCCCGTTGCCGAAGTAAAACCATCGTCAACCCACATACTGTCGGCTTTGTTGGAAGCAGTGTTGTAGGTAGATATGGTGTAGTAGCTATCGTCGAAGGTTCCGGTAGGGTCGGCACCGCCATCCAGTTTCACCCAAAATTCGCCGGATAGGTTTTGAACCGCCGTGCCGCCTATTTTTTCATCCTTTTGGCAGGAGTTTAAGGTTACCACGCCAAGCGCAGCAGCCAGCAGGCAAAATATCGTATTTCTCTTTTTCATTTCAATTGCATTAAATTTTATTAAACGTTCTTACCGAAGCACCATAACCCGGATTCACGATGATCATTTTATAGCTGCTAAGCGTGCCGCCTGCACCGGCAACAGTAGATTCTGAAGCAGAACTGGTAGAACTGCCGTCGCTTGCATTTTGTTGCGGAATAAAGATGGTTTTGCCGGTTGGGTTAAAAACAATCACCGTTAAATCGGTACCCGGTGCGCCGCCCGGGTTAAATACCGAGTAAACGCCAGGAGCCAGCTTGGTCCACTCGGCTACCGAACCGTTGGTGTTACGGGCGTAATTGCCCGAGTAGTCGTTACCCTGTGCACTTGCATCGGTAGCATAAACAATTACGTGCCTGCTTGCCGTTGCAGAAAAGCCGTCGGAATTTGTTGCCGTGTAGGTTACGGTATAAACACCAGCTGTATTTACATCTACAGTAGTTGCGGTTACGGGTACATCGGCATCGCCTGCTTTGGCAGTTGCGCCCGGATCGGTAAACGTACCGCCTTTAGTAACCAGGATATAATCGCCACCGGCAAGGGTGATGGTTGGATAAGTAGTGATTTTAGAGCCGCCAACATAGCCCTCTTTGTAATTGAATGATTCTTTTTGACAAGAGAAGAGTAAAACCCCTGCCAGCATCATCACCATATAACTTAAATATTTTTTCATGATCTTGATGGTTAATGTTAATTGTTTGGTAATCCCCACCATACAGGTGTGGTAATGGGCACTTCGGCAGGGGTGTTTGCGTTCCTGCTTCTTTCAGAATCCGGGTAAACCAGGCGTTTTGGAAACTTGCCACCGGTTACGCCGTTTTTAGAATAAACCCATTGCCCGGCCACGTAGGTAGCATCTAACGAATAAACGGGGCTATGTTCTGGGTAGCCGGTACGCTCCTGGTCAAAAAATCCTTCAATAGTATGCGAGTTTGGATACGACGCCCATTTTTGATAAATGATGGCGCGTAGGTTGGCTTGCAGCGTACCGTTGGGGTAGGTGTAAGCCGTGCCGGTTGGGGCGGTTAAACCATACTGGTCAAAAGCTGCCTTTACACCTGCGTTGAACAGCGATGATGCGGTTGCGCCTACATTGTAGCGTGCAGCGGCTTCGGCCTGTAAAAAGTACGACTCTGCAGTGGTAAGGAAGTAAACCGGATCTGTTGCCGCAAGCTTAGGCGCAGTAGCACTGTAATAACCCGGCTGAGCAGATTGTGGTGCATTGTAGTAGCCCTGATCAATAGCGGTTGGTGCTGTAGTGCCAAAATAATTGGTAATGCGCGGATCGTCGTTAGCGGTTAACCAGCTGGTGAAGGTTTTGCTGGCACGCAAATCGTTAGCACCCAGGTTAAACACGGTATAAGCGTAAATAGGGTTACGTTGATCTGTTGCATCGGTAAAAACGTTTACCCCGGCATCAGTATCCAAAAAGTCGGCCTGTGCTGCATATAAAGCCCTTACGCCGGCTTCTGCATCCTGCGGATGGGTGTTAACCATACGCAAATACATTTTCAGCTTAAGCGTATTGGCAAATTTGCGCCAGTTATCCATATTGCCGCCAAACAGAAAATCGGCTTTGGCATCGTTCGCAATCAGGGTAACGTTGTACTTAGTAGCCAGGGCTGCATCTATCTCGGCCAGTAAGCCTTTATAAATGGTGAAGCCATCGTCGAATTTGGGTTGCAGATTTGCTGCTCCCTGGAAGGCTTCGGTATAAGGTACCTGGTCGTACAAGTCTACCAAAATCTCGTAGGTGTAGGCTTTCATCACCGTGGCCATCAGGTAAAAAGGAAACTGACCGGCATCTTTGGCTTTGCTGATAGCAAGCTGATAATCGGGCAGTGCTCCGCTGAATAAACCGTTGTAGGTGCCATTGAAATCCTGGCGTTGCAGGTTATACGAATCGATGGTTTTAAACTGGTTGGCAGCGGGCGACTGTGTCCAATACTGCGACCATATACCGCCGATTATATCCAGTTCGCCGCCAACGTTACCTGCTGTTGATAAAACCGCCGAAGGGAACAATACCTGTGGCGTAGCTTTATCTATAGATGGGTTATTGGGGCTAACATTGATATCATTGATCTTACTACAGCCGAAGGTAAACGAGGCGGCAGTAATAGCAACTAATGTTTTTAATTTGATATGATTGATCTTCATGATGATGCTTTATTTAAAATGTAACCTTAAGTGAAGCGCCATAGTACCTTAACGGCGGCGCGGTCCTGAACTCACCGTATTCACTGGCAAGGTCGGTGCCGTAGTTAGATACTTCCGGATCCACTACGTGGTTACCGGCAGGCAACCAGGTAAGCAGGTTACGGCCATATATACCTATAGAAGCTTTTGATGCGCCTATTTTAGATGCTACTGTTTTAGGCAGCATGTAATTTAGGGTAACCTCCCTTAGTTTGATAAAGCTCCTGTCGAGGATGGTTCTTGACCATGCCTGTGCTTTGTTAGAGGTGGTGTAGTAGTAATCATCGGTATTGGCCTCTGTTATTGGCGTGGTGTTTTCTACATAGGTAACGTTTCCGCTGCCATCCGTAACCTTCTGTACCGAATTGGGAACAATAAAGGGGTTACGATCGTTGTAGGTAGTTTTCGGATCGGCACCCACAAAGTTTAGCAAGTCGGCCGTGCCCGAATAGAATTTGCCGCCTTTATCCCATTCAAAGGTAAAGCCCAATAAAAAGTTCTTTACGCGGACGCTGTTGCTCAGGCCCATCACAAAATCGTGCTGAAAATTGCCGTAGGTGCCGTTTTCTGCAGCGGTAATAGGATAGCCCTGGCCATCTACTACTATGTGTCCCTGCGGATCGTATTGCGGAACAGGTGCCTGTAATATACCTAAAGGCTGGCCTTTAATAGCCACAAACTGGCCACCATAACCATCGGCATTCAGGATAACTTTATCCAAACCATCCGGCAGGGCAGTTACTATGCTGCGGCTTTTAGAGAAGGTGTAAGAGATATCCCAGCTTACTCCTGTGGTCTTTACCGGGCTTGCGTTAAATGCGATCTCGATACCACGGTTACGAACCGAACCAAAATTGACCAGTTCTGAGGTATAGCCGGTACCCGGTGCAATAGGTACAGCAAGTATCTGGTCCTGGCGGGTACGCTGGTACACGGTTACATCTAAACCAATGCGGTCGTTCAGGAACCTGAATTCGCCACCCAGTTCAAACTCCTTAACACGCTCGGGGCGTAAACCTGGGTTAAGAAGCGTATTGCTGATAGAGAAACCCGGTACACCCTGGAAAGGGAACGCCAGGTTACCAAAGCCTAAACCTACGTTGGTAGCCGTTAATATGTTGTTGATGTTGTAAGGGTCGGTGTCGCTACCGGTTTCGCCATAGCTACCCCTTAATTTAATGTAGCTTACAGCCGAGTTCTTGATATCAAGTGCCTGCGACAGGATATAAGAAATATTTGCTGCCGGGTAAAAGTAACTGTTGTTACCGGTAGCCAGGGTAGAGGTAATATCGTTACGGCCGGTTAAGGTTAAGTACAGGTAATCGCTGTAACCCAGGGTACCCTGTGCGTAAAAACCTACCAAACGGCGGTGGCTTTCGGCCTCTGCACTGGTTGGCTTATTCACGCTGTTAGAGAGCTGGTAAAAGCCCGGGATAGCCAAACCTTCGATAGAAGTACTTAAGGTACGGGCACCACGATCGTTGTAGTTGGCCCCTATAAGCCCGTTAATATCAAATTTGGAGTTGAATTTCTTTACAAAGATACCCTGTAGTTTAGTGTCGTATTCATACGTTTGGAAGTTGCTTTCCTCTACACTGCCTACATCGGGTTTTCTCGATTGTCCTTCGGTGTTTCCGCCGCCTACCCAGCTGCCCGGCGTAGGGGTATTGGTATTATACCAAATACGTGCCGATGAATTATTTACATCAGCGCTTTGCTGTAACTGCAAAGTAAACCATGGCGTAAATTTGTAATTTAAATTCACGTTACCGTACACGCGGTCGCTTTTAGATTTGCTTCCGTTCTCGTTTAAGTTGTAGTACGGGTTTTCTGCATACGGGGTGTAATAGTTATCTACGTTGAAATACTTGTTTTTGTAATCGCGCAGATCTTTAATAGGGATATCGCCCGGTATTTGTAAAACGTTTTCGTAAAATGTAGTACCTACGCCGGTTGGGCCCTGGCCTGTTGCCACAAAGTTGCCGTTTTTAGCAACGTAGTTTAACGATGCGTCGGCCGAGAAGTTTTTGTAGGTAGTAGTTCCCCTTAACGAGAAGTTGTTCCTTTGATACTTATCTGCATCGCCCGGCAAAATGCCATTGCTGAAGATGTTGTTGTAAGAAATGAGGTAAGTAGAAGCATCTGTACCACCGCTAACGGTTAGGTTGTTGTTAAGCTCTATACCGGTATCAAAAGAATTCCTTACGTTGCCTTCAATAAATGAGAAGGGCTTTAACAGTTGCGTATTATCAACAATAGCTCCCCATGGGCGTAGTTGCCCATCGTACTTAGGGCCCCAGTTACCGTTTTCGCCCAATACAAAATGAGCATCCCAACCCTGACCAAAAGTTTCCTGCGGTTTGTAAACAAAAGCTACATCGGTAAGGGTGGTACCAGTAGAAAAGTCTATTACCGGCTTGCCCGATTTTCCTTTTTTAGTAGTGATGATCACCACACCGTTAGATCCGCGCGAGCCATAGATAGCACTCGCTGCCGATCCTTTCAGGAAGCTGATGTTATCGATCAGGTTAGGGTCGATATCGTTTGCGCCGTTACCAAAATCGAAGTTATCGCTGGAGCCACTGCGCGCATTGCTCAAGGGCACACCGTCAATAATATATAATGGTTGGTTAGTGCCGCCGATAGAAGTGTAACCGCGCAGGATAACCTTGGTTGAGCCGCCCGAACTACCGGAAACATTGGAGATGTTAACACCGGCAATTTTAGCCTGTAAACCGCCTAATGGGTTTATAGCTGCCGAGCGGTTGATTTCTTCGCTCCTTACGGTTGTTTGTGCGTAACCCAGCGTTTTTTTCGCTTTGTTAATACCTAAACCGGTTACTACCACTTCGCCCAGTTGTTTGCTGTTTAAAGTAAGTACCACGTTGATAACGTTGTCTTTTACCACAACAGACTGGGTATCGTAACCTAAGAAAGAGAATAGCAGGACGTCGCCATCTGCGGCTTTAATGGTGTACTTTCCATCAACACCGGTTTGGGTACCGGTGGTTGTTCCTTTAACGGAAACAGACACAGCCGGTATGGTTGTGCCGTCCTCCCTGGCGGTGACCGTACCGGTAACGGTGCGGCTTTGTGCAAATATTTGTGTTGTATAAAACAATAAACACAAACATCCGAGTAGAAGTTTTTTCATTTAATTGATGATTTATGGTAAATGTAAAAGCAGGTACCAGTTGTTGGTACCTGCCATGAAAAGGCAATTATAGAGTTTGCCAAATGCCGGCAATGTGCCGAAATCACCATTGTTACCGTCTCGCAAGGCGCGGAACGGTAACAATACTGTTATGTAGAAATTGGGGCTGGTTTGGTTATCAGGCAGATTGCCGGTACGCCATTGGCGTAGTGTTCATCTTCTTTTTAAACAGGCGTATAAACGAACTGGGGTTTTCAAACCCAATGGTATTTACGATCTCGTTAACCGGGCATTCGGTTTGTTTAAGCATTACCCGCGCTTTTTGTAGCCGTATATCGGTGAGGTATTGGTGAGGGGTTTGGCCAAAGGCCTGCTTAAACGTGCGCAACAAATGATTAATTGATAAGCAGGAATTTTCGGCAAGTTCTTCTAAATGGATGGTGCGGTCGAAGTTGCTGTACAGGTATTCGCGGGCCAGGTTAAGGCGGCGGATCATTTCAATACGGGTGCTGCGGTTCAGAATATGCAGTTGCTCCGCCTTTTGATAAATCTGCCGGTTATATAAACTGTGGTAGGTAATTAAGCAATGGTGTAAATATTCGTTGATCAGCAACTCATTATCCAGTCCATCGTCCAGGTGGTGTTTCAAATGCAAAACCGTTTGCTTCAGATCGCCGTTAAAGGGATAAAGCGTTTCACCTAATTCGGGCAGCGTACCATTGTTTTGCTGCACATCCAGCAACTGCCTGGAATTTAACCGTACGCTTCGGTTAAAGTCAGCTACAAATTTTTCGTCGAAACTGATAGCGAACGATCTCGCCGGTATTTCAGACCCGGCACAGCTTGCGTACTGGGTGCCCTTATTCAGTACCAGCATCGAATCGCTGTCTAAAAGCAGGTTGCGGTGGCCTATACTGCATTTTTCGTTGCCGTTAAATACACAGCGCATGGTAAGGTCAGGGGCTAACTGCTTATCGGTACCCATATAAAATGTTTTATACGCTATCTTGTTATTGTTTCTAAGCACTTTTAAGTAATCCATATCCACCGTTTTTAGTTAGCACTGTAATCGCGTTCTTCTATCAATACCCATCGGTTACCATCAGGGTCTTCAAATGCTGCGGCAATGCCGGCCATGGTGTATTCAGGTTCGCTTAAAAAATTAACGCCAACGCCTTTCAGCTCAAAATGGTCTTTCAGAAAGTCGTCGGTATTCAAAATAACGGTGCTACCTGCTTTGTTTTTATCATCACTTTCTATCAGCATCAGGGCCTTGTCGCCATTATCCTTTACCAGGATAGTACACTGCCGCTGATTTAAAATTTTGGTATGCTTAAACACCCGGAAACCAAGTTTCCCGGTACAGAAATCTATTTCGCTGTCAATGTTACGCGTACAAAGCGTAAAATATTTTAGTTCCATTTGTTGATCATTAAATTGAAAAAGGGGCTAGCTTACAGGGCAATATCCCATGGGCTTTAAAATTCAAAATCGGTGTAACGCTACTGTTTATCTATAATAGCCTATTGAAATTTGGATTTTCATTGGCAAATTATTTAAACTATAATTAATTAGGGATACAAAGATTAACAACTTTCTATCCATTAGATGCACAATAATGTTAAATGTTGCTTAATAATTGATTGTATCTAATATTTTACAGCGCTTGCAGCATGCTGGGTTAGCGCGCGGGTAAGGTACCGCAGGGATAGTAAGACGAAGGCATAATACGGCTGGTGGCTGAGAAGAGGTGCATCGCGACGGCATTTTTTTAAACCCATAACCCGGCTGGAATCTCCTGGAAAACCACAACTAAAATGTGTGCAATTATTAGAATAAGCTGAAGCTTTTTTTGCAGGCATCTATCTGCTGCAAGCCATTTCTATGCATAAAAGGCCGTTTTTTTTAGTTTATCTAAAAAATATCCGGCACCACAGATAAACGCAGAAAAGCACAGATTTTTTAAGGTTTTTTGCGGCGTTTGTATCAAGTGCCGGGGCGATTCTCTCCAGGTTTACGCCATCACGCGCTGGTATCATTTTACAGGTTTGCGCCCGATTTTCTATAAAATAAAGTTGGACAAACGCGCCCGCCAGCGCCCGCCGTCCGGATAACTGTATTGCGCTATTTGGCAAGTAATGCTATCTTAGAGCAATCGAGAGAGCAGGCTACCGCTGAAACCCATGAACAAACTACCTACCATTAAAGAGATCGCTAAGCGGTTAAACGTATCGGTGTCTACCGTATCGCGGGCACTGCGCGATCATCCGAGCATTGGCCTGGTAACCACCATGCGCGTGCAAAAGGTGGCTAAAGAGATTGGTTATGAGGTGAATCGCTCGGCCATTCACTTTAAAGAACGCAAAACGTATTCGATAGGGGTGGTGTTGCCCAGCCTGTCTGAACCCTTCTTTTCCGCAGCGCTGACAGGGGTAGAGGACGCTGCCGAAGCCAATAACTATAACGTGATCATCGGGCAATCGCTGGAGAATTTCGAGCGCGAGAAGCGTATTGTGGAGAATATGAAGGACCACAGGGTAGACGGCATCCTGGTTTCGCTCACCAAAGAAACCTCCACTTACGATCATTTCGATAACCTTAAAAAGTACAATATCCCCGTGGTTTTTTTTGATAGGGTACCCAATAAACGCGATATCAATTTCGTATCCTGTAATCTACATTCGGGTATGTTGCAGGCTATCAGTAAGTTGGTAAGCATGGGCCACAAGCGTATCGGGCTCATCAACGGCCCGGCAAAGCTTGCCGCCACAAGGCAGCGGCTGCAGATATACGCCAGCTGCCTCAAAGAGAATCAACTGGTACTTGAGCAGGATATCATCGTATCTACCGATTTATCTAAAGCAGGTAACCTCAAAGCCATCCATAAACTCATCGCGCTGGACGAATCGCCCACGGCTGTAATCGTATTCAATGATTATGTTTTGCTGGATTGTATTGCAGCCGTTAAAGCCGCAGGGCTAAAGGTTAACAGCGATATCAGCTTTGTGAGTTTTGCCAACCTGCCCATTTGGGAATACATGGATAGCCTGCCGCTGGCCTCTATAGAACAGTTCGCTTACCGCCAGTCGTCCATGGCGGCAGAGTTCCTCTTCAAGCTCATCAACAACGCCGCAATCCCCGGCGCTACCGAACTTCCGCCGCTTCAGCACATCATCGATTCGGAGATGGTGCTTTATCATTCTGCCAAATAAATCGTTGTTCAATTGCGCTTTTTGCAGTTATATAATCCCGCTTGCGGCATTTAGCGCAATAATTGTTGGTGTTTTGTCCATGTACATGCATTTTACGCAAACGGTTGCGTGAAAATTACACAAACGTTTGCGTAAACCTGCGCAAACGTTTGCGCCCATGTATGAACCCTGAGCTGCCGGGGGACAACCATAGTTTAATAATTTATTTACCCCAACTTTACAAGTACCAATCACTGTATTAATAATTTAAACAAACTCACGAGATATGATCAGAAAACTATTACTCATTTGTTGTTGTATCTTCCTGGCATCCCTGGGCAGCTTTGCCCAGGGCCAGAAGATTACAGGCCGGGTTACGGCAACGCGGGATGGATTGCCTATGCCCGGCGTAAACGTTTCTGTAAAAGGCGCAGGCAATGGCGCCGTTACCAACGTAAACGGGGAGTTTACGCTAGCTGTACCCAATGGCGCATCAACCCTGTTGGTAAGCTTTGTAGGCTACCTGCCCAAACAGGTTGCCGTTACCGCAGGGCAAACCAATGTTGCCATCACGCTGGACGAAGACGTGCAGGTACTTAGCGATGTTGTTGTAGTAGGTTACAGCAGCAAAAAGCGAGACGAGCTTACCAGTGCCGTTACTGTGGTATCGGCCAATAAGCTAAAAGATGTTACCGCAAACAACATAGGCACCATGCTGCAAGGCAAGGTAGCCGGTTTGCAGGTGGTAAACAGCTCCGGAGCGCCGGGCTCTTCGCCGGAGATAAGGTTGCGCGGCGTATCATCTGTAAACGCCAACCAAAGCCCGCTGTTTGTGGTTGATGGCATCATTGGGGGGAACTACGACCCTAACGATGTGGAAAGCATCACCGTATTAAAGGATGCGGCTTCTACCGCGCTTTACGGTTCGCAGGCCAACGCAGGTGTTATTATCGTAACCACCAAAAAGGCCAAACAGGGCGAAACCAAGTTCGAAGCCAAAGTATCCAGCGGTTTCCGCACGGCCGATTTCGGCAAGATGAACCTGATGAACAGCAACGAACTTTACGATTACCAAAAAGAATTTTACCGCGATTACATCGTTGGTGCTACCGACAACTCTTATAAGATAGACTTGAACAAGTTCTACTCGGAAAGGCCGCAATCGCTGCGCAACCAGGATTACGACTGGTCGCACGAATCGTTCAAGACTGCGCCTATGTACAATTTCTATCTTTCAGCTTCGGGCCGTACCGAAAAGAACGACTACTACGTAGGTGCATCATACTATAAAGAGAAAGGTACTTTCCTCAATACCGATTACCAGCGCATCAACCTGCGTGCGAATTCTACCTACCATTTCTCAAAAAAGCTGGATATTACCAACAATATCAACCTCAGCGGCGCTATGGGTAAAAGCTACGATTACATGGATTTGTATTACTCGTTCCTTAATCTGCCCTGGGATAACCCTTACGATGCTGCCGGCAATCCTATTTATGTAGACGGCAACTCAACATTCAAATGGTGGTCGCGCGATAAGATCAACCCCATCAACACCGTACAAAACTCCGAACACAGCTATAAAGGTTTCGATCTTAACTACGATCTCGGCATCAACTACCACATTACCAACTGGCTTACTTTTGCCAGCACCAATAGGGTAGCAGCCGGTTTCAATAAAGGCGTAAACTACGTATCGCCGGTGGCTGCGGGTACTTACCACGGCACAGGCTATATCGACGAGTCGAACACGCTTAACTACGGCATCGTATCCAACCAGTTGCTTAAGTTCGATTTCCGCCTGGGCGACCATGCTATCAGCGGCTTTGCAGGCGCAGCTTTCGAGGGCGGGCAAACCGAGTACTCTGGCGCATCGGGTAAGGGCCTGCCGGAGGGCTTGAAGGTGCTCAACGTAGTATCAAACAATCAACTGGTAAACGGCTCTAATAGCAAGTCTTACCTGCAATCGTTGCTATCGCAGCTTAACTATGGCTATAAAGACAAGTACTTCCTGTCGGCCTCGTTCAGGTACGATGGTTCATCGGCCTTTGCGCCAAGCAAGCAGTATGGTGCGTTCCCATCGGTATCCGCCGCATGGCTGGCCAGCAAAGAAGATTTCCTGGCCGATAACAGCATCATCAGCAACCTTAAATTAAGGGCCAGCTACGGCGTAACCGGTACGCAGGACATCGGCTCGTCGCGCTACCTGGGGCTGTACTCACTTACCACGCAGTATAACTCGCTGGTAGGAGCGGTGCCTTACCAGTTGGCCAGCCCAACCCTTACCTGGGAGAGCAAGCATCAGGTAAACTTAGGTGTCGATATAGGTCTGTTTAAACGTGTTAACCTAACGGTTGATGTGTACCGCAACAACACCAAGAACCTGTTGCTACAGGTATCGCAGCCGCTATCGGTAGGTTTTGAAACCAAGTGGGAGAATGCGGGTAACGTAATTAATAGAGGTATTGAAGTCGGCATCAGCTCTACCAATATCCAAACCAAAGATTTTGAGTGGAATACCGATTTTACCATCAACTTCAACAGCAACAAACTTTACGGCCTGCCGGCAGATATCGTGAAAACCGGCTCGTGGAGCATATCGCAGATATACCGCAACGGCGGCAACCTGTATGAGTTTTACATGCCTAAATGGCTGGGCGTAGATGCGCAAACAGGCGCGCCGGTTTGGGAGAAACTGATATACAATGCCGAAGGCAAAGCCGTAGCCAGCGAAAAAACATCCGATTATTCACAAGCTACCACGCAGGAAGTTGGCTCGGCTCTGCCAAAATTCCAGGGTGGTTTTAACAACAGCTGGCGCTACAAAAACTTTGGCCTGCGCGTAAGCACTTACTTCAACTACGGCAACAAAGTGTTCAGCAACAACCTCCGTTTTATGATGAACGATGGCCACGAACCATACTACAACCAGATAAAACTGCCTGCCGGCAGCAAGATTTGGAGCGGCCCGGGCGATACGCAGGCCACCGAACCGAGCCCGCAAAACTCGGCCAACTCTACCGAAACTTCTACCCGTTACCTTAAAGACGGCAGCTATTTTACCATCAGGAACATTGCTTTGAACTACACGCTGCCAAAGGCCTGGGCCAAAAGCATCAATATGGATGGCATAACCGTTGGCCTTACAGCCGATAACGTGGCAACTTTCTCCAACTTTTTGGGGCAAGACCCGCAAACCACCATACAGCCGGGTAGCTATTCCACCCCGGGCGTGTCAGATTTCAAGTATCCTAACAACCGCCAGTATCTGTTCACCGTTAACTTTAACTTTTAAACAGGCTGCTTAGCACGTAACAATATGAAAACAAAGATAACCACGCTGATCACCATAGCCCTCATAGCGGCAACCAGCTGTAAGAAATTAGAGGTTGCCCCCAGCGATGCCATAAGCACCGAGACCCTGGTAACCACCACCGATGGGCTTACCAATGCCCTTAACGGTGCCTACGCCCTGCTTAAAGATCACATAGAATTCAACGGTACGGTTGACCAGAATAACATGTATCTGCGCCAGTTTTACCACCTGAGCGACTTTGCCAGCGACGACATCGTATGCGGCCAGGTAACTACCGACCCATTGTATTATAGCTTTACGCTGGGCCATTCGCCTGCGCAGGGCAATACCCGCTACTTCTGGTACGTATCGTATAAAATTATCACGGGCGTAAACACCGTGATAGATGCGGTAGAAAAATCGGGCAAAACAGATGCAGCAACCAACCAGTTGCTGGGCGAGTGCTACTTTTTGCGCGCATTTTGCCACTTTAACCTGGTGAGGCTCTTCGGTAAACCCTATAGCGTAGACCCAACTGCCCCCGGCGTAATACTGCGTACAAACCTTACCGACGAATCGCAAAAGGCGCGCTCTACCGTAAAAGAAGTGTACGATGCCGTTACTGCCGATGCCGAAAAAGCCGCCGGATTGATGACCCAGCCACGCGGCGTGCAATATGCATCGCAGGAGGCTGCCTGGGCTTTGCTTGCCCGCGTAAACATCTATAAAGAAGATAACGCCAAAGCTTTGGAGTATGCTAATAAAGTAATCAACTCGGGCAAGTTCCAGCTATCTACAAAAGCTACATACCCGGCCTTGTTTGCCAATGCCAAAACCAGTCCGGAGGTTATATTCTGCGTTGCCTTTACCCAGACTGACGATTACGGTAAATTCGGTTCCATCGCATCCATGATTTACTCAGATGGTAACTCTGGCTGGGGAGAAGAGTATGCTTCTTCGTCGCTGCGCGATTTGATGTCGGCTCATCCCGAGGATGTGCGTTGGTCGTACATATCGCCTGCAAAAGATGGTGCAGGTGTGGTACAGAAAAAGAACGGTATCGAGATGTACTACATTACCAAATTCTCTTTCCAGGATGGAAGGCCTAACCTTAGTTCGCCCATCATGTTCAGGCTGGCCGAAATGTACCTCATCAAGGCAGAATCTGAAGCTAAAACAGGTGCCACCGCAGCAGCATTGGACGATGTAGATATGATTCGCAAGAACCGCGGTTTGGAAGCATCATTATACAACAAAGTATTGCCTGGCGGTAAAACCGCACTGGATGTGGTACTTGATGAGAAACGTATAGAGATGGCTTTTGAAGGGCAGCGCACTTACGATGTGTACCGCAATAAGCGTTCGCTGGATAAAACCTATTGGGGTTACCATATCGCCGGCTTAAAAGAAACCGATATCGACTTAAGCAAGAAGCCTACGGGTTATGCCAACCTTACCGTACCTTATACAAACCCCAGGATAATTTATTACCTGCCGGTTGATGAGATATTGAGCAACCCTAAAGCCACGCAAAATCCATAAATTACGATAACAGGAATCAAAAAATATATACTGAAATGAAAAGTATCAAAACGCATTTATGCCTGTTGTGCCTAGCCCTGGCAGGTACATTCATAAGCTCCTGTAAAAAGGATAATTACGTACCACAGACCGACCTGGCTTACGACGTAACGGTTGATGGCAGCACGGCCACCTTTAAAGTAACCACCACCGGCGTAAGTAATTATAAATGGGATTTTGGCGACGGCACCACCTCTACGGATGCCAGCCCAACCCACACCTACCCTGGCAAAGGCAAATACGTGCCTACGCTCACCGCATCGGTAAACGGCAAAACGGCCGAATCATCTACCGTGCTGCGCATTGCCAAAACATCGCCGGTAAAGATAGACGATGGCACCCTTGCTGATTGGGCCACCGTAACCAAATTCGTGGTTCCGTTGGGCAGCAAGAAGGGCATCTTCCAGAATGTGAAGTTTGACTACGACGGCAACTATATATACCTGTACGGCGAAATGGCTGGTCAAAAAGCCGATGCCAACATCTTCGACATCTACATGGATTCTGACAACGATGCCGGCACGGGGCTGCTAACTGGCACATTCACCGGCGGCGGTTACGATATACTGCTCGAAGGGCAATTGCTAACCTCGGGTGTAGATATATTTTACCATACCGGTGCACAAACTGCGTTTTCGTTCGATCAGCAGTCGATAGCCGAAGCCTATACTGTAGGTACGGTAAAAGATGAAGGCGGCTCGGTGAAGTTTGAGGTGCGCATAGCACGTGGCAAGCTGAAGGGCCTGACCGGTTCGGGCCTCCGTATTGCTTTACAGGCTATCAAAAACGACTGGAGCGTGGTACTGGGCGATGCGCCTGATGAAGGTGGTGACAGCTACTTTCTGGATATGAGCGAATAACCAGGAAAAACACCGAAAAGCAACGAAAAACACCGAAAAAACAACGGAATTCTGAGGTAAACACAGCGCATCGCATAACTGAATGACCACTAACGCAATTGCTGATAAAGCGGCGAACGGTCGCCTTGCATCCCTTGATGTATTGCGCGGCTGCATCATGATACTGCTCTGCGGCGAAAGCTGCGCGGTTTACGAAGCCATAAAGCACGTTAACTCTGCGCAGCCTGCCACAGGCCTTATCGACCAGTTTTTTCATCACCCATGGCATGGCCTGCGTTTTTGGGATCTGGTACAACCTGCATTTATGTTTATGGCAGGTGCGGCTATGTATATCGCTTACAGCCGCAAGGCGCAAAAAGGCATCAGCGCGGGCAGCAACTTAAAGCACGTGTTACAGCGCTGCCTGCGCCTGTTCATCTGCGGCGTGGCATTGCATTGCATTTATGCGGGCCGTCCGGTGTGGGAGCTTTGGAACGTGCTTACACAGTTAGCCTTCACCACGCTGCTGGCATACCTTATCATCAACCGTTCTTTTGCATTCCAGGTGGGCTTTTCAGTTGGCTTGTTAGTGCTTACCGAAGTGCTCTACCGCACCATACTGATGCCCGGCTTTGACCAACCCTTCGTGGAGGGGCATAACTTCGGCTCGTATGCGGATACCCTGCTGATGGGCAAAATAAACACCGACGGTTGGGTAGCCATCAACTGCATACCCACGGCAGCGCATACCATCTGGGGCGTGCTGGCGGGCAAACTACTGATATCCGCCCAAACGCCTGCTTACAAAATAAAAGCCCTGGTAATTGCGGGGCTGCTTTGCCTTGCCATCGGTTTCGGGTTGGATGGGGCAGGCATAACGCCTATCATCAAACGCATCAGCACCAGTTCGTTCGCATTCGCTGCGGGTGGTTGGGTGTTGCTGATGTTCGCCGCAACCTACTGGCTGGTAGATGTGAAGCAATATAAACGATACGCCTGGATAGCCACCGTAATGGGCATGAACGCCATCTTCATCTACCTGTTTTTCGAAACGGTGGGCGTGCAATGGGTTAATCATGCGGTGAGCATATTCAGCGGGCAAATGCTTAGCCTGTTCTTCGGCCTGCCTGCGGGCATAGCGGCGGTGGTGTCTGCTTTGGCAGCGTTATTGGCCGAGTGGGGCCTATGTTACTGGCTGTATAAACGCGGCATTTTTTTCAAACTTTAAAAATATTCAGATCATGATTAAACAACTCACACGATATGGTATGGCTTTAATTGCAATGGCAACATTGCTGGCACCATCGTGCAAAGATACCGACCCCGGCCTGGTAAAGGTGGAGAAGATAAACGTTACCTACGCCGAAAGTACCGAGGATTTCCCCAACCCCGAGCGTGGCTTCTACCGCTATTCTGAAACGCACTCCAGCAGTTATACGCTTCTGAACGTAGATGAATTAAAAGGCTACCGCTCGCTGGAATCTATAGAAACGGCTAATTATAAAGTGTTGAGCACGCTGGTGTTCCGCTACTACGTGCTGGATGATGTGGTGAACAAACCCATCGCCGCATCGTTCCTGGATAACCTGGCCAAGGATTTTGCCGTTGCCCGCACTGCAGGTGTAAAGCTTATCCCGCGTTTTGTTTACACTGCTACGGCTAAACCCGGCGGCTGTGCAGAGGGCTTTATTTGTCCGCTTTACGGTGATGCCCCTAAAACCATCATCCTTAACCATATTGCACAGTTGAAACCGGTATTGCAGGCCAATGCGGATGTTATTGCAGCAGTGCAACTGGGTTTCATAGGCGTTTGGGGCGAGCAATACTATTCAGATTTCTTTGGCGATGCGTCATCCAACGCAACACAGGGCAAGCTTACAGATGCCAACTGGAACGATAGGATAGAGGTGATAAAAGCTATGCTGGATGCCGTACCCGCCGATAGGATGGTGCAGGTGCGCTACCCGCAGATAAAACAACGCTTCATCTTCGGCGTAAACGCGCTGATTACTTCACCGGCACTTACCGAAAGCCAGGCCTTCAACCAATCGGATATTGCACGACTGGCTTACCATAACGATTGCCTGCTGGCCAGCAGCAACGATTTTGGCACCTATGAAGACTACGGCAATAGCTCCAGTCCGCGTAGCTCTGACGGCGGGGTGCTAAAAACATTAAAAGATTATTTTAAAGCCGATAGCAAATTTGTGGCTGTAGGCGGCGAAACCTGCTCAGACGGTTACAGCCCAACCAACGACTGCGAACCCGGCGGCCAGGTACAAGCAGAACTGGCCGCACTGCACTACAGCTTTATCAACGCACATTACAATACCGAGGTTACCAACGATTGGCAGGACGGCGGCTGTATGGATAATGTAAAACGCAACCTGGGCTACCGCTTCGTGCTGAAAAGTGCCGTTTTGCCCGATAACGTGGTACACGGCACCAAAATGGAAATTACGCTGAACATCACCAACAAAGGCTACGCATCGCCGTATAACAAGCGTACAGCTAAATTGCTGCTGCGCAACAAGGCAACCGGCGATATTAAATCGTTCGACCTGGCTTCCGATGTGCGCAAATGGTACAGCGGCGACAATAAGGTTATCGAAAGCATCGAAATACCTGCCGACATGCCAGCCGGCGATTACGAAATGCTGCTGAGCCTGCCCGATGCTTATAGCAGCATCGCCGCCCGCCCCGAGTATAGCATCCGCTTAGCGAATACCGATGTTTGGGAGGCTGCAACCGGCTACAACAAGCTAAACCACACCGTAAAAGTTAACTGATAGTGCCCTGAGATGATAATTGTATTAAAAAAGCGGTTCTTCCTGATATTGGCGTGTTGCCTTATGGCAACACAACTGCACGCCCAAACCACCATCACCATAAAAGATGGCGAAAAATGGTTTGGCGGTGCGGTGAACGATGCCCACCTGATGCCCTTTAAGGATGGTTATAGCCTGAATATGTATGGCGATACCCGCGGTAACCAGGCTGCCCCTTTGCTGGTATCAACCAAGGGCCGTTTTATATGGAGCGAAGAGCCATTTAAGTTTGCTTTTGCCGGGGGCAAGCTGCTGATAAGTGACGCTAAGGCGGCGCTGATTATCGATTCGGCAGCAACCAACCTGCGCGATGCCGTAGCCAGTGCCTCCAAACGGTTTTTCCCGGCCAAGGGGAAATTGCCCGATACCTTACTGTTCATCCGCCCGCAGTACAATACCTGGATAGAACTCACCTACAACCAAAACCAGGCCGACGTATTGAAATATGCACGCGCCATTATAGATAACGGCTTCCCGCCGGGGGTATTAATGATCGACGATAACTGGGCAGACTATTATGGCCGCTTCGATTTTAGGAAGGACCGCTTCAGCAACGCTGCCGCCATGGTGGATACCCTGCATAGCCTGGGTTTTAGGGTGATGCTTTGGATAAGTCCTTTCGTGTCCCCGGATACCGAGGTGTTTAGGGAGCTGTTGGAGAAAAAGCTACTGCTGATGAGCAACGGCGGCAATGCAGCCATTACGCGCGATAAGGCCCTTAATCCCGCAATCATCCCCTGGTGGAACGGCTACAGCACCGTGCTCGATTTTACCAATCCAGATGCCCGGAAATGGTTTACCGGCAGGCTGGCTTATATGCAGCAAACTTATCATTTGGATGGTTTTAAGCTGGATGCCGGCGATGCCGACTTCTATCCGCCCGACGCCTTGTCCTTTGCGCCTGCAACGCCCAATGAGCAAAGCAGGCTCTGGGGCGAGATTGGCCTTTCATTTCCGCTGAACGAATATAGGGCGATGTGGAAAATGGGCGGAGAGCCGCTGGTAGAACGCCTGCGCGATAAGCAGCACACCTGGACAGATTTGCAGAAACTCATCCCGCATATTACCACTGCCGGCTTGCTGGGCTATCAGTTCACCTGCCCGGATATGATTGGCGGCGGCGAGTTCGGCTCCTTCCGCGATGGCGGTAAGTTGGATGAAGAGCTCATCGTGCGCTCGGCCCAATGCTCGGCCCTGATGCCCATGATGCAGTTTTCAGTTGCGCCCTGGCGGGTATTGAGCAAGCAAAACCTCGCTATTGTAAAGCAAGCTGTTGCGCTGAGGCAAAAGTACGTGCCCTACATATTGCAGCTGGCTAAACAGGCGGCTGCTACGGGTGCGCCCATTGTGCGCAGCATGGAATATGCGTTCCCCGGGCAGGGTTTTGCTGATGAAAAAGGGCAGTTTATGCTCGGTAACAAGTACCTGGTTGCCCCCGTGCTGGCAAAAGACGGGCAAAAAATAATTAAGCTGCCCAAAGGGCTTTGGAAAGACGATAAGGGAAGTATATTTAGGGGTCCGTTAACTTTAACAGAACACGCCGGCCCCGAGCGCCTGCCTGTTTACCAATTCATAAACAAAAAATAACCGGCGGGCTCCAGGCTTTCCGGAGATCATTATATAAACAAAAATTGCCAAAAGGGAGCTTGCCCCTTTTGGCTGGCAAAAAACACCATACATAAGTGCAAATTGTTAACCAAATAGCAGAGGTAGTGGCCAACTTCAATTGTTCGGCCGCGGTAGATTCGGCCCGAAACTATGGGTCGGGCCATATCAACGATACCTTTTTTCTCAAAAACGCCACATCTTCGGGGCCCGATTACCTGTTACAGCGTATCAATCATCACATCTTTACCAATGTAGAGAAGCTTACCGATAACATGCGCAAGGTAACCGAACACCTTAAATGCAAGCTCGCCCAAAACGGCTCCGGCGACCCGCTGAAAGAGGTGATGACCCTGATACCCGCTACCGATGGCCGTTTTTACTACCAGGACAGTGTTGGCGATTACTGGCGCATGTTTTACTTTTTAAGCGATACCAAAAGCTACGATGTGGTATCTACGCCAACCCAGGCCTATGAGGGCGGCAAGGCCTTCGGCAAGTTCCAGTACATGCTTTCGGATATTGCGCCGGGCGAGATGTTTGAGGTGATACCCAATTTCCACAACATACAATACCGCTTGCAGCAACTGAGCGAAGCCATTGCCAATAATGCAGCAGGTCGCGTATCGTCGGTGGCCGCAGAGTTGGATATCGTGACGAAGTACGCCGAATCGATGCAGTACTTTCAACAGCCCGGGCAGGTAGCCGCATTGCCCAAACGCGTTATCCACAACGATACCAAATTCAACAACGTGCTACTGGATAGTAACGATAAGGCCCAATGCGTTATCGACCTGGAGACAGTGATGGACGGTTACGTTGCCTATGATTTTGGCGATGCCATACGCACTATCATCAACACCAGTACCGAAGACGAAGCAGATTTGGATAAAATACAGCTCAACATGCCTTTATTTGAGGCCTACGTAAAGGGCTATCTAAAAGAAGCCGCGAAATTCCTGGAAGCAACAGAAGTTGATTCGCTGATGAAAGGCGCTTTGCTGCTGCCTTTTATGCAGGCTGTGCGTTTCCTTACAGACCATATCAACGGCGACGTTTATTTCAAAACCAAATTTCCCGGGCATAACCTGCAACGGGCCAGGGCGCAGTTCAGGCTGTTCCTGATGCTGAATGATAAGGCAAGCGAAATGCAAGACATGATATTAACGGAGATGGAAAGCTTAAGCCCTGCTACAAACTGATGGATACGCTGGTAGATATATCAATACCCTGGCTTGCCGCGCAGGGGGCAGCATCGCCGGATGTGTTATCGACGCAACTCGACCGGCTGGATCGCCACCGCATTACCCATTTGCCCTGGGGGGCAGTGGGCAGCGCGCCCAATGCATCTTTTGCCATAGCACACGATAAAAGCAACATCTTTTTGAAGTTTTACGTGCAGGAGCAGCATCTTAAAGCAGATTACACCCAATACAACGACCCGGTTTACGAGGATAGCTGCGTAGAGTTTTTCATCGCTTTTGAAGATGATGATCGCTACTACAACCTCGAATTTAACTATATAGGTACCTGCATGATGATGTATGGCGAGGGCAGAGAGGGGCGCACGTTTATCCCTGTAGAGGTGCTGAAAAGCATCCGCAAGCAATCTGTAATCAAAAATGAATTGGGTGAGGATGCCCATTGGGAGCTTACCTTAAGCATCCCGGCATCGGTGTTTATTTATCACCCGGGTTTATCGCTATGCAATATCCAACCCAGGGTAAATTTCTACAAATGCGGCGACGGACTGCCACAGCCCCACTTTATGTGCTGGAGCAGGATAGAAGCCCCCGAACCCGATTTCCATCAGAGCGCGTTTTTCAGGGCGGTATCTTTCGGTAAATGCCCTGGAATTTAACACAATAGCAAGCCATGAAAACCATCATATCTTATTATTACATTGTACTACGGTTTTTTAGCCGCAAACCGCGGAAACCCGTTGTACGCCTACTAGACAATTACAATCATCAACTAAACTAAAATTATATGGATCGTAGAGATTTTGTTAAGAGCAGTGCCACAGGCATAGCGGGTTTAACAATTTTACCTTCGGGTATTTTATTCGGCAAGAATGCCGACAAAGTAAGACTGGGTTATATAGGCGTTGGCCTGCGCGGGCGCAACCACATAGGCGAGGGCCTGCTGCGCGATGATGTAGAGATCGTAGCCATTTGCGATATACAGGAAAGCTCGCTCAAGTACTGCCGCGCGCAGTTTGTTAAGGCAGGCAAAAAGCTCCCGGCAGAATACACCGGCGGCCTGGATGCTTATAAAAAACTACTGGAACGCAAAGATATCGACGGCGTTATCATCGCCACGCCGTGGCAGTTCCATAAAGACCAGGCCATAGATGCCATGCGCGCCGGTAAATACGTAGGTTGCGAAGTAATTGCCGGTATAACCGAAAAAGACCACTGGGATATACTGAAAGCACACGAAGAAACTAAAATGCCTTACATGACGCTGGAGAACGTATGTTACCGACGTGATGTAATGGCTGTTTTGAACATGGTGCGCCAGAACCTCTTCGGCGAGATTGTACACCTGGAGGGCGGCTATCAGCACGATCTAAGGGGCATATTGTTCAACGATGGTAAAAGCTTTTACGGCAAGGGCGGCGAGTTTGGCCCCAACACCATGGGCGAATCGCAATGGCGCACCCAATGGAATGTAGACCGCGACGGCGATATTTACCCTACCCACGGCGTTGGCCCGGTAATGAACTATGTAGACATCAACCGTGGCAACCGCTTTACCAACCTGGTATCTTTTTCTTCTAAATCACGGGGGCTGAATACCTATATCGATAAAGTTTCGCCGGGGAACAAGAATGCCAAAATCAACTTCAAAAACGGTGATGTTACCACCACCATGATCAATTGCGCTAATGGCGAAACCGTAATGCTGAGCCACGATACGCACCTGCCAAGGCCGTATTCGCTGGGCTTTAGGGTGCAGGGCACCGAGGGCTTATGGATGGATGTGAATAATGCCATTTACATCGACGGCAAATCGGAAAAGGACGATTTGTGGGACAGGGCCGATACCTGGCTGGAAAAATACGACCACCCGCTTTGGAAAAAGAACGAGCACCTGGCCGAAGGCGCCGGCCACGGCGGCATGGACTGGTTCGTGTTCAACGCCTTTGTGGAATCGGTTAAGCAAAAGAAACAAACACCAATAGATGTGTACGATTCGCTTACCATGAGCGTGATTACGCCGCTGTCAGAGAAATCGCTGAAAGAAGGCAACGCGCCACAGCAATTCCCCGATTTTACGCGCGGGAAATGGAAGAACCGTAAAAATACCTTTGCCTTGGACGATAGCGGATTCTAAAAAAGCTGTTTAAAAGTGCCTTGTTTTTTGTAGAGACGCAATACTTTGCGTCTCCCACCGTGCAATGCGGATTGGCAGGATTTGATTTGCATAACTGAGACGCAAAGTATTGCGTCTCTACTTTCAATTCCTCCCCGGAGAATCATCCTATGTTAAAACGAATTACACTTTTAAAAAGCTTCTAAAAAACAGACAGACATGAAGACCAAAATATTGGTAACCGGTGGACTTGGTTATATAGGTTCCCACACGGTATTGGAATTGCTATGCGCCGGCTACGAGCCCGTAATCGCAGATAACCTGAGCAATTCGCGCATAGGCATACTGGACCAGATAGAGATGATAAGCGGCGTAAGGCCGGCTTTCCATTATATCGACCTTTGCAATGAAGGGCAGCTGGCCCGGCTGATTGCCGACAACGAAGATATAGCGGGCGTTATCCATTTCGCGGCGCACAAAGCGGTTGGCGAATCAGTCGCCGAGCCGCTGAAGTATTACCGCAACAACTTCGATTCGCTGCTCAATATCCTTAAGGTGTTCGAAGGTAGGCGGCTCAACCTCGTGTTCTCATCCTCCTGCACCGTTTACGGACAGCCCGATGAATTGCCCGTGAGCGAAGCCGCGCCGGTAAAAAAAGCGGAATCGCCCTATGGCAACACCAAACAAGTAGCCGAAGAAATGTTGCAGGATATTGCCGCTGCAGATAGCCTCAAACGCATCATCTCCCTGCGGTATTTTAACCCGGTTGGCGCGCATGCTTCGGCATTGATAGGCGAACTGCCATCGGGCGTGCCCCAAAACCTGGTACCATACGTTACCCAAAGCGCAGCAGGCAAACGCGGCCCCATTACGGTTTTCGGCGATGATTACGATACGCCCGACGGTAGCTGCATCCGCGATTACATCCATGTAGTCGATCTGGCTGCTGCCCACATCGCCGCCCTTAAACTGCTCGAAAAGCAAGAGGGTACTTCTAACTACGATGTATTCAATATAGGTACCGGCACAGGTTACACGGTATTAGAACTGATACGCGCCTTTGAGGAAAATACCGGGGTAAAACTCAATTACCACATTGGCCCGCGACGTGCCGGCGATATTGTAAAAGTATGGGGCGATGTGCGCAAATCAACTCAGCAACTGGGCTGGCAGGCCAAACATGGCATAGCCGAAATGATGCGCTCGGCCTGGGCATGGGAACAATATTTACAAACCAACGATATAAAATAATATGCTGCTGAACCTGCTCGAAGAAACACGCTACGAGAAAATACCCGTTAAAATATATGATAATGATGCCCTTGCCAGTCGCGATGTGGCGGCGCGCATTGCCACCATCATCAGGCAAAAACAAGCCGAAGGCAAGCCGGCCGTACTTGGCCTGGCCACCGGCATATCGCCCATAAAAGTGTACCGCGAACTGATACGCCTGCACCGTGAGGAAGGCCTCAGCTTTAACAATGTGGTAACCTTTAACCTGGATGAGTACTATCCCATACAGCCCGATGCCGGGCAAAGCTACGTGCGGTTTATGAAAGAACAACTGTTCGACCATGTAGACATTGATATGGGCAACGTAAACATCCCCGATGGCAGGCTTGCTGAGAAAGATGTCCCCGCTTTTTGCCTCGCCTACGAGCAAAAGATAAACAGCTACGGCGGCATCGATGTGCAGCTGTTGGGCATTGGCCGCACCGGCCATATCGGCTTTAATGAGCCCGGCTCGGCACCCAACTCGGGTACCCGGCTGGTAACCCTTAATGAACTTACCCGCCGCGATGCCTCTAAAGATTTCGGCGGTAAAGAGAATGTGCCCACCAAAGCCATCACCATGGGCATAGGCACCATTTACAAGGCGCGGGAAATTATCCTGCTGGCCTGGAGCGGTAAAAAAGCCGCCATTATCCGCAAGGCCGTTGAGGGTGAGCAAACTTCTGATGTGCCTGCCACTTACCTGCAAGGCTCGGCCAATGTACAATTCGTAACAGATACCGAAGCTGCCGCTGCGCTTACCCGTTTTGATACGCCCTGGCTGGTGAAAGATTGCGTGTGGAGCGATACCCTCATCAAAAAGGCAGTGATTTGGCTGGCTGGACGGGTAGATAAGCCTATCCTGAAACTCACCGAGGCCGATTACAACAACAACGGCATGGCGCAACTGGCCACGGCCTTTGGTCCGGTTTATCATATCAACATCAGCATATTCAACCAGTTGCAGCATACCATTACCGGCTGGCCGGGTGGTAAGCCCAGTGCCGATGATAGCCAGCGGCCCGAGCGTGCCGAACCGGCGATAAAGCGCTCCATCGTATTCTCGCCCCACCCGGATGATGACGTAATATCCATGGGCGGTACCTTCATTCGCCTGGCCGACCAGGGGCACGAGGTGCACGTGGCCTATCAAACATCTGGCAATACGGCAGTTTGGGACGAGGAGGTGCTGCGCTACATAGAATTTGCCATGGATTTTGCCCGTTCGCAGGGGCAGGATGCCACTTACCTGGAAGACTTGTACAGCAGCATGTCGGCTTTTTTTAAAAGCAAGCAGCCCAATCAAAGCGATACAGAGGCCATACGCACCGTGAAGGGATTGGTGCGCAAAGGCGAGGCCATTGCCGGTGCACGCCTTGCCGGGCTGCCCGACCCACGCATCCACTTTATGGACCTGCCTTTTTACGACCGCAGCAAATTCGATAAAAACGTATCGTACGAAGACGACATAACCCAAACCATGCAGCTGCTTCGCGAGGTAAAACCGCAGCAGATATTCACCGCCGGCGATTTTGCCGACCCGCACGGCACGCATAAGGTATGTTTCGAGATTATCCTCGAGGCATTCAACAGGCTGCGCGGCATGGGCGAAGCCTGGACAAAAGATTGCTGGATATGGCTTTACCGCGGTGCCTGGCACGAGTTTGAGATACACGAGATAGAGATGGCCGTACCGCTATCGCCGCAGGAAGTGATACGCAAGCGGTTGGCGATATTTAAGCACCAATCGCAAAAGGACGTGCCGGTGTTCCCCGGCGATGATGCACGCGAATTTTGGGTAAGGGCCGAACAGCGCACACAGGAAACCGCACGCATGTACAACAAGCTCGGTCTGGCCGAATACGAAGCCATCGAAGCTTTTGTGCGATGGAAATTTAACGATTAACACTTGCAGCTATGACACTCATCAAATCAATATCGGGCATACGTGGCACCATTGGCGGCGCAGCAGGCGAGGGCCTTACGCCGCTGGATATCGTAAAATTTACTTCGGCATTCGGCAGTTGGGCGGTAAAACGCTCGGGTATCAAAAAAATAGTACTGGGCCGCGATGCGCGAATCTCGGGACAGATGGCCAATAACCTCGTTTTAGGAACCTTACAAGGCTTAGGTATAGATGTGGTAGATCTTGGGCTATCTACCACACCAACGGTAGAGGTAGCCGTGCCGGATGAACAGGCAGCAGGTGGCATTATCCTCACCGCAAGCCATAACCCCAAAGAATGGAACGCGCTGAAGCTGCTGAACGCCAAAGGCGAATTCATTAGCGATGCAGATGGCAAAGAAGTACTCGAAATAGCCGAAGCCAGCGACTTTATCTACGCAGGTGTAGATAGCCTGGGCAAAGTAACCGCAGATGATAGCTACCTGCAAAAGCATATTGATAAGATACTGGCCTTACCACTGGTAGATATAGAAGCCATAGCGAAAGCCGGGTTCAGCATCGTGATAGATTGCGTAAACTCCACGGGTGGCATTTTCGTACCGGCGTTGCTGAAGGCTTTGGGCGTGGATACCATCCACGAGCTGTACTGCGAGCCGAACGGTCATTTCCCGCACAACCCCGAGCCGCTTCCCGAAAACCTGGTGGCATTATCGCAAGAAGTGCTGAAGACGAAAGCCGACCTGGGCATAGCGGTAGACCCTGATGTAGACCGGCTTTGCTTTGTGTGCGAAGATGGCAGCATGTTTGGCGAAGAATACACACTGGTAGCCGTGGGAGATTATGTATTACAGCACACCAAGGGCAATGCAGTATCCAACCTATCCAGTACCCGTGCACTGCGCGATGTTACCGAACAGGCGGGCGGCGAATACCATGCCGCAGCCGTTGGCGAGGTAAATGTGGTAAACAAAATGAAAGAAGTTGGCGCTGTTATTGGCGGCGAAGGCAATGGCGGGGTAATATATCCCGAACTGCATTACGGCCGCGACGCGCTGGCGGGTATTGCCCTTTTCCTTACGCACCTGGCCAAATCGGGGAAAAGCATATCGGCATTGCGCAGTACTTACCCCAATTACCACATCTCCAAAAACAAAATTACGCTAACGCCGGAGATGGATATCGACGGCCTGCTGCTGAAGATAAGGGAACAGTATATGCACCAGCCGCACAGCACCATCGATGGCCTGAAGATTGAGTTTGGCAAAGCCTGGCTGCACCTGCGCAAATCGAACACCGAGCCTATCATCCGCATCTATTCCGAAGCTGCTGATGCCCAACAAGCCGACCGCCTTGCCTTGGAGATGATAGGAACGGTGAACAACATAATCGCCGGCCAGGTGCTTTAATAGCCTGTTGTAGGTAATTTGCAGTAGGTGAGGGTGTTAGGTGTTCACGCAGCCGCGTGAACACCGTGAGCGATTCGTAATTTTCTTATAATCAATGTTTTATAAATTATGCAACGGTGTCAAAATAGTGTCACCACCCGAGCTAATGCTGTGTATTATATTTGCGCAAAATCATCGCATATAATACGCGCACTGTCCATGAAGCAAAATTGCTTTGAAACAAACTGGTGAAAAAAGAGCCCCTTTTTCAATGGGTCAATACCTTTGCGGTATAGGCTCAGCAACCATCGTATTACCCACAAGGTCATAATAACTGCAAAGCATGCTTCGGGCATCTACCACCCATTTCACCACGCCTGCATCGGCAACCAGTTGGCAAAAGCTCATAAAATCGCTTTTGCCTTGCTGGTGGTCGGCTATAATTTGGCGTACGGTTGCGGGTGAAGCATCGGTAGAGATGGTTTTGTCGGGATAAATTGGGTCGCTGCTAATGTTGAAGCCATCTGCGCCATGGTATGTGGTTTGCCCATTTGCAACCTTAAACTCGTAGTACTGCAGGCCCATTTGCATAATTTCCTGTACGTAGGCAGGGAAATCGGCACCGCTTTTTACTTTGGCGTGTGCCGCTTTTAATTGCGGTAAAGTGAACATCGTGTTTTGATTTTTGATGCTCAAAGGTAGTCCGCCAGTGTGGGCCGCGATTGTAGAAATCCGTTTATTTAAGGCTTTTGAGATATTGCTCGGGCGTTACGGCGGCAAATTTCTTGAAGTCTTTGATGAAGTGGGCTTGGTCGTAAAAAGCCGAAAGGTACTCTGCATAATGCTGGTTGCCCTGTTCCATAGCGGCCAGCACGTTGCGCGCCCGCACAATGGTGGCGAACTTTTTGGGCGATGCGCCAACCTCCTGCCTGAAACGTTTCTCCAGCGGGCTGGCACTGATGTGCAATAGTTTAGCCAGCTCGCCCATGCGGATGGTGCCTTTAGATTGATGGATGTATTCCAAAGCCCGGCTCACCAGCAAATCGGTTTGGCGGTTATGCAGGTGGGTGATGAGGAACTGCTCAACCAGATGGATGCGTTGCTGGTCGCCGGAGACTGCAGCAAGTTTTTCTTCTAATTCTGCAAGGGCGTTCCTGTCGAAAAAATGTTCCAGTGATAAGCTCTCGCCAAATAATTGGTTAAGCGGCGTGCTCAGGAACCTTGCCGCGCCATTCTCCCGGAAAATTACGAGCACAGAACCTACGCCGGCCGTATTTTGGAAAACCCGCGAGGTATCCATCAGTCCTGTGATGCCTGCCGTAGCCAGGGGATTTGCTCCCTCATCATCCACATAGGCCAGATTACCCCGGTACTGGAAGCCGATGACCAGCGAAGTATCGGGCAACACGCGGTAGGTAGCTGCCTGTTCGTTCTCCGATATCACCAAGTGCTTCACATAAGGTAGCAAAGCATCGCAGGGTAGGTGAACATCGAACTTCATGATTAAAGGTAGGTGTTTTGGCGATAGCAGGCAAGTGCGGCTTCTAACCTATACCATACAGGAAAATCGCGTTTAAAATATTAAGCGCAGGGGCTGTGCTATTACCCTCTTGAGCGTAATAGACCATGACTTGACATACCGCAGATTTCACCACACGTTCCGGATGGAACGTGGGCTACCTGATGCCTTTTCTCTACCAACCAAACATCCCCATGGGATGATCGCCAAATCATTCCGTATGGAACGATTGGTTGGTAGATAAATTAGCCGCCGTTTTCACGTTCCTTCGGAACGTTTGGTTTTCTGTCTAATGATGGGCTATAAAGCTCAACAGGGGTGGAAAATCCTAAACGCGATTTTCTTGCCTATACCATCCGGCGGCATCGCTATTCAGCTATGATTGCTTAACTTGCGCAACGCCTAACATCATAAGCCATCCATGGATAGACTGCGCAAGCACATCGAAGAAATAGTTGACCTGAGCGATGAAGAGTTCGAATACGTCAAGAGCTTTTTCGTGCTCAAAAGGGTAAAGAAACACCAGTACCTGATACAGGAGGGCGACCAGGCCACTTTCGAGTACCTTATCCTCTCGGGTATCTTCCGGATGTTTTATCTGGATGAGGAGGGGAAGGAGCATATCGTGCAGTTTGCCGGCGAGAACTGGTGGATGGCCGATTACCAGGCTTATTTCGGCGAAAAGAAGGCAACTCTGCACATCACCTGCATGGCCGATGCCGAGGTGCTGTGCCTAAAACTGGAGGGCCGCGAAAAACTTTCTGCCAAGTTGCATAAGATGGAGCACTTCTTCAGGGTGAAGCTTACCAAGGGCTACGTGGCCCAGCAGCGGCGCATCATCTCGCTGCTTGCAGGCAACCCCCAGCGACGTTATGAAGAATTTGGCCGCCTTTACCCGCACCTGATGCAACAGATACCCAAAAAGTACATTGCCGAATACCTCGGCGTAAGCCGAGAAACCCTAAGCAGGCTGTACTCTAATCCTAAATAAAGCCTATCGGTGTGACTTCCCTCACACTTTTTTTGTGACTTGCCTCCTCGCAGCAAGGGGGCTCGATTTGCGAGATTTGATATATCAAAACAAAACAAAATCGATTATTGAATCATCAAAAAATTAACGTCATGAAAAAGAAAATTTTATTCGTGGTATCAAGTGCAGCTCATATTGGCCCACATAATCGCGCTACCGGCAACCTTCTTACCGAAGTTGCCCACCCATACCAAACCTTCAAAAAACAAGGCTATGATATCGATATCGCCAGCGTAAACGGCGGCGTAGCACCTATCGATATGGTAGAACTGGATGATGCCATGAACCTCGCTTTCCTTGCTGATGAAGGTGCAGTAAAAATGAATAATACCGCAAGCATCAACGATGTATCAGTTGACGGCTACGATGCGGTTTTTGTACCCGGCGGACTGGCACCCGTGGTTGATATGCCCGAGAACCCAACCGTGCAGAAAATATTAGCCGACATGTACGAAAAAGGCGGCGTAGTAAGCGCAGTATGTCACGGCCCCGTAGCACTTATCAACGTAAAACTGAACGATGGCTCGTACCTTATCGATGGCAAAAACGTTACGGGCTTCAGTATTGCCGAAGAAGAAAACTACGCTAAAGAAGACGTGCCCTTTGAACTGGAAGATGCCCTGAAACAGCGCGGCGGCCAATACAGCGCAGCCAGTCCATGGCAACCTTATGTGGTTACAGACGGTCGTTTGGTTACCGGCCAAAATCCCGCCTCTGCCACAGGCGTAGCCGAAAGCGTAATTGCTATATTAGAGCCAACAACTTAAATTTAGCATAAACTATAAAAAGATGGAAAGCGAAAAATCAATTGTCCTGCTGGCCAAATGGCAGGTTAAAGAAGGAAAGTTGGATGATGTGCTCAGGCTGTTGCCGCAATTAGCAGAAAAAAGCCGGGAAGAAGAAGGTAACCTGTACTACAAGGTGAACCAAAGCCAGGCAGATGCCAACACCATTATATTATTTGAAGCTTACAAGAGCGAAGCTGCAGTGGCCGCGCACCGTGCCTCAGCGCATTTCCAAACCATTGTTATCGGGCAGATAGTGCCTATGCTGGAATACCGCGAGGTAACGCTGGCAACGCCGCTGATGTAATCCAATAGGGAAAAAAAAAGGGCCGCTTCGCCAGCTTATGGACGGAACGGCCCTTTTATTGGTTACGCTTTTTTACAATAGCATTCCTTGGCTTGCCGAGTAGTATTTCAATTCGATGATATCGTTGGGGATGGGTTTGGTGTTCCACTTTTTGTGGAGTACCAACGCTGCGCCGAGGGCGGAGGCCTGGGCCATGGATGCCGCAAAAACTTCGATATGCGGGAAAGCCAGGGCCAGCAGGTTCATGAATATGCTGTTTTTGCTGAACCCCCCATCTACGAATATCCTTTTCACCGGCGCATCTGTAAACACCAGCGATGTGGAGTTTACCTGCGCCCTCACCAGGTCGGTAACAAATTGATGGTACGCTTCGGCTTCGTTTGCGAAGGTTGATAGCTCGCGCTCCGCGAAGCTGGTCTCGGCTTGTATCGTTGCTTTGAGTCTGCGCATCATATCCCTGTCGAAGGGCATGGTTTTGAAGATGAGCGCATCTATATCAAAATGTTCCGCTATGCGTTTTACCTGCTGCTCGTGCTCAAAACCCGAGAAAAGCCGGGAAGCCATTACCGGTTTGCCCTGGTAATCGAGGTAGCTGAGGCAATCCTGCTTAAGCATGTCGGCAGTTAATGGCGTGTGGTTGAAAGGGTTCAGGCTGATGCACCAGGTGCCGGTAGATATCAGCACGAATGGCTCCGTAAAGTTCACCAGGTAGGGTATCAAGGCCGCAGAGCTATCGTGCAGGCCGGTACCAATGGCATAATTGCTGCCCGGCGATAGGGCGGAGTAAGTTTTATTGGTAGCCTCGATAGGGGCAAGCTTGGCTATGATACCTTCCTGTTGCACCCATTCGTGGTAGCGGTTCTGTTCAAAATCCCAAAGCGCGGTATGGCAGCCTATGCTTGTTAAATCGCTGCAGTATTCCCCAGTGAGCAAAAAGCTGAGGTATTGCGGCAAGTGCAGGGCGTATTTGATATCCTTGTATAGGTTGGGTTTCTCCTCCTTCAGCCGGTACAGTTGGAGGCCCGAATTTAGGTTACCAAGGGGCGGGGAGGCAGTTTGCACGCTGAATGGCTCTTTGCCGCCATATTTGGCATAAAGCTTACTGTCCAATCCATCGGGGTACGGCTTCAGGTAATTGTACAAAGGGCATTTGGGCAGGCCATCCCGGCCAATCATCACAAAGCTTGCCCCGTAGGCCGAAAAATTAATGGCTTTTACCACAAACTCCTTCTGCCTGAATATCTCGGTAAGGGAATCGAATAGAGACAGTCGCAGGCTCTCGATATTTTCGCAGGGGAAACCGTCCTCGTCGGCGGTTTCGGTAAAACGGGCCGTACGCTCAAACACGATGCGGTAATCCTCGTCGAACAGGAACAGCTTCTTGTTGGTTTTCCCAACATCAAATACGGCTATAACCGGCGTTGCGCTCATGTGCTATTGGGTTTTATAAGCCGGTAGCAACCGTTTTTAAGCCGCGTTGTGCAATGAGTTGTTCCCTCACCTTCAGCTTCCTGAAGGTTGCCAATGGATCCAGCGAGCCGCCGTTTGCCAGGGATGCTTCAGCTATCAATGGCCTAACGTCGGTACGATAAGCGGCCTGCAATACCTCTTGCGCTAGTGCTACGTCGTTGCTTTGCTGTGCGGCTTGCAGGGCAACTTTGTCTACCAATAGCGCCTGTGCATAAGCAATTTTGATAGCCTGTACCGATTGCAGCAGGTCTTCTATCGGGTCTTTCACGTTGTGCGATGCATCTATCATCCAGCCTATGCCGGTTGCGTGGTTCATGCCCCTGGCATCAAGGCCCTCAACCAGTTCGTTGAATATCAGGAACAACTGGTAAGGATTTATGCTACCTACAGTGAGGTCGTCGTCGCCATATTTAGAATCGTTGAAGTGGAACCCGGCCAATTTGCCTTCCATCAGCAAAATAGAAACGATCTGCTCTATATTGGTGCCTTGCAGGTGGTGGCCCAAATCTACCAAAGTGCTTGCCTTCGGACCCAGTTTGGATGCCAGCAGGTACGATTGCCCCCAATCGCCAATGGTGGTGGAGTAGAAGTTGGGCTCATAGGGTTTGTATTCTACCCATACTTTCCAGTCATCGGGCAGGCCGGCATAAATCTGCTGCAGGCTTTCCAGCGTGTTTTGGAACGCGCCCCTGAAATTGAGTTGCCCAGGGAAATTAGATCCATCAGACAACCAAACCGATAAGGCTTTAGAACCCAGCTCTACCCCGTATTTTACAACCTGCAGGTTATGCTCCACGGCTTGCTGCCGCACGGCTTTATCTACATGGTGCAACGAACCGAATTTATAGCTGTGCTGCTGGGCGGACTGGTCCTGAAAGGTGTTGGAATTCACGGCATCGAAATGCAGGCCCAGCTGCGCTGCAAGGGCTTTTATGGCGGCTGCATTATCGGGTATATCCCAGGGGATGTGCAGGGAGATGGAATTGCTCGATTTGTTGAGCGCGTGTATCAAGCCCACGTCTTCCAGTTTTTCTTCCAGGCTGCGTGGCTCGCCGCCACCGCTGAACCTGCCGAAACGGGTGCCGCCCGTACCCAATGCCCAACTGGGTATGGCCACGTTGAAGGCCTTTAATTTATTTAATAAGCTATCGATGCCGTCGATATCGGCGGCAATGTGCTCAAAATTGCGGCTGTGTTTTTTGAATAACTGATGGTTATGCTCATCAATTAAATGCTTCTCTAATTGCATTTTGGGTTTATTTTATCAGCAAAGCGGATGGTCAGTCCGCTTTGCCATAGGTTTATATTATCTTACGAAACCGGCAGCTACGCCGCCATCTACGTTCAGCACGTTGCCGGTAGATTTGCTCAGCAGGCCGCCAACAAAGGCGAAGCAGGCATTGGCGATATCATCCGGCAGGATGGCTTCGTTCAGCAAGGTACGTTTTGCGTAGTAAGCAGGCAATTCTTCAACAGAAATACCGTATGCTTTAGCTCGGCCTTCGGCCCACCCGCCGGCCCAAATATTGCTATCGCTGATTACCGCATCGGGGTTCACCACGTTTACGCGTATTTTATCGGGACCAAGCTCGGCGGCATTCAACCTGCTTAAATGCAGCTGGGCTGCTTTCGCGCTGCCGTAGCCGGCGTTATTAGGGCCGCTTACCAGCGCATTTTTGCTAACGATGTTGATGATGTCGCCGCCGTTATCCTGTTTCTTCATGATGGCCACAGCCGCCTGGGTTACAAAGAACTGGCCTTTCACCAGCACATCGTACAAAATGTCCCAGTCTTTTTCCTGGTGACCTTCTATGGTTTTAGAGATAGATAGCCCCGCGTTGTTCACGATTAGGTCAACCCCGCCGAAGGCCAGCGTGGCATCGGCGAATGCCGAATCAATCTGCTCCTGTTTGGTTACATCTAACAACGTAGTGGTATAGCTATCTTTACCGAATTTGGCTTTGAACTCATCACCCGCGCCGGCAAGGCGTTCGGCGTTCATATCGTTCAGCACCACTACGGCACCTTCTTCCACGAATTTTTTGGCTATGGCTTTGCCTATGCCGCCTGCACTGCCGGTGATTAAAGCAACCCTGCCCGATAAAGCTTTTGGCTTGGGCATACGCTGCAGTTTAGCTTCTTCCAGCAACCAGTATTCGATATCGAATGCCTCTTGTCGCGGTAGAGAGGTGTACTCGGATATCGCTTCTGCGCCTTTCATTACATTGATGGCGTTGATGTAGAATTCGGCGGCTACCCTTGCGGTTTGCTTATCCTTGGCAAAGGTAAACATGCCTATGCCGGGGTATAATATCACCACAGGGTTGGCATCGCGTATGGCAGGGCTGTTAGCATGTTTACAAGTGTTATAATACTCGCCGTACATGGCGCGGTAGGCTTCGAATGCCGGGCTAAGTTTTGCTTTGATCGCAGCTACGTCGGCCAAGTCCTCTGCTGCATCCAATTCCAAAACCAGCGGACTGATCTTAGTGCGCAGGAAGTGGTCGGGGCAGCTGGTGCCCATGGGTGCAAGCCTTTCCAGGTCGTTAGAGTTGATATACTCCAGCACGCGGGCATCATCGGTAAAATGCCCTATCATTTTGGTGTTTGATGAGCAGAAGCCGCGCAGCACGGGTGCCAGGGCAACCGCTTGTTTCTTGCGGTCGGCTTCGGTAGCGCTTTCCAGCTTTTGGCCGCCGAATACGGGGGCTTTTTTGCCATAGTTCTGTTCCAGGTATTCGGCGCATTGCTCAATTACTTCCAGGGTATTGATATAGCTTTCGTAAGCGGTATCGCCCCAGGTAAACAAGCCGTGCGAGCCCAGCATAATGCCACGGATGCCGGGGTTGTTATCCAGGCATTGCTTCAGTTGCAGGCCAAGGTCGAAACCCGGGCGTTGCCAGCCCACCCAGCCTATGGTACCGCCGAATAATTCTTTGGTTATCTGCTCGCCATCTTTGGCCGCTGCTATGGCAATGGCCGCATCGGGGTGCAGGTGGTCGATATGTTTGAAGGGGAGAAAGCCGTGCAAGGGGGTATCTATCGATGGTGCTTTAGAGGCCAAATCGAATATGCTGTGGTTGAAAAGTTCCACCATCTCATCCTCATAATCAATGCCGCGGTACACGTTGGTAAGGCTGCGTAATCTGTCTACATACAAAGCCGCAAGCCCGCTTTTTTTGAGTGTGCCGATGTCTCCGCCCGACCCTTTTATCCACATTACCTCCACATCCTGACCGGTTAAGGGGTCTTTGGCGGTGGCTTTGCAGGAGGTATTGCCGCCGCCGTAGTTGGTGAGGCGCAGGTCGGCACCCAGCAGGTTAGAGCGGTATATCAGCAGGGCAACTTCATCGCCGGCCAATGCGGCGGCTTTTTCATCGTCCCACAGGTAGCTTACGTGCTTGAATGGTGTTGTATTAGCAGACATATGATATATAGATTTTTTTGGATTATTAACGTTTGATTTACTCTTGGGCAGGTTTATTTACCGCAACAATATTAAGTTTAACGCTTTATTCAACTGTCCTTAACTGTCTTATTATTGAGGGATGCATGCAAACTTTGTCCGGCTTTATTTTATAGAAGTGTTGGGCAAATCCGGTAAAATTGGCCTGGCAGGGAAGACCTACACACCGATTAGTGGCCCCAGCCGCAGACTTGAATTTGCCAAAACGTAATAAAAAAAATCCAGCTTTTTCCAATAAACGGCACCTGTTGTAGCTATAAATTTCCAGAATTTCCAGTTTTGTTTGGGTGTGAAGGCATCCTGATGCCCATAAATCTAATCTCTCCATAGCTACCCACCCCCAACCCATACCTCTCAAATATTTTCTGGTTTTTCTTTTAAATGCTAATATTTTTAGTATAACTTTACATCCCCAACTTATATTTAGCGATGCAGGCAACTAAAACAGATATCATCAGTAAGCTGCGCAAAGATATTTTGCAATGGGAGGGGTATAAACCGCCCGCACCCGGCACGCAGGGGCTGATGGGGCTGGGAGAGGTAGAGGCAGCGTTCCCTAACGGGGTGTTCCCGGTGGGTACAGTGCATGAAATGGTGTGCGGCAATACCGGGCAGGCCGCAGCATGCGGGGGTTTTGTTACGGGCCTCTTATCGGTATTGATGCAGCATGGCGGGGCCTGCCTGTGGGCCGGCCTCTCGGGCAATTTGTTCCCGCCCGCCCTCAAAGCTTTTGGGGTAGAGCCCGAGAAGGTCATCTTCGTGCATTTGGCACAGGATAAAGACGTGCTGTGGGTGATGGAAGAAGCACTCAAGTGCGAGGGCTTATCGGCTGTGGTGGGTGAGGTAAGGGAGATAGATTTCAAGCAATCAAGGCGCTTGCAGTTGGCCGTGGAGCAAAGCCGGGTTACAGGTTTCGTATTGCGCAACCAAAGCCGTAAGCTAAGCAGCACGGCCTGCGCCGCCCGATGGCAGATAAAGCCCCTGCCCAGCGAGCCGCACGATGGCTTGCCGGGCCTGGGCTACCCACGCTGGCAGGTAGATTTGCTTAAAGTGCGTAACGGGCAGCCCGGCAGTTGGGTAATGGAATGGGCAGATGGCCGTTTTGTGGCCGCCGAAAAGCCGGTATTGGAGCAACAAGTATTAATGATGGGATAGTGAGATGGAAAAACGATATATGGCCATATGGTTCCGCCATTTGCTGACAGATTGGTTGGCACTGCGCCGGCCCGAGCTGAAGGAGCAGCCCTTTGTAATAGCTGCCCCCGAGCGTAACCGCATGACGATTACCGCCACCAGCCCCCTTGCCGAAGCCGAGGGCATCCATACCGGTATGGCCGTGGCCGATGCCAAAGCCTGCTCGGCGGGCTTGCAGGTGATAGACGAGGTTGCGGGCAAGGCCGCAAAATTACTGCGGCAATTGGGCCTGTACTGCATCCGTTACAGCCCCATCGTAGCAGTAGACCTGCCCGATGGCTTGCTGCTGGATATATCGGGCTGCGCGCATCTTTGGGGCGGCGAGCGCGAGTACCTTAAAGAGATAGTAAATAAATTAAGAGCCAGTGGTTACGATGCGCGGGCCGCCATTGCCGATACGGCAGGTGCTGCCTGGGCGGTATCGCGCTTTGGCAAAACCACGCCTATTATCCCCCCCGGCAAGCATGCCGATGCCTTATTGGCTTTGCCGCCTGCCGCCCTGCAGCTGGATAGCGCTAACCTGCAAAAGCTACAGAAGCTAGGCTTTCACCAATGCCGTATGCTGATGGAGATGCCGCGCCCGGTTTTGCGTAGGCGCTTCGGCGAAGCATTCATGCTGAAGATGGAGCAGGCATTAGGCATACAGTTGGAAGTTATTATGCCATTGCTTGTGCCGGTGCCTTACCAGGAACGTCTGCCCTGCCTGGAACCAGTGAAAACCGCCAAAGCCATAGAGATTGCTATAGAAAATTTGCTGCAAATATTGTGCGGCAGGCTGAAAGCCGATGGCAAGGGTGTGCGTAAAGCCGTATTAAAATGCTACCGTATAGATGGCAAAATGGTGAAAGCCGCCATCAGTACCAACCGGGCCAGCTACAGCGTAAGCCACCTGCAAAAACTGTTCGGCCTGCAGATAGATAAGATAGAGCCCGCCCTGGGCATAGAATTATTCATAATGGAAGTGCCCCGGGCCGAAGAGGTAGACCAGGTGCAGGAATCGTTATGGGCGGCAAACCCCGGCCTGCAGGATACCTCACTTGCCGAATTGCTCGACCGGCTGGCGGGTAAGGTTGGCCCTGCTGCTATAAAGCGCTACCTGCCCGTTGAGCACCACTGGCCCGAACGCTCGATAAAACTGGCGGAATCGCTTACGGATAAACCTGCTACCGCCTGGCGTACCGACAGGCCCCGGCCCCTACGCTTATTGCCCCGGCCCGAGCCTGTTGAGGTAATGGCCGTACTGCCCGATTATCCGCCCAAAGTATTTACCTATAAAGGCAAGCGCCACGTAGTAGATAAAGCCGATGGACCCGAGCGAATAGAACGCGAATGGTGGCGCGATGAAGGCGAACACCGGGATTATTACGCGGTAGAAGATACGCTGGGGCAGCGTTACTGGCTATTCAGGCTGGGGCATTACGATGCCGCCCCACGGTGGTTCATACATGGTTATTTCGCTTAGTTATGGCATACGCAGAATTACAGGCAACCAGCAATTTCAGCTTCCTGCGGGGAGGCTCGCACCCGGCCGAACTGGTAGAGCAAGCTAAGGTTTACGGCTATACAGCCATCGCCATAACCGATCGTAACACCTTATCGGGCATAGTGCGGGCACATATGGCCGCCAAAAAAGCAGGCATACGTTTTATCCCCGCCTGCCGGCTGGATTTACTTGATGGACCCAGCCTGCTGGCTTATCCAACCGACAGAGATGCCTACGGCAGGCTTTCGGCATTGCTTACCACGGGCAACCTGCGCGCCGAAAAAGGCGACTGCCATTTATATCAACAGGATGTTTACGCGCACCAGGAAGGTATCAAATTCATCGTGGTCCCGCCGGATGCATTGGGCAAAAATTTCGATTACGACGATAGCTTTAAAATTGCCCTTGCCGAATATAAAAAGCATCTCGGCACGGAACTGTACGTAGCCGCAACCCGCTCATACAACGGCGATGATGCCAAACGCTTGCACCGCCTGGCCCAATTGGGTGTGCCCATGGCGGCAGTTGGCGATATACACTACCACGAACCCGGCCGCCGCGAATTACAGGATGTACTCACCTGCATACGCGAAAAATGCACCATCCACACCGCGGGGTTCAGGCTGCACCAGAATGCTGAGCGTTTTATGAAACCGGTTGATGAGTTGCAGCGCCTGTTCCGCGCTTATCCCGAAGCGATAGAAAACTCCCTTCAAATTGCGCAATCCTGCAATTTTTCATTGGATACGCTCAAGTACATTGAACCGGAGGAAGCCATAGTGAATGGCTTAACCCCGCAGCAGCGGTTGCGGCAGTTTACGCTTGAGGGGGCAAGGCAGCGCTACGGCGTAATCCCTCCAAAGGTTGCTGAACAGATAGATTTCGAACTGGATTTCATCGAACGGCGCAAGCTGGCACCTTATTTTTTGCGGGTGTATAAGTACACGCAAAAGGCCGAGGAACTTGGCATATTGCATCAGGGGCGAGGTTCGGCTGCCAACTCTACGGTTTGTTATTGCCTTAGCATTACTGCGGTAGACCCCATGAAGTCCAGGCTGCTATTCTCACGTTTCATGTCTGACGCTCGCGACGAATGGCCCGATATCGACGTGGATTTCGAACACGAGCGGCGGGAAGAGATCATCCAGTTCATTTACGAAGATTATGGCCGCGACCGTGCCGCCATCGTAGCCACCGTAACACAGGAAAGGCACCGCGGTGCCATACGCGATGTGGGTAAGGCCATGGGCCTGTCTGATGATACCATTAAGCGCATCGGCGCAACCATATGGGATTTCAGCGAGGAGGGTTTTGACGAGAACCGCCTGCGCGAGCAGGGCCTGAACCCGCAGGAGCCGCTCATTCACAAAGTACTGGAGCTTACCACCCAACTGATGGGTTTCCCCCGTCAACTGGGTCAGCATACGGGCGGCTTTGTAATTACCGACGGCAAAATATCAGACTTATGCCCTTTGATGAACGCCCGCATGGAAAACCGCACCCAGGTAGAATGGAACAAAGACGACCTGGAGGATTTGCAGATACTTAAAGTAGACGTGTTGGGCCTGGGCATGCTCACCATGATACGCAAGGCTTTCGATTTGTTGCTGAAGCATTACGGAAAAAAACTGACGCTGGCCGATGTCCCGCAGGATGATAACCTGGTGTATGATATGATATGCCGGGCCGATACTATCGGGGTTTTCCAGATAGAGAGCCGTGCTCAGATGTCGATGCTGCCGCGTTTAAAGCCACGCTGCTTTTACGATCTGGTGATTGAGGTAGCTATTGTTAGGCCCGGCCCCATACAGGGCGACATGGTACACCCTTACCTTCGCCGCCGCGATGGGATAGATAAGGTAGAATACCCCTCCAAAGAATTGAAGGAGATTTTGGGGCGAACGCTTGGCGTGCCGCTTTTTCAGGAACAGGCGATGGAGATTGCCATCGTAGCCGCAGGCTTTACCCCCGCAGAGGCCGACCAGTTGCGCCGCAGTATGGCCACCTTTAAAGCAAAAGGATTGGTTAGCGATTTCCGTAAGAAACTGGTGGACGGGATGGTAAAGAATGGTTATAGTGAAGAATTTGCCGGCAGGATTTTTAAGCAATTGGAGGGTTTTGGGAGTTATGGTTTCCCCGAGAGCCATGCGGCATCGTTCGCCTTGTTGGTGTATGTATCATCGTGGCTAAAATATTATTACCCCGATGTTTTTTGCGCGGCCTTGCTTAACAGTCAGCCTATGGGCTTTTACCAACCGGCCCAAATTGTTCGCGATGCGCAGGAGCATAAAGTAATTGTATTGCCTGTAGATGTAAATTATTCTGAATGGGATAATACGCTGGAGCGGCAGCAGGAGAGTGGGGGATTTATCGTGAGGCTGGGTTTCAGGCAAGCCAAGGGCCTGCGCGAAGATGATATGCAGGCGCTGGTAGCCATGCGCAGGAGCGGCTATAAGCATATAGACGAGTTGCGGGCTGCGGGTGTGCCGGAGGCCGCGCTGGAGAAACTGGCCGATGCAGATGCCTTCCGCTCTTTGGGTGCCGACCGCCGCCGGGCATTATGGGAAGTATCGGCCCTGGGCGACAGGCCCATCGGCTTGTTCGACGGACAACTATCAGAAACCCTGCACGAACTGCAGGTGCAGTTGCCGCAGGTTACCGAAGGCGAGCACGTGGTGCAGGATTATGCGTCTATGGGCTTATCGCTCAAAAACCACCCCGTTGCATTGGTAAGGGAAAGGCTTTCCGCCCTGCGCAATATAAAAGTAAGCGATTTGGCTAAGCGTAAAGATGGAGATGTGGTAGCTATTGCCGGCCTCATTACGGTAAGGCAAAGGCCGGGTACCGCCAAAGGCGTTTTGTTTATGACGCTGGAAGATGAAACCGGATCGGCCAATCTGGTGGTGTGGGAAATGCTGTTCGATAAATATCGTAAAGAAATTATCCAGTCGCGCTTGCTTATGGTGGAGGGTAAGCTGCAGATTGCCAACGGAGTAACACACCTGGTGGTGCACCGCTGCTATAACCTAACCGCCCTGCTTACGGCATTGACAGATATCCACCAGGATAACCTACCCCTGCCATCGCGGGCCCGCGCCGATGAAACCACCTCGCTGGGTGCCGATCCACGGGCCTTTCATAAAGGGAGGAATTTCAGGTAGGGGAGAGATGGATAGGTAGAAAACCTGATTATTGATTTTCTAATTTCGCGCCTTGGTTAACCCGTCCAAACAGGAGGTATCATCAGGCTTAATAATCAACGCTTGTTCGAAATAGGTACGGGCTGAGGCTTTGTTGCCTGCCATTAAGTAAGCCCAGCCCAGCATCTGGTTGCCGTCGTAATCGAAAGGGTAAAGGCTCACTACTTTCAGGAAATATTTGCTGGCGGCATCGTATTGTTTGCGGTTATAAAATATAATGCCTGCCCAGTAATTGGCCTGCGTATTTTGTGGGTCGATTTTTAAAATGGAGGCATACTGGGCAAGTACTTTATCCCAACTGGCCAATAACGATAGTGGTTTAATGTAGCCGAATTTCGCTTCGATGGAATTGGGCTTTATGCGTACGGCTTTGGCGTAATAATTTTCAGATGCGGTGTAGTTTTTGCTGAGGAAATACAGCCAGCCCAGGCGCAGGTTGCTTTCGTAATCGCCATCGCTATAAAAGGGTTTTATATCGTTTATGGCTTCGGTATAATTTTTTTTGGCTTCTTCGGCATAACTGCTTTTATAGGCGCGCTGCAAAGCGGCCTCAGATTGTGCCCTGGCCTGTACCATTGCCAGCAGGCAAATAATTACGCAAAGTAACTTTTTTAAAACTTCCATGTAAGGCCCCCGGTTACCGAATGTAGGTTATAATTAGCGTTACGATAATAATCGTTTTTCTGCTCAAACGTATAATTCACGTATAAAAGTATATGATTGTTTAATTGATAATACCCCGTACCGCCCGTTTTAAATTTAATAATATCTATGGCATTATAAACATACAAACCATCGTTATCTAAATAATCATCTAAAGTACCCAGCGTGGCGTTCCCCTCCAGCCAAAAATGGTTAATTATTTTAGCGCCGAGTGTTTGGCTGAAAGCGAAATTGGTTTTTCCCTGCCGCAACAGGCTCCCCCTTGAGACAGTGTAGAAATTTAGATTTCCGGCAGGGTAAAAGCTTAGTTGGGCGTTGTATTGCTGTACTTGGGTAGTGCCAATTGTTCCTGTGCTGGCATCGGCCTGCAATACCGCATAGGCTGTTGAATACTTTACCCCTGCAATACCTATACTGTTGTTGAAAGTGCTGTTACTGTATTTGGTATTGAGGTAGTGGTACGCGCCAAAAATCGCCAGTTTGTTGTTGAGGGCGTAATTCAGTTTGCTGTAATATTCAAATTGCTTCACAGGGTTGTTCACCAGCCGGTATTGGTCGAGGAAAGTAATACCCTGGCCAAAATGGATAAAAGATTGGTCGAGACTGAGTTTATGCCCCAGCTGTGTAGCCAGCCCAATGCGGGTGTAGTTACCATTCCCCCTGAAATAGTTGCTGGATGACCGGAAGCCGTGCTCTGCCGTGATGCTGAGTACTTTAACAGACGATGGCCTGGCACTAAAAGTAGTATCGTGGACGAAAGTGAGATGATAAGCGGCCATATCATCGCGGTTGAGGTAAAGGTTGCAAAGGTAGGCGTAGTAGTTTGCCGCCTGGCTGTGCGAATCGTGCTTCAATATCTGCTGATACTGGTTCAATGCTGCCCCATAGTTGCCGGTGATGAACCTGGCGTAGGCGATGCGCAGCCTGAGCAGGGGGAAATCGGTGTTGTTGCTTATGGCAGCTTCGCCATAGCTGATGAGCTGGGGCCAGTTGCCTGCAAGGTAGAGCGCATAGCTGGTGCTATCTGCCTTTTGGTAGCTATCCGTTTGGGCCTTGGCCAGGCAACAGGTGATGACCAGCACGATAATAAGTAAATACTTTATGCCTGCCATACTGCCTCCGTTTTTTTGCCCGATAAGCCAATAGTGAAGCCACTAATCTGGTTGCCGGTAATTCGTATTTGTGCCTGCATAAATTGTTTTTCGCCGCCGGGTTTTTTGTTGGTGCCGGTGGAAGTAACGATTATGTCGTTGCCGGTCTGCTTTGCCCGGCTCTGGTAATTACACCTGATAAAACGGTAAAATGGCGACAACACATCGTGCAGCCAAAGCCCAGCCTTGCTCCCTGCGATATTAACGGGATAAATATCTTGCGCCGTTACGGCGGCTTCGGTATTGAAAATTACCTTAAACGCCGCCAGCTGAAAATGATAAAGCAAGGAGGCTCTGCCGCCGTAAAATGCCGTAAAATAAAAGGCGGTATCGTTACTGATGAAGTAAGCAATATCGCCGCTTTGGTGCTCGTAAATATAGGTTTGGTTAAGCGTATCGGTAAACACTTCCCAGGTTTCGGTGTAGTTGTCCGATGCTACTTTGGCCACATAGCCGGGTTGGAAGGTGAAAGCTTGCTTCAATGCAGGCGAAGTATCGATATTGCTCACTTTGTCGCCATTAGGCGGAGTTTGGAAGCTATTGAATGCGGGGCCGCTACCTGTATCCTGCAGGTAGTAAGCAAAAGGATAGGCCATGGTTTTAGAACCCACATAAGGCGTTGCCTGCATCTGGAAGTGCAGGTGCGGCTCCGGCGAGCGGCCGCTGTTTCCGCAAAGGGCCAATATATCGCCGCGTTTAACCATATCGCCGGGCTTTACTTTGGCTGAGCCCTGTTTCAGGTGCGATACCTTGCTGTAAAGGCCGGGCGCATGGTTGATGACGATGGTGTTGCCCCAGTTTTCGCGTGTGTTCACCTCGCCGATTGGGTTGTCGTCGATGTGGTTTACTACGGTTTCTACCACGCCATCTGCGCAGGCCAAAACGGGTTTGTTGTAGCAGTAGAAATCTGCGGGCACTTCGCCGGTATATTTATAGGTTTGGCCGTCTTCGTTTGTAATCACAAAATCGAGGGCCTGGCCCCATTCGGCTTTATGGGTGATGCCGCCCTCGTAGCCCTGCGAAACCATCCAGCTGCCCATAAATGGCAGGGACAAATTAAGGTAGCCTAGGTTGTGCAAACGTTCCTGCCCGTTAAGGTATTGGTAAAGGTTGGCCTCGGGCGAGTAATTCTGATAGGCAACCAGCTGTAATTTCCCCGGCTGCTGTCTCAGGTTTAAAAAATAAAGTATGCCACTTACGATGATGCAGAAAGGCAGCGAAAGGATGGGCAGGTGCCAGGCATCAAGCAGTACGGTGAATGCGCCTGTAAGCAAGTAGGCCAGAGGGATGATGGCAATGCCCAACAAGTAAGAGCGTAACGACGGCACCGCAAAAAAGCCACCCAGTGCCATAGAGGTCATCATGAAATTAACGCCGAGGTGGTAATGGCCAAGGCCATCAGGATAAACGTGTACCACGGCATTGAGCAGACAGGCCGAGGTAAAACCAAGCGCCAACAGGCTAAAGCTGATGCGCGAATGGATAAATACTCCTACGCTAATCACTATGCCTGCAAAAACGCTGTCCTGGAACAGGATGGCGCTCACCGCCCTGAAGAATAACTTTACATAAAACGGCAGCGGTATGGTGTTTAATGCCGTAAAGAGTTGGTATTGATTGGTATGTTCGACCGTCGAAAGTTCGTTAAGCAGGTAGCTCTCCTTGGGCAAAAGATGTAGCTGGGCATAGCCGTTGGCTGCTAATAGCACCATCCAAAATACAATGACGAAGGGTAGCGACAAAGCTGGCAGACCCCGTTTGGCCAATATGGTAGTGAGGCTAACAGTAAGCATTACCGTAAGGATTGTAGCCACCACCAGCCATAAGCAAAATGCGGCATTGAAATGGTAGAAACTGCCAAAGCCGATGCCTAATAAGATGGAATTGAACGAGTAAAGGCCCGATTGTATGGTATCGGCCCGGTGGCCGGATAATTTTAACAGGGCCAAAGAAAAACAGGCTGAGAATAGCCCGGCGCAGCCTGCTAATGGGTCGAAAAAAGAAACGGCCAGCAATAAAACCGCCAGCACATTATCCTGCGAAAAAAACACAATGGAGTAGCTGTTAAGCAACGCCTGTATAAATAAGAGTGTTTGTTTCTTCACTGGTTTGTTTCTATGTGTTATTTCAGTGTTTATTATCGCTCGCATGTTTGACTCACCCCGACGACCCGCATGCGCGGGCGTCGACCCTCTCTGCTTCGCAAAGAGGGTGAGGAAAGAAGCAAAATAGCCCAATTTCTCCCCTTCTTTGCGAAGCAGAAGGGGGCGCGTTGGGTTGTGTGGTGGGAGGGGTGTGTTCGCCACCATGCAATGGCGTCATGCATGGCGTACAAACACACCCCTCCCCCCCTCTCAAGAGGGGAATCGCACAATCCCCGCGCTTTTCAAAGTTTCAAACCCATCGCTATAGTCATTCATTTAACCCCCTTCAAATACTCCGGCAGGACCTCCGGCATTTCCAAATATTCCAGCGTTTCGGCTTTGCGGATGAGGTGCGGTTGCCGCTGCTCGTCAATCAAGACCACCGCAGGGCGCATGGTTATGAACTGCATCCATTGCGTTATGTTATAAGCACCTACTTTGTGTACTACCAGGTGGTCGCCGGGTTCCAGCGCGGGCAGGTTCACGCTCTCGCGCAGCATATCAATATTCATGCAAAGCGGACCGTAAAGCACCACATTGTCGGTATGCTGCGAGGCCTCCTGTGCGGGACTTATCTTATGGTCGTACCAAAGAGAGGTAAACAGTGTGTTCACCCCAAAATCTACAATTACCGACCGGCGGCCATCGCTTAAGCGTTTATTGGCAATAACGCTGCCCAGCAGGTAACCGGCATCATCTATCAAAACACGACCGTTTTCTAATATCAATAAGGGTAATTCTTCGTGCTTAAAACCGGCTTCGAGCAGGGTGGTGGTTATCACCTCGGCAAAATCGTCTACCGATGGCACGGTGTCTACGCCAGGTAAATAAGCGCCTTTAAGGGTGTTGGTAGATGGGAAGCCGCCGCCTAAATCAAGGTATTCGATTGGGTTTTTCAGCGTGGTTTTGCAGCGTATGGCCAGTTCGCTCATCTTGGCAGCGGCTACGCCGTAAGCGGCGGTAGACAGCATAAACGTACCGATATGGCAATGCAGGCCCACCAAAAGCATTTTGCCCGAAGCCACTATTTTGCTGATAGCGCTCCAGGCCTCGCCGTTTTCGTAATTGAAGCCAAACCTGTCCCAAATGGGGTAAACGCCGGTGTCCATATTTACGCGGACGGCTACGCGCGGCTTTTTGCCTGTTTCTTCGCATAGCGAGATGAGGGCGTAAAGCTCGTCGAAATGGTCGATATGGATGAGCGAATTATTTTGGATCGCGAGCAGCAGGTCTTCTGTAGTTTTTTGCGGACCATTAAATATAATATGTTCACCGGCAACGCCGTTGTTCAATGCCTTGCGGTATTCAAAGCCCGACACTACCTCGGCCCAGCTGCCTTCCTGATGAAATATATTACAAACAGCGTTGAGGTAATTGGTTTTATAGCTCCAGGCGAATTGCACTTTTGGGTAGCGGGTGTTGAATGCCCGCAAGGCTGCGCGGTAGTTGCGGCGTATCTGTTTTTCGGATAAGACGAACAGGGGCGAACTATATTCAGTTACGAGGCCTTTGATGGCAACGCCGTCGATATCGATAACCGCCGTAGCTTCGTTCTGCGTACCGAATTTGTTCATTAGCCCTGTGTTCATCTTTTTGATGAAAGGGCGTTCGTATTTTAATTTCTGCGTCATTGTTCTTTAAATTTTTCTGAACCCTGATTTTCCTGATTTTGGGATTTCTTGATGCATCGTGGCAATGTCGAAATCCTTAAATCATGGTCGGCCTTAGTTCGCTTGATTTTACAATTTTCGGATGTATCATGGCAATCCTCTAATCCTTAAATCATGGTCCTAATTCGCCAAAGGCCGAAAAATGCTGAAACTCGCTTACATCGGCAATATGGTCGAGCGCATAGCGGATAAACATTTTGCCGACCTGATAATCTGTAAGCGGCTCGACTTGTTCGCCCAAGGCCATTTTGGCTAAAGCTACAGGCTGGTTTTGCCCGGCGGCGGCTGTTAAATATATCCATGCAGGGAACCTCGGGTTTATCTCCATAATGAATAATTCGCCAGCTTTATCCTGCATCAATTCTAATTCGAAACCGCCATGCCATTTGGTTGCGGCGGTAAATTGCTGCGCAATGTCTAGCAACTTATCATCGGCAATGGTTATGCCCGCCCATGCCTTGCCTTTATCGGTAATATATAGTTTGCGCATGGGGATGATGCTGAGGGTATTGCCCTTGCCATCGCCCAAACCGGCAACGTTAATTTCGGTTCCCTTTACAAATTGCTGTACAATAATGGGTGTGCCCCATTTGGCGCTGAGGCGGTAAAAAGCATTTTGTGCCTGGTATGCTGTGTAGGTAACCTCAGCCTCATAAAATTTCCCTTTTACAACGAGCGGATAGTTTAACTCATCCGCAGCTACCTGTAATTCATCTACGGTGCTGATGCTGACTGTTTTGGGCACGCTAAAACCGTATTGTTTGCCAAAGGCGGCGAGGTTGGGCTTGCTACAGGCTTCCAGCTGTTTATGTGTGGGCAATACGGTGCGGATGCCTGCCTTTTGCAATTCTGGGCTTATTTTGATGAAGTTTTGAAGCTCTGCATCAAAATTGGGGATAATGATGTCCATACCCTCTATAGCTTGTATGTGCTGTAGCCTTTGCAATAAAGCATCTGAACCTGCCGAAGGGTAGGGTATGAGATAAGTTTTATCGACCAGGTTATGCAGGTAAATGCCTGGCTCCAACGATTCGTAAGCGAGCCCGATAATACGCACATTTGGGAAGCCCTCTCTTAAGGACCGTATAACAGAAAGCCCCGGACCGGGATTTTCTATAGCGTTTAAGCCGGTAACGCCAATTACCAATGGGGTGTCAGTAACGCTTGCCATATTACCGCGCCTCCAAAAGGTTGGCATCCTTTAGCTGTAAAATCCAATCTTCCCAATCACGTTCAAGTGCTTTTGACTCCACCTCGTAAATATCCAGCAATTGCAGTTTGATGTCGGCATCAGTTTTGCCGGCTTTCATCATCGTCAGGATAGCTGCGGCGATAGGGTTGCTGGTGTACGAATCGCCGGTGGCGGGGTTAAAAATAAACCCGTTATCGCTGGTGGCTATATTGGTTTTGAGTTTCACGTAAAAAATATATTCAAATATACGGGTTAATTGGTTTTTGTCTGAACCGCTGATTTTAATGATTTGTGGATTACGCTGATTATCTTTTCCGAACCATGATTTATACGATTAGAGGATTTCCTTGATTCCCAAAATCAGGTCATCCTATAATCAAGTGCATCATGGTTCGGAAAAGATAATCAGCGTCATCATTTAATCAAACGAATCAACGGTTCAGGGCTTTCGGATAAGGGCTGGTAATTTATTACTAAATATCAGTAATAAAGCAGCCGCAAGCGTTAAAATTAATTCGGGGACACCTAAACCATACATCCTTATCAGTTTTATATATAAAGATGGCGCGGAACGGGGTGTTATTGGCTAATGTGTCGGTCAACGGGTTTAATGTGTAGACGAACGGGCTAGAAGTTTTTTGCCCAGCCACGTACCGATTCGGCATAACTCTCGCCAATGGGTAATTCTATATCGGCCAGTTTCAGCTTTCGGTTATGTATGGATTTTACCTTGCCGGTGGCGATGATGTAGCTGCGGTGGATGCGCTTGAACTTATCCTCGGGGAGTTTCTCCAGGGCTTTTTTTAAGGACATTAGCGTAAGCACAGGCTTTGGCTCACCACTGAGGTGTATCTTTACGTAATCTTCCATGCTTTCCAGGTACACGATCTCGGCTATGTTTATCTTCACCATGCGGTATTCCGAGTACACGTAAAAGCTTTCTTCGGCGGCACCAGGTTTTGCGTTGTTTTTATAATTGTAAAATTCCAGGGCCTTTTCTGCCGCCTTGGTAAAACGGCTGATGTCTATAGGCTTCAGCAAGTAATCGAGGGCCTCCAATTCAAAACCCTCGAACGCAAAGTTTTTATAAGCAGTGGTGAAAATAATCATGGGTTTGCTGGCCAGCGAGCGCACGAGGTCAATTCCGGTAATATCGGGCATGTTGATGTCTACGAAAAGCAAGTCCACAGGATTACTTTTGAGGTATTCGGCACCGCTGATAGCATCTTCGAACGAGCGCGCCAGTTGCAGGTTGGGGAAACGGGATATGTACTCTTCTACCAAACTGAGCGCCAGCGGCTCATCATCTATGGCAACGCATTTTAACTTCGTCATGCTATAATCTTAACTCATTAATATCAGTTTCACCTTAAAGGCGCCGTTGTTTTCCTTTATATCCAGGATGTGTTTTTCGGGGTAGAGGTGCGATAGTCTTTGTTTGGTATTGGCGATGCCGATACCTGTACGTTCGGGCAATGCCGAAGTTCGCTCGAAAACGGCGTTTTCGCATTCGAAAGTAACGGTGTTGCCATCAACTGTAATTTTCACCTGTATGGTGCTTTCGGTTTGTTTGCTTACGCCGTATTTGAAGGTATTCTCCACGAAGGACATCATAATCAAGGGCGCAATTTTTTGGTTGCGTACCTCGCCCTCCACATTAAAAACCACGTTGGTTTTTCTACCCAGCCTAAGCTTTTGCAGGTCTACATAGTTTTTGATGCAATCGAGGTCCTGCTGCAGGGGCACGAAATCCTGCGTAACATCATCAGTTACGTAGCGCATAATGTTAGAGAGCTTCATGATGCTTTCTGAAGTATGCGGGCTGTTCATCATCGATAAAGTGTAGATGTTGTTGAGCGTATTGAATAAAAAATGGGGATTTATCTGGGCTTTAAGGAAAGAGAGTTCGGCGTTCACCTTTTCGGCTTCGGCTTTGATTACCTTTTGCTCGGTTGTTTGCCATTGTTCCACCGTACGCATAGAGATCCCAAGGGCGATGATGATGCCGAAAAGGAACAGGCTCACGATATCTGTAGAATTGGAGTGCTGCCATATGGTTGCCGCCGGTTTGGGTTTTGCCTGTGGTGCTTGCATACGTAAATCCTGGTGGGGGAGCGGGCCAAAGGGCAGCGATTTGTTTCCGGGGCCACGCAACAAGCTATCATTGCTTCGCGCTGTGGCGGCCTTTAGTGAGTCGACCGCTTGCTGCCGGGCTGCTGCGGCCAATTGTTCCTGAAAACGTGGGTTATGTACCAATAGTTTATCGAATGGCTGCAAAAAAAATACGCAGCCAAAAAGCACTGCAACACCTGCGCCATACACCCAGTAGCTTTTTGTTAGAAAATAATTGGGTATGAGGTACCATAGGTTGAAATAAAAGAGGGTGAGGTAAGTGAGGCAAAAAAGCCAGTAAAATGGCGAGGATAGCAATATCCAGGCACCGCTTTCTTTGCTGCCCGTGCTTAAAAACAACACCGGGAACACCAGAAACAGCAGCCAACCGGTAACGTGTATAAGTATGTTGTTTAATTTGAAACGCAGCATCTAAGTTGGTATATGCCTATTTTGCCAATAAGCTAAGTCCCGAAAATAAGGAATAATGTTAAATGATTTACAAAGATGCATATCTGTATGAGGCCAATGGGGCGATGATCGGTTAAACGGGGATATGTGTCGATTAAGTTCGGATTTCGGATTTGAGATTTTGGATTCGGGGAATATCAGTTAATCGGGTATCGGAAATCGCGATTCTGGGTAAATTATACAACTGGCAACGGCTTTTTATCGGGCGGCATGAATTGGGTTTTCGCCTCATCGGAGTAGAGGATTTCATCTGAATAGTACGCTGCCAAAAACTTTTTAGAGATGCCTAAGCCAGGATTAGCGAGGATAAACTCCTGCCATGTATTGGCGGGTTTCTGCTGCATCAGCATGGCGATGCTACGGGCGAATACCTCGCTAATGGTGTGATGGTATTTAGTACCGCCGGCATATTTAGTATCGATGCCTTTGATGGCCGCGCAAATATGCTGCAGTGCGGTATCGCTATCATGATTGTTTAAATAGAGCCATGCCATACGGATGTGCGCCTCGTGCGTGAACAACTCGGGATTGATGGTAACGTTTTCTATTTGGCGGATAAACTCCTGGTCGTTAAGTTCGGCGTGTTGCATGATTTTCGGTTTGAAGGGGTGCAAATTTAAGATAGGTCGGGTTTATTAACTAATTTAGTGTGTGGGTTTTGGTGAATTGAGCATCAAAAAATCTGTTAATGCGGCAAAACTCATACATTCAGTAGGATTATTCCCCTTATTAATACGATCGGAGCTATTGGAAAGGTCAATAACGTTTTGGATATGTACAATGAATGTCCGTACCTGCCTTTTTGTGAAACCAGTAGATAAGCGGTAAAGTAGCTTAATACTTTTGCGTTTTAATATTATCCACCTCGTGCTGCAAAACGGCCACTTGCCCTTCCAGTACCTTCAAACGAATCTCGTTTACACGGTTTTGGGCTTCCTGAGTTGTGCGTATATCGCGGATATCTCCCTTAAGTTGAAAGTAGGTTGTCATTACCGATACCACAATACTGGCTGTGCTCACTATAGTGACCATGATATTTTTGATGGTGATACCTTTTAGTTCGCGGTGTTCGAAAGTTGTCATGATAGTGGTTTTAAAAAGAGTTCGCGTTCTTGTTTACGACGATTGGCGAGCGATTTGCATCGCACTTTTTTACCGGTAGCCGCATCGGTTATTTTATCCCAAAGTAAAAACTGGTTGGCTGCAGCTGCGTAATCAAGCTGGTTAAGCTTTTTTAGTAAGGTAGATCGCTCCAGCGCGCCGGTACCTTCATTATAAGCGAAAGATACCAGGGCATTAAATTGATTTTGGTTTAAGGGTACTTTAACCAGGTGGTTAACTGCATTTGTGTAATTACTTAGCGTATTTGCCAGCAGCGCAGATGCTTGTGCTTCGCCCGTAAGTTTATCGCCTGGTTTTATGGTTTTACCATCGTGGTACCGGGTTGAGCCATAGCCGATGGTCCAGATGCCTGCAACATCCCGGTAAGCGTTTAATCTTAGCCCCTCGAAGTTTTTAATAAGGGCAATGCCCTGGTTATTTAGTTTCATCATGTAGTGGCGGGGTTAAAGGGTCTGATTGCTTCACCGCAAATTGTGCCACTATGGCAATGGTAGAACCTACGGATATCAGGACTGTACACAATTCATGGGGGATGCCATTTACACCAGCAAGGGAGCTGCCCAGGCCTGCTAGCCCTAACCCTAAAAACTGTGCACGTTTAAAAAATGCCGGCGTATCGCTCAGGAGACGCCCGATGGGAGTGAGGGGTTTTTGCATGGGGAGGAAATGGATGTTGAGATAATTATTTTTTTTGCCGACTTTGAATGTCAACACACGAGAAATATGGTTCAATTGCGATATTAGCGCCCCGGAATTAAACAAATATTTTAGAAAAGAGTGGAGATTTAGCGATAGATTTAACGAATGGAAAGACTGCCATATATAACCATTTTACGCGCTATTGCTATCTTATCGGTATTAGTGATACACGTAAAACTACAATCAATAAACACTGAATATATACACCCTTATATTAATTCGTTAATGAATGCCGGAGCTCGTGGCGTTCAGTTGTTCTACATGCTTAGCGCATTTACGTTGTTCTTATCATTTAGCAAAAAGGGCACCAATTTACCCAATTACTTTGCCAGACGTTTTTTTAGAATAGCGCCATTATATTACTTGGCCATTGCCTATTATTTATGGCAAGATGGGTTTGGTCCACGCTATTGGCTTGGTGATGCGCAATACATCTCTACTGCCAACATTTTGTCTAATTTTACTTTTGTAAATGGGTTTAACCCTTATTGGATTACTAGTATAGTACCAGGCGGCTGGTCGGTAACAATAGAAGTAATGTTTTATTGCATATTTCCGTTGCTATTCAGATACGTAACCGACATTCATAAAGCGATGAATTTTGTCTTTGTTGCTTTGCTTATCCGGTTTATATTAATTCTATAGGATTATGTATTTAGTTCGCAAAGCGTTTTTTTGTTAATAAATTATTGATAATCAGTAAGTTATTTAGTATATTTAAGCTAAATAACTTACTATGTTTAGCGGAATTAGTATCAACGAATTTAGAGATAAGTTTAAAACGGAGCAGG
>NZ_SOZE01000031.1 GCF_004519315.1 Mucilaginibacter psychrotolerans
GAAATCTTCTTTAAGATACTGATTTTCAGGGCTTTAACCAAATTAATAGACAAATAAAAACCTCATAATCAGGCAATTATCTATTAAAGTTATCAACGTATTTTGACCCTTGATTCGCATTGATACATAAGTATGAACTGGCGTATATTTTGGGAGTTAGTAAAGGAATTTCTTAATATTATTAAGGCCTTTATTGAGTGGTCGCTTAAAGGCTACAATTTCATGATACCTGTAACAATTCTAACTTCGCTGATGACAATCGCGAGGCTGTTGTTACCGAACATACAATACCCCATTAAAAAAAAATCTTTTTCGTCCTCTTACAATTCTCACTTGCGCTTATATGAAGATAGGAGCACAAATGATATCATCGCTATCATAATAACTATATTAATAGGGATAGCGTGGCTATGGTTTTTATTTTTTAAATAGTGAAACATTTATTCGTCTTGTCCCCAACAAACCGGATGCATGTAAATGATTTACAACTTACTATTCCAAGCGGACAAGCAGGCAACGCTCTAATATGGGTAATGTTTGTTTAAATAATAGCATCCGTAGGTTTTTGGCGACAACACCAACAACGCCAGACTATCATCCAATATCTATGGACCATCCCCCCCCCTTCCAAAAAATTCTCCCCCATCCCCGTAATCCGAATTAAATCTAATAACTTTATATTTATCAACCAACTTTATGAGCAAAAAAAAGTGCCTTTAAATCGTTTAAACGCACTTTTCATTTCGGAATAAATGAGGTTTTTTCCCTTTTTCCCTTTATTTTTTCCCTTTTTACAACACTAATTCCGGGTATTCACACACATTCATTACCATCTCCTGATTAGATGATTCGGTTCTACTGGTAATCAGTTTTGAAATTGTATGTGCAGTTAACATATCATCTTCTAAAGGCAATATCAAATTTTTGATTTCATCCTTTATTAAATCCGGCTTCAACCATTGCCGTTCCATATCAGGGCGAAGTATAACAGGCATACGCTCCTTTGAGTTGTGAATACGCTTCATTAGCGGGTTAGCCTCGGTTGTAAGAATTGAGTATGTTTTAAACACCTCATTGGTATCCGGGTGTTTCCAGTGTGAGTAAATCCCTGCGAAGGCGAAAGGCTGCCTGTCTTTCATATAAATGAAGTGCGGGTACTTTTCTTTTCCAACGTGCATCCATTCGTAAAAACCGTCTGCCAACACTAAGCAACGCTTTTTACCTATGTACATCTTAAAAGACGGCAGGTCAAATACTGTTTCACCTTTAGCGTTCAGGGTCTGGTTACTTAGCTTTTTGGCATCAGCTTCTGTCTTAACCCAATGCGGTATCAACCCCCAATTGTACATATTAATCTCGTCTGGTTCATCAGCCGTGATAATAGGCATTGGTGTATGGTTGTAACCATTGTTATGCCAAACAGGTTTATGTACATATTCAGGTTTGAACTTCGCTATAAAACGCCTTTCAATTTCTTTATCACTTGTACTAATCGAATAATGATAACACATACTCTACTCCTTTTTAAAATCTAAATTATTGAAACCAATTCTCAATTCGGTCACCTATCTCATCAACCGTGCTTTGAGGCAACAACCTTCCTGAAATCAGTAGCCATCGAAAATTTTCGTCATAAGCGATTTCTCCCATTAGTTGAGAATTGAACAAAACTTGATACGAATTCTCCGCAACCAATACTTCACTATATAGCAAGTTACCTGCATAAACTAAGCCAAAACCTAACGATAATGTTTCCACAAATAAATTTACAAATTATATATAAATACTGAACTTATCACATTATCATTACGTTTTAAAAAACGTAATGCCTAAGAAAACTAAACAAAAACCACCTTTCAAGCTTCGTGACAGAAACGCACACAATGAACCATTTGAATTTTTAGGTTATGCTACTGAGCAAAACACCCCACCCGAAGTTTGGGCATCACTTATGGAATCTGATAGATTGTACGCAATTGAAGAACAAGAACATTTAAAAAACAATCCTGATAAAAAACCGCCCCTATAACTATCTAATATTGATAATATCACTTAGCCGGGTGGTGTACTTAGGGCTTAGGTGTTCCTGTTTCATTTTCCATTCTCTGGCGAAACCCTGTTGCGCTGACCGTACCGTATCACGTCCATTTAATCGGTTTAAGCGGTCAACCTTTTTGATTATCTCAATCTCTTTGTTCCGGGCGTTTGCGTGAAAAAGGTTTTGAGTACCGTCTGAGTTATTGCGAAGGTCGGTAAGCATCACCCCTACACGTTTGTACCGATAACCTTTACGGTAAATAACTTTCAGCCCTTCAACCGCCCGTTTAATCAAGTAAGGGGTGTAATCTGTCGGTACGTCACATACAGTACTAATTTCAGGAAAGTATTGAGCATCGGTCTTAGAGAAGTTATTCGTTCCTAACCATACGCTTATGCCCCCGGCAACAAACTTTTGTTTACGTAACTTTTCGGCAACCCGTGCCGTGTAGTTTGCAAGGGCTTCTGATATTGGTTCAAATTCAGTCTGGTAAATGCCGAAGCTTTTTTGAGATGCTATGTTTTGCTTATCTGGCTGCACCAATTCTAAAGGTATGCAGCTTACCCCTTGCAACTCATAAACGGTACGCTGCAATACTACACTGAACTGTCGTTTCGCCCAATCTTCATCAACCATTGAAAGGTCGTAAGCGTTGAATACTCCAACTGAATTAAGCCGTTTACCGATACGGCTGCCGATACCCCAAACATCGGTTACATCAGTAGCTTTCAGGGCTGCAATTCGTTTTTCTTCTGAATCAATGATGTAAACTCCGACTTCACGGTACTGCTTTTTTGCTATGCGGTTAGCAAGCTTTGCAAGGGTTTTAGTTTCTCCAATACCTATTGATACTGGTATGCCTGACCAATGTGAAATCTTATCTCTGGCATCCTTAACATAGTTGAAAAGGTTACGGTATTTAAAGCCCTTACAGCTAACAAACGATTCATCTATACTGTAGTCTTCAACGTCTTTAAAGAAGTCCCTTATAATCGATTTAATGCGCTTCGACATATCACCGTACAGGGTGTAATTACTACTGTAGCCGATAATATCATTTTTCTTCATCAACTCCTTAATATGAAAAATGGGTACAGCCATTGTGATACCTAAAGCCTTAGCTTCTTCTGACCGTGCTATTACTGCACCGTCATTATTGGAGAATACCACCACTGGTAAACCTTTCAGTGAGGGGTCAAAATTCCGCTCACACGAAGCGTAGAAGTTGTTACAATCAATAATCCCAATCACGGCTCCTGTTCTTAATGTCCTGAATCACAAAAGTTATTACCCCCCAAATCCTAAAATCAGTTAACTCCTGAATCACAATAGGTGAATACTCAGGGTTAGCGGATAGTAGCCGAATGCCTTGCAGTTTATCTACGTGTAAGATTTTGGCGTTAAATTCCCCATCAATTGCGCACACAATTAAGTCCCGGTGTTCAGGTGTCAGGCTCTTGTCAATTACTGCAATATCACCTTCATAAATGCAAACATCTTTAAGGGAATGCCCGGTAACCCGACCTAAGAATGTACTCGCAGCATTAGCAATGCAAACGTCATCCAGACTTAGACACTCTTCTAAGTAGTCGTCTGCGGGTGATGGAAACCCTGCCTGTATTTTAGATAAGAACAACGGTAGTTCTGTATCTGATTTCTTAAATTTATAAACCTGAATGTTTGCCACACTTTTCACAACAACAAAAATGCTAACATTATTAGCACAAATGCAAGGGATATATTATATTTGGTAAAAATTAAAATATGACACCTATAAGAGCCGAATTACAATTTAGTTTTGAAATCAAAATTGATAGTAACACCAACGAAAGTCCAAAATTCAATGAGATTACATTAAATGCCTTTAGAGAGAGAACATCTCCCGATTTAGATTATCTGAAAGATGCTGAAAATAGAATAGTAGCGCATTTGGAGGAAATCAAGCCTTCAATGTTAGAAACTGTAAATGCTAATGAAATCAAATATCTTTTCACGGAGATTTTTGACTTCAATGTAAAGCTTGAAGGCAAGCCATATTACGGTGATGAACCGAGACCTGAATTTTGGGGACAATTAACTTACAAAGTTAAAACCGAGGAAATAATTATCATCCAGATATTCGCTGATGCATCAATTGCTTTCCGTACGAAAGGCAGCAATGAACTTAAATTTAATCAATTAAGTAAAACGCTAACCTGCTTCTTGCTGTAAGCACAGCTTTGTTGACAGTCTTATTTACGCTTGATAGCATCCAGTACAGTGAGTGCAACCGTTGCTATTAAGCGTATGATATTACTTAGTTTCATCTTTGTTCTCCTTATCTGCTTCGCCAGATTTTTTGCCCGGCATCAGGCTGCCGATTTGTTTTACAAGCAACGTCCAAATCTTTGTATCGGTAATAACCTCAATGTTCTCAACTATACTTTTTAGTTCCTTCAATGATATAATTGCTGAAAAAAACAACATTACTTTCACAACATCATTAGTAATGTGATGCTGCACTAAGTAGGCACAAATTATACCTATTAGGTACGCAAACATCTTTTCCACGGTCACACCAATTTTTGCTGCCGTTACTGGTACACCAGTTTTTATTGATTTCCAGATACCAGTACCCATATCAGCCAACAATAGCAGTAAGGTAACCGCTATGAGTTCATAGGTCGGCATCAGGTAAACACAAAACAACCACACAATCAGTTTATAGAAGTTAGCAGCTATGAATTTAAACAGGGCGGGTAATGTATTAATCAAAGCTGATACAGGTATTAAAAGAAATTTCATTATGCCTTGAAGTATAGTTTGGCTTCGTCAGCCCTGCGGTTTGTAAGAACCTTATTTGTCTTGCCCCCGGCTTTATTCCACATTGCAAAAGCTGCTGTGATTTGTTCAGGTGAAGCCCCGGCATTGATACGCTTTACCAGTGTAGATTTGGCAAATCCGGCGGTGCCGATATTGTAAGCCAAACTTACCAGTGCGTTGAACTGATTTTGATTTATGGCAACCTTGATAGCTGCACTTACTGATTTTTCAAAATCGGCAACAATGGCTTTGAACATCGTATCACATTGGTTTAAACTGATGGTATCACCGATTTTTACTTTCTTACCATCGGGGTAATAAGTCATACCGCATCCGATGGTAGGAATACCCACTACATCTAAGTAAGCTTTAAGCCTTACGCCCTCTTGATTGTATATAAAATCTCGCCCTGCACTATCTATCTTCATAAGATAAATAGTATGGTCAGGCTAATATTTTAGTAGGTCATACGGCTTAGTACACCCCGGCCCACGGACGGTTATTGTTTACTGAACAGGTTGATAACGCTACCGTTGATGGTGATGTGTACTGCGAATATTTAATTGAAAACAGTTTAATATCATTTACCAACGGCGGGTTCAAAATGTAAGCATTCACGTTAAAGTTCCCGGCGATTTCTGGTTGTACCGTCTGTGAGGAACAGCCATAAAGAATGCCCATAAAATAAATACCCGGTGCTGCTGTGTACGGTGCTGTAAAAGGCGTTTTGATGTACGATAAATCGTCAGCCTTAAATAGGTTTGGCAAGTTACCTGTAGTCGCAACACGTGTTAACACCCCGGTTGTGCTGTCAAGTTTGTATAGCGATAAAGAACATTCGTCATCAGCAACATAATTTCCTTTTGTGTACTGAAAATGTACCGCCCCCGTTAGTACGGTGGTCTGTTGAATCCTATTCAACACTACTAAGCGCAACTGGTTAGAACCTAACGTGGTTGCTAAATCACTACTTTGGATAAGTGAGCCGATTGTACTGAACTTAACTGTATAACCAAGGTCATTAATTACATCCATAAAGTCAGGGTCACCAGAGGCTGACGAAACTGCTGAATCAACGTAAGCAGTAGTTGCCAAACCGGGTAAGGTGCTTGCAGAAATGTAGCTACCAATAGGTTGAAATTTACCATCGGCAGTACTCTTGTTATAGTAGTTGCTAAAATCAACAGTGTACCCTGTAAGGTACTTAGCATCAGATTGCGCTTTAGTGTAATACCCGCTTAAATCAACGGTGAAACCTGTTAAGTATTTGGCATCAGATTGTGCTTTAGTATAATAGCTACTTAGGTCAACGGTGAATCCGGTTAAGTATTTGGCATCAGATTGTGCTTTAGTATAATAGCTACTTAGGTCAACTGTAACTGCACTAACTGGCGTAAAGCCTAAAGCCCCGGTAACGTCACTTTTGGTAACACCAGTTAAGTAAACCCCTGTACGTTGAAACCTGCTGTCAGATACTGATTTATCATAGTAGTTACTATAATCTACGGTAAACCCGGTCAAGTATTTTGCATCAGCCTGAGATTTGGTATAGTACCCGCTAAGGTCTACGGTGAACCCGGTTAAGAATTTAGCATCGGCTTGTAGTTTTGTATAGTAACCGCTAAGGTCAACAGTAACACCGCTTATTGGCGTATAACCTAAAGCCCCTGTGACATCGTTTGAAGTTACGCCAGTAATGTATGCGCCCTTAACCTGATATTTATTATCACTTTGAGATTTCGTATAGGCATCAACGATACCAGAACCGCCAGTGCTTTTTATAATCAAGTCTTCATCGGTTATGCCTTCTTTGAACCAATATTCAACAACGACACCATCAATTAAAACACCTACAGTTTTACCAAATCTTAAAGATTCGGGTACAGCGTTCAGGGCATCTTCAACGGAATTGTAAGCTGTTAAGCCCCCGCCATAATACCAATCTACACTGCCGGGATTAGTTAACTTAATACCTATTGGTCTTTCTTCACCTATCATCTTATCTCACTTTTATTTTGTGTTTATGGCTTGTACTGTAAGGAACTGATTGTTCAAAATAGTACAGGTTATAAACGGTATTATCTTCGGCTGTTAACGCACCATTCAGCACGTATAAGCCACTTAAATCTAAATTTGAAGCACTGGTATCAGTTACACTTTGAAGGCTATAACCGTCAGCTAATGCTATCGCAAAACCTTTATTTAAACCTGTCTCTAAAGTTGCTTCTGTAGTGTGGGTTGATGATAAGCCTGTAAAGTCGGTTGGTAATTGCGACACGCTGCCGTAATACATCACGGTTTCTTTAACAGCATCATCATTATCATCAATCGGAGTTATACAGTTATCACTTGCCCGGAACTGGTTGAAAGTGATAACAAATACAGCCCCGGCAACCCGGTCAACATTCGCATCAGTAAATTTTTGAATACTTGTATTGGGGTCAATCACATAGTCAACATCAAACTGATTATCAAAGTAGGTAATCAGGTCATCAGCTATCAAGTTACAGTCTGAGTAAATCTCAAACTCACTACCGGGAATATTCGGGTCAAACAGGTCACCAATGATGATTTCAAACTGGTGGCTGATGTTATCACCATTGATACGCTGTGTAACATAATCAATGTGCGCAACCGGGTAAACTATCTTATCGTATGCAGCAAAGTCAGCTTCATTACTTGTAAGTATGGTGTTGATTTGCTTGTGTTGTTTAAGGTAGTTTTCAAGTAATTGAATGTACTGGTTAATGGTTATCACTTAGTAAATAATTCTACGGTAGTACCCGGTTTTATAGGCTGAATTGCGGTACGCTTCGGCTTCATTAAAACTGTTATCCGGTATAGAAATACCGGTAAATCCAAAACTGGTGTTAACATCTGATGGTGCATCCGTTTCAGGGTCATCATCCGTTTCCAGATGCTCAATCAGTAACTTTTTATAGCCTTCTAACCTTGATGAATATGTTGCTTTTAGTGCTTCAATATCTTTACTATCTCCTGTTTGGGCGTTAGCATCGGTAATGTTTTGAAGACCTTTGTTGGTAACCTTGTAATGAAGTGGTGACAAACTGTATAACAAGCTGCCGTAAATCATTACAGGCTTTATCATTTCAAACAACAAAACATCTTCGTCTGAGTAAGTGTAACCTGTTATGGTAGCCCCGGAAACCAATACATTTGATAATCGTTTATAGGTGGCTTTACCGATTACTTGCGATAACTCTAAATCCTGATATTCTGTGATGGACTGACTTAAAATCTTTTCATCTACATTCGTTTGCACTATGGAATTATCTTTCAATTCCTGTACGCTGATAAACTGTATTTTCTTCATTACTGCACACCATCCTTTCTAATCACTTTTACAGTTTTCCATTCGTGACGACACTGGTTTTCTGCCTTGCCAGTATCTGAATTAAAGTACCATCCCCCGCAATGCCTGTAAACATCATAGCCGAATATTGCTGACATCTGCTGTATGTCGGCACGGGTATAAAGACGGTCGTTATTGATAAGCTTTACACAAAATCCCCGGCTTGTATCAATCAAAGGGTCACCATATCCGGGACGTACTTTATACTCATACATCACCTGTACTTCTTTGCCCTGTTTCGGGGCTTCTAATGGCTTAACCTGAACTTTGCCGTCTGTTATATCGCTTTTGATTACGTTCGCTTCTGTAAGCTTATTCAACCTTTTTGTCAGGTCATCAGTAGATACAGTAGCATCCAATTTTGATTTGATATCTGCCTTAATCTGGTCAAGGCTTTTACCGTTAATATCTTCTGAAATCAGGTAGTTATCAATCTGGTCATCAGCAAATTTCAAGGCTTCATCAGCAACAAAATCAAATTCACTTCTGCCGACACCCATATCTTTTACCAACTCAAAATCTGCATCGGTTAACTTCTTACCATTTGCCGAAAATTGATTCTGATTAGGTGCCTGAACAGGTGCAGCACTAAGCAACCTCGAACCTGTACCATCAACTAAAGCAGGCTTGCCATCAATTGCACGGAGTTCATCAATAGTCAATACCTTTTCACGTGTTGCGTTATCTAAAGAGGCTGAAAACAGGGTTGATTTGTCTTTGAATTCTATTGCAGGTAACCCGGCATCAGCAAACAAGCGGTTAAGACCTGATTCAATCACGTTTCGGGTATTTTTAACCCACGTCTGTTTAAAAATCTCAAATTGAATTTCAAGTTCAGAACCGTTACCACCCAAAGAGCCTTCTGTTTCTACTCCAAACAGCAAGCGGGTTGCCGAATGAGATTGAAGTATAGCGTTCTCTATTTTCTTAACGACCTCAATTAGTTTAGTGGCATAGTCATCACCTGCTACTGTGTTAATCTCTGGTGCTTTACCCTCCGGGTCATTAAACGATAGTAGATACTTTAAGCCGTCTACACCTTGAAACGTCTGTTTGAATTCCCGTTCGTAAGCCTTAGCATCTTGTGCCGTTGGCGTACCTTTAAAAAAGTTGATGATGTTGACCGGGCTGAATCCGTTTTCAATATTATTCTTGTTGAATACGTTAATCAGGATGTCGGTTACCATAGCTGTTATTGAAGCCTTATAATCAACATCCGGGTAAACGGTATTTACTGTCGGTGCGTAACCTGTGTAATAAAACAGCTTTGATTTACGGTCTTCGTTTTTACCTTTTACCCAACGGTCATACGTTAACACGTTCTTCTTAGCTTGCCAGTCATCACACACCCAAAACTTAGTTTTAGATTTGTTGCTTCTTAAATGATTCGCCGGGATATGGCTAAAGTATAATGGTTTGTTGGTTAGTAAATCGTACTGTACTTCAATAGCGAAGTATTGAAAAATGGTAAAGTCATAAACCAACTTCTGAATCAATTCTTCTGCACTATCAACCGGGTTCAGGTCGGCGTTAAAAGCTTTATTATCACCTTTATTTACGATACCATCCCCCATTAAGAAGTTCACCTTTTTAGAGATGATACCACGGTGTAAGGCACAATCCCCAAACAGGGACAACAAAAAATTAGGGTACAAATTGTTAGTACCAAAGTTCACCCATTTATCATCTGTAGTACCCTGCCTTACCTCAATTGGTAAGGGTGTTACACTTCGGCTAAAGGTTATAAGTTGTTCAAATCCCCCTGCACTTTTCTCGCTCATTATTTATAAATCAAATATTCTTCTGTTCTTATCGGGGTTATGATTTGAACATCATCGGCACTTCCTTTTATCAATAGTTTTCCTGATTCTACTGCTGCCGAATCAATACCAATCTGGTGTACCAGATAGGTGTAATAACCGTCCGGCATTTCTGAGAAGTTTGAGGTATCCAATGAATAATGGTCATACCTGCTGTTGGTCGACACGAAGGCATCATTCAAATCAATATTGAATTCAGACCTATCGGCATCATTGATTAAATGCAAAAAGTATTCGGGTTCACTAACCGTAGTTTTTTCGGTCAGGGTCAACACCAAATCCTGTTTTTGTTTATCTCTATCTATCAGTATCATAATCCTTATTGATAAATAGTATGTGAGGCAATTATTTAGGGCATAAAAAAACCTCCTACCGGGGATGGTAAGAGGTTGTAATAATCGCTTAATGTCGATTAAGCTGCTATCAATCCTGATATGATTGTTGGGTCAACGGGTTGCAAGAATTCGGTATCAGAACCTGCCAGAGTGATTACCCTGCCGTTTGAACCTGTACCTGCTGCACCTTCCATTGTCTTAGCCATAAACTGACCGTTAAGACCGAAGGCAACCCACGTTTTGTTTTCCAATTTCACCAATGCTGCTACCGGGTTAGAAACTAACTTTTCGGCTGCTGCTTTGGCATCAACTGAACCCACGTTCGATAGCGTAAAGGTTAATTCCTTAGCAATATCGTAAGTGCCATTATCATTATAAGTGTATGTCTCTTTGATAGAAGCTGCCTTAGCAACTGTACCGTATTTAACGAACTTAGTTGTACCAGAAGCTAATGCGATTGCACTAACTAAACCTGATACGGACGTTGAGTAAACTTCTGTTGAACCAGTAACTGCTTTCAAGTCTGAAAACGCTATTAGGTAAACGTCAGAAGATACGCCGTCTTTGGTGTTTTTTCCGCATTCTTTTGCGGTTTGAATTAAGCTATCACAAGCCATAAATCTCTCTCTCCTTATCTTAAACAGTTAAGGTCAGGTTCACCGTGTGAACCTGTCTTAACATCTCTTTATGCTTATTAAGCTACTTTGGCGTAACCAATTTCCTGAACGTAAACCGGAACAACACCTAAAGAAAATCTTGATTTCACTTTCAGGTTGTCGTCATCTTTTGAATACCAAGATTCATAAGACACATCGGTCATCTCACCACCTGCCTGTAAGTTTCTATAACGTGCTGCAACAACGTGACCGCCGTTCAAACCGTTAAGAACTTCATACTTAGCAGTAGTACCGAACACAGTACCTGATTCCGGCTGATTGAACAAGTTCTTTTCAGCTAACTCAGCAACGTACTGGTCAAAAGTGTCTTTACCGATGAAGATTCTAAAGTCTTCTGCGCTGCGTACCTCAATAGGCATCGATGCATTTACTTTTTGAAGTTTAGCGATAACGGTAGTACCAGTTGCGCCAGATAGGTTGATATAAGCACCTGCTTTGATTTGTTTGATGTAACCATCAATACGTTTCAGTGAAGTAGTACCAGTAATGGTAGTATCACCTAACCAAACCATCTTTTCAAGTTCCAAAGCTGCTTTCTTAGTGTTCATATCAGCGATGTCAGACATAAATACCATTTCATCGTATTCCTGACCCGCCTTTAGTTCACCTTTAGCCCAAACACGCTCTAAATCACGTGGGCAATATTCTTCGTTAATTTTAAGGTCTTTAACGGTTAAAGTAGTCTGTGATAAAATAGCACCACCTGCTGAACTGAACCCGCAATTTGAACCGTCTTGAATAACTAAATCTGAATCCAGTAACTGTATAGTTTGAGTACCTTTTGCGGTAGGGTCAAATGAACCCGCATCGTTTAATTTTTTGATTGTTTGTGATTCTAAAATTGACTTAATCACAAATGCCTTACCTTCGGATTTGAAGTCTGGCAGGGCTGATAAATTGTATCCCATTTTTAATAAATTTCCTTAGCTTACTTGCTGTATTTTTCAGCAAGCTTTCTGTACTTATCCATCTCACTATCCTTCACTTCTACACGGGTATCGGCTGAAAATTGGGTTGGAATTTTTGACAGTTCCTGAATCTTTGAGTAAGCACTCATTAGTTCAGATTTTAATTCAGACACATCCTGTTTAGACGGTACTGCATTGATTGATTCCATTAAGTTTTTGATGGTTTCTTCTAAAGCACTAACCCGGTCAGTTAAAGCTTTTACAGCTTCATCCTCTTTGGTTTCTTCGGCAGGTGTTTCAGCTATTGCCGGGGCATCAACTGGAACATCGGCTAAAGTTTCTGCGGGTGTATCTTCGGCAGGTGCGACATCACCCTGTGAGGTGATTTCAGATATTTTACCATCCTTTACGGTGAACGCTACATCATTGGATAATGAGTAAGAACCGTCCGGTGCAACTTCTGAACCTGTTGCTGTTGAGATAGACACATCTGCACCGACCTCTAAGGCTGAATATTCAACCATAGTGTCACCATCTTTTACTTTAATAGCTTCAAACTTTTCTTCTTTCTTTTCAGAAAAGAATTTCAGTAGCTTATCTACTGAGGTTAATAGTTTTTCTAACTTATTTTTTTCCATTATTTGGTCTATACCATAAATAGTATGTAGTTCAAATAATTAGTCAGTCAGGCTATTTACCAGTGCTTCAAAGTCATCTAAAGCAGTGTCTAAATCAGGGATTTGAGATAAGGCAATGGTGGTTTGAGTGTCTACCATCTTAAAGATTCCTTCAACGGAAAATCCTTTAATGCTACCGTCTTTAATGTTTTGCCATACCGTATCATTTAGCACCTTCACCCCTACTATCCAAGTACCATCTGGTACGGTGATACCTTTAGGTGCTGCAATCCCTTTAGCTTCATCAGTAATGTATGATTGAAAGATGTAGCTGTCAGCCGGGATAAGAGTGTGTTCAATGTTGGTGTTGTTGAAGAAGCCTTTTTGAGCGAAGACCTGAGCAATTTGCCTTACCGTAGCCTTTGAGAATGTAGCCACGTATTCACCTGACTGTTCTGAGTTCCGATAAATCGGCAGGTCGGGAATCATTGCAGCACCCAACAACTCACGGCGTTCTTCATTAGTTGAAAAATTTTCAAGTCTCTGGTTTTTAGAGAAGGCAATGAAATCAGATTCTATTGCCGGGTGTTCAACCAGAGCAACCGCACTGACGAAAGAGTTATCATCAGGGTTGATAGTAAGTTCTATTAAGGGTAACTTCTTCATACGTATTTCTGATAAATAGTATGGTTTCAAAGAAATAAGGGCATAAAAAAAGGGCTACAAATGTTGCCCCGTAATGGTGTCTTAATATATAGATGTTAGATTGTCGAAGATTGAAGTGATTTTAATAAATAGCCCCTTACACTCGCTGTTTGGGGCTATTAACCTAAACCTTATCACAAAAGCAAGCGAAATGCTTGCTTAATAGAGGCTGTAAAATTACAGCTTTAATATCCACTGATGAAATATATTTCCTTTTGCTTAAATGGTTGATTGAGCATTATAGTAGCTGCTCTTGCTTTGTTGCTTCTCCAAATCCTTATCTACAATGTACGCACGGATGTCTTGTTGCTTTTTAGTGTTGTTGTCAATTGAATCACGTATCTCATTAACGCCGTTGTTGTCCCGGTTAATAACAGTTGAATTGATAACTGGTGGTGTAATAGGTGCTGAACCACCACCGCCCCCGGCTGCTGAACCCGGTACTTTAACAGACACTATCTTTTTGACGTTGGCTAAACCTGTAGCGATTGCTACACCCATAGCTAAAGCTGCTCTGAACGGTGAAGTCGGGTCACCCGGTGTTAGCTGTGATGCGTATGCTTGTTGCGCTGCCAAATAAGTACTAACAGTAGTTGAAGCTACAGCTAAAGCCTTACCTGCAATGGTATTTTCACCTGCTAACTGACTGGCAACACCTAAAGCCTCACCTATCTGACCATAAGTAGCAATTTTGGCGTTCTTTTCAGCTTCGGCTATCTCCTTACGGGCTTTAGCATTAGCTTCTTCGTCATCAGTTAAGGTCTTGTTGTGTTGAGCAGTAAGAAGTTCAATTTCATCCTGCTGACCTGCTAACTGTGTTTTCTTTAACTCAAACGCTGCGTTTTCGGCATCAAATTTAGCCTTTGCCAGATTATCAATCTTTAGTCGGGCTTCATCCGGGGTATCCTTTTCATTGGGTCGGTTTTCGTTTTCAGCATTTACCAAACCAAGCTGTGCTGCATTGTTAGCATCAGATGCTTTTCCTTCTGCCGAATTTTGGTTCAACTGAAAAGCCCGGTCTTGCTCAATGGTAGCTTTCTGCTGCGGGGTTGATGCTTTCTTTAAAAGTTCGTCAGCCTTTTTGTTTATCTCCCTTTCACGTTTTTCGTAACTTGATAGGTAGGTAGAGTTTACTTCTTCATCGTAAGCTTTGATTTCGTCATCGTACTTCTTAATGATTGCTGTTTCTTCAACCTTACGGGCGTTGGTCAGATTCTTGAATTCTGAATTATAATCTTTGATATCCTTTTTGCGCTTTTCTAATAGCGTAAATTCCTTTTTGTATTTAACATCAAGGTTGGATAGTTCCAACAGCAAAGCTGACTTGTTTGCATCAGCAATTACCTTACGGGCATCTTCGTTGTTTTTTTTGAGTTCAGCTAAATCCGCTTTTAATTTTTCTTTGGCAGCATCGGCAGCTTGCTTAGCCTTCGCTTTAGCTTCATCATCTTTTTTCTTCTGGTCAGAGGCTTGTTGAACAGCATATTCCTGACGAAGCTTCTTTAAATCTTCTTCATTGCCTTTAGCTAATTCAAGTTGTTCCTTATACAATTGAGCCTGTAGTTTGGTAACATCTTTGCCCCCGGCTTTAAGAACCTCGATTCGGTTTTTCAGGTTCTCAATATCTTTTTTCAGTTCATCTTTTCGGTGTTCCTCTCTTTGCGCTGCCAGTTTAGAAGCTACACCTGCCTGATAATTACCAACAACGTCAAAGTCATCAACTAACTTTTTGGCACCGTTTCTAATTTCATCTGCTGCACCTGCAAAGTCCCCGGCCATTACCTTGTAGAGAACCTTGAACTGAGTAATCAGGGCATCAATGGGCGCTTTAAGAACCTTGATAATCACATTACCTACACCGTAGATAGTTTGCATTACCTTATCAAAACCTCCTTTGGTATCGCTTAAAGCTGGAATCAGCTTCTGTACTGATGCTTTTAATTCATCCCAATTGGTAACCAGATAAGCAACTGCCGAAATAAGAAGACCTATACCCAAAAGTTTCCACGCTGTACCCAAAGCATTTGTAGCTACTGCTGCACCTTGTGTTGCTGTGGTTTGCGCTATAGTTGCAGTAGTTTGTGCTGCCATAGCTGTGGTTTGCCCGGCAGTTGCGGTTGCTGCTGCTACGGTCTGCGTTGTGGTAAGCCCTAATAACCTGCCTAAGTCTTTGAAGGAATCTTTGATGTCACCCAAACTATCGATAGCCTGTGTGAACGCCATAAGCCCCTGTAGCTTAACTAAGGTCTTAGCATAGTCTTCTCCTTCAACGCCCAAAAAAGCCATAGCCCCGGCGTATCCCTGAATTGCTTTAGCCCCGGCAGATGCAAAGTTTGCGAACACTTTAAATTTGTTATCAGGGTCGAAAGCCTTTACAGAATTGTTGGTTTCGTCAATATCATTACGCAATTGCGCTACCTGTCTGGCAGCATTAGTAAATTGCTGTGTGTTTTGTTGCCCGCTTGCAGCTAAACGCTGTAGTTCGTTTTGTGCGTTCCTTAATTCCTGTCTTAACGTTCTGACAGGTGCAGCCATATTGATTTGGCTACCTGCTTGTGCAGTGCTGTTTAAGTTCTGTACCTGTTGGGTTGCTTGCGTTACCGCCTGTTGCCCCTGTACACCAATATTTACTAAGACGTTTGTTTGTGTAGTATTCCCACCCCCGCTATTTGCCATATCTTTTTATGATAAATAGTATGGCTGCCTAATAAAAAAGGCTTCACTTAGAAGCCCTTTATGTTAAATCATAATCAATGGTGGTCGGTGCGGACGGTCATTATTGTCAGGAACATTCGGCACCAACGGGTTAACAGAAGATGTCAGGTTAATCTTTTGCAGCTTTAAAGTTGAAGGTTCGTTTCTATTCTGGTAATCAACTTCTAATATTTTGTAGTAAGCGTTGCCGTATTGGTTCTGGATAAAGATAGGAACACGCAAATCCAGATTGCTGATGTCTGTTTCCGTCAGCATAGCTTTAACTTCTAACAATACGTTATTCAAATCGGTTAACTCTTGAAGCTGATTGCTATAATACGCATCGTAAGCATTTGGTGTAGTCAATAACTGGTCACCATCGGCAGGGAAATAATATCTTGCACACTCACCGAAGTTCAAATCAGAAATGTAGTTGTAACTTGTTTCACCAGAAGCGTACCTGATATGGCTTGCCTGACCATAGAGCGATAAAATACCTGTCGTCGGGATTTCAACATAAGGTGTAAACGTATAAGTCGAACCATCAACAACCATTTTACCAATCTGGTACGGATACGAAGCACAACTTTTAATGCCATTGAAGTAAAGAATCCTAATGTTTGAGTTGAACGGGGTTTTATTGATACCGTCAGTTGACTTGTAAATCTCCGGGGTAATTCTGCCTGTGTTACCAAAGTTTACAACCGGGGTCGGTGAAAATATCAGTTCAATCTTCTTTTCATCAACAGAACCTAAACTATCAGTTTCTGTATATTGACCGTACACTTCTTTATAATCGTTTGTGTACAACGTATTGAAATAATCCGAATCTGATTTATAGGTAAAACTGTACTTTTTGGCTAATTCACCGTAGCTGCTGAAAACAACTTTATCACTGTAGTCAATTTTATTGGTGAAGTCTAAAACGGTTGACTTGATGTTCTGAGGTCGGCAGAAATTATAGTATGAGTTGTAAGGTTGAAATATGATGTGCTTAGGTGCATCCAGATAGCTATAAGTGTACAAGTTGAACAGGCTGCATAATGATTTGATAAAGTCTTTTTGCTTCACCCCTTCAACTGGTTCGGGAATAATAGTATCACCGTAATTAACGCTGTAGGAAACAACGCTATTAAGGTCACCGGGGGATTTAATTACTGAATCTGTAATACTTACTATGTACTTCTTATCAAACGCCTCACCGTTCGGCTGTTCCAAATCTAAAGAGAAGTGAAAGTCAATATCCTGTTTGGTGCTGAAAACGGTTTGGGCAACAGCCAAAACAACATTGTCCTTACTAACCTCCTGACCGGGCGAAATTATATCTATAAAGGTTTCGCCAACAATGTCAAAATTACCCAAACTAACCCAATCATTATATGCTGACGAACCGAATGAACCATAAGGTTTTTTCGGTCTTGATTTAACACGTAAAAAGGCATTTAATGTTTTTGAAGTATTATTCTTTACATAAACGTTGCCGAAGGTTGCACTTAAATCGGTTGTTACTGCCCGATTGATGGTAAACAATGAATACATACTACCGCCCCAATTGATACTGGTGTTGGTACTCACTGTACTTAATGCAGTAGTAAAGCTATCAGGAAAGTTCAGCACGTTGATAATATTGGGCTTTAAGTGGGTGTCACCATCATTAAAACTTAGAGTTTGCGCACCGTTCTTTTTGAAAGAAAATAGCTGCAAATTAGTCTGGCTTTGAGATAGTAACTCTTTGTTGTACGGTATAATGGTACTATCAAAATTATCTACAAAGGCAGCATCCCCCTTCAACTCATAAGTGAACCCTGATAATGCAGGTTGAGTAAATATCTTATCTAAGTAACGGCGTGTGTAGATTGCCGGGCGCAAATTATTTAGGTGAATCTTTCCTACATCCTCACTGTTTGGGCTTACGTTATCCCCGTAAGAAATCATCGGATATACGTATCCTTTGTGGTTAAATATATTAGTCTCATTAACAGTATTAGTATAATACCAACTGTTGGTAATGTTGTTTATACGGTACACGTGGGCGTACTCAGAAAAGTCTAAGTCAGAAAGTTGCAGGTCACCCAAACGTGAAAAGAAGTTGAAGATATTTCCAGTGATAATACATTCATAAGTGATGTTACCGTTATCAATCGTTGCCGAACTGAATTTCAAGAAACCTTTGAGTATCGGTGTAGAGTTCTCTAAAACGAAACATTCGACAGGCTTATTTACCGAGAAGTTTACAAACAGGTTTTCATCATAAGCTTCATCTACGTACCGGGATTGATTGAAGACGTTACCAAAGATGCGGTTGTTATTTTTCGTTCCCTTGAAAGTCAGGTTCTTTGAAAGCGTATCTTTTTTGGTTGAAATATCTTTAACATCAGAGAGCGTAAAGGTTGTACTGAAATCTATGCCAGAAGTATCAAGTTCGGCGTAATTACCAGATGGTTCTATTAAGAAGATTTTATAGTTTAAATCAGTCATAGTCTTTCTGATAAATAGTATGACTGCAAAAAAAAAGACCTCCGAAATCATCAGGGGTCTTCAATGGCCAGGAACTGGCCTTTAAGAATATGGTTTAAGTAAGCTGCCGGGATCCGGCAGCATTATAGTTATTTAATTTAAGATTTAAAATCTGCTAAACGCTCTATTTTACCTATTTCACGTATGCTAACAGTTAACTGATTCGTAATTTTAGTTGACAATTCTGATTTATCAGTTTTCAATATCGGCACGACTGTTTCAAAAAAATCTTGAAAAATTTTTACCATTTCCGTTGCAAGCTCAGATTCCTGTCGGGCTTCTGTTAACTCATTTAAAAGCTGATGATTCTCGGATTGAAGGACTGTAATGGTATTAGAACTGTTCTAACTTTCCTTTAATCTCAGGGTTATCTGAACTTTCAATTAATGATTTCAAGTTATCAATCTGTGATTTAAGTTTTTTTGCAATAAAATCATCATTAAAGTTTGCAAGTAAATCAATCTTCTCTTTTAAAGTATCAATTTGTGCTTGCTTCGCCTCCTTATATTCATTGATAGATTTTATCCTAAAAACCCTGTCAATTATAAAAGCACCTATAAGTAATAAGTTGAAGAATATTGATATGCCTGTAGTAAAATCCATAATTAGAGTTTGGTATCCGAAGATACCAAACTTTAAATTATGACTATTAGTTGTTTATAACTTCTTCGATTATCAACGCTGTTACACCTGACCTATCACCGCTTGTGTTTTGGCAGTTTATGCTAATCATCGGTGAACTATAACCGTAATTGAAGGCATCACCAGAAACGGCAGGTAATGTTATCAATGCCGGGCTTACATTGTTCAAAGTAAGTATCTGTGATACGTTACCGCCACCGTTGATTGACCTACCTGTTCCAGTACCGTTAGCTTTAACTAACATAGTACCATCAATACCCGGATACAACCAACTGTAAAGTTTGATATTGTAAATTTTGGTGGTATCCAATTTCATCAGGGCAAAGGTTAAGTAAGCCTGAGCATCAGAGTTCATTACTGCTGTCACCGTACGCACCGCAATTGGGAACTGACTGTTTACCGGGTCACCAGTTGCAAAGTATGAGTTCTGGTTAGCGGTTACATCAATGATGTTGGCTAAGTGGGAATCCGGGTTCTTTTCAACCATTACAAACTTGTAAGCAGTAGTTGCCCCGGCATCAGTATTTACACTCTTAACCAATTGAGTACTGTTGTATGACCTGTTGGTTAAGCTGTAATCATTCCAGTCACTTAATCCTGACGGGTTAGCATCATTGGTTAGGTTAATTTTGATTCGCTTGCTTAAAAGTGCAGAATCATTGAACCTGTTGGATACTACCTGATTGGTCAAAGAAGCTGCCTTAACTCCGTAAATTGATTGAATAGTGCCATTAACACCATCATAAGCAATTCTGATACTGTTACTTGAATTGGTTACACCAGAAGCCAAATAGATGTTCACTTTTGTGGCATCATTAGGGTTCAGCGATATACCAATTGCAGGTATATATCTGTTAAGTGTACCCGGTGCCTCAATTACTGTAAAGTAACTTTCCAAACCAGAAGGGTCATCAATTGGTAAACTGTATTTCAATGTCAACCTATCCCCGGCGTATCCTGTTTCTGCTGATACAAATGACGGTGGTACTAAAGTTATCGGGTCAGTGGTAGTATTTAGTGTTGCTGTATAATTACCGCTTGATAAGCCTTTAAACGCCCTTAACTTGTAGTAGTAAGTAGTGTTAGCTACCAATCCATTGTCAGTATATGATAAACTGGTATTAGGAATAACCGCCACACGGGTATAAGTCCCGGCAATGGTGTTACTTCGCCATAATTCAAAACCATCTACATAAGCTGCATCAGCACCGCCATAAGTCCAACCAAATGTAATTGTTGATGGTGATTTTGCTGTTGCACCGAACGCCCCCGGCACCGCTATAGTTTTAGGAGTTTGAACGCCATAAGAAGTACTTAACGCTGACAAGATACCACCCTTTTCAAACTGAATTTGATAGTAGTAAGCGGTATTTTCATCACGCCCGGTATCAACAAAAGTACCTGTATCAATATAATCGTTATGTATTTCAACAAATCCGGTTGAAGGGTTAATACTTCTAAATATCCGGGTATTATTGATACCTAAGTTTTCATCTTTCCAAGCCAATTTGATTTGAGTTGTAGTTATGGCTTGTATCACAATATTCTTAGGTTCAATCAATTTACCTGTACCAATATTTGATGTGTAAATAATCTTAGGCGTAGCAGTAACCGCTATAGAAATCTTCTTACCTGCACCATCTGCTACACTGGTTGTAGTACCAGTAGTACCAACTTCAAGGTGACTGGTGTTCAGGTTTTCAAAAGACATAGTATTAACGTTCACTTGTGAACCACCTACAGCTACATCAATATTTACCGAACGGGTTAAGCTGTCATTACCTAACCAAAGAACCAACATAGGCTTCTTACTTGAATCTAAAGGTTTATAGGCAAAAGCCCACAATTCAGGGTCAGCACTTTTTACAATCAGTTCATTACTCATTGAAGCACCCTTAACCCTAACAGCGTGTGAGTAAACATATCCCTCCATAGCTTTCTGAAAAGCAGTGGAATAATAAAATGCTTGCTGTGTTTGTCTGTTTGGCGCACCTGCAGGGCCATCTAAATAACCAGAGGTGAAGAAACCTGTCCAGATATTTTGAACGGTATCAGAATTCAATTCAGAATTGAAGGCAATACCGAAAACACAATATTGTAAGAACTTATCAATCCCTAAAAAATCTGCAAGCAAGAAACTTCTTACAATCCAAAGGGCTTTTTTATGACCTCGTTCTGCAAAGGTCGGTGCTTTAGGTGCATAAAAGCTACCGTAGTGTTCATCATATCCAAATTCTGTCAACCAAAATTCAATATTCTGAAACTCTCTAACCCGGTTACGGTAACTGATATGTTCATTGATATAAGAAATAAAATCACCTTGTTCTGGTGGCAATGAATATAAATTCATTTGAGCATAGGTATTTTCCCATACTGGTTTTCCTCCAACAATATTGTAGCAGTGTTCATTCATTGCCTTAACAGGATAATCACTCCTGTTAGCTTTCCACCAACGGAACATAGCTAACTTATAACCTAATGAAGCACCGGCTAAACCTACCATTACCGGTATTGCTGTAGGGTCTGCATCCTTTATTCCATACCCTGCACCCATTGCGCCTTCGTGACCGTCCCAACACGCAGAAATTAATGCTGCTAACTGTTCAGGGTTCATATAAGCAAATTCATCTGGTAATGCAGAATTTGACTCATTGATTCCTAATTCCCAATATTTCACATACGAAAGTCCCTTGCGGATTTGGTCACTTGAATCAATCCTGAAAAGTGAATCAGGCTGACCGCCAGTGTTACCGTACCGTGCTGCTATCTGCCAATAGTGTTGTGCAAAATACTTGTAATTCATCGGGTCGGTTGAAGTTTCTAAAGTATATGGAACACCGTAATCTAACGGGTTACGCTTTTTAGCTTCGTTATCCCCTACTTCACTTGAATGCAAGAACCATAAACCAGATACGTTACACCAAACCACATCAATATTCCTTTCGTGCAAATCTTTTAAGAAGTTATCGTAATTGATTGTGCCAGAAAATGCAGTAGCGAAGCGGTAGCCGATATTGTTTAAATTGATTAACCCGGCTGCTGCACCTCCTTGTTTGTTCTTTGGTATATCCTCCATAAACCAAATCGGGTTCGTGTAAAGCCGGATGGTATTAGCTACCTTTTTAATGAAAGCAGGGGATTCAACAACGTTAGCGTTAGAACCTACTCTTTGTGGCAGGGTCAATACTTGTGCATTGTTCTTGTATTTTTCGCCTCTTACACTTTGTGCTGACTGCCTCTTACCTAAGAATACGATACCCGCCCACTTTTCTGTAAAGTTGGTGCAGGTAATCTTAATGTACCTTACATCACTGTTTACGGCAGTATCTAAATCTAAAACAGTCCATTCATTTTTTGGAGCATCGCCAGAAACGATAACAGCCAAAGTATAGTTAGTACCATCGGTTGAAGTGTAAACGTTTCTATCACCTGAACCAGATTCTAAATAGATACCTAAACGGTTAACGGTAAATTCATCTTCTAAGTCAAAAATGATGGTCTGAATCATATTGAAGTAGTCAGATTTATATTGGTTGGTATGGATTAGTTCCATTGATTTATCACTCTTACCAACAGGTAAACCACCGGATAAAACAACATTGGTGTAATCCACTAAACCATCAGTATTGTATTCAATCCCGGTAGCTTCGTCACGCTTGAACAGTACCAGATAATTTGAGATATTTTCAGGTTTAACCGGGATAATGATATCACTGTTACCATCGGCACCGCCCCCTTCTAAAGGTAAGGTAGTAAAGGTGATGACATTTGATACTGGTGCAGTACGTGTCTTACCATAAGTAGTCTTTTCAGCTACCACCGCTATGTAATAAATCTGGTTTGGTGTAAGCTTAGTCAGATTGAAAATTTCAGTTTGCCCGGCATCTTTCGGAACAATATTGTTCTTATAGGTTTGCAGATTTTTTAACAACGTTGTGTTATCAATCGGTGCATTTGAATAGTAAATATTGTACCTGTCAGCATTTAGCGTATGGTTACCAAACGGTGCAGTAAATTGAAGCTGTACACTTTCTGCATCAAGATAGTTCCAGTCTAAATTTGTGATTGCTGTAGGGTCTGAAATATCATCAGCCGGAGTTAAAATTGTTGACGTAAAAAATATTGAATCGTCTGAAACAATATATTCAATTAACGTACTCTTGTTAGGTGTTGGTTCAATCTCTATTGCCCCGAAATAGTTTTCAGGTAATTCCACTTTGTGAAATCCTACAGAATTTTGTTGAACAATAATTTGCCCCCGCTCTCCCGGAGTGGGACTTCCGATATCTAAAAGTATATCACTGGTCAGGATTATTTTATTAAGTTTTGACATTTATTGATTTTTAAGTTTGGGTGTAACCCCTTTATTTAGATACCGTCTTCAATTATGGCATCACCATCAGCACCCGGTTCGACGTACCCAAAAGTTGGAAAGTCTGTTTCCGGGTAACAGTATGAATCCACCACCACATAAGGAATATTGGGAGGTGAAAAAGTTAATTCCGGTACAACATTGATTAGTTGAAGCCCCGGTTCAGCTGTAAACTGCAAAGTTTGCCTTACCAAACCGTTTGAATACCTGATTCTACCTACTTCATAGGTGTTGTTTGATATGGTTACGGGCAAATAAGTACCGTCATTTAGCTTAACATACACCTCTGGTGACGTATAAAGCTGCCTTAAATAGCGTGAATCCACATCGTTTAAGGGCTGACTGATTACTGTATAGGTTGAATGGCTATCAATACCAATCGTTTCTTTCTCTTTGTTATAGATATTGTTGCTGATATTACTAAAATCCCCGGCAGAATTGAAGCTGTAGGGGTATCTTTCAATGGTATTGCGGGTAACGCTGACCGATTCTTTAGGGTTCAAAAAGAAACAACTATCAAACCCACCCTTGCTATTCGCAAAAACAAAGATGACAGGTTCATCAGTGCAGCGTAATTGCTCATACTGGTAGAACCTGAGTTTGGTTTTTGGGTTACCTGCGAGGTCTGCAACCTGAACTGTAAAATATTTTACAGGTCTGAAATCAATGTTAAAGTGTTCTGCTAATGCCATAGGGCTTACATTGATTCTTATAGCTTCTGAATAGGTTGAAGCTGATGTTGAATATAAACCTATATAGTGATTTGACTTATCGTACAGCTTCAAGGTAACAGTGTACCCGGAAACGTCTTTGTTAAGCAGATATAGTAGTTCAGTTGAATAATAATGTAGCTTGCTATAGTTGGGTTTATCCGTTAAGAATAATGCACTGGTAGCCCCGGTTGCAGCTTGCATTACAAAATCATTATAGTTATAATGGTTGTAATCAATCTTAGACAGGCTGCCGTTCCATACTTTGTAAGTATCTGATGTTAGAGTAGCCCCGGTGGTAATGGTATTACCTGAAATAATATTCTCAGTTATGTTCAGCTTGTAAGCTTTTAAAATATTTGGAACAGATTCAACAATGTTATTGCTAACATTCAATTGGTAGGCAGTAAGGTTGCTAAGTATTGATGACAGGTCAAAGGCAGTACCCCCGCTTAGGTTCGGCAGTGTCTGGTACTTCTGATTAGCAATCAGGTTACCAGATACGGCATCCAGAACCTTAACATCAAAGTTGATAATGTTAGGGTTTGCACTTGTAAGCTGATAAATATTAGGTGCGTTAGCCGGGCTGTAAGGTTGTGGCTGTATATCTATTGTCATCGAATCTCTTTACAATAAATAGTATGCGGGCTGTTTATTATTTACTCTCGATGTGGAAAACTTACATTCCTAATTAAGTTAGCATTTAAGTAACTTTAGCTAAATTTATAATGCAAAATATAGTCGACGTTCTTAAAGAAAAATATGAATACGAATTGGAGCGTAAGAGGTATTACGATGATGTAATATCATTACCCGTTTCACTTATCGCATTTATTGTTACAGGTACATACTTCATAGTGGCTGAAAATAGCTTACCGAGTTGGCTATGCACAATAAGACCAATTTTGGTATTGTTATCTACCATTTCAACTATCGTGACTATGTATTTTCTTAGTCGGGTATATTTCGGGTTGAAAAGGTTTTACTGTTCTTTTCCAAGTTCGTCAGATGTTCTAAGTGATTACGGAAAAATCAAGGAACTTCACAGTGATGAAGCAGATGAAGAAAAGAGAAAAATTCTAATCGAAAATGAATTTACAAACTGCATCATCAAATGGTACACCGATGCTAACGATGAAAATTTGGCGGTTAATGATTTGAGGGCAGAAGCCTTTCATCGAGCTAAACTTGCAATCCTTATTTCCTATATATCGAGTATCATAATGTTTATTTTATATTGTATAGCAAAACTTACTTAATATGCCAGAAGAAAATTCAACACCACCGCAGCAACCACAGCAACCACAGCAACCACAAACACCTCCTCCACCTCCCCCGGTTTTCGTACCGTCTGATATTAGGAGGGAAAGAAGTGACCAAATACCTTATGAACGTAAATAATATGGCAGATAATAACGACAAACCAAAGGCGGCTGACAAACCGAATGATATTACATCCTCAGCCCAAACACAAAAGAAACCAGAATTTGTACCTACGCCAGTAATGAAGGTAAGGGCGCAACTTATTCCCAAAAAGAAAAGTTAAGTTAAGGTTGACCTATTTGTTATAAGCCCCCATTGAAGGGGCTTATTTTTTTAAACCCACCTTGCCGATGTTATTGCCGTATCCATCCCTGATTGATGATATAATGAAATCGGTAGCGAAGTCAGATACAGATTTAGTAACATCGGCAACCAGTTTAGGTACTTCTTTGCTGAATAGGTTCTTCGCCGGGAAACCTTCTTTGTAGATAGATTCCCGCATTGCATAACTCAGGCTTTTGATAGCTGCTTCGTCACCATCAACATCTGAATGCGGTGAACCTGAGTTGTGGTCATAAAATTCTTCTTTACGTAGGTTCAGGTTTTTGCGCTTAATCATTTCAATGAAGGCAGAAGCCGGGGGCTTCTTATCTGAATATTTGAAAGGGGTATCAGGTCTGGTACGCTCAACCCCGGACACACCTTTATCCTGATAGATAAGGTAAGGTTTACCCACAATATCTATTCCGGTATCACTAACCACCATACGTATATCACTGATACCGCCAGTGTTTGCAATCCCGGCTGAATTAATGTTCTCGTGTACTCTTTCTATAAAGTTTGCAGCATCCTTTTCTAATGCACTGAATACCGCTTCGGTGGTAAACTCCGAACGGCTTGAACCCAAGCTATCAAGTTGTGAAAGGGCATTAGCACGGGCTGCTGCCGATGCGCTGCGTATGTTTTGTGCTGCCATAAAAAGCTTAGTTTATCCTTTTGAATTACGGGTTTCGATTAGTTCAACCTTATCCTTTAAGTAACCTGCCAGTGTGAGTACTGCGATTGCAGGTTCATTTACCAGTTGAAAGTATGGGGTCATTGTTTCCTTTGCTACTTGAATTCCAAGGTCTAAGAAGCCCCAACGTTTTTTAAAGCGGTCTTCAATGCCTTGCCTAATGCTCTGGATTATCGAACCAGAAACAGGTTCGTCAGCATCAGTTTCACTTTGCGCCAAAGCATCATCAGGGTCTGCTTCACCATCTTCAACGCCAAAGAGCGAATTAATAATGTCGTAAATCTCTTTGTTGATTTGCTCAGCGTAAAAAAAACGGCATACACCTCTGATATGCTTAACTGGTCAATTTCTTCGGCGGTCTTATCCTTAACAATCATTTTAAGTATCCGGGGCATATTCGCCCACGCATCTACTTTAAGCGATTGATACGTCACAAATTCATCGTACGTGAGTTCATCCATAGCTTTTAAAGACAGGCTTGTTTTAGCGTTTTTAATAGGGCCTGCCATAAACTGCACACGTTGAAGCATCGGCATCAATTCAGTAGCAGGTAAACGCTCTAAATCGATAACAGGCACATCCAACAGGATTGATAGCGGTGCCAGATTCAGGTATGATTTGTATTCGTCATCATCCCATTCATCCGGCTTTTCTGCGGGGATGGTTTGCAGAATCTGAACGTAGGTTTTGTAGTTTATCTGGTCGTAACTGGTCGGTAATTTATCTATCAACTTCATACAATAAATAGTATGGCTGACTTACTTTTAATTAAAAGCCCACTGATTTTTACGGTCTGTATTTGATACCATACCTTTGCAGAAATTAATACTATAAAATTATGAGTACTACCAAAAACGAAGACTTTTGCCGCAATCCAGAACTGTTTGCAGAACTATTAAAGAATGAATTCACCAACGCTAACTACGATATTGAATTCACCGAGAACAGCCCTAACACGTTGATAGCAACCTTCACCAAGAAAGATGAACCAGAAGACGTATTTATCACCAATATTGGCTTACCCAATGAAGATAAAGGCTTAACAGTAAGGGCGGAACCGCATTTAGATTTTTCGCCTATTGCTTTTTTTGGCTTTATCAACGGCGAAAAATCCGCATTTATTCCTGAACTTAGGATGAAGTCGGACGAATTTGTTGACTTCTTAAACAATCGACTTGAATCTGTTCAGGATAACCGTGACGACGAATAATCAGTAAGTGGTTACAAATACAGTTAGTTATTTTAACACCTTATCTACCGAAAATAAACCCCGCTAAGAAATTGGTGGGGATTTGTTTTTTATATCTGTTTGCTAACGCCAGTGCTATAACGCAATCATCGTGACCGCCGGGGGCATTACCGTACTTGATGTACCCGGTACTGGTGTATGAGTATTCAAAGATTGATAGTTCAGTAGCTGTAATCTCGTTGAACTTTAGCTTGCCTTGCTCGATGTCCAGTATCATCTCAGTAATCAGTTTAGGCTTAGTAGCTGCCGTGAATTCAAATGACCTAAGATTGCTTACACCATCCCGGATAAGGGCTTCATATATGCTATCACCTACGCTGCCGTGCGTACCATCAATGACCTTGATTACTGATGCAGGTAGTGATTTGATACGCTGCTTCGTGTACTCATTGTCTCTCTGGAACCGCTCAAACGGATGACACATATTACCGTCTTCATCCAGAGAGCAGATGACGGTATAGTCACTGTATTTTGCAACATCAATACCTATACATACCGGGGGCTTACTTGATAACTCCTTAATGGTGTTAGCCTCAATGTAATCTAAGCCTACTACACTGTTGCTGTTAGCCGATGCTATAGCAAGGTATTCTTGCTGAAAGGCTGACCAAGGCAATGAACCTTTAGCAGCATCAATCTCGGATGCTTTGATGTGCGGGTTATCGTAGGTGCTAAAATGGAATGATTCCCACTCCGTTTGCAACGGGTCTAAGCCCTTTAAATAAAGGCTGTAGAAGTAGTTCTTACCACGTGGCGTACTGATGAACAGGGCATCACCTTCATAGTCTGTAAGGCAGGGACGGATTGAGTTTAACCAAGCCTGTTCAAGGTCTGGTATGTACGCTGCTTCATCCAGAATAATACAGTGGAACTTACGCCCCCGGAAACTATCCAGACGTTCGCCAGTAAGGAAAGATAGCGTACCACCTGTAATAAGTTCAATCACTAAGTCAGTCTTGTTAGCTGACCTGATTAACTGCACTGGCAGCACCTTTAAAATGTCTTTAAAGAAGACCTTACTTAGTGCATAGGTCGGTGTCACGTAAGCTATGTGCTTCTTAGCTAACATCCCCTGAATACTGATGACCTGACTAATTAGGGACTTACCCCAACGCCGACCGCAGCAAAGCACCCTGAACCGGGCGGTGCTGTCAAGTACTTTCTGCTGACCGGGGTGCGGTTTCGGCAGCTTAATTTGAACGTTCAAAGGATTTTTTCCCTGTAATTTTATCCCTTTATGCGTTTCCAGTGTTTCAAGGCACTATCCACCATAATAAGAGATTATTGGTTTGGCTTAAAAGGGGTCTTTTTCGCCATTATCCCCGGTCGGGGTATCTTCGTACGTTACAACAATATTGACTTCGCCAGAATGTTCAACCTTATCTTCTGCCTTACTCAATGCGGGTAACACATAACGGGCAACAGCGTTCAGGATTTGCCATTGCTTAAACTCAGACATTGCTTGCAGGTCTTCGGCTAACACATCTACCTTATCGGATAGTACTAACTGTATTGCCTGACGAATTTCTTCGGTGGTTTTGTTCTTAACGCCGGGCTTACGTCCCCCGGTCTTCTCTCTGCCCTTTTCAAACATCTCTATCTTTCTTCTATTTTAGATAAATAGTATGTGCGAGGGCAGAATAAGAGATACACCCCTACCAGTTAAGATTTATGTAAAGGGAATTATGTGATGGTGGAGACTATTTATCTAAAAGAGATAAATGGCAAAACTTAGTAAGACAGAAATAAAAGAACACAACATTGCAGTTGAATTATTAAAAAAAGAGGTCCTTACCTTTGAGGAAAAGGTAATAGTTTACGAAAAGTGGAATGAATCCGCTACATCATTGAACAGTGAAGCAGGTGCATTTTTTACCCCACACGAATTAGCTAATGACTTTTCATTAAACATTTATCGTAAGGCTAAGACTATAGATTTATGTGCTGGTATCGGTATGCTATCATTTTGCGCATACCATTATCAGGGATGTACTGACATCACTTGTGTAGAACTCAACCCTATCTATTATGAGATAGGTAAGAAGCTTTTACCAGAAGCTAACTGGATTAACGACAGCATCTTTAAGTATAAAGATTTAGGTCACTTTGACCAAGCAATAAGTAACCCCCCGTTTGGTAAAATCAAGACAGGGATTGACAAAGCTGTACAAGACGAACTAAAATACAAGGGTGCTGAATTCGATTTAATAACCATTGAGATAGCATCGAAGATTGCCGATTACGGTTGCTTTATCTTACCTCAACAATCTACACCTTTCAAATATTCGGGGGCTGAATTCTTTATGGACTTACGGGAACAGAACAAGGGCTATAATCCTTACGGTTTGTCAGTACCAAATAAGGTTCAGAAGTTCATTAAAGAAACTGGTTTGAACTATGAGTTCAATATAGGGGTTGATACCAGTATTTACAAAGATGACTGGAAAGGTGTTAGCCCTATTTGCGAAATAGTATGCTTTGATTTTAAGGCTGATTAAGTAACTTGCGTTATGGAATTTAGGATACACAATTTTAGAGAGACGGAATTTAAAAATCAATTAAACGAAATTTGCTCAAATAGGGGAATTGTCGGGTACAGCCAATTGGAATTTAAGAGGGATGAATCTAATTATTCGCTTGCAATTTTAGAAGAATCATTCATTCAACGCCTTAGTGTAGCTGATATTGAATCATTGAGTTCAATAAAATAATAAGCCCTAACATTTCTGTCAGGGCTTAATCAAAAATATTATTACAACCCCGGTTTTATCGCTGACCGGGGAACAGCTTAGCTTTTTTAATCAGCCGTTCCTTTGTCTTCGGCGGCACAAATTTTAAGTCTTCTTCAAATTGTTTACTGTTGAAGTAATCACTGAATAGTTTACCTAAAGCTGTTTGAATTGATTTTACCTTATCTGACATAACTTTTAATTTAAAGAACCTGACATTAGGGTCTATACTCTCTGTATTATGTTTTAGTCTTGATTAAGATATTCTATCACCCCCGAATGAATTTTATTCATCGCTTCATATAGCTGTTTAGCTTGCTTAGGTAACATCTGTACCATATTGATTACTTCACTAATTTCTTGTAGGCTGTCTTCAATGGTTTGTTTTAAATCTGTCTGGTTCATTTAATTTTCTTCTTAATTTTTAGAAGCACCCCGCACTTTTCGTAATCTTCATACTTACTTTCTAAGAGGTTAATTAGCTTGCTCAAATAAGTGCTGAATGCTTTATGGTCGTCTTCTAACTCAACTATCAGGTCTGCGTACCAATCGTTAATTAAATCTTCGTCATCCGGGTACTTAGCTATTAGTGATACTGTTTGACTACTTACCAGATTGAAGATTAATGTATAAGTTTTATTGGTCATTTGTGTCATCCCCCGCTTGCTCTTTCAGCCTGAAATAAAGGCTTACAAGCACGTCCATTACGTTACGAACACAACTACCGCAACTGCTTTTATAATGCCGTGGTAACGCCCCTAAAGCCATCTCCTGAACCGTTGGGTACACCTCTTTAATCAGGGCATTAGCAGTTGCGCTAACAACCCCGGTCTTGTTGTTTGCGTACTGGATAAACAAGGGTTCCAGAGGCTTCAACTTAGCGTATAGTTCTTGTTCAGTCATTCGTAAACCCTTTCAATTTTTGCAGGTTTTCTTTAATCCCCCGGATTGCTTCACTTAGTTCCTGTTTTTCGGATTTGCGCTCTTTTGATGGTGCGCCCGGCTTCTGCTTTTCCAATTGCTTGTAGAAGGTGAATTTGGCTTCTGGTGATAGCAGACCTATTAATTCTTCGGGGGTGAAACCGTACTCTCTTTCAAAATCAGATTCCGTTTCTTCATCAAAAAGTATTAATGATGGTTCATCTGAATCTTCATCGTTTACCTCCATCGGCAGTATCTGGTAGTTCCCGGCGTTGAATACGCTGCCGAAGCCTAACTTACTTACCAGTGAGTGGTTCGGGTTATTGTTCCTACGGTCTTTTGAGAAACATTTAAGAACGATTATGCGTAGGGTACAGCCTATCAATCTGCTGCCTTTTATTGCTGACTTGTTATAGATTTCAATGAATTTCTCAGCATCCATAGCTGCCAGTTCCAGAAAGGCGGTCTGGTAGCAATCGCTGATAAAGTCATTATCCTGTACGCCCACACTTTGCAGCATAAACGTTTTGTAAAGGCAGTTTTTAATGAATTCCCTAATTGGATTTAACTTGCTTGTGCTTTTCTTTCCGAAGTAATAACCGTCAATGCGCCCGGTCTGGTAGAAGTCCGTTAGTATCTGGTTCTTTAGTTGTTGATTAGTCAATGTTATAATGAAATTGGTAACGCATCTAATATGCGTTTGGTTAACACCGTTATGATAGGTGTTAAAAAGATTATGGGTATTAACCCGGCTGACATACTGCAAAGCAGCACTATCAATGATGTCCAAAACGAAAAGCAAAAGATGCAATCCAAAGGCTTCTTACCTGTTTGTTTCAAGTCTGATAATATGTTATGGTACACTGGTAACTCAAATAAGAAAACTACTGATAGTGCAATAATTAATGATGTTGTTATGATGCTCATTATTTCTTCAATGTTTTATAACCCCGGCTTAATATTTTGGCATCTGTTATCGGCAGGTACATTACTTCTTTAAGCTTATAGCCGTTATCTTCGGCAGTGTTAACAGGCAGCATCTTTGATTCCTTAACTACCTTCATTGGGTCAATCTTATCGATGTTGAATACCAGTGTACGGTCGCTATAGAAGCAAACATAGAACGTTTTTATCCCGCTCTGTAGAGTATAATTTTTTAGATTTTCGTACTTGTCAACTTGTAACATCACCGTAGGGTGGTAATCGTGTTCAAAGCCTCGTTTCTTCAATTCAGCCACATATGGTACATCGGCAATCTCATTGCTAACCGTATAACCAGATACGTCCCACCAACTGTACTTATCCTTACTGAAATCTTTGACGTAGTTAGGGTATAGTACTTCAAAAAATGCCCTACCTTCTAATTCTGATTTTTCGTATTCGTTCATATTTCTTTACATTCTTTTTTTAATTCGTTTAATGATTCTACGATTGCGTAGCAGTCTTTATCTATTGCCCTTAGTTTGTGGTTAGGCAAATCCACCATCCAGTATTCGTCTGCTGCCGGGTTACTGATAAAGTAACTACCGTAGAAGAAAAAACATTTTGTTTCTTGTGCATCCATATACTTATAAATACACGCTCAAAATTTAAACGCCCCAAAAAGTGAAAAAAAATGAAAATAAATTTTAGGCATAAAAAAGCCCCTAAGAAATTAATCTTAGGGGCATACCGCCGGGGGCATTAAGCTTACCTATTTACCCAATTTCAAGGTCTGAATTGTACCATCGTAATTTACCCATTCATACGTTAATGGGTTGGTAACCGTAGTGGTCAGCCAAGTTGAAGATGTAAATTTGAAATCCACCCTTTTCTTGTTACCATCCTTCGCCAGTTGATACGTGTAGTTATCCATCACGTACCCCGCAATGTACCAGTACCTATTAACGAAATGGTCAGGCTTCAATTCTTTGTTGCTGATGATGGTTACGTAAGTGGTGTCAACATTGGTTTTATTTTTTGAACCTAACACATTGGTGGAGGTGATGCTAAGGTCTTCACGTGTTGAATCAGGGTTAACTTCATCTGACTTCTTACAAGCTGAACTAATAGTGACCAGTACAGCCAACGCTAAAATAAAAACGTACCTTTTCATTATTTTTTATCATCAACGTAACCTGTACCAACACAAGTAGTACAATAATTACCCAAGCCCATACCCGTACGCTCCACCTGCGCTTTTGAATCTCCGGCATATCCAACCCTGCCGATTCCACCGCACCACGGGCATTTCTTTTTGCCATACGGCGTACCGTCATTGGCTCTGGCGGAGTGTTGCTCTTCACGGATGCGGGTGAGGTTTTTATCTGAGGCATTATAAAAATAATAGCATAGCACGAAAAACAATGCTATCATTCCTAAGCACCCCCAACTGGTTTTTTCTTTTGGCTTTTCTTGTTCTGACATTTGATTAAGGTTTAATGTTAAACCGCAAAGGTATGGCTTTTAAGCCATACCTTGTAAAGTTTTTTATTTTTTGCTTTGCTCCTATGGCAAAACATTTCATCTCACCAGAAGCTATTGAAATAGTTTCCCGGAACGTACGTAAATACCGTACGGATAAGGGGGTAAGTATGGAAACCCTTGCTGACCTGATAGGAATTGAATATACGGTGATTGCCCGGCTCGAAACTAAGAAAAGCAATCCATCTATCAGTGTCGTTTACGCTATCGCTAAAGCCCTTGATATTTCGCCCTCATTGCTGTTAAGTGATATAGCTTAGGCTGCTACGCTTTCACCAAAACCAACAAACTTAACATCCTGTTGTAAGTTAAACACAAATAAGGTATCGTCAGCTTCAAGTTGTACTTCACCAGTGTACCCGGTGTTTAATAAATAAGCTAACCGGGCTTCAAGTTCAACCCTTTCCATAAACGACAGCAATTGAGTACCACGTCTGTAACGTTCGGGGTTAGTGATTAACAGTTCCCGGTCGGCGGTATCAGGCTGCGTATTATCTTCGGCAATGCGTAACACTGGTGCATCTTTTTTTGAACTTACCGGGGGATTCTTCCAGTTATCATTAAGCTGTTTAACTTCGTCTTTAAACTCTGACCAGTACTTTTCAACTGTTTTTTTACTTATCCGAAAGTTTTTGTAAATTACGGCTTGTCCTATCTTACCGTACTTATCAAAATCCCACCCGGCAATTATACCGTTCAACTTTTGTAAACTATTGTTCTGGTTCTTTTCAGCTAATAGTTCCCGGCAAATAGCTAACTTTTGTTCCCGGCTTAAACCTGTCTGATTAGCAAACAAGATTTTACGGGTCTTCCAATTGTATTTAGGTTTCAGAGTACCTTCTGCCTTGTAGTTAAAAATGCTTTTAACTATCCCTTCAATTTCTGACTGATTAAGGGGTTCTTCGCATTTGGTTTGGTTTATCCAGTTCAAAACGGTTATCGCACCTTTTTGGGTAAGTTGGGGATTCAACCAAACGTAATTATTCAGGAAACTCAATAACGTGGGATTCCGTTTACCTGACTGTATTTTTTTGTACGGTAACCAAGCATTAACGTAAGCCCAACCATCCCAATTGAAAGTATAGTTACCTTCAAATTCAATTTCATTCAAGTTATTGAAACGTAATGGGGTATTAGAATTAATTATTCCCCCCACTCTATCTATATATGTCTTCTTTTCTTTAATTATTAAAGAAGGGGGGGAATTTTTAATATCAAGTTTACTATCTGTTTCAATGGCAGTAAAAACAAAAGAATCATAGTTAATATAAATGTTAGGGTCATAGCTTAAAACATTAAACTGTGTAGCTTTCTTTGCCCCTTTATCATAAAACTTACTCAAACCTAAATCAGCTAATACAGCAGCGTAGGTTGAATTATAATTATCCAAGGATAAACCGTCTACCTTTACCAAAACAGAGTAACCTAAGCCCCCAAATGACTTGTAGTAGGCAAAAACTTTTGAGGTATCCAGTAAAGTGATATCGTATGTAGTATCATCAACATCAATATACAGTAAACCAGTAGCCCCGGTGATGTTGGCATTTTCTTTATTGGTATGGAATGTGAAGTTGTAAGTGATTGCCGGGATTAAAGTTTTATTAGCTTCGTAAACCGGGTGCTTTTTACCGAAAGGTCTTGCGCTCTCAATTAGTGGTGAATAAGCTGATTGCTTAATCAGTTCAAACCATTGTTCAATGGTTGTAGTGTTTGAAATTTTTGGTGTACGTAAATTATCGTACACGTTAAGTGTTGTTATCATTGTTTAATCTTTACCCTTACCATTGTTTTAATCCCTCTGTCAAAAGGGTAAGGGGGCAGGTTAAGCGTTAAACAATGATTAAATGGTGCTTAACCTGTGACATCCCCCGTATATTTATAAATACTCTCATTTTTAAAAATTATCGATTTTTTTTAAAAATAAATGTTAACTAACTGATTATTAATAATTTATATATAGTAAATATAGTACATAAACGTCCATTTGTCAACAGGTAGAGGCAAATAAATTTTTGATTGCTGATGTTAAGTCCATTAGCCGGGGACGGCATTTTAAAGTTATAGGTGAGTGTTTCTGAAAATTTTTCAACTATTTGATACAACCCAAAAACAAAAACTAAATTTAGTTTTACTATCAAAATGGCAATAATATGAGATATATATCCGTATTTTACGTTATATTTTGATAAATATTTGCAAATATCATAATTATTAGGTACATTTGTATTGTGATTGATGGATATGTGAGAGTGATACCCAACCGGGTTGGCGGGGCTTATCGGTAAGCCTAAAGTTGAACTATCGCCCGTAAGGGAATTGAGATTCAGCAAGCAATAGCATCCGATTAAACAAAAGCCCATCACGGGCAAGTTTTACCACCGAAACAAAGGGGGCTAAAAAAAGACACGGGGATTACCTCCGTGTCTTTATAGTTTTAAATGGGGGTGTTAAAACTAAATTTAGTTTTAGTAGCGTGCATTGGAACGTAAACAACAAGGAAACAACCCCGGTAATGTAGCCGGGCTTTAAACTATCTTATATGACACACGAATTTCTACACAACGACATTAATTACTGGATTACCATTGATAAACTTTTCGATGAAAACCTATCAGAAATGGGATTTATTGGTTACATCAACAATCAGCAGCCGGGATTGATTTTGGGGGAATCAGTTAAAAATAGTGAAGGCAATACTATTTTATTTAGCCACTATGAAAATGCTTTAGCAGAAGCGAAAATGAAAATTCAAGAATTACTCTAACACTTTAACAACATCATTAAGCCCCCGGTGTAAACTGCCGGGGGGTTATTCACCATAAAAAAGAACCTATGAAAAACATATCAGAAGCAGTAAGTAAACTAAAACCCGAAGAACTTGCACAAGCTGCATTTCTATACAAAAAAACCATCAGGCAGCGCAACGCAACAATACCTAAACCAATACCCGGTACGATACGCAAAGACGGAACACAAAGAAGGTTTGTTTACCAGTCAACCCGGCACGAATCGGCAGGGGAAACCCATATCTATTTAGATACCTTCTTGAATAAAACCTTTGAAGAAACCTATAAAAAAGACACGGTAACTGGATTTATAAGTAAGACTAAAAAATACCTGTAATGATAGCGGATAAAGAAGAACTTAAACAATTTTTGGCGTGGTATAACCCTTATTTAAAGGAAAAGAAAAGGATTGAAGAATTAACCAAAGCCTTCAACCCGGACGTTCACGTTATCGTTACCAAAGAGCAGTTGGATATTACGAATGAAATCAAACAGCTTGCAGGTATGGCTTCAAGCGTTAAAGATGTGGCAACAAAGGTGAACGAAGTTCACGCCGTACAAACTGGTTTACTTTACAAGCGTAAACCGGGCGAACCCCGTAAAACAAAAAAGCAACTTCAAGATGATGAAATTGCTGAGATGTGCCGTTTAGCTGAATTACGTGCGTTGAATCGCTAATCAAAAACAAATTCATCGAAGGCTTCAATATTGATTTCCAACTTTTTTAAGTACCGTTGGGTCATTTCCATTGTTTCGTGCCGACACTGCTTTTGGATAATACCCAACAGTGTAGTGGCATTATATTTTCCAATGTTACTGTACCAGAAGTCGGTTACCCCGGAATGTTTCAGAGCGTATAAACTTTGCCCTTCTTCGGTGAACAACTTAGGATGTTCGGCTTTCAAAGCAGTAAGTTCACGGCGAAACAAAACCAACCAGTAAGTCGACGGACGGAAAGCAGAAGGCTTCATCTTTTTACCGAAAATGTACCAGTCTGGTTGATGGTCAAAGTGCGATAGGTAGCTGCGCACCGCATCGGTTAACTGAGGTGTCATTTTAACCCATTTCACCAATTTATCTTTCTGACCTTTCGCATTGTTGGCTTCAATCCTGATAGTACGCTTATCCAAATCAAAGTCACTAACTTTGAGTCGGGTCAATTCTGTTTCTCTGATATAGCTATAATAAATGACTCTGGCGGCGGCAGCCAAAAAAGGATATTCGCATTTGTCCAGATGCGCAAATAGTAAATCCCGTTCTTCTTTACTGAATACTTTAAAGCGTTCAGTTGCTTCTTTAGGCTTGCTTTTAACCTTCTTTACCGGGTTCTCTGTTAAGATGTCTTCATCAACTAAGGTCTGGAAAAAACTACTTAGTAAAGCCTTCTTCAATGTCCAAGTTGTGTTACTCCATTTAATGTTTGGGTCGGTGCTCAGATAGTAGGCATTCATAAATTCCAAAATATCACCCTTGCTTACTTTTGTTAGGTCATTCACCATACCCTTCTTCTGCAAAAATGGTTTGAACTGGTTCTTGTAGAAAACCTTGAATTGTTCTGCCGAACGTTCCTTTTTTGGTATCGGGTTATCGTATCCCTTCAACCGCAGGAACAGGGTGAAATTCTCGTCAAAGGCAGTCTTCTTAGATTCCTTTATTTTCGCCTCGTTTACGCTTTTTATTGTTTCAGGGTACTTAATACTTTTTCCCTCTTTGAGGTGATTAAGAACCGCTTCCCTGACTTTCCTGAACTGAAATTCCCTTTCTTGCAGGTCAGCTATTTTATTTCGGGAGGTGAAAGGATAGTAACCCTTACCGTATTCTTTAAGTGGTAACCATTTTTCATCCCCCTCGAATTTAACTGAATAAAGGATGAACCATTTTTTATTATCTTTATCTTTGTAAAGCTTCGGCTCTTTGTAGTCGATAATTTTCATAAATCTTGAAGTGTAAAGTTAATTAAATTTTTCCCCGTTTTTTTCCCTTTTATCGTTTTCATAGGGGATAACGGGACAAATATGATAACTTTATATTTGCAACTAAACGTGCGGAGATAGCAGGATGCCAGTAAAAGGAAACCAGTTCAGGACTAATAGCTTTAAGGATGATGATGCACCACGCAAGCCGGGCGCAAGAACCGAAAGGCAGAAACCAATAAAACAACAGGTGGAGCGACTGCCCATATTCAACCTGCGCGATGGGCGGCTACTCAAAATCACCGGACTATTCTTTTTAGTGCTTTCGGCGTTTTTCCTTATCGCCTTTACCTCGTACATGTTCAGCTGGCAGCAAGACCAAAGCTGGGTAGCACCGGCAAACGGTGGCTGGGCCAACCTGTTCAAATCGCCAAAAGAACTCATCGAAAGCGGCATTACCAACCCTATAGAAAACTGGTTGGGTGTTTTTGGCGCGCTGCTGGCCAACCAATTTATATACCATTGGTTCGGCGTGGCTTCGTTTATTTTCGTGTTCATTTTTTTTGTGATAGGCTTCCGGCTGGTGTTCAAAATAAAGCTTTTCTCCATCAGCAAAATGTTGGCTTATAGCCTTTTCGGCATCATATTTATCTCCGTTACCATTGGCTTTATACACGCCATGGTGGCAGACTACCCACACTTTCTGGAAGGTGAGTTCGGCTACTGGAGCAACCGTTTACTCGGCGTTCAGATTGGGTCGGCGGGTACAGGCTGCGTGTTGGTTTTTGCCGGACTGGCCGTGCTGGTTATTGCTTACAATATCGATTTTAAGTTGCCCGCCCGTAAAGAACGCGTTGCCATGCCGGTTGCCGCCGCCGATGAAGATGCTGATGCTGACAACATAGACCTGGTGGACGAAGATGTTTCGTTGCCGGTAGAATGGCCTAAGGGAAACCGCGCCAGGCCAACCATAAACGAAACACTCTCCAAAACTGAAACGCAAACAGAGAAATTGCGGCAGGTGCCGCTGGTGCAAAACACCGTAATACACGAACCTTTAGTACTAACGCCGGAGCCCTATACCCCAACCGAACCCGAGGAAGACGACGAAATACCCCTAACCATTGATGTGGTGCGCCCTACCCCGGTGCTGTCGATAGAGGAAAGCGACGATGACAAAGCCAAATCGCTGGTAGACCAGTTTGGAACGTACGACCACACCCTGGAGCTGGCTTCGTATAAATACCCCACGTTGGATTTGCTGGAGAATTACGGCAACAACAAAATACCCGTAAACAGCGACGAACTGGAGGCCAACAAAAACAAGATCGTAGAAACGCTGAACCACTATAACATAGAAATAGATAAGATAAAAGCCACCATTGGCCCAACGGTTACGCTTTACGAAATTGTGCCGGCGCCGGGCGTGCGTATCTCCAAGATAAAGAACCTGGAGGATGATATCGCCCTGAATCTTGCCGCGCTGGGCATCCGTATTATTGCCCCCATGCCGGGTAAGGGAACCATAGGTATCGAAGTACCCAACCAGCACCCGGAGATGGTATCCATGCGCTCGATATTGGCTACCGAGAAATGGCAGAACAATACCATGGATTTGCCTATAGCTATGGGTAAAACCATCAGCAACGAAGTATTCATTGCCGATTTGGCCAAGATGCCACACTTACTGGTTGCAGGTGCTACGGGCCAGGGTAAATCGGTAGGTATCAATACCATACTGGTATCGTTGCTATACAAAAAGCATCCCGCCGAACTGAAATTTGTACTGGTTGACCCCAAAAAGGTAGAGCTTACTTTGTTCCGCAAGATAGAGCGGCACTTTTTAGCCAAACTGCCCGATGACGGCGACGCCATCATCACCGATACCAAAAAGGTGGTAAACACGCTCAATTCGCTTTGTATTGAGATGGATCAGCGTTACGACCTGCTGAAAGATGCCCAGGTGCGTAACCTAAAAGAGTATAACCACAAATACGTAAACCGTAAAATAAGCGACCCGGAGAAACACCGCTACCTGCCCTTCATCGTTCTGGTGATTGATGAGTTTGCCGATTTGATGATGACCGCAGGTAAAGAAGTAGAGCAACCTATAGCCCGTATTGCGCAGCTTGCCCGTGCGGTGGGTATCCACCTGGTTATTGCTACGCAGCGCCCATCGGTAAACGTTATTACGGGTACCATCAAGGCCAACTTCCCGGCCCGTTTGGCTTTCAGGGTGCTATCTAAGATAGATTCGCGCACGATATTGGATGCCGGCGGTGCCGACCAGCTGATTGGTCGTGGCGATATGCTCCTCTCTACTGGCAGCGACCTCATACGCCTGCAATGCGCGTTCGTAGATACGCCCGAGGTAGAAAGGATATCCGATTATATTGGCAACCAGCGCGGCTATGCATCGGCCATGATGCTGCCCGAATACGTGGGCGACGGCGAAGCCAGCAGCAGTACCAAAGAATACGACGCGGAAACCCGCGACCCGATGTTTGAAGATGCTGCCCGGTTGATCGTTCTGCACCAGCAAGGTTCAACATCGCTTATCCAGCGCAAAATGAAGCTGGGCTATAACCGTGCAGGCCGTATTATTGATCAGTTGGAGGCCGCAGGCATCGTTGGTCCGTTTGAGGGCAGCAAAGCCCGCGACGTGCTTTACCCCGACGAATACAGCCTGGAACGCCACCTGGAAACCCTGCAAAAACCAAAGGATTAAACCAATAACTAAAATCCCGGTCTATTCTTTTGAGTGAACACTAATTGAGTGACCACGAATTTTTCTAATTGAGGCGGATTACACGAATTAAAAGAAAACAATTATAAAAAAATCGCGTCGTTAGATTTGTGAAATTCGTAGCTTCTAATTCGTAGAATTCGTAGTCACTCAATTCGTATTATATATTATTTGAAATGAAAAAACTAACCCTCTTAATATTCGCAACTGCATTGTTTTTCACTAATGCCTTTGCCCAAAAAGATAACGATGCTAAGCTTATCCTCAACAAGCTGAGCAAGCAATACCGCAGCTACGATGCCGTGAAAACAGATTTCACCTTGCTGGTTGATAATGTGCAGGCCAATGTAAAGCAAACGCAAAGCGGTTCGCTGCTGGCTAAATCGAAAGTAAACAAGTATAAGCTGATCATTTATGGCGCCGGCAAATCGGTATCGCAGGAAATTATCAGCGATGGTAAAAACCAGTGGACCTACCTTAAGGATGCCAATGAAGTGCAGGCAGCCGATGCTGATAACAGCGATGAAGGCTTCAACCCGGCCAAAATATTCACCATGTACGAGAAGGGCTATAAATACGTGTATGTAGGCTTGCAGAAAGCTAGCGGCAAAACCTACCAGGTGATAGACCTTACCCCCGAAAACGAAAAGGCCAGCTTTTTTAAAGTGCGCTTGATGGTAGACAAGGTAAAAAACCAGCTGTATAGCGCACTGATTTTCGATAAAAATGGCAGCCGCTATACCTATACCTTAACCACGTTTACCCCGGTTACCGGCGTAGCCGATGCTGTTTTCGGGTATGATAAGAAAGCCCACCCCGGTGCAGAGTTTGTGGATTTGAGGTAGGTATTGGAGTCAATACTGTTCAATTGATTTTGTTTTAATTCTGAACATTCTTTAATTCGTTAAATTCGAGTTCAGACAATAGCGATGGGTTTAGAAACCCATCGCTATTTTTGTTTAATTTTATTTGGGTGTATTTGGGTGTGTTTTCGGGTACGTACTACCGCGACGCATAAAGTTTAACCATCTAAAGGCCTTATCTCAGTTTAAATGTTTAATAAGCCCCAGCAAACCCTCTCCCCATTTTTTCCGTTATCTTAGCAATATGCGCCCCGAAGAAATAGAAAGGCTGGTAAAGATTAGCAAGGATCGCCCGCTGCTGCCCGAAACCTATGTGCCCTGGGCGGAAGAACCTTCGCCGACAGACCTTTACCTGCCCGAATTCCTGACTTCTTTAGAAGGCCTCGCCGTTTACGATACCCTTACCCAACAACAAAAAACCGACCTTGGCCGGCACGAAGCCGTACAGGTTTTATATTCCTACGGCTGGGGTGAAGCGTTGTTCTGCGTGTTCATGACGCGCTACCTGCTCACCCTCCCGCCCAACGGACCTGAGCACCGCTTCCTCATTCGCGAGATCATCGAAGAATACCGCCACCAGGAAATGTTTGCGCAAACCATCACGCAGCTTAAAGGGCAAGCCCTGCCCCCTACCAAAATGCATGCTTTCGTCGGGAAGTTCAGCACCAATTATTTGCCTGCCGATTTCCTGTTTATGGGTAGCCTGGCGGTGGAATTGATAACCGATATGTATGGCAACCACACCCGCCGCGCACCCGAAATTTACGTGGTGCTACGCAAGGTATTCGAGCTGCACAACATCGAAGAAGGCCGCCATATCCATTTTACGAAAGGTTTATTGGAGAACTACACCAAAAAGGCAGGCTACGTCAAACGCACGCTGTATAGCTTCGTAATATTGATGAACATCTACTTCGTGCGTACCATGTATGTGCGTAAAGCCATTTACGAGCGCATTGGCATACCCAACGCCGATGCTGTTTTTAAAGAAGCTACCAAAAATTACCGCAGCAAATTCACTAAAAACTGTTTAGGGCATATTATCGAATTTGTAAATAGCTGGGTTGGTTTTAATACGGCTACGCGTTGGGCGTGGAGGTGGTTGTTGGGGGCCAGAGTATAGCTATCATCAACGTCATTGCGAGGAACGAAGCAATCTCTACGTTGGACAAGCCGCTCTGCATGGTGCACCTGCTTATCGGGAGATTGCTTCGTGCCTCGCAATGACGCAGGGGCTAATTTTAGTCCTTTAATCGTGTCCTCCGCTCCATCACCTCCCGCCAGGTAGTTAATATAAATCCTTTCTCTTTCAAAAATGCTTTCAGTCGTGGGTCAAGCATGGCCAGCAAGTCGCCTTTGCGTTTTTGGCCGGTATCGGTTATGTATTTAAACGTTGCAGATGGATTGGTACAACATAATCACCATCGTAAGGCCCGGAGATAGTCGGCCTATGCTTTCGATGTAATGGTCGGTGTACCATTTTTGTAGCTGCTTGTCCGTAGCATGCTCAATTCCGGGCATCTGCCAGTCGTAACTGCTGTTGTGCAGGTCATCCAGCACAGGCAGGCCGTTTTTCCAAAGCATATCGCCTACTTCCTTTGCCTTGCCCAGGGCTGCAGGCTCGGGGATATTCATGCCTTCGGTGTGTTTGCCTTGCCTTTTCAATTCGGCAATGGTGGCTGCTTTGGCTTCGGCACGGTAAAACAAATCCTCCCCGCCGGGGAACATCACCGGTATCTGCTTCTCAATGCCCAGTTGTATGTATTTTTCCAGAAAAGCGGGCTTGGCAAACAACGTACCCATGTGCGAATCGAAATGCGTGGGTTTAATGTCCATGGCCACGGCCCTATCGTACTGGGCGCGTATCTCCTTATCTATCTCCTCGGGCTTGGCACTAAAATAAACTGCTGCCACATCTTTATACATCGCGCCTTGTTTATCTACCAGTCCAGGCACATTGGTTTTACCAGCCAGCGGCCCCCAGCGGTAGTTGTCCCACTCGCTGGTAAGGGTAAGGTGCAGCCCGGCATCCAGGTCGGGGTGTTTATCCAGGTAGGCCTTAAACTCGGGCACCCATGGGCAGGGCATCATGATGCTGGTCGAATTGGCCACACCCCGGCCCGTTGCCTGAAACACTCCATCGTTAGCATCGTGCGACATACCCGCATCATCTACATGCAGAATAATAACGCGTGCGCCCTTTGGCCAGCCCAGCCGCTCAGCATAGGTGGGAGTTTGCTGGGCGTTGGCGTTTATTGCCATGCCGAGGGCGATGACGAGGATGAATAGTTTTTTCATCGTTTATAGATTATGAAGAAGTCGGAAAATGTCTGAACTCGAATTTTTCGTGTTTAATTGTTTTGTAAATAGTACTCAAGATGGCTACGCCGTTTTAAGGAATTTAAAGAAAGTACAGAATTTCATCAGCGAGGTCGAAGCATTATGTCAATTCAAAAAATTTCTTAAAATTCGAGTTCAGACAACCTATTTACACCCTAATATATATCCCCCGCTTATCCAATATCTTCCCAACTACCCAACATATCAGCATATAACTGATGGCAAACAGCAGCGAGCCTACGGCCCCGGGTGCTACTGCCTGGTAAACCGATGCGTTTATCCAATCAAAGAAGCTTACTTTCCCAATCGGCACCATCCAAAATGCGATGATGAGTATTTCCGACAGGATATAGATCGGCAACGGGTTTTTACCAACGGTAGTGAAGAACGAGGTCCAGTTGCCTTTGTTCCAGCTGCGTATTTCAACAATATAGATCAGCGAGGATATGATTATCAAATCCAAACCAACGGTAAGCAGGGTGAATGGACTTGTCCACAGTTTTTTGCCTATCGGGAAACTCATGTTCCAGAAAAGGGCAATGAACAGGAACAATGCGCCGGTAAGCATCAGTTGCGAAATGGTTTCGTAGCTTTTGCCTTTTTCCTGTATAAATTTGCCGGCGTAGTAACCGCAAATCACATTAACGATGGCAGGCAGGGTACTCAGAACGCCTTCCGGGTCGAAAGCTACGCCTTCGCCGTGGTACAGGTGGCTATCGCCGAGCAGGAATTTATCCAGGTAGGTACCGGCGTTGGTCAGCATGCCGTAGGGCGCAGCCGGGTCGCCAAAGGCGAGCAACAGTAACTGATAGCCCACTAATAAAACAACGCTGATGACGATAACAGCCCTTTTCGATTTGATGAAATACACGATAAGCGAAGCGAACATATAGCAAAGCGCAATACGCTGCAGCACGCCCATAATACGGGTATTGCTAATGGGCCTGAACGCCCAACCTGCCTCGGTATGATCTACAAAGGGGAACCAGTACATGAGGTATCCCAGCAGAAAAATAATAACCGTACGTTTAAATATCTTGCCGAGCACCGCGCCGGTACCCATTTGCGCAAACCTGGCTGAAGTGAAACTCATGGCGTTACCCACAGCGAAAAGAAAGGAAGGGAACACCAGATCGGTAGGCGTAAAGCCGAACCAGGAGGCATGCTCCAGCGGGGAAAAAGGTGCCGCGCCGCTGCCGGGCGTATTCACGATAATCATAAAACAAATGGTCATCCCGCGGAATACATCCAGCGAGAGGAACCGTTCAGGCTTTTGGGTCATATATCAATAAAGGGCTTAAATGGTTAAGGGAGTAAATCCGTGTACAAGATATAAATAAATCGAAACTAAAAATAGCGCCGGGCGATTCACTTGTAAAAAGCATCAATAGTTTTTAAAAAAATTTAATAAGCCAATTTTAACCGCCCTAAAAAAATGGAAAAAGGACGTTCACGACACATTTCTAACGGGTAATTATCCTATTTTTGAATTTCATGCTAACGCCTACCAACCATACGCTTGAAAAACTGGAGCTGCTGCTAAAATCGGCCGGCTACCGCGTGCGGTACGAAAAAGGCAACTTTAAAACCGGTGCCTGCCTGCTGCAAAACAGCCGCATGATTGTTGTAAACAAATTTGCCAATCTGGAGAGCAAGATAGCTGCTGTAGCCGATCTGGCCCGCACGCTTGAAATAGACCAACACCTGCTTGATGAGAAGCAGGCCGCATTTTTGCACCAATTAAAACAAACCACCCTGCAGCTGTGACCATTACTTTCTTAGGAACCGGAACCTCGCAGGGTGTGCCTGTGATAGCCTGCGACTGCGAAGTGTGCACCTCTGCCGATGCGCACGATAAACGCCTGCGCACTTCTATACTGATAGAAAGCGGCGATAAAACTGTGGTGATAGATTCCGGACCTGATTTTAGGTACCAAATGCTGCGTGCAGGCGTACAACACCTGGATGCCATTGTTTTTACCCACGAGCATAAAGACCATGTAGCTGGCATGGACGATATACGCGCCTTCAATTACAAGCAACAGGGCCCCGTAGATATTTATGCCGATGCACGCGTGCAATTGGCCCTACGCCGCGAATTCCCTTATATATTCGACGATAAAGGCTATCCCGGCATTCCTCAGATTGACTTGCATACCATTAGTTTGCAGCCTTTCGATATCGGCAGCATCCACCTCATCCCCATCGAGGTGATGCACTACAAACTGCCGGTGCTGGGCTTCCGCATAGGCGATTTTACTTACATTACCGATGCCAAAACCATATCAGAAACGGAAAGGGAAAAGATACGCGGCAGCAAAATATTGGTGGTAAACGCCCTGCAGAAAGAAAAACACATTTCGCATTTTACGCTGGAGGAGGCGATAGCCTTTGCGCAGGATATTGGTGCCGATACAACCTACTTTACCCACATTAGCCATCGGTTGGGCAAACATGCGGATATTGACGCGGAACTACCAAATGGCATCAGACTGGCTTATGATGGCCTGAGAATTGAAATTTAAGTAACCGTAAAAAAGGGTTGCTAATGCAACTCCACATAGCTTACCTGGTCTATAGCACCTCGGTATTCTTTTAGGTGGCCCTTCATCTTCACATCTACCCGGCCGCGTAGGGTTACCATCCTATTGTTCATATGCGTATAGCTACCATCTTCGGCATCAAAAAAACCTTTTTGCGTACCTGCCAGGTATAAAGGGCAATCCTGCGTAAAATTCACCCAAAGGGCCCGGCTGTTGCCGTGCACATCATACAAACTATCGTTTACCAATGCCGAAAGGTTTTTGCCTTCGGTGTATCTCCCTGATATTTCTACGTATTGCAGGTTATAATATTTGATGCTATCCACCAGGTTGGCATAGCTTACCTTTTTAAATACAATACCTTCTGCGCAATCGCTGGTGTAGAGGCGTTTGCTATGCGCACAGCCCAGGCATATTGCCATGGCCAGCATCAGGGTTAAAAAACAAGCTTTTTGCATTGCCTCACAATTTACGCAGGGCAAACTACAAATAGGGTATCAAGCCAATATTTTACATTAATATTAATCATAGATCATTATGGAGATTTAAATACGGAGCTTACCAAGTGAAAAAAGCGGAGATTTCTTGGTATCACAGGGTTTATTGATAGATTTAAGGTAAGCAACCTCGTAGAGGCGCAAACTTTGTAGAAAAACATCATAAAAACGAGACAACGCCGTTAGGTGTTGAACGCCATTTATTGTGTACCTACGGCACTCCAGGGATTGGGTGGTTGGTTTGCTACAAAGCTTTCACCCTTACAGGGTGAACCTCGCCGGTTCAAACGTCTCGCTTGAACACACGCAATAACACCCTTCAACCCAAAAAACGGGGCTGCAACATTAATGTTATCGTATCAATTTGTTAACTGTATTTACATACTTTTGAAGCTTGCAATATCCACAGATGAAAAAATATAGCTTATTAGTTGCTTTGATGATGCTTTGCTTCGCGGGCATTTGCCAAAAGCAGCAAATTGCCGATACCACGCAAAAAGTTATTCCCGGTCGTAAAAATAGCCTCGCCCAGCAAAAGAAACCCTACGTGATATTGATCTCAGCCGACGGTTTCCGTTGGGATTATGTGGATAAATACAACGCACCAAACCTCAAAAGATTCCGCAGAGATGGCGTACATGCCAAATCGATGGTACCATCCTACCCTTCGGTAACCTTCCCCAACCATTATGCCATGGTGAGCGGGCTTTACCCCTCGCACTCGGGCCTGGTAAACAATTCTTTTTACGACCGCAACCGTAACGACAGCTACAGCATGAGCAACAAGGCCAAGGTAGCCGATGGCAGCTGGTACGGCGGAACTCCGCTTTGGGTACTGGCCGAGCAGCAGAAAATGCTGGCCGCCAGTTTTTACTGGGTAGCATCTGAAGCGGCCATAAAAAATACCCGCCCCACTTACTATTACATTTATAACGAACAGATAGACATGAACAACCGCATTGCTGCGGTTGTAAACTGGCTTAAGCTTCCGCCCGAAGAGCGCCCGCATTTCATCACCTTTTATCTGCCCCAGGTAGACCACGCCGGGCATACCTATGGTCCCGATGCCCCAGAAACAGGCCGCGAGGTGCTCTATGTAGACTCTGCTGTGAACGCCTTGTATAAGGCTGTTAAAACTACCGGGCTGGACGTAAACTTCGTATTTGTGGCCGACCACGGGATGACACAGATTGAAAACAAAAGCCCGCTGGGCATACCCGCTGGCATAGATACCGCTAAGTTCAGGATATCGGGCGATGGCACCCTGGTAGAGCTTTACGCAAAGGATAAAACGGCCATTCAAAGCACTTTCGACCAGTTGACCAAAGATGCACAAGGCGATTACAAGGTGTACCTGAAAACCAATATGCCAGCCAAATTCCATTACGGCGCAAGCGATGACTGGCATAACCGCATAGGCGATATACTGCTAATACCCGAGTGGCCAAAGGTGTTTAACCTGGCCAAACGCACAAACCTGCACCCCGGCTGGCACGGCTTCGACCCTACGGTGGTAAAAGATATGCATGCTACATTTTACGCCTGGGGGCCAGCTTTCCGCAAGCGTATAACCATCAAAAGTTTCCCTAATGTGGATGTTTACAATATGGTAAGCGAGTTGCTCGGCCTCAAAATAACCGACAAGGTAGATGGCACCCGCGCTTTGGCCAAAAAAATACTGGTAAAAAAAGTACTCAAAAGAAGAAATGAAACAATCAATTAAACTATTGGTGCTGCTGCTTTTACCGGCAGCCGTTTACGCACAAGACCCCGCAGTGGTAAAAAAACAAGCCACAGTTGTTGCCGATGCTTTGGTGAAAGGCGATTATGCAACCGTAGTTAACCATACCTATCCTAAGGCCCTGCAACTGGGCGGCGGCAAGGCCAAAATGCTACAGATGATGACTACAGGCATGCAGCAAATGGCAGCCCAGGGCGTAAGCTTTGAGAGCGCTACCGTTGGCACACCGAGCAAATTTTATAAAGCAGGCACCGAGATACATTGCCTGGTACCAGAGCACATCAGCATGAAGGTTGGCGGCAGCACTATGAAAGTGAACAGCAACCTGCTGGCCGTAAGCAGCAATAAAGGTAAAACCTGGAGTTTTTTAGACCTGAACAAAAACACCATTGCAATGGTGCCCAAGCTGTTCCCTAATTTTAATAAGGATCTTAAACTGCCCGAGCCAAAGCAGTAAGCTATAGCAGCACAGCAAAAACATATTGCAACAAAAAGGCCTCCGTACGATAATCGCGCGGAGGCCTTTTATGTTTTATGCATTACCTAATGCTACATATTAAATACAGACTGCAACTTGGTGCGATAATTCTCTAAATCGGCATTAAGCGATTTGGAAATAGCATCCTGATGATGTTGCTGCGTTACGCCAGCCAGTTCTTCGAGCACCCGCAACGAGATACGCACATCGCGCGGATTAAGCCACGATTGGTGGTTTTGCAGGTTGTAATAATTAAACTGCAGCTGGTCTTTAATATGATCGTGTATGCTGTTGGTAAACTTATTGCCCAGGCTGATATCCCCAAGGCGGTAGGCTATCTCCGCCATCATCATTTTACGCATGGCAATATCAATATAAGGGTACAGGTTCTCGGGCATTTCCTCATCATATTTGTGCAGGGCTTTTAACGCAAGATCGCCGTGGCCTTCGGCCTCCAGGTTGGTTGCCAAATCCAGGAAGGTGGTCATCATTACCGGGTAAAACATGGTAACCGATTCGTGATCCAGGTACTTAGCCTTTTTGAAATTACCGAACCTGAATTTGTTCATTACGTTATCGTACATCACCATTGTATTGGTTTTGCTTTGCTGATCGTGGTTAGCCGTATCAGTTTTAAACGGTATCAGGTGATAGGCAAACCCTTCTTTGTACAGGTAAGGCATCAGCCCCGACACATTATCGTTGCCTATGGTGGTGGTGAAGCAGATCGGGCGTTTCCAGTTATTGTGGGCCAGTATATCCAATAAGGCCAATTGGTCTTTACCCACATACCTCGACGGAAATTTCCATTTCATCGCGCTATCCAGGCGGCCTTTCTGATCGGGCGTTATCACGTGGTTCTTCAGCACATCATCCACGTTGATATCCAGTTTAAAGTTTTTAGTAGGTAAATAGTTCACATACTCGCCCCTTTGGGTTTGCGCCTGCACGCTTTGGTCGTCAGACGTGATAAAGTCGAATATCTCCTTCACCGGCGTATAACCTTTTATATCATTATCGCTATAGAAAATCGCATCGCGAATGCCTTCTTTATACTTATCAAAAGGCATGGTGATAGGCAACGGTGCGCTTTTGTTCATCTGTTTCTGCATCTGGCGAATGTACCAGTCGGCGGTAAACAGGCTCAGGTTTACCAGGCGCACATCCGGGCGTATGCCTTCTACCTCCTGATCGTACCAAAGGCTATAGGTATCGTTATCGCCATAGGTAAACAAAATAGCGTTTGGCGGACAGGAGATGAGGTAATTGTAGGCCATATCGTGCGGCGTCATCTTGGTGCTGCGGTCGTGCGCGCGCCACTCTTGTTTAGCCAGTAAAACCGGCCCAACCAGCAGGCAAATACCCGTAGCTACCCATGCCGAGGTGCGGGCGTTTATTTTTTTGCTCAGCAAATCGGCAATGGCAATAACGGCCAAACCAATCCACACCGCGAAGGCATAAAACGAACCAACATAAGAGTAATCGCGCTCGCGCGGCTGTACCGAGGGTTGATTTACGTACAGCACTACCGCTAAACCGGTGAAAAACCAAAGCAAAAGGATAATCAGTGCATCGCGCTTTTTACGGTTAAAATGGTAAAGCATACCTACCAGGCCAATAACCAATGGCAAGCCATAAAGCGGCGTGTAGGTAGGGTTGTTCAATATCGATTTGGGCAAATGCTTACCGCCATCGAACCAGCCGCTGGTCCAGTTACCGTCGTACCATTCGGTGCTTTGCTGACCGTCTTCATCGTTATAGCGCCCCACAAAGTTCCATAAAAAGTACCTTACGTACATCTGGTATATCTGCCAGCTGCTCATCCAGCTTAGGTTATCAATAAAGTTGGGTTTTTGCCCGTCGGGTATCTGCAGCCATTGCTTATAAAACCCGGCATCGTTGGGCGAAGTACTGTACATGCGGGGGAAAAGCGTAGTATGATCGTACACATAATCTACCTTACGGTCGGCCATCTCGTATTTGGTTTTCCCTTTGCGGTAAATAATGCTACCGTCTATACGGGCGGTATCGTTTGCATCGTAATAAGGGCCACTAATGAGCGGGTTTTCGCCATACTGTATGCGGTTTAAATACCCATACATCGTAAAGGCGTTATCGGGATGCGAGTTGTTGAGGTTGGGGTTGGCAATAGCGCGGATTGGGATATAAGCAAACGAGCCGTAACCGAAGTATATAAATGCAACGCAAAGCATCACCAGGTTAAACACGGGCTTTTTGTAGCGGATGCTGTACCAGATGCCGAAGACGATAGCCCCTATCAGCAACGCGAAAAACAATAATGCACCGGTGCCGAAGCCGAAGCCAAGTGTGTTTACGAAATAAAGATCGAAATAAGCGGCGAACATGATGGTGTAGCCGCGTATGCCATATTGCACCACGCCCAGTATAACTACGCCCACCAAAAAGGCAATGACGGCTTTCCCGGTAGTGATGTTCTTAAACTTGCGGAAGTAATAAACCAACGCAATAGCCGGTATGGTGAGCAGATTTAATAAGTGTATACCGATAGAAAGCCCTAATACGTAGGCGATAAATACGATCCACCTATCTGCACCGGGTTCATCGGCATGGGCCTCCCATTTTAATATAGCCCAAAAAACGATGGCTATACACAGCGACGATAAGGCAAACACAATGGTTTCTACCGCCGAGAACCAAAAGGTATCGGTATAGGTAAAAGCCAAGGCCCCCACCAGGCCCGAGCCCATGATGAGGTAGGTTTGCGCGTTACCAAAATCTTTTTCGCGCCCCGCTACCAGCTTTTTGGCCATAGCGGTTATCGTCCAAAACAAAAACATTACCGTAGCGCCGCTGGCAATTGCCGACCCCATATTGGTAAAATAGGGCACCTTGGCGTTATTGCCAAATGATAGTAAGGAGAACACCTTGCCCAGCATGGCAAACATAGGATAGCCCGGCTGGTGCGATACCTGCAGACGGTAGGCGCAGGAGATAAACTCGCCGCAATCCCAAAAGCTTACAGAGGGTTCTAAGGTTAAGATGTAAGTGGTAGAGGCTATAATAAAGCAAAGCCAGCCTAAAAGGTTGTTGATTTTTTTGTATTGCATGTACTACGGATAGCTAATGGGCGTGGCAAATATCAGTATTTTTATAAGTTATATTAAAAAAAAGCAGCTTACCTTATTAATTTTAATACAAATTAACCATTCCGCGTAAGTATTGATATTTAATTGAATTTGGTACTTTAATGTTACGATAAATAATACTTATTTTGTTGCAATGCAAAAAAACCTGCCCCTGTTACCACGCAAAATCATAACCATAGCCGCTTGCGTACTATTTTTTTCGGGAATAGCTAAGGCTCAGTCGGTTTACCTGCCGCAATCTTACCAGTTGTATCAAAAATTCAACGCACAGGTCTACTCAAAAAGTAACGGCATGCATACCTCCTTGCGCCCTTTTTTGATCGACAGCTCGCTAACTACCCGGTATAACGAATTGATGAACGTTGGCGTAAAAGCCGACCGCAAAAATTGGTTTGGCCGCAAACTGCTAAACGAGCACCTGATAGACGTGCAAACCAAAGAATACACTTTTTACGCCGATATATTGATCGATAACATCTTCGGGAAAGACTTTAAGGACGGTAAAAACGCACCAAGTAATTTTAAACCTTTTGGGTTCGGTTTAAAAACACCTCTGGGCATCAATACCCGCGGTTTTCAGGTAGGCGGTACCATCGGTAAAAAGTTCTCTTTCTACACCAGCGCTTACGAAAACCAGGCGATATTCCCAACATACTACAACGATTACGTAAACACCAGCGGCTTTGTGCCTGGCATGGCTTACGACCGTAGTTTCGGCAAAGCCCAAAAGGACTATTCGTACGTAACGGCTATGCTATCCTACATCCCATCAAAGCATTTCAACGTTGCCCTGGGTCAGGATAAAACCTTTATCGGCGATGGCTACCGCTCTTTACTACTGTCAGATTTTTCGGCCAATTATCCACTGCTGCGCGCAACGGCCAACATTGGCCCGGTGCAGTACATGATGATGTGGACCTACCTGCAGGATATCAAAGCACCTAAGTTCGACGTTTTCGGCAGTAACCGCCGCAAATATGCCCTGTACCATTATTTAGACTGGAACGCTACCAAGAGCCTTTCTTTGGGTTTCTTCAACGCGGTGATCACTCCCGAGGCTGACCACCAGGATAACCGACACGGTTTCGACGTAAACTACATCAACCCGCTGTTCTTTACGGCAGGCAATAATTCTGCTACGCCCAATAACGTATTGTTTGGTTTTACGGGTAAATACAAAGTATTTAACAAAAACGCTTTATACGCCCAGGTTATACTGGATAACCAAAAAACAGCAGCAGGCGCAAGCAAAAGCAGCAACGGCTACCAGGTGGGCCTGCGCGGCGGCGATTTGGCCGGTGCAAAAAACCTAAGCTACCTGTTTGAATTCAACACCGTGAAACCTTACACCTATTCGGACGCCAATATGCTGGCCAGCTACACCTTCTATGGCGACCCGCTAGCGCATCCGCTCGGCGCAAACTTCAGGGAGTTTGTGGGTTTGCTCAACTATTCTATCGGTCGTTTCGATTTCCAGGGACAGCTAAACTATGCCAAATACGGCCTGGATAACACAGGCGAAAACAATGGCAAAAATATCAATGCACCGTATGCGGTTGCCAGTCCGCAAGGCGTTGTTGGGCAAGGCTTAACCACCGACTTATACTACGGCGAGGGCACCGTTTCCTTTTTGGTGAACCCCAAATACAACCTCCGCTTTGAACTGGGCGGCCTTTACCGCACCGAGAAAAACGCCTTAGGCGAACGGAAGAATGCTGTGGTTACGTTCGGTGTGCGCACAACATTCAGGAATTTATATAAGGATTTTTAATGGACACGAATTGAGTGAACACGAATTTCACTAATTAAAAAGAATTAACACTAATCGTAGAGGCTATACATTGTTAGTGTAAAAGCTAAACGATGGGTCAATAATTCGTGAAATCATCCTTCAATTAGTAAAAATTCGTGTTCACTCAAAAACCACTAGGAATGTTGCAAAGCGCTGTGTTTCTCTGTGCCCCCACAGCACCCCTATGTGGTTAAAAAAACACACTTAGCTAATATTTTGAGCATTTTTCTCCACAATACCTTTTTTAATTCGTGATATTCGATTGAATTAGTGAAATTCGTGTTCACTCAATTCTTGAAATTAGTGTTCAATAATTATTATGGCTACAGAAGTTAAGTGCCCCAGCTGCGGACATGGTTTCCCTATTGAGGAGGTTATGGCCGAGGAATACAAGCAGCAGCTAAGGCTGAAGATGCAGGATTATACCCGCCAGAAAGAAGAAGAATACCGCAAAAAAGACGACGAGTTTCTAAATCGCCAAAAACTGCAGGAACAGGAATTTGCGCTGCGCCTCGCCGGCGAAAAAAAAGCTTTGCAACTTACGCTGGAAGAAAACCTGCGGAAATCTATCGCATCAGATTTTGAAAACCAACTGCTGATGCTGCAAAACTCGGTGAATGCCAGTGCCGAAAAGCTCAAAGAATCGCGCCAGAAAGAACTGGAGTTTTTACAACGCGAGCAATATCTCAAACAAAAAGAAGAAGAAATGGAGCTTGCCACCCAACGCAAGCTACAGGAGCAACGCGCAGAACTTACCGAGCAGATACGCAAACAGGAAACCGAAAAATACTCCATTAAAGATACAGAACACCAGCTAAAGGTAAAGGAGATGGAAAAGCAGCTGGAGGACCAAAAACGCCTGGTGGACGAGATGAAACGCCGCGCAGAACAAGGCTCGATGCAGCTGCAGGGCGAAGCGCAGGAACTGATTTTAGAAGAATTACTCCGCACCTACTTCCCCTTCGATGTGATAAGCGAGGTGGGCAAAGGCGTTCGTGGGGCCGACTGCGTGCAAACCGTGCGTAACCAGTTTGGGCAGGAATGCGGCAAAATTATTTACGAAAGCAAACGCACCACCGCCTTCGGCGGCGATTGGATAGACAAGCTAAAGAAAGATATGCGCGCCCAAGGCGTTGATGTTGCCGTTATTGTAACCCAATGCTACCCCAAAGGTATGGACTGCTTTGGCGAGCGCGATGGTGTATGGATATGCAGTTTTGACGAAGTAAAGGCCGTAAGCTACATCCTGCGCGATGGCGTGATAAAGCTATCTAACCAGGCCAAGGCCCAGCACAATAAGGGCGATAAGATGCACCTGCTTTACGATTATCTCACCAGCAGCGAATTCTCCGAACAATGGAAAGCCATACGCGAGGGGTACATGAGTATGCGCCTCTCCATCCAAAAAGAACGTGATGCCATGGAAAAAATGTGGAAAGCACGCGAGAAGCAACTGGACAAGGTGCTGCTGAACGCTGCGCACATCAAGGGCTCTGTAGAGGGTATAGCCGGTAGCGACATGATACAGCTAAGCCTGACCGACGAAGATGACCCGTTGTTGCTTGAATAACCATAGGCACGTTTATGTGGGGTATACGCAAATACTTTTTTTTTCTGGGCCAAGGAAAGATGGTTTGGCACCCGGCCAGACCCCTGGCCCAGGTAATAGCAAATGAATAGGCAGCACCTCAGGAATGCAAATCGGCATTGCAAAATGAGAGACGCAATATTTTGCGTCTCTACAGCGAAAAATCAAAAAAACAGCTAGGGTTGCCTACAGGTAGAGACGCAATATTTTACGTCTCCCGCATGCAAATCATCCATGCAAATCACTTGGCTCCCGCGCATTGCAATGGGTATGTCTTTTCATGGATATTACGCTAATTTATAGTCGGTTAACCATTGCCCCGCTTTGGTGAAGGAAGACTCTCCTTTGTGTTTTAGTACACCAGTTTCGGTTTATTACCAATTCATGGCGTTAATACAAGGCTTTATCCGTAGTTTTACATATTCTTTGCTATTTCCACCAGTTTACTTCCCGGTACCTTTTCATTACATTATTCTTAGTATTTCTTTAATGATAAAAATTCTACTGGCCGAAGGTCATACGGTAGTTCGTAATGGTATTAAGTCCCTTTTAGAAAAAGAAACAGATATAGCCGTAATTGCTGAGGTTGGAGATGCGGAATCTGTTTTAAAATGGCTGACGGAAAACCCCGCTCCGGATATTGTGCTTACCGCAATAAATTTCCCAAAGATGGGTGGCATCGAGCTTACGGCCGAAATAAAACAGTTATACCCGGCCATAAAAGTGCTGATACTATCCCGTATCGACGAAGAAAAACACATACTGCAAACCTTTAAGGCCGGTGCTATGGGCTACTTGCTAAAAAGCGTGCATGCCGATGAACTGATTTTCGGTCTGCGCCAGGTGGCTAATAGCAACCAGCGTTATCTGTGCAACGAAATAGCGCTTAAACTGCTCGATAAACTATTGCAATTAACCCCTGCCCATGCAGACGGGGTTGAATTACCTACAGACATTTCCAAACGCGAAATAGAGGTGCTCGTGCTGATATCGCAAGGTTTTACCAACGAAGAAGTGGCCGGTAAACTATTTACCAGCAAACGCACTATCGAAAGCCACCGTCAAAGCCTCATCAATAAAACGGGCACCCGTAATACTGCAGCACTGGTGCGTTATGCCGTATTAAATCAAATAATCGGATAAGCGTGGCGCTAATCTCATACCCACACTATAGCTAAGCATAACTGTTAGGCGAGGCATGCTGAAAACCGCCACCAGCAAGCCGAAATAATGCCTTACCACCACAGGAAAATCGCCTTTAAAGCAGTCGATGATTAGGAGGCACCTACGGAGCCTTCTCGCTTTTCGCCTGTTGCTATAATCACGGTACTCCTCCGGAGTGTTTATCCGAACTGAGCTCTACGCTCCGTTAGGAGCATCGTGTTTATAGAAATTGCAAGCAATGTTGAGGGCTCCGTAGGTGCCTCCTCTTTAAAAGCGAGTTCCCTGCTGCCCATCATAAAATAAGTATTTATTCACAACTAAATGCGTATTTATACTAACCGTAAGTTTTTTACAAAGCCGAAGTTTTGTTCTGCAAAGGATAGGTCTACAGGATGCTTAGTAATTCGGGAGTAAATAAGGTAATTTTATTGGGTATAGCAGAAGGGCCTTTCGAACAAAAAACGGTGGGCGGCTTATCGTTTTTATGTTTTAGCATTATAACGGCGGAGCAACTGAAAAAAGGCACCAATTACGTCGAACATAGCGAATACCACCGGGTACGTATCCCCGAAAAATTGATAACACCCGAGGTAACGGCTTTAGCCAATGGCATCACCTTATTTATAGAGGGTAAGATCAGCACAACAACGGTAATAGATGAACAACGGATAAAGCGTTATAATTTAGATATCGTTGCCCACAAAATAGATGTATTAGGCAAAGTTGACGTGAGCGCAATAAAATCATAAACGGCAAAGTTATTTACCTTTCCATAAAAAAAGCATTAATTTTGCCGCTATCATCGGGAATATTCCCGGCACCTATGGCAGATATAGCAACCCTAACGCAACAGGCAGTTACACTGCTACAGCAATTGATTTCGATACCGTCTTTTAGTAAAGAAGAAGATCGCACAGCGGACCTAATTGAGCAAACCCTGCAGCAGCATGGCGTGCAAACCCACCGCAAACTCAACAATATATGGGCCTGGAACAAGCATTTCGATGCGGCAAAACCCACTATCCTGCTCAACTCGCACCACGATACCGTTAAACCAAACTCCGGCTACACCCGCGACCCTTACGATGCTAAAATAGAAGGCGATAAGCTCTTCGGCCTGGGCAGCAACGATGCGGGCGGTTGCCTGGTATCGCTGATCGCGGTGTTTTTATACTACTTCGATAAAACGGATTTAAAATACAATTTTTGCCTGGCCACCACCGCCGAGGAAGAAATATCAGGCGTGAACGGCCTGGAGCTGATCATCCCCGATTTGGGCGAGCTTGATTTTGGCATCGTAGGCGAACCCACCCTGATGGACCTGGCCGTTGCCGAGCGCGGCCTGATGGTACTGGATTGCACCGGCCATGGTAAAGCCGGCCACGCCGCCCGCGAAGAAGGCGAGAACGCCATTTATAAAGCACTAGCGGATATTAAATGGTTCCGCAACTACAAATTCCCTAAAGAATCAGAAGTATTCGGGCCGATAAAGATGTCGGTAACCATTATCAGCGCCGGCTCTCAGCATAACGTAGTACCCGCTACCTGTACCTTTACGGTAGATGTACGCGTAACCGATGCTTACCGCAACGAGGAAGTGCTGGAGATTATCCGCGAGCATGTAAAATGCGATGTTAAGCCGCGCTCCATCCGTTTAAAGCCATCCAAAATAGATAAGAACCACCCCTTCGTACAGGCAGGCATAGCGCTTGGCCGTACGCCATACGGCTCCCCTACTACGTCGGACCAATCGCTACTGGATATCCAATCCATCAAAGTTGGCCCCGGCGATAGCGCTCGCTCACACATGGCCGATGAGTTTATTTATGTAGACGAGATTGGTAAGGGGATAGCGTTGTATGTGGAGATGCTGGATAAGATAGTGTAACTGATTCTTTTTTAAATCATCCCATATGTCATTTCGAACCAAGCGATAGCGAGGGAGAAAACTTATTAGATATGCAAAGTAGCAAACACAGCATATCTAACAATTTTTCTCTTTCGCCCAACCGCTCTTCGCCCCGCTGCTCTATCGAAATGACAACTTTAATTATAAATTATATTAAACCCCAGGTTATCATTTCGAGGGAAGCGCAGCGACGAGAAACTATCTCTTGCGCGACAGCGAAAAATCTTGTTAGGCATGCAAGGTATCAAACTCTGCACAGCCCGCTTGGCAAAAACAACAGGTTTTCTCTTTCGCCCTCCCGCTCATTCTCACCCCGCTGCTCTATCGAAATGACAATGTTTAATAAAAGGGCGTAGCAAAAATCACCCCTTGAAGATGGCTGTTATTTAAGATTGTATAGCTTTTTGATAAGCCCACCCGCCAAATTGATAAGAAAGGCCCCCTGAGCAATTAAAAACACGATTACTGCATGCGGAATAAATTTAATCCACAACGCAGGGGCTTTTTGCTGAAAATCCGAAATAGCATAATAACGCCTGGGGACTCCATCTAATCCATCTAACGGACTAGTAGGGAAATAGCTTAAAAACAGGAGAATAATCACCCCCGTTATGGTGATTATTACGTGTATTCACGTCAGCCACCTGGTCCAAATTATTTTCTTCGCCAAAGTATACAACATCCACATAAACAAAAAGTAGATGGCTGAAATACCACAAAGGTTGGAAGGTATAACGATATAAACGTCATGCAAATTCAAATCCAGGCCTGCTTTGGATGGAATAAAAGAAAGCAAGAAAAACAGCAGGGCGAATAAACCGAATAATTCGTGTGGGCGATGTTTTATATTGAGAAAGCGTTTTGGGCCGAGTTGCATGAATGGAGTAGGTTCGTTATTTAAACTTAAAAATAGCTAATTAATGCCCGCGAGTGCAATAAAATTTAACAGCGCAAAAAGTGTGTCGCACCCCCCCCTTCATTGCCGTCGGTTTCAACCAACGGCGGATTCCAAAGTAGATTGTAAACCCCCATTTAATTTTATATTTGCAGCATGGCAAAATTATGGCAAAAAACCACCAATGTAAACCAATTAGTAGAAACCTTCACTGTCGGTCGCGACCGCGAGCTCGACCGCGAAATGGCCGCTTTTGATGTGCTGGGTTCCCTTGCCCATACCACCATGCTGGAGAGCATAGGCTTGATGAGCGCTGAAGATTTAGCCCTGGCACAACAGGAACTGAAAGCCATTTACGCCGATATACAGAATAACAATTTTACCATTGAGGATGGCGTAGAAGACGTGCATTCGCAGGTAGAGATGCTGCTAACCCAGCGCATTGGCGATGCCGGCAAAAAGATACATAGCGGCCGCTCCCGTAACGACCAGGTACTGGTAGATTTGAAACTTTTCTTCCGCCATAAGCTGCAGGAAGTAGTTGAGGAAGTAGATAAACTCTTCCGCCAATTGATAACGCTAAGCGAACAGCACAAAGATGTTTTGCTGCCGGGTTATACGCATTTGCAGGTAGCAATGCCCTCCTCTTTCGGCCTTTGGTTTGGTGCCTACGCCGAAAGCCTTGCCGATGACCTGGAAATGGTACTCGCCGCCTGGAAAATAACCAATAAAAATCCATTGGGTTCTGCCGCAGGTTACGGCTCCTCCTTCCCGCTGAACCGGACCATGACCACCGAGCTTTTAGGTTTCGAAAGCCTAAACCATAATGTGGTTTACGCCCAGATGGGCCGCGGCAAAACCGAGCGCATTATTGCGCAGGCGCTATCGTCCGTAGCGGCAACGCTGGCCAAAATGGCTATGGACCAGTGCCTGTACCTGAGCCAGAACTTCGCCTTCGTAAGTTATCCCGAGAACTTGACCACCGGCAGCAGCATCATGCCGCATAAAAAGAACCCGGATGTATGGGAAATTATGCGCGGCAAATGCAACCGCCTGCAGGCCCTGCCCAACGATGTAGCCATGATGACCACCAACCTGCCATCGGGCTATCACCGCGAACTGCAATTGTTGAAAGAACTGCTGTTCCCCGCCTTTGCCGATTTACTGAACTGCCTGCACATGGCCACCTTTATGCTGCAAAACATCAAAGTAAACACCGATATTCTGGCCGACCCTAAATACGCCTACCTCTTCAGCGTAGAAGAAGTGAACCGCGCCGTATTGAACGGCACCCCTTTCCGCGATGCGTATAAGCAAGTAGGTTTAGCCATTGAGCAAGGCGATTTTAACCCAGACATGAACATTAGCCACACCCATGAAGGCAGCATTGGCAACCTGCAAAACGCGCAAATAACCGCAGCGATGGATAAAGTATTGGGAAGTTTCGGTTTTGAGAAGGTGGAGAACGCAATAGCGGCTTTGGTTAGATAACTATGTTTATCCTGCTGGATATCGATGGCGTGATGGTAACAGAACCGGCCTGGAAAAAGGTAGAAATCGCAGCTGATGGCTTCATGGTTTTCAATGAAAAGTCTGCCAAAAATTTAGCGGAAATATTAATAAGTTCTGATGCGTCGGTCGTCCTTACAACAACACATCGGATTAACTACCCGTTAGATAAATGGCTTCAAATATTTGCTGCTCGAGGAATAACCATCAAGTCAATTTCGAAGCTAAATAACATCGGGTCTGTCGCATTAATGCAAAGTCGGGCTGTTGAAATTCAAGATTGGGTGAATTTACAAGACAAAAAAACCGAATACTTAATTATCGATGACGATGCCTCTTTAAATACATTGCCCGAACATATCAAGGCAAGGTGTGTTATAACCAAATCGACTGCAGGTTTTGACGATGAGGCAAAGCAAAAGGCATTACAGCTAATCGGTGTTAATCGGTGAAATCATCCTCAATCGGTGAAATCAAAAAAATAATAAAATCAGTGTAATCATGGGTAACCAAAACAGGGCAGATATTTACCCCGGCCTCGAAGTAGATATCATCTTAAAAAAAGACCAGCGCAGTGGGAAGCTTACCCGTGGCATTGTAGAAAAACTACTCACCAGTTCGGCTTTCCATTCCCGCGGCATAAAGGTACGTTTAGAAGATGGCCAGGTTGGCCGCGTTGCAGAGATAATAGAAGAGGACTTTTAGTCCATAGACCATAGTCGATGGTCCATAGCGACATTTTAAAACCATGGTCTATCGACTATTGACCATGGACTAAAGACTAAACCATGCACCCCATAAAAGAACCTCAGAAATATCTCTTCCTTCGGCTTGATGCGCATTACCGGCTATACATCTCTTTGCTGATGGGGCTGGTGGCATTCTTTTTTGCGCGGCATATCCCATCGGTGCCGGCGGTTACGCTCATTGTTTGGATAACTGTAGCTTTGAGTATCATCATCCTCAATTGGATGATTATACTATGGGCCCACCCCCGCGAGATACGTAAGATTGCCAGCCTGCAAGATAGCAGCCGTTATCTCATTTTCATCTTTGTGATGACGGCCTCGCTGGTGAGTTTGGTGGCCATGTACCTGCTACTGAAATCAACAAAGGGGCAATCGGATGAAACCGTAAGCGGATATATCATTTTAGCCATGAGCGCGGTGGCTGTATCGTGGTGGCTGGTGCATACGGTGTATACCATGCGCTATGCCCACCTGTATTACTCAACCGACGAAGGTAAAAAAACGCCCATGGGAGGCCTTGAATTTCCGGCAGACATGAAAGACCCCGATTATATGGACTTCGTATACTTCGCCTTCGTTATCGGCATGACTTTCCAGGTATCTGATGTGGTGATCACCTCCCGCCGCATCCGCCGCATCGTATGGGCGCATGGCCTTATCGCGTTTGCGTTTAACACCGCCATCGTAGCGTTGAGTATTAACGTGATATCGGGGCTAGTGTCTAAGTAGGACCGCTGATTTTTCGCGGTTTATCTGTTTGTAAAAGCGCTCAAGATGGCTTCGCCGTTTTATTGATTACGCAGATTTCGCTGATTGTCTGAACCTTGATTGACTTGATTATGGGATGACTTGATTGTTGAATTTTAAGAATCCTTCAATCCATTAATCGTGTGAATCATGGTTCAGACAAAATCATCAACGAAATCATTTAATCATTAAAATCGGCGGTTCAGACATCCTTTAATCCATTAATCGGGTGAATCAAGGTTCAGACAAAAATCATCAGCGAAATCAGCGTAATCATTAAAATCAGCGGTTCAGACATCCTTTAATCCATTAATCGGGTGAATCATGGTTCAGACTGTCTCGTCCTGAAATAGGTTTACTAAATTAGTAAATCATTAAATCATGGTAAGGAAAGAAAAAGTGCATAAAAAGCACGAGATCATATCAGAATATTTAACAGGGACAGAGACATTTGTT
>NZ_SOZE01000032.1 GCF_004519315.1 Mucilaginibacter psychrotolerans
ATCTCTTGACCAACATATTTTTAAAATTGTTTAGGGCTCCGTTTACTCTCACACTTTTTCACTTTTTCTTCAAGATTAACACTTCCTTTGTAATTGACAAACATAGGAGGGCTTCGCCGTTTTTAGAATTCAAGAATTTTCAAGATGCCATGAAGAGCGATTGTTAGAAATGATATCCAAATCCATTCTGTGAATTCTAAAATCCTGTAAATTCTGATTCAGACAACCCCATCAATGACCCAATGACTCAATGATTTAATGACACAAAATAATTATTTGTTAAAAGTTTTGAAAACCGTAGTTTTGCAAACTTAATTTTTAAATACAGATGTCAGCAACCGAGTTGAAAACAAAGGCTACGCCAGCACAAACAGAAGCAGTGAAGGGTGGTAGCTTTGTTCAGGAGAACCAAAAAAGCTTGTTATTTATAGCAGCCGCTATCGTATTGATGGTAGGCGTATATATTGCCTACCTTAAAGTGTACCTGGGCCCACGCGAAGAAAAAGCCGCCAACCAAATACACGTAGCGCAAGACTACTGGACCAGAAAAGACTGGGACAAAGCTATAAAAGGTGCTGATAGCTACCCAGGCCTGGAGCAGATTATTAAAGATTACAGCAACACCAAAACCGCAAACCTGGCTTATTTTTACTTAGGCGTTGCTTATTTAAATAAAGGCGAGTACCGCAAAGCGATTGATAACTTCGATAGCTACCGCGGCGACGACATGATGGTTGCTGCCGAAGCATTTGGCGGCGCAGGCGATGCTTACGTTGAATTGAAAGATTACGACAAAGCAGAAACCTACTTCAAAAAAGCTGTTGATAAAGCGAACAACCAATTTCTTTCTCCGGTTTACCTGAAAAAATTAGGCCTGGTTTACGAAGCCAAGAACGATAACAAATCGGCTGCCGAAACCTACAAGAAAATAAAAACCGATTACCCTACCAGCACCGAAGCGCAAAGCATAGACGCTTACATTGCCCGCAGCGAAGCGAAATCGTAGATAAGTTACCAAGAGGTTAAAAAAAGTTAGAAGGGTTAAAAAGGTTGTAATTGCGATTGCGTTACTCCTTTTTAACCCTTTATCGTTTTAAGTATATTTGATTCCTAACTTTTTTAACATCTTTAACCTTTCTAACTATTAAAACTTTTTACAACTTACACTATGTCTTCCGCCCTTAAAAACCTTTCAGATTTTTCTACCGCTACCGAAATACCTTCGGCAAAGCCCTTTACCTTTGGTATTGTTGTGGCCGAGTGGAATGCCGAAATAACCAATGCCCTATATAAAGGCGCTTACGATAGCCTTATAAAACACGGTGCAAAACCAAAGCACATACATAGCTACCCTGTGCCGGGCAGTTTTGAGCTTACCAGCGGCGCCGAACTGCTTTTACAAACCGGCAAATTTGATGCGGTGATATGCCTGGGCTGCGTTATACAAGGCGAAACCCGCCATTTTGATTTTATTTGCCATGCAGTTGCCAATGGCGTAAGTAATGTTGCTATAAAATATTCAAAACCTGTTATATTTGGAGTACTTACTACCGATAACCAGCAACAGGCTATTGACAGGGCAGGCGGCAAACACGGCAACAAAGGCGACGAAGCTGCTGTAACTGCCATAAAAATGGCTAAATTGGCCGAAACATTAAAAGGTTAAAAGCGTAAAAAGAAATATATAAAAACAGGAGATGAAAAAAATATTTTACATAGTTGTTGTGGCCCTGGTAATTGGCATAGGCTTTTCTTCGTGCTCAAATAAATTGTGCCCGGCATACGGCTCGTACCCTAACAGGGGCCGGTAGTTGGCCTGTCATCTTTCCAACGCAACCTTAAAACATTACGCAGTTTTACATTGTATTTACTTTTAACAGAGTAGATACTTTTATTTTTGCGCCATGGAATGGATATCGTTGGAGACGGCTTCGCAGCTGGATAGTATTAAGCAACAACAAGGCTACAGCCTTATTTTTAAGCACAGCACCCGCTGCAGCATCAGCATGATGGCCAAAAGGCGCTTCGAACTGGATTGGGAAGAGCTACCCGCCGATATGCCCCTTTACTTCTTAGACCTCCTCAAACATCGCGACCTTTCCGCGAAAATTGCAGAAGATTTCCAGGTACACCACGAATCGCCGCAGATGCTGGTGATAAAAGACGGCGAGTGCATATTAGACCAATCGCACGGTTCTATTTCGGTGGATGAAGCGGTGAGCGTATTGGCGTAGATTCAAGAAATCAAGAACCAAGATTCAAGAAAAAAGATAGATGAAGCTCTTAAGAATCCCTTAAGGGCTTTTTTTATCTGACGATTGGTGTGCTAATTTATCTTTTTACTGAATTAAGGTCTTTCGGACTAAAATCAACCTACTGTAAAACTTCTGTTCCCCCTTTAGGGGGTTAGGGGGTTTTTAACTACTTTTGTGATATGATTGAATTGCCAGTAGTGCCCGCTAATCAGCCGCAACGTAAGCCCGATTGGCTTAGGGTGAAACTCCCGGTAGGGAAAGAATACGCGCATGTGCGCGGTTTGGTTGATACTCATAAGCTGCACACCATTTGCGAAAGCGGCAATTGCCCCAACATGGGCGAGTGCTGGGGTGCCGGCACGGCAACTTTCATGATATTGGGTAACATTTGTACCCGTAGCTGCTCATTTTGCGCCGTGGCAACGGGTCGCCCACTGGCGGTTGATACGGATGAACCTAACCGCGTTGCCAATTCGGTAAAGCTGATGCAGGTAAAACACTGCGTAATTACCTCTGTAGATCGCGACGACCTTAAAGATGGTGGCTCTATCATCTGGGCCGAAACAATTAATGCTATCCGCAGAGAAAGCCCCGAAACTACTTTAGAAACTCTACTGCCCGATTTTCGTGGCAATTGGGATAATCTCGCCCGCGTGCTGGAAACCCGGCCCGAGGTGGTATCGCATAATTTGGAGACCGTGCGCCGCTTAACCAAAGAAGTACGGATTCAAGCGAAATACGACCGTAGTTTGGAAGCCTTGCGCCACGTAGCTGATGCGGGCTTACGCACCAAATCGGGCATTATGCTGGGCCTGGGCGAAAAGGAAGAAGATGTTTTAGAAGCCATGGACGACCTGCTGCAAGCGGGCGTGCATATCCTTACCCTAGGCCAGTACCTGCAGCCAACACGTAACCACCACCCGGTTATAGATTGGATACACCCCGACCAATTTGCCGGCTACAAAGAGTGGGGATTGAAAAAAGGATTCAGGTACGTGGAAAGCGGGCCGCTGGTGCGCTCATCTTACCATGCCGAAAAGCATTTATTTGAAATGTAATTAATCCTTTCTATCTTCACCCGAGTTGAGCAGGAAAAAAAAAATATCACTATCTGAGGAAGAATTAATACTTGCCCTCCGCAACCGCGAAAAGATTGCGGTAGAGGCATTGTATGATATGTACTCCGCATCCTTGTTCGGGGTAATCTCCCGTATCATTACCGAAATCCCGGTTGCAGAGGATGTGCTTCAGGAAACTTTCGTAAAAATTTGGAATTCCTTTTCGGGGTATAGCGCCGAAAAAGGGCGCTTGTTTACCTGGATGGTGAATATTGCCCGCAATTTGGCTATAGACAAGATACGTTCAAAAGATTTTAAGAACCAGGCCAAAAACCATGAGCTTGAAAATAACGTAACTTTCGTTGACGAACAAAGGAATACAGTTTACAAACCTGAGTTGCTGGGTATAAAGGAGCTGGTTGCTACCCTAAAGCCCGAACAAAAGTCGATACTTGATCTGGTGTACTTTAAAGGTTACACCCATGTGGAAGCCGCCGACGAACTTGGCGTTCCGCTTGGAACCATTAAAACGCGCCTAAGGATGGCCATACAGCAGCTCAGAAAACATTTTAATTGACAGTGGAAAACATCAAGGAATATATAGAATCTGGGATATTGGAACTTTACGTTCTGGGCAGCATCAGCCCCGACGAAAAGTTGCAAGTGGAGAAGATGGCCGCTGAAAATGCTGAAGTTAAGGTAGAAATAGAAGCAATAGAACGGTCGATGGAAGCTTACGCGGAAGTGCATGCCATTGCACCACCCGAGGTTTTACGTGGCCGGATACTGAACAGCCTGCTCACCAATTTGGCGGACGACCGCATATTTACCAAAGCACATAGCCGCACCGAGGAAGTATTTGAGGACGATGATGTAGAGGCAGAGAATGTGATAGCTATGCCTGTAAGGCAACCATCGTTTTTTAAATATGCATTTGCCGCATGCCTGGTTTTACTCCTCATCAGTGTTTATGGATTAATAAACCTGTACAGCAAGCTGCAGGATACCAATACGCAGCTTACTGCCATGCAACTGGATAAGCAGAAGATTGCCAATGACGTTAGCAACCGCGAAAAGGAACTGAATATATACCGCGATACTGTTTACAGGATACTGCGCCTTAAAGGCACGCCTAAAACGCCAACGGCCGCCATGACAATTGCCTGGAACACTATCAACAAAAAGATAGTATTGGATATGAAGAGCATGAAGCTTCCGGAACATGACAGTGCACACCAGTACCAGCTTTGGGCGTTGGTAGGCGGAAAGCCCGTAGATTTGGGCGTATTCGATTCTGCTAACGCGATAGACACCTCGGGCGTAAAAGAAATGAAAGCCATTGCTGCTGCAGATGCTTTTGCCGTGACCGTAGAACCTATGGGCGGAAGCGTTAACCCAACCATTACCGAAATGGTGGTTTCAGGAGCATCAAAATAGTCGATAGCTTACTCGATAAACACAAAATCCCGGCTGGTAATACCACCCGGGATTTTTGCATGTGTTAAATTTTGTTAAAACCTTAAATTAAATGCACTGTCAAAGTAACTAATATGATTTTCATACGTCATATAGATACAAAAAAGAAGTATTTAGTTCTTTATAAGATCAGTTAATAGTTAATAAGAAAAAGGGATGTTTGATACTTACATCCCTTTTTTTATGCCTTCAATTTTGCCATGGTAATGGGCAGTTGCTGTATAATTTTGCCAGGGAGCGTAACGTACATGCGGTTGTGTAGGGCCAACTCGTCGCCGGCTTTGCCGTGGATATATACGCCTGTTATACAGGCGTTTTGCGGCGTATATTTTTGTGCCATTAGCGCGGTGATAACACCAGTCAATACATCGCCCATACCGCCTGTTGCCATAGCGGCATTGCTTGTAGAGTTGAAATAAAGCTTCCCTTCTGGCGTGGCGGTTATGGTATAATCGTTTTTGAGTATGATGTTGATGTTCAATTCTACAGCTTTTTCTTTAGCCGTTTGCAGGCGCTGACACCAGCTGGTATGTTCGCCAAAAAGCCTGTCGAACTCTTTCATATGCGGGGTAAGTATGCTGCCTGCGGGGATTTTTTGCATTAATTCCTTGTTTTCTGCTAACAGGTTTAGCGCATCAGCATCAACCACAATAGGTTTTTTATAATTGTCGAGTACTGCCTTTAGCAACCCTAAAGCCTCGTCGTCTTTGCCAAGACCCGGCCCAATGGCTATGGTGCTGAATTTATCCCATTCTATATCGGGTGCTTTACCGTCCTTGCGAATGATCGCCATCAGTTCGGGCATGTAGCTGTTGAGCGCCACCAGTCCGCTTTGCGGGATGCAGGCGGTGGTTAGTCCGGCTCCGGCATGTGCACAGGCTGCTGTAGATAATAGGGCAGCCCCCATGGTTTCATCTTTACCGGCAATAATAAGCGCGTGCCCGTAGGTGCCTTTATTGCTGAAACGTTTACGTGGTTTGAGCAGGCTGCGCACGTCGGCTTCTTCTACAAGCAGATAGGGGGTATCAACTGAATGGATAAATGCATCGTTGATACCAATTTTAACCACTTCGCAGCAATCAATATACGTACCAGATTCTGGAAGCAGGAAATTTACTTTAGGCTGCTGAAAGGTTATGGTAAGTGCCGATTTAATGGCCACGGCATCGGCGGGTATCTCGCCATCGGTAAAGAACCCGGTGGGTACATCTACTGCTACAACAGTGGTGGCGAGTTGGTTCAGGTGAGTTACTAGCGTTTTATAATCGCCGGCTAAAGGTTTATTGAGGCCTGTGCCCAGCATGGCATCAATCAATATATTGCATTTCTCGTCGGGGAATGCAGCTCCGGGTTTTATTTCGACGATAGGTATGTTGTTGAGGCGGGCAAGGTTGTTGTTGAAATCGTAGCTGGCTTTATCGCTAAAGCGGATGATTTTGATATCAATAGTTTGGTAGCCATGTTCATATAGCAAACGTGCTATAGCCAATCCGTCGCCGCCGTTATTACCTGTGCCGCAGTAAACCGCAATGGCTTTCTGCTTATCCTGGAAGTGATTGATAAACCAGCCCACGAACGCCTTCGAAGCACGCTCCATCAGATCGATAGAAGAGATAGGCTCATGCGCGATGGTGTAAGCATCCGCTTCGCGGATTTGGGAGGCAATTAGTAAGGGTAGCATATAATGCTAAAGGTAGGAGTTTGGGAATTGTTTGAGGAGGGAGAAATAACTTACTGGCCAGATTCTTTTTTTATTATCTCAAGGGCGGCTTTCATTGCGTCATTGACAATGTTAACGATAGTATCATTTTCGACCACCCTATCATAATTTATTTCTGGAATAGAATTATCTTTCGAATCATATCCAACGGTAATGCTTATTGAATAAGTATATTCGTTAAAAACAAATCGTATAAATACAGGTAAGTTGAACGGCTTAGAGAATTTGTAGCCTTTTAAAAAATATTCTATGCCAAAACTTACCATACTTCCATTTAATAATTGGGGTCGATGCAACCAATCCAACAATGTATTTGGAAATAATGCGGTAGATAATGCATTTCCACCTCTTCTATCTTGTAAATCGTATTTGGGAAACTGGTCAGTATTATAAATTATACGATGTTCTATGCTTTCAAAAAGATCATCGAACTTTGATAGTTTGGCTATTATTTTTTGAAACAAAGGGATTCCGCTGTGTTCTATTATTTTAATGATGTTGCTCCAGTTTTTTACTTCTTTACGCTCATGGCTTTTATCTAACCTTAATTTGAGCAGCGCAATTTCTTTATCAATATCATCCTCTTCTTCGATTTCCTTACCCTCAATGACATCTAAGGTAATTTGCAAAGATCGTTGCACCAATCCTACCATGAATTCGTAAAACAGATCAGGCTCGCCGCCATATGTTTGTATATCCGTTAGATAGCGATAGTAATTTTGCTTTTCGTTTTCTTTAATATAAAATGGAGGTAATCCATAGCTAATCAATATCAAATTAGACAGTATCCTTGCTGTGCGTCCATTTCCGTCATAAAAAGGATGTATGTTTAGATAATCTAAATGGAATTTTAATGCCAGTGACACAGGATGTATAGCATCGTTTTGAGAACGCTGTATTTTCTCTTTTTCGCTATTTGTCCAATTCACCAATTGATGCATCCGTTCAGGAACTTCTGCATATGGCACGAAGTCATAACGCTCGCCATCATAGTTGAGCATATAGTTGTCTACATTTTTCCACTGCCCTACATATTTCTTTTTGTCTTCATCCTCCTCATACATAATTCCTTTATGTATTTCTCTTATCCGGCTTTCTGAAATATTAAGCTCACCTTTGCCCATTTTCATGATAGTGGTTATTACAGTATCATGATTTTTGATTTCTTGAATGTCTTTTAAGGGCTTTCCATGAACCTCAATAGCATTAACCATCACAGTCCTTGTTTCCCGTTTGGTGAGGCTATTACCCTCCATGCTGTTAGAGGTGTAGTTCCATTCCAAACGTAGCTTGTAGTTGATTTTGTTGAGTAAAGTAACAGGTATCTGTCCATGCCCTTCTATAGCGGCTTGAAGATTATCGATTTCCTGAAGTTTGTCTGTAAAGCTCATATTGTCATTTCGATTGGCAATATCGGATTTTTATCGTTAGGATTTACTTCCCCGTCACCCCCACAATCACACCAAACTCTCCATCCAACTGCACCCAATTTTTCTCAGGCAGGTAAGCCCTCGATACGAAGCCATCCAGATACAACGCATTCTTGCAGCCTTGTTTTTTAAAGTAATCAGCGAAATCGTAGAAGTTGACGGGTTGTTTGGATAGCACGAATATCAACGTACCATCGGGCAGGATGCCTACGCCGTTGCGGATATTTTTATTTAGCGAGCCTTCTTTTAAAGCCGGATGTATTTGCCCGTTGATGACCAGCATCGGACCTGATTGCGTGGCATACTTTATTTTGCCATTATCTTTAAAATCCGCCGTGGTACAGATAGCTGCGGTATTATCCGTGGTGATGTAAAATACGCCGTTAGGTTTGAGGTAGAAATTGCCGCTCCCGCTGGTAGTATCTAATGGCGATAAGGTGACTTTATTTTGAATATATAAGCCTACCGGCGAACCATCCGGCTTATACATGCCGCCGTTCGTGGCGAATAATAATTTTTTCTTTTCCTTTTCGACAGCCGTTTTAAGGTTCTGGATGCTACGGTAGTTTAGCCCATCCGCATCTCGCCAGTAGAGTTTTAGCTCCGGCTTCTTTGGGTTCACCCGGTAGGTGAGGAAAGTGTCATTATCTTGCGTAAAAGCAAAGGCTGCTGCCGCTGCTAACAGCAATATAATTGTGGATAAGAAAATCCTGCTTCGTTTCATCTCATCCACAATATAGCGGTTATCCTTTATTTTATCCCCATTTCCTTTTTCAGGAACTGCCCTGTGAAGCTATCCTTCACCTTGCACAGGCCTTCTGGCGTGCCGCTGAAGAGGATTTTACCACCGCCCGAGCCACCTTCAGGTCCAAGGTCTATCACGTGGTCTACCACTTTGATAACATCGAGGTTGTGCTCTATCACCAGTACGGTATTGCCTTTGTCAACCAGTTGATTTATTACGCCCAGCAGTACATTGATATCCTCGAAGTGCAGGCCGGTTGTTGGCTCATCCAGTATGTAGAAGGTATTGCCGGTGTCTTTTTTAGAAAGCTCGGTAGCCAGCTTTACGCGTTGCGCCTCGCCGCCCGATAGGGTGGTTGACGACTGGCCCAAAGTAATATACCCCAAACCCACATCAAACAAGGTTTTTACCTTACGGTAGATTGCAGGGATATGCTCGAAGAATGGCGTAGCATCTTCAATGCTCATATCCAGCACATCGCTGATGGATTTGCCGCGGTAGCGCACTTCCAGCGTTTCACGGTTGTAACGGCGACCACCGCATTCTTCGCAGGGCACTTGTACATCAGGCAAAAAGTTCATCTCTATTACCTTTTGGCCCGCACCCTGGCAGGTTTCGCAACGGCCACCTTTCACGTTGAACGAGAACCTACCGGGCTTATACCCCCGTATGCGCGACTCGGGCAGGGCCACAAACAGGTTGCGGATATCCGAGAATACACCTGTATAAGTAGCCGGGTTGCTCCTTGGCGTGCGACCAATCGGGGTTTGGTCTATCTCAATTACTTTGTCTATATGCTCAAGTCCCTCAATTTTATCGTAAGGGAGCGGCGTTTTTTTGGCGCGAAAGAAGTGATGATTCAGTATCGGATACAGCGTTTCGGTTATCAAACTTGATTTACCGCTGCCCGATACCCCGGTAACCCCAATCAGTTTCCCCAGAGGAAAATCGGCCGACACTTTCTTTAAGTTATGCCCGGTAGCTTTTTTAAGGCTCAGGGTTTTACCGTTGCCTTCGCGGCGTTTGTTGGGGATGGCAATCTCACGTTCACCATTTATATATTGTGTGGTGAGCGTATGGTGAGCCATTAGCTCCGCCGGGGTGCCTTGCGCTACTATCTGCCCGCCGTGTACGCCGGCTGCCGGGCCCATGTCTATCACATGGTCGGCCTCCAGGATCATATCCTTATCGTGCTCAACCACCAGTACAGTATTGCCCAGGTCACGCAGGTTTTTGAGGGCATTTATCAGCCGCTCGTTATCGCGCTGGTGCAGGCCGATGCTCGGTTCATCCAAAATGTACATCACGTTCATCAGCTGCGAACCTATCTGGGTAGCCAGCCGGATGCGTTGCGCCTCGCCACCAGAGAGGGTTTTGGCTGTGCGATCTAGTGTTAAATAACTCAAACCCACGTCCAACAGAAAGCCGATGCGGGCGCGGATCTCTTTCAGTATCTCCTTGGCAATCACGTTCTGGCGTTCGCTCAGGCGGTCTTCCAGGCCATCGTACCACTTGCTGAGGGTGGTGATATCCATAGTAGCCAGCTCGAAGATATTCTTCTCATCTACCTTAAAATGAAGCGATTCCTTCTTTAGCCTTGCGCCATCGCAGGTAGGGCAGGTGCGAAGTACGCGGTAGTTCTCCATATCGTCCATCCCTTCGTCGTTACGGCGTTCCTGCTGCTCTTCCAGCATACGGATGATGCCATCGAAGGTGAGCTGGTAGTTCTGTACGTTCCACTTGTTGTATTCAACGGCAACGCTGATGGTATCCGGCGCGCCGTTCAGGATGATATCCAGCTGCTCGCGGGTTAGTTTTTCTATTGGGGTTGTAAGGCTGAACTCGTATTTCTTCGCTAAAGCCTTCAGTACCTGGAATATCCAGGTTTCGCGGTATTCGCCAATAGGGGCGAGGCCGCCATTGGTGATGCTGAGCTTAGGGTTGGGGATAACCGATGCTTCGTCCACTTCGAAGATATAACCCAGGCCGTTGCACTTTTCGCAGGCACCGTAGGGCGAGTTGAACGAGAAGGTATTAGGCTGCGGCTCATCGTAGGATATACCCGATACCGGGTCCATCAGATACTTGCTGAAGTAGGCCACATTATTATCCTTATCCGCAATGCGGATGATGCCCTTGGCTATTTTAAGTGCCTGTTGTACAGATTGATAAAGGCGTTTGCTATCATCCTCTGTTACCACCAGGCGATCTACGATGATGTCGATATCGTGTATCTTATAGCGATCTACCTGCATTTTGGGTTCGATATCGGCGATAGCGCCGTCGATGTACACCTTCAGGAAACCCTGCTTGCGTATCTGCTCGAACAGTTCGCGGTAGTGGCCTTTACGGGCTTTTACCACGGGGGCCATAATGTTAACCGGCTGACCCTGAAACTTTTCCATAATGGTGCGCAGGATCTGGTCCTCGCTCATTCGCTCCATTTTTTCGCCGGTGGTGTAGCTGTAGGCATCGCCTGCACGGGCGAAAAGCAGACGCATAAAATCGTAGATTTCGGTAATGGTACCTACCGTACTGCGGGGGTTTTTGCTGGTGGTTTTTTGCTCGATGGCAATCACCGGACTAAGACCGCTAACCTTGTCAACGTCAGGGCGTTCCATGCCACCCATGAACTGGCGCGAGTAGGCCGAAAACGTTTCCATATACCTGCGCTGACCCTCCGCATAGATGGTATCGAAGGCCAATGAACTCTTGCCGCTGCCGCTTAACCCGGTGATTACCACCAGTTTATTGCGCGGGAACGACACGTCTATATTTTTGAGGTTATGCACCCGGGCACCGTACACTTCTACTTCGCTTTGCTCGCCCAGGTCTATTGTTTTTTCGCTCATATATGCTTCAAGGAAACGTATAAGACAGCCACGCGTTTGCGCAGGCCGCGTTTATACTAAAAATTTTCGCAAATATATGCAAAACAAGCGGTGTTTCATACGGTTAGCACCGGCGCGAATGGTGGTTTTATGTAAAATTTTAGGTTGGCTTGCCCAATAAAAGCCTCTGTTTTTTGGTGCCTTGTTTGTCGGGAATTATTTATGGAAATGTTTGGTCGGCCACCTGAAATCAGATCCGTTCCGTGAAAATTAACCAAGCTGGTTTTAGGCTTTTTCGCACTGGGCGGCCTGGAAAAACCTTAAAAAATCTGTGTTTTTCTGTGATTTTTCGGTGCTTTTCTGTGGTTTTTATTGCTGACCAAAAAATTGCCATTTTACAGGTTCGGCGATGGTTTTCCAGGAAATTCCAGCTTGGTTTGGATTAGTAGAATACAATTATATCGGTCTGCTCATTGCCGCAGGGGCTATTACTTTTGCTGCGCCAAAAGTAACAAAAGCGCTTTCAGCAATTAGGCTTCTTTGCCGCACTTGGCCTTTGCCCTGCAATCCGGGCAGAACCACGGGCTGTGAACATTGCCCCTCGCTGCGCCGCTCAATGCCCCCGCTTCAGCAAAATTCACTATGCCCCTGCAGCCGCACAGCCCACCACGTTCTGCCCGCTTTCGGCCGAAGCTTGGCTGCTGATGGTGTCTGAACCATGATTTTTTTGATTAAAGGATGACCTGATCTATTTCGGCTTTTCTCTTTAGGCTGAAGCTGCTTCGCTTACCGCTTTCGCCTTCAAAAGCAATTGCGCATTAAACACCAGCACCGCCATAAAGATGATGCAATAGGCTGCAAGCTGCAGGGTGCTGATGTGCTCGTGGTAAACCACATTGGCCAGCACGAACGCGATGATGGGGTTGATGTTGAGCAGCATGCCCACGGTGGAGGAGTTGAGTCCCTTGAGGGCGTAGAGGTTCAGGAACAGGGGGATGATGGTAAACGCTACGGCGATCACTTCTATATACACCCAAAAGTGGGTTTCGGTAGGTACGGGGCCGCTATAGGCCGGGTAAAAGGGCAGCAGCAAAATGGCCGACAGCACAATGTGGAACGTGAGCAAAATAAACTTATCGAAGCCGGTATTCTTACGCTGGCTCACCAGGTACAGGGCATACGTAAGGCCGATGATGATGCCGTACACCATATCCATCATATCGGCGTAGGATAACAGCAGGCAGCCGGCAATGCTTAGCGCTACCGCCGCCCATTGAGGTTTGCTCAGCTTCTCGTGCAGCAGGAAGAAGGCCAGGAGGGTGGTTAAGATAGGGCAAACCAAATAAGCCAGCGACGTTGCCTTAATGCTGACATGGTTGAGCACATAAATAAACGAGAACCAGTTGATATTTAAAAACACGCTGCCGCCTATGTTGAGCAGCATCACGCTGCGTTTTTGCGCGGCGGGCAGCGCCTTATACCTCGCCACCGCATCGGCCAGGGCCTTACGCTTAAACAGCGCGGTTATCAGCAGCATGAGTATGGCGCAGCTAAAAATGCGGTAAAACAAAATATCCACCGACGCATAGGCCTTAAGCGGTTTAAGCACCAGGCTAAAAAAGCCCCAGGTGGCGTATGCGCTTATAGCGGCCAGGTAATATTTTGCGTTTTTCAAATTGCGGCTTTTGGGGTGCGCGCAAATATCTGCAAAAACGAAGGGTACTAAAGCCACGGGATTGTTAAAATCGGGGATTTTGCCATGGGGTAATTACAGGCTGGTGCGCAGGAGGATATGGCTACAACCGCCGTCCGCGAAAAGGTGGGAGATGCTCATTACGGTTTATGAAAAGCAAGGGCTGGTGCTTGGGTTAGGGTAGCCCCGCCAGCCTGTTTTAGGCTGTTATGGGGATTAGGTGGGAGGGGGGCTTCGCCAGTTCTTTTTTTCGCAGCCGTTAAACCCCCGGGGCCCGGTGACCTCTAAGAGAAACTAATCAGCCTCATCTCTATGAAAAAACTTTTCCTTTTGCCCGCCCTGGCTTTGCTGCCCTGCCTGGCCATGGCCCAAACCGACACACTGAAAACCGGCACCGCCCCGCTAATTGCCACCAGCAAAGCCACCGAACAATACGCCTCCATTTTGCCCAGAAACAAGTTTATGAGCAGCCGCATCACCCTGTTGGTAGAAGGTATGCCCGAAGCCAGTACTTACGACAAAGAACTGCTCGACGATAGGCGCCAGCCCATGGTTTTCGATAACGTGGTAGATGCACTCAACTATATGGCCCGCCAGGGCTGGCTGTATGTGAATACCTATGCCGACGACCACGGCATACATTACCTGCTACGTCGCCCGATCGTTAAATAACCAAACAGATTGCTGCGCTAAATACTTTATGCCGCTGGTGTTAGCGGGCTTTCCGCTGCTATCGGGTTTAGGGGGGAGGGGTTGTGCGGGGAAATTGGCAATGTCACGAGCATCTACGCTCTTGACTTTACGCTGAAAAACCTGTTACCCTCTAAATACATTTGAGTTATGCCATTCAATATATTGAGTATTTGGCCGATCAATAATTTTGGTGGGAACAGTCAGAAGTTCTTTTCCGTGGTACTGATAATATTCTTTTCCGTTTAAAAATTCTTCTTTAATTCTATTGCTAACTTCCACTTTTAAGTCAGTTGTAATAGTTAAATATCCAGAATCGAACAGCTTATGAATATCCGAGCGTAACAGTATTCCATTAGATGTAGCATGAGGTCCGTCCTTTGAAAACGATTTTATATGTGCACTTTCTAATACCGGCAATGTTTTCTCACCAGTTATAGAGCATTTCCTTTGGTAAGCGTCAGTCACTAATACTCTAAAAGCTCCTTGACCCAACCTGATTTTTGATAGCACGTTACCATATCTGGCTTCCGGCTCTTTTACCATAAATTGGTTTTCTTCAGGAATACGATTATCAAGGTATTTGCTAAGTAGCAGGTCGACCTTGCTCCACAACTTTTGTCCAATCTCTTCTTCAGTTGAGTAAGTTTTACCTTGAACAATACTCTTAGACCAGTTTTCCGGGACTTCAATCCAATCCTCGGTTTCAAAAAATATCGGATCGGTTAATACAATACATCCAATTTGAGGATTAACGTCCGTTTTATTTCCACGGTAACTAATTATCTTCTTCCTAAAATCGTCGTAGCTGGCGCATCCATTTCTTTCTCCGAATGCTTCCCAAGCTACCGAGATAGGCAAAAACGTATGGCTGGAAAAGAAGCCCATCCCCCCAATAACATTTAAGGGCGCCTTTAATTTAAAAAGGAACGGCGCTCCTGGATTCAACGCCTTAAAATTCAAGCTACCCCCTGGCTGCCAAAAGTTTATATCTTCCGGGTTGATTATACTTAGATAGCGATACCAACTATTGTCTGTAACTCCTAAATAAAAATCCATATCGTGAAATTATGAATTTGAATTAGGAATATTATGACAATATGTATTCTAATCTACCACAGTCTGGCGCGAGGTTCAGCGGTGGGAAAGTGCGGGGGCGTACTAGTGACTCTCTCTACGTTGCTTTGCCGTTTGGCTATTGATTAATACCTACTAAGTGGTTAGGTATACCGCGCTGCATGGCTAGCGCTTCATACTGACGCCAAGCAGGCGAAGCTTACGCCTTTTCAAGTTGACGTTACGAATGAAATCAACTCGTTTTGTTTAAAACATTGTAATTTGTATCATTGATTAAATATAACCGATAATCAGTCACAAACTAGATGACAGAGAGAGAGCAGCGACTCATAAAATATTTTGTAGATGTAAACGATGTCGAAATTCCAAATGGTGGTGGGATTCAACGGATTGATGCCTTGATTTCTGATTTGACATCTTGCGTGAAGCTGTTGTTTTTGTTCATTGACAGCAAAGAGAATGATACTTCCCTCGCTAGGTTGAAAGATGACTTTGAAAAAAACTACAATATTCTCTTGGAGGGGAATATAGAAGAATTACCAATGGCCCTAGAGGGCCTAGCACAGAAATTTGAAAGCTTTCTTAAAAAGGTTGGGTATTTTAGGTATAAAGGCCGAGATGAGTGGACTGGAACGTCCACTCACGAGGGGATTCGAAATTCAACATTTAAAAATTTATGTGACGGAAAACTTGTGGCTAAGCGCAGTGCTCCACGTGGTACAAGCGCCAATAATTTATCAGAACGTCTATTGGACAATACAGGGATTACCTACACTTTTGCCGAATTCGTTCGCATAGAGCTTCGAAATAGGGTACATCAATCACCCAAATATCCTCGTCGAATTTTGGTGACTTGGACGGAGTATATATTGTTGAGTTATTTATTGGTGATTCAGGATAATAAACTGCTTTTGTCCGAACGGTTGCTCACTGAATTTCAATCAAAGGAAAAATTAAATGGCTACTTTTCCAAGTGGCAGAACCGATATATACAAACACTTTTTGTAGAGCAAAACCGCAACGACTTGGCTGGTCTGTCGCCCCACATTATTGAAACGGACTGGGATGTCCATGATCGAGGGCAAACTTTTATCCCTAAACAAGGCAAGATACTGGATATTTTGACAGATAACCATAAGTTGGTTATCGTAGGTGATCCTGGACTAGGTAAAACAACAACTTTGCAATTCCTCGGCTATCACCTTTCACTTTCGGCCAAGAATCTACCCCTCTACTTTCCGCTTAGGGATTTTATACCAAATCAAGATTTGATTCAACAAATCGCCTCTTACGCAGAGTTGGAATTGGCGGAACTTACTGATTATAAAAGTCCCGGCAACTTGATATTTTTGCTAGACGGACTCAACGAAGTTTTAATTCGAGCTGATTCAGTTGGCTTAAAAAATCAAATTAAGTCGTTGATTAGAACCTTTGACCAGTGTTTTTTTGTTATTACAACTCGCCCGGCCGCTTATAGAAATGACTTTAATATTCCCGTATTTGAGTTACAGGCACTAACTGACCAAGAGATTATTGAATTCATACAGAAAAATTTCGCAACCTCAGCTTTTGGACTGATTGATGAACTGGAGAAGCATAAGAAATTAAAAGAACTTTGTCGCAACCCATTAATTCTCTATTTTCTTTGTTCGCTTGCCGCACACCCGCCAATTTCAATTCCGGCAAACAAAGGTCAATTAATAAAAACCTTTATCGATAATATTTTAAAAAGAGAGCGAAATAAAAATATAGAATTTGATGAGTTTAAATTCTTTAATTACCTAAGTGCTATCGGTATTCGGACGAGAATAGATAAACGTGTAAGCTTTGATATGTTGTATTTGGTTGATGTCATAGATTCGGTAGCAGCAAAATTGGAACCAGCAACAGACCGGCTAAAAGTTGTCGCATGGCTTGTTGATGCCGGGTTATTAGTCCAAAATGACAAACAGCTTAGTTTTACCCATGAGTTGTACCAAGAATACTTCGCTGCGGAGGGTCTTTTAAAAGAATCCTTGAGCCAGTCGAAACTGCAAGAGTTAGAAAATTCTTCCGATTGGGAACAACCCATAATTTTGTATTCAGGCTTGGTGCCAAATCCCAGTGCGTTTATTAGTGATTTATCTGAAAGAAATCCAATTCTCGCTATTAAATGTTATGAAAACACAGTTGTCGATGACGCACAACTCCGTTCAACGATAATTTCAAACGCCTTTAAAAACTCCGGCCAAGTTCAACAGATTCAAATTGCATCTGATGGGTTGATGGCCTTAACAAGACTGGGTGAGTTTAGCTTAATTAATGAGTCGCTCGAATCAAGTGTACTCAATCACGGTGAGATTGTTTTTAGGTTACTTGGCCAAATTGCAGCAGTTCTTGTTAAAAGAATTGATTTCAATTATTTAGTTGATTTCATAAAAATTGTACTTCGAATTAATCAATCTTTTCTGCCGTCAATTGTTAGAAACCTTCAAAAGCGAGAGCCAGAACAAATTATAGAAATTAGGGATGGGCTTTTAACAGTATTTAGGCCCTACTTGTTTTCGGGACTCGAAGGGGCTTTTGTTTTCCGTTTTTTTATTTTGACAGGTATTGATAACCCGTCTATCGTGGGCCGAGCTGATTTAGAAGAGTTTTGCCTTAAACTTTGTAAGCAGAGCAATGAATATGTGCTACAAAACAAAAATAGCGCATGGAATTTAATTAGGCATTTTGGCCTTTATTTTGACGATATATATATTAAAAAGGTTCTATCCTTCCTTATTGATGGTCAAAAACCTAATCATTTATTTATTAAGCAACTTTCCGATCATAACCCCGCGTTGACAGATTTTATTATTAGTAAATGTTTAAACTCAAATAATATCAGTAGTCAATGTGTGGGCATAGTAATTGCAACACAAATTGGCAAGAAGCCAGAATATCATGAAGACATGGTTAAGCTTCGTGTGTTTCGTGATCCGGAGAGAATGAAGTTGCTAAGGAACTCTACCGATAATAAAGAGATGGGAGATCGTATTTCAGTAATTTACAACCGTGAACAGGCTTATTTATCGCTCATCGATATCGACACCAATAATCGTAAATACAGGTGTCGCGTAACCGATATATCAGCTGAGGGATTAACGATAAAATCGAAACACCCTCGGTTTTCAGGGACAATACGTACTGCAGAAAGAGTTGTTAAAAATGTAAAATTAGAACAGTATTTGAACGTACAGGTCGCTTTTATAAATTACGCAAGTAAAGAAATTTATTTAACCCAAAAGACCCCAGCGGTTGAAAACTACTATCAGTTATGTCAATTGCCGGCACCTGGCGATGAGGTAAACTCAAGAATATTTTATCTTGTCGACGGAACTGCTGATGTAATGGTACAAGATAAATATTATGGTGTTCTGAAAGATAAACTTTTGAAGCCGAAAATAGTTGGTAAAAAAGTCGAAACCAAAGTTATCGAGTATAAACATGGTATTTATACACTTGAACTAGTGAGTTCAGAGTCGAAAAAGCATCCTGCTCGAGAATCTTTTAAGTATAAACCAAAAAAACGCTACTCGCAAATAAAGTCAGAATCTGACTTTGCTCTTATTCTCAATAAAGCTTTAAAAAAATAATACCAAATAGCCGCGCAATCTTGGGCTAGTGGCCAATATGCATTGTAATCAATATGGAACGGTAAATTTAAATATCGAGGATTATTAATGTTCTTAATATTTACCAAATGGTTTCAATTAGCCCCCTCGGCTAGCCATAAAGTCGCAGGTGTGTTGCACTTTCCTAATCTGTGCTGTGTCACGTCAAGGAGGGGCGCTCTTTTCGTTACGTCCTTGCGCCAGCCATCTAGTGATTAATTTTTGATTACTAGATGGATATCTCAATATTAACTTGTAACTATACAAAACCAAACCAAATTACATGATAACCACCGATTACCCAAACATATTAGACTTAATTAAAGATCACATTGACCCAAGTCGGTCTGAAAGTGCCTCATTTTTAATATGGTATTTAGAAAATTACTATAGGTTGGATAGTTTAGAAGCTATTGATTCCGTATGTGACCAAAAAGGGGACAAAGGAATTGACGGAATATACTTGAACGACGCAAATGGTACAATAGATGTTTTTCAAGCAAAAATTTCGCAAAAACCAGGACGAACGGTTGGAGATACCGCATTAAAAGAATTTTCCGGCACGCTTTCACAATTTGACACTAAAGAAAGCATACGAAATTTAATAGATACTGCTGGAAGCGCTCAGGTCGCAGGCCTTATAAAACGGCTTAACATTTTGGCTGTTTTAGACCAATATAAAATTAGAGGCATATTTATTAGCAATGTCGAACTTGATAACAATGGTCTCGCCTACTTGACTGAGACTCAAAACATCGAGTTTATTGGGAAGGAATTTTTAGAGAGGACATACATAGCACATGAGAGGGCCGTTCCTCACGACTTGGAGGCTCATTTCGACATCTCTGGTCAAACCATGGCTAAACATTATGTTGATGCAGATACACTAGCGTACATTATTCCTCTAAAGGGTACCGAATTGGTTAAAATGCCAGGAATATCAGATCAGTCTGTATTCGCATATAATGTAAGAGGTTCGTTAGGCGGTACTAATGTAAATAGAGACATTATAAAAAGTATCAAAGATAAGTCCCTGCATAAAAAGTTTCCGCTCTTTCACAATGGCATAACCATTGTAACAAATCAGATTGTAGAAACTGCTGAGAAATTATCTATTAAAACATTTTATGTGGTTAACGGATGCCAAAGTTTGACTACACTATACAATTACCAAAAAGAGTTGACAGAGGATTTGAGGATTTTAACAAAAATCGTGCAAGTTTCGGTGGATTCTGATTTATCGAAAATTATAACGCATTATTCAAACAATCAAAACGGCGTTAAGGCAAGAGATTTTAAGTCAAATAACAAAATACAAACTCGACTTCAACATGAATTTATGTTGCATTATGGAAGTGAGTACTTTTTTGAAATTAAACGAGGGGAAACCGGCGGCAATGGTAAGAGAGTAATATCTAATGAGAATGCCGGAATATATTTTATGTCATTTGATTTAAAAGAACCTTGGGGTACCCATAGGAAATACCAAGTTTTCGACGATAAATACACTGAAATATTTGGTCGACCAGAAGTAACGGCTCACAGAATTTTAATGTTACAATTAATCGATGATATAATAATCTCAAAGCTGCCTAACATAAAAAATCAACTCGTTGCTAAATACGCATTAACAAGATATGCGATTCTATATATGATTAGGCAAATATTGGAGAATGATAGCGTGGGTGTAGAATTATTGAAAAACCCTGATTTGTTTGTGTTGGATAAATTGAATCGAAACTCTTTTATCGAAGCAATAAAGACTATTGTTAACGACGTAATAATAGACTTTAACGGCGAGGTCGCGAATCTAGGAGAAGACTTTGATTATAAGTCTCGATTACGTGAAGAGAGTTGGGTTAAGAAAATATCGCAAGAAATTGTAAATAGCTATCTAAAACAGGTTGCTCGTGAAAGAATAGATTCATTTGCACAAGAATGGTCGAAAGGCGCATTGAGAATTAAAGCCAGCTCGTAATCCCTCGGCTGGCCCTCAACTGGCGCGGATATGCAGCGCCGGGCAAGCGCGCAGTGTACCCGTGCCCAAGCATGCAAGGTGCATGTGTAAATAAATGGGTGTTCTTTATCTACCTCGCATTTGCAGTAGGGATTGAGAGGGGAAGCCGCCTGCGCGGGGAATTGAGCGAGGTAGGGCGGCCTACCTACCGGCAGGCAGGCCGAAGCAATCCCGACAGTAGTCGGGACCGGCAAAGCTCGGCCCCGATGAATATCGGGGACTGCCATCATTCTGTGGGCAGTTAGCTTTATTTGCACAGAGTCGAAATCCCTCCATAACCCAAGATTTCCTCTCCGCTGATGCAAGCCTGTCAGGTGTTCCATGCTTTTTAAGTAGATATTATATGGTTGCTGGTACGCGGCACTCATGCGCCAGCATAAACAAGTATGTCATACCAACCTACCGGTAAACAAACGATACGCTTTGTGCCGCCTTCAGCCCGCTGATACTTTCGCTGGTGTAGGTAATGGTATACTTGCCGGGTTTGCTGAGGGCATAACCTTTCATGAGGTCTACATTGGCTACCAAGCTGTCTTTAGCGGGGATGCTGATATACGCATCGGCCGGGGGCGGCATCATCCTTTTGGCCATTGCACCTTTATACTGCAATTCTTCGCCTTGTTCATTTTTTATGTCGAGGTATTTGCTTAGCAGGGGTTCAAATGGGGTTTGCCATTTCAGGAAGTGTTGGGCGCTGTCGGCAGGATTATACACGGTAAACTTTAGCTGTACGGCATCGCCCATGCGGATGCTGGGGTTAATGGCCAGTACCGCGTAAAGCCCTTTGGCGGCAGCGGTTTGCCCGCCATTAGCCGGCGCATCTGCGGCCTGTTGGTTTTGCATGCCGCAGGATGCAGCAACAATTAATAAAAGGGCTATGGGCAAATAAAAAATCTTTTTCATGGACTGAGTATATGTTTCGTTAGAGGATAGACAGCCCTAAAGGCATAAAGTTTAAACTGTTTTATTAGGCGCTTAGGGTGAGTGGGTTAAAATATCGGCCGTTTTCTGAACCCGGATTTTACGGAATTTTTAGGATTGCCAGAATCGCTGCGTTTACATGCTGACCATTGGGCGAATTCAAAAAATTCGGGTTCGGGCAAAAGGACGCTTGGGGTCCGCAGGGTCGTTTTCAACAGACCCTGCGGGGACGTGAGTTTTTTGAACCCGGATTTTACGGAATATTTAGCATTGCTGCATTTACATGCTGACCATTCGGCGATTTCAAAAAATTCGGGTTCGGGCAAAATGACGCGTATCCCGAAAACAACATCTCGTTGCTGATTAATATCTACACCATGCGTGCCTTATAAGATTCCTCCCTCGTATCTCGGTTCGGGATGATTAAAATGGGGCAAGCCAAAATGCCATTGCTACTGTGAATATTTTATTGTTAAATTTACACGTAATCAACAACCAATTGATAATACTTATAACCGCACAAGCTTTGCGCAAAACCCGTATTTTGTCGTCGCACGGTCGTTTTCAACAGACCCTGGGGACGGGGAAATATAACCCGTCATGTTGGATTTATTTCAACTCCGCCCATCCAAGCGTCCCCGCTTGGATGCAAAAATGGTAAGCGTCCACGCTTACCTCATTAGCACATTTGGTTCGTGAGCGTGGACGCTCACAACAAACATTGCGACAAGCGTGGACGCTTGTCGCGGCGGTATGGATGACGTGATGGTTTTACGAACTGCTGTTGGGGGCCGCAGGGACGGTATAATATCGAACACCGAATGTCCAATACCGAATAATGAAGTTAAAAACTTCGGCGTCCGAAATTCGAAATTCATCATTCGATATTATAGTGTCCCCGCAGGGCTACCTGTCCTCTGGGGTGCCGAAACAAGTTCGGCATTTTGTAATGTAAATTGAAACGAACAACAATAAAAGAAAACATAGCAATGGACAACCATAAAAGAAAACCTTTTTTTCTGATAAGCGCACCAGTGGCGGCTATTCCTTTGTTGGTAATATTGGGTGCCTTTTCCAATATTACTGAAAAACACGCATCGTATCAATTGGCTACCATTGATACCCCGCTTACCGAAGCACAAAAACATTTGGCTAAAAATGGCTTGAAGGAGCTGGACGTGGCGCCTGGCCTGCGTGTTGAAACGATGGCAACCGAACCTATGTTGATTAACCCTACCAATATCGACGTGGATGAAAAAGGGAGGGTTTGGGTAACGGAGGCTTATAATTACCGGTTTGAGATTAATCACAACAAACCCAGGGAGGCCGGCGACCGCATCCTGATTCTGGAAGACAAGGATGGAGACGGAAGTTTGGAAACCAGCACGGTGTTTTATCAGGGCCCCGAGGTTAATGCACCTTTAGGTGTGTGCGTGTTAGGTAACCGGGTGTTGGTATCGCAAAGCCCCTATGTTTGGGCTTTTTATGATGATGATAATGATGGTAAAGCCGACCGGAAGGAAATACTGTTCCAGGGGATAAGCGGCGAACAACACGATCACGGCATACACGGTTTTGCATTTGGCCCCGATGGTAAACTATATTTCAATTTTGGGAATGCCGGTAAAACCCTCAGAGATAAAAATAATGAGGTAGTGCTTGATCAGGATGGTGATGAGATAGGGCCAAAAAAATACAAAGAGGGAATGCTATTCCGTTGCGACCCGGACGGTACGCATGTGGAATGCCTGGGCCATAATTTCAGGAACGAATACGAAGCGGCCGTAGATAGTTATGGCAATATATGGCAAAGTGATAATGATGATGACGGGAATAAAGGCGTACGGATCAATTACGTAATGGAATACGGAAATTATGGCTACACCGATGAAGTAACCGGTGCGGGCTGGAGTGCTAAACGCATTAATATGGAAGATTCGATCCCGCTGCGTCACTGGCATCAAAATGATCCGGGTGTTATCCCCAATCTTTTACAAACGGGCTCCGGCTCCCCCACCGGAATGGTTTTTTATGAAGGGACGCTGTTAACGCAGCAGTTTCAAAATGGGATGATCCATGCCGAACCGGGACATAATGTTGTTCGGGCCTATCCTGTCCAAAAAGCTGGCGCGGGATATACTGCCGGTATCGTGAACATGCTTAACGGCGATCGCGATCAATGGTTTCGCCCGGCAGATGTTTGTACAGCGCCGGATGGTTCTTTAATAGTAGCCGACTGGTACGATCCCGGCGTTGGTGGGCACCGGGTGGGCGATCTTCAGCGTGGCCGCATATACCGGGTTGTTCCGGAAGGCATGAAAAATACTTATAAAATACCCGAACAGGATTATACCACGCCAACGGGTGCAGTAATTGCCTTGCAAAATCCAAATCTCGGCGTTCGCAGGCATGCTTTCATCGCATTAACCGGCATGGGCGAATCGGCCATAACGGAGTTGGAGAAGTTGTGGTTAACATCGCCCAATCCCCGTATGCGTGCGCGGGCCCTGTGGGTGCTTTCAAAATCAACAAAGGCCACAAAATATCTTTCCGAAGCCATCAACGATGCTAACCCTTATTTAAGGATAACCGGGCTGAGGGCGGCAAGAGAAGTAAATACCGACGTGATTAAGCTTGCAGCAGCTTTAGTAAATGATGCAGACGCACAGGTAAGGCGCGATTGTGCGATTGCATTACGGCACAGGAATGAACCGGATGCCGCCACCATATGGGCGGCACTTGCGGCGAAACATACTGGTAATGACAAATGGTATTTGGAGGCGCTGGGTATAGGGGCCGACAAGCAATGGGACCAATTCTTTGCAGCCTACCTCAAAGTAGTGCCTTATCCTTTATCAACAGCCGGAGGCAGGGATATGGTGTGGCGGGCCCGGACAACAATGGCACTTCCGTACCTGGTAACGCTGGCTAAAGATGCAAGTGTGCCATTAAAATCCCGTTTGAGGTATTTAAGAGCTTTTGATTTTTATCCGCAGCCCGATAAATCTAAAGCTTTGGTGAAATTATTAGAAGAAAACAATGGTAAAGATTTGCAATTAAGTGCAATGCTATTGAAGTCTTTAACCCCTCAGGATATATCAGCTTCGCCTGCAGCCAGGGAGCAGGTTCAACTGGTTTTAAATTCCTACACGGGGACACCCGATTTTGTTGATATGGTAAAACAGTATAATATTACAACAGAAGCCGATAGATTGATAGATCTGGTAAAAAGCAAAGGTATTCAGAGTAGCGGAGGATATCAGAGCGGAGGAATAGGGGCCGATGCGGCCAGGCTATTACTTAAAGCTAATGATGACGTTAGTTTCCTGAATGTTATTAAAGGTAAAGATGAAAAAGAGGCGTCGAACGTTTTATCAGTACTTGGTGCAATAGGCAACGATGAATCAATTGCTATCCTGTCGAAGGTGATTTTATCAGATCAGTACAGCATAGCCACTCGTCAAAAAGCAATTCAAGCGCTGGGTAAAAGCCAAAATGGGGAAGACCGCGTTCTGGAAATGCTGCAGGGTGGTAAATTACTTCAAAGTTTAATTACGCCAGCTGTTGCAGGCTTGAGCGGAACACTCAGAAAAAGCACACTCGACAAAGCAACAGCCTTTTTACCCAAAACCAATGTTGCCAAAATTGCTAAAACAAAGGTGCCGTCTGCTAATTTGAATGCCATACTGGCTTTAAAAGGAAACGCGTTGAAAGGGAATGCTGTTTTCCTAAGATCCTGTTCCGTATGCCATAGAGCTAATAAAGCCGGTTTTGAATTTGGGCCTAATTTATCAGAAATAGGTGCCAAGTTACCAAAGGAGGGATTGTTTGATGCTATTGTTAACCCTTCTGCAGGTATTAATTTTGGATATGAGACTTCACAACTTATGATGAAAGATGGATCTACCCTGATGGGGATTATTTCGAGCCGGACAGAGACAGATATCGAATTGAAATACCCCGGAGGCTCCGTTCAGAAAATTAAAACAAGTGATGTTAAGCAAATAAAAAAGCTATCGGCCTCTATGATGCCGGTCGGCCTAAATCAAACCATGTCAAAACAAGAATTAGCGGATCTGCTTACGTTCCTTAGTTCTTTAAAGAAAAAAGAATAATACAAATACACTGCCTTTAGCCCTTCAACCTCCTAAAAATCCTTATTCAGCAGCTTCTCTAGTTCGGCGAAGCTGATGTTCATTTTGATGCGGCCCTGTTTTGCATTTAGCCTTGCTAAATGCAAATATCTTCAAAAAAGACGCTCCTAAATGAGTACCTTTAGGAGCATAATATTTACCGATCCAACTCGGGCGCAGGTTCCCATTCTACGTAGATGTTCCAACTCCTTCTTCCGTGTACGCCAACGGAGATAAGGTTTACAAAGTGATCAAAGCTATACGGCAATGAACAAAATAATACCCGAAATGCAATGAATATAAAAAAGCAAAAACGTTTTTTATTGGCTTTAGTATCAACGATAGTGCTATGTAGTTGCTTTTTAATCATCGTGCTGTACAAAAACTTTTTGCCTGCGTATAGTGGTGCACTGGCTATTGCAGTTACGTTGGATCTTGTTTTCATAATACCGTCTTTGCCCATTATTTTAAATTATAGGTCGTCAGGTGCTAAGTATCTTTCTTCGCTGCTTTTTACGACTGGTATTGTTGTTGCCGGTTTAGTTATACCCAAGAATGAACAAGTATTACTCCATTACATCAAATTGTTTATCGTTCCGGTAATAGAGGTAGTGGGCGTTACTTTCTTAATCGTAAAAGTTAGACAGGCCTCGAAGGCTTACAAAAACAATGCGCTCCGTCATGGCGATTTTTACGATGAACTTAAAAAAGCCACGTTTACGATTATCCCAAACCGCATAGCGTATATTGTATCATCAGAAATCGGCATATTATATTACCTGTTTTTTCACAGAGGAAAAATCAAGTATGATCATCAGCGTTTCAGTTACCACAAAGACACCGGCACCGTTGCCTTGTTTAGTGTTTTGGTATTTATGGTTTTGATGGAAACTGCAGCAATACACCTGCTTTTAGCTAAATGGAACAATAAGGCGGCCTGGATCATTTCGGGCCTGAGTGTGTATGCTGCGTTGCAGTTAATGGGGGTGGCAAGGGCACTTTTTAGGAGGCCCATTGAAATTAGAGATAATGTGCTCATCCTGCGGTATGGTGTGCTGGCCCAAACAGAAATCCCTTTAACGGAGATCGAATCTATCAAACAAGTTGCCTCGGTGACGGAAAAATCACCGGGTTTTGGGTGTCTTTCTCCGCTTAATAGTTTGGATAGTTATAACATGCTGTTAGAATTACGCACGCCGGCTTCTATATCGTTTATTTATGGCAGGGTGAAGACTTACAGTACCCTTGCTTTTCACGTGGACGACAAAATTTTATTTAAAGAAACCATCAACAGCAACATACTTCGCGCAGTTTAAATTGCCTATAATTGTCGCTATTATGAGGCCCCCTATTCATCGAAATAACAAGTTTTAAGATAAATACACCACCATGTCATCCCGAACGAGCGCAGGGACCTTGCGCAATAGGGCGAGGAGGGAACCTATACGCGGTGCTACCGAGGTATGGTTATCGTCGACAAAACTTTCCCACTCCGGCTCGCCTGAAATGACGGGGTGGTGAAGGTGGTTGTGGCGCGATGGCTCCTTTATGATGTAGGTCCCTCCCTAAAAATCCTTATTTAACAACTTCTCTAGTTCGGCGAAGCTGATATTCATTTTGATGCGGCCTTGTTTGGCGTAGGATATTTCGCCGGTTTCTTCTGATACGATGATGGCGGTAGCGTCGTTGGCTTCGGTAACACCTATTCCGGCCCGGTGGCGCAGGCCGAATTGCGCGGGGAGGTCGGCTTTTTCGGTTACGGGCAAAATGCAGCTGGCCGATTTAATTTTGTTGCCGGCTATTACCACCGCACCATCGTGCAGGGGGCTGTTCTTTTGGAAGATGGCCTCCAGCAGGCGTTTGGATATTTTGGCTTCTACCACCTCGCAGCTGTTCTGGTAAAATTGCTCGTCGTAATACTTAGCGAACACGATGAGTGCCCCGGTGCGGGTTTGCTTCATGGTTTTGCAGGCATCTATGATGGGTTTGATGCGGGCGTAGTTGTTCTTTTCGGCTTCGGCTTTGCCAAAGAAATACTTCCACCAGGCCTTGTTTCGCTGCAGCGATGCATTCTTGCCCACCAGCAGCAAAAACCGCCGCACCTCCTGCTGAAAAACGATGATGATGGCAATGATGCCCACATTGGCAAAGCGACTGAGGATAGCGGTAAGCAGCTTCATGTCCAGTGCTTCTACCACTTTGTACAGCAGGCATATCGCGATGAAACCGATGAAGATATTGGTGGCGATGGTGCCCCGCATGAGGTTATACAGCTGGTACAGTATGAATGCCACCAACAACACATCCAGTATATTAGGGATAGTGGGTTTCAGGAAGCTGAAATCGATGCCTTGCATGTTGCTAAGTTAATAAGTTTTGGGTGATATTGTAAGCATTTAAAACGCGGGGGAGTGTGCGATTCCCCTCTTGAGAGGGGTGGAGGGGTGTGTTTGTGCGCTGTGCATGGCGTTATTGCATAGTGGCAAACACACCCCTGCAGCCGCACAATCTACCGCGCCCCCTCTCAAGAGGGGAATTAAAAAGCGTGGGGTGTTATTTATTCCTTTCCGTAGCCCGTCGACTAAAAGTCGACGGCAATGAAGGTGGGTTTGCGGTCATTGGTGCAAATCAAATATGGTAAACGGCAATGTACCTTCATTGCCGTTCCATTTATGGAACGGATTGGCAGTGCTGAGGGGCAATGACAGCAAATTTTCAAGGGTTTCAAACCCATGGCTATGGGGGAATTAAAAAGCGACGCAACCTATTATTTATTCCTTTCCGTAGTAAACCGCACCAGTTGCTGCAGGCCCGTGCGGGCAGGGCTTGGGGGAAAGGTATCCAGTATGGCGAAGGCGCTTTCCTGGTATTTTTTCATCTGTATCTCCGAGTATTCCAGTCCGCCTTTTTGCCTTACAAAGCTTACGATCTCGGCGATCTTTTTGGGTTCGTCGTTATGGTTTTTCACCAGGTTGATGATGCGCTTTTTATCGGCGGCGCTGCTGTTGTTCAGCGCGTAGATGAGTGGCAGGGTAACTTTCTTTTCTTTGATATCGATGCCCACGGGTTTGCCCACATCGTCGGTACCGAAATCGAACATATCATCTTTGATCTGGAAAGCAATGCCGATATGCTCACCAAAGAGGCGCATTTTCTCTACGGTTTCCTCGTCGGCACCGGCAGATGCTGCCCCGCAGGCACAGCAGGATGCGATGAGCGATGCGGTTTTTTGGCGGATAACCTCGTAGTAAACCGGTTCGCCAATATCCATGCGGCGCACTTTTTCTATTTGTAGCAGTTCGCCCTCGCTCATTTGCTTCACCGCTTCTGATACGATCTTAAGTAAAGCAAAGTCGCCGTTATCTATGGATAGCAGCAAGCCTTTGGATAGGAGGTAATCGCCCACCAGAACAGCTATTTTGTTTTTCCATAAAGCGTTGATGGAGAAGAAACCGCGGCGCTGGTAAGAGTTATCAACCACATCATCGTGCACCAGCGAGGCCGTGTGCAGCAATTCTACCAAAGCCGCGCCGCGATGGGTGCTTTCGTTGATTCCCCCGCAAATACTGGCCGAAAAAAATACGAACATGGGGCGTATTTGCTTGCCTTTTCGTTTTACGATGTAGTGGGTAATGCGATCGAGCAAGGGTACCGAACTTTGCATCGAAACCTTGAATTTCTCTTCGAAAACATCAATTTCTGCAGCAATGGGTTTTTTGATCTCGTCGATGTTCAGCATCTGTACAATGAATCGCTTTGGTGGCGTTGTTATTTGAAGCAAACATAAGCTAAAAAAAATTATCTGCGTAAAAGGCTTATTTTTTTACAGGAATTAAACTATTGGCTGCCAAAAGCATCTATAAGTTATACATCGCCAGAGACGATATATAAGTTTTGATTTTGTGAGTTAGAGTTTTCGTTTGAGCAGGCTTCGGTGGTACGGGGCCTGCTTTTTTTGTGGCCTTTGGTGGCGATTTAAACACGGAGGCCACAAAGATAAAAACGCAGAGGTTACAGAGATTTATAAGTTCAACCGAACAAAAACTCCGCGACCTCCGTGTAAACCTCGGCGCACTCTGTGTTTAAATATCCTCTACCTCAATTTATGTATTAATGTTACACACAAGTAAATACATAAAAACCTAAATTAGCCTTTACCAATTACCGTAAATACATTTACCAAACCCGGTTTTATGCAACGCAGAAGATTTATCCAGAACATGGCCCTCACCGGCACCAGTTTCCTCGTTGGCTCGCAAATGGCCATGGGCGGCGTATTTAAAGGCTCGCCCAATAAAAAAGTAGTGTTAGGTGTGATGGGCGTAAACAGTCGCGGTGCCTTTTTGGCGGCAAAGCTGGCCGCCATACCCGATACCGAGATAGGCTACATTTGCGATGTAGACAGTAAAGCGATGGATAAATGCATCGCCGAAATTGAAAAAATAACCGGCAAACGGCCAAAAGGCATTACCGATATCCGCCAGTTGCTGGAGAAGAAGGACTTGGATGCCCTGGTAATAGCCGCGCCCGATCATTGGCACGCGCCTGCCACCATACTGGCCTGCCAGGCCGGCAAGCATGTGTATGTAGAGAAACCCTGTAGCCACAACCCGCACGAAGGCGAAATGGCCATAGCTGCAGCTGCTAAGTATAATAAACTGGTGCAGATGGGGAGCCAGCGCCGCAGTTTCAGTAACGTGCAGAAGATGGTGCAGGAACTGCACGATGGCATTATCGGCAGGGCGTATTTTGCGCGTGGCTGGTATGTAAACAACCGTAAATCCATTGGTTTTGGTAAACCTGCGCCGGTGCCTTCTAATTTAAATTACGAACTATGGCAGGGCTACGCCCCGCGCAAAGCTTATAAAGATAACCTGATACATTATAACTGGCACTGGCATTGGAACTGGGGCACAGGCGAGGCCCTGAACAACGGTACGCACGAGATAGATGTAATGCGCTGGGGACTGGGTGTTGATTTCCCGGATAGGGTAACTTCATCGGGCGGGCGCTTTGCCTTTAAGGATGATTGGGAAACCCCCGATACGCAAACCATTTTAGCCAACTTCCCCAATAATACGGCCTTAAGCTGGGAAGGGCGCAGCTGCAATAGTTTCAATAGCGAAGGCGTAGGCCGCGGTGTGGTATTTTATGGTGATAAGGGCACCATCAACTATGGTGGCGGCAATGGCTACCAGGTTTTTGATTACGATAACAAGCTGGTAAAAGAGATAAAAGACGAAACCCCGGTAGATGCGGGCAATAAAGTAAGCCCAACCGAACTGCTGGACAGGGTGCACCTGCAAAACTTTATCACCTCGATACAGGGCGACACGCAGCTGAACCAAACCATCATCAACGGCCATAAATCAACCGTGATACCGCAACTGGGCAACATAGCACAGCGCATGGGCAGGGTACTGAACTGCGACCCCACTAACGGCCACATCCTGCACGACCCCGAAGCCATGAAGCTTTGGACAAGGGATTACGAGCCGGGTTGGGATTTGAAGGTGTAGGCTAGCCCCCTCTAAATCTCCCCCGGTAGGGGAGACTTCGGTTCGGCCACTTTGTTTTAAAGTCCTCCCTACCGGGAGGATTTAGGTGGGGCTTAAAGCCGCGGTAGAGCCGCTCGCCCGGTCAAGCGTCCACGCTCCCGTAATAAAAAGTAAGTATGGGTACTTTAAGAGATAAAAGTGTATAACACATCAACCATAAACATGAAGAATAACCTAAAAATATGGATACTGGCCGGGGTAACGACCCTTGGCATGCAGGCAGCATCGGCACAAATTAAACCGGGCTATACCAGCCTGTTCGACGGTAAAACCTTAAAAGGCTGGAAAAAACTGGCCGGCAATGCGGAATATGCTGTGGATAATGGCGTAATCATCGGTACGGCGGTGCTTAACAGCGGCAACACTTTTTTGGTAACCGAAAAAGAATACGGCGATTTTGTGCTGGAACTGGATGTGATGACCGAAAGCAACCTCACCAACTCGGGTGTGCAGGTGCGCAGCCATTACGATCCGGCCGGTCACGAAGGCAAGGGCTTGGTTTACGGCAAGCAATGCGAAGTTGACCCCAGCGACCGCAGTTGGACCGGCGGTATTTACGACGAAGGCCGCCGCGACTGGCTATACCCCATGGAGCTGAACGCCAAAGCCAGGGAGCTTTGGAAAACCGGCGAGTACAACCACATTAAAGTAGAGTGCATTGGCAATGTTACAAAGACCTGGGTAAACGGCATAGCCAAAGCCTTTGTGGTTGATACGCTGGATAACAAAGGTTTTATAGGCCTGCAGGTACACGCTATTAGTGAAGCCGGCCAAGCGGGCAAAAAGATATTTTTCAAAAACATCCAGATAAAAACGGGCAAGCTTAGCCCGCAACCATTTGCAGAAGATACTTATGTAGTGAACCTGATGCCCAATAAGCTGACGGATTTTGAGGAGCACGGCGGCTGGAAACTGCTGTTTGACGGCAAGAGCAACAAAGGCTGGCACAGCGCAACCGCCGCTACGTTCCCGGCAAAGGGCTGGAGCGTAAAAGGCGGCACCATTTCGGTACTGGGCTCGGTAGGTGGCGAAGCTACGAATGGCGGCGATATTGTTACAGATGGAGAGTATGCCGCTTTCGACCTGTCGTTCGAGTTTAAAATGGTAACAGGCGCTAATAGCGGGGTGAAATACTTTGTTACCTTGAGCGAGAAAACTAGCGGCTCGGCCATAGGTCTGGAGTACCAGGTGCTGGATGATGCCGTGCACCCCGATGCCAAGTTGGGCCGCGATGGCAACCGCACCCTGGCTTCGCTTTACGACCTGATCCCCGCCAAAAAACAGGCTCGCTTTGTGCACCCCATAGGTGCCTGGAATATCGGTCGCATTGTAGTATATCCCAATAACCACGTAGAGCATTACCTCAACGGCATTAAAGTGCTGGAATACGACCGTGGCTCGCAGGCATACCGCGATCTGGTAGCCATCAGCAAATACAAAATTTGGAAAGATTTCGGTGAAGCCCCGAAAGGGCACCTGCTATTGCAGGATCATGGATTTGATGTGAACTATAGGAATATAAAGATAAAGCAGCTGTAAGGATTGGAGGCTGGTGGTAACAGATTAGTTTAGGGATGGTACACGATGTGTTTTATCCCTAAACTTAGAAATCTAAAAGGATACAATCGATATCTGAGATTTTGGCAAAACCTTTATCTACAGTAATTAGAGGTATTTGAAGTAATTGAGCGGAGGCAGCTATGATGGCGTCAGGTAGCTTAATATGATATTTTCTTTTTAAGCTGATAACTGTATCAGTTAGCTTTTGTGTGTGATTTATTTTAAAGCACGAGTTCAACATGTCTTTTATAACAAGTTCCTCATGGCTGCTTATGCCCTTTTTGCATAATAGTTCTATCTCTGTAACATATGAAAAAGCCCAGGTATCTTCCAAAAAGGGTAACATTATGGGGTTTTCATCGAGCAAATAGATAAAGCAGTTGGTATCAACCAAGTAGTTAATCCCATTCATCCCTTAACTTTTTCTGATATTCCAGCCCATCGCCAAAAGTGCCTTTGAGTTTTCCGTAAAAGCTACTCATGCCTTTCTTTTTAGTTTTTTGCAGTTTTTTAAGCGCCTTATCTAAATCTTCTGCTTTGGTATCCTTGTTAATTGTAATAACCATCTTTCTTATCTGCTTATGACAAATATAATTAAAAGCTTTGACAACTCTAAAAAGTTGCCAAAGCTAATGAAGTGGCAATTACTCAAACTTATCCGCTACCACCTGTATCCTCATATCGGGCATTTCTGCTGCTACCATGGTTACGGTAACCTGGCCCCCTTTGCCTTCTATGGTAATGGTGGCATTTAGCTCCTTGCCGCCATCGGTAAATGTGGAAGTCACTACGGTTTTTCCTTCTTTATAGGGCATCGTCCAGTTGCAACTGTAAGATTTTATGGGGCCGGTCATTTTATGCGCCTCATCGCCGGGCGCAATTATTACTTCTGTTTTGGTGAGGGTGATAATCGTTTCTTCGTCCTTAGTGCGTTGCAGTTCGCCTTTAGCGTTATAATAATTAGTTGCCGATGAGGCCAGGAATATTGGTTTGTCGCACTGCGCAAAGCTGATGGTGCTGCTTGCCAGTATCAAAGCAGCGGCCAATGCGGTCGCTTTTAAATAGTTGTTTTTTGTTTTCATTGTTTTTATTGGATTGGATTTCCACAAAGATATATGTTTAATATAGTATTATGCAATACAAAGTACTATATGTTTACAGATTATCATGAATGATTGTATTTTATCGTAAAATAGCGTACATAATTAGTTATCATGATAATATTTAGTGATAATTAGATAAAAACCAATCAACACACCATTTCTTTTAGCGTACTTTTGAATAGCTTAACCTTTAGCTATCAAACAATCCTTTTTGCACATGAAGAAGCTCCTTTTTTTGCTGTTAGCGTTTGGCGGTACTTCGGCATCAGCGCAGATGAACGATTATCCCATACAGCCTGTGGCCTTCACCAAGGTAACGCTGGTGGATAAATTCTGGAACTCGCGCATCGAAATCAACCGAACGGTTACCATTCCGGCATCTTTCGATCGTTGTAAAACCACGGGCAGGATAAAGAATTTTGAGATGGCTGCTGAAGGCAAGGGCAAGTTTTGCACCGTTTACGCCTTTGATGATACCGATATCTACAAAACCATAGAGGGGGCCTCGTACTCGTTGGCCGTACACCCCGATAAGCAATTAGATGCCTACCTCGATTCGCTGATTGCCATTGTTGGCAAAGCGCAGGAAAAAGATGGCTACTTATACACCTACCGCACTATCGACCCCCTGCACCCCGGAGGTGCGGCCGGCCCCGAGCGTTGGGTAAAAGAGAACGAGCAAAGTCACGAACTATACTGCGCCGGCCATATGTACGAGGGTGCAGCCGCCCATTTTATGGCAACCGGCAAACGCAACTTTTTAAATATCGCTCTTAAAAATGCCGACCTGCTGGTAGCAACTTTCGGTCCGGGGAAAAGGGCCGTTGCGCCAGGCCACGAAATTGTAGAGATGGGCCTGGTACGCCTTTACCGCATCACGGGGAAAAAGGAATACCTTGATTTGGCTAAATTTTTCATAGATCAGCGCGGCAAAAAGCCTTACAATAAAAAAAGCAAAAACGTTTGGGAAAACGGCACCTACTATCAGGATGATAAACCTGTCATTAATCAGGAGGAAGCCGAGGGCCACGCCGTGCGCGCCATGTACCTATACTCTGGTATGGCCGATGTGGCAGCCCTGACAGGCGACAAAGAATACCTGGCAGCCATAGATAAGATATGGGATAACATGGTGGGAAAGAAAATGTACGTACAGGGCAGCATAGGTGCCGTTGGCGATGGCGAACGCTTTGGCGATAATTACGAACTGCCCAACACCACTGCCTATAACGAAACCTGCGCCGCTATTGGTAGCGTGTTTTGGAACCAGCGCATGTTTTTATTGCACGGAGATGCTAAGTACATCGACGTGTTGGAAAAAGTATTGTACAACGGTCTTATATCCGGCGTTGGGTTGGATGGCAAATCATTCTTTTATACCAATGCCATGCAAATACAGGAGCATTTTAATCATCCCGATATCGAGCGCGAGCGTTCGGGCTGGTTCGTATGCTCTTGCTGCCCAACCAATATCGCCAGGCTCATCCCTTCGGTGCCGGGCTATATTTATGGGCAAAACGGCAAGGATGTGTTCGTGAACCTATTCATAAGCGGTACGGGGAGCATGCTGGTAAATAAAAAATCCTTGCAGATAACCCAGCAAAATAATTATCCATGGGATGGAGGGTTAGCCTTTATCATCAACCCTGCTTCGGCTATGGACATGAATTTCAAGATACGAATCCCCGGCTGGGCACAGAACCAGGCGGTACCATCAGATCTGTACAGCTATCAGCAACCCCTTAACAAGAAAGTAGTTATTAAGCTGAACGGTCAACCGGTAGATTACCAAATAGAAAAAGGTTACGCCGTCATCAGCAAAAAATGGAAAAAAGGCGACAAAGTAGAAATGCTGTTGCCTATGGATGTGCAGCGCGTGGTAGCCAGCGATAAACTACCCAACGATGCCGGCAGAATAGCCCTGCAGCGCGGCCCGCTGATGTACGCCGCCGAGTGGAAGGATAACGGCGGCCTGGCCAGCAATATCATCATCCCTAAAGATGCGGTGTTCACCTCGCAATTTGATGCGGGCCTGCTCAATGGCGTAACCGTTTTAAAGGCCGATGTAAAGGCCATCAATATAGATGCCGATAAGCAAAGCATCAGCACCGAAACAAAAACGCTTACCGCCATACCCTACTACGCATGGGCCAACCGGGGTAAAGGAGAGATGATGGTTTGGTTTCCGGAACAGGTAAAATATGTCGATATTATCAGCCAATAAACCAAATCCCTATTAAATGAAAAAGATATTCGCCATTTTGTTCCTGCTGGTCTGCTTTGCAAAGGCCGATGCGCAGGTTTCACTTGCCTCCGGCTGGAAATTCATGCCCGGCGACAGCACCATCTATAGTGATGCAACCTATAACGACAGCCAATGGAAACCCATTGATGTAGCCAAACCCTGGGAGCAGCAAGGCTATCCAGATCGTAACGGTTTCGGCTGGTATCGCCTGCGTGTAACAATCCCCGTATCATTAAAAAACAATGCATACTTAAAAGATAGCCTCAGTTTTGATTTGCAGAATGTTGACGATAACGACGAGATGTATCTCAACGGTAAGCTGGTAGCCAAAACGGGTAGTAATATCAAAGAAGGCCACTATGGCCCGCGCCGCTATGTACTGGCCGCCAACAACCCAGCTATTTTGTGGGATAAAGAAAACGTAATCGCCATACGCATATTTGATACCGGCGGCGATGGCGGACTTTACGGCAATAAGTTCAGCATCAGCATGAACGATATTATGGATTACGTTTCCATCAACACCGAAGCGGAATTCATTTACGGCGACAAGAACAGCGTAGGCAAATCTGTCAAGCTGGTATCAAAAGGCAGCTATGCCTACAAAGGCAAACTGGATTTTACAGTTACCGACCCGGAGACAGGCAAAGTGCTTTATCAAAAAACAAACAAAGCGGCTTTCACAAACCACAAGCCGTTTACCTATACTTTCAACGCAGCCGCGCTCGAGAGGAAATCGTACGTGCTGAGCTACGTGTTTACCGATAGCTTATCGGGAACCAAAATTGTAAAAACAGAAAGTACACCGTATATCCTCACACCGGCACCATCGGCACAGCCAAAAATAAATGGTCCCGAGGTTTATGGTGCAAGACCGGGTAACCCCTTTTTGTACCTGATACCTGCAACGGGGCAAAAACCCATTACCTATAAAGCTGCAGGTTTACCCAAAGGGTTAACGCTGGATAGCAAAACCGGCATCATCACCGGCGCAATTACCCCCAAAGGCGATTATTACGTAACGCTTACGGCAAGCAATGCATTGGGCAGCAACAGCAAAAAAATTACCATTAGTATAGGCGATAAAATTGGCCTGACCCCAGCTTTGGGCTGGAACAGCTGGAACGCCTTCGGACTGAGCGTGGATGACGCCCGCGTGCGCACCGCCGCCAACACAATGATACAAAAACTGGCCGCTTACGGCTGGAACTACGTGAATATAGACGATGGATGGGAAATAGATAAACGCCTGCCAAACGGTGCGATTACGACCAACAGCAAGTTCCCGGATATGAAAGCCACAACTGCTTATGTACATAGCCTGGGGCTTAAGATGGGTATTTACTCATCGCCCGGCCCAACTACCTGCGGCGGCTACTTAGGCAGCTGGCAGCACGAGGACCAGGATGCCCAAACCTATGGCGACTGGGGTATCGACTACCTGAAATACGATTGGTGCTCATACAGCGAAGTAACAGCTTCGAAGCCAACGCTTGATGATTTAAAGAAACCTTATCAGGTAATACGCAAATCATTGGATAAAGTAAACCGTGATATTATGCTGAGCTTTTGCCAATATGGCTGGGGCAAAGTGTGGGAGTGGGGCACCGAAACCGGTGGCAACAGCTGGCGCACTACAGGCGATATTGAAGATACCTGGCAGAGCATGTCGCACATTGGTTTTAACCAGGACGAAGCCGCTAAGTTTGCGCAGCCCGGTCACTTTAACGACCCCGATATGCTGGTTGTAGGCAAAGTAGGCTGGGGGCCAACCCTGCATAACAGTCGTCTTACTGCCGATGAGCAATATACGCACATCAGCTTGTGGAGCTTGCAGTCGGTACCACTGTTAATAGGTTGTGATATGGGTGCGCTGGATAAATTTACCCTTAACTTGCTTACCAACAGCGAAGTGCTGGCCATAGATCAGGATGCATTGGGCAAAGCTGCCCGCCAAATTGTAAAGGGCGATACCTACCAGATATGGGTAAAACAAATGAAAGACGGTAGCAGGGCAATAGGCCTGTTTAACCTGAGCGATAAGTACCAAACCATTACGCTGGATAGCCAAACAGCAGGTGCATATACCAGCATCCGCAACGTATGGCAACAAAAGGATTTGGCCAAAAGCGCAGGCGATTTTAAAGCCAGCGTAGCGCCACACGGTGTGTTGTTGCTGAGGGTGAATTAGGTAGCCCCCCAAACCCTATCGGCTCGTGAGCGGAAGGGCTTAAAAAAATAAAACGCGTCATTGCGAGCGATAGCGCGGCAATCATCGGCTTGTAGAGCCGCCATGCAAGTCCGACCTGCTTGCCGGTGATTGCTTCGTTCCTCGCAATGACGTTGAAGATAAATAATAAAGTAAAATAATATGAGTATAGTATGGAAAGGGGTATTCCCCGCGGTAACAACAAAGTTTACCGACAATGATGAATTAGATTTTGACGCGTTTGATAAGAATATCGAGGCGCAGCTAGAGGCCGGTGCAAACGGTATAGTACTTGGCGGTACGCTGGGCGAGGCAAGCGTGTTAAGCGAAGCAGAGAAGATTGCGCTGCTGGAACATACCGTTAAGGTGGTTAACAAGCGTGCATATGTAGTGTTGAACATTGCCGAGCAAACAACCAAAGGCGCGTTGCAGTGTGCAAAAAATGCCGAAAAATATGGAGCGGATGGTTTAATGATGCTGCCGCCGATGCGCTACAAAGCCGACGATGCCGAAACGGTAAGGTATTTTGCAGATGTGGCCCAAAGTACGCACTTGCCTATCATGATATATAATAACCCCATCGATTATAAGATTGAGGTTACATTGGATATGTTTGAAGAGCTGGCTCAATACCCGAATATCCAGGCGGTAAAAGAATCAACCCGCGATGTAAGCAACGTAACCCGTATGATCAACCGTTTCGGCGATAGGTTCGCGATTATGACAGGTGTTGATACGTTAGCCCTCGAAAGCCTTTTTATGGGTGCCGACGGCTGGATAGCCGGTTTGGTTGATGCCTTCCCGCGTGAAACGGTAGCTGTTTTCCGTTTGGCTAAAGCCGGACGTATGCAGGAGGCTCTGGCTATTTACCGCTGGTTTTTGCCTGTGCTGGAGCTGGATATCCATCCAAAACTGGTACAATACATTAAGCTTGCCGAAAGCGTAACTGGCCTGGGTACCGAAACCGTACGCCTGCCGCGCTTGAAAGTTGTAGGCAGCGAGCGCGAAAGGGTTTTAAAGATAATTAACGATGCCGTTAAAAATCGCCCCGAACTGCCTGCCGGTAGCTGGGGTGTAGAAGCGGAAGTGGATGTGACCGGGGTGAGCTAAGTGTTAGATATTAGCGGCAAGAGCATAGAGTTTAGCAAGATAAAGCTAAATTAGCTGCGACAACTGACCACGCTAACACCACCACGTCATTATAAGCGATAGCGAGGCAATCATCGGTGAGCAGGGCCGCTCTGTAAGCCCAACCTGCTTGCCGATGATTGCTTCGTGCCTCGCAATGACTGGGTGTTTAAATAGGTTTTAAATAGAACACATGAACACGCAAAACATAATAGGATATTCGTTAGTACCCCCAACCGGTAAAAGCTTCAAGGCAATGAGCCCCGCAAGCAATACCGAACTTGAGGGCGACTTTTCGGCAGCAACTGCTGCCGATGCCGATGCGGCCATGCAACTCGCCGACAAAGCATTTGCCGTTTACCGCCATACCGATGCCAAAACCAAAGCTGCCTTTTTGCGCAGTATTGCAGAAGGTATCACCGCACTAGGCGATGAATTGCTTAATCGCTGCGCAGCAGAAACCGGTCTGCCTATTCCCCGTTTAACGGGCGAGCGTGGCAGGACCACCGGTCAGCTGAATATGTACGCCAACCTATTGGAAGAAGGTAGTTGGGTGGATGCTGTGGTAGATACCGCCATTCCAGACCGTACACCTTTACCCCGCGTAGATATCCGCAAAATGCTGGTGCCTATTGGCCCGGCGGTGGTGTTCGGCGCCAGCAATTTCCCTATGGCGTTTTCTGTTGCCGGCGGCGATACCGTTTCGGCACTGGCTGCCGGTTGCCCGGTAGTGGTTAAAGCGCATCCGGCACACCCGGGTGCGAGCGCATTGGTTGCCGAAGTAATTATGCAGGCGGCTAAAAAGCACAACCTGCCTGATGGCGTTTTTTCGCATTTGTTCGATGATGGTTATACCGTTGGTGAAACGTTGGTGAAGCATCCTAAAACAAAAATCGTAACCTTTACGGGTTCGCTTAAAGGCGGCATGGCATTGGTGAAAATGGCGCGCGAGCGCGATGAGCCTATCCCGGTATTTGCCGAAATGGGCAGCATTAATCCGGTAATATTATTGCCGCAGGCCCTGCAAAACCGTGCCGAAGAACTGGCTAAAACCTACGGCGAATCTATCACTATGAGTGCGGGGCAGTTTTGTACCAACCCGGGCTTATTGCTCGCCGTAAAATCAGAAGGCTTGGATAGGTTTAAAGCCGCCCTTGGCTCAGCCATAGTAAATGTAAACTCGGCTACAATGCTCACTGCCGGTATCTGCAGCAATTACCAAAAACTTTCCAAAGAAAGGATGGGTAGTGATGAAGTAGTGGTTATTGGGAAATCAGAGAAACTGAATACCGAAAGCGCAAACCAGGCACTGGCTGTGGTAAGCGAAATAGCGGCTTCAGATTTCCTGGCGGATGAAAAATTCAAGGAAGAGGTCTTTGGTCCATATAGCATGTTGGTAGTTGCCGACGATGTGGCACAGTTAGAAACCGTTATCGGCTCCCTGCAAGGGCAGTTAACTGCTACCATTATGGCCGAAAGGGAGGAATTGGCCATGTACGAAACCATGATAGATAAACTATCAGCCATAGCCGGTCGTGTGATACTGAACGGCCCGCCAACAGGTGTGGAGGTAGGCAACGCCATGCAGCATGGCGGCCCGTTCCCGGCCACATCTGATAGCAGGTTTACTTCAGTAGGTACAGGTGCTATCAAGCGTTTTGTGCGCCCCGTAGCCTGGCAAAACTGGGATAACGCCCTGCTGCCCGATGCCCTGAAAGACGAAAATCCGCTGGGCATATGGCGGCTATTTAATAATGAATGGAGTAAATAGGTGAATGGTAAATGGAGAGTGGTGAATGGTTGCAAAGCTGAATACTATTAAATGCACCGTAACCACCGAACCAACCACTCTCCATTCAACTACTCACCACTCACCAAAATGAAATGACTAAAACATTCTTCTGTATAGACGCGCATACCTGCGGTAACCCTGTGAGGCTGGTTGCCGGTGGCGGCCCCAACTTAACCGGAGCCAACATGAGCGAGAAGCGCCAGCGCTTTTTAAAAGAATACGACTGGATACGCAAAGGCCTGATGTTTGAGCCGCGCGGGCACGATATGATGAGCGGCAGTATCCTTTATCCGCCTCACGATCCGGCTAACGACGTAGCTGTACTATTCATAGAAACCAGCGGTTGCCTGCCCATGTGCGGGCATGGTACTATCGGTACCATTACCATCGCGGTAGAAGAGGGCCTAATCACCCCAAAAACGCCAGGCATTATCCGTATGGAGGCACCTGCCGGTTTGGTACTTATTTCCTACAAACAAGTGGGCGGTAAGGTAAAATCGGTGAAGCTGGTAAACGTAGCCTCGTATCTGGATTCGGAAGGGCTGGAGGTAGAATGCCCCGATTTAGGGATGCTCACCGTGGATGTGGCTTACGGTGGTAATTTCTACGCGATAGTTGACCCTCAGGAGAATTTCGGCGGACTTGAAAACTACACCGCCGATCAATTGATATCCTGGAGCAGGGTGTTACGCACACGCATTAACGAAAAATATACCTTCGTTCACCCGGAGAACCCTACCATCAATACCTGTACGCATATCCTGTGGGCAGGCAAAACCATATCGCCGGAGGCAACTGCCCGCAACGCGGTGTTTTATGGCGATAAGGCGATAGACCGTTCACCCTGCGGCACAGGTACATCGGCACGTATGGCACAATGGCACGCCAAGGGAAAATTAAAAAAGGGCGACCAGTTCATCCACGAAAGCATCATCGGCAGCCAGTTCATCGGCACGGTGGAGGATGAAGTGACATTAGGCGGCAAGCCCGCCATTATCCCCGGCATAGAAGGCTGGGCAAAAGTGTACGGCTACAACACCATCAAAATTGATGATGAAGATGACCCGTACGCGCATGGTTTTCAGGTGATATAGAGCGGTTATCAACGAATATTTAATAGACTATGTCATTGCGAGCCAGGGCAGCGCGGGGGGTAGGAGCGGCGAAGCAATCGCCTCACAATGCATTCGGTACGCAAGGTTAAGAAATTGCTTCGTCGCAACGTCACGCACACGGGCCGCCTCGCAATGACAAATTTGTTATTTTTGGTGTTATGAAAATTCACGAATACTATGTTTATATTATTACCAATAAGGTGAATACGGTATTTTATGTAGGCGTGACAAATGATTTGGAGTGACGGATTTGGGAGCACAAACAAAAGGCGTACAAGGGCTTTACCGCTAGATATGAATGTAATAAACTGGTTTATTACGAAGAGTTCCAGTGGATACAAGATGCTATCGCAAGAGAAAAACAATTGAAAGGCGGCTCGAGGCAAAAGAAAATAGACCTGGTTGTTAAAGATAATCCAGGGTGGGAGGATTTGAGCGAGGGGTGGTATGACGGATAAAAATAATTCATGATGCCGATGAGCATGGGCGACGAGATTGCTTCGTCGCGCAGCCCCGCCCGCTGGCCGCCTCGCAATGACAATGTGGATTTTTTCCGTTTTGTCATTGCGAGTATCCATCAGGGGTAACCCTGAAAAAAAAGGTTATGACGTGTAAAAAATTCACACTGGTAATCAACAACTTAAGGCCACGTCATTATAAGCAGGGGCCGTGAACGGGGTAGGAGCGGCGAAGCAATCTCGTAGTTAGCAGAGCGGATATGCATGGTGACGAGATTGCTTCGTCGCGCAGCCCCACCCGCAGGCTGTCTCGCAATGACAAATTTGTTAAAGAATAAGATTACATGAGTAAAACAACCATCATAGGAGGCGGAATAATCGGCCTTTTTTCAGCTTATTACCTGCATAAAGCAGGCTGGGAAGTAGAAATATTAGAGCAGGGCAGTCTGAGCGACAATGCCTCTTTTGGCAATGCGGGCATGATAGTGCCCAGCCATTTTATACCATTGGCTGCACCGGGCATGATAGAGCAGGGCATCCGCTGGATGTTTGACAGTAAAAGTCCGTTTTACGTAAAACCGTCTTTAAATCCCGAGCTGATTGGCTGGGGACTTAAATTTTTAAAGGCGGCCAATAAAAAGCATGTGGAACGCTCGGCCGTAGCCTTGCGCGACTTTTCGCTCCTGAGCAAAAAGCTATACCAAGATTTTGACAAAGCTGCAGGCTTTGATTTTGGGCTGGAGGATAAAGGCATCCTGATGCTGTATAAAACAGCTAAATTTGAAGAAGAAGAACACCACACTGCCGAGAAAGCAAGAACGCTGGGTCTCGACGCGCAAAACCTTACGGCTGATGAAGTGCGCGCTTTGCAACCCGATATAGATTTGGACGTATTAGGTGCTGTACTTTACCATTGCGATGCGCATTTGTATCCTAATAAACTAGTTGCGGGCCTGGTAAAATACCTCGAGGCTGCGGGCGTGAAGATCCATCGTAATACAACTGTAACCCATATCGGGCACGATTACGGTAAAGTGGTATCTGTGCAAAGTAATGATAAAAGTTTTAAGGCAGATAAATACCTTATTGCCGGGGGTGCCTGGTCGCCTGCGATTGCTAAACTTGCGGGGTTGTACGTTCCGTTGATGCCTGGTAAAGGCTATTCTTTTATGGTTGATGAACCACAAAAACGTATGAGTATCCCCGCACTACTATGCGAGGCCAGGGTATCGGTAACGCCGATGAATGGTAATATTCGCTTTGGAGGCACTATGGAAATTGGCAAGGTAAACGATAAAATAAACATGAACCGTGTAGCGGGGATCGTAGAATCTATCCCCAAGTATTTCCCCGGCTTTAAGCCCGCTATCCCGCAGGTAAAAGATATCTGGTACGGTTTCCGTCCCTGCTCGCCCGATGGTTTGCCTTATATCGGCACATCGGCCAAATACAGCAACGTAGCCATAGCCACCGGCCACGGCATGATGGGCCTTAGCCTTGCCCCCGCAACAGGTAAACTAATTGAAGAAGTACTCAACGAAAAGCAAGTCTCTGTTAATATTGACCAGTTCTCACCCAACAGGTATTAAAAAGCCAGGAACCACTCACTACTCACCATTCATCGCTCACCAAATTGAAAGTCCTCCCCTTTACCATACCGGTGCCCCATGGGCAAAGCATTATTGTGCAGGAGGAGGTATTGCCGCATTTTTACCCGCATCTGCACCGCCATGCCGAAATACAGGTAACCTGGATACAACAGGGAGAAGGTACATTACTTGCAGGTAATAGCATGCACGTTTTTGGTAGTGGCGACGTATATGTATTGGGTGCAAATCAGCCACATTTGTTTAAAAGCAGTCCCGAATATTTCGCTGAAGATAGCGATAAACAGGTGAGGGCCGTCAGCGTGTTTTTTAACCCTAACGGCCAATTGAGCGCGCTTTTTGGCTTGCCGGAGATGGTTTTGGTGAAAAGCTTTTTTACCAAACAGCAAAGTGGTTTTAAGGTACCTGCAGAGGCAGCCGTTGCTTTTTGGGCCATGATACAAAAGATACAGTATGCTAATGGAGCCGCGCAACTGGCCTTGCTGATAGATATGCTGAATGCGATGAGCATGCTGGAGGGTATAGAGCCACTATCATCCGGCAATTTTCCCTATTCCATGACTGATCCTGAGGGAGCCCGTATCGCTACGGTGTATAACTACATTATGCATAACTACAGCAGCGCGCTCACGCTGGATGAAGTTGCCCGGCTGGCACACTTAACGCCCAACGCATTTTGCCGGTATTTTAAAAAGCATACCCGCACTACCTTTATCGCCTTTGTGAATAAAGTAAGGGTGAACGAGGCCTGCAAGCTGCTGGTAAACGGCAGCCTCAATAATATTGCCGATGTGGCCTATAGCTGCGGTTTTAGCAGTATTACCAATTTTAACTATGTGTTTAAAGCGATTACCGGAAAATCGCCCAGGGATTACATAAACGAGTACTCAGGCGCGGTAAAGGCCACGCGCTGATGTTATATTTAAAACATGAGAAAGTTGCTGGTTTTATTACTGCTGAGTTGGGTAAGTGCTGACGCACAGCAAGCTAAGAAGGCCATTGTTGCGCAACCGCTGATAAGTTCCGATACAGCCTTCCTGCTCAGAGAGGAATCGAAAGATTTTTACCACGCGGTTTTTATAGAGCGCAACAGGCAATCGATATATTATAAATATCTTACTGATTTACTTTTGATAAATACGAAAGCGCAACTTTCCGGGGGAGCTATCAAAGCCTAAAAGAGAAAAAGCTTTGGCCGCTTAAAAAGCACAATCTTACTGGTTTGCCTCGGGATTGGGTCCCTTTATACTTATACAAAGGCAAATATTACGTTTACAAGCCGTCTGAGCCAGGCGAATTAGCCCGGCGTATCATAACGGATAGCACCGTAGTTTATTGGTGGATGGATGGCCCGGAAGTGCGCCCCTTACAGAGGGCTGTAAAAATGAAAAATGGCGGGCTGTCTTTGCAGAATACATTGAGTTTTGATATGCATGCGTCAAATCTTAATATTTACGTTATCGACCCCAAACTCAACATCACTGTTTTTGAGGATACGGCAATGCCCGATGCTTATAGATACAGCCTTTACATACCTAAAGAGTCGATTAAATACTTTGACCTAATCGTAAATTACTGCGAAACGCAGAAAGTGGGAGAGTTTGAATTTGATAAGCCTGACTTTAAACGCTTATTGGTAGGGCACAAATAAAGCTTAATTCGGCACGTCGTAATAATAAATGGGCGAGTACACGCCCTCGCTGGTTGTGTAGTAGCCTTTGCCATCGGGTGTAAAGCCAATGGCTTCGCCTTGTTTTTCTTGTTTATAAGGCAATTCGCGCGGAGGGCGCTGCATGGCCTGCCATACCGCTTCATTAGGGCGGCGCGTCCAATAATACACCTTCTCGTAGCTTTTCAATAATATTTTAGTACCATCCTTAGAAATATCCCCGGCTGTAATCCATTTAAACGGGCGTATGCCTTTAAAAAACAGCTTCGTGCGCAAGGTCATGGTAACGGTATCGTCGTTGCGGTAGTTAAGGGGCGAGGTATAAACGCCCACACTATCGCCACGCTTGGAAACGATGTATATCAGCTTCTCCAGCGGGTCTATCATCATGGTTTCGGCATCCCGCGGGCCGCCCGGGTATTGCAGGTTAATGGGCACCGGGATGGTATTGGCTACGCTGTCTTTTCCCCAGTTTTTCTTCTCTTCGGCTCGGTAAATGGTAATGAATTTCCGTTGCGAAGAATTGTCGCCTATATCGCCAACGTACACATAGCTTTTACCTTTTACAGGGCCAGGGCCAACGTCAATGTCCTCCGCGTCCAGCGCGCCTAGGTGCTGCCTATGCCCACGGTAATAGATAGTGGTGCGCAGCTTGCCATCGGGCGTTATGGCAAAAAAACGGCTCGTGTCGCCGCTATCGTTGTGTACGTAATAAATATTAGCGTTAAGGGTTGATGCTGCAATGCCCGATGTTTCGTCCATCGCTTTATCCTGCAAGCGGCCGGCAGCCTCCTGTTTGCGATCAATGAGGCGATGTTTGGCAAAGGCACCAACAAACATCAGTATCACAATAGGTATAAGTATGTTTAGTTTCCTGCGTCGGCTCATATCTTTATAAGCATTAATAACATACAATCGTTTCATATATTATCAACTTCGCACAAAATTAGCTTATTGGTTATCAAAAATAGCGAAATTATAGCGTTGAAATGCACCAGGTTGAAAACTATAGATTATAAGGACAAAAAAAGCCGCCCGTTTCGGGGCGGCTCGTCTATATTTTGAAGTGGTGCCTAAGCTACCTTTTCGGTTTTGAGGTCGGCGGTCATTTCAATATCAGGCTTGCTGGTATCGGTAATAGCCACGCGGCCGCGCTCGCGGCGCAGGATGCGGTTGAATAGAGATATCTCTCTATCGAACAAAAACTGGAAGAAAAGCTTGGTCCACGAAGTGTGGTAGTACAAAGTATCATAATACTCTGGGGCCGTTTTCTTAATTTCAGGAAGCTTGTTCCATGGGATAGAAGGGAAATCGTGGTGCTCGTTGTGGAAACCCACGTTAAAGGCAACGTTATTCAGGGGGCCGTAATAGCTGTAAGTTTCCTGCTCTACGCTGTGGGTAAGGTAATGCTCCTGTATCCAGCGGGCACCCAGCGGGTGAAGCCCAACCGAGAACGAGAAGCTAAGCAACAGGAACACCAGTGAGTGCGCGCCCATGAAATAAACGATAGCGGCAGTAAATACCACCTGTATCAAAAAGTTGGTTACTATCCAGCCATCGAAGGGGTGTATCTCGCGTAAACGCGATAACCGGAATAACTGGAACACCGGAAAAAACATTAACCATAAAGCTTTACCGAAGAACGAATTGCTGATGAGCCTGGCTTCCCAACGGTTGGGTAAATCGGCATCCAGTTCGTGCACCCCCTGGAAAGAGTGGTGTTTGATGTGGTATTTTTCGAAAGAGATAGCGCTTGGCAATATCTGCGGCAAATTAGCAAACATAGATGCAAAGCGATTGGCGTTGCGGTTTTTGAACAGCAATTGGTGGGTACATTCGTGTATCATCACAAATAAAGCATGATCGGCAAAGGCCCCTAAAAAGTAGGCGGCACCAACCACCAGCCACCACGATTGATCGCGCAAGAACCAGGCTAACACTACCTGGAACGCCACCAGGCCAATGATGGCGAAGATGGTATTGGGGTTTTTGCTTATCAGTTTCCTAAGCTCCGGAAACTTCTTTAGTATCTTTTTTGTACGGATACGATGTGGTTCAGACTCCTCTGAATAAACGAAATCGGTTTTCTTCATATTAGGGTTAAAACGATGAAGATAAGGATTACGTGCCATAAAATCCATTTTATTGAAAAAATTAATGATTTTTGAATATCTGGATCACAGGTGTATTGCTTTTTGGTTAATTTATTTACCGAGACATAATGCCTGATTAATATCCCGTACCAGGGGCAGAAAAACTTAAAAACTAAACGCTATGTGGTGGATTTACGCTTTATTATCAGCACTGTTTGCAGCCCTTACAGCCATTTTTGCTAAAATCGGCATCAAAGGCGTTGATACCAATCTGGCTACTGCTATTCGCACGGTAGTTATTTTGATTATAGCCTGGGCAATTGTGTTGTACAAAGGAGCAGAGCACGGGATGGGGAACCTAACCAAAATCAACTGGGTGTTCCTGGTGTTGTCGGGTTGTGCAACGGGGTTATCGTGGATATTTTATTTTAAGGCCCTGCAATTAGGCAAGGTATCGCAGGTTGCCCCGGTAGATAAACTGAGCGTAGCCATAGCCATTATGCTATCCGTCATTTTTTTGGGCGAACCGCTCACGCTGAAAAGCTCTGTAGGTGCGGTGTTGATTATCGCCGGGACGCTGGTGCTGATATTTTAAGCAAATCCTCCAATTCTGAACAGCTTTTCCACTAACCAGGCGACCGATCTGAATGACGCTATGGTGTAGCCGCGCTATCCTTAACGCGCTTATGTATTACATAACGCATCTGTAACAATTCCGTAACCTTGGCCTAAACTCAGTTTTTATCCAAATTTCTTTGGCAGTTTTGTGGTTCTATGAATTTCAAATCATCTATCAGCGCCATATTTTCGATACTCTTATTGGCTATAATATCTGTTAACAGCTTCGCCCAAAACGCAGGCAAAGGCAAAATAAACGGTAAAGTTATTGATGCAGTTACAAAGCTGCCTGTGGACTATGCTACCATCTCGGTATTTAAGCAGGGTGCTACCAGCCCCTTCAACGGTATCAGCACCGATGCAAAAGGAACTTTTGTTATTGATAACATACCCGCCGGCGATTATAAAGTGGCTGTAGATTTTTTAGGCTACACCCGTACCACTATTGAACATGTCATCGTAACAGAGGGTATCGGCACTCCCGCTTTAAACAATATATTACTGGCTCCGGTACAAAATCAGTTAACCGGCGTAACCATCACCGCCAAGGCACCCATCATTGAAAACCGTATAGATAAAATGGTGTACAATGCAGCTAACGACCTTACTGCCCAAGGCGGCGTAGCGCTTGACGTGCTGAAGAAAGTGCCCCAGGTTTCGGTAGATATTGATGGTAACGTAGAGTTGCAGGGCAACGCTAACGTGCGTTTCCTCATCAATGGCAAACCATCAAGCATTTTTGGGGCCAGCCTTGCCGATGCCCTGCAAGCCATCCCCGCCAGCCAGATCAAAAGTATTGAGGTAATCACCAGCCCCGGTGCCAAGTACGATGCGGCGGGTACTGGTGGCATTATCAATATCATCTTAAAAGACAGCAAGGTACAGGGCATTAATGGCAGCGTAAACCTCGCTGCAGGCACCAGGCTGGAGAATGGCTCGTTCAACCTCAACATGCGTAAGAATAACTTTGGCGTAAATGCATTTTTCAGCGGCAACGCACAACTGGCCACCACCGGTTTAAATAGCAATAACCGCACATCTACCGACGCATCAGCGGGCACCACTACCAATTTAACGCAAAGCGGGAATAATACCCAGCGCCGAAGCGGTTACCAATCGGGCCTGAGTTTTAACTGGAGCATTACGCCCAAAGATGACCTGACCGCATCTGTAGGCTTTAACCATTTTGGCAATCATGGTAATGGTTTTAGCAGCCAGGACGAATTTAAGACAACTACCGGCGGCGCAACGCTATACGATTTGCTAAGCAACCGCATTTCCGACAGCCGTTTCCACGTAAACGCTACCGACGTTAGCCTCGCCTATAAAAAACAATTTAAAAAGGAAGGGCAGGAACTGGAGATTTTGTACACCACCAGCTACGGCAAAAATACCTTCTCGTACTTTAACGAGCAGGATTATTTAACCGGCGGCTATCCAACATCCGGCTCGCGCAGCAACAACCCGGGTAACGATAGGGAAACCAATATCTCTATCGATTACGTGCATCCCTTCAATAAAACTTTTACGCTGGAAGGTGGCGCGAAAGCCGTTATACAAAACCTGAAAAATGTTGTTAACACCGATACCCTGCTAAACGATGGTACTTACATTAACAATGCCAACCAAAGCTATGGTTTCAACTATAAACGCCAGATATATGCGGCTTACCTCTCCGTATCTACATCATTATTTAAGGAGTTTTTGGATGTGAAAGCAGGCATCAGAAATGAATACACCAACACCTCGGCAGATTTTGCCGGCGTAACCATACCCGGTTACAATACCGTGGTACCCTCGTTAACCTTCTCGCATAAATTGAGCCCAACCTCATCTGTTAAAGCAAGCTACAACTACCGAATAGAGCGCCCCGACTATGGCGACCTCAACCCTTTCTATAACATCAGCGATCCGCACAACATCAGTACCGGTAACCCTAATTTAAAACCAGAGCTGAGCCACGGCATAGAACTGGGTTACAATAAATCTTTCGATGGCGGGGCTAATATTTATTTCGGTAGTTTTTATCGCCATAATATCGACGATATCCAGCAGTTCAGCACCCGTTACGATAGCCTCAATGTAAACGGCAGGGTGTACCCGGATGTAATATTGAACCAGCGCAGTAACATAGGTACGCAAACCACGGTAGGTGCTAACCTGTTCGGCTCCGTACCCATTGGCAAACTGAATTTGCGTACCAATATGTTTTTTGCCAGCCGCACCAATACCAACCCCGGGATATCTAAGGTAACAGGGCTGGCCTACCGCATCAACCTCAATGCTACTTACCAGTTCCCGCACGATTTTACTGCTGAGGCGTTTGCCAACTACAACTCATCGCAGAAGGGCTTACAGGGCACCAGGCCGTATTTTTTCTTTTACAACATTGCGGTGCGCAAGCAATTCATGAACAAGAAGGCAAGCCTGGGCTTGCAGGCGGCTAATCCGTTTACACATTACGTAACGCAACGTGGCACAACCTTTGGTCCGGGCTTTAACCAGGTAAGCATCAGGCAGGTGCCATTGCAAAGTTTTGGCGTTACGCTTAGCTATAAATTCGGCAAGCTGGAGTTTTCTAAGGATAAAGATAAGGGCCGCGATAAAGAAGACAATGCCATGCCGCAAGGCGACGGCGGGAGGTAACAACGGTGGCCGTAAAATATCGAATGATGAATGGCCAATAATGAAGGAAGGATTTTTTCACTTCACTATTGAACATTCGGTATTTGATATTAATCTGATCTTTAAATCCATTTCCAGTCGCTATCAAATATGTTCCTGAATATTAATTCGATAGCCCTTTAGGAAATTCGTGGTCACCCCAATCGCCAGGCAAAACATAATGCGATTATCCCCATACTAAAACAAAAACGTGGCAGTTTGTATTTATATAATAACCAAGCATTATCTGCCATGAATACTGCTGAAAAACACTACAAATGTATCAATAGCCGTACCGGGTACGCTATTTTTTATCACTCTTTAAACAAAGCGTTAAATACCGACGAGGTAAAAGCCGAGCTGGAAAAGATAAAGGCGCAGGTAGCTATCAAGAACGATATTTATCAGGAGACCCTTTATTGGGAAGAGATAAAGGAAGAAGAATAAAACTGTTGTTTTGAATAAAAACCCCCTGCCTTGCTGAAGACAGAGGGCCAAAACTCACAACAATTGTTTAACCTTTCGGTCAATTCCTAACTGCAATGTGCGTTATAATTTGTGTAACATTAACTGCAGACAAAAGTTTTTAAAATGGGGTTGTTTTTACGTTAACAAGATACTTTTGCCAAAGCTTGCACCTATATTTGCTCACAATAAAACACGCTGAAAGCGTTTATAAACCAATCTAAAAAGAAACATTTAATTATGATGAAAAGAACAGTTCAGGTTAAGGCAGCCGCAGTTTTCGTGTTCGCCTTATTGATGACAACCTTTGCCTTTGCGCAAAAAACAGTGCCAAGCCCACGCGATAGCGTTAGTGCTAAAGTGGCAGGTGCAACTATCACCATCAACTACGGCAGTCCATCGGTACGTGGCCGTAAGGTTTTTGGTGAATTGGAGCCATTTGGCAAAGTGTGGCGCGCCGGTGCAAACGAAGCTACCGTGTTTACCACCAGCAAAGATATTACGATAGAAGGCAAGAAACTGCCTGCAGGTACCTATGGCTTTTTCGCCATCCCTACAGAAACTACCTGGACCATCATTTTCAACAAAGTGGCCAAACAATGGGGTGCCTACAAATACGACGAAAGTCAGGATGCCCTGCGTGTAACCGTAAAACCGGTAGCCTCTGCCATGAACGAGCGTTTGGTTTATAAGATCAACGGCAAAGGCTTCTCTCTTAACTGGGATAAGTTATCGGTACCGGTAAGCGTAAAATAATCATTTTGTGATTTCTATAGCAGAGCCCTCCGCAGCAAAAACGGGGGGCTTTTGTTTTATGCACGATGTTTACCGGCAGCCACTAAAAGCCATATATTTACCCTGTGGAGATAAAACAATATTTCGCAGCACATCCTTTGCTCAAAAGATGCGCACTTGTAGCTGTGTTTGCCCTTGCCATTTGGCTGCTGATGCTTTTTGCCCGGCACCCCGCAGCGGTAGAAAAGTATTATTCGCAGGGCCTTTACCCCGCCATTTGTTTTGTACTGCACCCGGTACTCAATCTGTTCCCTTTTAGCTTTGGCGATGTGGTTTACATTGCAGTAGTTGCCTATTTGCTGTATGCTGTGGTTAAACTCATCGGGCATTTGATCAGGAAACGTTTCCTGCGCGCGGGTATGCTGGCTTTGGGATTGGTGATAGGCGTGCAGGTTGCTTTATTGCTGTTTTACCTTTTTTGGGGCTTGAATTATTTCCGTCCATCGGCAGCAGAGCGGCTGCATTTGAAAGAAGAGAAATTTACCGTGGCCGAGTTACAAGCGGTAACCACTTTGCTGATAGATAGCGCCAACGCTACCCGTGCGCGCGTAACCGCTGCCGACCTGGCACAGCCCAACGATACTATTTATAAAAATGCAATCACTGCGGTGAGAGAGCTTGGCGGCACATCGGATAATTTTAAAACGTACAGCCCTGATATTAAGCCTTCCCTGCTTACGCCGCTGCTCAACTACATCGGTACATCGGGCTATTACAACCCTTTTACCAGCGAGGCGCAGCTGAATTACCAGCAGCCCACCTTTGTGCGGCCCTTTGTGGCCTGCCACGAAATGAGCCACCAAATGGGGTACGGCGCCGAGGACGAGGCTAACTTTGTTGGTTACCTGGCCGCAACCGGTTCGCAAAATAGGTTGCTGCGTTATTCGGCCTATCAACTGGCCGTGCGCGAGTTTATGTTTAGCCTTTACATGGCCGATAGCTTGGCGAGCAAACCCCTCAAAAAACGCATATCCCCCCAAGTAAAAGCCGATTTTAAGCAGGAACGCCAGTACTGGCAGGCCTACCAGAACAAGGCTAACGTAATTACAGGTATATTTTACGATAATTTCCTTAAGGCCAACAATCAACCCCAGGGCCTTGACACCTATAACCGCATGGTAACGCTGGTAATGGCGATGTACAGGCGGCCCCCCAGCCCCCTTAAGGGGGCTGGGGGGCCGAAGTTGCGGAAACAATGAAGCATTTGGCCCTTAGCCAACACAGCTAAGCATCAAGTAATCCTTTTATCAGGAGAATCAAGGTTCAGAAAATAATCCTGCCAAATCTTGAAATCGCTTAATCGTGTAAGATCAAGGTTCAGAAAATAATCAAAGGAATCAAAATAATCAGTAAAATCAACCAAAATCCCCATAAATAAAAAGCGTCCCGTATCTCACCCCGGGACGCTCTGCAACATCATCTCTCAAATAATGTTGATCAACTAAATCTCAGACAACATGAAGTTTATCCAAGTTCTTTATTTATGCAACCCTGCGGCTGATGAATGGCTCTTTAAATGGTAGCACCGGCACCGTTTTCTTAAGAAAAAACAGTCATAATTCCGCTAATACGGCTAGATAACTGTCAAATATACAAATAAACGACATCGCAGAACATATATTATATGTCGTCTTTTATAAAAAGACGCAGTTTTACATTTAAATGTTACACTATCCTTAAATAATATTTGCTTTTGCTACAAATACAGCACAATGCGTAGGATGCTGCAATTTAACAGCCCAATATACAAATTATAGGCATAGTGTAAAAAACTTTTTAAAGTATTTTTTTTACCGATACACCATTCGAATGTTAATTTTAGGTAATGATCGTTTTTTATAGCTGTTTATAGCTTATTTGGGATATGTATGTGCGCGATAAATGGACCAATGTTTTTAAAGTGTGCATAATACACTATTGTTTGCCACAAACGCTATACGGATGTATGGGCTACTGCTGCTTTACGGCAATTATTAGTAACTTAGGCAATAAGTTTAACCACGGCAGCAAGCCCCCTGCGCAGCGCCGCCCATATATAGCATATGAAGAAGTTTTTCATACTCGTCCTGCTGGCTTTGCCATTTTGTGCGCTGGCCCAAGGATATACGCCTGCCGAGGTAGCCCGCTATAAACAGCAGGCGCAATCGGTAACCATCGTTCGCGATAATTACGGTACGCCGCACATATATGCTAAAACCGACGCCGGCGTGGTGTTCGGGTTAATGTACACCCAATGCGAGGAAAACTTCAAAGGAATCGAACGCAACTACCTGTACCAAATGGGCCGCCAAAGTGAGGCCGATGGTGCCGCGCCGCTTTTTACTGATGTGCAGCTACAACTGATAGCCGATAGCGCGGATGCTATAAACGACTATAAAAACAGCTCCCCGGCCTTCAAAAAACTGCTGGATGCCTTTGCCGACGGACTCAACTATTACCTTTATAAACACCCGGAAGTAAAGCCGACTGTGTTCAGGAAATTCAAGCCATGGTACGCCCTGATGTTTACCGATGGCAGTGTAGCCGCAACCGAAACCGGCGACATTACTGCGAAAGAAACGGAGGCCTTTTATGGCGATGCCGACAACAGGGTAGGGGCGCTGTACAATCCGCAAAGCATCATCAACATGAAGCAGGAACGCGAGATGGGCTCCAACGGCTTTGCTATCTCGCCATTGCGCACGGCATCGGGCCATGCCATGCTGTACATCAACCCGCATGTACCCTTTTACTTCCGCAGCGAAGTGGGCCTGCAAAGCGATGAGGGCTTGCATGCCTACGGTGTAGTTACCTGGGGGCAGTTTTTTATATACCAGGGCTTTAATGCACATTGCGGCTGGATGCACACCAGCAGCTATGCCGATGTTGGCGATATGTATGCTGAAACGGTGGTGAGGAAAGAGGGCAAATGGTTTTACCAATACGACGGTAAACTACGGCCCGTTACCGAAAAGAAATTGAAGCTTTGGGTTAAAAAAGGCGACGCGATGTCGGCCACGGATATTACCGCTTACTACACCCATCATGGCCCGGTGTTGGCGGCCCGCAACGGAAAATGGCTCGCGCTGAAACACTATAACCGATCCTATAAAGCCCTGCTGGAATCTTGGCTCATTACCAAGGCCAATAACCTGGCCGAATACCGCAAAGCTATGGGCCTGCTGGCCAATACCAGCAACAACACCGTTTATGCCGACGATAGAGGCAACACCGCCTTTTGGTATGGCAATTTTATGCCCAAACGCGATCCGGCCTTCAACTGGGAAAAACCCGTTGATGGCAGCACTTCGGCTACAGAGTGGAAGGGGCTATGCAATATAGATGAGCTGGTGCATGTGTACAACCCATCTACCGGGTATATCCAAAACTGTAATTCATCGGTTTTTACATCGGCAGGCGTGGCAAGTCCAGATAGGATGAAATACCCCCTTTATATGGCACCAGATGATGAAAATTACCGCGGCATAACCGCTGTGAATGTTTTAAAAGATGCCAAAAAGCTTACGCTGGATGGCATGATTGCCAAAGGCTACGATCGTTACCTCGCCGCTTTCGACGATCTGTTGCCTAACCTGTTCGCCGCCTACGATGGCGCGCCCGACACCCTTAAGACAAAACTGGCCGAACCTATGGCCCTGCTGAAGGACTGGGACAGGCGCAGCGCAGCAGCATCGGTAGCTACCACGCTGGCGGTAGAATGGGGCACGCTGGTATTCCGCGCCATGCCGCCGCCCGAGCCTGGCGAGACGAGCTGCATTGTAAAACGTATGCGCGCCCTGCTGCAAACGCTACCCGCCGCCCGCCAGCTGGAATTGTTTGGTACCGCGCTCAATAATCTGCAATCCCGTTACGGCAGCTGGAAGGTGCAATGGGGCGATATTAATCGGTTTCAGCGCCCCGCAGATGGCATTACTTTTAGCGATGCCTTGCCCAGCCTACCGGTGGGGCAAACCTCATCCAACTTTGGGCAACTACCCTCATTCGTGAGTCGTATAATGCCGGGCACGCAAAAACGCTACGGTTACTCGGGCAATAGTTTTATCGCGGCGGTTGAGTTCGGCCCCTTCCTCAAAGCAAAAACCATTATCACAGGTGGGCACTCTTTCGATGCCCAATCGCCGAATTTTACCGATCAGGCGCAGGGATACATCGACGGGAAGTTTAAAGATGTGCTGTTTTATAAAGGAGATGTTTTGCGGCATGCTGTGATTACTTATCACCCGTAACATCATTTCAAACTCATTTAAAATGGATTATATTTGTTGGGAGGAAAAGAAATGAAAAAGTACCTGTTGCTCGTCCTGTTGTTTTGCCTGCAGATTAGTGCACGTGCGCAAAGCATCACGTTTAACGATTTGACCAACCTGGCCAATCTGAGCGATGGGCAGGCGCATACCTATTTAACCTTAGGCCGCGTGTTTAAGCACGAGTATATTGAAGAAGTGGATGGTAAGCAGATAGAGCACTTCCGGTCGATAAGCCCGAAAGAGAGCGAGCAAACAATTATTATAGGCGTGAACAAGGTTTTGCCTAATACAGCTGTGCTGCATACCATTACTTATACCTCGCGCAATCCGCAGCATATCCTCAACCTGGTGGCACAGGCACGCCGCACCAGGCTGGTGATGCAGTTTCAGGGGGCAGATACCTATAATAATATCTACGTGTTCGATAACGATTTTTACCGCGTTTCCATGTACATCAGCACCACCGAAAATAAAGGATCGGTACGGATAGATCAGAAGGAATACGTAGCGTATTAGTGCGCAGTAAACATTTCCTATTAAGCCAATTCATCAATTTGTCATTGCGAGGCAGCCTGCGGGCGGGGCTGCGCGACGAAGCAATCTCTTCACTATGCATTGCCGCTTTGCACACTACGAGTTTGCTTCGCCCCCTCTTTCACCGTCTCGGCCCTGGCTCGTAATGAGGAGGTGGTTAGCGATGGGCTTGTTTGCCCTGCAAACCGATGATTGCCACGCCGCCCTTTTGCGCCACCCTGCCCACAGCGGCTCGCAAGGACGAGGTGGTTAGTCCCTGAAGATTTAATGTCATATCAGTGATGTTAAATTAGCTTGCATTTTACCTGGCCTACTTCAGTTTATCCAAATTTATAGCTACCACCTTGTCGCCCACATGTACTGCAACGCTAGTACTATCCACAAAACTCAAGGAGTCGCCCGAATTAAAAAAGTAGTTTGCCAATGGCGTATTTGGGCCGGTGAGGTGTATCCGCTTTAGCAGCTTATAATTTCCGCCCTCCTCGCCGATAGTTATATGTTCGGCAACCAGCATAATATTTTCCTCCTCGGGTATTTGCAGCACCCTGTAAAAACAGTCAAAACCGTTGCTATTTGTATAGATATTACCCGAGTGTACCTTATCTATTTTGAGATAAATAGCTTTTTCAAAAGCATCGGCAGAAGGCGTAGCGGTAGTTTGTTGATTTGGAACGATAACGCCCGTTTGCTTTAAAGTATCCTTTTTTAACGCTTCCGTCGGCGTGCCTGCTGTATTGGGTTTACAGCCTATCAAAACAACAACGGGAATTATTAAAACTGCTTTAACTGCTACATTCATATTTCTCTTTGTTTTCTTTGCTTAAACTTTTGGCCAAACGTTTACATCTATAGTAGTTTATTATTCCAAAAAAAGCAAATAGCGAATCACCCCTGCCTAACGACATAACGTTTAAATAAACATCTCCGCCATCAAACAGGCAACTTATAGAAGTCGATAGGCTGGGATATATTCTGCCCTTTTGGTATCTAACATAGGCTTTGGTATTCTTCATCCTGCTTGCCCGAGGATATTTTATTGTCAATGCCTCGTGCAGCAATTTTCGATTACTTGCGCTATCGCCACTCCCGTTTATTTTTAAGGTAGGGTGCATTACCCATGTATCAATTAACGCCCAAATTACAACTGCAATTCCCCATAGTGTCTCCATGTAGGATGGAGCGCCGGTAAGTTTAATAATCAGTGCCCCAAAAAGACGTAATACGAAAATCCCGGCAACAGTCATCAAGCAGTACATCATATAGGAAAAGAGCATAAAAAAGCCTGTTCTATAAATTAGTCGATGCTTTTGTATGCTCTTTTCTACATTTAAAGATAAAAACGGGTCTTCTATCACGCGCTCAACTCCTCATAAGCCGCCGTTAAACTGCGTTGTATACCATCACCTTGCCAAAGCGTTACGCCGGGGATAGCTTTTGCGGCTAAAATCTCTTCTTTGGTTTTGCCTGCTTTGATGCTGCTTTCTACAAAGGCTACCAGTTTTACCAGGTAATCCTGCATTAGCTTTAAATCTTCTACCGTACCGGTAACCTTAAGCGGCTCAAAGGCGTGGCCAAAAACGTATTGCGTATTTTTATCGAAGTGTTTGGTGGCAGCTTCCAGCGCCAGGGGCCAGTGCCTGCACGATGCGCCAGCGCTGCGATCTATATAAGGGTGCATTTTGTTGAACACCAAATCGCCGGTGTGTACGATATTGGCATGCTGAAAGTGGATGAACGCATCGCCATTGGTATGGCCCGCGCCAAAGTAATGCCCGCTTACGATCTCGTCGCCAACCTTTACTTTCCATTTATCAGTAAAGGTGGTATCGGGATATAGCTGCTGGTCTGCTTTTTTCTGCTTTACTGCCGATGCCTTTTGGTTTACCAGTGAATTGGCATGCGCCGCCACGTTTTTGGCGATGCCCTTAAAGGCAATGTTGCCGGCCGTGTGGTCGCCGTGATGGTGGGTGTTGATGAGCCATTGGAAAGGCTTATCGCTTTTCTTCTGCAGCTCGGCAATCAGGTGCGGCGCTGTGTTGGGGAACTGCGCGTCCACCACTACGATGCCCTCTTTATTCACCATCCAGGCAATGGTGCCGCCTTGTTCGATAAAAATACCTACGTTATTACGTAGTGGGATAACCTGGTAAGTTGGGTCGGCCAGCATCGAAGCAAAGCTACGGTTGCCCAAAAGCGATAATGCGCCAGCGGCGATCGCGGTATTTCTTAAGAATTGTCTGCGTTGCATTTTAGATGTATATTTTATTTAAAGATAGATTTTTTGTCCATAGTCCATGGTCGATAGTCCATAGAATTTTTGGCTATGGTCCATGGACTATCTAGTATTGATGAAATGCCTGAGACACAAACTCCAGCACGCTGGGTAAAGATGCGCGCCAGTAGGTCCAGTTGTGGGCACCATCACGTATGCGGTACTCATGCGGTATTTCTTTTTTGCGCATCAGGTTATGCACCAAGCCATTGCCTTCGTATAAAAAGTCGTCGTCGCCGCAATCGATATACCAGCGCACGGCTTTTTTGTTAGCATCCGTTATGGCTTTCATCAAAGGCAATACGCTGTAATTGTTGTAAAAGTTGCTTATGGTGCTATCGGCCAAGGTTACGCCCGGGTTGTTCCTGGCAATCCCCGCCTTAGCCTCGTCCAAACTAAGGAAGCCAGTTGCTGCGCTTAGCGGACAAGCCGACGAGAACAATTCGGGGTGGTGCAGCGCGTAAACAAAGCTGCCGCCCCCGCCCATACTGAGGCCCGCAATGGCGCGGAAGCGTTTCTCGGCCTTTACGTGGTATTTTTTCTCCACATAGGGCATCAGTTCGGTAAAAAAGAAATCCTCGTAATTCCAGTCGCCTTTGATGTCATTGAAATAACCTCGGCGGCCGGTGTTGGCATCGGGCATCACAATGATCATGGCAGTGGCTGAGCCCTCGCGGGTGGCTTTGTCGGCAATGTTCTGTACCTCGCCAAACTGTACCCAGCCGGTTTGGTCGTCGCCCGCGCCATGCAGCAGGTACAGAATAGGGTAGCTGCGGCCGCTGGTTTCGTAATCGGGCGGTAGGTAAATGGCAAACTTGCGTTCGCTTTTGAGTATTTTGCTGTTTACGGTAAGGTTATCAAACACCTTGCTGCCCTGGGCAAATAACAAAGCAGGGCAGAGCACGAACAGTACGGACAGGATTTTTTTCATCAGCTATTGGTTTTGATAATTTGGTTTCGATGCAACCGGGGTTTGTTGCAGGCAGATAAATTTAGGATTAAAAATGAGATAGTAGCGAAAATTGTATCAGGCTTTAGGGCTGCTTTTTATTTATCAAATCTTTCAAATTGCTTAACGAATTGAGTACATCGTTTGCAAAATTTGTATCTTGAAGAGTCATAAGTTGACTGTCGAAGGTTTTATTATTTGTATTTAAAATATTCAATAATTCTTTAAGCTGATTTTTTCGATCTTTTTCAGGTGAAAATTCCATGATTGCCATGTAAGCCAACAGATATTTATTTAAATCGGGTTTTACCGAATTTAGATATAATACTGTTTTTAGTGAGTTTTTATATTGTTGGAGAAACCATCCCCCTAAGAATTGGACAAAAATAAACAGCAAAGACAATGAAATCAAAAGGTAAATATAATGTGGCTTAAAACCATTTTTATCAATGAAAATAGCTATAAGATAATAGGCAGTCGCTACATAAAGCGTGATGCCGACAAGAATAATCAAAAGTCCTTTGTTCAACATTTCGCTTGATCTTTTTTGACTCCTATGCATTTGAACTTCGAGGTCGGCGAAAATGTTCCGACAGTATCTTTCAAAATGATTCTTGGTAATTGCATCGTTTTTCTCATCTGAAGCCTCATAGGGCGTTAAAATAGGCGATGCTAAGTCCTGTTCTTCTATTAATTGTTCATAAATGCCTCTTTTATTGAAAAGAACCAACATTATAGGGAGCGATTCTAAAAGAATCAGGAAAAACCTAATAAATAAAAATGTCGATGATACGGTGCTATTTAATGTATTAAGTTTATTTAGCGCAATGATTTGTTCACTAAGTCCAATTTTCTCACTGACGATTGATCGTTGTGTTATATCAAGTTTGTCCTGGAAAAGTGAAATAGCGCTTTCCTCTTGCTTTATTTGTTCGGAATAATATTGTGCCAATTTCCCAAAGCCTTTATACTTAGAAAGGCCAAGGCCCGATATTTCATTTTCCCTCTTTTTACGAAGGCTATCCAGAACAAGCTGATGCGCTTGTATCAAACGTGCAAAATGTAGGCCAGCATCTGTAACGCGATGCTGCTGTTCTTCCTGAATATTGCGGTCAATGGAGGCTTTAAAAAGTTGCAATTCTAATGGAACCGATATAATTATTGCAAGGCAAACTGAGGTTGCCAGTCTTATAAGGACGTTAAAAAAATTAGATGAATACCACTTTCTGTCTGGCTTGACTGAAATAAATAACAATCTATTCAGATTGGTGACAAGTATCCCCCAGACTAATCCCAAAAGAATGCTTGTTAAAAAACTTTGCGATGTTATAAATACAGCATAAGTGCCGGACGCGGTACTTAATATTGAAGTGAAAAAAATGGAAGATCCTATGGAAGTATAACGAAGCTGATCGGATTGCGGTGCATTGTTTAACACTTCGATATTTGCACCAGCACACCACCATAAAAGCTTCTTTATCATTCGTATAGGTTTAGAGTTTTTGTAAATATAATCATATATAAATTAGATATTTAATTGATTTTTTTTATTTTAAAATGCCCTTTTGTTTACACCTATTTATTTAAAATAATCGGTGTAGCCTGCAGTTCGACAAATTTATAAGCGAACTACTGCGTCCCCCTTATATGTTTGTTTTTTTGAAAGATTTATCAATTTTGATGCTAAGGAGGGATCCCCCCTGGCACTAAGATGCCGACAGAGAGTTTCTCCTCCATCAAGTTGAGTTCGGGGTATAACTTGGCACATTGATGCCGCATTATTGATAAGACTGAACGGAGCTTGATATTTTAATTCATCAAAAATTAAGTATGAAAACAAACGGATTTTTAGGAATTGATGTAAGTAAAGGCTATGCAGATTTCCTACTGTTGGACAGTGGTAAAAACACCCTGGAAGAGGGGTTTCAATTATCGGACAATAAGCAGGGACGGCAAAAGCTAAAAGAACTAATCAGGGGCTGGCAACAGGAAGGGCTTGAAGAATTGTATTGCGGAGTGGAAAGTACAGGTGG
>NZ_SOZE01000033.1 GCF_004519315.1 Mucilaginibacter psychrotolerans
GCGGTTTAAAAGGGTTAGGGCAGCCATTAAATGATGAACTGCCCTAAACAGGCTGACTTAAGCCGCCTTTAATAAATCAAAATTAAAAAATATTTGATTATTAACACAGAATCTCTTGAGCTCCATCAAAAATCAACGGAATCAAAAAAATCACCCTAAATCAGCGGTCATATCTTCAACACCGCCTGCAACGCCCCACCATACCCAACGCCCGAGTTACGGCCCATAAAGGTGTAAAAGCCGTTGGCAAAGAGCGAGAATCTATGGCTAAACGTATGCCCTACATTGATAGCACCCTTGGTAAAGGCAAAGTCGCGGTTTACGCTTAAGTTCTGACTAAATGATTTGTTGGAACTGGAGGACCTTTGCCCGCCAATTTCGAAACTTATCTGGTTCTTTTTATTGAGAGGGATACCCAGTAGTGCAGAGTAAAGGATAACATTAGGCCCCTGCGCATCAAAGTAGCGACGGTACCCGGTCTCCAGGTTAAAGTAGCATCCCCTGAGGAAGTTTTTGTTAAAGCTACCGGTGTACATAAATTTTATTTCGGAGCCAAAGGTGCCGTAACCCAAATCGAGCAGGTTATCATCGTGTTTATACAGTGGCGCAATGCCAGATACCTGTACCGAAAAATAGGCTTTATAATCAAAGTTTATCAGGGCGTAGCTCAGGCCGGCCTGCAGATCGCCCAGGCCGAAGCTTTGCTGGTATGTTGTACCGGCGGTAGTGGTGAACTGGCTTTGCTGGTTGGGTGCCAACACGTTTACAATAAGGTCCAGCCGGCGGGTAATACCGTAGCCTACATAAAGGCCGTAAGCATAGCTGGTAAACTGGCTGTTGCCATCAGGTTTCACCTTTTTCCCACTGCTGTTATATACATCCTTAGAGGTATAATAATTAAATGATGGCACTACAATATTGCGATATTTACCAATGGGCCAGCCTGCAAAGGCCTGCTGATATGCAGAGCCGATGATAACCAGTAATAAACAAATGATGTAAACTTTTTTCATAGGTGTCTGCTGTTTACGGCATCCTGAAATCTTCTTTCAGCCAGTAGTATTGAAATGTAAAGTAGGTAAAATTAACCTCATGCGCCTTATCGGCCACTACAAAATATTCGTTGCTGGTATTGGCAAATTTATTGAACATACCAAAACTGCAGCGCGGCGGACAAAATTCGTCGAGCAAGCCAATCCCCATCAGCACCTTACTTTTTACTTTGTCGGCAAAGTTCTGGGGGTCGTAATAATCCCAAACTGCCAATAGCTTTTCTTTAGTAAAGCCATTATGTTTCTTAATGTACTCATGAAACACCAGCGTAGGCCAGGTATCAACCGGGTATGAGCTGCCTATGGCATACGAATCGTGCATATCGGCGTATAACGGCACCTGAAAGGTACAGAGCTTAACGCGCTTATCCATAGCCGCAACAAACACCGCCAGCGCGCCGCCCTGGCTACCACCCTCTACCACTATCTTTTCGGGATTCAGCCTCAGCTTTGCAGCGTTGGCCGCCAAAAAATCAACCCCACGAAGGCAGTCCATATAAGCGCCGCGGTAAATATACTTATCGCGGCTCTCTATATTAACCAGATTATACTGTTTATAATCGGGCGCAATTACGTCGCGACTGTTGCCGTTACCGCGCACATTGATCGTAAACACCGCAAAATCCTCTTTATCATAGTCGGGTTTCATATCAATGGTGTAACCCGGCACACGGTACAGTATAGGGTAATTTTTGCCACCTTTTGGCACAGTGAGCCATCCACGGATGGTGATACCCTCCCACGATTTCATTTCGCACAGGTAAACAACCTTCTCTTTGGTCGATTTCTTTTTGTCCTCAGTAAACTGAAATTCGGGCTTAATACTTTTAAGGGTATCTATAGTGCCCTGCCAAAAGCTATCGAAATCGGCAGGTTTGTGCAGGGTAGTCTTTATCTGCTCAGGGTCTACGCCAAACACGCGTTTTACGGTATCGTCGTAACTAGTAAGGTTGAACATAAAATGCACCCGATAAAAGCCGGGGATGCGCTTGGGCAGGCTTACACTGTACGTTTCAGATGAATTTTTGATAAGATGCACAGGCATGCTACTGGTAGATAGCTGCTTAAAATCGTCGCTTAATACGTTATAAGTAAGTTTGCCGTCCTGGTTTTCTTTATATGTGCTCTTTACCTTTAGCTTAAATTCTACGTTATCGCTACCCTTAAAAATGGCGTTCTTGGTGCCTGGTTTAACCTCAATGAACACTTCACCTTCGTCTTCCTTATCATCCTGCGCAAAGGTGCTGTAGCAGCCCGCCATTATGATGCTTAGGGTAACAATATAAAATTTAAAGCCTCTTAGTAATCGCATTTTTATATCATGTCTTTTTTTAAGCCCCGTTTTATACGGACGCTGTTCGTTTTTTGTTCTTTATCAAAAAGTCCGACTGGCGGATGTAGTGGTTCAACGGTTCCTCTATGGTTTTAAATAACAGTATAGATACCCCGTTGAGGATAATGAACGCATAAAGCACATTCAGGTTATCGTATTGGAAGGGCGACACCCAATCCACGCCCCATTTGTCGTACAGATCAAAGATATAATCGTTTAGCCAGTTTATGCTAAAGTGCAAGCCATTATACATCCACCCTAAGTGAATTAGATAAAATATATACGAGCTTTTGCCCAGCAACTCAACGAATTTATTGGATAATATTTTCTTAAGAAGGGAAGTTTCGGTAAGTAACCCGTAAAAAAAGAGTGCTATACTGATAGACAGCAGGTAATTATTGGTGATGATGCCCAGCGGATGCTGCAACCCTGCAGCTTCGCCTTTGGGTATAGGTAGCGTACTCATAAACCACACACAGGCAAATATGAGTACGAAGCCGAGGTAAGTAAGCTTCTGTTTACTTTGCCCATCTAAAGTTTTCTTGCGTACAATAAGCGCCAACTGTATCCCCACAAAAAACTCGAAACAACGCCCTAAAAAGGTATAGAGCATCATGAACGTAAAATTGCCGAAGAAACCATACCAGTTTACATTGCGGAAGATGAGCACCAACAAGGCACCGGTGGCGGTAATGATGAAAGGCTGTATATAAAATTTCTTGTACCGTTGCGCAAAGAAAAAGATAAACGGTGCCGAGAAGTAAAAGCACTCTTCTACCGTTAAGCTCCAACCCTGGGCAATGCCGGTAAATTTCAAGTGATCAAAAAAGCCACGCACGAAGGTAATGTTCATCAGCAGTAAACCTATCGGGCTGCCAAAGCCGTTGGTTACCTTTTCGTCGGCACTGAAGTAGAAACTGGCGAAAGCACCCAGCGTAAGCAGGAAATACATGGGGTATATACGCGCCACACGGTTTTTGAGGTATTGTTTAAACCAATCGCCGGTTAATTCGAACGTATCAAAATAACGGAAAGCGATTAAAAAGCCTGATAGCGTAAAGAAGATGGTTACCCCAATGTGGAATTCGGTAAAGAAACGTTGCACAGCATGGGGAAAATTCTCATCAAATGCGTAGCAGTAATGCGAAATGAATACCAGGTATGCGGCCATTGCGCGCACGCCGGTAAGGGCCGGAATATAGGTAAGTAAAGGTTTTTGCGCCAAAACGAATGAGTTTTTTCGTACCTAAAGATAATTTAATAAGCAGATAATGCAAAAACAAGGCCACGTACCCTGTTTCTGCTTAACAGATGTGGGCTGATAAACTAAGGGTATCCTGGCGAAGGACAGCTATTATTTGTTATGGTTCTCATCATCGTTTGTCCAACCTAAGTCGTCGTCATCATCCTCGCTCAACCCGTCAAAAAACTTATCCTCGTCAAATAGCAGTTCTTCCAGTTTTTCTTGCTCGGGCGTACTGGTGTCAAAGCGGATGCCCCAGTCGTCGGGGAGATCGTTCGTTTTATCAAATCCGCGGATCCATTGTACGAACGTTATCCTAAACTCTTCTACCTTATCGCGCATCAGTTGCACGTAGTCCTCCTCGTTCATACCAAACATTTCGGTGCAGATAACGGCGTTCATCATATCCTGTATGGCCAGCCTGATACGAACTGCATTATACATTTTTAGCGAATATAGCGTGCCGCCAGAAGCGCCGGCAATTTTGCCGAGTATTAACGTAGCGTTGCTAAGTATCTCTGTACGGTAAAACTCCGCTTCTCTCTTATCGCTTTCACCAATCACTTCAACAATAACTTGCGCAAGCTCATAAATCTCGTCCGCTTTTTTGTAAACCGGCAGATTCAATATTTTATCAAACCTTTTCGACATGAAGTAAACTTAACAAATCTCATCGTAAAATTAGCAGCACATTTGAAATCTGCACATCCGCACATTTATCTGCACATTAAGTATATTCGCCCCATGAACATCCTGATCCTCGGTTCGGGCGGAAGGGAAAGCGCCTTCGCCTGGAAAATTGCCCAAAGCCCTAAATGCGAGAAGCTTTTTATTGCTCCCGGCAATGCCGGCACCGGCCAATACGGCACCAACGTTGACCTTAAGGTTACCGATTTTGCGGGCATAAAAGCATTTGCCCTAAGCAACGGCATCGACATGGTATTGGTTGGCCCTGAAGAACCCCTGGTAAAAGGCATCCATGATTTCTTTTTGGCAGATGATGAACTGAAGGATATACCGGTGATAGGCCCGCAGCAACAGGCCGCGCAACTGGAAGGCAGCAAGGATTTCAGCAAGGATTTTATGCAGCGTAACAATGTGCCCACCGCTGCATCCAAAACGTTTACTAAAGACACCCTGCAAGAAGGGTTCGATTACCTGGCCACGGCGGGTCTCCCTGTCGTTTTAAAAGCCGACGGCTTGGCAGCAGGTAAGGGCGTTTTAATATGCCTTACCCTGGAAGAAGCCAAACTCGAATTGGCCGAGATGCTTACCGAAGCCAAATTTGGCGATGCCAGCTCGAAAGTGGTGATAGAACAATTCCTCACTGGTATTGAACTTTCGGTTTTTGTGATGACGGATGGCACCAATTACAAAATACTGCCCGAGGCCAAAGATTACAAACGCATTGGCGAGGGCGACACCGGCCTCAATACCGGCGGAATGGGTTCGATATCGCCGGTGCCTTTTGCAGATGCTGAATTCATGACCAAGGTGGAGCAAAAAGTAATCATACCAACGGTTGAGGGACTTAAAAAAGAAGGCATTCCCTACAAAGGCTTTATCTTCATCGGCCTGATGAATACCGACGGCGAACCATGGGTGATAGAATACAACTGCCGCATGGGCGACCCGGAAACCGAAAGCGTAATGCCACGTATTGAATCGGATTTTGTAGACCTGCTGGAGGGTGTGGCCCATGGCAACCTGAATGAGAAAGAACTCATCATATCTGACAAAACCGCCGCAACTGTAGTTTGCGTAGCAGGCGGTTACCCCGGCGAATATTTAAAGAATAAAGCCATCAGCGGTATTGAGAACGTGCGCGGATCACACGTGTTCCATGCGGGTACAAGCCTAAGCGGCGATGACGTAATTACCACCGGCGGTCGCGTGCTGGCCATCACCAGCCTGCAGGATAACATGTTTAATGCCTTGCAGCAAGCCACCGCCGATGCCGCACGCATCTATTATGACGGCGTATATTTTAGGAGAGATATAGGGTTTGACTTACTTTAGTCATTGGGGCATTAAGTGATTGCGATTAGTCCAATAAAATCAAAAAGGCGGAAATGCACATTGCAATTCCGCCTTTTTTTATTCCCAAGTGACTATATAATCTTCTAAATTTTTCCGAATAACTCGGCCAACTTATCATTCAAATCGTCGCCCCTTAAGTTTTTGGCGATGATTTTACCGCTTGGGTCAATCAAAAAGTTTTGAGGAATAGCCCTTACACCATAAAGGCCCGCCGCTTTGCTATCCCAAAACTTAAGGTCTGAAAGCTGTGTCCAGGCCAAGCCGTCTTTATGAATTGCATCCAGCCAGGCTTTTTTGGCTGTAGATCTATCAAGCGATACACCAACAATGGTGAAATTCTTGTCCTTATATTTTCCGTAAGCTTTCACCACATTAGGGTTTTCGGCACGGCAAGGGCCGCACCACGATGCCCAAAAATCAATCAATACATATTTACCACGGAAAGAAGACAGACTTACTACCTTGCCTGCTGTATCGGCTTCGGCAAACTCCGGCGCAACAGCACCAAGGGCAACGGCCTTCAGCTTGGGTAGCAAGTCGCCAAAGGCTTTACCATCTTTAGATTGTTTAACGTCTGCCGACAGGGATTCATACAAAGGTGCCAGATCGGCATAATCGGCACTGTAAGCATACGAACGCAAGGCTGTAAGGCTGATGAATGAATTGGGATGGTCTATAATAAACTGCTTGTTAATATTTATCCATTGGTCATTCAATGCTTTTTCCTTCAGCTTAGTTTGGCTGATAAAGGCATCGGCTTTAGCGGCATCACCTGCCGCTTTTTCACGGGCATCAAGCGCGGCGTAACCATCATCAACCACTTTTAACGCGGCATGGTACAATTCATTTTCCTGGTTGGTTTTTGGCCCTTCCAGTTTTCCGTTGGCCAGTAAGTTGGTAGTAGTAAGGGTAATTACACCCGGCTCCAGGTATAGCGAATGCGAATCTTCCGCACTGTTTAAGCCCGATGCTGTGGGGTTAAACCAAAGGCGGGCGCTTATTGGGGAACTACCGGCATCGCCTTTAAAGATGAATTTTCCATCTTTCAGCGTAACAGAATCGGTTACCGATTTGCCATCCTTACGGTATTGCAGATAAACTTTTGCAGGGGCATTTAGTGCACCTACATTACCTTGTACGGTGTATTCGGTATGCTGTGCAAAAACAACAGCAGGTATAAGCGCGAAGGCACTTAGTAGAAATTTCTTCATGATTGGTGTTAATTAATAGCGAACCCCTAATAAAATGAATTTTCGCTTCTCAGCAGCGAGTATAATTCTTTTATTACAAATATTTAACATAATACCCAAAAGTTCCGTTACAGATAAGCCTTATTATGAGCGCTTGACTAGTCAGAGGCAAAATAAATACCGGAAAATATTTGGTAATTAATATTTCCCACAGCACATTTGCTATTGGAAAACATCAATCAACAATTATTTTCCAACAAGCATGACGAAAGAAGAAATAGTCGAAAGTTCGCTCCAGCAATTTTTGCTGCGCGGCATCCGTGAGATGACGGTGCAGCAGATTATCAATCCGTTGGGTATATCTACCAAAACAGTATATAAATATTTCAGTGGCAAAGAAGACCTGCTGGAGGCATGCCTTATTTTACACTACCAAAATCTAAAAGTTTCTTTTAATAAGTTCACCGCTGCGGCAATGGACCCCATTACCCGTTTAAGCAGTATTCTTTATAAAGGCATTGAGGAAGATTTTAAAGCCGCTCCAGAATTTTACCACGATCTTAACTACTACTACCCTAAGCTACAGGATAAAATAATGGCCAAAGAAATGGCTTCATATGGCCGCTACCTTATTCAAACGATGGAGGAGGGCGTTGAGCAACAACTTTTCCGGGCCGATACCAACCCTCTTGTGTTTATGGAGACCATCGATATCTTATACCGTTCGCTCACCCGTTCAACTCACTTTCAAAAGCACCAGTTGTCGCCGTTTCAACTGGCGGCAAATACTATAACCATATACCTGCGCGGGGCTTGCACTGCCACAGGCGTGGCCATTCTCGATAACCTCAAACAACCCTCATGATAAAAAAACTATTACCCATTGTTTTGCTGATGCTACTTGCTGCTACGGCAAACGCCCAAACCCAGCAGGTAACTACCTTGATGCCGATGCCCAAAAGTATTACCGTAGTTGATGGAAAGTTTGCCCTTACCCCCTCGTTTACAATTGCGGTTAAAACGGACGCTGCGGATGCCACGCTGTACTTCGGCGTTAATAGAGCTTTGCAAACTTTAAACCGCCGTACACAGCTATTTTTTAAACAACAGCGAATTACTGCCAGCGATAAAGCAGACAGCGCAAGTCTGCTCATCACCGTAAGAGCTAACGCCGGCGTTGTTATCGGGCAGGATGAATCTTACAGCATTACAGTGAGCGCAAAACAAATAAAACTGGAAGCGCCCAATACCACCGGTGCCTTACACGGACTAGAAACTTTCCTGCAATTGGTACAATACGATGATACAGGTTACTATTTACCGATAGCTAAAATCAATGATTCTCCGCGTTTTGTTTGGCGAGGGTTGATGATTGATGTGGCCCGTCATTTTATCCCGTTGGATGTAATTGAGCGCAATATAGATGCTATGGCGGCTGTGAAGATGAACGTTTTGCACCTCCATTTGTCGGATGATGAGGGTTTCCGCATCGAATCGAAAGTGTTCCCGGAGTTGCAGAAAAAAGGCTCGTTCGGCGAATATTTTACACAGTCTGAAATAAAAGACCTTATTGCATACGCAAAAAAACGCGGCGTGATGATAGTCCCCGAGTTTGATATGCCGGGGCACACTACCGGCTTTTTGGCGGGCTACCCAAGCCTCTCGGCCACGCCGGGCAAAACTTATATGCCGGGTCCACGCTTTTCGCCGGGCGATAAACCAATGGGGCTGATGGATATTATGAAGATGTTGAGCACCGCGCCTACGCCAACCTTCGACCCATCTAAAGAAAGCACCTACCTTTTCCTGAATAAATTTTTAGGCGAGATGTCCGCGTTATTCCCCTCACCTTATATCCACATCGGTGCGGACGAAAACAACGGCGTGGCTTGGAAAAACAACCCGGCCATTGTGGCCTTTATGAAGGATAAGAAAATAGCAGATACCCACGCTCTGCAGGCTTATTTTGTAAGCCGGGTGCAAAAAATATTAACTAAGCACCATAAGCATACAACCGGATGGGAAGAACTGCTATCTAAAGATTTGCCAAAAGATGTTGCCGTACAGGTTTGGCAAGACGGCACCAAAGCCAGGAGTGCAGCCGGGCTTGGCCACCCGGTTATCATTTCGAACGGTTTTTACCTCGACCTATTTATGCCGGCATATATTCACTATCAAAACTATTTGTTTGCCAATAAGCTCGAATATGCTTTAGCAGCAAAGGTTTTAGGCGGCGAGGCGGCACAGTGGGCCGAGGCCATGGATAAAAACAATGCCGAAACACGTATGTGGCCACGTACTGCGGCAATTGCAGAGAGGTTATGGTCGCCGGTGGAGGTTAATGACGTAGACGATATGTACCGCCGACTTGCTGTATTAAGCCGGCAGTTGGACGATATCGGCTTGCAGCACATCAGTGAATACGAAAAAGGGTTGAGGCGCTTAAACGATGGCGGCGACATTATTGCTTTAAAAACGCTTGCCGATGTTCTAAGCCCGGTAAAAGGCTATAAAAAACTCTTCGCCAAAATGACCAAGACACCAAGCGCGAGTTACCAAACGGCACCTTTGGCTACGTTATCAGACGTTATCATGGTCGATTCGGAGGTGAAAAGAAAATTCAGAGCGCTGGTTAAAAGTTACCTGCAAAGCCCCGACCACCACAGCTATGAAGCTATTAACGCCATGCTTATGCAATGGGCAAACCAATACGCCGATTTGCAAAGCATGCCCGGAAAAGCACAGTTAAATGCAGATATCATGCGCCACGCAAAAAATATGTCTGATGCAGGCTTTGTTGGTTTGGAGGCCTTAAAAAAATGGAGAGAAAAAGAACAACCATCTGCCGATTGGATAAAACAACAAATGGCAAAACTGCAGCGTACAAAGCAGGTTTACGGCGAAGCCGAAATTGCTGTTATACCCGAGATTGAGGCGCTTGTCAATCAAAAATTAGCGCCGGAGCCGACGAGTTACCCGATGTTCTAGGTTAGTGAGTGGTTGATCGGGTTGATTAGGTGCGTGGTCGCAAAACTTAACCATTCACTCAATCAACCACTCACCAATTTTATATTTTCCCCAACAGTTCTTCTAACTTGTTATCCAAATCGTCTCCGCGCAGGTTCTTGGCTACTATCTTGCCTTGCGGATCGATCAAATAGTTTTGAGGAATAGCTTGTACGCCATATAATGTAGCAGCCATATTGTTCCAAAACTTCAGATCAGACACTTGCGTCCATTCCAAATGGTCGTTTTTGATGGCGGCCAGCCATGCATCGCGGCCACTTTCTTTATCCAGTGATACGCCCAAAACAGTGAAGTTTTTGCTTTTATATTTATTATAGGTTCGCACTACATTCGGATTCTCCTGTCGGCAAGGGCCGCACCACGATGCCCAGAAATCTATCAACACGTATTTCCCCCTGAATGATGAGAGTTGAACGGGTTTGCCGTTTATATCGTTTTGTATAAAATCGGGCGCCAGTGATCCAATTGCGGTTACTTTGAGTTTATCCAGCTCGTATTTCAATTGCTTGCCCTGATCAGAGTTTTTCAATTCGTCCGACAATGCGTTGAACAATGGCTCAACCTCGGCTACATCCGGCGATGGACCGCTTACGCTGGTAAGCACCATCAAGCTAAGGTAACTGTCGGGATTGCTGATAATGAAGCCCTTCAACGCTGTTTTTTGCTCTTGTTGCAATGCTTTGTATTTAGCCTGCATACTATTTTGGAACGCCGCCGACTGTTGCTGCACAGGTGTGACGGCCTTGGCTTCGTTAGCCAGGGCCTTCGCTTTCTCCATAATTGGTTTAAGCTGTGCTGTCAGCCTGGCTTCGTCGTCGGTTGTTTTAGAACCGGTTACTTTTCCATGCTTCAACGAATCGGGCGAGGTAATACCCATTTCGCCTTTTTCTACGTAAAAGCCTAAATAGTCGGCCGTTTTTGCTGGCCCTGTTCCCTGGTTAAAATTTTGGGCAACGTATTTTGCAAAGCCATCGCTTTTATAATCTATAAACATGGTGGCATTTACAGGATTGGTTATCGTGCCGGTAAAAGTAAACTCACCGTTTACAATGGCTGCCGAATCAATAACATTATTGGCACCCAACTGATAAGCTAAAAAGGCCTGGGCCGGTTTATTTAACTTGCCAACCTTTCCTTTTATGGTAAAAGGCGCGGCAGTTTGGGCGAATGCCAATGCGGGCAAAGAAGCCAGCAGGCACAGAAAAAATCTCTTCATTATAATAATAGTAAAGATAGTGTAACGCTTAAAGGGCTAATGAATTGCAGCTTAGTTCAACTTTTGGTAAGTACGCCACCATAAATCGGGCATATCGCCGGAGCGGGCAGTTTTATAATCCTCGTACCGGCAAGGTACCAGGTGGAAACGTTCGTTGCGCGAACCGCCAGTTGGGTACGGTACTTGCATCCACCAGCGGTCGCTTTTTTTACTTTTTACGAACACGAGTTCATGCTCGTCATGCTTCAGGCTGGTTTTATAAATAAGGTATTGCGATTTAGGGTTTAGCGGAAAGTCTTTCTTTCGGTTATAAAAGCCATCTATAAAACACCACACCATTTGCGATACCAGCATAGCCGTTTGGCCGTTGGTATCGTAAGCGGGGTTAAATTCGTAAAAACCTATCGAAGTAAGCTTATCGCTGAAACCGGCATAGCGGCATATCTGGCAAGCCTCTTCGCCGTAAAAGCCGTTCGGCTTAGCGTTAGCGTTGGCTGCAGCATCTGAAGAGCGGATGACACCTATATCGAAGCTTAGCATATTGGCGTTGCGGATAACCGGCTCGGTTACGGTGATATTCCCGGTCAGTTCGCCCAGGCGGTGTACATCAAAATAAAGCTTATCCATCACCCGAAGACTTTCCTGGCTGGTGAAATACGTTTGGTACCCCAGATTGCTGAAGTTGAAAAGGTAGTTTGGCTCGTGCAGGAGTATCTTGTTGAGGTAAGCAATGGAATTGGTTTCTATGCTGTTGCCGAAGCCATCGTCGTCCAAATCGAAATGCGAATCAACCACCAGCACATCTACCTTTTGCTCCAGGCTTTCGTAGCCCATGTATTGGGCGTAAGTCAAGTCCTGCCCGCCGCCTATAATCAGTGGAAGAATGTCCTTCTTCACCAGTTCTTCTACCACCGTTTTAAGAGCGTAATAGGTGTCGGTTACCTTTTCGCCACGCGCTATGTTGCCCAGGTCTACTATTTTAGTGTTGTAAGCGCCCTCGTTAAGCTGGTATAGCTTTTCGCGCACATAATCTGGACCAAGGGCGCAGCCGGCATTGTTTATAGCGTTGCGATCTTCCAGCACGCCGATGATGGCAATATCCGCCTTCTGCTCCAAATCGGGGAAGGCGACAGAATGGTGCTCTATTTTATCGCCAAGCTGGCTGGTATAAAACCCATCTTTAGGAGTTATTTTCTTTATATCTATCGGGGCAAAAAAATCGGCTAAAGACATGTTCTTAGATGTGCAAATGTGCGGATATGCAAATGTGCAGATATTTTTGGATGTGGAGATATGCGATGTGCAAATGCTTTTAGTGGCTGATGTGGTTCGTCCACTTATAGTGTGACTTCATCTGCACATCTGAAATTTGCACATCTGCACATTTTTCTCACATTTGCACATATGATTTTAGTTACAGGCGCAACAGGTTTTTTAGGGGCCGAACTGGCAAGGGAGCTTATCCTGCGGGGTAATAGCATCCGCTGTACTAAACGCAGCTCGTCTACAGTACCCGAAATTTTGGTGCCCTACCCTGCCAAAATAGACTGGGTAGAGGCCGACCTGATGGATGCCTTTGCGTTGGATGCAGCGTTGGATGGCGTTACGCAGGTGTACAATTGTGCTGCATGGGTGTCCTTAAAGGCTGCAGATAAAAACCCGATGATACGCACCAACGTAACCGGCACGGGCTACCTGGTAAATCTTTGCATGGAAAAAGGCATCCGTATGGTACATACCAGTTCGGTAGCAGCCGTGGGCGAAGCCAAACCCGGCGAATTGATTACCGAAGAGCACCACCTGGACCCAACGCTGGAAGAAGACGGCTACGCCATATCTAAACTGGAGAGCGAGATGGAAGTTTGGCGCGGCATTGCCGAGGGACTTGATGCCGTTATTGTAAACCCCAGCATCATCATCGGCCCCAGTGCGGGGCTGGAAGGTAGCGGGCAAATCTTCGAGACCGTGCGCAAGGGCTTGAAATACTACACCAAAGGCACCATGGGTTTCGTAGATGTGCAGGACGTAGCAAAATGTATGGTTGCGCTGATGGAAAGCGGCATCAGCGGCGAGCGGTACATTATTTCTGCAGAAAACCGCCCTTTTCAGCAAATTTTTACAGAGATAGCGAGCTGCCTCGGCGTACCTGCTCCATTGAAGCTGGCAACGCCCTTTATGATGGAAGTAGCCTGGCGCGGCGCATCATTTTGGGGAAGCCTGACGGGAAACGACCCAGCCATAGATAAAACCAGCGCGCGCGCCGCCTCGGTAACGCGGGAGTTTGATACAAGTAAAATCAAGAAAGCGATTGGCTTTAAGTTTAAGCCGTTGAGTGACACGATTGGGGAAGTTTGTGCAGCGTTAAGCAGGTAGGCGAAAGCCCGTCATTTTTTCGGGTTTCTATTATGGAAATAATGAACAAACATTATAGCGTCAGCCCCGCCTGAGACTTGCTGATTTGAACCTGGCAAAAACCGTTAAAAATCTTCAAAAATCTGTGTTTTTCTGTGTTTTTCTGTGTTTTTTGGCTGCAATTAATAAATCACGCAATTGGAACTTTTTTACAATAAACCAGTGCCAAATTCCACAAAATCCTACCCGCCTTTTTGCGATAAATCAAACGTTTTTTTGGATATGGATTTCCGGCGTTGAAATGGATAAACGGTTCTTATCAATCGACTAAACAGTCTCCCTTAGTTTCAGCAGCACCACATTCTCCACATGCTGAGTATGCGGGAACATATCTACCGGCTGAATTTTTACGGTATCATACTTTTCCTTCAGCACCAACAAATCACGGGCCTGGGTGGCGGCATTGCAGCTTACATAAACTATTTTAGGGGCTTCCATTTCCATCAGGCGGGCCACTACATCGGCATGCATACCTGCGCGCGGTGGGTCGGTGATGATTACATCGGGCTTGCCATGTTCGGCCACAAAATCAGCCACCAGCACATCTTTCATATCGCCCGCAAAGAATTTGGTGTTGGTGATGTTGTTTATCTGCGAGTTCACTTTGGCATCTTCTATGGCAGTGGGTACGTACTCTACCCCTACCACTTCGCGCACCTGCCCGGCTACAAAGTTGGCTATAGTACCTGCACCCGTGTACAGGTCATAAACCAGTTCGTCGCCTTTAAATTCTGCAAAATCGCGGGTTATCTCGTACAGTTTCAGTGCTTGTATAGAATTGGTTTGGTAGAAGGATTTTGGACCCACCCTAAAGCGGATTGTCCGGCCATCGGCAGTTGCCATTTCCTCGTGAATATACTCAGGACCTTTCCAGCTATGCACCTCCTGATCGAAGATGGTATCATTCATCTTTGTGTTCAGGATATACAGCAGCGAGGTGATCTGCGGGAATCTGGCATCCACAAAACCCATCAGCTTGCTTACCTGCTCTTCATCAGCATGGGCAAAAACTACGATGACCATAATCTCGCCGGTAGACGAGGTGCGGATAATCAAGTTACGTAACGCGCCGGTATGCTGGCGTACGTCATAGTAGCTGATGCCTTGCTCTTTGGCGTATTGGTTAATGCTGTTGCGCAGATCGTTTGATGGCTCGGCCTGCAGGTAACAGTGGTTGATGTTCAATATCTTATCAAACCTGCCGGGGATGTGGAAACCCAATGCATCCATATCAAGAGCCTCGTCCTCTCGGTTTTCGCCATCGTACAGCCAGCGTTTATTGGAGAAAGTGTACTCGAGTTTGTTGCGGTAGTACTTATCAGCAGGGGAAGGCACAATGGCATCCATATGGCCTACCTCTATTTTGGCAATGCGGGTAAGCGCATCGTGCACGGCCTTTTGTTTGAATTTCAGCTGCGCCTCGTAGGTCATGTGCTGCCATTTGCAGCCGCCGCAAACGCCAAAATGCTCGCAGAAGGCATCGGTGCGGTATCCGGAGGGTGTTACCAGATTGATAATCTTACCTTCGCCGAAGTTTTTCTTGCTGCGGTAAACTTCTATATCGGCAACATCGCCGGGAACGGCTTTTTCTATAAACAAAACAAAGTCGTCGGCTTTGCCTACTCCTTTGCCTTCTTCGGCTATATCAATTACCGTTACGTTTTCAAAAACCTTATTTACCCGTGGTTTGCCAGATCTGCCCATAAGGATGCAAAGGTAAGGGAATTTATTATTTTATGGAGGGGAAGTCTGGGTGGTTAATTTTAACCGCAGCGTGAACAGAGAAAACACAGAGAAGCAAAGGGTAAATTGCCGTTACTGCACGGTTTCTCGATTGAAGGCTCCACGCCCGTAGGAACGGTAGCGAATGTGCATCACAATCGATAAAATGCGCCAAATACGCGCCGGAACGTCCTGCTTCCGTAGGGTACTTCATTGAGAGAGTTGAGTAAGCAAGGGCATTTCAGCCCAAACCTGCAAAGGAGGAGTTATGTCTTATTAGTAAAAACACATTTAAACTGATGCTTCACATACCTTTCACATAATAATTCACATAAACGCGAAAAATTCTTTTTAATTTAAAAATTACTTTATATTTAGCCTACTAAAAACAACCTAAAAGCCCTTATTATGAGAGAACCAGTTTTAACTAAGAGCCCCCCTCTAAGCCATTCCTTCGAATACGAGTTTAAACTGATTAAGTCTTAATGTTATACTTCAAATAAAACATGGAAGGAATTGGACTTAATCGGCTTCAAACTTGGAGCGTAAAAAACCCTAAAAGCTGTACTTTAATAGGTCTTTTTATAATGGCGTTAGGGCTGTTATGCGATCACTTTAGCAAAGATACCCATTCAACAGTTTGGTTTTTGATATCGCATTTGTTTGTGATTTTTGGAGAAGTGATAACAGTTACTTTTTTTCTCCATACATTCATTGATCAACAACAACACGAGCATTTTAAACAATTACTTGAAAATGTTAGTCAAGAAAGTAAAAAAGAACTTGCACAAGAGGCGAAATTTCTGGGTGAAGAATTTAATAAATTGATTGGTCAGTTGCGTGAACAGGCGGAAATAACGATAACTGAAATCAACGGCAATTTATTCGAGGCTATACTCAAAGGCAGAATGCCGCACCAGATAGTTGATGCCGTCATTGAAAGCAATTTCTTTAAAACAGATTTATTCCGCAGAGATTTGAAATTATCTTTTGACGTTGTTTCAATAAAAGATAATGAATTAACTCTATTGCAGAGAACCGAATTTGAAATCGAATATATATATGGCGAGACAATGGAGTTTGAGTATAATATGCCCATATCAATTAGTAATACCCCACTCGGGATGTATGAATTGAAGGAGATTGGTTTTAAAAAAAATGCCGGCGATCGCTGGAAAACTCGAAAAATTGGGGAAGGTATTGTATTAAATGGGGAAGACTTTCTATTGGAAAGACCTATTACGCTTCAAAAAAATCAAAAAGTATTAGTATTTCAGGATTTAATAGCAAAGTACAAGATAGGAAACGGAATCGTCGACAACTACTTTGCAAACCACCATACTGTAAATACTATTATTGAAGTTAATAATTTGCCGTATGAATATGAATTTAAACTTTATCCGACATTCCCGTCAAATAATGATATGAGTGAGCCAGATAGGACCGGCACGAAAATTTCTTATAACGCCATTAAATTTTTAGTGCCTGGTCAAGGTTTTGGTTTTAGTATTTCGAAAAACATTAGCCCCTCCTAATATGTTAACCATTTTGTTATTATCATAAATAGTTGTAATTTTGTACCTTTTAAAAACGAAGCCATGCCAATAGGAAATTAATTAAAAACACTCAAAGAACACTTTACTTTACATCTGCGTAAAATGGGTTTTTGAAGAAAATCTGTAGATGGTATTTTATACGACATTTAATTGGTGTCTGGCCGATATAATTGTCGCATCACTACGACTCCTTCTAAACTTTTAGAATGGAATAATCAAGACCCTGACAAACGGGTCTTTTTTTATGTTAGTTTATTTTCGTCAGCCCTTCCATAACCACAAAGAATCGAACAGTCCCCCACAGCTGTGGGGAGCGTGAGTTAAATGGGCGAACAATAGGAAAGTCGTAATACTGATTCGCCTACCTACTTCGTCCCTACGTTTGGCTCCTCGCTCTCCAAATCTTCTTTTTTGATGCTTACGTTGCCGGTACGTTTCAGTACGCCCCAGCCGCTCAGCTCGCCTTTGAGAGCCTTGCGGATGGCTTTGAACAGGATGTAGTACATCAGTTGTCGCCAGATGAAACGCTGCGGGATAATGTACACCAGCTTTTTATAGCTTTCCTTTTCCATCTTGAACGCGATGATGGCCACCAGGAAATCTACCAGCACGAACACCACGTAATAGATGAGTATCTTCTCCGGCTTATCGCCCAGCAAACCGAATATCATCATCAGATCGGCCAGTGGCGAAAACAATGGCAGCAGTATCTGGAAGATGAGGATATTAGGCATACCCACCATGCCAAAGAATTTGTACTTTTTATTGAAGAGTGCATCGCGGTTTTTCCAGAAGCTTTGTATTACGCCAAAACTCCAGCGGAAGCGTTGTTTCAGCAACATGTTGAGCGATTCGGGCGCTTCGGTGTACGCCACGGCCTCGGCACTGTTCTTTACAATGTAGCCCGCCTTCAGTATGCGCATGGTAAGGTCGCAGTCTTCGGCCAGGGTATCGTAAGTAAAGCCGCCCGCTTTGGCTATTGCCTCTTTGCTAAACGCGCCAATGGCACCGGGCACCACGGTAATGCTATTGATCAGGTCGAACGCACGGCGATCCATATTCTGGGCCGTGATGTATTCTATCGATTGCCAGCGGGTGATAATGTTGATCTCGTTGGCCACTTTAACCGTACCGGCTACCGCGCCAATTTCGGCATCGGTAAAGTAGCTCATCAGTTGGTAAATGGCATCGCTACGCAGCTGGGTATCGGCATCTATACAAACCACATAATCGTATTTGGCCTGCGCTATACCGAAGTTTAATGCCGAGGCCTTGCCGCCGTTGGGTTTGGTTAAAACACGCACCAGCGGATGGTTATCATAAGCGGCCTTTACCACCTCATATGTGTTATCCTTAGAGCCATCGTCTATAAACAGCACCTCGAAGTTGTGGTACTCCAGCTTCAGCAGGCTTTCGATAGTTGCGGCGGCGGTTACCTCTTCGTTATACGCAGGTACAATTATGCTTACGGCGGGAAGGGGACTGGTAGGCGCAACCCGTTCCTTTTTATCGCCCATAAATTGGCGCACGGCCAAAACGCCTATCAAAACAATGCGCCCGAGGGCAAGAAAAATGGCCGACAGGAACAGGTAAAAGATAAACTTGTTGCCTAAAAAGAAGCCTACGATAACTACATCGTAAAAGCGCCCCCAAACGGTTTTGTCGTCTGAAGTGGGCATGGGCATTAGGTCGTCCTTGGTTTTATCCAACACATCGGCAATGGTGGTAAACTGGTAGCCATGCGCTTTAAAGTAGTGGATAATTTCGGGCAGTGCCTTCACGGTTTCTTCTCGGGTATCGCCGCCGGCATCGTGCAGTAATATCATCGAGCCATTGTCCTTTTGCCTGATGGTGCGGGCTACGATGCTATCTGCGGTAACGCCGGGCTGCCAGTCCCATGGGTCGATAGACTCGCCTATGGTAATATAGCTTTGGCGGCGGCTCTCGGCCACGGGAATAACCTCGGCGAGAGTTTGCGGCTCGGCATCGGCATTAAACGGCGGGCGGAACAATATGGTGCTACGCCCGGTAACCGATTCGATCAATTTACGGGTGGCGTTCAGCTCCAGGTTTACCCTGTCTATACTAATGGTAGAAATATCGGGGTGAAAGAACGTATGGTTACCAATTTCGTACCCTTCATCATATATCCTTTTCAGAAGGGGGATATTCTTTTCAGCCATGGAACCAACAATAAAGAAAGATGCAGGCACTTTTTCGCGTTTAAGGATATCCAGGATGCGTGGTGTAAAATCAGGGTCGGGACCATCATCGAACGTGAGCACTACTTTGCCCTTCTTTAAACCATACCTGCGTATCACGTATTTAGATGGTAGCTTGATGTAAGTTTGATTGGTGATGGTGAAATTTTTCGGATCCATCGTTACCGCTATCTTGCCGGTATCGGGCGTGGTGATCAAATCCAATACCTCGCCGCCGTCTCCCGCGTAATCTATTTTATCGTTAAGGCCTACGGTATTGAAGTGTTTGATATCGATGCCTGTTTTGCGCAAAGAATCTATCGAGAGGTTCTTTTGGAAGAACGACCACAGGCGCGGATCCTCGGCACCTAAACGCCAAAGGGCAACCCCACCGGTAGACCAGTCATCGGCCATGCGGATAATGTTGAAATTAGTAACCGCATCGGCAAAGTAAACGATGTGGTTAAAGCCATCGTTGCCCAGGTAATTGAAATGCAAGTTGGCCGATACCGGATCGAACTTAATGGTTGCCTTTTTTTGCTTGGCTGTACTAATGGCCTGCTGGTATCCTGCAGCCACACCTATGCTGTTCTCGGGCCAATCGAAGCCGCCCCCGGCTATAGCAAAAATCACTTTTTCGCTGGGAATGATAGAGCAAACCTCATCCAATATCTCTTCTGCCCAATGCTGGTTGCTTATTTCGCCCGAGTTACTACCATCGTAATGCTGGTCTATGGCCATCACAAAGATGAAATCATTGATATGCTGCAGGCGTTTCAGGTCATAAGCCTCATCCTCGGGCACTATATTTTGTGTTACCAGCAAATCATTTGCATGCAGGGTGGTATAAAGTTCATTTTGGAAAGCGATGTAGTTTTTACTATTGCGGTCCTTCACATCGTCCAGATCCACATTCACGCCCTGAAACTTATAAAACTTAAGCTTATCTACAATGCTATTGATAAATGCCGTGCGGATCTTTTTATTACTGATAATGTGCTCTACCTCTTCAACATCGTACCCACCTTTAATATTATCGTAATTATTTAGCGTTACCAGTATTTGCTTTTTGTACTTTTTATTGAGGTTGATCAGCCCGGTATCTATCTGCACTTTAAGCGAATCGGACTTTTGGCTAAAGCCGAACCCTTCGGTAACCACCATATCCAGCCGGTTCATATATAGCTGCAGCGAGTTATAAGCCTGCGGTTCCCAGGGCCGGTAAAAGGCAGCGTTTATACGGTTAGCATTGTTGGGGTGCTTTAGCTGGTGCAGATGGCGGGCACGGGTAATTTGCTCTATTACAGCTTTTTCTACCTTAAAATCTTTAAAACGCTTAGATTTTTTAAGCGCCTCGAGGTCTTCTTTAGATATCTTTTTAGGGGCCGGATCCAGATTGGGCAGCAAAGGATATTCTTTAGATGTAATGGTAACCGCAGCTGCAACCGCGCCGAACAAAATGATTACCAAAAAAATGCGGCTGATCCATTTGAAGCGGTTCCACCTGCCGGGATCATCAGCCTGAAAGACCTGTTTGTTGGACATGAAAAGTATTTAAAACGATTAGGTTATGGTAGGGCAAAAAATACGCAACAACACTATTTAGCCTGTTTTTGCGGCTCGATGGCAGAAAAATCTACCCCGCATTTACAGTTACTGCCGCAGCTTTTTTTTGCAGTTACGGTATTATACAACATACGGGCCACATAAAAAACGGCTGCAATAAATAATATTACTATAATAATTGCCTGGATGTTCATGGCTGCAAAATTAATACATTTATATATACGTACAGACTATTAAAAAAGTATAAAGTTTATTAACGCTTACTTGTGCATAAATGCCACCGTGCCACCCACCCAATCAAAATCTTTATTATAACGTACGCCTATCATTTTGCCACGGCTTAAGCGTGCTAGGTTTATGGCAAGGGTTGGTTGCGCATCGCCATCGGGCCAAAGGTAAAGCAGTCGTATCTCTACTTTTACGCCGCCATCGGGTGCTTGCAGTACGGGCTCGTAGCTTACCTTTTCCTGTAATATCCAGTTCTCGGGGTCGGGTATTTTGGCGATGTCGCCGTCAGTAACATCAATGATGACGCCTTGGCCTGCAAAGCTGAATAAGGGCTTCAGCACATAATTCTGCAAATCCTCAGGTACCGTTTTCAGTTCGTGCAAAAACTGCGTCTTAGGAATGCACTCACCCTGCAAAAATGGCATGGTAAACTTGCTGACGCGGTAGAACCAGTTAGGATGCGTAATCCACTCCACATCCAGCGGCTGCCGGATATCGACCACCTTGCTGAATATTTCCGGGTCGCCCTCAATTTCGTCGAATATCAAGCGGTTATAGATGCGTTTGATGCGCTTCTTTTCTTCACCCTGCATATAAAATAGCTGGTTACCTTCCTGTATCAAATCTTCCAGCGAAACTACCGGCGTGCCGATGTATCGCTCGGTGATATAAAAATCAACTGCGGTTTTTTGTTTGGGCGCGTTCACATCCATCAGTACCACTTCATGGGGCTGGTAAGGGCCGAGGATGGTTTTTTTGAGCAGGGCGAGGTAGCCCGACTTATCCAAACCATTGAAATAAATGCTTTGGTTGCCGGGGATATGGAAAGTATGCCGGTAGTTTTCGCCCAAATGCACCTGGAAACCATACAAGGATGGGAAGCCCTGCAGTTCTATCAGTTTGGGTACGATGTTGCCTGCATCATCTTTACAAACCCCAAAATCCAGCGCGATGAAATGCGGGTGATCGTTTTCGTTGGCTACGCGCCATTTATCGGGTATGGAACGCTCGGTTAATTCTTTGAAATCTGGCTGTAATATCTTATCCACTATCTCCTGCCCTGCCTGCAGCAGCTTGTCCCTAAAATCGTCCGTTAAAAAAACGGGCGTTTCTGCAATGCGGAACTCGATAGGATTTTTGAGCCCATCGTTCAGCGATAATAAAAACTCCGCGTACTTCTCTTCGGTAAAGTTTTGGTTATAGGTGGTTCTGATAGATGGGTTCATGGTGATTTGTTTTTCTTTTAACCTCTCCTTGTCATCCTGAGGAACGAAGGATCTATTAACGAACTGTGCATCGTCGCTTTGCTTTGTGACTATTCAGATGCTTCGCTATCGCTTAACATGACAGGGCTTTTTTATTTTTAATCTTGAGGAACGAAGAATCTGCTAATCAGTTAAGCATTGCCGCTTTGCAAATCGGTGAATAGATGCTTCGTTCCTCAGCATGACAAATCTTTATCCGGTAAACACCGGTGGCCAATCCATAATCTCGCTATTTAAGAAATTCCAATTCCGGTTTTCTTCTTCTATCAATTTTATCTTTTTCGCCCTCAACCAGCCCTTTATTTCTTTCTCGCGCTCAATAGCGTGATTTATATATTGATGCCGTTCGTATAAGACTAAATAAAAACACTTGTATTTGGCCGTAAAACTATCCGACTGCCCTTTGCCCAAATAATGCTCATACAATCTTCTTTCCAAATCATTGGTAACACCTGTATATAATACTGTTTTGGTATAATTGGTTAAAATGTATGTATAAAAATTATATTGTCGCATTTGCACGTTTATTACTTTGTGGCGACTTAGATGCTTCGCTTTCGCTCAGCATGACAAAGGTTTGCAATTCTTGTTGTATCCTGTTCTTTCCTCTGCATGACAGACGCCATTAGTTTCTCCTTGTCATCCTGAGGAACGAAGGATCTATTGGCCACTGTGTAGAGCCGATTTGCTTTGTGGTTATTAGATGCTTCGTGCCTCAGCATAACAAACGGGATTATTTTTCTCGTTGTCATCCTGAGGAACGAAGGATCTATTGGCCACTGTGCAGGGCCGGTTTACTTTGTGGCGATCAGATGCTTCGTTCCTCAGCATGACAAACTGTATAATGTTTTTACGCTTCTAATCTTTCTACGCCCAATATCGCCGCATCCAAAAAATTGGGGATGATGGTGCTTTGGGTGTGTGCTATCTTGTCCGGGTCGTCCAGCCTGCGCAGCATTTCTTTGTACTTGGTTTCGCCGTGCTCGTTAATAACCTCTTCCTTTTTTTCAGGGCGCAGCAGCATGGTTTTAATACCCTGCGGGTCGGCCTCGGGGTGGAACTGCGTGGCTATAAAATACGCGTTAAAGCGTATGGCCATCATAGCCTGGGGCAAGTGGACGTGTGGGCGTTCTTTTTCCAACGCAAGCAAGGTCATGCCCAATTCTTCAAACCGGGCCATATCGGGGTTTATTACCTGCCAACTGCGCGAGTCTACGGTGTAGAAGGGATCGTACAGGTTCTCGAAAACCTGGTCCTGCTTGCCCTCACCCGTTAAATGCACCGGTAATATACCGAATGATGGTGAGCGGCGCAAGCCAATCTCCCCCAGGCCGTATTTGCGGCACATCAACTGAAAGGAATGGCACACAAAAAACACATGTTTCTTATTGGGACTATCGCTTTGGTTATGCGCCTCCAGTTTATCAATCAGGCTGAAATATTTCTTCTCCCACTCGGTGCCTTCGCTGTCTATCGGGCTGCCAGGGCCACCGCTGGATATATATGCATCAAAGTTAAGGCCCGGTACCTGCGCCTTTCGGCGCACATCAAAAACCTGATAAGTTAAATTAAGGCCGTGCTTAGCCTTGTAGCGCTCCAGTATCTCCCGGAAACCCCGCATCCCCTCATTCGCAATGCCATCGTATAAATCTAATATGGCAATCTTTATTTCCGGTTTCATAAGCCCCCTCTAAATCTCCCCCGGTAGGGGAGACTTTTTTGTTTTTACTTTAAATATCTTAAGCCCTCCCTACCGGGGAGGGTTTGGGTGGGGCCTATATCCCCTTCAATGTTTGCGATGTAATGTAATCTACCACGTCTTCAAAGTTATTGTTTTGGTTGTAAACAGCCAACTGCCTGTCGGCGCCGGTACCGTGCTCCAGTATTTTATGCACGTACTGGAGATCGTCGCGGCAGCCCAGGTCATCCACCACATCATCAATAAAATCAAGCAGTTCCAATATCAGTGCGCGGGTGTTTACTTCCAGTTCCTTGCCAAAATCTATCATTTTACCGTCGATACCATAACGCGCGGCACGCCATTTATTTTCGTTGATAAGCGCGCGGTTGTAGGTGATAAACTTCATGTTGCTCAAGCGGAGTTTATAGAGCTTGGCACAAATGCACTGGAACAGCGCTACAAAAACCATGGTCTCATCTATCAGCATCGGGCAATCGCACACGCGGAATTCGATGGTTTCGAAAAAGGGGTGCACGCGCAAATCCCACCATATTTTTTTGGCGTTATCAATACAATTGGTTTTTACCAGCAGCTTTACGTAATTGTCGTAATCTTCAATGCTGGCGAAATAATCGGGGATGCCCGTCCTCGGGAATTTATCAAACACTTTGGTACGAAACGATTTATAACCTGTATTCCTCCCCTCCCAAAACGGCGAATTGGTAGATAGTGCATACACATGCGGCAGAAAATACCTTGCCTGGTTGGCAATGTGTATAGCCATATCGCGCGATTGGATACCCACATGCACATGCAGCCCAAAGATGAGGTTAGAGCGGGCTGCTTCCTGCAGTTCGTCTACGATATCGAAATACCTCGGGTGATCGGTTATAAGCTGGTGCTGCCAGTGCGAAAAGGGGTGCGTACCTGCTGCGCCAATGCGCAGGCCAATATCGCCTGCCAACTGGGCCACCGTGCCGCGCAATTTGCCCACCTCCTTGCGCGCCTCATCGGTATTACGGCAAATGTGGGTACCCACCTCCACAACCGCCTGGTGCATCTCGGCCTTTACCTGATCCTCGTGTATCTTCTGCGCCGCATCTACTATTTTCTGCTCATGCGATTTTAGCTCCCTGCTCACAGGGTCAACCACCATAAATTCTTCTTCAACGCCTAAGGTGAATTTGTTCATAATTGGTTAGGGGTTTGGTTACCTATAATTTGGTTTCTTCTCTGTTCTTTCAATCCCGGGCGTTCCCGCTTACCAACGGGCGGGCTTTCCTCGTGTTCCGTCCCTTAAAAGGAAAGGCAATTAAGCAGTACTGCCGCTTCTTTGCCGTTGGTTTCAACCAACGGGATAGAGGAGTTATCCTCATGCTCCGTCCCTTAAAAGGGGTGGCAATTACGCAGTGTGGCCGTTTCATTGCCGTTGGTTTCAACCAACGGGCGGGCATTCCTCGAGTTCCGTCCCTTAAAAGGGACGGCAATTAAGCAGTATTGCCGCTCATTGCCCTTTGGTTTCAACCAACGGAAGAGAGTTGTATCACCATAGCGATGGGTTTTAAACCCATCGCTATGGTGATACATTATTTCTTATTTCTTCGCCGCCTTTTTCGGAGCCGCCGCTTTCTTCGGCTTCGGCTCCTCTATGGTTGCAACAGTAACGTCTTCCGCCTTAGCTGCTTTGGCGGCCGCTACCAACGGTTTACCGTTTACACCGGTGCGCACATATTCGCCCCAGGTAAGGTTGTCGCGGTCGTCTTTTTGAGCTTTGGCGCGCTCAATAGCGTAGCTTGCTGCGGTTTCTACCACCCATTCAAAGTTATCCTGGCCAACGCTGGTTACTTCGGCATCGGGCGCTGGGTTGCAGAAGTCTATCGCATAAGGGATGCCATCGCGTACGGCAAACTCTACCGTATTGAAATCGTATCCCAGGTATTGGTTCAGTTGTAAAACGTATTTGGTAATGGTATCCAGCAGGGCTTTTGCGGCCGGTGCTTTACCGTGTTCGTAACGCAGGTGATGCGGGTTGCGGGGCTCGTATTGCATAATGCGCACATGTTTGCCGCCAATGCAATAACAACGGAAGTAATCATCAAAAATAATTTCTTCCTGCAGCAGCATTACCAGCTGTTTGGTTTGTGCGAATTTCTCCCAAAGGTCTTCCTTGTCGCTAATTTTGTAAACATCGCGCCAGCCGCCACCGTCGAAGGGTTTCATATACGCCGGGAAGCCAACGTAGTCAAATATCGCATCCCAATCCAGCGGGAAGGCCAGGTTACGGAAGGAGCGGTCGGTAGTACTGTCCGGGTGGTCTTTAGAGGGTAGCAGCACAGTTTTGGGTACCGGTACGCCAAGCTTTACAGCGAGGGCATTGTTAAAAAATTTCTCATCGGCGCTCCACCAGAAGGGGTTATTGATAACTGCTGTGCCGGTAATAGCGGCGTTTTTGAGCGATGCGCGATAAAAGGGCACATCCTGCGAAATACGGTCGACAATTACAGAATAGCCCAGCGGCTCGCCCTGCAGCATTTTATCAATGCGTACAAATTCTGCAGAGATATTTTTCTCTGCCTTTTCGTTTATCTTATCTACAAATGCCTGCGGAAATGAATTTTCCTGTCCGAATAAGATGCCTATTTTTTTCATGTTGGTAGTATGTAGTTAAAATCCTAAAATCTAATTTCTAAATCCTAAAAGGCAAGGTAAAGTTATTCTTCCTAACCTCTAGTCTCCAGCCTCTAATCTCTACTTTATCGTGCTCAAATAATGCGGAAACATCTCCCGCCAAATCGGCCAATCGTGGTTAGCAAAAGGGCGTATATCCAGCCAGTGGTTAACGTTCTTCGCCTTCAATATATTCGACATTTCGATGTTATACCCTTTGCACATATCATGTTCAGATGTGCCTAAAATAATGTTCATCCGCCAAAGCCATTCGTTATTGCTGCCCGGCACAAAATCAACGGGGTTGTTGTAATAAACGTTATCATCGTGGTGTCCATCGGTAAACATCTTGATATCGAAGGCGCCGCCCATGGTAAACAGGTGAGCAACTTTTTCTGGGTGCTTAAAGGCAAAGTTTGCTGCATGGTAGCCGCCAAAGCTGCAACCGGCTACGGCAACGCGGCCCACACCTGTTTCGTGCTGCGCCCATGGAACCAATTCGTCGGTCAGCATCTTATCGTACCATGCGTAATTGCGGGTGCGGTCGGCGGCGTGTATGCCTTTATCGTACCAGCTGCGGTCGTCGATAGTATCGGGGCAGTAGATCTTTACCAGGCCTTCATCCACAAACCAGCGCGCAGCATCTATCAGCCCAAAATCTTTATTCTGGTGGAACCGACCTTTGGTGGTGGGGAACAGAATGACGGGGTAACCCCGGTCGCCAAACACCAGCATTTCCAGGTCGAGATTCAGGTTGGGCGAATGCCAGCGGTGGTATTGTTCTATCAAGGCAGTACGTTTAAGAATGGTAAGTTAGCAGTATAGTGCGTAAATGTCAACAGCGCGCCAAATAATTCTGTTTTAGCTAATTTAATAAAATCATAGCCGTACTTTTGTTCCCTTTATTTTATTAATTTGACATGTACACGTTTAGTACAACTATTGCAATGGCCATAACTACACAGGAACTCCTCATCAAATCAACCGTACTCGAACGCGAAGTTACCTGTACCCTGTTATTGCCCGATAACGCCGGGATAGAACCCCTGCACCTTTTGTTACTAAACGATGGGCAGGAACTGGAAAACCTGAAGCTTATAGATACTTTAGAAAACCTTTACGACCGCAATTGCTTGAGGCCGGTCCTCACCGTTGCTATACACGCCGGCGAGGACCGCATACAGGAATATGGCATTGCCGGCAAACCCGATTATAAAAACCGCGGTAGCAAAGCCGATTTGTACACGCAGTTTATCACCGCAGAATTATTGCCCGAGATACACAAAGTCACCGACATCGACCATTTCGAAAGTACCGCATTCGCAGGATTTTCGCTGGGTGGCCTAACGGCGATGGATATTGCCTGGAACCACCCGGAGCTGTTTGATAAAGTGGGCGCTTTCTCCGCCTCTTTTTGGTGGAGGAGCAAGGACCTGACCAAAGGCTACACCGAAGCCGACCGTATTATGCACAGCCAGCTAAAAAACAGCGATGCTAAACCGGCATTAAAGTTCTGGCTGCAAACCGGTACCAAAGACGAAACCGCCGACAGGAATAAAAACGGCATCATCGATTCTATAGACGATACCATCGATATTATCAAAGAGCTGGAAAAGAAGGGCTACACCCGCCCTGCGGATATCCAATACCTGGAAGTAGTAGGCGGCAGCCACGATACCGAAACCTGGGGCAAAGCCATACCTAAGTTTTTGCAATGGGCGTTTGGGAAATAGGGAATGATTTGTGCAGGTTATATTTTAATAGTGATGCTTGTAAATATATCCTGCAAATTTTCGTTATATTTGTTATAAGGCTATAACACTCATTCAAATGAAAGAGCAAACAAAAGACAAACAGCAGCTTATTAAAGAGAAGTTTGGTATTAAACTAATACTAAATGATGAACTTAACAAGTATTCAGGGCCGGAGTATGCACCAGAAAAGCTAAAAAAGATCGAGCAAAGGTTTGCTAAACAACCTACTCATAAGTAATCATTTCTTTCCGATGAGAAAGCCTGAATAATAATATTTGCTTTTATCGTAGGGTTCAAATTCGCCTTGGTTTGCATGGTTCAACTTCCCATAAATATTAAAAGTTTCTATAAGGTCCTCGTATCCGTAGTTGATTGCCCGCTGATATAACAACGTTCTTCTATAGTCGCTACCTGTTATATACACATCGTATCCGGGGTGCTCCTCCATAAAAACATAAACAATAATGGCTACTGTAGCTAAAAGCTTATTACGGTCGCCGTTATTTGTGGTACTTTCATAATCAAAACTATTGTCAGGCAAAAGCGTGCCTAAAGCCAAATTGTAGGTATTGCCTCTCGATTGCAGCTTATCAAACCTTACAATTTTAGTCAAATTTCCATGCCTACCCTGGCTAACGAATGTGAAACTCAAATAATCGGCGGCGGTTTGTATTTCGGTATAACGTTCCTCGTTCATTATGGTAAAACTAATTAAAGGGCGTTACAAGAATAGCGGATAAGATTTTATTTGTAGACAAGTGGGCCACAAAAATTATTATGTGTTACCTTTCAAGTTTGCCGGTAAAATCTTTTAGCCCCTCATTCGTCTGCGTAATATATGTACAACCTAATTCTTCCGCTGCATTCGCTGGTGCGCTGGCTGGTGCTTATCAGCTTGCTGGCGGCTATCTTCCGCTCTTACCAGGGCTGGCTGGGCCGAAAGGCGTATAGTAAATTTGATGAGCGGCTAAGAGTCGTCACCGTTACCATTTTACACATCCAGTTTGTATTGGGCCTTTGGCTATACGCTATCAGCCCCATAACAACCTGGTTCATCCATCATTTTAGCGAAGGGGTGCGCATGCGCGAAATCCGTTTCTTCGGAATGGAGCATATTACCATGATGACAATTGCCGTGATGCTCATTACCATCGGGGCTTCAAAAGCAAAGCGGCAAATTGGCGACGTTAATAAATTCCGTACACAGGCTATCTGGTTTACCATCGGTTTGCTGGTCATTTTAAGTTCTATCCCATGGGCGTTTTCCCCGTTGGTACACAGGCCCTGGTTGAGGGCTTTTTAACCGGCTGATCCATGGATAATTGAGGTTTTAAAAATACTATTTGTTTTTTTGAACAATGTTCATTTTATTTGCACGCAGATAAGCAAATGAGCACCGCCGACCGTAAAGTAAAAGAGAAGGAACAGTTAAAGACGCTGATATTAGACAGCGCCAGAAAACTGTTTGTGGAAAAAGGCGTAGCGCAAACTACCATCCGCAGCATTGCGCAGCACATTGATTACAGTGTGGGCACGGTGTACGTTTATTTTAAAGATAAGAACGCCATCCTCAACGAACTGCATACCCAAGGATTTGCACAGTTAAGCAGTTTTTTTGAAGTACCGCGGCATGTGGAAGACCCCATGGAGCGCCTGATAGCCATGGGGCGGCTATACATCAAATTCGCTTTGGAAAACCCCGACATGTACGAATTGATGTTCACCTTAAAAGCGCCCATGGACGTATTGAGTGCTGCCGACGAGGAGGAATGGAAGGAAGGAACCAATGCTTTTGCATTTTTAAAATCTACCGTAGAACAGTGCATCAGTCAGCAGCATTTTAAAGGGCACCAGCCCGAACCACTTACCTTTATGATCTGGAGCCTGGTACATGGCATGTGCAGCCTGCACATCAGCAACCGCACTACTGGCGTTCGCCTGCAAAATGCCGAACATATTGTAGCAGCCGGGTTTGAAGAGTTTGTAACGATCTTAAAGAAAGAATAGCTATTTTTTTGCCTTTTTAATGAACATAGTTCAAATATTAAACAATGATTAATTCATCAATAAAACTTATAACAAATTAAAATTAAAACCATGAACGCATTTTTAACAACTTTAAAATTAAGGAACGAACCGATGTTCTATTTCGGATTAGTATGCCTGCTTAGCGCCCTGATTTTTTTATTGGCAGCAGGTTTTAGCCGGGTGCAGATTACCGGCACCAATGCCTGGTTTAAACCTACCAAGTTTGCCCTGTCTATCGGCGTTTTATGCTGGACCATGGGCTGGTTGATGTATGATCTTAACCTTCCGCGCCAGGTAAGTATTTATAATTGGGTTACCATTATCCTCTTAGGGTTCGAACTGGTTTATATCGCCTTGCAGGCAGCGCGCGGGCAGCTATCGCACTTTAACCACAGCACGCCCTTGTATGCGGCTCTTTACGCTTTTATGGGCCTTGCAGCTACGGCAGTTACCCTGCATACTGCATATATCGGAATCTTGTTCTGCACACGGTCGTTCCCGCAACTGCCAGATTATTACCTGCTCAGTATCCGGCTGGGTATCTTCTTGTTCGTTATCTTCGCACTGGAGGGTGCGGTAATGGGTGCCCGGAACGCCCACACCATAGACGGGCCGGATGGTAGCGGCGGCCTCCCCTTCCTCAACTGGAGCCGCCGGTTTGGCGATCCGCGCATTGCCCACTTCATCGGCATGCACGCCTTGCAGTTACTACCCCTGCTGGCCTTTTACCTGCTTAAAGATGTAAAGCTTACGTGGTTCGCGGCCCTCGTGTATGGCGCAATAGCGGTTTTAGTGCTTGCGCAGGCATTAAACGGGAGGCCGTTGGTGAGGGGTTGATGCGGCCAGTAGCTAACGCAGTGGTAACAAACGCCATACCCATAAAAACAACAAAATCTTTTGACGATATACAATAAAATCACTGTCAATAACTTTGATTTTTGATAATCAAACCGTTAATCATCCACATCCACCTATGTTACCCAACAATTAACTCTCCATCAAACAATTGTAAAAAGCATTACGTACTTTCAATTGCGGTTTATTAACCGTATCTTTGCGCCAAATTTAGAAGGGCATTTTCATGCAAAAAATAAGAAATATAGCGATCATCGCACACGTTGACCACGGTAAAACCACATTGGTTGACAAGATTTTACACAGCTGCGCCATCTTCCGCGAAGGACAAGAGACAGGCGAACTGATCTTAGACAACAATGACCTGGAGCGCGAGCGTGGTATCACCATCGTATCGAAAAACGTTTCGGTTATGTACAAAGATGTTAAGATCAACATCATCGATACCCCTGGTCACGCCGACTTTGGCGGCGAGGTTGAACGTGTATTGAAAATGGCTGATGGTGTTTTATTATTATGCGATGCATTTGAAGGCGCTATGCCTCAAACCCGCTTTGTAACCCAAAAGGCTTTGGCTTTAGGCCTTAAACCTATTGTGGTTGTAAACAAAGTGGATAAAGAAAACTGCCGCCCCGAAGAAGTTTACGAACAGATATTTGAATTGTTCTTCAACCTTGAAGCTACCGAAGACCAACTGGATTTCCCGGTTATCTACGGTTCATCTAAACAAGGCTGGATGAGCACCGACTATAAAAAACCTACAGAAGATATCTTCCCGTTGATGGATGCAATTTTGGCAAACATCCCGCCCGCACCAATCAACGAAGGTACTTTACAAATGCAGATCACCTCGTTAGATTACTCATCTTTCGTAGGCCGTATAGCCATTGGCCGTGTTGCCCGTGGTACCATTAAAGAAAACATGCCGGTATCGTTGGTAAAACGCGATGGCAAAATTGTTAAAACCCGCATTAAAGAGCTTTACACTTTCGAAGGTTTGGGTAAAGTAAAAGCCACATCGGTAGCGGCGGGCGATATTTGCGCTGTTGTGGGTATTGAAGGTTTCGACATTGGCGATACCATTGCCGATTTTGAAAACCCGGAACAACTGGCTGTTATTAAAATCGACGAGCCTACCATGAACATGTTGTTCACTATCAACACCTCTCCTTTCTTCGGTAAAGAAGGTAAATTTGTAACATCACGCCACCTGCGAGATCGTTTGTACAAAGAGATGGAGAAAAACCTGGCACTGAAGATCGTTGAGACAGAGTCTCCGGATTCGTACCTTGTTTATGGCCGTGGTATCCTTCATTTATCAGTACTCATCGAGACCATGCGTCGCGAAGGTTACGAGTTGCAGGTAGGTCAGCCACAGGTTATCGTTAAAGAAATTGACGGTGTTAAATGCGAGCCGGTTGAAACCCTAATTGTTGATGTACCGGGCGAAGTTGCAGGTAAGGTTATCGAGCTGGTTACCCAGCGCAAAGGCGACTTGCTTATTATGGAGCCCAAAGGCGATTTACAACACTTAGAGTTCGATATCCCTGCACGTGGTATCATCGGCTTACGTAACAACGTATTAACCGCAACAGGTGGCGAGGCTATTATGGCTCACCGTTTTAAAGCATACGAGCCTTGGAAGGGTGTTATCCCAGGTCGTTTAAATGGTGTATTGGTATCTATGGATACCGGTAAAACTACCGCTTTCGCTATTGATAAACTGCAGGATCGTGGCCGTTTCTTTATCGATCCGGGTGTTGATATTTACGAAGGACAGGTACTGGGCGAGCACATACGCGATAACGATTTGGTTATCAACTTAACCAAAGGCAAGCAGTTAACCAACATGCGTGCATCTGGTAGCGATACCAACGTGCGTATTGCACCTGCCATCAAATTCTCGTTGGAAGAATCGATGGAATACATCCAGGCCGACGAATACATTGAGGTAACCCCACAAAGTATCCGTATGCGTAAGATCTACCTGAACGAGAACGAACGCAGAATTAACGCTAAAAAATTCCAGGCTCAGTAATTGGGGAATGGTTAATGGTGAGTAGTTGATTAGGTTGACTATTTATTATATAGACACAGAAGAGGCCGTCAGCGATGATGGCCTCTTCGTTTTATAATCATTTGCCAAATACCCACCAATCAACCACTCACCTAATTAACCATTCACCTAAAACATTACCTTTGCGCAAACTATGCGTATACCCGCCATTAAAGGATTCGATCAGCAGGCTCTTGAAAAGTATTTTAAAAATACGGGGCTATCGTTTATTGGCAAGGTGGGCAGCATGGTTATCAAAATGGGTATAACCGTTTTGGTGGCCCGTTACTTAAGTAAAGACCGGCTGGGTATCATCACCGGCGGCGTTACCTATGTTTACCTCTTTTCGGCATTGGCCACCTTAGGGCTCGATCAGTTTGTGGTGAAAGAACTTCACCAGTTTCCAGAGAACCGCGATAAAATCCTGGGCACCTCTTTTTGGATGCGGATAGCCTCCGGGCTTTTAAGCATCCCGCTCATTTGGCTCGCCTACCAGGCCTACCCTGCTAAAGGCACTCCGTATAGTTATATTTTCGTTTTTTCGCTGATAGGCATTACACAGGCCTTTAATATTATTGATGCGTACTTTCAATCGCAGGTACAATCTAAATACATTATGCAGGTGCAGGTGGTGGGTAACTTGCTCTCGGGCATTATTAAACTATTGCTCATTTATCTGCAAATGCCACTTGCTGCTTTTGTGTATGCCTATGCCTTCGATTTTCTGCTCATCGCCACAGGTTATTTTTTTACCTACCAACGCAAAGGCCGCAGTATTTTTACCTGGCGTTATAATGGGCAGCTGGCAGCCAAACTTCTTAGCCATTCCTGGCCGCTCATTATATCGGGTGTGATGGTTTCGCTGTATATGAAGATAGATCAGCTCATGATCCAAAACATATCGGGCACGGCCGAGGCTGGTGCTTACGCCACTGTTGCCACTTTAAGCGAGGCCTGGAACTTTGTACCAACTGTAATTGTAACCACCTTGTTTCCTGCCATATTAAATGCCCGCCGGGATGATCTGGAACGCTACAAAAAACGCATCCAAAACCTCTACGATTTGATGGTGTACCTAAGCCTGCCTGCGGCTGTTATCATCACCTTTGCTTCTCCCCTTATTTATAAGATCCTTTACACGCACGAATTTGCTTACGCAGCCCCGGCGCTATCGGTGCATATATGGTCGGGCGTGTTTGTTTTTTTGGGAGCGGCCAACAGCCAGTACCTGATAGCCGAGGGTTATACTAAACTTACTTTTATACGCACCGGCTTTGGTGCTATTGTAAATATTGTACTTAACCTCATCCTGATACCCAAAATGGGCATGATGGGTGCCGCCATAGCCACTCTTGTAGCGTATGCTGCTTCCGCATTCTTTGTTTTACTTATCCCCAAAACCACAAAACAGGGCGTTATGATGTTAAAGTCATTATTGCTAATTTCACTGTTTCAAAAAATCACAAAGCGTTGAGCACATTATCATCACTCATAAAAGTTTTAACCAATCCGGCGCATTTACGCGCACTGTTGTCTTTCAATACAAAAGGTTACCTGGCCGACATCGGCTGGTTTAAGGCATTCGATAGCAAATCACCTGTAGATGCTAATGGCAAGCCTATCCCCTGGGTAACTTACTCTTTTATTGATTTTATAAAAGAACGCCTCACCAAACAGCATAGCGTGTTTGAATTCGGATCGGGCAATTCAACCTTCTTTTATGCCAAATATGCTGGTAAGGTGGTTTCTGTTGAGCACGATAAAGCGTGGTTGGATAAAATCAACAAATCCGATAAGAAAACCAAAAATTCGGAAATGATTTACTGTGAGTTGCAACGCGACGGCGATTATTGTCGTATGCCGCTTAAACTCGATCAAAAATTTGATATCATTATTGTAGACGGGCGCGACAGGGTAAACTGCTGCAAACAAGCTATAGACGCGCTTACGCCATCAGGCGTAGTGGTGCTTGATGATTCGGAACGCGAATCGTACAAAGAGGGTGTATCGTTTTTACTGAAGGCGGGCTTTAAACACTTACCATTTAGTGGTATTTCGCCGGGTTTGTTCTACCTCAAATCAACATCAGTATTTTATAAAGCCGATAACTGCCTGGGAATTTAATATGGCCGAAGACAAATTAAGCGGCAACGTAAAAACCGCGTACGACGAATTTTACCAAAAGCACGATGAGGCCTGGCGCATGCTGGGCGCCAAATATAAAGCGCAGCGCATTATTGATGTTTGCAAGGGCCACTCCTTTGCCAAAGTGCTGGAAGTTGGCGCAGGCGATGGTAGCATACTGAAGTATCTTTCTGATCAAAATTTTGCACCCGAGTACCATGCCGTAGAAATATCCGATAGCGGTGTGCGGCACATACAATCGCGCAATATAAAAGGGTTAAAAACCGTGCAGGAGTTCGACGGCTATAAATTGCCGTTTGCCGACAACACTTTTGACCTCATCATCCTCTCGCACGTATTAGAGCACGTAGAGCACGAACGCCTTTTGCTGCGCGAGATGAAGCGCGTGTCCACCCATTTTATGATTGAAGTCCCATTGGACTATAGAGCCGGTGTAGACAAACGCATCAAGCACTTTTTGGCTTACGGGCATATCAATATGTACACACCCACCAGCCTGCGCTATTTGTTACTTACAGAAGGGTACGAGGTGGAGAAAGACCTCACATCGATGATTGAACCTGAAGTAACCAAATTCAATACTTACATCAACCAAAAGAAACCAAAGAGTCTAATAACCAATATCAAAATAGCTACTGAATACTATATAAAGAATGCATTGCGTAAATTTGGTGGCGAAAAGGCTACAGAAAAGTACGCCAATGCCTATACAGTACTTTGTAAAAAGACCGATAAGCAAACGGACATATTTTAATCAATCAGGCATTTGTTGTTATCTAACCACAAAGAACACAAAGGGAAAACCACAAAGAGCACAAAGATTTTATAAACCTATTGTTGAATTGAGCAGGCAATTTACGGTGATTAAAAATGTCAGAAAACGAACTTTCTAAAATTGTAATCGGAATCGCAATTGACGTACACAATGTATTAGGGCCGGGGTTATTAGAAAGCGCCTACAAAGAGTGTCTGTATTATAAACTAATCAAGTCCGGTCTGTATGTCGAGAAAGAAAAACCTTTGCCAATTATATTTGAAGAGGTAAGGCTTGATTGTGGCTATCGCCTTGATTTATTAATCGATAATAAATTAGTAATCGAAATAAAAAGCGTGGAAGCTTTAAACGATATTCATATGGCGCAAACATTGACCTATCTTAAACTTGGGAAATATAAACTTGGCCTGCTAATTAACTTTAATGTGATAATGTTAAGGGATGGTATAAAAAGAGTTATAAACGGTTCCCTCCAAAATATATAAATCTTAATTGCCAACATGCCAATCTTTGTGAACTTTGTGAAACCTTTGCGCCCTTTGTGGTTAAAAAAATCCTGTTAAGTGCCACACCCTGCCCCCATAGCGCTATTTGTTTATAACCGGCCCGATCATACCCGCCGAACCATCAGTTATTTGCAAAAGAATTTGCTGGCGCAGGAATCGCGCTTGTTTATTTTTAGCGATGGTGCAAAAACCGATGCCGATAAAGCAAGTGTAGAACAGGTAAGGCAATTGGCGAACGAGACAACCGGTTTCAAAGCCGTAAAAGTGATAGCGCGGGAGCGCAACCTCGGGCTTGCCGATTCGATCATAGCGGGCGTTACACAACTGGTGGCCGAGTACGGCAAGGTAATCGTATTTGAGGATGATTTGCTGTCATCCCCGCATACCCTGCAATACTTCAACGATGGGCTGGCACGATACACCGATGACCCGAAGGTGATGCACCTGAGCGCTTATATGTTCGACTTGAAAGACAAAACCCTGCCCGAAACGTTTTTCTTTCGTGCGGCGTTCAGCTGGGGATGGGCCACCTGGGCCCGTGCCTGGAACCACTTTGAACCCGATGTTGATAAACTGATACAACAGTTCGACAAAAAAAAGATAGACGAGTTTTCTATTAACCATACCATGAATTTTTGGAAACAGGTGTTGGATTTTAAGGCCGGGAAAAACAACTCCTGGGCTATCCGTTGGTATGCATCTGTATTTTTGAATGGAGGACTAACGCTTAATCCGGCCCATTCGCTGGTACACAATATAGGGCACGATGGCAGCGGCACGCACTCTAACATAGAAAACACCTACCGGGTACAAATAGCACAAAAACGCGTTAAATACTTTCCTGATATTATCAAAGAAGATAAAAAAGCTTATGAGGCTATAAAATACTTCCTCAAAAATCGCAAAGGCAGTCTCTTAAACCGGGCAATACACTTCCTGAAACAGCTAAAAGGCAGATACTTGCATAAAAAGACCTAATATTGGTCAATATGTTAATATTGATGATTATGTTAATAAAAAAATATGCTTAAATATTAGTCTGCTAAATCCATAGACATTATATTTGCACATTATTAAACCTATTATAAACCACTTGTTCTTTATGATTTAATAATAAGATCAGTAAAAAGCAAAAAAAGGAGAGGGCCGAAAGTTCTCTCTTTTTTGTTTTTAGAAACATGCGGCGGCATTTGGTGTTAACCTTAGAAACAGCTAAACCATGATTGACGAGAAAGACACCACCCCCGCAGATAAAGACGGCAAATACGAGTTTATGATTCATTACTCGGGCCGCGAACTGCCCTGTACTGTACTAAAGGAGCAGGATAAATTTATTGTTTATATAGAAGACAATATCACGTCAGAGCTTACGCTGGGCCCGGATGGCACCTTGATGCAAACCGGTGGAACAGATTTGGCCGATTCGGCTGTGGAGTTTATTAAGAAACGAATTTTAGGTTAGTCCTAATACCAGTACACGATAGCTACACGATCATCGTGCAGCTATCGTGTTTTTCCTGCGGGATACGCCAGTTACATGCAACGCAATCAAGCTGGCGTGCTTCATTCCAAGCGTTTGCCCGGGAACCTTAAACACATACCTTTTTAAATAGTCATTCATGATAGCTGTCGACTTGCTGATATAGTTATCCCTATACCTCCCTTCGGGGAAAGCCGTCATCGGTTTATCGTAATACATTTTGCCTTCCTTATCTATATATACTGTAAATGAGTAGTTGAAATCGTCGGACGCTTGGTTGATCACAATATCGTATTGCGGGTTCATATAATCATCAGAAGTATTGTAGTTATTCAAAACAAAATCGGGGACTGTTTTTTCTTTCACCACTGTAACTATGGGGCTCTTGCTTATCAGTTGTACGGGCTGTTGCGCCGCAAAATATTCCTTCATATCGGCATTGGCTTTGGCTACCAGGCCCATGACAAACAGGGTATCCTGTGTTTTATACCGCTGTAAAATAGCAGCGGTGGTGTGCAGCTTACCAGTAATATAATTATCGGCGTAAAACTTCATATAAATTTTGGTGCCGTTAATATTCAGCGAATCGTTTTTAGCCAATAGGAGTTCAAACACCAGGCTATCCTTGCTCATTTTCCGCATTTTTAAATACGATTGATTGGTGTTGATGACAGAGTCGTACCCGAGCGCCAGAGGAAAATTGAGGAATGCTTTCTTTATCGGGCTAAACAGCGCCACCGAGTCGTCAGACACGAAACGCATCCGCCAATCGGGGTTTAAGTGATAACCATATTCATTGAAGGATAACCCATTTTGCTGTACACGCGATACTTCGGTATAAGTTATGCCCTCTATAGATTTAAAAGAGATACGTTTCTTATTGGCTTTATGAGTAGGGTTATTATCGCAGCCCGCAAACGCCAATAGCGCACCAATTGAATGCACCAAAACAAAATTTTTAAGCAATAATTTTCTCTTAGACATACTTTTTATTCTGCCATAAAGATAATAATAGAATTTAATTATGAAACATCTAATTGCCCGCCCGCCTAAGAACCTGGTATAATTATAATTACGTAGCTTTATCGCTATACAAGTTTAAAGTTGAAACTCCTTTTTTTCTGTATTGGTTTTTTACTGGTGAATTGTTGTTTTGCGCAAAGCAGCCAGCCTATACCTGCCTATCCGCTTAAAATCCCTACGGCTGAATATTTCGCGCGAAATTTTGCATATGCAAATGACTCAATTGCCCCGGTTGGCAACAACGGCCATTTTCAATATTTAAATATCCATACCAATAAGGCAGTTTTCAATAAGGTTTTTGAAGAGGCATATCCATTCTCAAGGGGGCATGCATTGGTTAAATACGCCAATAAATATGGTGTTATCGACCGCAATGGCGAATACGCTGTTCAACCAAAATTCGTGCACTTTTCTTTCTATACAGGTATCGGCACAAATACTACCGTAGGTTTTGATACAATTGCTACGCCTGGCCTTACTAATATGGTTTACTTCGATTTTGATGAAGGCAGGCTGGTAGAAGAAATAGGCGGGCATATGTACGAGCCTATAGCAGGGGATATTTTCGACTACGAGCAGGCGGGTAAATATGGCTTGATTTTTAAAGACGGCAGCAAGACGTTGCCGATTTACGATTCTATCCTTGTCAGGACGCAGTATATGGTATTACTGAAAAAGGGCGGGAAAATTGGGGCGATAAGCTCAGGCAAGAAAACAATTGCCCCTTTTGTATTTACAGAAGCTGTAATTGAACATTGGGATGGATATAGTGGCTCTATAGCCTATGCTTTAAAAAAACAAAGGCATTGGTATTACTTTGATTCGGGCAAAGGATTATTTAAAAATAAGCACCGGCCTGTTTCTACTCATTATAAGTTCTCAATCGTTAAAATAGGCAAAGGGCTTAATTATGTAGATGAGCATGGAAAATTGCTGCTCCGCAAACCGTATAAATGGCTATCGGAATTAGGTTATATGGGGATAAACGAAAAAGATGAAATCGTGCTTTTTGATAAACAAAGGCGTGGGTACGGATATTACACACCTTAACTCCTATCCCAAAACCTCCTCCAATACCTCGTGCGATTTGATGTAGCCAAAACCCTCAACGTGCAGGGCATAGTATTCCAGCAGTTTATTGATCAGGTAGCGGCGCTCGTCGTTACTGAGTTTGAGGTGTGCCAGGTCGGCGAAGTTGCTTTGGAGCAAGGCCATAAAGTTTTGGGTATGCGGTGGTGAAAGGTACGACAAGCTATCGGGCCTGTAATTGCTAAAAACGCCGTTCTTCATATCGAAATAGCTTGCATTTACGGCATTCTCGCTGTGCGGGTAAAAACCAAGGTAGCGGGTTAGCTGCACCAAAAACACCAGGTGAAAATTGGCGAGCCCTTGGGTAGCATTATCCAGCCATTCTATAGCGTGGAAGATAAAATCGAAGCTGTTTTCATCGGGCGTTTGTTGTTTAACGGCCTTGTAAAGCACCTCGTTCAAAAACATGGCAATGCAGCTTTTGATGATATCATAAGGCATACTAAGCAGTACAGGCGAATTTTTTAGCTCGGCTATCCGCTGTATATTGCCGGCCGGTTTGTGGTACACCACCATATCTACCAAATGCAATGGCTGTAGCATATTGCGGCTTATTTTGGCCTTGGGCTTTTTTACGCCGTTGATGAGGTATGATTGCAGCCCGAACTTTTCGGTAAATATCTGTACTACCACGCTACTCTCGCTGTAATCGGTAGTTTTGAATACAATGCCGCGGGTTTTATGCAGCATGGACCAGCAGAGTTAAAATTTTGGGCAGGAAGATAATGGCGCCTGTAGCCGCCGCAAAAATGGCCACTATTAAAACGGCTGCGGCACTTACGTCCTTTACATGCCCGGCAAGTTTATTATATCCGGGCGAAGTCAGATCGGTAAGTAATTCGATTGCGGTGTTCAAAAGTTCCATAAGCAACACCATGGCAATGCATAGCAGCACCCATTTCCATTCGCCGGCATCTATTCGGAGGTAAAACCCGGCGGCTATTGCTGCAAGCGCAGCAAATACATGCACCCTGAAGTTTACCTGCGTAGTAAAAGCATAATGCAGGCCTTTAAAGGCAAAGCCAAAACCGCGGATAAACTTCTTCATCAACTGTTAAGATACGAATTAATTTACAGGCAGCGTAAAGTAGAAAGTAGAGCCCTCGCCTTGCTCGCTTTCTACCCAAATCCTGCCATCGTGCCGCTGCACTATCTCGGCGCAAATGTATAAGCCAATGCCAAAACCCGACACGGTTTGCGTGTGCGTGCTTTCTACGCGGTAGTAACGGTCGAATATCTTTTCTATGTCGTTCGGTTTTACGCCCATGCCCTCATCCTTTACGCTTACACGCGCCATATTGCCCAAAAGCTCGCAGGCCACTTCTATGCGCCTGCCGCGCGGCGAGTATTTAACGGCGTTGCTTAATAAGTTTGATATTACAGAGCCTATCTTGTCGCGGTCGCCGGTTAGGCTGATGGCTTCGGTAGTTGTTACCGATATGCTATGACTAGCAATGGTAAGGTTGGCATCCGCTATCATTTCGTTCACCAACTCATCCAGCCTGAAGGCGTGCATGTTTAAAAATATCTTGCCCGATTCCAGCCGCGATACGTTCAGAAAGCCGTTTACCATGGCACTCATCTTCTTTACCTGCGCGTTCACTTTTTCCAAAGCATTTAGGGTAAAGCCGTCATCGTTGTTGCGCGCCTTGTTGTAAAGCATTTGGGCATAAGCGCTAAGTGAGGTAAGTGGGGTCTTCAATTCGTGGCTTACCATGCCTATAAAATCGTTCTTGCGCTGCTCGTCTTCCTTTTGTTCGGTAATATCCATCATCAGCCCGGAGAAGTGGGTCAGTTTACCGCTTTCATTGGGGTATAGCTTGCCAAAGGCGCGTACCCAACGTTTCTTTTGGTTGTCGTGCCCTATAACGGGGTGCTCCATCACGTAATCGCCCCCGGTACTTATTACACGTTCCACGGCTTTTAATACGCGCTCCTTATAATCTTCGGGTATAGCCGCCACAACCATATCATAGCTCACATCCTCGTCGGCACGGTAACCAAATTGTTCTTTTAAACGTGCCGATACGATAAATTCGCGGGTTTCCACATCCAAAAACCAGGTTCCTACATTGGCAGCCTCAATAGCAAAACGGGTTTGCTCTTCTGCTTTTTGTACCTCTTTACGTGCCTTTACCTGCTCGGTAACAATACTAGCCACCAAAATAATACTGGTTGTTGCACCCTTGCTGTCTTTAAGGGGGTGGTACACAAAGTTAGAGTACACCTCTTCCGTCTTGCCGCCCTGTTCAATCAATGCCTTTACCTCGTTACCATTATAAGCCACGCCGCTGGTAAAAACATTATCAAGCAGGTTTAAGAATTGCTGCCCTGCCAGTTCAGGCAAAGCAATGTGCAAAGGCTTGCCTACCACACTGCTATCTTTACCCCAGGCTTCGAGTGCTTTTTTGTTGGCCGATTCTATCACCATATCGCGCCCGGTAAACAAGGCTATGGCAATGGGCGCATCGGCAAGCATGTAGCGTAGTTTACCCTCGCTTGTTTCCAGTTCGTTTATAATTCTTTGCAGGTCGTGCTGCGTTTCGTTCAATTCTTCGTTTGTTGCAAAAAGTTCTTCGTTGGTTGCAGCAAGTTCTTCGTTAGCAGCAGATATCTCCTCATTCAGTACCTGCAATTCGGCTTCATTTTGCTCCAGTTGCTTGCGCGCCTCAACCGCATCGGTAATGTTTACTACCGATACCATTATCGATTCTACCTGGCCATCCGCTGCAAAAAGAGGGTCGTAGGAAAAGTTTACGTAAAGGTGCTTGGTTGTTTCGGGGGTTACGATATCTACCGCGATCTCGGATATAGCGAGCCTTTTACCCGTGGCGAATACTTCATCCAACATCTTTGGGAATGGCTGATCAATTAGCTCAGGGAAAACGTCAAGCAATTTTTGCTCTAATACCTGCTCGCTTGTGCGCCCCCAAATATCCAGCATTGAATGGTTAGCTACAGTTATCACCATATCATGCCCTTCTAAAATGGCCATACTGATCGGCGTACTCATTACCATCGCGCTAAGCCGGTTTTCGCTATGCTTTATACGGTTACCAGCCAGCACCTGGTCGGTAACTTCGGCGGCAACTACCATAATGCCCGTGGTTTCGCCTGCCGCATTTTTAAAAGGCTGGTTAATAAAGTTGTAATACCCCTGCTCCGGGTGCCCATTACGGTTAAGCATAACGTTGGCCTCCCGCCCTATATAGGGCACGTTTGTGGTATAAACCTCCTGCATTATTTTGATGTAGGGCTGGTCTTTCAGTTCGGGCAGTACATCTTCTAATTTCTGGCCTATTACAGAGCGTTCCCTGCCCCACAATTCCAGAAATTTATCGTTCACTACATCCAATACCATATCGTACCCGGCAAATAAACCAATGGCCACCGGAGCCTGCAGTATCATATTGCGTAAATTGGCCTCGCTTTCGGCCAGGGCCTTTGTGCGGCGGTCAACGCGGTCTTCCAACTCAGAATTAAGTACCTGTAGCTTAAATTGCGTCTCGTTAAGTTCTTCGTTGCTGGCGCGCAGCTCCTCTATAGCGTTGTTCAACTCCTCGTTAAGCGCTTGCTCACGCGTGAGTTGCTGCTGCGTTTTTTTTGCATTTTTTAATACCTGTTGATTAAGGTAGCGCTCGGTCACATCAGTCGCCGTATGCAAAATGGCATAAACATCGCCCTCGCTGTTTTTCAGTGCACGATAAACAAAATCGAAATAAAACGTACTCATTTTGCCCTTTACGAGTAAATCGGCCGCCGTATCCGACGCTTCGTAAGTAATACCCGTTTCCCACACATCCTGCAAAAGGCCAATAAATGGCTGGCCTTCAAGTTCGGGAATGGCTAACTGCATAGGCAGACCAATTACTGCCGTGCTTTTGCCCCAAAAGTTGAGCATGGCATCGTTAGCATATTGGATAATAATATCACGGCTGGTGTAAACGCCGGTAGCATTTGGCGACAGGGCCAAAATATCCAGCAATTCATCACTGCTAAACCTGGAGTAATTATTCATTTATAAAGGAGAAACGGTAGGTAAATACGGCCATTACAGGCACAAAAACACATAAAACAACAACACTGTTTAACGTATTAAAAAACAGTTTGTTTTATTTAGGGGATAAGGCTGTAAATATAGCACTCTTATATAAAACAAGTGTTGCACCTTACGTTTTTTTAGTGGCTTTCAATTCATCTTTCAGCAGTAAAATAAAGCTTATACAGCCTGCCAGCCCAAAGCCGCCGGATGCCCCCCTGATGATATCGAACCACACCGGATTTTTAGGTGCCGGAGCCCATAAGATAACCGCAAATAGTGCAACAGAAACCGCCAGCAATAAAATGGTACGCGTAACCTGGTTTTTCATTGGCTAAAGATATTGAATTTTCTCCAACAGCTAAACCAGGCACCCCGGACGACTATTTGATATTGGCGTCCATCCACGCTATTCGTTTCTGGAACCAGTTTTTCACATAAGCTACCTCAGCTTTGTAGCTGCCCAATACCACAGGGTTTGGCCATACATAAATATTGAGGATATTCCATTTGGTGAAGTTGCGTTTCTGCGATTCGTCGAGGTAGGCCGCATTCTTATCCATGGCAGCAAGCATCTCGGGCAGGCCTGTTGTTTTAAGTACATCCCATTTGGCTTTTACTTTGGCAGCAAATGCGGGGTCTTGCATAAGTCGGCCTATCCAAACGCCATCGTGCACCCACCAGCCTTCGGGCTTGGTAGCATCGCTGTAATCAACGTTACCTGCTCCCAGGTCAAAATCCCAGGCGGGGCCCATACCTAATTTGCCGCCCCTGTCTTTATAATAAAACATGCTGGCAAAGTTGGCGGCATCCTGATTCTTGAAAACCTCGTTCACCAAAAACCAGCTAATGAATGAGTCGGAGTTGATGTACTTGGCATAACCGGTTGCCGGATCGGCAAAGTTGGCCGAGAATATAGCATCCTCGGTTTGCTGCAGGTAGTTTTGGATGTAGTTCAACTGGCCGGTATTCGGTGCTTCGGGCGAGCGCAGGTTCATGGGCAGGCCTTTGGTGGTATTGAAATGCACTATCTCGCCATTACGCTGGTCAAGCTCTATCAAATAGCCCCCGGTAATGGCGGTGGCGCTTACGTCGCCGGCCTTAAGTTCCGGTATATTTACGCGGGCTGCGTTTATTTCTACCTGTTCGGTAAGGGTATAGTTGCCCAGGTATTCGCCATTCATAAAAACCTCTACAAATATGCCATGAGGGGCATAATCAGATCCCGCCGACTGTGCTAAGCCAAAGGCCAGGCTATTGCGCATCAAGGTTTTATCGGCATAGTTAGCCAGCAGCACCCAATTTTTGGCGCTTGCCAGGCCCAGCAATTTATTCTTGTTGGTGAACTTAAGACGATAGGGCTTTTTGGGCATGCCCCAGGTAGAGTTACCACGGCCCTTTATCTGCATTTCGATGGTCTTCACGTCCTGATCGTACAAGCCCATGGTATTGATATTAAGCGTACCGGTAACGTAATCGTCTTTAGAAACCACAGGCGCAGCGGTAGTAATATTGAACACCGGCAAGCCTGTAAAATTGGCAATGGTTACGGTGTATGTTTTCACCGTACCGCCGGTGGTTACTGAATAAACAACAGGCTTAGAGAAATCGTTGCTGGTAACGCCGCTGGTTTGCACCACATCGCCCACCTTAACAACGGCGCCGTTTTTGGTTACGAAACCGGCCACCAGGTTCATATCTGTTTCCGGCTCGCCAGTACCGCCTTTAAACGTATCACCATCCTTGGTAAGCAAAACGTCGGTATTTATTTTACCGGCATTGCTCTTAGCTTCCACAAAAATATTGAAATCGGGTGTGGTATCCGGCGGGTCAACTTTTGGTGCGTCTTTTTTACAACTCGCCATAAACAGGACAATGCACAAACAGGTAAAGGCTCTTCTCATAAAGTAATAGGTTGCATAAAAAAGCGGGCACAAGGCATCAACAGCTGGCCAACACCAGCTAGTTTAGTTAATGATTTGCTTATAATTTGGTAATATAATTGGCTCCTAATTTATGATATTTTATTGAAAATTAAACAGATGCTAAAACCTCAAATTGGCTAATATTGTAGTCTATGGATTTAAAACTGCACAACAAAGTGGCCCTGGTATTTGCCGCCAGCAAAGGCCTGGGCAAAGCAATAGCAACAGCCCTTTCTGCCGAAGGTGCAACGGTAGTAATAGGATCGCGCGATGCGGAAGAGCTAAATAAAACCGCCAGCGAAATTGATGCGCTTACGGGCAATAAGGTGGTGGCAATAAGTGTTGATTTATCGAAATCCGAAGAGGTAGCTGCATTTATAGCGCAAACCGCAACTCAATTCGGGCGGATAGATATCTTAGTAAACAATGCCGGTGGCCCGCCGTTCGATAAATTTGAGAACATCAGCGAAGAACAATGGTTGCAGGCCTTTAACCTTAACCTGATGAGCGTAGCGCGCGCAAGCAAATTGGTGCTGCCTTATATGCAGCAAACGGGTAGCGGGCGCATCATCAACATCATCAGCGGCTCGGTAAAGGCGGTGCTGGCAGGCTCGGTGCTTTCTACCGCTATGCGCATGGGTGTGGTTGGCCTGGCCAAAATGATGGCCGACGAGTTTGGCCCCTACAATATCACCGTAAATAATGTGGCACCCGGCCTCATCCTTACCGACCGGATAAAACACACCCTCCCCAAAGGCGTAGATACCGAAGAGGCCATAAAAGAAAAAGCCAAAAGTATCCCCTTGGGCCGTATAGGCGATCCGGCAGAGCTGGCGGTGCTGGTAGCTTTTCTCTCATCGGAACTAGCAAGCTACATTAGCGGGCAAACCATACAGGTAGATGGCGGCGCAAGCCGGGCGATATATTAACCCGGGGTTTGCCGATTGGCTGCCATCAACCAACATCATTAATTTTGTTATTTTTGCCTTTTTATGGGAAAAGATAAGATAAGGCGTTTTGCCGAGATAGAAACCTTCGAAAATGTTTTGCAGCTGGATGCCGGCAAGCCCTACAAAGGGAATTGGGCAAACGGGTTTTTCAAAAATGACAACCCCGTAGTGCTGGAGCTTGCTTGCGGCAAAGGCGAATACACAGTGAACCTGGCGACTATGTTCCCGGGCAAAAACTTTATCGGCATTGATTATAAAGGCAACCGCATTTGGCGCGGCGCAAAAACCGCACTGGAGGATGGCGTGCATAATGTTGCCTTTTTGCGAATACAGATAGAGAACCTTACCGATTATTTTGGCCCCGGCGAGGTTGACGAGATATGGATTACCTTTCCCGACCCGCAGCCTCAACTAAGCCGCGAGAAAAAACGCCTCACGTCACCGCGTTTTTTAGATAAATATCGTGTATTGTTAAAACCAGGTGGCTATGTAAATTTGAAGACCGACAACGATGGATTGCACGCATACACGGCGGAAAAAATTTTAGAGCTGACCCTGCCGCTACATGCCAAAACGGAGGATCTATACCACTCGGAATTTGCCGACGAGGTATTATCCATCAAAACTTATTACGAGAAAAAGTACCTGCAGCACAACAAAAACATCAACTACCTTAAGTTTTCGTTTTAAAGCCAATGGCCGATTATAATTTTTACGATAACGTGTACGATGTAGTACGGCTGATACCTAAAGGCAGAGTGACCTCCTATGGGGCCATCGCAGCTTACCTGGGGTCGAAGCAATCATCGCGCGTTGTTGGTTACGCCATGATGGCCGCGGGTACGGCTAACCCGCCCATTCCTGCGCACCGTGTAGTAAACCGGCAAGGCTTACTTACCGGGAAATTCCATTTTGGAGGCGATACAATGGAGCAGCTGCTGGCCAGCGAGGGCGTTGAGGTAATTGACGATAAAGTACAGCATTTTAAAGTGCTGTATTGGGATCCCGCAATCGAGCTGACGCTCTGAGCTTACGAAAATCGGGCTTAATGTAGCTGTAATCGGTAACCAGGGAAAGCACCAGCAGCAAAACCCCATAAGTCATTAAAAAGGGTTTGGCGCGGTCATCATACTGCAACAAGGTATAGCAAAGCACAATAAGCAAAACACCTAACGCCACCTCAATAATACCATGCACGCGCATAGAGAAAAATCTGAAAATCCCAGCTGTATTATCCGTACAAATGGTTAATACCAAATGCGCAATACCCATTCCATAAGCGATACGGGAAAGATCTCCGGGCAACACGAACAATGTTGGTGCCGACCATAAGAATATGACGATCAGGTAATCGGCAACGCCATGCATAGCGGGTGTGAGTATCTTCATAGCTCAACATCAAGCAAAAAACGGCCCAAAGACTGCTAATTTAACTGTAAAATCGACAACTATGGGGTGTATTACATTATTTGCAGCAACTCCATGCGGTTGCCAAAGGGATCAATAAAAGCAAAGCGCGATCGGCCAGGTATTACCGGCTCTTCCACAAGCTCTACACCATTCGCTTCCAGGTGCTGCCTTGCAGCCTCAATACCTGCAACCTCCATCGCTACATGTCTGATGGTTCGCGGCAAAGCAGGCTCTACACCGATATGTAGTTGCAAGTCGCCGATATTGAACCAATACCCTGCGGACGAGAAAAGATGATCTGGCCGGTAAATCAGCTCCAGTCCTATTACATCGCTATAGAATAACCGCGCCTCCTCCAGCCTTTCAGGCGGTACACAAACGTGAAAATGGTCCAGTCGTTTAAAAGTTATCATTCTGCTTCGTCTTCAGCAAAGGTTAAAACGTAATCATTGTTATCGCATATTGAAAACTCCGTTGCGCCATAAAAGGTCTTCTCCAGGCCTTTAAGCACGGTAACTTTATCTTTTATATCCTCAAAAAAAGCACGGATACCGCTTAGCTTAATGTACAGCAGCAGAGAGCCCCCGTTGGTACGTTTTATTTCGGGCAATTCTTCGCCAAGACTTTCCATCGTTTGGAACATCATGGTTACGTTGCCTTTAATCATCATGGCCCAAACAAAATCCGGACCGGTTTCGGGCACGCTCATAGCCAGGTCGAAACCCAGGATGGTGTAAAATTCGATGGTTTTATTAATATCGGCAACGAAGATATTGGGGGATAAGCTTTCCATAGGTATTTTAATAAATGCGTAAAATTACGGTTGATGACGCTGATAAAGGTAAAACATTTATAACTTTAATGCTAAATAAAATAGCAAATAATTAAAGTAACAATGCTCAAGTTATGGGACAACTAATAAACGATTTTGAAGCCTATCGTACCAAAATGAACGATAGGATAATGGAGACCGCCAACACCAATATCAAGCGATTCTTCGCCCTCGATACCACCACTTATGCCGATGGCGCATTAGATGTTAAAACCAAAGAAATGCTTGGCCTGGTAGCCAGTATGGTATTACGTTGCGACGATTGCATTAAATACCACTTGGGCAAATGCCACGAAGCCGGTGTACAGCACGACGAAATGAATGAAGTGTTTATGATAGCAAACTTGGTGGGAGGCTCGATAGTTATCCCGCATTACCGCAGGGCGGTGGAGTATTGGGATGAGTTGAATTCGGTGGGCGGTTTTCAGTAAGCTTTTGCTTTGGTTTGCTGACAATTAATTTGGTAGATTTATAGACCGAACCTAACATGATGCAAAAACGCAGCCGGCATATCTATTTACCCCTAGACCTGGCAGCGGTATGCTCAGTTGGATTCTTGCTTTTGCTACTATACCTTTCCATGGCACGTCCAAATTACCCCGAACCTGTTAATATCAATATGCCAGCGTCATCCGGCTTATATTGCGATATTGATGGTTTTGCGGAAGGGTTAATATTGATTGGCCAGGGAAGGGTAATGTTAACTTTAGACAAGGAGCTTCGCAGGCAAACTTTAATAAATATGGCCGAAAAGCATGCTATGCAATTTTCGCCTGTGGAAATGGCAGCTTTTGAAAATATGGAGGTAATAGGTATGCCTTTATCGCAGCTAAAATCATACTTAGCCAGTTATAAAATAGAGAGCGAAGCATATTACCATCAATTAGGTATTAAAATAAGTATCGAAGAAAATGAGTTGGGCGAGTGGATACAATCTGCAAAACAAGCTCGCAATTCCAACACAGGGTACCCTTTAAGAATTGCTTTGAAAGCCGACCGATATACCGACTATCCGCTAATTAAAAGGGTATTTGATGTTTTGCAGGATAAGCACATCAATAAATTCAGGTTGATTACCGAAACAAAGTCATTAAATCAGGATTAGTCACATCAACTCAAATCAGTTAAGCTGAGAATCTTCATTACACCCGATATCAAAATCTAAAATTATTAGCAAAGTATATTTTTATTGCTAATTTAGCCTGCATAACATATGCCGAAACAAATGTCATCTACCCCAGAAATACACCGCTGCTTTTGGTGCGGCACCGACCCGCTTTACATGGAATATCATGATGAAGAATGGGGTAAAACCATCCACGACGATAATATCTTCTTTGAATTCCTAACGCTAGAGGCTGCCCAAGCCGGTTTAAGCTGGATAACTATCTTGCGCAGGCGCGATGGCTATCGCAAAGCCTTTGCCGATTTTGATGTAGAGAAGGTGGCGGCCTTTACCGAGGAGGACCAGCAGCGTTTATTGCAGGATGCGGGCATCATACGTAACCGCCTCAAAGTTTCTTCTGCAATACGCAATGCGCAGTTGTTTATGGATGTGCAAAAGGAGTTCGGCTCGTTCAACAATTACCTCTACAGTTTTATGCCCGATGGAAAGCCTATTACTAGCTACCATGGCCCGCAGGTAAGCACGCCCGAATCTGACGCTATTGCCAAAGACATGAAAAAGCGCGGGTTCAAATTCTTCGGCACCACCATATGTTACGCCTTTATGCAGGCAACCGGCATGGTGAACGACCATGTACCGCAATGTAGTTTTAGATAGTTTTTTATTTCACAGATTACACCGATTTAATTGATTTCACAGATAAGAATTGAATGTTATTTTTTGCCTGGCATATCTTGGCTGTTCGTAAACAATAATCGTACTTTTGAAAACATACATCGGCAACCAATCATTGAAATCATCACTATCTATCGGTGTAATCAATTAAATCTGTGAAATCGGTGTTTAAAAATAATTATGAAGAAGCTTTTTCTATTGGATGGCATGGCCCTTATTTACCGGGCGCATTTCGCATTGAGCAAAACCCCGCGCTTTACTTCGGCGGGAATGAATACCTCTGCCGTAATGGGCTTTACCAATACCCTACTGGATGTGTTGAAAAAAGAAAAACCCACCCACATGGCAGTGGTTTTTGATACCGATGCCCCTACCGAACGCCACGTAGAATACGAAAAATACAAGGCACATCGCGAAAGCATGCCCGAGGACTTAAGCAGGGCCCTACCCTATATATTTAAAGTGGTGCTTGGTTTTAATATCCCCCTCATTACCTCTGACGGTTACGAAGCCGATGATATTATAGGCACACTCGCCAAAAAAGCAGAACAAAAGGGCTACCAGGTTTACTGCATGACACCCGATAAGGATTTTGCCCAACTGGTATCCGAAAATATCCGCATCTACAAACCTGCCCGTATGGGTAACGATATGGAGATACTGGGCGTAAAGGAAGTACTTGCCAAATGGGAAATAGAACGCCCCGAGCAGGTGATAGATATACTTGGCCTTTGGGGCGATGCGGTAGACGGCATACCCGGCATACCGGGCATTGGCGAGAAAACCGCTAAGACTTTGATAAAACAATACGGCTCAGTAGAAGAAATCATAGCCCACAGCCACGAACTAAAGGGTAAGCTGCGCGAAAACGTGGAGAATTTTGCCGAACAGGGGCTGATGTCTAAACGATTGGCTACCATTAACCTCAATTCACCGGTAGAACTGGATGAAGCCGGGTTGGAAATGTGCGCGCCGAGCAAAGATTTACTGGAACCTCTTTTTGCCGAGCTGGAGTTCCGCACCCTGGGACGCCGTGTGTTTGGTGATGATTTTAGCATTACCGAAACCCGCGCGGTTTCGGTACAAACCGACTTATTCGGCGACCCCGTTGCCGGTGCGCGCACTACCCTCACGGTAGAGACGCAGGATATTTACGAAGCGCCTAACCAGCCCGATGTAAAAAACATAAACACGGTTGAGCACGAATATATTCTAGCCGATACATTCGAGAAACGCGCCGAACTCATCAGCATATTAAAACAGCACGAAAGCATTTGCTTTGATACCGAAACCACCGGCACCGATGCCAACCAATGCGAACTGGTGGGCCTCTCCTTCGCGGTGAAGCACTACCAGGCATGGTATGTTCCCGTACCGGTTGATGAGCAGGAGATACTGAAGATAGTGGCCGAGTTTAAGCCCGTGCTGGAGGATGAGCAAATTGGCAAGATTGGACAGAACCTCAAGTTCGATATACTGATGCTGAAATGGTACGGCATAGAAATAAAGGGCAAGCTGTTCGATACCATGATGGCGCATTACGTCATCGACCCTGATACCCGCCACAATATGGATATCCTGTCGGAAAACTACCTTAACTACAAACCAGTTTCCATTACCGAGCTCATCGGCCCCAAAGGCAAAAACCAAGGCACCATGCGCGATGTGGAGATAGAAAAAATAAAAGATTACGCCGCCGAGGATGCCGATGTAACCCTGCAGCTGAAGTCTATCTTCGAACCGAAAATAAAAGAAGCAGGTGCCGAAAAACTGCTGAACGAGATAGAAAATCCGCTGATATACGTTTTGGCAGATGTAGAGCACGAAGGCGTGCGCATAGACCATGAAACCCTAAAGGAGTTTAGCAAGGAACTGGAAACCGACATAGCCAAACTGGAGAAAGTGGTTTATGAGAAAGCAGGCGTGCGTTTCAACATCGCATCGCCAAAGCAACTGGGCGAGGTGCTCTTCGAGAAGCTGATGCTTGACCCCAAAGCCAAAAAAACCAAGACCGGCCAATACCAAACCGGTGAAGACGTGCTTTTGTCGCTTGCTGCCAAAAGCGATATCGTGCGCGATATTTTGGATTTCCGCCAGTTGCAAAAATTGAAATCTACCTATGTAGATGCACTGCCAACCATGGTGAACCCTAAAACCGGGCGCATCCATACCAGTTATAACCAGGCAGTGGCGGCAACCGGGCGTTTAAGCTCAAATAACCCCAACCTGCAAAACATCCCTATACGCACCGAACGGGGCAGGGAAGTAAGGAAAGCCTTTATCCCGCGCGATGAGAACCACGTTATTGTATCGGCGGATTATTCGCAGATAGAGCTACGCATCATAGCAGAGATCAGCAAGGACCCCAATATGCGCCAGGCCTTTATCGACAACATCGATATCCACACCGCTACGGCCGCCAAGGTTTATGGCGTGAGCATAGAGGAAGTAGACAGCACCCAACGCCGTAATGCCAAAGCAGTAAACTTCGGGATTATCTATGGGCAGTCGGCTTTTGGTTTATCGCAGAATTTAGGCATCCCAAGGAAGGAAGCTGCAGATATTATAGAGAACTACTTTGCCCAATACCCCGGCATCAAACAATACATGGCCGATACCATGAACTTTGCCCGTGAAAACGGTTACGTAACCACACTGATGGGCCGCCGCCGTTACCTGCGCGATATCAATTCTGCCAACCAAACCGTGCGCGGCTTCGCCGAACGAAATGCCATCAACGCACCGATACAAGGTTCCGCTGCAGATATGATCAAAATAGCCATGATCAACATCCACCGCGAGTTTAAGGCCCAAAAGCTGGATGCCCGCATGACCATGCAGGTGCATGATGAGTTGGTTTTCGATGTGCCGCATTACGAAGTAGACATTGTGAAGCCAATCATTTTAGAGAATATGAAAAACGCCATTAAAACCGAAGTACCTATTATGGTAGAAATTGGTACGGGCGTGAATTGGTTGGAGGCGCATTGATAGGATGGGAGAATGGACTTTAAAATTATCTTTCTTCCCGTTGGCTACGATATAAAAGATGTCAACAATGACAACACCGATATCAATGTTGTGCTACCGAATAACAAGGTCTATTTTGGCACTTTATTTACTCAAAAAAATATACAAGTGTTGATGGAAAAGGATGAGCAAATCTTTTTTTGGTCGACGGACATGGTAATTGTTAAAGATTTAAGTAAATCAACAATACACAAAGCCATTCAAGAACTTTTCGATACAAACTACCTGACGCATGCCTTTAGTGAGATTGGAAATATTTCTGAAGTTTTTGCTATGTACAAGAGCTTTGAAGCTGTTCCATATATCGACTTAAGTATAGTATAACGTTTAAAATCGACCGCACATGGAACAAAAAAGCAATACAAGCCCTGACTGGTTCCACGAGCTAAGCGAATCACAACAACAAGATGTTGTAGAAGGCATCGCCGAGGCAGACAATGGCGAGGTATTTCCGCATGCTGAAGTCGCTAAGATTTTTGAAAAGTGGGGTTTAAAATAATGTGCTTACGAATACCAAGCGCAAACGCGCCCTTTACGAAAAAGCAGGGGTTAAGGAATATTTCATGATTGACCCCGAAAACAAAATCACTACCCTGCTCAGCCGTGATGCATCCGGCATCTATCAGCAAACTTATGAGCAAGTCGGCCTGCTAAAATCATCGTTGCTGGCTTGCGATATTTCTTTTTAAACTGTCTTTTTTAAAAAGTACGCTCACTTTAAGGTGCTCCATTGCTAAATCCGCAATAAAAGCTACTGTCTATTTCTGATAAATATTGAAATGGTAAATAACGGCGTGTTTTAATTAAATTATAACACCATTTCAAACAGATTTTTCAAATTATATGTTTGTTCATTTGAGGAAATGTTTAGTACCTTAACCACTATATAATCCCGAATGAGAATTTTTCACCTGAGTGCCGAATGCTATCCTATTGCTAAAGTAGGCGGGCTTGCAGATGTAGTTGGCGCATTGCCTAAATACCAGAACCAGGCAGGTCAAAACGCCGCTGTGGTAATGCCGTTTTACAACCGTAAATTCGTACATGAAAACACTTTTGACATTGTTTTCCAGGGCACTACGCTTTTAGGCACGCGCCGTATTTACTTCGAAATACTGAAAGAAACAACCGATAAGCTGGGCTTCGAGCTGTTTATGATAAAAATCCCCGGCCTGCTGGATAGGGAGAACATCTACAGCTACCCCGATGAACTTGACCAGTTCCTGGCGTTCCAGATATGTTTTTTAGATTGGATAAACTGGAGCGGCCAAACGCCCGATCTAGTACACTGTCATGACCATCATTCGGGGCTTATCCCTTTCATGATGTACCACTCGGCATTGTATAAGCGATTAGCGCATATCCCCACCATATTTACCATTCACAACGGGCAATATCATGGCGCATTCGGCTGGGAACGGCTTAACCTGCTGCCCGAGATAGATTTTTACAAAACCGGTCTTCTTGATTGGAACGGCGGTATAAATCCGCTGGCTTGCGCCGTAAAATGCTGCTGGCGTTATACTACCGTATCGCCAAACTACCTGCGCGAGCTTACCATTAACTCTAACGGGCTCGAATACCTGTTTTATGTAGAAAGGCAAAAGGGCTACGGCATTATCAACGGCATCGACACAGATGTTTGGAATGCCGCCGCCGACCCTATGGTACCCAACAAGTTCTCGCTGACTACTGTAAATAAAGGCAAGCAAAAAAACAAGGAGGCTCTGTGCACCCGCTTCCACCTCTCGGCAGATAAGCCGCTTATCGTATTCATAGGCCGCCTGGTGATAGAAAAGGGTGCCGATGTATTGCCTGCCGCCATCGAACGCAGCATACAGCAACATGGCGATGACGTAAACTTCCTGATACTGGGTACCGGAGATGCAGAGACCGAGATGGCCCTGCAAAAATTAAAAGACTTTTACCCGCAAAACTGCAACGTGTTTATCGGTTATGATGAATCGCTGGCGCATTTGATATACGCCGGGGCCGATTTCCTGCTGATGCCATCGCGCGTGGAACCTTGCGGGCTTAACCAATTATACGCTATACGCTACGGAACCATCCCGGTAGTACGTACCACCGGCGGCCTTGCCGATACGGTTATAGATTTTGCCGACGAGGGTGGCTACGGCATCCGTTTCAACAACGTAAGCGTGGATGACATCAGTACATCCATAACCCGGGCGGTGGAGTTATACAGCGATACCAAGAAAATGACACTACTGCGTAAGCGCATGATGGGCCTCGATTTTTCGTGGGGCCGGTCGGCAAAAGAATATATTGACCTATACGAAAGTTTAATTCCTACGATATGACATCAAAAGTAATCAGCATTGTACTTGGCGGCGGCCAGGGCAGCCGGTTAGCACCGCTAACACTAACACGCTCAAAACCGGCAGTACCTATTGCTGGTAAATACCGTTTGGTAGATATACCAATTTCTAACTGCCTCCACTCGGGTATCGACCGGATATTCGTGCTCACGCAGTTCAACTCGGCATCGCTTAACAAGCACATCAAAAACACCTATCACTTCAGCACATTCAGTACAGCTTTTGTTGATATTTTGGCTGCCGAGCAAACCCCTACCAGCGCAGGTTGGTTCCAGGGCACTGCCGATGCGGTAAGACAAAGCTTGCACCACCTTGGCGTGCACGATTTTGATTACGTGCTTATCCTCTCGGGCGACCAGCTGTACCAGATGGATTTTGATGAAATGATCAAACAGCATATCGAAAAAAAGGCTGACATATCCATTGCTACTATTCCTGTGCATGTGAATGATGTACCCGGCTTCGGTATTCTGAAAACCGACGATGAGAATCTCATCACCTCTTTCATCGAAAAACCAAAATCAGGCTTCGAGAACTGGGTTTCAGAGGTTAGCCCCGAAATGAAAGCCCAGGGCCGAATTTACCTGGCTTCGATGGGTATCTACATCTTTAACCGTAAGCTGCTTTACGAATTATTGGAAGGTAACGACCATACCGACTTCGGTAAAGAAATCATCCCGCAATCTATAGAAGGCCATAAGGTAGTAAGCTACCAGTACGAAGGCTATTGGACAGATATCGGTACCATCCCATCTTTCTTTGATGCCAACCTTGGCCTAACAGATGATATCCCGCAGTTTAACCTGTTCGATAAAAACCATATCTATACCCGTGCGCGCATGTTGCCGCCTACCAAAATATCGGGCACGCATCTGGACAGATCGATAATTGCCGATGGTTGTATCATCAATGCCAGCTTAATCACCCGGTCTATAGTAGGTATCCGTACCCGTATCGGCCTTTACACCACCATAGATAGCTGCTACGTAATGGGTAGCGATAATTACCAAACCCTTGATGAGATAGCTGTGGCCAAAGCCAATGGCGAACCAATAATGGGTATCGGCGACAGGTGTACGCTGCGCAACGCCATTATTGATAAGAATACCTACATTGGCGACGATGTTAAAATCAACTGCGGTGCTAAACTGCCGGATGGCGATTTCCCAACCTATACGGTTGTAGATGGCATCGTAATCGTTAAGAAACGAGCCATTATCCCGAGTGGAACTGTGATTTAATAAATAGTTTTCTACAAAACGGCCCTGCAAATTGCGGGGCCGTTTTGGTTTATAATGGTTGGTATGAAGAGCTTGTGTCGAAATAAACCTGAATTTTCAATCAAACAAAAAAGCATCTGCTTATGTGCAAATGCTTTTTGTTTTAGATGGAGCGGACCTTACAAATCTAAGCTCTCGCCTATCGCAGGCAGCTTAAGGTTTAGTCCCGCTTTGGCGAATTTTTCTTTTACCTCTTCCTTATCTATTTTAATAACCGGGAACGAATCGTAATGAATACCGATGATATTTTTACAGTTGATGAATGCTGCGGCTTTGATGGCATCATCTGCCCCCATGGTGTAGTTATCGCCGATGGGTAAAAACGCCCAGTCGAGGTTTTCATCTTCCAGCAATTTCATATCGTAAGTAAGCGCCGTATCGCCGGCAAAGTATATTTTCTTCCCTTCCGAGGAAATCACAAAACCCGCCGGGTTGCCGCCGCTGCTACCGTCGGGCAAGGTGCTGGAGTGTACAGCGTTTACCATCTTCACGCGGCCAAAATCAAAATTGAAACCACCGCCGATGTTCATGCCATGCACGTTTTCAATACCTTGTTTGCCTAACCATTCTGCAATTTCCGCAATACAGATCACTTGGGCACCACTTTGCTTTTGCACCTGAACCAGATCGGCAACATGATCGCCATGGCCGTGAGATACCAGGATGTAATCGGGTTTAAGACTGGCAACATCTACGATGCCTTTAGCCAGTTCGTTATACGTAATAAATGGGTCGAACAGTAGTTTTTTGCCGTCGGCCACCAGCTCAATGGTCGACTGGCCTAAATAGGTAACTTTCATTAGCGATTGAATTAAGTGCTTAAATTACAAAATAACCCGGCAGATGTTTAAACGCCTAACTTATTTAACGGTAATATTACATACCTATAATGTTATTTACCAAACAGGCCGCCCATGCCGCCAAACATAGCGCTGGTCATGGCAGCCATTTCGCTTTGACTCACGTTATCGGCCTGCTCCATTGCTTTATTAATGGCAATAACCAGCAGCTCTTCCAGTTCTTCTTTATCAGCTTCCTTTAAAAAAGCTTCATCAATAGTAACCGATTGTACAACCTTATTGCCATTGGCCTGTACGGTAATTTTGCCGCCCTCGGCAGTACCGGTTACGCTTATCGCATCCAACCGCTGTTTTACTTCGCCAGCCTTTTGCTGAGCTTCCATTAATTTATCGAACATAACTTTTTGATGTGCGGATATGCAGATTTCAAATGTGCAGATGAGCTGCCCCAAATCAATCGCATATCCGGTTTTAAATAATTCCTAATATCTTTCCATGTGCAGATTTTTTCATCTGAAATCTGCACATCTGTAATTTGCAGATTTTGCTGTTTCATCTGCACACCTGCACATTTGAAATCTGCACATCTATCAGTCTTCCTCCGTATCACCAGCGCCATTGTAAGCGCCTTTGCGCACTACCGGCATGCCGGTAATTTTGAACAGGTCATCTAGGTGCAGCAAGCTTCCGTTTACTACGTTGCCCAACAGCACGATGGTGATGTCGTTCTTCATATCGCGCAAATATATGTGGCGGAAACCGTGCCACCAACCGGTATGGTAAATTACCTTTTGCCCCGGTGCTTCAAATATACGCCAGCCATACCCATAACTAAAATGCCCGCGTATCATAGGATTGCGCGGCGTATAGGCAGAATCCTGCGTGGCGGGCTTTATCAGCTTACCGGCGCGCAGGGCCTGGTCAAAAATGTACAAATCCCCCACGGTGCTGTAGATGCCTTTATCGCCCACAGGGCCGTCGAGGTAGTTTTGTGCTACCGAATATCGCCAGCTGTTGCGATCGTGCCCTACCACATCAACGGGTATCTTATCATAAACAGCTTTAGAGTACACATGCGTATGTGTCATGCCGGCAGGCTTAAATACATTCTCCATCATATAATCGGCATAGGTTTTACCCGTAACCTTTTCTATAATGGCGCCCAGCACCATAAAGTTGGAGTTGTTGTAGTGGAATTTTTTATCGGGAGCGATATAGCGCGCCGGCTTGTATTTGGCTATCATGGCCATGGCATCGGCATTGGTAAGGCCCTTGCTTTGGTTAAGGTGTTCGCCGCGATAGATGCCATCTAAAAAGTAAACGTAGTTCATCATGCCCGAGCGGTGCGTAAGCAGTAGGCGGATGGTGATACCCTCATAAGGAAAATCGGGGAAGAACTCTTTTACGTTCTGGTCAAGCTTGATTTTTCCTTGTTCCCAAAGCTGCATAATGGCGGTGCCCGTCATGGTTTTGGTAACGGATGCCAGCTCGAACTGCGAGCCCAGTTTCAGGCTATCGCGAAGCAAGTGGTTGGCCCAGCCAAAAGTGTTCTCGTATATGATCTTGCCTTTTTTAGCCACCAGCACATTGCCGTTAAAACCGCTTACCTTATGCAAGTGTTGCATAAAGGCGTCAATCTTTTTGTCGCCTGTTTTGGGGTCGTATTTTAATAAACCGGCAGGGTTAAAGGGAGCCGCAGCGCTGGTAGCATCCGCTTTTTTTTTGGCAGTATCTGAGGAGCATGCAGAGAACAAGAACAAGGTGGCTGCGCAAACAGCCCGGAACACAAAATTCATAAGTAAAAAATTCTTCTTTAAACGAAAGCGAAAATGAGAAATTATATAGAACGGTAAAGAGAAATTTAGAAATAATGTTTCAACACAATTAAAAACAAGTTAAATTTAGGCATGCGGCTTTACCCATCTGATATTTAATATTTGAGCTGTTTTTTATTGAAATATATGAAATTCAAATTTTAATATATATTTTTAAAAATCTTAAACCATTAATAACTAATGAGCTAATTAATTTGAATAACGTCCTTATGTTCTATGAATATAAGTTTCTATCTCTTTAATATCTCTAGTTATTAACTATCACAAACAGATTATGACGGAAAAAAATGCAAGTAGTTTTAATTCTGATGGCCCCTTTGGTGCAGCGGATGCATCGAGAGTTGATTTTAATAAATTAAGGCAAAATTATATCCGACTATCTAATTCAGATTATAAAGAGGATTATTTAGAAGCAGACCCATCTGTGCGAATTATCGTTGGAAAAAGAGGGGCTGGCAAAACCCTTTACTTGAGATCCATTCAAGATTATTGCAGGCAAATGGCTGAAAACGGGGATTCAATTTATTTTACCGATATAGATAACGAACCACCAGATTCAGAATTAATTACGAAAGTTAATTTATGGTATAAAAATGATGCAGATGCAGACGAAGGCTGGCGCAGGATTTGGAAAGTTGTGATTTTAAGAAGTTTATACGCTCATTTTTTCTATTCCCCATCATTGAGAAAGTACATAAATAGTAAAATTACAGAAAGATTTCATTCCAGATATGCAGCAATTTTACCTAAAACACAAGTCGCAATATCAATTTACAATCAATTATCAAATCTATTAAACCGACATCAGAGCTTAAGAGATTTGCATCATTTTTTACACTTAGAAGAATGGGCTGAATTTGAAGTAGAAATGGGGCAGATTTTAAAATATGCGCCCCCTGTATACTTTTTTATTGATCAAGTAGATGATGACTTTGAACATGCGCCTTATGATTGGTTAAAATGTCAATATGGTCTATTTAGTGCCGTGTTTCGATTTATTAGAAACCAAGTTTATGGTGGAAGACTTCATATAATTGTTTCCATTAGAGAAATGGTCTATGCATATATCTTGCAAACTCAAAACGGAAATAAATATCTCACGGAATCGAAAATTAAATTATAGGATTATGTATTTAGTTCGCAAAGCGTTTTTTTGTTAATAAATTATTGATAATCAGTAAGTTATTTAGTATATTTAAGCTGAATAACTTACTATGTTTAGCGGAATTAGTATCAACGAATTTAGAGATAAGTTTAAAACGGAGCAGGATTGCCTCCAATATATTTTGGATAAGAAGTTAGCTGGCGGATATTCTTGCCTGAG
>NZ_SOZE01000034.1:0-17559 GCF_004519315.1 Mucilaginibacter psychrotolerans
GCAACTTATCTAAAAGAACAATTAGTGCCTATCTGGTACCATATCCAAAACAGTGGTAAATACACTCCGAAAAGACTGCTTTTAAATATATAGGGCAGTCGACTTATTCACCAAACCCTACATATTTCAATATATCCGGCATCCGGTGTTCGCCTTTCATGCCTTTGATGAGCGCAGCCGCTTCCTCAGTATCCATGCCGATGGCGGATACAAACAAAGGATTCTTGCTTTGACCGCGCTCTACAGGGGTAACTTTCTCCTCTGTATTTTTAAACGATGTTTTGGCCACGCCGATTACCGGGATTTTCCCGCCGAGCGCTTCCCATAGTTTGCCGCCCAAACCAAATGTGCCTTCATTGTCGATGTAAACATTACCGTCTACTATAATGAGGTCGATTTGCTCGAGGCCTGCCTGTTCTATAACTTTTAAGATGCAGGGCAGTTCTCGTTTATAAAATTCGCCGGGCACGTATGGCTCAATATTATCCACCTCTACGCTGATGGTATTTTTTGCAACGGTATCGTCCCAATAAAACAGCGCCCCAATAGCTTTAGCCGTGTTTTCTAAGTAATAAACATCAATGGCTATTATCATCTTCCTGCTATGTTTGATGTTGAAATGTGGCTTCGGCCCCCAATAGTGGCGGTGGGTTAAATCGCCGTTTTCATCCCATTCCCGCATAAATCCATAATCAATATTATACGCGATAAAAGATTCTTCCATCAATTGCCCATTATCGAAATATTCTCTCACGAACCCATCAGGGTAGCCGTTCAGGCATTGCGTTTCCAGCAGCAAATTCCCGTTTGGAAATTTTTCCTCAACTACGCCGGTAAAGGGTGTGCCCTTGTAGTGGTAAATTTCACCTCCGCCAACATCAAAACCCACGATTCTCATATCTGGGTCGTTTGTATTCACCCGCTGCATTACACCAATTCCGGTTTAAACCGCTTCGCCAATAACCCTGTCGCTTTATCTAAATCTATCTCTGCAACAGCTACACCCACCTCGCCGTAAGGCTGATAATCAAGGCAAACCTCATCGGGCGCAATAATGCATGATGCAGCTTCCTGATATTCGGTGGCGTAGCCCACGCTGGCGAAGTAGATGGTGTTTTCCATGGCGCGCATCATCATGGCTTTTTCGTAGTAGGGGCTGTGCTTGTTGCCCCACTCGCTTAGTTGTACGCCTTCTGTATCGCTACCGGTAAAATGCGGGTGAAATACTACCTGTGCACCATTCCGCGCCGCCCACCGTACCGATTCGGGATAGCGGAAACCCTCGTGGCAAATGGTGATGCCGAATTTTAATCCGTCGGCTTCAAACAGGCTGCGTTCGGTGCCGGCGGTCCAGATGTTGTCTTCGCTCGGGTCCAGTTGGTTTTTGGTTTGATAGCCTAAGGGTTCGCCGGTTTTTGATACTACCCAGGCAACATTCAATAGTTCGTCATCCTTAAACCAATCCATCGGGATAATGATGCAGATGCTGTTTTCGGCAGCTATTGCGCAAACTTTATCTAAAGCGGCCTGCATGTTTTCGGGCGTTGCCTTCTCCGCACCAAAGCCGGGGTAACCGGGCAGGTAAGTCTCGGGGAAGCAAACGACTGTTGCCTGTTGATTGGCAGCATCTTTAGCCAGTTTGGCTATCCATTGTAAACCATCAGCTATAGATTTTGGGTAGGGTGGGGAGGCAACTGCTATCTTCATGATGGACACGAATTTCACGAATGAAGGCGAATTTCACAAACTAGATTTCACAAACGTTGAGGAAGCTAAAAATTCGTGAAATTCTATTCAATTCGTAAGAATTCGTGTTTATTACAAACCCTTCAAATACTTTATCGTCTCCGGTATCTGCTTAGCATGATCGGGGCTTTCGTCTTCGATGAAGTAGTGACGGATGCCTACGGCTTTGGCGGCTTTCAGCACTTCGGGGATATTGATCTGCCCGGTTCCCAGGGCCACATCGTTCCTGATGTCGGTGCCGCCGGTAAGGTCATTGGCAACGCCTTTGCGGATGTCTTTCAGGTGCATCAGCCTCCAACGGGTAGGGTATTTTAGCATCAGCTTAGCCGGGTCGGCACCACCGTGGAAGGCCCACATTACATCCATCTCAAATTTAACGTACCGCGGGTCTGTATTCTTAGCAATATAGTCAAACAGAGTCCCGTCTTCATACGGTCCAAACTCGTAGCCGTGAATGTGGTAACATAGCGTTAGGCTATTAGCCTTAAGCGTACGCCCTGCTTTGTTCAAATCGGTCACGGCTTTTTTGGCATCGTCGATGGTAAAAGTTTTACCATGAGGCAGCCAGGCCACCATCACAAATTGCGAACCCAATATTCCGGCCATCCGCACGGCTTCCAGCGGTTCTTTTACCAGCATATCATAATCTACCCCGATAGATGGCATGCTGATACCGCGCTTATCCAGCATCTGGCGGAACTTGAAAATATCCACGCCTTTTGGGTTGGGGCCCTCCATTTGGGTAATGCCCAGCGCCTTAACGCTGTCTAAAACTGCTTCGGGCCGGGCAGAAAAACTGGCGCGGTAGGTATAAGCCTGTACACCTATGGGGGCAGTAAATAAACTCTGGTTGGTTTGAGCAACCTTTGCCGATTTGGGTACCGAGCAGCCTGCAAGGGCAAGCGCCGCCGTGAAAAACAGGAATGATGTTGTTTTCATGATGTATTTGATAATCAAAATTAAGATTTTTTGTTTTAAAGACTCATCCCGTTCCCTGTTCGAATGCATTAAATCAGCGGTTTAAATGCGGCTAATCCCAACGCAACGGTTAAGCAAATATTAATGCATTATAATGACAATATGTTTAAACACAATTAAGATAAAACCTTACCTTTGCGGCTCAATACAAGTGCATGAGCGATTCGATAAAGCATGAGTGCGGAGTAGCATTTATCCGCCTGTTAAAGCCGTTATCCTTTTACCAAAAAAAGTACGGCACGGCGTTGTACGGCATAAATAAATTATACCTTTTAATGGAAAAACAGCATAACCGCGGCCAAGATGGCGCGGGTGTTGCAACCATTAAACTGGATATAGAACCAGGCAAACGATACATCAGCCGGCACCGGTCGATGGCGTCGAACGCGGTGGCTGATATCTTTGAGTATATACAGAAGAAATTTGCCGAAATAGAGAAAGAGCAGCCTGAAAAAATGCAGGATGCTGAATGGCTCAAAGAACATGTAAGCTTTACCGGCGAAGTTCTTCTGGGCCATTTGCGTTATGGTACGCATGGTAAAAACAGCATTGAGAGCTGCCACCCCTTCCTGCGCCAAAACAACTGGATGACGCGTAACCTGGTTATTGCCGGTAACTTCAACATGACTAATGTTGACGAGTTGCTGCAACAACTGTACGACCTCGGTCAGCACCCCAAAGAACAAGCCGACACGATTACCGTGCTGGAAAAAATGGGCCACTTCATCGATACCGAGAATCAGGGCCTTTTTGACCAGTACAAACGCGAAGGGTTAGACGATAACCGCGAGATAAGCAAGCTGATAGCCAATGATATGGATGTGGCGAAGATTTTGCGGAAATCGGCCAAGAACTGGGATGGTGGTTACACTATAGCCGGTATTTTGGGCCACGGCGACGCCTTTGTAATGCGCGACCCTGTTGGCATACGCCCCGCTTACTATTATTATAACGACGAAATTGTGGTGGCCGCTTCCGAGCGCCCTGCTATTCAAACTGCCTTTAATATTCCAATTGGCGAGGTTAGGGAGATACGCCCAGGCCATGCGCTTATTGTTAAAAAGAACGGTAAGATAACCGAGGAAATGTTTAGCGAGCCGAAGGAACAGAAATCATGTTCGTTCGAGCGGATTTATTTCTCTCGCGGCAGCGATGCTTCCATTTACCGCGAGCGTAAACAATTAGGTAGGTTACTTTGCCCGCAGATATTGAATGCAGTTGATAACGATATGAAGAACACCGTGTTCTCCTACATTCCAAATACAGCCGAAGTGGCTTTTTATGGCATGGTAGAGGGGGTGCACAAATACATCAAGCAATACCAGCGCGATAAACTGCTAAACCGCGAAGATAAGATAAGCGAAGAAGAATTAACCGAAGTGCTGAGCATGGCACCGCGTGTGGAGAAGATAGCGATTAAAGATGTTAAGCTGCGTACCTTCATTACACAGGATGCCGACCGCAGCGAGATGGTGGCCCACGTTTACGATACCACCTACGGCCTCATCAAAAATGATTTGGATACTTTGGTAGTTTTAGATGACTCCATCGTACGCGGTACTACGCTTAAACAGAGTATTCTGAAGATATTAGACCGCCTAGGCCCTAAAAAAGTTGTTGTGGTTTCTTCTGCCCCGCAGATACGTTATCCGGATTGTTACGGTATAGATATGTCGCGCATGGGCGAGTTTGTGGCTTTTGAGGCAGCTATCAGCCTGCTGAAAGATGCCGGCCGCGACGACATTATATTGGGTGTTTACCAAAAATGTAAGGATGGCTTAAAACTGCGTAAAGAACAAGTTACCAATTACGTAAAAGAGATATACGAGCCATTTACCGATCAGGAGATATCAGACCGTATTGCGCAAATCATTACCCCAAAAGGTGTGAAATGCGAAGTAAAGGTCCTTTACCAAACCCTGGATAACCTGCATATTGCCTGCCCCGGCCACACCGGCGATTGGTACTTCAGCGGAGATTACCCAACCCCGGGCGGTAACAAGGTTGTAAACCGCGCCTTCGTTAACTGGATGGAAGGCAAAAACGAGCGGGCGTATTAAGGATTTAGTGAATAGAGAATGGTGGGTAGAGATTAGTTGCTAACCGAGATAATAAAAGAAAGGCGAAGATTCAGATTTTCGCCTTTTTTGTGTTTGTTAGGTTGTGATGCAAATGACTAAATTGCCGCTGTGAAATCGGAATTCAAATTTTGGGCGTATCTTTTGATGATATTGTCGATGGTATTTACAGTGCTGACGGTGATGGTAGTATCAGGCAACGCCCTTAACCCTACCATACCTTTGGTGGCTTTTTTGGTTGCCTGTTTGTTTTTTTTATTTACGTGGACCTGGTTTTTTTTCGGCGAGTTACGAACAAAGGTTATTGCTGTTGAAATCAAATCAGATGAAATAACTGTTAAGAGGTATCTTGGTTTGTCATTCAAAAAGACCTTTCCGATTGATGCGTTCGACGGATATAAAACCTCTATTTTGTCGTCCAAATCAGGAAGTTATGAGTACCTATATTTAATAGCCGACGGCAAGAGAGTGATTAAGCTTTCGGAGTTTTACCACAAAAATTATAAAGACTTAAAGCGTATAATCATTAATAAGCGGTTTAAAAACCTGAGGTTTGAAAGTTTTAGTTATTTGAACGAGTTAAGGGATATATTCATCTAATATTTTCCTGAGAAATTACGTTATAAATGGATAGCAATTCATTCGAATATCGAATGTCCTAACCTCTAATCTCCACCCTCCAATCTCTGGCTTACACCCCGAACTGTTTAAAATGATGGTCGAGGTGCTTGTATTGTAGTCGGTCCCATTCGTGGGGAGTTAACAGGCCGAAGAAGGGGTTAAGCTTTTTGGTGATGGCTTCTGGGCCTTCTGTTGCCATGCGGCTGATGCAGGAGGCAAGTTTTCTTTCTCCTTACTGGAATTCGGCTGGTGCGTTATGCGGGCCTCTTTAAACGTAGGCGGGTTTTTATCGAAGGGTGCATCGCTCAAAAACTTTTTCCTGGCTATTGTGCCGAACAGGAGACTGATCAGGTGATTTTCTGCAAATATACCTGGAAAGATGCGCAGAAAAGATGAAATGTTGCAACAGGCGTTATAAAAATACTGTGCGAATTAGCTATGCGTTTCGGTTACCGGTGCAGAGAAAACGTAATGGGTAACCAACCTATCTACCAATACCAGCGATGCAATGATCAGGGCTATGCCGGCCACCTGGTTTAGGCGGTGCACCAGTTTTACAGAGATCCTGTCGCGCAGTTTATCGGCATAAAACGCCTTGGTAGTATCCAGCCCGAACTGTACCACCAGGATGGTGATGAACATAATGGCTATTTTAAGGGTGCGATTATGTACGCCGCCGTGGTAAACGGTACTGGCCGCACCGATAACAACCGTCCAATGAAAGAGGATGGTAGGGTTGAAAATGCACATCAAAAAACCTTTGAAGAAGTACCCTGCGCGGTCTACAGCCGAGGGTACAGTGTTAGCGTAGTTCACATCGCTCTTTTTAAAGAGGTAGTAAACGCCTACAGCAAAAAGTATCAGGCTGCCCAACACGCCTATAAAGGTCTTGGTTTGCGGCGCTACAGTGAAAAGCTGCGATCCAAAGAGTATTGCCCCAACGAACACCACATCGCTGCATACCACGCCAAGGGCCAAAGCTACGCCTGCATGGAAGCCTTTTTCGATACTGGTTTTAATTAAAGCGAAAAAAACCGGGCCGGTTAAAAATGTTAACACTAATCCAAACCCAATTCCCGAAATAATGGCTTCTATCATTCAGTTAAGCGTATATATTGCTTTCTATCCAGTTAAAAAAATCAGGACACTAATATGCGAACTTTTATCTGTTAAACACAAAACATACCGTTGTGATTTATATTTTGAAAAAATTAACGCCTATTTATAAAAAAATGAATTAAGTTTAGTGCTTCAAACTTACCAAGATATTACTAACCTGATTTAACAATGGAACAAAACAACTCGAAGAGTAATGGCTCGGCGTTGTACACGCTGGTAACTGTATTTTTCTTTTGGGGCTTTTTAGCAGCTTCGAACGGCATATTCATACCTTTTTGTAAAGCGCATTTCCACCTCTCGCAATTCGAATCACAACTGATCGATTTTACCTTTTATGGCGGCTATTTTATCGGCTCGCTTATCCTGTACTTTGCTTCGGCAGCCACAAAAATCGATATCCTGAATAAAATGGGCTATAAGAACGGCATCATTTATGGTCTCCTTATTTCTGCCGTAGGTGCATTAATTATGGTGCCTGCAATTGGCTCCGGCTCCTTTGCCTTTATTTTGTTTACCTTCTTTGTTATTGCATTAGGTTTCTCATTGCAGCAAACTGCAGCCAACCCCTTTGTAGTAGCCCTGGGCAGCGCCGAAACGGGTACCCACCGCTTGAATTTTGCGGGCGGCGTAAATAACTTCGGTAGCATTTGGGGACCGGTTATTGTAGGTATAGTGCTTTTTGGTTCTGCCTCGAAAAAGATAAAGCCGGAGGATGTGCAGATATCATCGGTAAACAACCTGTATTACATACTTGCTGGTTTGTTTATTGCTGTAGCGATATTCTTTTGGGTGTCTAAACTGCCAAAAGTAACCAGCGACGAAAAGATTGAGCCGAGCAACAAGGCTAATAAGCCATTGGCTATCATTTTCCTTGCCTTCCTGTTGATTTTAGCAGCCGGACCGGTGAGTACCTACTTTGGCGATAAAGCTGCAAAGGAAAGTAACATACCCGTAAATGCTCAATTGTATAAAGACCATGGCGGCGAAACTTTAGAGCAAATAGAAAAAATTGATAAAATTACGCCTCAGGAAAAAGCCGATTTTATATTTTATGTAAAACACGTAAACCAGTATAAATCGTACATGGTTTATGCCTCACTTGCCATCATACTGATCACGCTGCTTTCTACAATTGCAACCAGCAGCAAGCATAAAGAGGGTTGGGGAGCCATGCAGTACCCGCAGCTTATTTTGGGCATGCTTGCTATATTTACCTATGTAGGGGTTGAGGTTACCATCCAAAGTAACATGGGGGCCTTGTTAGAGACCAAAGATTTTGGCGGCTTAAAAACCGATGAAGTAGCGCCGTATATTTCGCTTTATTGGGGTAGTTTGATGATTGGCCGTTGGACAGGTGCTATCGCAGCGTTCAATTTATCTAAGATTGCCAAATTCTTGCTTACCGTTGTATTGCCTTTTGCCGCGTTTGGTGTGGTACTTTTAGTTAACGGTATCAGCGGTGTGCATGTAGCACAGTTTTATCCTTACGCAATTTGTGTAGCTGTACTTGTAATCGGGTTTCTTGCCGGCGATCAAAAGCCGGTACGTACGCTTGCGTTATTTGGTATATTGGGTGCTATATTCATGCTGATCGGTTTATTCACTACCGGTATGGTGGCCATATTCGCGTTCATTAGCGGTGGCTTGTGCTGCTCTATCATGTGGCCATCTATCTTCTCGTTATCGGTTACCGGCTTGGGCAAATACACCAGCCAGGGTTCTGCATTCCTGATCATGATGATTTTGGGCGGATCTATCATTCCGCCGGTACAGGGCATATTAGCCGATACAGCCGGTATTCACCATTCTTATATCATACCTGTTATAGGCTTCGCTTACCTGGCGTTCTTTGCCTGGAAGGCAGGTTCGATACTAAAAGGACAGGGTATAGATGTAGATAACCTGGAAGCAAGTGGGGGACATTAATAGTGATGAGAGCGTGGAGTTTAAAGATCAGTTAGATTATCCTAACGTTTAAACTCCAGCCTCTAATTTAATTAACTTTTTTAAAAGAGGTTAGTTAACTTTGCTGTTAACTAACCTCTTTTCTTTAAGTCGAAAAAGTCTTTTTCTAGTCTCTAAACTCCAACCTCTGATGAACAAACCCACTTTCGACCATATATTCATGAACCTGGCTACCGATCTGGCAAAGCGCTCGCATTGCGTTAAGGCGCAGGTAGGGGCGGTGTTGGCTAAGGATACCCGCATCATCTCTATAGGCTATAATGGCCCGCCTGCCGGCACCCACAATTGCGATGAGGAATTTCCCGAGCAGGGTTGTGCGCGCGATAGTAAGGGCAGCTGCTCGCTTGCGCTGCATGCCGAGGAGAATGCTATACTATACGCCGTAAAGAATGGTGCCAATTTGGACGGTGCAACCCTGTACACCACACTATCACCATGTCTGCCATGCGCAAGGCTTATCTTTTCTGCAGGTATCAAACAGGTTTACTTCGATAAATCGTATGCGCAATACAAAGGCCTGGCCAGCGATGAGGGTGTTGATTTTTTGAACAAGTTTGGGGTGAGTGCGGTGAAGGTTGATGAATAGTTGGAAAAGGTTGAAAAGGTTTAAAAAGTTAAATCAGTTCCTTCTTTTCACCAAATCAACGGAATCATTTAATCAGTAAAATCAACGGTTCAGACTACATCAACGGCTCCACTTTATCCAGCGCAAACTGTAGTTGCTGCTCGGGGGTGAGGTTGGTGTTATCTAATATAATGGCATCTTCGGCGCGTACCAGCGGGCTTTCGGAGCGGGTGGTATCTGCGTAATCCCGGTGGGCCAGATTTTCGAAAACTTCCTCTAATGTAATATCCGGGTTTTTGGGGTGTATCTCTTTAAATCGACGTTCGGCGCGTACTTTTGGGTCGGCGGTCATGAATAGCTTTACGGGTGCATCCGGGAAAACTGCGGTGCCTATGTCGCGGCCATCCATCACAATGTTTTTTGATTTGCCCATGCGCTGCTGCTGCTTCACCATTTCGCGGCGCACCTCTTTAAGAGCCGATACCGCGCTCACCTTTTCAGATACCGGCATCTGGCGTATCTCTTCAGATACCTCCTCCTCGTTCAGCAGGATGTGCGATTCATAATCGCGCGAGTGGAAGTTGAGGTGGATGTTCTTCAGCGCCTGCTCTATCTGAGCATGGTCGGCCATATCTACGTTGTTGCGCAGAAAATACAGCGCAACGGCGCGGTACATGGCTCCGCTATCAACATAAATAAAATGGAGTTTTTTGGCCAGTGCCTTCGCCAGCGTGCTTTTGCCGCATGATGAGTAGCCATCTATCGCTACTATAATGTTGTTGCTCATCGGCTGCGAAGTTACGGTTTTTAGGGGGTATTGTCTGAATCAGAATTCTCAGGATTATGGAATTTTCAGAATAGTATTTATGCGCTTGTAAAGGTTCTGTTCATCGCAAAATTCTGTAAACGGCTAGGCCCTCCTGAGCACCATTGAAGTAATCAAATGCGAAAATTCCGATGCAGACGGTTATCTTCGCTTCCATGAATTTTGATAAGGCCGGGCTGCAGAAAACAATAAGCTATAAAACATCGCGCAGCGGCGGTAAAGGCGGGCAAAACGTAAATAAGGTATCGAGCAAGGTGGAGCTATTGTTCGATATTGAAAACTCGGTGCTGTTTACCGATGAGGAGAAGCTATTGCTTAGGCAAAAGCTGCAAAGCCGTTTTAATAAAGACGGCCTGGTGCAGGTAGTTTGCGACGAGGAACGCAGCCAGTACCTCAATAAAGAGATAGCCCTCGAACGCCTGATGGTGTTGCTTGCCAATGCGCTGGTAAAGCCCAAAGTGCGCAAAAAAATCAAGGTGAGCAAAGCCGCCAAACTGGCCCGGCTGGATAACAAAAAAGCCCAGGCCGATAAAAAAGCTACCCGCAAAAGGGATTTTGATTTTTAATCGAATCTGTACAATAACGTGGCTGAACCCCACTGATGGGCATGCGCCATATATTTTACATCGCGCGTGTTAAATATGGCCGCTAAGCCGTACACAAACCTGCCGCCTACGTAGTTTACGCCCACCTCGTTACTGAAAATAAAATGGCGGATATCTTTGGTCACCTCCATGGTGCCGGGCACAGGGTGGTCTTTAAATATGCTGCCTTGTATAGTGGCATCATAGCCCACCACATTAGCCTGCGGTTTGTAATACAGAAAAAATTCGTGCTCGTGCAGCAGGCTGTTTTTGCCTTTAGATACCGTGCTTTGTGTACTTACCGACTGGAACAATTGGTTTAACTTGCCAAACCGAAACATTAAGCCTGTGCCGGCACCAATAAAACCGGTACCCAAATTAGCATACGAAGTGCTGGTAACGTCTATAAAGCCATCGCGGCCAATAAGCTTATTGTACTCGCCACCCACGTTCAAAACAAAGCTGTTGCGTATCTGGTACTCCCAGCCCTCGGGCGGGTAAAAGCCGAAGGTGCGGTGGATGGACTCCTGTATGCCCTGGCCACCTGCTGCGGGGCCTATAACGCCAACTTTGGCGCTGAGCTTTATATTACTTTCGTTTTTATATAGCCAGTTTAAAGATGCGCCTGCATATAAGTAGCCCGCAAAAGGCCTGTCCAAATAGTTTACCGACGGAATAGCTGCAGATTGCGGATTAAACAGCTTTTGCCCGGCTTCCAGACCGAACACTTTGTTGGCCAATTTATCGTTCTTGCTTGCATCCAGCGCGGCGCGGTAATAGGCAAATATACCGTTGGTATAGTACCGGTCGCTGCCCTGTGCCAAAAACGAATCGTTATCAGATTGCAGGCCGAATTCGTGGCCGCGGGTTTGGGCAAACGTGCTGCTTGCTGCAAACAGGCCGGCGGCAAAAGCTAATAGTTTAATTTTCATCAAAAGGGTTATATATAAGCTTGGCTAAATTAAAAAAACGCTTAACAATTTCGCCTTGTTTATTAAAAACAATACCCGAAGCTAATGTAAGGCCAATAAGGTACAAACTGTTCAGAAGTAATAATTGGGCTAACGCCCCCTCTGAACATAAAACCGCCATCGGCAGGCTGGTAGCGATAGCCAAAATTTAAGCTGCCAAAAATCCCACTATTGTTTTTGCGGCCATAGTAAATATCATTTGTGCCGTTCTCGTAGTTATTCGACGACTTAAAAAACACCGTATTGGAGTTTACACTAAAATAGGTTATACCAGCACCCACTTCAAAATACTTGCCTTTTTTCCCCAATAAGTAATTCACAACAACAGGCACAGTAAAAAGTTGGTCGCCGCCATCGGCATAATAGCTAATGCCTATGCGACCGCCAAGGCCATCCTGCCGGTTTTTAAAACGCGTATCATAGTTGGCAGAATAAATAGCGCCCGGGCCCAATAGTTCAAAATAAACACTTTGAGCCTTTTTGGTAGCATAACTATTCTGAAGAGAATCTACAGGAGAGATTTTTTGTGCAAATGCCGTGGAACCAAGCATCGTACACAGAGCAATAATAGGTAGAAGTTTAAACATGATAGGGATTTAAGTTAAGGTTAGAATGTGAATTATTGTGATTGGTTGGTATAGCGCCACAATATAAAGCGCCTGACTTGCTTTCTATTGTGGGGCTTAAAACCGGTATTACTTTACGGTATAGCGGTACACATACCTGCCCAGGTTACCATCGGCATCCATGCCTTCTATTACGGCTTTGTAGGTGCCGCGGCCATCGGCATTATAAAACTCCACAAAGGTGCTACCGGTTACTTTATCGGTAAGCACTTTGGGGCTCCAAAAAATGGTACTACGTAAATCGCCGCCAAATGTGCCGGGTTTGGGCACATCGTATTTGGGCGAATAAAACTCGCGGGCAACCGCGTAGCCTGTTGGCATTATGGTTAGGATATTTGGCGGGGGTATCAGTTCCTGCAAATCGGCAAAAGAAATCTTGGTGCCTTTTTCTTGTTTTTTAAGGTTTATTTCTACAATGCCCGAGGTGCCGTACAAATCGTCGATACCACTGAGGCCGGGTGTTTTAAATACTTCTATCGACTCTACATTGGCGGTGTTCACGCTGTTCAGGTACATTAAATCTACCGGCATCCCATTCAAGAAAATCTGTATAGGTTTCTTATTCTGGCTGTTGTAGCTCTTCATGAAATAAAGCTTGTTATCATCTACAGTAGTACCCAAAAGATAACTTTGCAGGCATAATGCCATGTTTGTACAATTACGTAGCACCGAGCCGGCTATCTCTTGGTCGGCCATCATGGGCAGGCCTGTTAGTGCTGGAAAATCGGTATGGCCCACCTTTTTTGCCGGTGCGGCACGTATAACTACCTCTTTTAACTGGTGCAGGTTGTTGTACTGTTTCAAGCTGTTCAGCAGGAAGTTCTTCATCGTGGTATCTATATTGGCCACTTCGTCAAAAGCCATATTGTTCCTGGTTGGGGCCTGGTAGGTTTCGGGGTTGGCGGTTACCACCAGGTTTTTGCCGTTTGCATTGGCCCTTGCAGTGATGATCACCTTAGACGAATCGTTGAAGTTTAGTTTAGAGAAGTGGTAGTTGCCCACCATATCGGTAACGGTTTCGGCATAGAAATTTCGCGATGGTATTTGCAGGCGCAGGTAGCCTTTGGCTATCGTCATGCCGGTGTTGTTGCGCAGGACGCCGCTTAGCTCCAGTCCGTTCTGCTCAGGGGAAACCATAATCTGCGGTACCTTATCGGTTATTACGTTACGGTAGCTCAGGCGGCGGTAACCCTGCGTAAGCATCAGTATATCCAGGTTTTCGGCAGCATTGACGTCTTTGCTGATGAAGTAATAGTTTGGCTTCTCTACGTAGCCCTTCAGGTCAGACGTGAGCAGGGTGCTGGTGAGTATAGTGGTCTCGGCATTATCGTCAAACGGTACTTTTGTTTCGTCGATAACCGAAACCGAGAAGGTGCCCGCAACCGGCAGTGCCTTGTTTTTAGCAGTTATGGCCAACTTTACCTTTTGCCTGATAGCGTACGATTTGGTGGCCGAGTTGATATTAAGGGTGAGCGCGTCGTTATGTTGGATGAACACCACGCGTTCGCAAAGAGCCACGCCGTGATCTGTAAGCAGGGTAAGTTGCACTATACCGGTAGGGAACTTGTTTTTAGGTATAGATGCGCTGTAGATGGGTGCATCTAACTTAGTTTGTGCGGCAAAATAAACAGCGCCACCGCTTTGCGCAATAATATAATACAGCTTGCCCTGGTTAAGCGGGAAATAAGTAGAATTGGCTGATATCTTGATGCTGAGGTTTTCGCTATCGTTATTAAAAACCGAAAGGTTTATACCCGATGCCTTGATGCGCGGCAAATCATAAGTGCTTTTGCTTCCATCGGCATATTCTATATTGGCTTTATATGTTTTGCCGGCTTCGGGTATCAGCGCAAATACGCCCATGCCCAGGTGCTGCGAGGCCAGGTTGGCCACTACATTGCCGTCATTATCGGTTATGGTACCTTTTATATTAATACCCAGCCCGTTGTTGCCGATGGCTTTAAAAGCAACTTTAGAGCGCACACCGGTGATGAGCTCACCTCCCTCGGGGAAAAACTGGATATCTTTATCAGAGGCCGCTGCTTTAAGCGGAAAAGTGCGCGTTACGCTTGTGCGGTTACCCATATCAATTACAGCAACCAAATTTGCCCCTTTTAGTGCTGTAGCCGCTCCGCTGAATTCCGCTTTCAACACGCCGTTCTGGTCGGTAGTGCCTTTGCCTTTGCTTAGGTCCTCATTATTGGCTACCACCGTCCAGGTTACCTTTTTTCCGGCGAGGGCAAGGCCCTCCTTTGGGTCGAAATAGGTGATGCCTGCGTTTACTTTGGTAAGGCCCGCCGCTGCAGCAGTTGAAGTAAATGCGATGTTGGTGGCTACGGTCTTATCAACCGCGTTGCCAATTACCAGGTTTTTATTGAAGAAGTAGTCCGGGTCGTAATTGCGCATATAGGCGGTATAGGCCCGTAAGTGGTAATTGCCTTGCTTGAATTCGGCAGTGGTAAGCCCAATATTGCCATTAGCCACGCCATTTACTACGGGCAGCTTAAGGTACCGCATCATCGAATCCTGGCTATTGGTAATATCCACGTAAACAATATTGCTTAATATGGTTGGCGAGTGCTGGTCAATGGTTACGTAAGCTTTAAACCAAATGGTATCGCCGGCTGCATAGTATGGCTTATCTAAATGCAGGTAAACCTTCTCAAAAGGGTAGGAGGTAACGAGCTTGGTTGTTTTGGCAACTATGGTGGTAAGGCCAATTGTATCGCGTTGGGCAAATACAGGGGTGCAGGCTACGAGGATTAGTATAAAAAAAGCAAATCTTTTCAAGTTCATTTGTGTTGAAATGTGGCCGGGCTAAGATAAACATTTAGCTTTACGGCGTGTTGAAAGCATAGTCGATTTAACATTTTATAACATTATTGTTAGATAAATAGTATGGCAATAGAAATAGAAAGGAAGTTTTTAGTTGACGATGCCTTGTGGGCATCCTTGGTGAAACCGGCTGGCAAACTTTTTAAACAGGGCTATATCCTTAGCGATGATAAGCGTACCGTAAGGGTACGTGTAACAGACGAGGCGGCGTACCTTACGCTTAAGGGCAGTACTACCGGTATCAGCCGCAGCGAGTATGAATATACTATCCCCATTGCCGATGGCAACGAGATATTGGCAGGCCTTACGGTATCGGCCATAGAAAAAATGCGGTACTTTATTCCCTTTGGCAATCACCTGTGGGAAGTGGATGTGTTCAGCGGGGATAATGAGGGACTGGTAGTGGCCGAGATAGAATTGAGTAGCGAGGAGGAAGTCTTCGAAAAACCCGGATGGGTTACAACCGACGTGAGCGACGACCACCGCTACAGCAACGCGAGCCTATCAGTAAGCCCATATAAAGAATGGGGTGGTAAAAGCATATAAACAGCTTAGTTGTAAACGAACAAAACCCGCCAGTTGGGCAGGTTTTATTGGTTTTGGTATAGTGCTATTTACCAGCCGCTGCCTTTTGTAGCTGCGCCTGATGCAATGTGTCCTTCTGCGGTAGCTTTACCCATTATAGCTGCCATTTTGTTTCCGTCTGCATCTTTACCGGTTGCAATGTAACGACCCGATTTGATATCAATAACAGGATCTATCATTGGAACATTCTTGGTTTTGGTTTTTACTGAATAGGCGGTAATGCCTCCTGATTGTGCTGCCATGTTTTTTAAGTTTTTTTAGTGTAAACTGTATTAATTAAAATTTGTTTTTATTGCCCGCCGTAATAATTTAGGTTAAGTTTCGGGCGCATTGGTTAAAGCAGGCAAGTTATGTAATAATACTTAACTAACAAATTTTATGCAGATTTGTTATTTTATGGTGGTAATTAAGCTGTAAATGGCCGAATCGAGGAAGTGACCTTCACTGAAATAATTCTCCCTGAAGTAGGCCTCAGGTACGAAACCGCAGCGTTCCAGCGTATTGATAGATGCCTGGTTTGCGGGGTTTACGTTTGCTTCTATGGAATGCATGCGCATTGCTTCGAAAGCGTATTTAATTACCTCATTCATAGCTTCCTGCATTATGCCAAGGCCCTGGTAGGCGGGGCTAAGCATATAGCCAATTTCGGCCCGGTGATTTTCCTTATCCAGCCGCCAGAAACATATGTTGCCTATGGGGTGGCGATTGCCATTTAAGCAAATACCCCACATAATGCCGTCGTTTTTTTCGTGCTGCGTTTGTACTACTTTTATCCATGCTGTAACCTCTTCAATGGTTTTTGCAGGCGGCCTGTCTATGTATTTCATCACTTCGGGGCTGCTTCGCAGCGCAAAAAAGGCTTCTGAATCGTCAAAAGTAATAGCGCGCAGCGTTAAACGCGGGGTTTGCAATAGCGGCAATGGGTGTAGATTTACCTGGAGCATAGGCGTGTTTTAATACGGATAAATATAATTGATCATAGCCATCAAAGGCATGCCCGAATAAAAAATCCAACCATTTGCTGCTATAATTGTAGTATAATTATGCAAACACTGATGAACAACATGAAACCCTATATTTTGATAGCTGCACTGGCGATGGCATCGTGCACGGGCAATAACAACAATACTACAGATACGCCGAAAACCGATAGTGGAACAGCCGATAGCGTTAACGCTAAACTGAAAGCACCGGCCCAAAATATGGAGTATTGCTTTTTGCATACCGACGGCATGAATGCGGAAGACACAACTGCTATACATTTAATCATAAACGGCAGTAAGGTGACAGGCGACATGTATTGGCTGCCAAAAGAAAAGGATAAGCGTAAAGGTACCCTTACAGGCACTACAGATGGGAGTATTATAAAAGCGCAATGGCATTTTATGCAGGAAGGGCAAACGGATTCGGTTGCGGTGGAATTTAAGTTATCGTCGCAACAGCTGGCGCAGAAATCGTCGATGCTCGATCCAAAGACTGGTCGGGAAATTGTAGACCCGAAAGCCGATTACATCACCATATATAATATGGATACCTGCGGCAAGTTTAAAAAGTAAAGCTCTTTAGGGCAATAAAGCTCTTTAGGGCAATACGGCTTGCCCAGTTTACTTAGTATATATTGAATGCGCCATCTTGTGGTGCATTTTTTATTTTAACTCGTTTTGCGGGTTTGCTGTTGCCGTTTAAATATTGCAGGAGTTATTTACCCGAGGGATAAAATACGGGCATGATAATTAGTCTGCCTGACCGATGTCTTTTTTAGTATCTGCCTGTCCGATATCTTTCTTGGTATCAGCCTGGCCAATGTCTTTCTTAGTAGATGGCTTGCTGGTAGTGGTGTCGCGTTTTGCAGGTACAATGGTGGTGAATGCTGAAACTACGCCTGTTGTTAATATAAGCGCTGCTGCTATGATTACTTTTTTCATGATTGCTATTTATTATAGATGTTATGCTTTGTTTGTGGGTTGATAGGTGCTTTAATTAGTCAGCCTGGCCGATGTCTTTTTTAGTATCTGCTTGTCCGATATCTTTTTTGGTATCTGCCTGGCCAATGTCTTTTT
>NZ_SOZE01000034.1:17657-58415 GCF_004519315.1 Mucilaginibacter psychrotolerans
AAATGCCGAAACTACGCCTGTGGTTAAGATAAGTGCTGATGCTATGATTACTTTTTTCATGATTGCTTTTTGTTATAGATGTTATGCTTTGTTTGTGGGTTGATAGGTGCTTTAATTAGTCTGCCTGACCGATATCTTTTTTAGTATCAGCCTGACCGATATCTTTTTTGGTATCAGCCTGTCCAATGTCTTTCTTGGTAGATGGCTTGGTGGTAGTGGTATCGCGTTTTGCAGGTGCAATAGTGGTAAATGCCGAAACTACGCCTGTGGTTAAGATAAGTGCTGATGCTATGATTACTTTTTTCATGATTGCTTTTTGTTATAGATGTTATGCTTTGTTTGTGGGTTGATAGGTGCTTTAATTAGTCTGCCTGACCGATATCTTTTTTAGTATCTGCCTGTCCGATATCTTTTTTGGTATCGGCCTGGCCAATATCTTTCTTAGTTGATGGCTTGGTGGTAGTTGTATCGCGTTTTGCAGGTGCAATAGTGGTGAATGCCGAAACAATGCCGGTGGTTAAAATTAAGGCTGCTGCGATGATGGTCTTTTTCATGTTATATGTTGTTAGGGATGTTTTTATTTATGTTATGTCTTTAGCGTTTCCTGGTTGATGATTTTATCAGTCGGCAGTGCCAATGTCCTTGCGGAACGGGGTTGTGCTATGTTCAATGGCCGTTGCGGTTGGCTGCGGGTTTACCTCTTTTGTACAAGAAGGCAGGATGCCGGTGCCTACGAATAATGCTGCAATAAATATCTTTTTCATAACAGGGGTATTTAACGGTAATTAAGGTAATTAATCTGCAATGCCAATGTCTTTGCGAAAGCCTATGGAGGGTTTCAGGATAACGCTTAGCGCGGTGCTATTGCTTTTTGTAACGCAGGATGCCATTATTCCTGAGATTAAAATCAACGCTGCCATGCAAATTTTTTTCATGTTATTTAATAGTTTAAATTTTATTTTAAATTAATTGTGTGCCGCATCTGTTGTTAGCGATATTGCAAGGCTTTTTTTGCCCTTTGTAATCAATAGTTTATAATTTAAATCAGCAAAAAATGTTAATTTTTTGGCGCAAAAACAACATGCCAAACATAACTTAACTTATTGCTAGTCAGTTATTTAAACAACGCAAATATAAATATGTTTTTTAATTTTCGAGAAACTATTTCATTTTTTATTTTTTATTTTTTTTCCTAAATTTAGTACAAACATCCATACTTAGTATTTATTTTATAACTTTCACGGTATTTCAACGTATATAGCCCCGATGACTAAAATTTATCCTCTGATAATTCTGTTATTTATTTGTTGTTCTGTTGGCGCTAATAATGTTTACGCAAGTATTAACTCAAGGGATACGTCTGAGGTAATAAAGTTAAATAAACAGGCATTAGATAACCGCTACACCAGTCCCGAGCAAACCATAGAGGTAGCCAACAAAGCGCTCGCGCTTGCGCAGGAGTTAAATTACAACCGGGGCGTAGGGGAGGCTTACAGGGTAATAGGTATAGGGAATTATTACCTTAACCAGGCAGGCAAGGCCATTGATAATTACCTTAAGGCACTTGATGTTTTCAAGGCTACCAACGATCTCCGCAACCAGGCCAAAGTGCTCAACAATATTGGCAACCTATATCTGGACAATAATAAAGACAAGGCGCTTGAATATCTTAACCAGGCTTTGGGCATAGCCCAAAACATCAACGACAAATCGGTTAAGGCATCAATTATGATGAATATTGGTAACGTTTATTACCGTAATAAAAGCTACAACCAAGCCCTTAGTTATTACGATAAAAGCAATATTATGTTCGCTGCCCTGGGCGACTCGATAAACCTGGTGCAGGTACAGCAAAACAGGGGCGTTATTTACTACAACCTGCACGAGTTTGATAAGGCCGAAACGCTGTTGCTTGCAGCCAATAAAGCCGGTAAAGAACTCGATTTGAACAAGCCTGTTGCCAGTACCAACCTTACACTTGCAACGCTTTATATAGCGCAGGGCAAGTTTGAGGATGCCAGTCGTATGGTAACCGAAGGGCAGGCCTACGCTAAGGTGCTGAAAGATGAGAAACTAACCAACGACTATAACTACGTCATTTACCAGCTGGAATCAAAACGGAAGAATTACGAGAAAGCGCTGTATTACCTGCAGATGATCTTCAGGCAAGATAGCGCGATACATAGTTCCAACGAAAGCACCCAAATAACGATGCTGCAGGAGCAGTATAAGCAGGCCGCCACGCAGCGGGAGAAAGATGCCATTATCCTGCAACAGCAAAACGACAGGATTAAATTTTGGGCCGTAACAATAGTTGCCGGCCTTTTGCTTGTAGTAATAGCCTTGCTGGTAAGCAATGTAAAACGCAAGGCTAATACTAATGCCAAACTAACCGAGTTGAACGGCGAGGTATCTAAACAGAAAGATAATTTGGATAGGGTGAACCATCACCTGGAAGAAATTATTGATGAACGCACGAAAGATTTGCAGGTAAAAAACAAGAAATTATCAGAATACTCCTCATACCTTTCGCACCAAATTCGCGGACCCATCGCCACGCTCCGTGGCCTTATGAATCTGGAGAAGGAGGGGCTGGTTGATGAGAAGGAATGCATCAAAATGATGGATAAATGCGTATCAGACATCGATCAGAAAATAATCGAAATGAGCGAAATGCTGAACGATAGCGGCAAAAACGCTTATTAAACTCCTTAACGTAGTCCAGGCAGGGAAGCGTGTATCTGTGCCTCAAGCAGCCCTAGATACACACAGTAAATAGATATCATGTGCAAAATAAGCAGCTGTTTGTGCTTGTGGTAACCCTGTGTTTCAAACGCAAGCTTCTCTTTGCCTGCGGTAACAAAAAAGCGCACCTCGCCTTTACGGGGCTTAAACCTTGATTTCAACAAGTCGAAAGCCTTCACTTTTAACTTAGTTGCCGGATCGTGTATGATGCCGTTTTTTACTGCATCATCATTGGCTATAGATATCATGTAGTTGCTCATGTTGGTCTTTTTTATGCCACTTTAGGTGCAGCATGTTATTTAAGCCATTGATGTGCCATTAATGCTATAAGCTAAAAAAAAACAAATTACGTTCACTTTTGCACAGTAAAATTAAGCTATGCTCAAGTTATTTTCCCAAAGAGAAATTGTAGGACTATTTACAAAAGGCCAACTGTTTTGTTTACTAAACAGTTGGCCCCTGTTTATTACTAAACATGATTTTTATTCAGCAGCTCTTCGTACAGCAAAATTACTTTGCGCTGCAGATTGGTTATTTCGGTTTCCCTGTCCAATAATTTCTTTTGGATGATGTTAAGGCTAACATCCTGCGTACTGGGTTCTTCTACGTATTCAAGCGAAAGCAGGTTAACCACGCTTACCTCAAAAATGTTGGCAATTTGCTCAAGCCTCGATAAATTAATATCAGTAACGCCGGTTTCGATTTTAGAAAATGCAGGGATAGAAATGCCTAAACGGCTGGCAACATCTTCCTGGCTCCAGCCACGGTCGTGGCGGAGCGTACGGATGTTTTTACCTGCCGATTTGTTTGTCTTCTTTTTTATTGTTTCGCTCATCATGTACGTGAAAAAATTAATTAATGGTAAATTGGGTATTAATACCTATCCAAATGGAATGCCATTAATCAAAATGTGCCCCTATTGCGTTATATTAACACAGCGTTAAACATACATGAAAAAACCGGGGAATTAGTTCCACATAATATGGAAATTAAAAGGTTACTCTGCCCCGCCCACTATACTTAGCTTAGCAAACTTTAGTAAAAGTTGCTTCTGCCCGATTTCCTTAAAGAAAATAGTTGCCTTAACATCCGGTTTATTGCCTTCCAGGTTAAGTACCTTACCAAAACCAAAGCGTTCGTGCTCTACCTGCATGCCTACCTGCAGGTTACTGGTATCAGCTATTTTAAAATCTTTTGACACCACGTGTGCCTTTGCCAGTATAGAGGTGGTTTTAACAGGTGGTGGCGTTGTGGCGGTTTTTGGCTTGGAAAAGGTATCGCCCTTGGTATCGGGCTTGCGGCTCCAGGCGTTACGCTCATCATCAAAAAACGAGCTCTGCGCAGGTTTCGCCGAATAATCCAACTCCAGGTAACGGGCATCTATCTCATCTAAAAAGCGGCTAGGCTCGCAATTGATCAGCGTACCAAATTTAAAGCGCGATGTTGCATAACTGATGCTCAGTTTGCGCTCGGCCCGGGTAACAGCTACGTAAAACAGCCGGCGCTCTTCCTCCAGGTCGCTGCGCGAGTTGAGCGACATTTGCGATGGGAACAGGTTCTCTTCCAACCCCACCACGAATACTTGAGGAAACTCCAGCCCTTTGGAAGAGTGGATGGTCATGAGTGATACCGTATCGGCATCCTTGTTTTTATCCTTGTCGTCGTTTGTTAACAGTGCAATATCCTGCATAAAAACGTCGAGGCCTTTTTCTTCGATGTCTTCTCTTTCAGAGAATTCCTTGATACCATTCAGCAACTCCTGTATATTCTCGTAGCGATTGAGGCCCTCTACGGATTTATCCTCGTAAAGGTCTTTCAGCAGGCCCGAATGCTGGGCAATGTAAAGTGCCGCTTCGTAGGCACTCTGATTTTTGGCCAGCACCTGAAAACTTTGAATCATGGCCGCAAACGCCGATAACGACGCAGGTGCTTTTTCAATGTACCGATTGGGTTGTAATATCACCTCGAAAGGGGTAATGCTATTTTTGTCTGCCGCTACGATAATTCTATCAACAGTTGTGTCCCCGATACCACGCTTTGGGTAATTGATCACGCGTTTCAATGCTTCCTCGTCATTAGGATTGAACGTGAGGCGGAAATACGCGATAAGGTCCTTTATCTCCTTACGCTGGTAGAAGGATAAACCCCCGTATATTTTATAAGGGATATTATTTTTGCGCAAAGCCTCCTCCATAGAACGCGACTGTGCGTTGGTGCGGTACAAAATGGCGAAATCGTGCCATTTCATGCCGTTAGTGCTCCTGTCCTGCATAATGGTATCGGCAACCATCTTACCTTCTTCGTTATCGCTGAAGGCACGCATCACTTTTATCTTGTCGCCGGTTTCTTTTTCGGAGAAAACGTTTTTCTTCAGCTGCTCTTTGTTATTGGCAATGATGCTGTTGGCTACACTTACTATATTTTGGGTAGAGCGGTAGTTTTGTTCCAGCTTAAATATTTTCAGGTCGGGATAATCCTTTTCAAAGTTGAGGATGTTCTGGATGTTGGCCCCGCGGAAGGCGTAGATACTTTGTGCATCATCGCCTACCACGCAAATATTCTCGTTTACGGCAGCCAGGCGCTTTACAATGAGGTACTGTGAAAAGTTGGTATCCTGGTACTCATCCACCATCAGATATTTAAACTTGTGCTGGTATTTGTTCAGCACATCGGGGTGCAGTTTTAAAAGCTCATTGGTTTTAAACAACAAATCGTCAAAATCCATGGCGCCGGCGCGGTAGCAGCGTTGCACATAGGTTTGATAGATAACGCCCAGTTTGCCACGGCCGCCGCCCTGGTCATCGGCCTGTATCTGGTCGTTCTGCTGGTATTCCTGCCAGCCAACCAGGTTATTTTTGGCGGCAGAGATACGATTCAATACAAAGTTTACGGCGTAGAGCTTATCATCCAGGTTCATTTCCTTGAGGATAGCGCGGAGCACGCTCTTGCTGTCGTCGGTATCGTAAATGGTAAAGTTGCTAGGGTAGCCGATCTTTTCGGCTTCTACGCGCAGCAATTTGGCGAACACCGAGTGGAAGGTACCCATCCAGATGTTTTTGGCTTCGGGGCCGCAAATATGGTTTATACGCTCGCGCATTTCGCGGGCGGCTTTGTTGGTAAACGTAAGTACCAGTATGTTAAACGAATCTACCCCGCTGCGGATAAGATGGGCAACCCGGTAAGTGATAACACGTGTTTTGCCCGAGCCTGCGCCAGCGATGATCATCACCGGGCCTTTAATTTGCAGTACGGCGGCCTTTTGTTCGGGGTTTAACCCAGCTAAATAATCCAAATCCTTTTCCTCTTTTCTTAAAAGGCGAAATTAAGTAATTTGAAGATAAATGGGGGCGGAAAAATGCTAACATTATTAGGGCGTTGTTGGCATTGTGGCTATTTAACCACAGAGGACGCTAAGATTTGCGTGGTGAAGAGGCGCAAAGAGCACGGAGGAAGAACGGAAAAGAATTACAACTTTTGATATGGCCTGTGCTGCTCAATTGTAAAAATATATCTGTGGAAAAAAATGCTAACGTTGTAAAGGTTAATGGAATAATTGATAAATTTGTCTATGGCAACTTTAATATTGCATCCTGAAAATCAAGAACAATTAGATGCTTTAACTGCTGTGGCTAAAGCTTTAAAGGTGGTATTTGAGTTAGGTGAATCGCCTTACGACCCTGTTTTTGTAAAAGAAGTACTCGAAGGGGAGAAAGTACGAAAATCTGGAAAAAAAGGGTTACGGGTTGATGTTGACAATCTATGGAAATAGACCTTTTCGAAAAAGCTCAAAGGGATTTTGAGTTTTGGAAAAAGTCGGGCAACAGGATTGTTCAGAAGGAAATACAGCAGCTTTTTCACGATACGAAGCAGCATCCATTTGAAGGCATAGGGAAACCTGAAGCGTTGAAATACGAACTTTCCGGGAAGTGGTCCAGGCGTATTGATAACGAACACCGAATTATTTATGATGTTGCGGACGATACAATAAATGTTTATTCGCTACGCGGCCACTATTAATTTCTCCTCACAACCTTTTCTTCACCGCCATATAAATTACCCAGCCGAATGGCACCAACCAAACGATATCGTTGAACACATTCACCCAAAAGAATGAGGGGGGGAGTTTGCCCAATACGATATAGTACACCGAGCCAACCGGCCCCAGTAATTTGCCTATCCAGCCTACCAAAATAAGCGGCCAGTAGGTGTTCGGATCTCGCGAAGCGAAGTAGTAGGCAATGCCGTACACGCCAACCAGCATGCCAACGCAACGCAGGATGATCAGCAGGAAATCGGTAGGAGCGTTGCCGAACAGGAGGATTTGCGGGTAGGCGGAGATCACTAAGCCCCAAAAGATATTATACAGGGCGGCCAAAAACATAATGATTTTGGCGTAGTGGAGTTTGGCGATAGCTTGCATTTGACAAGAGGTTTGGTGATTATTTTCGGTGCAAATTCAATGAAAATACTACCACTTGTCTGGGCTTAGTACAATTGCCTGCATCCTCGGCAGTAGGATGGTTGCAGATCAATTGTTGAAGAGATGACTTTATAAGGCACAATGAGAGTTATCGAGTTTACTACAGTTTTTCAATTTCTTCAATCGCCAATTTCGTTGTTTTAGCTATGAAATCAATAGCCAAGCCTTCCTTTTTAAGCTCACGGGCAATGTCTAATGCTTCATTGTGTTTAGCTTCTTTCACCGCATATTCTAATACATTTTGGTTATCCCATTTATATTTTAAGCTGCTATCGTACATATCTTTTTCCTCCTTTGTAAGATTTGTATATTCAGCAATGCTGAATAATTTTTCAAATATCGGTTTGCGTAAGTAAACCGGAATTTTGTCCATCCGGCTCATGTTCTTTAAAACATAAAGCCATTTGTCAAGGTCGTCTATTAAATCAACCTCCTCTTTCACAAATTTACTCAATTCAATATAGGTATAACCTAATTTATCGTAAAATATTTCGCCGGTTTCGCGGTTACATAAGCAAATGTCGTGCAGGTAAGCGTTGGCAGGGCTACCCTCTAAACTAAAATCCTCTAATAGCGCTACCAGATATACTTCGTCAATATTGTATCCCCAAGCATTTCTTTTGCCCTTGGGTGCTTGTTCGCTGATCAACCTGGATGTATAAAACAAAGCCCTTTCCTTGAAGTATCCTTGCCTGGCTCGTTGTACTTCTATCAAAAAACGCTCGCCTTTATCACCAGTACAAAGCAGGTCAAATATTGCTGTGCCCTCTTGTTTTATATCTCCGTGGTGTTCGGTTTTATTGTAAACGAGATCCGCAATATGTTTACGCCCGCGGAACACAACGTTTAAAAAGGCAATCAGCAGGTCTTTGTTAGGCTCACTGCCAAATATCTTCTTGAAAGCGAAGTCAACTAATGGGTCGATATATCTTCCGGGTACAGGCGGTTTGGTTTCAGGCATATTCAAATATAAAGCTTTACAAGCGGAACGCAAATTGCCCGTATTTTCATTTGTGCTTTTTAAAAACAATTAACACCTTAGCCACTTATCCTGAAAAACGTACGTTATGAATCGCCTCGCCAATTCCACCTCCCCATATTTATTACAACACGCCAACAACCCGGTTAACTGGTACCCCTGGGGGCCGGAGGCTTTGCACAAGGCCAAAGAGGAGAACAAACTGATTTTGGTGAGCATCGGCTACTCGGCATGCCACTGGTGCCATGTGATGGAGCATGAAAGCTTTGAAGACGATGCCGTTGCAGCGGTGATGAACGAGTATTTCGTCTGCATCAAAGTCGACCGCGAAGAACGCCCTGATGTTGACCAGATATACATGAGTGCCGTGCAACTGATGAGCGGCAGGGGAGGCTGGCCGCTAAATTGTATCTGCCTGCCCGACCAAAGGCCTATCTACGGCGGCACCTACTTCCGCAAGAACGACTGGACGAGTCTGCTCTTCAACCTTGCTGATTTCTACAAAACCAAGCCCGAGGAAGCCGAGGACTATGCCGTACGCCTTACCGATGGCATCAAACAATATGAATCCGTTGCCTTTGTGCACGAGCAGCCCGAATATACCAAAGCGGACCTTGTGCCTATCCTGAAAAACTGGAAGCGCTATATCGACGAAGAGGAGGGCGGCCTGGGTGGCGCGCCGAAATTCCCGATGCCCAATAACTGGTTGTTTTTGATACGTTATGCCCACCTGATGCAGGATGAGCAGATTTCTCGCGTGGCTAAACTCACGTTAAAGAAAATGGCTTACGGCGGTATTTATGACCATATCGGTGGCGGCTTTGCCCGTTACGCGGTGGATGGTGTTTGGCATGTGCCGCATTTCGAGAAGATGCTGTATGATAATGGCCAACTCCTTAGCCTGTACTCCGAAGCTTATACCTGGAATCTCGACCCGCTTTACAAAATCATCGCCGATGAAATTATCAGCTTCGTAGAACGCGAACTAACCTCGCCCGATTATGGTTTTTATTCTGCGCTAGATGCCGATAGCGAAGGCAAGGAGGGCAAATACTATATTTTCACCAAGGCCGAAATCGAGGAGATATTGGGCGACGAAACCGAACTCTTCTGCATTTATTACCACGCTACCGATGCGGGCAACTGGGAGGAAGAACATGCCAACGTTTTCTTCCGCAGGGAAGATGATGAGCCATTGGCTGCTACTTTAGGTTTGCCGGTGGAAGCATTGCGAAGCCGCATAGACCTTGCCTGCCAAAAAGTTTTCGATGCCAGGGATAAGCGCATCAGGCCGGGGCTGGATAATAAGATTTTAGCCTCCTGGAACGGCCTGATGCTGAAAGGCCTTTGCGATGCCTACCGCGCCTTTGATGAGCCGACTTACCTTGACCTCGCCCTGCGGAACGCGGAATTCCTGAGTAATAACATGCTATCTGGCGATAAACTCCTGCGGATATTCAAAGAGCCCGTGCTTTTGCCCAATGGCGATCACGAACCCATCGCCACTTTTTTGGATGATTACGCCAACATCGTAGATGCCTTTATCGCCCTGTATGAATCTACTTTTGATGAGCAATGGCTTACCCGCGCAAAAGGCATTAGCGATTATGCTATTTTGCATTATTACGATAAGGTCAGCGGCATGTTCTTTTACACCGCGGATGACGACGAGCACCTCATAGCCCGCAAATACGAGATGATGGATGGCGTTATCCCCGCTTCCAATTCTGTAATGGCGCGCAACCTAAAAAAGCTCGGGCTATTCTTCGACCAGGAAGCTTATCATGATATAGCAGCACAAATGCTGCGCAACATCGTACCGCATCTGGCTAAATATAGCACCGGTTACAGTAATTGGACTTCGCTTTTACTGGATGAGTTATTCGGCACTTACGAGGTAGCGATTACCGGTGATAATGCCGATGCGCTGCGTAAACAGATGGAACAAAACTACATCCCCAATAAAATAATGTTGGGCGGTAAAAAAGGAACACTACCTTTGCTGGCAGATAAGCCGGGGGATATCAACCGGATTTACGTTTGCCGGGATAAAACCTGCAGCCTTCCGGTTGATAATACGGCGGATGCATTAAAACAAATAACGTAGTAAATTCTAATATCTAAAATCGAAATTCGAAAAAAAAAAGCAACGCAATACCAACAAAGTTTAGGGTTAGGCGTTCGAATTTAGACTAAGCAATAGAGTTTAGAATTGAGTATTTAAATTTTAGCCTTTAGAGTTTAGGCTTTAGATTTTAGGATTTAATTGTTAACGAATAATCATTATAATGAAAATTGAACCACAACACGTAGTATCATTAACATACGATTTGTATGTTAAACAAGAAGATGGCAGCGAAGGCCTGGCAGAAAGCGCAACGCAGGAGCAACCGCTAACCTTTTTGTTCGGCGCGGGCCAAATGATACCCAAATTCGAAGAGAACTTAAGCACCCTATCAACAGGTGATACCTATGATTTCCGTATATCAGCAGCAGAAGGTTACGGTGAATTCGACGAAGAAGCAGTAGCTAACTTGCCGAAAGAAATGTTCCAGGGTGCCGAGATACCGCAAATTGGCGAAGTATTGCCTTTGCAGGATAATAATGGCAACCGTTTCCAGGGCCAGGTAGTTTCGGTTACCGAAGACTCGGTAATTGTAGATCTTAATCACCCTATGGCCGGCCAGGAACTGCATTTTAAAGGCGAGATATTGAACGTGCGCCCTGCAACGCCGGAGGAACTTTCTCACGGCCACGCACACGGCCCGGATGGCCACCACCATCACTAAGTCTAAGGCTTAAACACAACGTACAACAGGCGCATCGTATAATTTACGGTGCGCCTGTGTTGTTAGTGGCAAACAGAAAGAACGGTTTAACAAAAGGGCCGCTTCCGGTTTAGTGCATTACGCAATGTAGTGGCGACTTAGTCAAAATCGAGGTGATTATTATCGGTGATGTATGCTTTTATCATGATGCGGCAGGCAATGCCCTCGCCATTTAACGTAGCGGGTGTGAATATTTTGTCGGCCTCGTCGGGCAGGTTGGTGTTCATGTTGATAACCCTTACGGTTTTGCCTTTGATATTAAGGTTTACTTTATAGCTCGCCAATCGGCCAAGTGGGCTTATCAGCAGTTCTACAGTTACATCGAAGAAGTTTTTGTTTGACGGGTCGATGTAATCGGGTAAGGTAAACAACTGTAGGTAGGGGATATACCCGTAATACCTGCCGCCTATTTTAATAGGTTTGGTCACTTTATCGGTAGGCTGTAGCTCCCGGTCCACAAAGTAACGCAGCGAAGAGGTGGTATCTTCCGGTGCTTCGAAAAACAGCTTTTCGGCCGTATAATCATATACTTCAAGCTGCTGGCCTTGCGAACTAAAAAAACGCCAAAGCCCCACCTTTTTATTATTGTCGTACATGCCGGTGGCTACTACAGTTGTTTTTTGGAAGAGTGCCATGTACAAGCCCTGCTTCACGTTTTTATTGGTTTTCAACACCGTAGTAACTTCCTGCACGGAGTTGGTAAGCCAGTTTTTTTTCTTCGTGGTTTCCTGTGCGTTTCCGCTATAAGCTAATAATATGCAGGAAAAAAAAAGGATTAGCGTCTTTAACATGCGTTCAATCTTCGGTTTTGGTTATGAATTATACCGGATACCCGGGTTTATTTTTTGTAATTCGGCTACGAAAGCGGCTTTATCCTGTGGGGAGATTACAACCGAATCGAATTTGTTATAAAACAGCTCCAACCTATCCATCGAAAGGGCAGGGGCGCTCAGTATGCTATGGGTATCTTCCACTTTGGTTATGCTATTGATATCAACGATAGTATTAAAGAACATGCCGCATTTCACCTTCAACATGCCATCGCTTTGGATGGTATAATAGGTATTGAAAAACACCGGCAAAAACACTGCCGACATTACTGCGAGCAGCAACACCGCTCCAATATACCTGCCGCCGGCAATGTAGCCAACTTCTATCAATAGCAAAATAATCAGCGGGATAAAGATAACGAACCCCCTCTTCGACGGGAATTTTTGCGCATGGTTTAACATGGGGTGAAAATACTATGCAGAGTGCTGATACTTAAAGGGCTTCAAGTACAGCTCTTTTGTTTTTTCGGCTGCCAAATGCAGGTTATATTTGGTTTGCAAATTAGCCCATATCTCGGCGGTACCCCCGAATACTTTTGCAATCCTAAACGACATCTCGGGCGTGATATCCGATTGTTCGTGAATAATCTTGTTTAAGCTTTGGCGCGATATGCCCAGCATTTTAGCTGTTTCGGTTACCGTTAATTCATTTGCTGCGATAATGTCCTCCCGCAAAATTTCACCGGGGTGGATATGCCTCATTTGTCTTTTCATGGCTTTTTAATGATAATCTATATAATCAACGTCAGATGCGTGTTGTCCATCAAATCGAAAGATAATCCGATAATTTTTATTAACCTTAATACTCCAGTAGTCTTTCAGGTCTCCGGAGAGTTTATGGATGTTCCAGTTTCGATAAGCGCCAAAATCATCAGGCACTTGTGTTGCTGAGTCAATAACATCCAACATTCGTTCGATGCGGTTAACAAGGTCCACAGGTAATTTACTGCCATTACCATGTTCCCACAATAGTCTTAACCCTTTGTGTTTGAAGCTTTCAATCATTTTTACTTTGACAACTGTAAATTTACAGTTGTCAACTACTAAATCCAAACAAATTCTTATTTTCTACTCCGGCCTGCCGCCACCTCCGCCACCTCCGCCAAAACCACCACCACCTTCACCACCGGCGCGCCTGCCGCCGGCACCGCCGTTGCGACCGCCCCTGCTGCCTGCAAATTTCTGCAGCCTTATGGCAAACGTCAGCATAAAATAACGGCCAAGGCGATTGGTGCGGGTATCAATAATTTGGTTGCCGCTTACGCTACGGGTTACGCCGGTATTTTGGTTGAATAGATCATAAGCCTGGAAACGCAGCGCGCCAATGTTGCCTTTTAAAAACTGGTACTCTACATAAGTGCTCAGCAGGGTAGGGTTGGCCTTTACCGTACTGCTGAAACCACGGTTAATTGTTTGGGTAAGGTTGTAGCCTAGTATCCAACCCTTAAAAAAGTAATTGCGCCCATCAAGCCCCAGCGTCCAGGTGCGGGCATCGGTACTGATGAATGATGGGATGCTGTAATGGGTGGTATTTACGCTGTAATTGCCGCTCACTTCGGTATCCATCAGGCTGTCGATATCTATGCGGATGCGCGCCCCCTGGTTAAATACCCAGTTTTTACCAACGTTGCGCACATCGTTAAGGTAGCTGATGTTGTTGTTGAAATTGGCACCACCGTTTAGCGTAACGGTAAACTTGCGGTTGGCAAAGGGTTTGGAGTAAGCGTAGTTGCCATTGGCCGAGTAAAAGCCATCGGTATTTAAATAGCGGGTTTCCTGTATAGTGTTGTTGCGGCCACCGGTACCCGAAGCATTGCTAACGGTGATAGGCCGCGTGTTGCTTACGATTCTGTCCTGGGTACTGGTGAACGATAGGTTGGTGAAGAGCGAGTTGCCGCTGGCGATATCGAACTGGTTGTACCGCAGGCTTATGTTGTTGTTGAACGCCGGTTTTAGGTTGGGGTTACCATAAACACGGTTCTGCGGGTTGCTGAAATCGGGCTGCAATTGTAATTGCGTAAAGCCAGGCTGGCTGTTGCTGCCGCTATAATTAACCGATAAAGAATGGTTTTTGGCAAAGTTGTAGATAAACCGGGCCGTTGGTATATAATTAAAGGTATTCGTGCTGGTGCTAAAATTACGCGATTGCCCATCCAGCGAACTGGGTTGCACGGCCAGGCCCACGGTGTAGTTGTATTTGGTTTTTACGCCGCGCAGGTTAAGCCCGAATTTATTGGTGATGAATTGGTAATTATACAATGTGCTCAGCGAGTCTACATACGTTTGGCCCAGCGTAACCGGGTCTATGCGGTAGTTATAGCGGTTGTTATCGGTATTGGTATAATTGTGGTTGTAGTTGGCTTCCAGGTAATTGCCGTTGCCTATGGGCTCGGTGTAGGATAACGATACGCCGTAGCGGTTGCTGCTGTTATTGGTGTTAATTTGCTGGTACAGAGGCGTTGTTATGCCCGCTTGTTCGGTAGTGTATTGGTCGTTGAGGTCTTGCGTGTTTTTGGAGTAACCCAGGCTGGTATTTATGCTGAAGTTGCGCCCCTTTTTTGCGAATTTATGGTTATACAAAACGCTGATGCTGCCGCTTGGTGCGGTAGAGTTGGTTAAGGCCAGTTCGTTACCGGTAACGGTGGTATCGTTACGCGTATTGCTGAAGGCATCTGTGCTGTTATCGTTGGAAGAGTTATAGTTGAAGTTGGGGGTTATCTTGAGGTAATTCAGGGTGTCTATCCGGTACTCCATATTAAAGTCTATCCGGTGGTTAAGGTTATGGGTACGTCCGTCGCTGTTATCGGTACCCAAAATTGCGCCCGACTGGAACAAGCTTTGCGTTTGCGAGGTGGTGGTGCTCAGCCTGTCGCGATTAGCATAACTATAGCTGCCATAAACGGTTATCTTTTTGCCCCACTCGTTGCGGTAATTAAAACCCAGCGAACGGTTGGTGGTGATACCATTGGCCGTGCTTACGCCGCCACCTGCAGACCCGCCTCCACCACCCCGTCCGGCTCTGCCGCCGCCACCCCCGCCTGCGCCCAGGTTAAAGGAGTTGGTATTGTTATTGTTTACAGTGCCCACCAGCGATACCTGTTCCTCTTCCCTGAAAGCATTGGCCGATATGCGCGCCAGGTAACGCTCATCGTTACCTATGCCTACCGTGCCCTGCCCAAATTTGCCCGTCCGTTTGCCTTTTTGTATGGTGATGTTTAAGATCTTATCAGGGTCGCCGGTTTTGATGCCCGTGAGGTTGGCCTGGTCGCCATAGTCATCTATCACCTGTATGTTCTCTACAATATCGGCAGGCAGGTTTTGGGTAGCGGTTTGCACATCACCGTTAAAATAGTCCTTGCCATTTACGCGCACCTTGGTAATCTGCTTACCGTGTGCGGTAACGTTGCCATCTTTATCTACCGATACGCCGGGCAGTTTCTTCAGCAGATCCTCAACCGGCGAACCCTCGCGCACTTTGTAGGCTGCGGCTTTATATTCAACCGTATCTTCTTTAATGGTGATGGGGTTTATAGCAGTTACGTTTACCTGCCCCAGCATATTGGTTTGTACTTTCAGTTTAATGGGGTCCAGCCGGATGGCCGTATTCTGGTCATCCATTGCGTATTTCCGGCTCATGGCTTCATACCCCAATCCCGAAACGGTTATCTTGAAATTCCTCGAAAAAACTGCCCCAAAACTAAACCCGCCTTTGGTGTCGCTGGCTACTACCATGCTATCCTTATCTGAGGTGAGTTTCACCGTCATCCCGGGCACCGCACCAAGGCTATCTATAAGGGTACCGCTAACGGCGCGCGGAGGCTGCTGTGCAAAAAGTGCTCTGGCAGAAAGCATAAGGATGAGGAGCAGTAAGGATAAACGTTTTGTCATGGCGGTGGATTAATTGCGCTAATGACGGTTAAAGTATCGAGAAGTTTAATTGTAATGCCAATGTCATACAAATGTTGCAATGAGAATGCCTTTTTGCTATCAATTTAATTATGTCTTAATTTTTTTAACCTTTTTTATAGGATAAGCCAATTGCTTTGCCTATCTTTCGTCCGTCCCCATATATAAAAAACTAATTGATAAACTAACCTCCCAATCCCTAATGGCATTTATACACGATGTATTAGAACAGCCTTCGTATGGATGGAAGGATGCAAATGGCAACCTTTCCAAACCAACCAACGGTCAAATTTTAAAAGAATTTTTTTCGAGGATTAACATCTTCAAAACAAAAAAGAACTGGCTCTCATTTATGAGCTGGATGATGGTTTTAACGCTATCTGGCTTCCTGCTTTTGTTTATTTTTAAGTACTTTTCTATACAGGGCCTTATCATCGCTTTTTTATATAGCATGGTGGTAATGGGTACCCATGGTACCATTTGGTACCACCGCTATTGCACCCACGGTGCCTATAAGTTCAGTAACAACTTCTGGCGTTTCTTTACCCAAAACCTTACGCTAAAAATTATCCCCGAGGAGATATACGCTATATCGCACCACGTGCACCATGCCTTATCAGACCAACCGGGCGACCCATACAACGCACAGGGCGGTTTTCTGTACTGCTTTTTGGCCGATGCAAATCACCAGCCCGTTAACCGTAACATGAACGAGAAAGAGTACGCCCGCTGCGTTACTTTAATGAAACATACAGGCGTATCGGTAAACACCTATGCGCAATACCAAAAATGGGGTTCGGTAGCCAATCCTTTCCATGCAGTTGTTGGCGTTATTGCTAACTGGGCATTTTGGTTCACGGTGTTTTATTTAATTGGCGGCGTAGCTTTAGGTTGCGCTATTTTTGGTGCCGCAGGCTTTTGGGCTGTTGGCGTACGTACCTTTAATTACGAAGGCCACGGCAAAGGCGAAGATAAACGCCGAGAAGGCATCGACTATAACCGTAAGGATATGTCGGTTAATCAGCTTTGGCCGGGCTACGTGGCTGGTGAATGGCACAACAACCACCACCTTTTCCCAAAAAGCGCGCGCTCAGGTTTCAAGCCGCACCAGATAGATACTGCCTTTTACTACATCAAATTCATGAGCATGATAGGTGCTGTAAGCCAGTATAAAGATTCTAAGGAACAGTTCCTGAAAGAATACGTAAGGCCCGCTTTGAAAGCAGCGCCAGTGTACTGCCCTGAAACCGGCAAGCAGATATTTGCTACAGAAATAGTTTAATACGATATAATTACCGGGAGGTAAATACATGTAAGGAGTGCGAAAGCGCTCCTTTTTTCATTTAAAAGGGAATTTGAAGCTTTTTAAATAATGCGCGCCAGGACTGTGCGATTCCCCACTAGCCCGAAGGACTCCTTTGGAGAGAGGGGTGTGTTAAGGATGCATAGCGGCAAACACACCCCCTGCTACCGCTCAGTCCAACCCGCCCCCTCTCAAGAGGGTATGTGAATTGCACCTCGGCATAATCAAACCAGCAGGTAGGCCGTACTAAATCCATTTAACCAAACATGGTACTATTTTAACTCCATCACCTAAATGATACCACCAGAGGCACAAAAAAAGCCTCTTTTTTTATTTAATCGCATTTTTTGGGCACAGGTTTACGAATGAATATATAACTTAGTAAACCAATTATTACCAAACCGAATTTCCTGATGTCGAGAAAAATTTACTGCATGTTTAGCGTGTTGCTGGCAGCTATGCTGTGCACCAATGGCGCAATGGCGCAAAGCCAGCCTATTGGCATATTTGATGCACAGAACGATGTGGGTCCGGTTAAAAACAAAGGCGATGTAAAATACGAGCCAAAATCGCAGCAATATACAGTTAGTGGTTCTGGTACCAATATATGGGCCAATACCGATGAGTTTCATTATGTGTGGAAGAAGATGACCGGCGATTTCATCCTCCGCACCAATGCCGAATTTGTTGGTAAAGGTACCGAGCTTCACCGCAAATGGGGCTTTATGGTGCGCAAATCATTAGACGGTAATTCAGCACATGTAAACGCCGTGGTGCATGGCGATGGCCTCACCTCGCTGCAATACCGTAAAACGATGGGCGCAGTTACCGAAGAGCAAAAATCACCCCTCACCTTTGCCGGCGTAATACAGCTGGAACGAAAAGGCAATACCTATACCATGTCGGTAGCACATAAGGGCGATGTTTTTGGTCCGGAAGAAAAGGTTTACCTGGACCTGGGCGATGATGTTTATGTAGGCATCTTCGTGTGCTCGCACAACGCCGATGTTACCGAGCAGGCCGTTTTTAGCAATGTACGCATCGTTACGCCTGCACCTGCGGACCTGGTTCCATACAAAAAATACCTGGGCAGCGCTATAGAATTATTGGATATGGCAACGCAGAACAGCCGCGTTGTTTACCAGTCGCCCAAATCCTTACAGGCTCCTAATTGGATAAAGAACGGCAAATCGCTTATTTACAACAGCGATGGTACCTTATATAATTTCAACCTGTCTACAAACACACCAACGGCCATCAATACCAACCCCGCCAAAAATAATAATAACGACCATGTGATCTCTTTCGACGGCAAGATGCTGACCATCAGCAGCGGCGATGGCGGGCCATCAATAGGCTATACCGTGCCGGTAGGTGGCGGAGATGCTAAGGTGGTTACCACCAGGGGTGTGGGCGCAAGCTATATGCATGGTTGGTCGCCCGATGGTAAATTCCTGGTATTTTGTGGCGAGCGTGGCGGCGAGTACGATGTGTACCGCATCCCATCCGGCGGCGGCCCCGAAGAAAGGCTAACCACAACCAAGGGTTTGGATGATGGCCCCGAGTACACGCCCGATGGCAAATACATCTACTTCAACTCGGTGCGCAGCGGCCTGATGCAGGTTTGGCGCATGGATGCCGATGGCAGCAACCAAACCCAAATAACCAACGATGATTACAACAACTGGTTCCCGCATGTATCGCCCGATGGCAAATGGATCGTATATATCACTTTTTTAAAGAACGAAGTTGCCCCCGGCGACCATCCTTTCTATAAACATGTTTATATTCGCGTTATGCCTGCTGCAGGTGGCCCCTCAAAAGTTGTGGCCTATTTATACGGCGGGCAGGGCACTATCAATACGCCATCATGGTCGCCGGATAGTAAGCACATCGCATTTGTAAGCAATTCTAATTTATTGTTCCCTGTGTTCCCGATAGCAAAAAACTAATAACCTAAAACAACATGACTACATCTCGCAGAAGTTTTCTTAAACACAGCGCCGTGGCCCTCACCGCCGCCGCCTTATTGCCCGATAGCGTATTCGCTGCGGCTAAAATCCAACGCGTAGGCCTGCAACTGTACTCGGTACGCGATGCCATGAAGGCAGACCCGGCCGGCACGCTTAAAAAGCTGGCCGATATGGGCTATGTACACGTAGAACACGCCAATTATATCGACCGTAAGTTTTACGGCTGGACGGCTAAGGAATTCAGAAAAGTGTTAGACGATTTGGGCCTGGTAATGCCAAGCGGCCATACCGTAATGCTGCCATCGCACTGGGATGCAGCAAAAAACGATTTTACCGATGCCTGGAAATGGACCGTAGAAGATGCCGCCGTGCTTGGCCAAAAATACGTGTTTAGCCCATGGATGGACGTAGCCGTGCGTACGGATAAGGCCGCGCTTGACCGTACCATGGAACAGTTTAACAAAAGCGGCGAGTTGTGCCAAAAATCGGGGATGAAATTTGGTTACCACAACCACGATTTTGAGTTTACCACCATGGTAGGCGATATGCGCCTGTTTGATTATATAATGCAGCATACCGACCCAAAATTGGTTTCCCAGCAGTTGGATATCGGTAATATGTACGGCCGCGAGAACGATGCCATATCGCTTATCAAAAAATACCCGGGCAGGTTCGAATCAATGCACGTAAAGGATGAGATAAAGAGCGCAGAGCACCCTAACGAAGGAACGGGCTACGAAAGCTGCATATTAGGCAAAGGCGTACTGCCGGTGAAAGATGTGCTGAAAGAAGCCAAAAAAAGCGGCGCAACGCAGTATCTGATCATCGAGCAGGAGTCGTACCAGGGCATGGATCCGATAGACTCTGTAAAAATTGATTTACAAACCATGAAAAAATGGGGTTATTAATAGTTAAACACTATTTTCAGCTTCGTTTACAGGTGACGGGATATTGCAAGGCGCAATATCCCGTTATGTATGCATAAACTAAATTAATTTCAGGATTTGAACCATCAAATGAACAGGCGGATAGCGATCCGTAATATGGCTTTGATTATGGGCAGCGCGGCCTTGTTGCCTGCCTGCCTCAGCGGTGATAAGGGCAAACCCATCGTAACATTGAAGCAACTTAAGCTGGATGCCGCACAGGAGAACCTGGTGAGCAACCTCTGCGAAACCATCCTCCCTAAAACAAGTACCCCCGGCGCCAAAGACCTCGGCATAAACCTTTTTGTTTTCAAGATGATAGACGACTGCTTTGACAAAAAGGGGCAGGACGATTTCCTGGTTGGATTAGAGGAGTTTGAAACTGCTGTGGATAAAAAATACGGCAAATCTTTTAATGATTTGACTGTAGCAGAGCGCAGCGCCTTTGCAAACGATATAGAAAAGCAAAGCAAAGTTCCGAACAATAAAGATAAGGACAATAAAGCCAATGGGTTTTATTGGGCAGTAAAAGGGCAAACAGTATTTGGGTACACCACCTCCAAATACTTTATGACGGAGCAAATAGTTTATGAATTGGTACCGGGCAGGTATAATGCCATGTTCCCGGTTAAAAAGAAAGCGGCAGTATAGCATGGCTAATTTAAATATAGATAGTATAAAAGAACGCACTTTCGATGCCATCGTTATCGGCTCTGGGATGAGCGGGGGCTGGGCAGCAAAAGAATTGGGCGATAAAGGCCTCAAAACGCTGGTGCTGGAGCGCGGCCGCGATGTAAAGCACTTAAAAGATTACCCCACAACTAATATGTACCCCTGGGAGTTTGCGCACCATGGGCAAATAACCGACGAGCTGCGCCAAGCAAACCCCATCGTAAGCAAGTGCTATGCGTTTGGCGAGGATGCCCAGCACTTCTTCGTGAAAGATAAGGAGCACCCTTATGTGCAGGAGAAACCTTTCGACTGGATACGCGGGTACCAGGTAGGCGGTAAATCGCTGCTGTGGGCACGCCAAACCCAGCGCTGGAGCGATTTCGACTTTGAAGGCCCGGCACGCGATGGTTTCGCGGTAGACTGGCCCATTCGTTATAAAGATATTGCACCGTGGTACAGCCATGTCGAAAAATTTGCAGGTATATCCGGCAATATGGATGGCCTTGCCGAATTGCCCGATGGCGAGTTCTTGCCAGGCTTCCCCCTCAACGCGGTAGAACAGCGTTTCAGCAAACATGTTAAATCGCGTTATCAAAACAGGCACGTTATCAGCGCGCGTTGCGCCCATTTATCAAAACCCAACCAAATACATTTGGATCAGGGTAGGGGGCAGTGCCAAAAACGCACGCTTTGCCAGCGCGGCTGTCCATTCGGCGGTTACTTCAGCGCAAATGCTTCTACCATACCATGGGCATTACGCTCCGGCCATGTTACCTTGAGGCCCTTCTCGGTCGTAGAATCCATTATTTACGACGAAAAACTGGGCAAAGCAACGGGCGTGCGGGTTATTGATACCAACACCAAGGAAGCTATAGAATACTATGCCGACGTAATCTTCCTGAACGCAGCCGCATTGAACAGCAACCTGGTATTGCTCAACTCCACCTCCAACCGTTTCCCTAATGGTTTGGGTAACGATAGCGGCACGCTGGGCAAATACGTTGCCTTCCATAATTATTCGGCACACATCAGCGCCGAGTGGGATGGAGATAAAGAATGGACAACCGATGGCCGTAACCCTGCGGGCGGCGGCTACATACCGCGTTTCCGCAACGTTTACAAGCAAGAAACCGACTTTTTGCGTGGCTATGCAGCAGGCTTTTATGCTTATCGCAGCCGGGAAACCAGCAGTAACGGCATTGGGGAGGAATTGAAAAAGAACCTGGTAAAAGACGAATTGGGCAACTGGCAGGTTGGCTCGCATATGATGGGCGAAACCATCCCCAAAGAAAGCAACTACGTGGCCCTCGATAAAACGCAGAAGGACCCATGGGGCATCCCTCAGTTGAAAATTTCTGTGGTGTACGATGATAACGATGCCAAAATGAAAAAGGATTACGTGGAGCAGATGACCGAGATGTTTACCTCGGCTGGTTTCACCAATATACAGGCATCGGTAGATAACCGTGCCCCGGGCCTGGATATCCACGAAATGGGTGGCGTGCGCATGGGCAACGATCCTAAAACATCTATGCTTGATAAATGGCACCGCCTGCACGCCTGCAAAAACGTTTACGTAACCGATGGCGCCAGCATGACTTCAACCTCATGCCAAAACCCATCTTTAACCTATATGGCTTTTGCAGCCAGAGCGGTAGATCATTGGGTAAGGGAGAAGAGTTACCAGTAAGCAGTTTTCAGTGGGCAGTTAGCAGTGGGCAGTTGACAGAAGCATGAGCGTTTTATACTGCCAACTGAAAACCGCCAACTGTAAAAGAACTGCCGACTGAAAACTGCCCACTGTCAACTGAAGATTGTGTTAATAAAACACAATGAAAAAGATATTTGAAAAATAATTTTTATGCCTACATTAGGCGCGGTAACCAATACTAAACAAATTTAATTTAACGCATTAATATTATGTCTACAAACACTTATGACGCTATAGTCATTGGTTCAGGGATATCGGGCGGCTGGGCTGCAAAAGAACTGAGCGAGAAGGGTTTAAAAACCATTATGCTGGAGCGAGGTAGGAACATCGAACACATTAAAGATTATGTGAACGCTACCAAGGGCCCCTGGGAGTTCCCGCATCGCGGCGGCCGCACCCAAAAAATGATCGAAGATTACCCGGTTTTGAAGCGCGATTACCCGCTGAACGAAACCAACCTCGATTACTGGGTTGACGAGAAAGAAAGCCCGTACGTAGAAATTAAACGTTTCGATTGGTTTAGAGGTTACCACGTAGGCGGCCGCTCGCTGATGTGGGGCCGCCAAAGCTACCGCTGGCACGATACCGATTTTGAAGCAAACTTAAAGGATGGCGTTGGCGTTGACTGGCCTATCCGCTATAAAGACCTGGAAAAATGGTATAGCTACGCGGAGAAATTTGCAGGTATATCCGGTAACCGCGATGGCGTACCAATCCTTCCGGATGGCGATTTTATGCCACCGATGGATTTGAACATCGTAGAGAAAGACGTACAGAAACGCTTTAAAGAGTTTTATAAAGAATCGCGCCACTTCATTATTGGTCGTACAGCCAATATTACCGTGCCGCATAACAACCGTACCAACTGCCAGTACCGTAATAAATGCTGGTTAGGTTGTCCGTTCGGTGCATACTTCAGTACACAGTCGGCCACTTTGCCGGCAGCTATGGCAACCGGTAATTTAACGGTGCGCCCATGGTCAATCGTTACAGAGATATTGTACGATAAAGACACCAAAAAAGCAAAAGGCGTACGCATTGTAGATGCCGAAACCAACAAAACTTACGATTACTTTGCTAAGATCGTTTTCGTAAATGCATCGGCCTTGAATAGTGCCTGGGTGCTGATGAACTCCGCTACCGACGTATGGGAAGGCGGCTTAGGCAGCAGCAGCGGCGAACTTGGCCACAACGTAATGGACCACCACCTGGGTGTTGGTGCAGGCGGCAGGATAGAAGGTTTTGAAGATAAATACTACTTCGGCCGCAGGGCAAATGGTATCTATATCCCACGTTACCGTAACCTGAACGGCGAAAAACGCGATTACATCCGCGGCTTTGGTTATCAGGGTGGCGGCAGCCGCAGTGGCTGGAGTCGTGATATCGCCGAAATGAATATCGGTGGTGCGTTTAAAGATGCACTATCAGAACCGGGAGGCTGGAACTTCGGCATGGGCGGCTTCGGCGAAACCCTGCCATACCACGATAACAAGATAACGCTTGATAAAACCAAGAAAGATAAATGGGGCCTGCCTGTGTTGGCTTTCGACGTTGAGGTTAAAGACAACGAGAAGAAGATGCGCGTAGATATGATGAACGACGCCGTAGAAATGTTGACCAATGCCGGCGTAAAAGATGTAAAAGGTTACACCAGCGATGGCGTATTGGGTCGTGGCATCCACGAAATGGGTACTGCACGTATGGGTCGCGATCCGAAAACATCGGTACTGAACGAGTGGAACCAGGTTTGGGATGCCAAAAACGTATTTGTTACGGATGGTGCCGCCATGACCTCTGCCGCTTGCCAGAACCCATCACTTACTTACATGGCACTTACTGCCCGCGCAGCAAACTATGCCGTTGATGAACTGAAAAAAGGTAATATTTAATCCATATTAGCATCTACAAAAATGACTGAGAAGAAAGAAGAAACCACCGCAAACGGTACTTCCAGGCGGGATTTTATCAAGAATACCTCGCTGGCAGCAGCAGGGTTCATGATTGTTCCGCGCTTTGTGCTGGGCGGTAAAGGCTACACCGCGCCAAGCGACATGCTGAATGTTGCCGGTATAGGTGCCGGCGGCAAGGGCGAAAGCGACATTGCGGCATTTGCCAAAAGCGGTAAAGCCAACATCGCTTTCCTTTGCGATGTAGACGACCGCCGCGCGGCAAAATCGCGCGCATCGTTCCCCAAAGCCAAATACTATAAAGACTGGCGCGAGCTGTACGATAAAGAGTCGAAAAATTTCGATGCGGTATCGGTTTCCACGCCCGATCATAACCACGCCATCATAGCCTATGGTGCCATGCAAATGGGCAAGCACGTTTACGTGCAAAAACCCTTAACGCACGACCTTTGGGAGGCCCGTTTGCTGACAGACGCAGCCAAGAAATACAAAGTAGTAACCCAAATGGGTAACCAGGGCGCATCAAACGATGGTACCCGCTTAATGTCGGAATGGTATGACGAAGGCCTGATAGGCGATGTACACACCGTTTACTGCTGGACCAACCGCCCCGTGTGGCCGCAAGGCATTAAATGGCCCGATCCAAGCCAAAACATCCCTAAGGAACTGGATTGGGACCTGTGGTTGGGTACCGCACCTAAAAAGGACTACGTAGATAAACTGGTACCGTTCAACTGGCGCGGCTGGTGGGATTACGGCACCGGTGCCCTGGGCGATATGGGTTGCCACCTGGTAGAAGCGCCTTTCCGCGTATTGGGTATCCGTTATGCAAAAGATGTGCAGGCCAGCGTAGGCAGTGTGTATGTTGATGAGTTTAAACAAGGCCGCTTCCCCGAAAGCTGCCCGCCATCCAGCCACATTACCTTAACGTTCCCTAAAACTGCCAAAACCAAAGGCGATATAACACTGCACTGGATGGATGGTGGCATACAGCCCGAACGCCCGATAGAGTTAGGCGCCGACGAAAAGTGGGGTGGTGAAGAAGGCAATGGTACACTATTCATTGGTACTAAAGGTAAAATGTATGCCAGCACCTACTCAGATGCTGCTACTTTATTACCAAAGAGCCGTATGGAGAACGTGAAAGCGAAACAAAAATATGCCCGCGTGCCGGGCGGCGCAAGCGGCCACTATGCACAATGGGTAGAAGCATGTATCGCAGGCTACGGCAAGCAGGAAGTAAGCTCTCCGTTTGAGATAGCCGGTCCCTTGACCGAAGCTTTGCTGATGGCCAACCTGGCAGTACGCGGCCACGACCTGAAAGGTGGAACTATAAAAATGTTATGGGATAATGATGCCATGAAGGTGACCAACTTTGCTGATGCCAACCAGTTTGTTAAACGCAATTACCGCGAAGGCTTCGTGCTGAAAGCGTAGCTGTAGGATATATTTTCAATAAATCAATAATTCAACAATTAAAAAATTGATAAAATGAACAGAAGAGACGCGATAGGCCGTGTGGGGTTGATCCTTGGGGGATCCATCATCGGCGCTGAGTTCTTTATGTCGGGTTGTAAATCGGGCAGTACCGCAAATACCGAAGATCTTTCTAAACCCGAAACAACCGCGTTTTTAGACGAGGTTGGCGAAACCATTTTGCCCGAAACCAGCACCCCGGGTGCAAAAGCGGCCAAAGTAGGTGCCTTTATGGCCGTGATGGTGAAAGATTGCTACACTGCCGATGACCAGAAAGTATTTCAGGAAGGTATTGGCAAGTTGGATGATGCCAGCAACAAAAAATTCAGCAAGAAATTCATGGAAATTTCTGCTGCGCAGCGTACCGAGCTTTTAACCGAAATAGATAAAGAAGCTAAGGACTACGCCGCGCAAAAAGGCAAAGAAGCCGATGCCGATAAAATAAAACATGCCGGCGAAAAAGACTACAAAGCGCCGGATGTGCCAAACCATTACTTCACCATGATGAAACAATTAACCCTGCTGGGCTACTTTACATCAGAAGTTGGTGCCACCAAAGCCCTGCGCTACGTACCGGTACCGGGCAAATACATAGGCGATTACCCTTACAAAAAAGGAGATCGCGCCTGGGCACTTTCTTAGGAAGTCACACCCAAACCCTCCCTTCTAAAAGTCATTCGGACCCGGAAAGGAGGGCTTTTTTTTACCCGATTTGGCCGGAAACATCCGGTGATTTTAGGGGGCTAGAGAAAACAAATTCTTTCAATGCAATGGATTGCATTGAAAGAATTTGTTTATTATCTTTCGCCAATTATTAACTAAAAATTTCTTCCAAAAGTCTTCCCTCCCTGGGGAGGTTCAGAGGAGGCAAACAACAATACATATGAGTAAAAGAAAATTGCGCATGGGCATGATCGGCGGTGGTAAAGATGCCTTCATCGGCGCTATACACCGCATTGCTGCCAATATGGACGGCCAGATAGAACTGGTTGCCGGCGCGCTTAGCGTTAACCCCGAAGTAGCACAGGAAAGCGGTCGTATGCTTTTCCTTGATGAAAGTCGTATTTACAACACATTCGATGAACTGTTTAAAGGCGAGGCATTGCAGCCTGCGGATAAACGCATGGATTTCGTAACCATCGTTACCCCAAATTTTGCCCACTTTGCCCCGGCAATGGCGGCATTGGAGAACGGTTACAACGTGGTAGTCGAAAAGCCCGTAACCTTCACCCTTGAAGAAGCCCTTAAGCTGAAAGAAAAAGTAGAAGAAACCGGCTTGATGCTGTTGCTTACCCATACCTACGCAGGTTACCCAATGGTAAAAGAAGCCAGGCAGATCATCCGCGAAGGCTCACTAGGCAAAGTGCGTAAGATATATGTAGAGTACATACAAGGCTGGCTTAGTCGCTTATCAGAGCGTGAAGGCAATGCACAAGCATCATGGCGTACCGACCCATCAAAATCGGGCAAGAGCGGTTGCATGGGCGATATAGGTACCCACGCTGCGCACCTGGCAGAGTATATCTCGGGCAAGAAAATAACCCAGCTGAATGCTTCCCTAAACATTGTAGTGGATGGCCGTATGCTGGATGATGATGGCGCGGTGCTGCTGCGCTTTGAAGATAATATTACCGGCACTTTAACCGCATCGCAGATTGCTGCGGGCGAAGAAAATGCCTTAAAAATACGTGTTTACTGCGAAAACGGCGGTCTTGAATGGCAGCAGCAGGAGCCAAATACGCTTACCGTAAAATGGAGCGACAAACCGGCCCAAACCCTGCGCGCTGGCAGCGGCTATACCGACAGGCTTTCGAGCTTCGCGACATCAAACTGCCGCACACCCGGTGGCCACCCCGAAGGTTACCTGGAAGCATTTGGCAACCTGTACCGCAACTTTGCTTTGGCATTGAGGGCTAAAATAGAAGGCGTAGAACCTAAAGCCGAGTGGCTCGATTTCCCATCGATAGACGATGGTATCCGCGGTATGGCATTCATCAATAATGTGGTGGCTTCTAACAACAGCGACCAAAAATGGACCGATTACGTTATCTAATACTACCACATGAACACTATAAAAGGGCCGGCAATATTTTTAGCGCAGTTTATAGGCAACGAAGCGCCGTTCAATGATCTAAGCTCCATCTGTAAATGGGCGGCTGGGCTTGGCTACAAAGGCGTACAGCTACCAACTAACGATGCACGCTTTATCGACCTGCAAAAAGCAGCCGAAAGCAAAACTTATGCCGACGAGATAAAGGGCATCGTAAACGCTGCCGGTTTAGAAATTACCGAGCTATCTACCCACTTACAGGGTCAGCTGGTTGCCGTGAACCCGGCGTACGATTCATTGTTCGACGCTTTTGCGCCGGATGCCGTAAAGAACAACCCCGCCGAACGGCAGAAATGGGCAGTGCAACAGCTGAAATACGCTGCCAAAGCATCACAGAACCTGGGCCTTAATGCGCATGTTACCTTTAGCGGCGCGCTGATATGGCAAACCGTTTACCCATGGCCGCAGCGCCCTGCAGGTTTGGTGAATACCGCCTTTACCGAACTGGCCAACCGTTGGGAGCCTATCCTGAACGTTTTTGACGAGAACGGGATAGACCTTTGTTACGAGATACACCCCGGCGAAGACCTGCACGATGGTATCACCTACGAAATGTTCCTGGAGAAAGTGAACAACCACAAACGTGCCTGTTTGCTTTACGATCCATCGCACTTTGTGCTGCAGGCATTAGATTACCTGGAGTACATTGATATCTACCACGAGCGCATCAAGATGTTCCACGTAAAGGATGCCGAATTTAACCCAACCGGCAGGCAGGGTGTTTACGGCGGCTACCAGGACTGGATAAACCGTGCGGGCCGTTTCCGTTCTTTGGGCGACGGGCAGGTAGATTTCAAAGGCATCTTTAGTAAACTAACGCAATACGATTACACCGGGTGGGCCGTGCTGGAATGGGAATGTGCGTTAAAACACCCCGAAGACGGCGCTAGAGAAGGCGCGCAGTTTATCAAGGATCATATCATCCGCGTTACCGACCGTACTTTCGACGATTTTGCAGCCTCCGGCTCCGACGAAGCTTTTAACCGTAAGCTCATCGGCTTATAAAATTGAGAAGAATATAAACCAACCAACCCCAAAACCTAATTAAAAAAATGGCCACTACTACAATTAACCGTACACAGCTATTCCGGGCGAGTTGCCTGGCTTTGCTGGTGACTTCATTATCCTTTGGTATCCGCGCGGGTATCCTTGGCGACCTTGGCGTTCAGTTCAAACTGGATAAAGAACAACTGGGTACCATCACTGCAACGGCATTCTGGGGCTTCCCCTTAGCCGTAATATTCGGCGGCGTAATCGTTGATATCATCGGTATGAAAAAGTTGCTTGTTTTGGCTTTTGTATTTCATTTGCTGGGCATCGTATTAACTATTTGCGCACCATATTTCGGAGAAGGCAGCGCTTATTGGCCGTTGTTCTTGTCAACCCTGCTTATTGGCCTGGCCAACGGAACGGTAGAGGCTGCTTGTAACCCCCTGGTAACATCGCTTTATACCGAAGAAAAAACCACCAAACTGAGCCATTTTCACCTGTGGTTCCCGGGCGGTATTGTAATTGGTACTTTGCTGGTAACGCTGTTTAAATACATTGGGCTTGGCTGGCAAATACAGGTGGCCACTATGCTCATCCCAACGCTTATCTACGGGTACCTGTTCTCTAAACTCGATTTCCCGGTTACCGAACGCGTAGCATCAGGCGTAAGTATGGCCGGTATGTACCGTGCATTGTTAAACCCGCTGTTCATTTTCATGATGATATGCATGCTGGGTACCGGTATTACCGAGCTGTTTACCGGGCAATGGATAGATGTATTGCTGAAAAACGTAAGCAGCAACGCCATTCTTCTGCTGACACTGGAAACCGGTATCATGGTAGTTGGCCGTGCGTTTGCAAAGCCAATTCTGAAGCAGTTTACACCGCAAACGGTGTTGCTGATATCGACCATACTGGCAGCTACCGGCTTATACCTGTTAAGCACACAATCGGGCAATACCCTGTTTTTAGCAGCGATCATATTTGGTATGGGCGTTTGCTTCTTCTGGCCAATGATGCTGGGTTTTGTAAACACCAACCTGCCCAAAACAGGCGCCCTGGGCCTCAACCTCATGGGTGGCGCGGGTATGTTTGCGGTATCAATTTACACCATATTTATGGGTAAATATTATGATGATATCGTTAAAGCGGCAGCAGGCGATAATACCAAAGCAGGCGTAATGGTTTTACAGGCAACGCTGGTAATACCCATTGTGTTGATCGTTGCTTTTGCAGGTCTGGTGATATACATGCGCAGCATGCATAAAACGCAGACGATAAAAGACCCGGTAGTTTAAAAAAGAAGTGCATTTTTCGTAGAAAAAACGTATTTTTCGCGGAAGTTTAATTCTGTAATATAACACCCCATGAAAAAAGTATTTATTGTTTTAGGTATCAGTTTAGTAATTGCAGCTTGCGGCGGTACAAAACCCGGCGAAGCCGAAGGTGGCGACACCAGCACTACGGCAACCAACCAGGCTGCTACAGCAGCTACTACTAATGCAGATACTGCAGCCAGCAAAACCGGTACCACTGCTGCACCTGCAAGCAAAGGCGCAACTTTAATTGCCGGCTCTGATTGCACTACCTGCCATAAGGAGCACCAGAAGATCATCGGCCCTGCGTTTGCCGATATCGCAAAGAAATATACCGCAGCCGATACCGAAAAACTGGCCAAGAAAGTTATTGCAGGCGGAAGCGGCAACTGGGGCGATGTGGCCATGACCGCGCATCCGGCGCTTTCTTTAGACGATGCCAAAGAAATGGTAACGTACATCCTGTCGGTGAAATAAACCGGCTGGCGTTAGCCAACCCTATTCATGCCGGATGCCGCCTTTTGGCAAGCATCCGGCATTATAGTGTACTTATACATCTACGTATCGGGCAAACGCCCGTGCCTCCTGTCATTATATAAACCAATTTAACTATGAACTTAACCATCCGTGTTAAGTTATCTGCCATGATGTTCCTCCAGTTTTTTATCTGGGGCGCATGGTTTGTAACAATGGGTACTTACCTGGGTAAAACACTTGCCGCAACCGGCACGCAAAATGCCACTGCTTACTCCAGTCAATCGTGGGGGGCTATTATTGCCCCATTCATTATCGGGTTAATTGCCGATCGTTATTTCTCCGCCCAAAAGGTTTTGGGCGTATTGCACTTAGCCGGTGCCGCATTACTATACTACATTACCACCATTCCTAATTTCAGTGGATTTTTGCCGGTTATTTTTGCTTACATGATCGTGTACATGCCTACGCTGGCGCTGGTAAACTCGGTGTCGTTTAAGCAGATGACCAACCCGAGCAAAGAATTTCCGCCTATCCGTATCCTGGGTACTTTCGGCTGGATAGTTGCCGGGACGGTTATTGGCTGGTTGGGCTGGGAAGCAAACAATACATTGGTACTCACCTTTAAAATGGCTGCCATTGCATCATTGCTGTTAGGTTTATTAAGCTTCACGCTGCCGCCAACGCCACCTGCTAAAAAAGGGCAGAAGAGCTCTATGAGCGATATCCTTGGTCTTGATGCCATTGGCCTGTTAAAGAACTCCTCATACCTCATCTTTTTCCTGGCTTCAATCGCTATCTGCGTTCCGCTTGCATTTTATTACAATTTTACCAACCCTTTCCTTAACGAAGTAGGGATGAAAAAGGCAGCATTTATACAGTCCTTCGGTCAATGGTCAGAGCTTGCCTTTATGGCATTGATGCCCTTATTTTTTGTGCGCCTTGGGGTTAAAAAAATGCTGGCAATAGGCATGCTGGCCTGGGTATTGCGTTATGTGTTTTTTGCCTACGGCGATGCAGGTAGCGGGTATTGGATGTTGATTACCGGTATTGTTTTACATGGCGTGTGTTACGATTTCTTCTTTGTAACAGGCCAGATCTATACCGATAACCTGGCGGGTGATCGCTTTAAAAGTGCAGCGCAGGGCTTTATTACCTTAGCCACATATGGAGTAGGGATGCTTATTGGCTCCTATATCTCAGGGCCGATTGTTGACCATTGGAAAACCTCCGAAACTGTACACGACTGGAAAGCAATCTGGTTAATACCCGGCGGTATAGCTGCAGTAGTATTGATCGTATTTATCGTATTTTTTAAAGACAAAAACCAAATACAAACCAAACCGGGATTAACCATTGAAGGCGAACCCGAAGGACGTTTAGAAGTATAACCATGGCAACAAACCCAAACAGACGTACGGCCATCAAAGGCCTCATTACCGGTACCGCCGCCATAGGCGCATCCGGCGTATTATCATCATTTACAACTGATGCAAAAGAACCAATGGCTGATAAATTAAAAGGAAACATCAACCACGCGGTGTGCCGCTGGTGCTACGGCGATATATCGGTAGAAAACCTTTGCGCCGCCGCTGTAGATATAGGCATTAAAGGCATCGACTTGGTTGGTCCCGCCGACTGGCCTACATTGAAAAAATACGGACTGGTATCCAGCATGTGCAACGGTGCCGAAATAAACCTGACTGACGGTTTCGGCGATAAGCAGTTCCACGCGCAATTGCATAAAAACTATACCGACATGATACCCAAGGTAGCCGCCGCAGGTTACAAAAATCTCATCTGCTTCAGTGGCAGCCGTCGCGGTAAAACCGACGAGGAGGGATGGAACAACTGCGTAGAGGGCCTTAAACCGATGGCGGCCCTTGCCGAAAAACACGGCGTAGTATTGGTAATGGAACTGCTGAACAGCAAGATTGACCATAAAGATTACCAGTGCGATAGGGTAGAGTGGGGCGCAGAGCTTTGCAAACGCCTCGGAAGCGAAAACTTTAAGCTGCTGTACGATATCTATCACATGCAGATTGACGAGGGCGACGTGATACGCAACATACGCGCCTACAACAAATACATCAACCATTACCATACCGGTGGTGTACCCGGCCGTAACGAGGTAGACGATACGCAGGAGCTATACTACCCGGCTATTATGAAAGCCATAGTAGAAACCGGGCACAAAGGCTTTGTAGCGCAGGAATTTATACCCAAGTACAAAGACAAGCTGGCATCGCTTAAAACAGCCGTGCACATTTGCGACGTTTAAACTATTGAAGGCAGCACAGGTCATAACACTACTTATAAACTAAATACATGACAACCAGACGGAATTTTTTGGCCCAGGCGGGCATGGCTTCGGCAGCATTGATGCTGGCGCCGCAATTACTATCGGCAAAAGGCAAAAAAGGCGTAGGCCTGCAGTTATATAGCTTACGCGATGAGTTACCTAAAGATGTAAAAGGCACCATAGCCAACATCGCCAAGGCGGGCTACTCGGAAGTTGAGACCTTCGGCTATTCTAAAGATGGCGGCTTTTGGGGCCTCAGCGCAAAGGAATTCAGCGCCTTACTCAAAGCCAACGGCCTGACTACCCCAAGCGGTCACTACGGCCTTGACGAATACTTCGGCAGCGGCAAAATGGATCAGCTGAATAGCTATATCGAAAGCGCGCATGCCACCGGCCAAACCTATATCATTATCCCAAGCATCAACCACGAATTCATTAAAACGGCTGCCGACTTTAAAGGCGTTGCCGATAAAATGAACAAGATTGCGGAGATATTGAAACCCGAAGGCTTGAAACTGGGTTACCACAACCACAACTTTGAGTGGAAAGAAACCGAAGGCACCACGTTTTACGATACCATTTTAAACGCTACCGACCCTAAATTGGTAAACATGGAGATGGACCTGTACTGGGTAGTGCGCGCCGGTTATAATCCATTGGAGATCTTCAAAAAACACCCGGGCCGTTTTACCTTCGTACACATTAAGGATATGGATAAAACCAACCACGAGCTGAACACCGAGATTGGTACCGGTACCATCGATTTTAAAACGATATTGGGCCAGGCCAAACTGGGCGGCATCAAACACTTTATTGTAGAGCAGGAAAACTTTACTAATATCGACCCATACAAGAGCATTGCCCAAAGCAGCGCATACGTAAAAACCCTGCTGAAAGCTTAATTAAGGCGCACCAATTAATTCATAGATACATGAAACAGCAATTCATATTAACCGCACTGCTTATGTGCAGCGTGGTTGCGGCCAACGCCCAAACAGGCGCAAAGCCCGAGGATACCGAGAAATGGACCCCGGTACCTAAAGTAGTTACCGCAGGTAAAACCACCAGCGATGCTCCTTCTGATGCCATTGTTTTGTTCGACGGTAAAAACCTGGACGAATGGGTAGACGTAGCCAGCGGCAACCCCGCCAAATGGAACGTGGACGGCGATGTGCTCACGGTAAACAAAGCAACCGGCAACATCGAAACCAAGCGTAAATTTGGTAACTACCAGCTGCACATTGAGTGGAAGGTACCTGCCAGCATCACCGGCACAGGTCAGGGCCGCGGCAACAGCGGCGTGTTTTTGGCTTCGATAGGCAAAGGCGATTTGGGTTACGAATTGCAGGTGCTGGATTCGTACAAGAACGAAACCTACGTAAACGGCATGGCAGGCAGTATATACAAACAGTTTATCCCGCTGGCCAACCCAACCAAGCCCCCCGGCGTTTGGAACACCTACGATGTGATCTGGACCGCCCCAACCTTCGATGGCGATAAAGTAAAAACCCCGGCCCGCGTAACCGTATTATTCAACGGCGTACTGGTAGAAAACAACATCGAACTGCTGGGCCCAACTCAATACATCGGCGCACCCGGTTACCGCGCAGCCCACGGCCCAAGCCCTATAAAACTACAAGCCCACGGCGACAAAAGCGAACCGTTGAGTTTCAGAAATATTTGGGTGAGGGAGTTGTAAAAGGAACAGCTTCTATTGATATTTAAAAGCCGGCTGCCTGAGGAGGGGAGCCGGCTTTTTTTGGATTCCCGTCTTAGGAGCGATGAAAGTGAAGTAGGTCAGAAGTAAGTTTTAAACTCACTAAGCTGTAAAAAACTCGCGAACATCGCTGCCAAATGAAATCAAAGTGTGAGTTGCGGAATGGACGGGACTCGAACCCGCGACCTCCTGCGTGACAGGCAGGCATTCTAACCAGCTGAACTACCACTCCGTTTTCGAGTTCAAATATAATAAAAATATTAGTGCGTTTACCCTGTTATACGATAGTTCCTGAATATGGCAATGATTTTATGTAAGTTTCCATAAATATAAAATCAGGATTCCCATTTTTGTCAACTGGTAAAGAAATCTTCTCTCTTTCTAACCTTGCATCACTTATTTCCCTCGCGAAATTAAATTTTGGCCTAATTGATTCAATAATAGGTTTAAGAAAAATCGAAATGTAATTATTTAACGTCGTGTTTTGATCTTTCAAATATATAACCGTACAATGATCAGAACATACGAAGTCATACGTATGATAAAATAAGTATCCGACGCTCCCGCTGTTATTTATTGTCATTGCATTTTTATAGATAGTCATATAAGTAGGTGGCGTTATATAATTATCTATGCCGTTATTAACCTTCGTGGAAGATATGTAAGCTATGTCACCATTGTTTTGATCTAATTTTATCAACCTTTTACCGCGTTCAAAATAAAATACTTCAGAAAAAGAAAACTCCTTCCAATCCGACATATTAAAGTTGAATTTTATTTTGTCGTTGGCTGGCTTGCGTTGTATAGTGTCATTTAATATTTCTAAGAAAGTAATCTCATCAATGTCCTTGTTTAATAAATCAAGTTTTAGCTTAGTCGAAAAAATTATGTGCTGTTTTATGCTTTTTATAAAAGATTTCTCTGATAAATGCGAGTAGTCCGTCTTTGAATGGGCTTGTATGATCCATTCATCGTTTAGAAGGATAGGAGTACTCACAAGATTTATCTGATTCTCATACTTGTCGGGGTTCTTTAGTTTTTCTAACAGCGTTTTTTTTATTGTCGTCCACTTATTTAAGACATCTGTGCGTCCTCTATTTTTCGATAAAACAAAGCCGTCATCATTCAAATCGTAAAATGTAACGTTTTTATTGTTGTGAGGTAAATTAGTCTTAAAAATAGCTATGGCTGTATGTGTGGCGGCATTAGGTTGGAATAACTCTCCTGGCATATTTATAACAGCCTTTAACGTATGTTTAGAAAGAATTCTGTTTCGTTCAATTTCGTCTTTGAAATAAGTCGACAGCGGTGCTATAATAACACCATAGCTGCTCACAGAATCTAGTAATGTTTCTAAAAATTGAATTTCTTTTTTTGTGGGATTTGTTTGATTATCCTTACCCCCATATGGCGGATTGATAAAGCCTATAGAAGGACGTATATCCTCCATCCGAAGTTTCTTTAAAATTTCTTCAGCTTTTTCAGAAAATGCATCTATATTAAAAATTCTAGATTTTCCATCGCCTCTAAAAAGCATGTTCGAAATTGCCAACGAATACATGGTACTGCTTTTCTCGAAGCCAATTAGTTGATTTTGCTTTAATTTCTTTATTTTCTCCTGCTTATTGGCCAGTTGCGATAATTCAATCTCATGGACTAACTTATTCATTCCTGATATCAAGAACGCCCCGGTCCCGCAACATGTATCCAGAATAACGTCATTGTTTTTTATTTCGACTAATTCGGTAAACAATTGAGTAATATGACTTGGCGTTAAAACAATACCCTTTTTTACATTGGCAACGCCAGCATAACGCAGAAACTCTTCATAAAATTTTCCAATTATGTCGTAATTGGTTCGTTTGTTAAAAAGAGGAATTACATTGCTTTCAAGTTCGTTTAGGATTTTCTTTAATATGTCGGATGATAATAAGTCGTTATCCGTTTTAATAAATGTCAATTCATTTACTAGGACATCAATTTTATCTTTATCAATGCCCTCGTTTAGTAAAATATCTTCAATTGTTGTAGGGATATTTCTAATTATAGTAGTTATAGTCCAATTGCTGTAACTCTTCTTGAAATCGTTAGATATATCTCCTTTGTCATAAAGGCAAATCATCAATGCACTCAGTAACACGGGCCTTTTTTGCGAATCAAGTGTCCGCAACATTCTGTTTATCTCGCTGGAAGATTTTGAGATATTTTTCGAAATGTTTTCAAGATCTATATTTTCGAAAAAAGCCAAATAATCTTCCTCGTCTAAAATTTCGTTTGTCTCGATTTTTTTTATTTGCTCATTTGCTAAAATAAATGTTGAAATTAAGTGATTATATTCATCATTAATATCTCCAGAAAATGCAATTCCTACTATGGACCAGTCTTCAAAGTATTTTCGTATCGTCGGATTGAGCGTGTCTATTTTCTCACCAAAAAAATGTGATAAATAATGTTTAATACCATCTACCGCGTAGCTTTTAGGACTATTTTCATTTTTTGAGATATGGTTTTTTATAGTTGGTTTGTTCTCTACAAGGATTAAAAGACGCTTTTTTTCATTTAAATAAATTAGATCAGGCTCTCCTCTAAAACCCTTCCCACTTTTACTAGAGACATCTAAGCATTCTTGTACATAGGAATTCGAAGTTTTTTTGATTAACCATTTTTCGCTATACTTTTTTGATTCTTTTATATAGTTGTATAGATCTAAATCGGTTTTAGCTTCATTCTTCCTGCTATTTATCATTTTTCAAGATTGTTTTTAATGTAAAGTTACGGCCTATCCATCTTGTAAAAAACACCCAACTCTCTTTTTATAAGAAAATAGGGTAAGCTTATCGAAGAAAGTTTCGAACTGCAAATGATTAAAATTAACGTTTCATGTGAATTGTAACTCACTTCCACAGGTTTAACTACTCTCTTAAGATATTCGTATAACAGTTTTGGTTTGCATTCTACTGGTCGTCATTTGTGTGATAAATAACAATTGCTGTAAAAATACTAAAATAATTAGTACTTGATTGCTTTTTTTGAATTATATTTAGGAATTGTGATTTTACTCTTAATTGTTGATGAATTACCCCTTGCCGGCGCGTGTCCCTAGATTTCACGCTACCGCCTATTACCGCTAATCCCAACTAATCGTATTTCCGCAATACACCCACCGCTTCCTATGCGGGCCGCAAGGTTTCTATGCTAATGATTACCAGGTAGTAATTCAGCCGAATCCAATCCAACAAAAAGCTTTACTTTTAGCTACTCGATAAATTAATCTATAAACCTAATCTTTCCGCAAGATGGGCCTCGGTACAACTCAACTCATCCTCATTGCGTTGCCCGTTTAATTTCTCCCGGCAATATTAGGCAGGCGCAAAAATAATTCCCGGTCTATCTTCCGCTTAAACCTGCTTCTAGGTTGACGCTCGTTGCCTGGGTAATCGCGCTACGGAGGGCCCTATCTAAAGAGGTGCTGCCGGTTAACCTTAACAGGATGTCGTCTGTTTCGGAGGGTGTGACCATGGCCTTGTCGTTGAATTTTAAGCAGTCATCGTTGGATGAAAAGTTCCACATCGGGATGATTGATAAATATTTGCACTATCGGCCGGAAAGGAATCTTTATAAAACCGATGTGAAAAATTGGACCGAGAAAAATTGGACGGAAAAAATACAAAAGCCGGCTGCCTGTGAGGGGAGCCGGCTTTTTTTAGATAGCAGCTTTATATAAGTAAATATTCAAGAATAGCACTGCCATACTGGTTAACCCAAAAACGGCAGAATAACTTCCAGCACTTTTTCAGGCTTTTCCTCATTCATATAATGCCCGCTATCTAACAATCCAATCACGTTACAGTCTTTTGCAACGTAAGGTAAACCCATCTTCATGAAATTATAACTCACATTACTTCCAATGCCTAAAACAGGCGTAGTCAATGACTGATAGCTTTTTGCATCTTCTATATCCTGGGTAAATGTTTGATACCAGGCATTTGAGGCGCGGATATTTTCCGGATCATTATAAACTGATGCGTACACTTCCCTTTCGAAGGTAGTCATTTTCGTTTCGTCGATCATTACATAAGCGAACAACCAATCCAATAAATATTGAAACCTTCCTTCCAATAATTTCTCGGGCAGTCCCTTTATCTGGTTAAAACCCATCCACCAAACATATTGCGACTCACCGGTCATTTTTTCAGTAAATGTGCCTAATGCCGGTATCAAAGGCATTTGAAGCATACCCTGGCTGGGATGCGCGCCGTCCATGATCACCAGTTTTGCTATACTTTCCGGATAGTTAAAAGCCATACTCATAGCTACCATGCCACCAATATCGTGACCAAGCAAGTACACTTTCCCCAAATTTAGATGTTGGATAAGATCATAAATATCTTTAGCCATGGTTTTCTTATCATAACCAGCTTCCGGTTTAGCAGAAGCACCCATGCCTCGGATGTCTACAACGATTACGCTGTATTTTTGTGCAAGTGTCGGGGCTATGTTTTTAAAGGAATACCAAGTTTGCGGCCAGCCCGGAAGGCAGATTAAAGGGATGCCGCTGCCGCCTTCCACATAATGTAATTTTACACCATTAACATTCGTGTATTTGTTTTCAAATCCAGGCCATTGTTTGATCAGTTCTTCGTCGGAATACTGATCGGTCATTATTTTTTCTTCGTTATTCATGATCATCTTTTTAAATATTTGTTGCTACGGGCGACCAGCTTAAACCCTCATACCGGTCGTTATCCAAATTAGTATGATGAACTAAAAACATACTGTACAGATACTGCGCCTGCTGCCATTTAGGGTAAAGCTCATTTTCTCCTTCGGGATGAGCTGCTCTTAGTGTTTTGTTATAAGCTGAAAACCCTTCCATTGAACCCATATCAATTAAGTCGAATTTTGATCCCTTATATTGCTCGCTCAAACTAACCAGGTCATTGGGGCTTATCCTAAAGCTTGCGATTCTTAGTGCCTGCGGCGCAGCTTCATCCAGTGCTACCATCGCCGTAAAGGCAGCCGTATCGTCCATGGTAGTAAAGTCAATTGCCCAATCGACTTTATTATCGTAGTAAGAAATAGTTTTTTGCTGTACATTGAATAACGGCGTATTATACCGAAGTATGTCTGCAAAAGCCCCGTTGAAGATAGAGGTAGACCGGATCGGGCTATTATCCAATATCGCATGAAATTCTTTGCGTAGATCGAAGTTCCTGTTTTCCCCCGCCGGCATCGTCGTAAAGTCCGACGAAAAATCAGAAGGGATAAAATGCGGAACACCTGCGGCGACCGCCGCATTTAAAAGTTTGGTTTGTGTATCTACGATAACCTCGCGCAGCCCTGCTAAAGCCGATACAATGCAATTAACGCCTGCACATGCGCCTATTAATTCCTGTTCGTTGTCCATGTCAACCTTGAAAATATCAACGCCCATTTTCTCAAGCGCATCAACTTTTTTAGGCTCACTTTGTTCGCGCACAATCGCCCGGACGTGTACATTTCTTTTGATCAGTTCCCGGCATATTTTTTGGCCAAGATGACCTGTAGCTCCTGCTACCAATATTAGCTTTTCCATTTTATCATCATTTTTGATGATGCAAACGTACATGCTTAAAAGGCCGCTAAAACTACCATTTGGTAGTTAATGAATTTACTTGATGTTTTTTCTGATTCTGCTCAAGGCGTTGGGTGTTATACCCAGGTAAGAGGCGATCTGTTTGACCGGGACTCTTTTTATCAATTCAGATTTCGCCATAAATTCCAGGTAGCGTTCTTCTGCCGACAAGGTTTGGAAACTAATTATTTGATCGATCATCCTAACCGCCATGGCTTCCCAGGTTATCCTGCCAAACTCCTGCCAGGTTGGAAATTATTTATAAAGCTTTTCCATCTCGGGTTTGTCGATATAGAACAATTCGGTCTCTTCTATGGCTTCTATGTTAAACCTCGTGGGTTTTTGGGGATTTAGACTGGATATTTCGGTAAAAAATTCATAGGATTATGTATTTAGTTCGCATTTAATCATTTTGTAATTTACGGGTTTAGCCTCGGTCATTCTGGTTATAAGTTTATCAAAAATTGAGTTCATATGCCCCCTTCTGTTAAAACGGAAA
>NZ_SOZE01000035.1 GCF_004519315.1 Mucilaginibacter psychrotolerans
ATTTCCGTTTTAACAGAAGGGGGCATATGAACTCAATTTTTGATAAACTTATAACCAGAATGACCGAGGCTAAACCCGTAAATTACAAAATGATTAAATGCGAACTAAATACATAATCCTATTAAAATATTACGATGGGATTTCAAAATGGCGGAGATTTTTTTATCGAGGAAAATTCAGTCATTAGATCTTTCCTATTTTACTAACGTTTCTGGTGAAAAAAGCCTGAATGCCTTCTTTGGGCTTGACTCATTAAAATTAAAGAGAATTGAAGGGTATGATGAAAAAATTTCAAAATACATTTTGCGTCACACTATGCTTATGCCTAGAGATATCATAAATATTGGTAATATATATTGTGAAAAGAAAAAGTATGACTCAAAGGATGTAGGAAATGAAGAAATTTTACGAAGGTCCGTTAAGCACGTTGCTAAAAATATTGCTGATGAACAAATGAACATATGCGCCATTTTAATATCTACGAAGTGGATTTATAGCGGTGTAGTCGAAAGTGGCAATTTAAACATCTATACGGATACAGATACAATTAATTCTATTAAGTATAATCTATGTACTATCGTTCAAAAAATAGGTCAAGACAGATTTACCGATCGAGATATAAAAAGAATCTTAAATAATATCGAAAAATATGGCTTTCATGTCCGCGAGAACCCGTTTAATGCGTTGTTTTTAGCGGGGTTACTAGGTTACGTTCAGATAGATTCTGAAGGCAATAAATCAGAAATATTTTTCTCAGAATCAAGAATATCCAATTATATTTTGCCATTATATTTAAAAGAATTTGTTTTTCGTTCAAGTTTAATCGACTATTTAGAAATTAAAGCCATAGGGGTTCCAGTATATGCATAGTATTAAATTTAAAAATTGGGAAGAAGCTAAATTAAATTTAGTAAAAAAATTATTAGCAAGTTCAGGAAAATCAAGTATCCATTCCTTTTTATTTAGAGGACAGGCTAACTCCACCTGGAAATTACTGTCATCATTTGATCGGATGGAACGTGATAAATCGAAATACGACATTTTACTAAAAAACTTCCAGGAAATTTGTCAAACATATAATTACAAAGATGAACTATTTCCGAGGCAAGACACAGAACTGATTGCCGCTTACGCCCAGCATTATGGATTGCCTACTAGATTATTAGACTGGACAACTAGTCCCTATTTCGCCGCTTTTTTTTGCATTTTCTACTGCATTATCAATAAAAACAAAAAATAATTCATGTACGGTGTATGCCATAAATAAAGATTCTGAGTCACTTAGAAAACATAAGGGGCTAAAATTCATAACCCTTTCAAGTAACAAGTACAACTACAGAATGAAAAATCAATTGGGGAATTTTACATTATCAGAACATACTGAGGATTCCATTGACGATTTCGACATTGCCCTTCAAAAGTCAACAACAATCAATGATTTAATATGGAAAATCGATATCAATTATGTTGATAAACTTGATCTAGAAGAAATTTTATCAGATTTAGAAATCATGGGCATCACTCATAGTATCGCTTATCCAGATATTGAAGGTTATATTGAAGAAGCAATTTATAAAACTCAGTTATCCAAATAACCTTTTATGAAATTTAGTTTTGAAATTACGTCTTATGAAAAAATCAATCCTGATTTTTTATTTGATTTTTTATTTGATTTTTAGCGATATTAATATTCAAAATCTGAAATAACCGCAGCGGATATGTATTGTGCCAGACTATCTAGTTGCCCAAAAATTAACACTTCCCAAAAAACTTTAATCCTTCTCCTGTACCAAAAAGATTACGCACATCCCTTCCCCATACTCCGTTTAAAACCATAAATTTGCCCCGCAAAACGTATATATCCATATGAGTTTCAGAACCGAATATGATACCATGGGCGCGGTACAGGTACCGGCCGACAAATACTGGGGCGCACAAACCGAACGCAGCCGCAACAACTTCAAAATTGGCCCCGAGGCTTCTATGCCAAAGGAAATTATCGAAGCATTTGCTTACCTTAAAAAAGCCGCTGCTTACACCAATACCGATTGCGGCGTACTTCCCGCCGAAAAACGCGATATGATTGCCGCCGTTTGCGACGAGATCTTAGCCGGCAAGTTGGATGGTGAATTCCCCTTGGTGATTTGGCAAACCGGCTCGGGCACGCAATCTAACATGAATGTGAACGAGGTGGTGGCCAACCGTAGTCATGTTTTACAAGGCAACGTTTTGGGCGAAGGCAAAACCTTTATACACCCCAACGATGATGTAAACAAATCGCAATCATCAAACGATACTTACCCAACGGCAATGCACATTGCTGCTTACAAAATACTGATTGATGTTACCATCCCCGGGATAGAAAAACTGCGCGATACCCTGCAGGCCAAAAGCGAAGCTTTTAAAGCAGTGGTAAAAATTGGCCGCACCCACCTGATGGATGCCACGCCGCTTACCCTTGGCCAGGAGTTCTCGGGTTATGTATCGCAGCTTAACCATGGCCTGAAGGCCTTACGCAATACCTTCGAGCACCTGAGCGAACTTGCCCTTGGTGGCACCGCAGTAGGTACCGGCATCAACACGCCAAAAGGGTATGATGTAAAAGTCGCCGAATACATCGCCCAATTCACCAACCTGCCGTTCATCACTGCCGAGAATAAGTTCGAGGCACTGGCCGCTCACGATGCTATCGTAGAAAGCCACGGCGCTTTAAAGCAAATAGCGGTATCGCTGATGAAGATTGCCAACGATATCCGTATGCTGGCTTCGGGTCCGCGCTCGGGCATCGGCGAGATACATATCCCCGATAACGAACCTGGTTCATCCATCATGCCGGGCAAGGTTAACCCAACCCAAAACGAGGCGGTAACCATGGTTGCGGCACAGGTAATGGGCAACGATGTAGCTATCTCTATCGGCGGCAGCAACGGCCATTACGAACTCAACGTATTTAAACCGGTTATGGCAGCAAACTTTTTGCAGTCGGCCCGCCTTATTGGCGATGCCTGCGTATCCTTTAACGACCATTGCGCCGTTGGCATCGAGCCGAATTACGAAGGCATCAAAAAACACCTTGCAAATTCGCTGATGCTGGTAACCGCACTTAACCCGCACATTGGCTACGATGCTGCTGCAAAAATTGCCAAAACCGCGCTGAAAGAAAATAAATCGCTGCGTGAAACAGCTGTTGGCCTAGGCTACCTTACCAACGAGCAATTTGACCAGTGGGTGCGCCCCGAAGATATGATAGGCGGGCTGAAATAACAGATGCCCCCCAGCCCCCTAAAGGGGGAGCAGAAATTGCACAACACAACCCTCTCCAGCAATTGCGGAGAGGGGCTTTTATTTGATATGCAAAAGTCCTTTCCCCCGTATTTTATTGTCATCCTGTTAGCTGTGTGCTGCCTGCCAAATGCTGCTTGCAGGTTTAACCCCAATATGCAGGGGCCGGGCGTAGCTGCGCTGCAAGGCGAATGGCAGCAGGATACCACGGCACTACAGAAAAAGTTGCTTAATTACTCCTTGTATCACTTCCGGTTTAGTTGCGATTCGTTCTTTGTAAGCGTTAATTCTTTCAGTAAAGCCAATGGCGGCTACCCCGATAGCTGCGTAAAGAACGGGCGCTGGGGAGAATACGCTAAAGGCGTGTACACGCAAAAGAACGATACCCTACAGCTTAAGGGCCTGTTTTGCAATGCCAATTTCAGCTACAAAAACGAGGGGGGCTGTTTTCGCTCCGGCAATTACGAGGAAGTTTTTAAGCTGAGCCAAAAAGCCGATTCGTCCATTCAATTTTCACCCACCTCAAGTGTTATTCCTTTTAATGCACGCTTAATAAAACGCATTACCTGTAATCCAAAACCGCTATAAAAATGAAAAACATATTCAAAACACTGCTGCTGGCAGCCGCATTTTACCTGCCTGTTCAATGCATGGCATGGGGCACACAGGGGCACCGCATTACCGGGCAAATTGCTTACAGTTACCTTACGCCAAAAGCCAAGGCAGCCATCAAAGCCATACTGGGCGATGAGTCGTTGGCGCTGGCCGGCAACTGGGCGGATTTTGAACGCTCAAACCCCGAGTATAAATTCACAGAGGTTTGGCACTATGTAAATTTGGATAAAGGCTATACGCTGCCCGAGATTAAAGCCTACCTGGCACAGGATACCGTTACTGATGCCTACACTAAACTGAATTTTTTGATTGGCGAACTAAAAAAGAAAACCCTGGGCAAAAATCAGAAAGCCTTTTGCCTGCACATGCTGATACACCTGGTGGAGGACATACACCAACCCATGCACACAGCGCACAGCTTTGATAAAGGCGGTAACGACGTACACGTTACCTGGTTTAATAACCCTACCAACCTGCACACCATCTGGGATTCGCAGCTGATAGATTTTCAGCAAATGAGTTTCACAGAATACGCAGCTGAGATAAACCACACCACTGCTGCGCAACGCGCCGAGTGGCAAAAAGCCCCTATCTCGCAATGGCTATATGAATCGAACGCTATTTGCCAGGATATTTACGCTTACAGCAAAGATGGCGACAAGATAAGCGGCTACACCTACAATTTTAAATTCATAGCCACTGTAAACCAACGCCTGCTACAAGGCGGCGTAAGGCTGGCGGGCGTGTTGAATCAATTGTTTAGTTAACGTTAGAAAGGTTGGAGCAGTTGAAAAGGTTAGAAAAGTTGAAAAAAGCCAGAAGCGTTTGCCTTTATTGCTTCAACTTCTCTAACCTTTTTAACCCTTTTAACATGTAAAACCCTTTTCAACTTAAATGAAGCTACTAATGATTTGCCTGGGCAATATTTGCCGTTCGCCGCTGGCGGAGGGTATTATGCAGCACCTGGCCGATAAGGAAGGCTTGGATTGGGAAGTCGATTCGGCAGGCACTGGCCATTGGCACGTAGGCTCACCGCCGGATAGGCGCTCCATCCGCGCAGCGGCCGACCAGGGTGTAGACATCAGCAAACAGGTTTGTCGCTTGTTCCGCACAAGCGATTTCGATGAGTTCGACCTGATATTGGTAATGGATAAAAGCAACCTCAATGATATTTTAGCAAAAGCACGCAATAACGCCGACCGCAGCAAGGTGAAGATGCTATTGGGCGATAAGATAGTGCCAGACCCTTATTACGATGATGCCCAATTTGCGCCGGTGTTTAAATTGATTGAAGCCGGTTGCAAGGAAATCATCAGACAATATAAAAACAAGTAATTCGTATATTTGGGAGTACCGGTTAAAAATCCATATACATGAAAGCACTTATTTTAAGCATCATTCTCGCATTCGGCATCGTAACCGTTAATGCCCAGCAGATAAACAGCGTTGATAATGTAACCGCGCATTACATCGGCCTGAAAGAGGCCCTGGTAAACAGCAACGCCGAACTAGCCAAAAGCAAATCTGGCGAATTGCTGGCTGCGTTAACAGCATTCCCTGTAAAAACGCTCCAGCCCAAACAGCAGAAAATACTTGCCACTTACCTGACTAAGTTGAAATACGACAGCCGCCACATCAGCGAAACTACGGTTATCGACCATCAGCGCGAGCATTTCCAAAGCCTGTCGAAAAACATGTATGCACTGCTATCAGGCCTCAACCTAAACAGTTCGCCGCTTTACCAGCAATATTGCCCCATGAAAAAGGCCTACTGGCTAAGCGAAAGCACCGATATCCGCAACCCGTATTATGGCTCGGACATGATGGAATGCGGCAAGGTAACCGCTACACTGAAAGCAGGGAAATAAGCTAAGTTGAGCTTAATCCAAATCTTATAACGTAAAAAAGCGGCGACTGCCGCTTTTTTACGTTATCTACAGCGCGTCATTGCGAGGCACGAAGCAATCTCTACGAAGGACAGTCCTACATGCAGATCGCTCTGCCTACCGGGAGATTGCTTCGTTCCTCGCAATGACGATAGGTGAGTGTTGCATGTGTACGACTAATCTATCCACTCAAACCTGGTATAAGGCACCAGCACCTCAGGTATCTTGATGCCGTTCTCGGTTTGATTATTTTCCAGCAATGTGGCTACTATACGCGGCAGGGCCAATGCGCTACCGTTAAGCGTGTGGGCCAATTGCGTTTTGCCCTCTGCGTTGCGGAAACGCAGTTTGAGGCGGTTACTTTGGAAAGTTTCGAAGTTGGATACAGACGATACTTCCAACCAACGGCCCTGGGCGGCGCTCCAGGTCTCCATATCGTAAGTAAGAGCGGCCGTAAAGCTCATATCGCCGCCGCAAAGGCGCAGTACGCGGTATGGCAAGCCAAGTTTTTGAAGCAATCCTTGCACGTGCGCACTCATCTGCTCCAGCACATCGTAAGAAGTATCGGGGTGTACTACCTGTACCAATTCTACTTTATCAAACTGGTGTAAACGGTTCAACCCGCGTACATGGGCACCATATGAGCCTGCCTCGCGGCGGAAGCATGGCGTATAGCCCGTGTTCCGTACAGGCAGTTCATCGCCTTTCAATATCACGTCGCGGTAAAGGTTGGTAATGGGCACTTCGGCGGTAGGTATCAGGTACAGGTTATCCTGACCAACAAAATACATCTGCCCTTCTTTATCGGGCAATTGCCCGGTGCCAAAGCCCGATGCTTCATTCACCATCAGCGGCAACATTACTTCTTCGTAACCGGCTTTTTCGGCTTCATCCAAAAAGAAAGCGATAAGTGCACGCTGCAATTTGGCACCCTTGCCCTTGTATACGGGGAAACCCGCGCCGGTTATCTTAACGCCCAGTTCAAAATCTATCAGGTTGTATTTGGTTGCCAGTTCCCAATGCGGCAAAGAGCCGGTCGGCAAAGCAGGGATGGCACCATGCTCCAATACCACTTCATTTTCCTCGGGCGTGATGCCTTTGGGAACAGATGCATGCGGCAGGTTGGGCAGTAAAACGATCTTGTCCTGCAGTTCCTGCTCAACCGCGCCAAGCAGTTCGCTCAACTGTTTGCCTTCTTCTTTCCATTTGCCGGTGTTGGCTTTAATGGCTTCCGCTTCTTCTTTTTTGCCGTTGCGCATCAGTTCGCCAATTTGTTTGGCAGCTGCGTTGGATTGGGCCGAAACGTTGTCCAGTTGCGTTTGAGTTTGGCGGCGCTTATCGTCAAGGCCAATTACCTCATCTACCAATTCGGGCTGTTTGAAATTTTTTACAGCCAAACGTTCTAAAACCTGTTCCCTGTTATCGCGGATATAACTAACTTGCAGCATTATTATAATTTTAGGCAAAGATATAACAGTTTGCAGTTTGCGGTGGGCAGTTTGCAGTTTTTTTGAAACTAAAGCCATTGCTGACTGCCAACTGAAAACTGTTAACTGAAAACTGAATGCCCGGCAAACTCTACTTAGTACCCACCCCTATAGGCAACCTGGAGGATATGACCTTCCGTGCTATCCGCGTATTGAAGGAGGCCGACCTGATACTGGCCGAAGATACCCGCACCTCTGCACCCATGTTGAAGCACTTCGATATACAAAACAAGGTATTTGCGCATCACCAACACAACGAGCACCAAAGCAGTAACGAAATCATCAAATTCCTGCTGATGGGGCAAAACGTGGCGCTGATATCTGATGCGGGAACCCCCGCCATATCCGACCCGGGATTTTTCCTGGTGCGCGAGGCCCTCAAGTTCAACATCGCGGTTGAATGCCTGCCGGGTGCAACGGCTTTTGTGCCGGCACTGGTCAACTCCGGCTTCCCTACAGATAAGTTTTGCTTTGAAGGCTTTTTGCCCTTAAAGAAAGGCCGCCAAACGCGCTACAAACAATTGGCAACCGAAGAGCGCACGCTGATACTTTATGAATCGCCGCACCGTTTATTAAAAACGCTGGAAGAAATGGCCACCTTTTGGGGTGCCGACCGCCAGGTGTCCGTATCGCGCGAGCTGACTAAAATGTTCGAAGAAACGGTACGCGGCACGGTTACGGAGGTAAAAACCTATTTCGAAACACATCCGCTGAAGGGCGAGTTCGTGATGTGCGTGGCCGGAGCCGCACCGGTTGAGCCCGATAAGAAAAAGCGGAAATACCAGGACGACGAAGACGAAGATTAAAAATATACCGGCATGCACACTTACCTGCAAAGCGCACGCAAACAATTCGAGTATTATAAATCGGTAGGCGAACGGGCCATGGCCCAGGTTAACGACGGTGCTTTATTTTGGCAGCAAAACGCCGAATGTAATAGCATCGCAACCATTATCAAGCATCTACAAGGCAATATGCTATCGCGATGGACGGACTTTTTAACCACCGATGGCGAAAAGCCCTGGCGGCAACGCGATGCCGAGTTTGAGAGCGATACGCATAGCCGCGAAGATTTACTAACCAAATGGAACGAAGGCTGGATTTGCCTTTTTGACGCGCTCGATTCGGTTAATGAAAGCAACTGGCACAACGATATCTTTATCCGCGGCGAAAAGCATACCGTGGTGGATGCCATAAACCGGCAGCTGGCGCATATCCCCTATCACGTTGGGCAAATCGTGTTTATCGACAAGTTGCATGCTGGCGAGGACTGGGCGTCGCTTACCGTACCGCGCGGCAAGAGCGCTGAATTCAATGTACAGAAATTTGCCGAAGAAGCGGCAAAAAAAACCTCCTGATGAAAAAAAACCTCCTCTTATCTATATCCTCGGGCCTATTGCTTTGGCTTGCCTGGCCACCAACGCCTTATACTACGATCCTGCTGTTTGTTGGTTTTGTGCCCATGCTGCTGGCCATGGAAAACATCATTCAATCCAATTCCACAAAAAAGGGAAAGCACATTTTCAACACCACCTTCATAGGGTTTGTGATCTGGAACACGCTGTGTGTTTACTGGGTGTATAATTCGCTTAAGATCATCGGTCCGGTAGTGGCTGTGCCCATTTCGCTAATACCGTATACATTGGGGCCTGCGCTGATGAGTACGGCCTGCTGGCTCTACTACCGCCTGCGTTTAAAAACCAACCGCACCGTGGGCCTTATTGGCCTGGTTTGTTTTTGGATAGCCTACGAATACCTGCACCAAAGCTGGGATCTCAACTTCCCCTGGATGACGCTGGGCAATGGCTTCGCTGTATCGCACCAATGGGTGCAATGGTACGAGTACACCGGCGTTTACGGAGGCACCATTTGGGTATGGGCGGCCAACATCCTGCTATTCTTAATTTATGTGGGCATCCGCGAGGCACAAGCCAAAAAATTGCGCATGAGGCTCATCATCGCCCTTGCTTTGGTACTGGTGATACCCATGGGCATATCAATAAATAGGTATTATGGGTACGAAGAACAGGTAAACCCAGCCAACATTATTGTTGCCCAACCCAATATCGACCCTTATGAAAAGGGGGGAACTATCCCGGTGTTTAAGCAGATTGAAACGCTTACCAAACTTTCCGATTCGCTGGCACAGCCCAACACCGAGTTTTTTATCTGGCCGGAAACCGCTATCCCTGATTATATTGACGAGAACCACATCCTAACCAATAATTACTACTTACAGGTGAGGCGCTTCTTGGATAAATACAAAAACGGCAACGTACTTACAGGCGGCGAAACTTACCGTATGTATGATACCCGCGCAACCAAAACGGCTTCGCCTATCCCTGGCGGCGGCTTTTGGGATCATTACAGCTCGGCTATCAATATCGAGAATTCGGCCAAGGTGCAGTTCTATCATAAATCGCGGCTGGTACCCGGCGCCGAATCTTTGCCTTTCGGCAATGCCTTGTCGTTCCTGAAACCTGTTTTTGAGCACCTGGGCGGTGCAACAGGAGCATACACCATGCAGGCCGAACCGGGCGTGCTCTACGCCCAAAGCGGTGTTGGCGTAACACCGGTTATCTGCTACGAATCCATATGGGGCGAATGGGTTGCCAAATCGGTTAGGCAGGGTTCGCAATTCATCGCGATAATTACCAACGACGGTTGGTGGGAAAACACCTCGGGTAAAGACCAGCACCTGGACTACGCCAAGCTGCGCGCTATCGAAACCCGCCGCTGGGTATGCCGCTCGGCCAATACGGGCATCTCGGCATTCATCAACCAGCGCGGCGATATAGTGCAGCATAGTGCCTGGTGGGTACGCACGGCCTTAAAGCAGGATATCAACCTCAACAGTGATATTACTTTTTATGTAGAATACGGCGATTATTTGCCAAAACTTGGTAGTGTTTTGGCTGTGTTGGGGATATTGTTTTTGTTGGCAATTCAAATGAAGTCAGGTATTTTAGCGAAAAAATAATCTAATATGAGGCGCTTATACAATTTTAAAATAAATTACCTACAGCTTTTTGCGTTCACAATGCTTATTTTGTTGTCATCCTGCACAAACCAAGACAAAGCGGAATCGTTAGCAAAAGACTACCTAAAAAGCAAATTGAACGACCCGGATAGTTACAGTGGCGTTAGCTTCACGACATTAAAACCATCATATGAGAGTTATGAGAACAGTGGAACATCTGAATATAAAAGGCTAAAAGCAAAGCTTTCTAATGCCGATAGTGTAATGATGCATTATTCCTTTATTGCCGATGACTTGGAACCATTCGGACCCGAAAAGGAATATAAAGCAGCAAGAAAAACTGAAGCCTATTGGAAGAAAAAAAAGGATAGTATTATAGTTGTAATTGATAGGAATGCTGAAAATTATCATGGCAAACTAACCGGATACGAACTTAACCATAGTTTTAGGGCAAAAAACAGCTTTGGTGCGGTTATGTTAAAAAACGCTACTTTTTATTATAATGAAACCCTTTCTGAGGTTTTATTTGCAACCGGCATTGATTAATCTCAAATTTGTTTTTTTCATCATCGTCCGTAATTTATAGAACCTACATTCTCCAGAGAATCTACTACTTATTATTCTCCGCCCTGCGTTTTATGGGGTTTTGATGAGTGTTACTATTGGTATCAATCTGTCGGTAAACCAATACCACTATCTGATTGGCCAACTGCTTAACCTCCGTCAGCTCTAATGAGTGGCGGTTTTGAGTTGATGGAAGAATGATTTGCCGCCTGCAACGATAGCCGGGTTTAATAAAACGCGTATCTCGTCAACCAGGCCCGAATCCAGCAGGGCAGCAGCAAAATCCGCCCCGCCTACTATTTGGATATCCTTGCCTGCGGCGGCCTTCAGCTTCGTGATTTCTGTTACCAGGTCGCCATTATTGATGGTAGTATTTCCCCAGCCGGACTCTTTGAGGGTTTTCGAGAATACGATATGAGGCGTTATCTCCGCCAGCTTTGCGTACGCTACTTCGTGGTAAGAAAACTTCTCCGGCTCGGCCAATGCCCTCTTCCAATAGTTGCGGTATTCTGCCCACATGCAGCGGCCCAGTAGGAACAAATCTACGCTATCCTTCAGCATGCCGAACAAATCGTCCCAGGTATCATCGTCATCCGGCTGCATCCAGCTCATGTCGCCGTTCTTGCCTTCTATATAGCCATCGAGCGAGGCGTTCATTGATAAAATCAGCTTTCTCATTATATTGGTGTTTAATGATGTAAATATCAGCATGTAGGAAATTGTTTAGGGGACGCGATAACGACAATTTGGAGGTGGATTTACGACTGCAAGGTTACTTTTTGTTAGTGTAACGTATTAATGGCAAACTTTATGAAAGCCAAGTTATTTGTACTCATCCTGCCAATGATAGTTGTTAGCATTTTCATAAGTAGCTGCGACTACTACAACCATAAGCTAAAACTTCATAACAAATCAAAGGAAATCGTTACTGTAGGACATACAGACAGGGAATTACCCGACGAGATGAATAATGTGGAATATTACATTGCTGACTATAGCGCAATTATGCCGGATTCTACCTACGATATAGTTATTGCCGGAAAAGACAATGCCTGGCATTGGTACATTGACCACAGCCCCAGGAAAAAGTTATTTGTTTATGTTTTCTCGGTGAAAGAAATCAGTCAGTACCGAGGCGATGTTATGGGAGACATCATCCGAGCAGGCAAGTATTTGAAGCGTTTTGAGTACACCGAACAAGAACTCATCGACCATAACTGGACAATAACTTACAACGGTAATTAATTCTTTAGCTTGGCGGCTCTTCTGATGGGGTGCTGAAAAAATTTCTCCGAAGGAGTCCTGTGGCAGCGTGACGAACTCATCAACGCAATCATTTAATCATTAAAACGGCGAAGCATTCTTGAGCGCCTTTAAAAACGATTAAACTACGAAAAATCATTGGTCACTGTCCGTTCCGCTCGATGATAAATTGCAGCAAATCGTTGATGGGTTGTTTGATGATTTTGCCTATGTGAACATCGTTGGCTTCGCAAACGGCTTTCAGCTCATCGGCAAATACGTAAGCTATCGAACCTACGAAGTTGCATTTGAACTTATTGTACTGCGGATACGATTTTATATTGGTATCTACAAACTCCTGGAAAAGGTTTCTCAGCAAATCCTGCACGTAAGTAGTATCGCGTATATCAAACAGGAATTTTGAGAATGTGGCCAGATAGGTGTTTGCAGACGGCTTTTGGTACACGTTTTTAATCACTACCTCTTTATCCAGGTGATAGGCATCGTTGAACAGCGTGCTGATATCCGTCGGCATTCGACCGTACAGAAAATCGGTAATCAGCGTTTTGCCTATGATGGTGCCCGCACCTTCATCGCCTAAAACGTAGCCGAGGCCGTGTTGGCCATCATGGATTTCCTCCCCATCGAAAAAGGAAATATTGGAGCCTGTGCCTAATATACAGCAAAAGCCTTTCTCGTGCCCGCAGGTGGCGTATGCCGAAGCCAAAAGATCGCTATCTACGCTGATGTATGATTTCGGAAAAAGTGCCGTGAGCGCGTTAGAAATAATTTCGTGCCTGTCGGGACTGGAACAGCCAGCGCCAAAAAAGTATATTTCGCTTATCTGGGGGGCATAGGGTATCAGGTCGGCTATCTGCTCCTGTAGTATTTTGGTTATCTCTTGCTGATTAAGGAAGTACGGGTTCAATCCAACCGAACGGAAGGCCTTTGGTTCGCCTTCTGTATCGGAAAGCAACCAATCTGTTTTGGACGATCCGCTATCTGCTACTAATATCATGTGCTAAGTTCTTCGAGCGCCTCGTAGGTAAGGGGTTTGTGAATAAATTGCGCTACGTGCCTGCTGTTGAGCGAAAGATCCATGTCGGTAGGATCCAGCGATGACGAAAGCATAAAAATCTTTACCGGGTGCTCCGGGTCGGGTTCAAGCTTATCGTATTCTTCCAAAAACTCAAAACCCGTCATGCCGGGCATCCGCACGTCTAAAAAAATAACGTCGGGTTTTAACGAGCCGTTTTTTAAGGCCAATAACGCATCGCCGGGCGATTGCTGGATGATGATCTTTTCCGCAAAGTTGCCGCTCTCTAAAATCTTGCGCGTCACAAAATTGTCGATATAGTTATCGTCAATCAGCAAGCAAAGTTTATAGCGGACAGGCATGTCCAAAAATAATCTTTTAAAGCAATTAAAGCTACTTTATTGAATATTTATACTGTTAGTTATCTGCTTTAAAGTAACCTCGGCCATTTTGCTCTGGTACTGCGCCGAAAAGAAGGTAGACTGTGCATCCAGGTAGTTCCTTTGCGCCTCGCGTATCTCCAGCGGGGTAATGTTGCCCAGGCGGTATTTCTCTAAGGATATCTCCAGGTTTTTGCGCGCCAGGTCTACATTAGACTCCCCTATTTTTATCAAATCCAACCCCGACAAATAGGAAACATAAAAACTGCTGATCTGCGCTTCAACTTCCTGCATGGTCTTCTTATAATCCAGGTCGGCATTATCTATCTGCAATTTGGCATTACGCTCCCTGCGCCACTGGTTAAGCCCGTCAAATATGTTTACCGATGCGACCACGCCATAGGCAAAGCCATGTGCATTCTGTTGCAGCGTAAAGCCCGCGGGGGTTTTGTTGCGGGTAAAGGTATAGCCCGATGTTAGCCCCACTGTAGGGTAGCGCGTGCTGCGTACCTGTTTCAGGTTTATATCGGCCAGGCGCTTGTTTATCTGCGAGGATAGTATGCCCGGGTTTTGGGTTTGTGCCTTACTCAGTATATCGCCCAATACCAGCGAGCGGTCTACTACGATGGTGTCGCCCACGGTAAAATCGGTTTGCAGATCGCGCACCAGCAGCTGGTTCATCTGTATCTTGGTATTTTTGAATTGCTGCAGCTGGGTAATCAATGCGGCGGTATCGGTATTCAGGTTCACCTGTGCATTGTACACATCCAGCCGGGAAACACGGCCTACAGTAAACTTATCGTTGGCGTAGCGCACCTGCGTACGCGATATATCTATGGCCCCGCGCAGGGCTTTTATCTGCTCATTTTGGCTGATAAGGCTGTAATAGGTATTGATAACGCTGGCAACAGTGCTTTGAATGGTATCCTGCATGCGTATGGCACCGAGCTTATCCAGCTGTTTCAGCTGGTCATAAGTGGCAAACATGGCAAAGCCGTCAAAAACTGTCCAGTTGAGGTTTACGCCATAGTTCAAATTACTGTTATGAGCGTTTTTGATATCGTTCACCGTACCGTCGCTGCGGGTTTGCTTGGTGGTTTGCACGCTGCTGTTTTGGGTAAGGTTGCCCGTTACCGTAGGCAAAAAGCCGGCGTTGCCCAGTGTAACGTTATTACCCTGTATGGCTGCGTTGTTTTGCGATAGCCTGATGTTGTAATTATTCTTCAGGGCTATTTCTACCGCATCTTTCAGCGTAAGTAAGGGGGCATCCTGTGCATGCAGCCCGGTAAAAGGCAGCGTGCAAAAAATTAAGCCCATTATATATTTGATTTTCATTGCTGCTTAATGTTTGGGGACGATAATGTGCGTTGGATGGATGGCCTTAGCCTCTTCTTCGGTTTCTTCATCAGGGTCCTTACGCGTTTTAGAGCCTAACACCATATACATGGTAGGGATTACGTACAAGGTAAGTACCAGCGAGAAAAGCATCCCCCCGATGATAACGATACCCAGCGACATACGGCTTTTTGCACCGGCACCCAAAGCTAATGCAATAGGTACGGAACCTAACACCACGGCCAAACTGGTCATTAATATGGGGCGCAGGCGCGATGTTGCGGCCTCAACCACGGCTTCGTATTTATTCAGGCCATGTTCCATGCGCTGGTTGGCAAACTCCACAATCAAAATACCGTTTTTGGTTACCAGCCCCACCAGCGTAATGATACCTATCTGGCTGAAGATATTGAACGTTTGATCGAACAACCAGAGCGACAGGAAGGCCCCCGAAATGGCCAGCGGCACGGTGAGCATCACAATAAAAGGATCTACGAAGCTCTCGAACTGGGCGGCAAGCACTAAATAGATCAACAACAGCGCGAACAGGAATGCAAATGCGATGTTGGATGAACCCTCGGCGTAATCTCTCGATGGGCCGCTCAATGCGGTGCTAAAGGTTTCATCGAGCATGCCTTTAGAGATGCGGTTCATCTCGGCAATGCCATCGCCTATGGTTTTACCCGGCGCAAGGCCCGCCTGCACCGTTGCCGATTTATAACGGTTAAAGTGGTAAATAGAAGGAGGCGTGGCGCTTTCCTGTATCTTCACCACGTTATCCAGCTGCACCAGGTTACCTTTTGAACTGCGCACGTAAACCGATTTCAGATCCAGCGGCTGATCGCGGTTGCCGCGGTCTACCTGGGCTATTACCTGATATTGTTTACCGTTGATGAGGAAGTAATCGAGCCGCCCCCCGCTATAATAAAGTTGCAGCGTCTGGGCAATATCTTCTACCGAAACGCCGAGGTCGCGTGCACGGTCGCGGTCTGTCGTTACACGCAACTCGGGTTTGGTGAATTTAAGGTTAATGTCTGTCCCCTGGAAAACCGGGCTTTTTGATACTTCTGCAAAAAACTCCGGCAGTACCTTGCGTATCTTCTCGAAATCCTGGTTTTGGATAACGAACTGCACCGGCAGCGAAGTACGCGCACCGCTCCCCCCCCCGCTTATGGTTTGCTCCTGCACCACAATGGCACGGGCATCGGGCATGGCGCGTAATTTCTTGTTCAGGAAATCGGCAATTTGCTGCTGGCTGCGCTTACGCTGATCTGGTGGTACCAAACCCACACGGCCAAAGCCCGAGTTTGCCGAACCACCACCACCAAACGATGGTGACACGATCTCCAAATTCACATTTGCCTCAGGTACCGAATCGGCTACGATCTGGGCTACCTTATCCATATAGCGCGTCATAAACTCATAGGTTGCACCTTCAGAGCCGGTTACCGCATACCGTAGCAGGCTGCGATCGTCAAGCGGGGCCAGCTCCGATGGAGTTATTTTGAATAACACGCCAGTAAGCAATAGCGAACCGCCTAATATTACAAATGATACCCATTTCTTTTTCATGAAATTCACCAGCGTTTCGGTGTACCCGTTGGTCATGTTCACAAAGAACGGTTCGGTTTTTTCGTAGAACTTAGATTTTTTCTGGCTCTTGCGAATCAATTTCACATTCAGCATCGGGGTTAGAGACAGCGATACGAATGCCGAGATGAGCACCGAACCCGCCACCACTACCGCAAATTCGCGGAATAGCCTGCCCGTAAAGCCTTGTAAAAACATGATGGGCAGAAACACCGCCGCCAATGTAACTGAGGTTGATACCACCGCGAAGAATATCTCTGCCGAGCCCTGGAACGCTGCCTGCCGTATGGCCATGCCGCCCTCTACTTTTTTGTAGATATTCTCCGTTACTACAATACCATCATCTACCACCAGGCCCGTTGCCAGCACAATGCCCAGCAGGGTAAGGATATTGATGGAGTAACCGAACACGTACATGATAAAGAATGCCCCTATCAATGATACCGGGATATCTATCAGCGGGCGGAAGGCGATGAGCCAATCGCGGAAGAAAAGGTAGATGATGATGACCACCAGCACGAAAGATACCAGCAGAGTTTCTTTTACTTCTATGATGGAGTTATTGATGAATTTGGTGTTATCCAGCGCCACTTTTACGTGTATGTCCGGTGGCAAATCTTTTTGTATTTGTGCCAGCCTTACATAAAAATCCTTGGCTATCTGCACGTAGTTGGCACCCGGTTGCGGCACCACGTTGAGGCTCACCATCGGCACGAAAGATTCTTTAAGCGAGGTTTCCTCGTTGGCAGAACCCAGCACAGCGTAGCCAATATCGCTCAGCCTGATTACCCGGTTGCTATCCGCCCGGATGATAAGGTTATTGAAATCCTTCTCATTCGTGAGCTTGCCCAGCGCGCGGATGGTGATCTCGGTATTGTTACCTTCTATTTTACCGGCCGGTAGCTCCACGTTCTCGCGGTTAAGTGCCGTACCTATATCTGTAGCGGTAAGCCCCAGTGCCGAAAGCTTATTAGGATCTATCCATAAACGCATGGCGTACTGGCGCTGGCCCTGTATATTAATGGTACTTACACCGGGAATGGTTTGCAGGCCTTCCTGCAATACGTTCTCGGCATAATCGTTCACTTGCATAATGTTGCGCTTATCGCTGCTTACGGTTAGGGTGATGATGTTGTCTGCACTGGCATCGGCCTTGGTAACTACCGGCGGCGCGTTGATATCCTGCGGCAGTTGGCGTTGCGCCTGGCTTACCTTGTCGCGCACGTCGTTAGCGGCGGTTTCCAGGTCGGCATCCAGGTTAAATTCTACGGTGATATTGCTGCTACCAACCGAACTGGTAGAGGATATATTGCGGATGCCCGGCACACCATTAATGGCTTTCTCCAGCGGCTCGGTTATCTGCGATTCTACCACATCGGCGTTAGCACCCGAGTAACTGGTAGATACGGATATGATAGGCGGGTCTACAGAGGGGAAATCTCGCACACCCAAAAAGGTATAGCCAATTACCCCGAAAACCACGATGACAACCGACATAACCGTTGCCAATACCGGCCTTTTTATACTTACGGACGATAAACTCATAGGGTTATTGTATAACTTTTTTAATCTTCAAAGGCGATTTGGGGCGTATCTGTATCAGGCCCGATACCACTACGCTGTCGCCTTGTTTCAAGCCATCTACTATCTGTATCTTGGTATCGGTACGCAGGTCGGTTTTCACAAAACGGGCTTCGGCAATGCCGTTGTGGTACACATATACCTTGCTGCTCTTTAAGTCGGGGATAACGGCTTCGGTGGGCAGCATTATCGTTTTAGGTATCTGATCCAGCGTAAGGTTTATCTTGGCAAAAGAACCCGCAGTAAGCAGGTTGCCCACGTTAGGAGCCGTTGCACGCACGGTTATGGTGCGCGATGCGGCATCTAAAGCAGGCTCTATGGCGTAAACCGTAGCGCTGAATTCTTTCAAGGAGCTTTCAATAGTGAACTTTACCTTGCTGCCTTTGCCTATAATGGGCAGGTAACGTTCGGGCACAGAAAAAGTAAGCTTTGCCGGGTCGATATTCACAATGGTTGCTATCGGTGTAGATGGTGACAGGTAGCCGCCCGGACTTACGTTACGCAACCCAATGGTACCCGAGAATGGCGCGCGAATTTCGGTGCGGGAAATCTGTGCCCTTATCACATCTGCCTGCGCCTTTATAGAGTTGAGCGATGATAACGAGGTTTCGTACTCCTCCTTGCTCACGGCCTCTTTCTCTAATAATATCTTATTGCGATTATTGATGTCTTTTGCCAGTATCATTTGCGCATTCACCTGCTGCAAGGATGCCTGCAGATCCTGGTTGTAAACTTTTACCAGCAACTGGCCCTTGGTCACCCTGGTGCCCTCGGTAAAATATATGCCGGTGATGTTGCCGGCCGTCTGGCTTATCAGGCTTACTTTTTCGTTGGCATCAATAGTACCCGTAATGTCTATCTGGTTGTTTACGGCGGTATCTTTTACCACCAGCAGCGTTACCGATACGGGCGGGCTTTGCTTGCCCCCCTTGGCATCTTTGCCCCCTTTAGCACCACCACCACCCGGGCCTGCGGTTAGCGCATCACGTTCTTTAGCATGCTCGCTAAAAAATTTGTTGTAAATAAGGAACGCCACCAATAAAGCCAGCAGCGTATAGATAATGTATTTAGTTTTCATGTTGGGCGTGTGGCGGGGGTGTTACGATGTTTATGGGTACAATAGTCATTTTAAAATTCAGTGCTGCTTTGGGGCTAATGGCAGCCGGCTCATCATATCCCGCAAATATCAAACTATTGGCGTATAAACAGCTGCTTTTAATTCCCGCAAAACTAACCGCTTAGGCTTTATTTTGCTTGCTTGTATCAACCATTTTACAACCCGGCTATTTTTTGCTTTGCAATTAAAAAAGGTAAAATTTTATAACTTGCACCATGAAAAATCTTAAACCAATAGCCCTGGCTTATTTAATACTGTTATTTATGAAGATCACACCGGCCAGTGCAGCTGTAGTATCACCAAAAATCGCTTACAAAGTTTCCTTCCCCGAGGCGCAGGCACACTACGTAGATGTAGAGATGACCCTTAGCGGCCTCAAGCAAGCTTCCATTGAATTAAAAATGCCCGTTTGGACACCCGGCTCATACCTGGTAAGGGAGTTTGCCAAAAATATTGAATCGCTTACCGCTACTGCCAACGGCAAAGATGTTGCCGCACCAAAGCTTAACAAGAACACCTGGCATATCAATACCGCCGGTGTTTCAACTGTGGTGGTTAAATACAAAGTTTATGCGTTCGAGGTATCGGTACGTACCAGCTTTGTGGATGTATCGCATGGCTTTTTATCCACTACCGGCGTATTCCTATATCCAAAAGGCATGCTTAACGAGCCATCTACCATCAAAATCACCCCTTATAAAGATTGGACCACCGTATCTACCAGTTTGGAAAAAATAGGCGGCGACCAATTTACACTTACAGCGCCAAACTTCGATATCCTGTTCGATTCGCCTATAGAAGTGGGCACACAGGATGTTTTTGGTTTTGATGCAGCCGGCGTAAAATATGAAGTGGCCATGTACGGCGGCGGCAATTACGATAAAGAACGCCTGAAGAAAGATATGGCCAAGATCATCGAAGCCGAAACTGCTGTTTTTGGCGAAAACCCCAATAAGCATTACACCTTCATTGTGCATAACCGCCAGCGCGGTGGTGGCGGCCTGGAGCATTTAAGCTCTACCGTGCTGGGTGCCGGTCGCGAGCAATATGGCAACGAAAGCGGCTACATGGGCTTTTTGGGGCTGGTAGCGCACGAGCATTTCCACTTGTGGAATGTAAAACGCCTGCGTCCTATTGTTTTAGGTCCGTTTGATTACGACAACGAGAACTACACCACCAACCTTTGGATAGCAGAGGGATTTACGGCTTATTACCAGAATCTGGCCCGCCGCCATGCCGATATTTACTCGGCCGATGCCTTTTTAGAGGATGCCCTGGGCGATATCAACACCGTAGAGAACCAGCCCGGCACTAAAGTGCAGCCATTGGCCGAAGCCAGCTTTGATGCCTGGATAAAAGCCTACCGCCCTAACGAAAACTCGTACAATACCGGCATATCTTACTACGACAAAGGCGCCGTTGTGGGCATGCTGCTCGATCTTGAGATCATCAACGCTACCAACGGCAAAAAATCATTAGACGATGTAATGAAGTACATGTACGATACCTATTATAAAGGCAAAAAACGCGGTTATACCGATGCGGAGTTTAAAGCCGGTTTCGAGAAATTTGCACGGAAGAACCTGGATGATTTTTATGCCAAATACATCAACGGCCTGGCAGCCTTTGATTATAACAAATACCTGGCCTACGCCGGCTACAAAATTACCGACCAGCTGGCCGATAGCAACAGCCCCACCCTTGGCATAGGCACCAGCAACCAGGCAAACGGTAAAAAAACCATTAGCATGGTATTACGCGGCGGCGCAGGCTGGATAGACGGCCTGAACGTTGGCGACGAAATTGTATCAATAGATGGCGCACCGGTAACCGACCTGGCAGCCGCCATAGCAGCCCATAAAGTTGGCGATAAAATTACCGTTGCCGTTAACCGCGATGGCAAGCCCTACACCCTGCCGGTCACCCTGCTGCGCAATAACCGTGTGCAATACAAAGCCGAAGAATTGCCAAACCCAACTGCCCAGCAATTGGCGGTACGCAAAAAATGGTTAAAGCTATAACAAGATTAACTTATTCCATAAAAACCCCTTTCAGCTATGCGCTTAAAGGGGTTTTTGCTTTTTGGCAGAGGGATTTATAAATACTTTACCCCCCCACCGTCATGCCGAATTTATTTCGGCACCCCACACGGCAGGTAACCGGCGTGCAAAGCGGCTTTGCATGTTGGCAACTTTTATGATGGGGTCTTGAAACAAGTTCAAGATGACGTTTCATTGCCACGTCATGCCGAAATCCTTTCGGCACCCCACACGGCAGGTCTAAAACGTGCAAAGCGGGTAAGCATTTTGGCTACTTTTATGAGGGGATATTGAAACAGGTGCACCATGACGGTTTTATTGTTTTGGATATGCAAGGTTGATAACGCATCACTTACAACCCTATATCAGCTTACTGCCGTTTGGAACCGGTTTATCAACAGTTGCCAAAACAATATCGCCGTTTTCATCGGCAAAGCCGGTTACCAAAAACTCCGACATAAAATTGGCTATCTGTTTCTTCGGGAAATTAACCACGCCGATGATCTGCCTGCCGGGCAGTTCTTCTTTGGTATAGTGTTTGGTTATCTGCGCGCTGGATTGCCTGATGCCCAGCGGCCCGAAATCGACCTTGAGTTTATAGGCCGGCTTACGTGCCTCAGGAAAATCGGTAGCTTCTAAAATAGTACCTGCGCGTAACTCTACTTTTTCGAAATCGTTCCAGGTGATGGTTTCCATAGGGGTAAAAATTATTGAGGCTCGAATTTCACTAATTATACCGAAATACACGAATGGAAATAGAACGGCGTAGTATTTCTGTACCTGCAAAATACAAGGGCATCTTTACCGTTATCATCCTAAACCTTTAACCCATCCATGAGACCTAAACTTCTCGCTCTGTTAATATTTCTATCACTGTGTTGCACCATCGCCATTGCTGATACGCCGCATATCGATATTACCCGCACACGCGAAAAGGCCAAACAGGCTTTGCTGTATTCTAAAAAGCGGGGCTACAATTTGCGGTATTATATTTTGATCGATATGAGCCTGCCCAGCGGTGTCAAGCGTTTTATAGTGTGGGATTTTAAGAAAGATAAGGCCATCACATCAGGATTGGTAAGCCACGGCTGCGGGGTTAGTCCGTGGTCGGGAGAGTGGAGCAAGGACAAACCAGTCTTTAGCAATGCCGACGGCAGCCACTGCACGGCCCTGGGCAAATACGCCATCGGCGCACGCGATTACAGTGCCTGGGGCATCAACGTAAAATATTATTTAACCGGATTAGATGCCACCAACAGCAATGCCTACGCCCGGCAAATCGTTTTTCATTCCTGGGAAAAAGTGAGCGAAACGGAAGTGTACCCCAACGGTACGCCCGAAGGCTGGGGCTGCCCCGCTATTTCCAACCAAACCATGAAAACGGTAGATGCGCTGTTGAAAAAACAGAAGAAAAAGGTTTTGATGTGGGTGTATAATTGATAAATTGCAACATTCAACGTAAACCTGTAACTCAAAATCACACCTAAAATGGCTAAGCGCATTCATCCTAATTTCGCTATTTATATTGCTCCTGATATTCTTGGCTTTTACATCGAAAATATCCCGGAAGCGTTTGATGAAAAAAAACAAATGATACTTAATCCAAATTTGATTAATGACAAAATATTAATTTATGAAAGGCAGGTTAAGGGTTGGTTTTTAAACAACGCCACAAGAATGATAAAAAGCAAGGGCAATGGATTTATAGTGCTTATGATTTGTATGTCCTACTTAGAGGGCATACAACAATATATTCAAGGCGAAAGCAGCCGTAACCGCAGCGGAACTTTTTTCAAAAATTCCATTCATAGAATTTATCCTAACGCTTATTCGGATTCGGATTTAGATAATTTATATAGTGCTGCAAGGTGCGGATTATTTCACAATGGTATGGTTGACGGAAGAATTATAATAAACACGTCGTATTTGCATCCAATCGAGTTTATTGGGACTGATGATATTAGAATAAATCCCAAACATTTATTAATTGATATCAAAAACGACTTCAACGATTATTTGAAATCACTTAGAAACCCAAGCAATACTATTCGAAGACAAAACTTTGATAGCATGTTTTCGAACATATAATTCGGACTTAAAACTATTTCCTCTTCAACGTCTCCTCAAATAATTTAAAAATGCGTTTATACTCATCCGTCCAGCTGCTGGGTTGTACAAAGCCGTGGTCTTCTACGGGGTACGATGCCAGTTCCCAGTTTTCTTTGTGTAATTCTATCAGTTTTTGGGTAAGGCGGATGATGTCCTGATAGTTCACGTTTTGGTCTACCATGCCATGCAACATCAGTAGCCTGCCTTTAAGGCCATCGGCAAAGTATATGGGCGAGCTTTGGCGGTAAGCGATATCATCCTCAAACGGCTCATTCAAGATATTGGAGGTGTAGCCGTCGTTGTAATGCGCCCAATCGGTAACCGAGCGTATGGCACCACCTGCGGCAAACACATCAGGCTGGGTAAACATCGCCATCAGCGTAATAAAACCACCGTACGAGCCGCCGTACAGGCCAACGTGCTTAGGGTTTACGCCGTATTTATCCACCAGGTATTTCACGCCGTCTACCTGGTCGGTAAGGTCTTTGCCGCCCATGTGGCGGTAAATGCCGGTGCGCATATCGCGACCGTAGCCCGAGCTGGCCGTGTAATCGATATCAATCACCGTATAGCCATTATCGGCCAGCATATTGTTGAACATAAACTCGCGGAAGTAGCTGCTCCACCAATAGTGCACGTTTTGCAGGTAACCCGCACCATGCACAAATACAACGGCAGGCCGGGCAGGGTCGGGCGTTTTGGGCTGGTACACGCGGGCGTAAATATCGCTGCCATAACGGTTCTTGAAACTGATAACCTCCGGTTCCCTCCAGGCGTAGGAGTTAAACTCTGGCGTTGTAGAGTTGGTTACCTGCACTGCTTTTGCGCCGGGTTTATTGGCTTGCACGTATAGTTCCCAAGGCTTGTTAGCGTAAGAGTAGCGTATGGCCAGCCATTTTTCGTCGGGCGAGAGGTCTACTTCATTCCCGCCTTTCATGCCGGTTATCTTCACGGGCGCGCCACCGCTTACGGGGATGCTGTAAAAATGGGTAATACCCGGATGCTCGATATTGGCGGTAAAGTAAAACGTCTTTTTATCGTTAGATAGTTTGAGCGTTTGCACCTCCCATTTACCTGCCGTAAGCTGTTTTTTAGTGCCGCTCACTAAGTCTACCATGTACAAGTGCGAGTAGCCGCTGGCCTCGCTTTGGTAGTAAAAGTGGGTATTATCGGTAAAGCCGAGGCTGCCGTTGGCGAAGAAGCCGCCGGTACCAGGCCCGCCTATCCAGGCTTCATCGCGCTGGCGATCCAGCAGGGTCAGCTTGCCTGTTGCGGCATCCAGCTTCATTATCCAGCGGTCCTTATTATCCTGCGATTCTACCACCACTACCGCGTATTTCCCATCCTGGCTCCATATTGGCTGCCCCACATCCACCTTGCGGTCGGCATCGGCCTTTTTACGGTCTGCCAGCAGCTTGGGGTAATCTTTCAGATAATCGGGCAGCTCTTTTATACCCGGTATTTCTTTGGTCGATATCGCATACACCGTATCCCGCTGCCTGTCGAACACATAACTTACCGATGTTGATAGCGGCGCGCCCACTTTGGTGCGGTTAGGGATATCTTCAGTAAAGCCCGACGCGGTTACGTAATCGGGCACTATGCCGTTGCGCCCGCCATCGGCTGGCTGTATCAGGCGGTAAGTAATGTATCGCCCATCGGGACTCAATTGAACGCCGTTTACGCGCCTATCTCCATAAACGATTTCCTTCAACTTTGGCAATGCCATATTTTCGCGTTCGATACTATCCAACTTGCGGTCTTTATCCTCTACTTTAATAATGTCGAACAGTTCCAATTGCTGCTTTTTCAGGTAGGCTTCCTGTTGGTTGTCGGTGTTCTTTTTGACAGGTTTGCTGGCTGTTTTTACGAAGTTGGTGAGCTGAACCAGCGCGCCTTTGGCCAGGCTTAACTTATAGAGGTTATTATCCTTAACGAACAGGATGGCGCTTTCATCGCCGGTGAATACGGGCAGAGCTTCGCGCTCGGTAGTACTGGTAAGCTGGCTGGTTTTGCCCGTGGCTATATCCAACAGGTAAATGTCACCGTTTTTTTCAAAGGCTTTCAGCGTGTGTTTTTTGTTCCAGCTGCCTGTTTCGGATGGCAGCATGCGTTCCTCGACTGTACCCACCGCTATGGGGCTTATGTTTGTTGGGGTGATGGCAAACAGGCCGTCGCGGTCCTGATTCTTAGGGTTCCAGTTGAAGTATATTTTCCTGCTGTCGTCGCTCCAGCGGATGTTGGATGGCGATACGCCCATCCATTTCGGGTCGCGCATGATTTTATCGATGCTGAGCGTGCCCAATGTTTGGGCCATTGCGCCGGATGCCATCAGTAAGAAAGACAGGGTAAAGATTTTTTTCATCGTAGAAAGTATAAGCAGCCGCAAGTTAACAGTTTAAGTAATATTACTATTTTTAACGATTGGATTGTTACAAATGGAAATAAAAGGCAGCAACTTTACCTTACGCAACTGGCGCGAAAGCGACGCGGCAGACCTGCAGCGGCTTGCCGATAATCCCAACATAGCCGCCAATTTATACGACCGCTTCCCCTCACCATATACTTTTGCCGATGCGGAATGGTTTATAGGCCAAAAGATAGATGAACAGCCGGCTACAAGCCTGGTGATAGAGGTTGACGGAGCGTTCGCTGGTACGATAGGTATTGAGTTCCGCGGGGATGTATTCAGTAAATCGCCGCTATTTGGCTACTGGCTGGGCGAGCCCTACTGGGATCGCAGCATCATGACGGAAGCAGCACGGCTGGTAACGCGGTATGCCTTCGCCACATTCGATATCATTTGCCTGCAAGCGGGAGTGTTCGGTAGCAACCCGGCATCGATGCGGGTATTGGAGAAAGCGGGCTTCGAAAAACAAGGCATCTTGAAAGGCACAGTGTACAAACTAGGGCAGATACTGGACGAACATATTTATGTGTCTTACAGGCCCGTAATTAATTATCTTTAATAATCTATATATTTAACCATGAAAAAGATCGTCCCCGTTTTGTTTGTAGCATTAGCTATAATCGTGGCTTCCTGTGGTAACCAGGCAGCCGACAATGTACAGGCTACTGCCGATTCGTTGAGCAGGCAGGCTACGCAGCTATCGCTTAATAAAAAAATGGTAGCTGAGTTTTATCAGGAGTTTTTTGGCGATAAGAACATAGCAGCGGCAGACCAATACCTGGCCGATAACTATATACAGCACAACCCCGCCCTGCCGGATGGTAAAGCCGCCCTGAAAGATGGCGCCACGCTTTGGTTTAAAGGCGCACCCAAAACCAAAATAGATATCCAGCACCTGAGTGCCGATGGCGACCTGGTGTACATACACACCAAAAGCAAAATGGGCGATAAAACCATTTCGGTTATCGATATCTTCAGGATAGAGAACGGCAAGATAACCGAGCACTGGGACGTGATACAGGAGGTACCCGCAAAATCGGCCAATAATCATCCGATGTTTTAGTAGAGACGCAAAATACCGCGTCTTTACCTTTTGTCATACGAGCGAGCCAGAGCCGCGCATCATGCTAATGGGGTGTCGAGGAATCTTGTGCAATACACAATTCGGGCTTGCATGGCCGCACATAGAGCCGTATAAGTTTTCTCCTCACCCACCTTCACCGCCCGCCCGTCTGTTTGTCGAAATGACATTGTGAAGTTTATCTTGGGTCCGCATTTTTAATATATCTTCCTATAAAACTCCTTCACGGCGCTCTTGGGATCCAAGGCTAAATTTACCGCTGAAGAAACGGCAATGCCATAAATGCCTGTTGCCAAAAGCGGCTCTACATCGGTAAGTTGTACGCCCCCACGGCTATTACGGGGATGTCTATAGGCTGTTTTTCCAAAGCATAATAGCCTGCGTAACCCAGCAAGGGTTTGTCGTTGGGTTTGGTATCGGTGTGGGCGAAGGGGCCATAACCGCAATAATCTACCACGCCGCTATTCTGTACGCGAAGCAATGCCTCGATATTCGTGGCAGATGCGCCTAAAGTTTTTTCATCAGTAATAGCCTCTCGTATGGCAGCAAAATCCGCATCAAAATCTTCTATGTGCACGCCTTGCGCATCTACTTTATCCAGCAAATGATAGTGGTTAGTCAATATCAGCGTGGCTCCCCAATCATCGCAGATGGACGCTATCTGGTGTATCTCGGCAATCAACTCCTCGTCGGTTTTGGTCATGCAGCGATACTGCACCCAGTTGGACCCGGCTTCGCAAGCTATCTGCGCCTGCTCCACGTGGCTACGGTGTGGCAAATCCTGGGTTAAGTAATGGAATTTGGATATGTATTTTCTCAATGTCGGATTTATTATAAAAATAAAGGGGCTGTACAAAAGCACAGCCCCAAAGCTAATCAGTTTTATCGTTACCGAACTAATCTCTAAGGTCCGGCCCCTAATCTCTTATTTCAACACCTCGCCTATGGCGGTGCCGATGTTAGCGCTTGGTGCCTGTATGTGCAACAGGGCTGCGATGGTTGCAGCGATATCTGTCATGTGGGTTTCGCGTACAAGGCTACCATGCTTTATGCCCCAACCCATAAATACCAGCGGTATATGCGCATCGTAGGGGTTCCAGGTGCCATGGGTAGTGCCTGTGCCGCCATGGCCGGAGTAGTACCCTGGTTTCAATACAATTTGTACCGTACCACTGTGCTCAACGCTGTAGCCGTTTATGATACGGGCACGCAATTCCTCTGGGATGTTGGCGGTTTGTGCCCTTTGCATATCTACCACAAAAGCAACGCCGGGTTGTTTTTGCAGGTATTGAATCACGTCTAACTTAAGGGCTTCTTCACTAAGGCCCTCTTTGTTAATAGCTGCGTAGTTAAAGTTTACCTGGTAGTTCTCCAGGCCCAGCACCAGGTTTTTTACCTTGTATTTATTCTCCAGCATAGCGTTCATTTGGGTGCGTGCTGCGCCATCATCCCAATAACCCGCCGGGATGTTGTGGTCAATCAAAAACTGTGGGTTGTGGGCAGCGCCATGGTCGGCTGTTAAGAATACCGTATAGTTTCCTTTTCCTACTTTGGCATCCAGATAACTGAAAAATTCACTCAGGTCCTTATCTAGGCGCAGGTAAGTATCCTCGGCTTCAACCGAATTGGGGCCGAACTGGTGGCCGATGTAATCGGTAGATGATAGGCTGATGGCCAGAAAATCCGTCACTACATTTTTACCGAGTTGCTCTCCGTCTACGGCAGCCCTTGCCAAATCAAGCGTAAGGCTATTACCGTATGGCGTACTGCGAATCATACCCAGGCGGCCTTTGTACAATTCAGATGTTTTCACCGGGAAAGTGGGAGCCTCTGCACCACTATATTTGCCTTCGTAACGTGGGCTATTATCAGGGGCACTTTGTACGTATGTACTGATAGGATAAAGTGTATTCCAATCCTGTTTCAAATATTTCTCGGGATTTTTTTGGCTGTTGAAGGTATTTACCCATGCCGGCAGGGCGTTCATGTAAAACGTGCTGGTGATCCAGTTGCCGCTGGCATCATCAAACCAATAGGCTGCGTTTGCAGCGTGTCCCGCAGGCAGAATACCTCCTCGATCTTTCAGCGCGATGCCGATAACCTTGGAGCGAAAGTTGGTGGCCAGTTTCAATTCATCGGTAACGGTACTGGCCTGTAAATTGCGCGGCGACATTTTCCCCGCAATGGAGTTAGATCCCACGGCAACCACGGTGCTATCATCTGTACAGTACATTACCTTGCCTGTGGCCTGTATAATAAAATCGTTGCCTGCAATGCCGTGTAAAGCAGGTACCGAACCAGTATAAATACAGGTATGCCCGGCAGCGGTAACAGTTGGGATATAAGGTATCAGCGTATTCTCGCAGGTGAAGCCTTCGTTCAGCATACGCTTAAAGCCGCCGGCCTGGTAACGGTCGTAATAGCGGTACAGGTAATCCCAGCGCATTTGATCAACAACCAAACCTACCACCAGTTTGGGGCGGGGCACGCCTGTGGCTGCCGTAGTTACTTTTTTAGATTGGGCTGATGCGCCCGTAGCAATAAGGGTTATAACAAATAACAGATGCCTTAATTTCATAAACAGCGATTTTAAACTGCGCAAATATCTGCATTGCTATTTGTTCGCAATGTGATTTTTGCGTTACGCAATAGTAAATATAATAACCGCTTACCTTTTAAAAGCCTTATAAATGGTTTCGGCCATGAGTTCGCTGCCAACATCGCCCGGATGTTTCCGATCAGACGACATGATGTCGGCATCTATAGATGCCTGGCTAAAGTGCGGGAAAACCTTCGCAAAATCTATAAAGGCAGCATGATTAGCCAGTGCCAACCTAAAAAGCATATCCGCGTAGTTCGCTATTTTATATTTGCGGGGTTGTTCGGTTTCATACAGGGTCTCTGGCGGGCACATGAGCATGATATCACAGTTGGGCTGGGCCTGCTTCAATTGATCAATGATATGCTGGATGTTTTTCTTCATATCCGCAGGATCAACGTTTCCGTCCATCTCGTTAGTGCCAAACATAATAATTGCGCCTTTTGGCTCCAGCAGCTTTACAGATTGTTCCCAAAGCGGGTTATGTGCAAAATAATCGGCGGTGGTGCCCGAGCTGCCCACTTTATGCATGGTGAGCACTTCACCATCGCCGTCCCTGTGCCCTGCTACGCCGCAAAACACTTCGCCTGCAGCCAGGGGTTCTATCTCCAAATCGATATTATCGCCGGCAGCCGAAACGTCTACCACCACATTGCCAATATCTTCGGTAGAATTGGCCGTACTTACAGTTGTCCGCGCGCCGCCGTTTACCCGGTACCTAAAGCTACCGCCACCTGCATGCCTTTGGTAAATTATGGTCATGGTATTAAGTAGTACTTTCGAGTTTACAGTTATGAGGGCGTTAGGGGCGTTATTGGTAACATTGCCGCATGGGCCATAATAGTTGCCCGGGCTGGTATCCCATAGCAGTGGGTCGTAATCAAAGGTTAGTTCCTGCAGATCCATCGATGCATCTATTGAAAACATAAACATCGGATCCCAACGGCCGAAGCTGTCATAGCCAGGCCCGCCATCAGTAAAACCATCGGTTAGTAATTTCCCGCGTAAACGCCAGCTATAAAAATTGCCTTGTGTGTAAGAGTCTCCTATCAGCAACAAATCGTATCGGCCACTGGCGCTCGTTTTAAAAGCGTTCCAGGCCTTAAGCTGATTAAAGTTCGCCGAGGCAGGTGTGATAGTATCTGTTATAACGGTGTCTGTTGCACCCGATGGCGGCGGCGTAACGTGGTGGGAGGTATCTCCCGGCGCGGGATGGAGCAACGAATCGGGGATTATGGGCGCATCGAGCTTACAGCTTTGGATGACAAAGAAAACAACGAATAGTACCGGAAGAAGAAAAGCATGCTTGCGGTATGTTTTTGCCTTGTTGATGCAACGGAGGCTGTTAGGCATTTTATTCATGGGTGTTTAAAGCTACGCACATAGTCTATACGCATGCTAAATATATGAAAAACATAGCATTATGCGAATGATACTGCACCGGCACAGGAAATAAAACCTATACTAACCCGGTAATGGCGAAACAAGCCAATACCAGACCGGCTTTTGCACCCCATCAATCCATAAACGTAAGCAACGCATGCTGGCTGGCGGTATGCAAATCTCGCCATACCCGGTTAATCTCCGTATCCGGCGATGCAGCCAACAAGCCGCAATACGGGTACAGCGCGCCTACGCACTCGCGGGCGGTTTTGGCTAACACGCGACTAGTGTGGCTTACCTGCGTCAACAAGGCCTCATCATCAGGCTGCTGCCAGGAGGCTTCTACCGCTTCACGAAAAGCCGCCCGGCTTTGATTGAGTATTGTAGTTTGCACCTCAAGTGCATCCATCATCGTGGCAACATGGGCCGGGCTTACCCTGCGCAGGTTGGTGGCCTTGTTCGCGAAGGCGGGCACGCAAAGATCGGTGAAATGCAGGGCCATACCGGCCAGGTTGGCGGCAAGTGTAGCCTCGGCCAGCTGCATAAAAGGGTAGCGATATAGCTGCGTATCTATTACCGCAGCTTCGGCATCTATCTTAAAACAATGGCTTTTATCTACATAAACACCGGTTATCTCATAGGCATCGCTACCGGTAGCTATCATGCCCATGTATTTCCAGCCGGTTAACAGGGCAACATCCGCACGCTTGATAATGAAGGGTAAGATCAGTTCCGTTCCGTCGGCATTAAGGACGGGTACACCCGAAGAAGTAATTACGCAGTTAACGGTGATATAGGTAGCATGGTGCACACCGCTGGCGTATTTCCAACTACCGTTGATGATGTAGCCTTCGCCCGTAATTTCCGCAGTCCCGGTTGCGGCACCGCTGCCGGCAATACAGCACTGCCCATCCGCATAAACCTGTCGGGCCATACCCGGCTCTAAAAATCCAACAAACCAGCCCGCGCCGCAGCAAAGCGTAACCACCCAACCCAGGCTGCCGTCGGCCCAGCTGAGGGCCTCTTCTATGGCCACCAGTTGGGGGAGAGGCGTTTGCAGCCCACCATATGTAGCGGGTGCAAGCAGGTTGAACCATTGCTGCTGATACACCAGTTCCAACTGCGCAGGGTGCAGCTTACCCAATTGCTCAGCTTCGGCTGTGTAGGCGCGTATGGTATCAACCCAATGGGGTAGTAAAAGTGTAGAGGGGTGGTCCATATCAGCTTTCATTGGCTGTTAAACGTTCTTTGATGATGATCTTTCGCCAATCGCAATACCCAAAAATGGCCACCACAAACAGTATGAGTGTAAGCATGGCAAACATCACCAGGTTTTTGTGGTAAAGTAACGGAATGGCAAACAGGTTGCTGATGTTCAGCAGCAACCAGTTCTCTATCTTGCGCCGCGCCAGCAGCCACATCCCCGCCCAGGCGGTTGATGATATCCAGGCATCCCAAACCGGCACCGTAGATGGCGTAAACTTTGCCAGCAAAAAGTACAACAGGCCCCAGCCTACGAATACGATGAGCAGGGTTATTAGCCATTCGCGGCGGTTGGCGTAGGCTACTTTAACGGGAGGTTGCCCTTGCTTTTTCACCCAATAATACCAGCCGTAAACGCTCATCACCACATAATAGCCATTGAGTAGACTTTCGGCATATAAGGCCACTTTAAGCAACAGGAAAATGGATATCAAGGTTGCGGCTATACCCGTTGGGTATAGCCACACCTTATTGGCGCGCGCCAGCAATACTTCGGCTATGCCTAATATCACCGCAAGCCATTCGGGCCAGGTGGTTGCCTTAAGCTGTTCCATAAAAAGGTCTATCCAGCTATGCATCCGCCTAAAAGCTTAAACTTACCGAGGCCATGAAGTTTCGGGTAGCCTGCGGGAAATAATAGTTATAGTTTACTACCTGTCCGCCTTCAATATCGGGATAAGTTGCGCCATTGGCTTCGTATTTTTTACTGAACACGTTGTTCACCTGCAGGCCAAGTCCGATGTTTTTTACTGATTTTACGCTGAAGTTGTACCGCATACGCACGTCGCTCACAAAATAGCTCTTCAATAATCTATCCGTGATGAAGGCATTGCTGCCCGCCGATGTAAAGCCTCCTGGGTTGGTGTTCATGGTATTATCCAGGTATTGCCTGCTGATGTACTTACTGATGAAGGCAATCTCGCCACCTTTGAACGGCGCAAGACTCAACTCGCTGGAGGCAATGAACGATGGCGAATAAGCAATATCCGTTTTCTTCAGCAGGATAAAGGCCTGGCTACCGTCATCGTAATTATTCAAAAACTGCCCGTAGTTTTTTATCTTATTGGTGCTAACGGTTGCCGTTGCCGCCCAGCTGAGCATCCGGGTAATCTGCAGCCTGCCATCTAGTTCTATCCCCGCACGGTAGCTATCCTTTACGTTATTGCGTATCTGCGCGCCAACATCATTTAACGCGCCGGTCAGTATCAGCTGGTTTTTATACAGCATATAGAACAGGTTGATGCCGCCGCGGAAAGCTTCGCTGCTGGTGCGATAGCCTGCCTCAAAATCTTTCAGATTCTCGGCCTTGGGTCGGCTGGCCGGCGTGCTGTTGGTATAATCGTCGCGGTTAGGTTCGTGGTTGCCTACTGCGAAGGAAGCATAGATGTTGTTATTATCGTTAAGCTGGTAGGTGACACCCACTTTAGGATTGAAAAAGTTGAGCGTGGCATTTTGCTGCACGTTGTTCAAATTCCTGTCGAAACCGAGGAACGAATAGTAAATGCGGCGGTACTGCATATCGGCAAACAGGGTAACGTCGCCGGTTTTGTATTCTCCCCTTCCGAAGATATTAAAATCGTTCTTTTTGGCATCGTCACGGTAGTATTCGTAATTGGGCGGTATGCCTGCGCTTTGCGCCGTATAGATAATATTGCCGAAATGCGCACCGTTGTAACGGTTATAAGCACCGCCCAGCGTAAAGTTAAGGTTGCTTTGGGGCTGATACTTCAGCGCGTAAGTAATACCGTAAAAATCGTTATCCAGCCAGCGGCGGCGGGCCAGGTCGGTATTTTTAATGGTATCACCACCAATAACTACCGGGGTTAACCCGTAATTGGCCACTGCAGCATCCGTTTTATACTCCTCGTAATAGCCCTTGCCTTTGGTGTAATGCAAGGCCCCGCTGAAGGATACTTTATCCGATAGCTTTTGGTCGTACAATAACTGGTAGTGGTTTTGGGTATAATCATCTACCTGGTCTTTGTAATAGCTGCCATCAGGTAATATGCCCAGCTCGTTATACGTGCGGTGGTTGGGCAGGTTGTTATTGCTGATGATGTAATCGGGCACGCCGTTCCAGGCCTGGTAGGTACGCTCGTAACCCGAGAAGACGTTGGCCCGCAGGGTGCTGTTGGCGCCATAATAAGCCCCGCTTACGAAGAAGGATTTCAATTGCGAGGATGCCCTATCGATATACCCATCAGATTTGATGCGCGATAAGCGGCCATCCACACTAAAATGCCCCCCCAATAAACCTGTACCCAGGTTGATGGTATTCTTTACCGAACCGTATGAGCCTACCGAGTTATTGATATCGGCATAACCCGTATCGCGACGGGTGGTGGTTTGGATGTTGATGCTGCCGCCAAACGCCCCTGCGCCATTGGTTGATGTACCCACCCCGCGCTGCACCTGTATGTTATTGATGGAAGAGGTGATATCGGGCAGGTCCACAAAGTAGGAGCCCTGGCTTTCCGAATCGTTATACGGGATGCCGTTGATGGTAACGTTTACCCTACTGGCATCGCTGCCACGGATGCGGATGCCGGTATAACCTATGCCCGCCCCTGCATCGGAGGTAATAACTACCGATGGCGTTTGGTTGAGCAAATAAGGCAGATCCTGCCCGAAATTGTTCTTCTCCAACTGTTTTTTGCTGAGGTTAGTAAATGCGGTGGGCGAGTTTTTGCCGGCACGGGTGGCCGTTACCACCACCTCCTCGGCACTGAAAACGCCTGTGGACAAAGTAAAATTAATAGTTTCACTGCTGCTTAACGCAGTTGTTTTGGTAAGCGACTGGTAGCCGATGTAGGTGGCGATTAGCGTATAATTGCCTGCAGGAAGGTTATCAAAACGGTAATTGCCGCTTACGTTGGTTTGTGCGCCCCTGTTTAGATTTACAAGGCTAATGGTTGCGCCGGGCAGTGCTTCGCCGGCTTGATTGATGATTTTTCCGCTGATAGAAAACTGGGCCGATGCCAATACAGGCAACAGCAGGGCGAAGAGCGCCGCAAATAAATTTTTCAAAATGTGTTGAACAATAAATGAGTTAAACCATCTGCCGCCGGGATAAAACGGCAGTACACTTAACTTGTTACCTCTCCCTACGCCGGCATTACCCGGATCAGGTGCATGGGGTTGAATTGTAGAGACACAATATTTAGTGTCTCGGATGCGCTTTATCTGGACACAAAATATTGTGTCTCTACGCGGGAAAATTCAACTCCAATGGGTTTGATCTCAGCCTGTCTTTCAGTTTGGTAAAAACAACCTGCAGTTTGTTTCTATTAGCCAAAGCAAGGCACCCCTTGAGAATTATGTGGCAAATATAGGGATTAGATGTGAGATTTTAGACGTGAGATTTGAGATGGTGCTCAACACGGGCTTCGCCTTTTCGGAACTGGGATTACTTATTCCATAATTGGCTGTTGGCGATTGTCCCAGAAGTATACGACCAGAATGTGGTCTTTCATTATTTCATAGAAAAAGGATGTTTGCTTGCTTACAGTACACTTCCTTAGCTCTTTTTTGATAGACGATGCTTTATACATGTAAGGATGGAGCGAGATGAGTTTCAGTTTCTTTCTAATCTCAGCATCTAGTTTATCTGATGTCTTTTCACCCCATTTTTCCCTTACAAAATCGAGTGTTATCTCTAAAGTTTCATATGCCTTTTCGGTAAAGACAACGTTTAAGCTCATCTTCTTCTGTCTAGGCGGGCAAATACTTCGTCTAATGAAATTACCTTTCCCTCCTCAGCCTGTTTACGGCTTTTCTCTATCCCGTCTTTTACATGCTGAGGCAAGTTTAAATAAAAATCTTCTTCCCTGGTTTTAAACAAGGCTTTAATTTGCTCAATCAAAGTCGTGTCCTCGGTGTCGAGCAGCATTTTTACCAATTCGATTTTTTCCGCCTGAATGTCCATATAACAAATTTACGATTTTACGCGCAAGTAATAATAGTGATCATTAAAAACCTTTAAAGCTTGCTTGTCGATATTTTTTGGCCAGGTACTTTTAATCACCCCGCCCAATTAAACTAATTTATAGCTTTGTAAGGCATGATAACCATTAAACAGCTCGACCAGGGGCGCAACAACAATTTCGATTTGCTGCGGTTCACGGCTGCTGTTATGGTTATTTTCAGCCACACCTACCTCGTCAATGGCCAGTTCAGTAACGAACCACTTCAAAAGCTTATTGGCTTCATTGATTTTGGTGCGCTGGGGGTAAAAATTTTCTTCATCATCAGCGGCTACCTCATCACCAAAAGTCTTTACCGGCAGCCCACTTTAGGCAGCTTTGTATGAGCCCGCGCACTGCGTATATTCCCGGGGTTGCTGGTAGCGGCTTTGCTTTGCGCATTTGTTATTGGCCCGTTTGCCACCACCTTAAGCCTGCACGATTACTTTACCGACTGGCGCGTGTACGATTTTGCGTGGCGGCTTTTTACCGTACACAATCTGGACAATACGCTGCCCGGAGTGTTCGAAACGATACCCTACGCCAAACAGGTAAACGGTAGCCTATGGACGCTGGCAGGAGAACTGCTTTTGTATGCCGTGGTTTTATTGTGGGGCATACTCCTACTATTGTGGCAAAAGCAATTTAAAGCACTAGCGGGGGCCACCCCGGCATTGCTTTTGGTAGCTTTATTTTTTGCGGGCATTATTTATGCGCCCTGGTATATGGCGTTTGTGCTTTCATGGGGGGCGGTGTTTTTTTTAGGTGGCCTCGCTTATTTATTCGGCAATAAAATCATCATCAATATTCCACTGTCCATAGGCTTGTTCGTCATTACGGCGCTACTCTTCCATTACAGGTCGCCGCTGCTGGTTACGTCGTTCAATATCTCGCTGGCCTATGGCATTTTTGCCGTAGCCTATCACCCAGCGCTTCAAGTAAAAGCTTTCCATAAACTGGGCGATTTTTCTTACGGGCTGTACATTTACGCTTTCCCTATACAACAGTTAATGGCACTCAAATTCCCGCAATGGGGCGTAGCGGCCAACTTCGGCGCATCGTTTCTGCTTACGCTGGTGCTGGCGGCCGCATCCTGGTATTGGGTAGAGAAACCCATGCTAAAGCTTAAGATGGCCCAATCCGCAAAGCCGGCATAGTTTGTTTATTGATTATGCTGATTCGCTTCATCTTCAGGCACCGTAAGTTTCCCATCAAAGCTTAATTATCCAATTTGTGCCCATTAAAAGGCCCGTTTTCTGAACTTTCTTCTATCTCAATTCTCATATCTCACATCTCATATCTCAAAAAAATGTACTTTTGCGAACTTTTTAAAAAGGAATTATGCTTAGAACACACACTTGCGGGCAATTAAATATCAGCAATTTAGGGGAAACCATCACCCTTTGCGGATGGGTACAGAAATCACGCGATTTGGGCGGCACCACTTTTATCGACGTACGCGACCGCTACGGCCTTACCCAGCTAGTTTTGAATACCGATACCGACGCTAACCTGCGCGAAGCCGGTCGCCAGCTAGGCCGCGAGTTTGTGATAAGAGTTACCGGCAAGGTAGTAGAGCGTTCTAACAAAAATACCAAAATTGCCACCGGCGAAATTGAAATCACCGTTACCGAACTGGAGATACTGAACGCCGCCAAGATACCTCCCTTTTTAATTGAGGATGAAACCGACGGCGGCGAAGAGCTGCGCGCCAAATACCGCTACCTGGATTTGCGCCGCAACCCTATACGCCAAAACCTGGTGCTTCGCCACAAAATGGCGCAGGAAATACGCAGGTATTTATCTGATTTGGATTTCATTGAGGTGGAAACCCCGGTGCTGATCAAATCGACCCCCGAAGGCGCACGCGACTTTGTGGTACCAAGCCGCATGAACCCGGGCGAGTTTTACGCCCTGCCGCAATCGCCGCAAACCTTTAAGCAATTGCTGATGGTGAGCGGGTTCGACCGTTACTTCCAGATCGTGAAATGCTTTAGGGATGAGGACCTGCGCGCCGACCGCCAGCCGGAGTTTACGCAGATAGACTGCGAGATGTCGTTCATTACCCAGGAGGATATCCTGAATATTTTCGAAGGATTAACCCGCCACTTGTTTAGCAAAGTTAAGGGTCTGGAACTGGGAGATTTCCCACGGATGCAGTATGCTGATGCGATGCGTTTATACGGTTCTGACAAACCCGATACCCGTTTCGGGATGGAATTTGTAGAACTGAACGACATTGTAAAAGGCAAAGGTTTCAGCATTTTTGATAATGCCGAACTGGTTGTGGGCATCAATGCCAAAGGCTGCGCAAGCTATACCCGCAAGCAATTAGACGAACTAACCGAATGGCTTAAACGCCCGCAGATTGGCGCAACCGGCCTGATCTATTGCCGTTACAACACCGATGGCACCCTGAAATCGTCGGTTGACAAATTTTACAGTGAAGACGAACTCACCAACTGGGCTGCATCTTTTGAAGCAGAGCAGGGCGATTTGATTCTCATCCTGGCCGGCCAAACCGATAAGGTACGCAAGCAGATGAACGAGCTACGCCTGGAAATTGGAAGTCGTTTAGGCTTACGCGACAAGAATAAATTCGCACCGCTTTGGGTGTTGGATTTCCCGTTGCTGGAGTGGGACGAAGAAACCGAGCGCTACCACGCCATGCACCACCCGTTCACCTCGCCAAAACCAGAGGATATCGCCCTGCTGGATACCGACCCTAAAAACGTTCGCGCTAATGCCTACGATTTGGTGATCAATGGTACCGAAATTGGTGGCGGCAGCATCCGTATCCACGATAGGGAATTGCAGGCCCTGATGTTCAAGCACCTTGGTTTCTCAAAAGAAGAAGCGCAGAAACAATTCGGCTTTTTGATGGATGCTTTCGAGTACGGCGCACCTCCGCATGGCGGCATTGCGTTCGGTTTTGATAGGCTTACCTCTATCTTCGCCGGACTGGATTCTATCCGCGATGTAATTGCTTTCCCTAAGAACAACTCGGGCCGCGATGTGATGATCGATTCGCCTTCAACCATCGCCGAAGCACAGATGAACGAACTAAAAATAAAAACCACTGTATCATAATACAGCAAATACCCGTTACTATTAACATGAAAAAATATATACTGATCCTGAGTTTATTGGTTGTCGGTTTCTCGGCCTGTAAAAAAGAAGCCAAATTCGATGCGGCAGCACAAGCCGTTGCCGATGATAACGCTATAAAGGCCTACCTGGCAGCAAACACCAGCATTACCGCTACAAAAGATGCATCGGGCATTTATTACCAAATCATTACGCCGGGCAGTGGCACCAACCCTACGGTTAGTTCAAATGTCACCGTTAACTATGTAGGTAAATTACTGGATGGTTCACAGTTCGACAAGGGAACAGCCGTTAGTTTCCCGCTCGCCAATGTAATCCAAGGCTGGCAAAAAGGTATCCCTTTTTTAAAACCGGGTGGCCGTATGGTGCTTATTATACCATCAGCTTTAGCTTATGGCAATAGCTCGCCGGGCGCGGGTATCCCGGCAAATTCGGTATTGGTATTTACCGTCGATTTGCTAAGCGTTACCAACTAAAGTTTACTCATAAAATATTAAGCAAAAAAAGCACGCTGCTATTGGCAACGTGCTTTTTTTGCTTTTGGCAGAATTTCGATTGCTTTAAATATGGCGCAAATGTCCGCATCAGCGTCAGATATCCCGGCCCGAAAGATTCCTATGGATGGTGAGTTAAATCTTGAGGCGTTGGGCAGCTTATTGATTCACCCCAAAAGCTTCCCAACCCGCAGCTGTTGCGCGGGTACAGGTCATGGCTTGGGTACCATTTTCGCTGGAGATAAATTTGCCATTATTGCCTCTAAAGGTAACCTTGCCATCGGTGGTAGGCACCCAGTCGAATTTTTCCCAATCGCCAATGGTGGCGCGGTTACAGGTAATAGCCTGCGTACCATTTTCAGATGAAACGTATTTGTTTTGGCTGCGCAGGGCAACTTTGCCGCCGCCTGCATCAACCACGGTAAACTGCTCCCATGCCGATGCAGTTGGGCGATTGCAGTTCATGGCAGCCGTGCCGTTTTCGCCGCTTACGTATTGATTGTTGAAACCTTTTAACGTAATCGTTTGCCCGATTGGCGCGGTAATACCTGTGCCGCCTGTAATGTTGTACACCCGCACATAATCTACAAACATGCTGGCTGGCAATGCCCCGTTATTGATAGTATTGCCAGGCAAATCGCCGCCGACAGCCAAATTCAGTATGATATAGAACGGAAGTTGGAACTCTTCTGTACCGTTGATGTTATTTTGGATATTACCTGTGTTGAACAGGGTTCCATCCACATACCATTTAATGCTGTTGGCATCCCATTCTACCGCATAAACGTGGTAATCGGTTGCCGTAGCGGTTATGCTGTTGCCGTAATACACGTGGCCGTTGTTGTTCCAATGCATGGTACCTAAAATGGTGTTGTTGGTATTCACCTGCTCCATAATATCAATTTCGCCGCATTGGGGCCAGCCTACGGCACCTATATTTTGGCCCAGCATCCAGAAAGCCGGCCAGCTACCTTGGAAAGCCGGCAGCTTGATGCGCGCCTCTATACGCCCATATTTGATACTGAATTTGCCCGATGTATTCAGCTTGGCCGAAGTGTATGGTTGCCCGCCAACGCTTTGATTTTTGGCAGTGATAACCAAATTGCCGCCGGTTACGGCCGCATTGGCCGCCTGGTAATATTCCTTCTCGTTATTTACGTTGGGGTTGCCGTTATCTATGTTCCATTTACTGCCGTCAACGCCGGTGCCGTTGAACTCGTCTGACCATACCAGCGTCAGCGCCCGTGGCGTTGCGGTTGCAGCGGTGCTGGTGGTTTTATCATCTACCGGAGATTTCACATCCTTTTTACAGGAAACGGCCGTAATGCCCAGCGCCAGCACCAGGCCCGCGCCTTTCATAAAGTTTAATAATTGCTTTTTCATAAAGTTGGTATTTGTAGGTAATTGGTTTTGTGTTAACTAATTGTCTGAACTCGAATGAAACGAATTTTAGGAATGAGCAGAATTTTGTAAGCGGCATTCTCTAATTCTGCTCATTCGGTGTATTCCATTAAAATTCGAGTTCTGACATTCTACTGGTTCACGCCAAATGCTTCCCAGCCGGATGCGGTTGCGCGGGTACAGGTCATGGCCTGTGTGCCGTTCTCGCTGGAGATGAATTTACCGTTGTTGCCCCTGATAGTTACTTTGCCATCAGCAGTTAGCACCCAATCGAATTTCTCCCAGTCGCCTACAGTGGTGCGATTGCAGGTGATGGCCTGTGTGCCGTTTTCGCTGCTTACATACTTACCCATACTTTGCAGGGCTATTTTACCTGCGCCGGCATCTACCACAGTAAATTGTTCCCAGGTACCGGGAGTGGCGCGGTTACAGTTCATAGCTGTAGTGCCGTTTTCACCGCTTACGTATTGGTTATTGAATCCCTTAAGGGTAATGGTTTGGCCAATAGGCGCGCCCGTGCCACCGCCCGGTGTACCGCTCCATTTAAAGGTGACTACCGCGCCTGCTGCCAGGCTGTAGGTGAATGATTCAGTACCCCATTTTACCTTGAAGCTGGTTGTGCTGCTGCCGCTGTTTGATGCGATGAGCACTTTAGTACCGTCGCTATTCTTAAAAGCTACGTTTTGTATGCTGCCGGCAATATTAGATGCTATGCGCACTGCACCGGGGCGCACCAATTTTGATGCATGGGCAATAATATAGTAGCCAACGTTGCGGGTAATAGAAGTTCCGCTTACGGTTATACCGCCCAGGCAAGTGCTGCAACCGCCATTGGTATGCGGGTTGTTGTTAGGGTCGGCGGCCAGGTTCCACTCTAATACATTGCGGCTCCAGTTACGGGTTGCGCCTATGATGAGGGTATTGATGTGCCAGCCCAGGTCGCCGCCAAAATTGCTTGGTGCACCTACCCATTGCTCGGTAAAGTAAACGTTTTTGTTAGGGTAGGCATTGTGTACCCCGGTAAGCGCGCTAATGTCGCCTGCGTAAAGGTGAAAAGCCGAACCATCTACATAAGAGCTAGCGCCGCCCACTACCGTCGTGGCATAACTGGGTACATCGGCATTATGATCGTAAGCGATGATTTTGGTATTGAAGCCTGCTGCCCGTATTTGCGGACCAAGGTTATTGTTGATGAACGTAACCTGCTCATTGGCTTGCATTACCATACTGGGGTTGTTGTAAGGGTTAAGCGGTTCGTTTTGCGGAGTGATGGCATCAATGGTAATGCCCTGCGCCTGCATTGCCTGCAGGTATTTTACGAAGTATCGGGCATAGGCATCATAATATGCGGTATTAAGGCCGCCGCCGGTATAGCCGTTGTTGCCCGTGGTGTTTACCTTCATCCATGTAGGGGCCGTCCAGGGGGTGGCGATGATTTTGATGGACGGGTTGATGGCGATAATCTTCTTAAGGATGGGCAGGAAATCGGTATTCTCCTGCGCCAGGCTAAAGTTGTTCATGTTAACATCGCCCGCCGTTTGATTGTAAGTGAAATCTGACGAGCTTAAGTCCGATGCGCCGATGCTGATGCGCAGGTAGCTAACGCCGATTTGACCAGCGCCAGTGCCGAACAGCTCGTTAAGCACGTTGGCCTGGTTGCCGCCTAAGCCGTTAAGCAAGCTTGCGCTGCCGCCTGTTAGCGTGAAGCCAAAGCCATCTATGCTTTGGTAGGTGGTGCCTTCATCTACGGTAATGGTGTTAGGGTTGGTGCCTGCATCTGCCGCGAAGCTTACGCTACCCTGCGCCAGTTTACTGCTTTGATCGGCAGTGGTGAGATAGGTGGTTACCGCACTGGTAGCGTTGCGTGGCGTGGTGGTGGTTTGGGGCCCGCCGATGGTTTGCGTGTGGGCATCTTTTTTACACGCGTTTGCCAGCAAGGCAAAGGTGATAAACACCGTTGCCAGGAGCTTAATCTTGTAATTGATCTTCATAGTTTTCATTTAAGTTGGTTGGTACTGGGTTTGTTGTATGCGTAAATAGTAAAGCCGTAAATGCCTGCAAGCCATTAACTTTTACGTAAGCCCAAAGGCGTGCTAAAACCAATCGGCGTTAGGCGCATTAAGGAGTTGTCAAGAAAACAGGCAGATGCAGATATAATCGGTTAAGGCAAATTTAATGTAATTTTTACGATACAAGCAAGCGTATTTGTCTATAAAATACTGGTAATTAGACAATTATATAATATTGATACGCTTACTTCACAGGGTTAAAACCAGCAAAACCTGCTTTAAACGCGTTAAAGCAGGTTTTATTAGAAATAAAAAATAGTTGTGATACGCTTGCCTCGCAACTTAATTTTTAAGCAATATAGCTATGGGAGCTAAGCGTTTCATTTGAGAGGACAGAGGCATTAAAAATCGTCATTGCGAGCGCAGCACGGCAATCATCGGGCGGAAGGTCCGGTAAGCAGAGACGCTATGCAAGCCGGAATTCTATAGTCGCTCTGCTTGCCGAGGGTTGCCGCGCTGCGCTCGCTATGACGTTGGGGTTGAGGCTGTAGCGGAGTTTACCACCTATCCCAGAACGCAGGTGGCTCAATACCTAAGGCACGCAGGTAAACGGTGCCCTGGGCGCGATGGTGTATCTCATTGTCGATGAAATAAAGGATACTGTCGATGATAGTGTTCTCAAACTGGCCGAAAGCTTTATCTACCTCGTTAAAACGGCCAGCCGGTATTTGTGGCCAAAGCGTATCAAGTTGAATAGTGACCTCATCCCATGCGGCCAGTAGTTCGGCTTTTGACTTGATGTCGGCTTCGGGGTTAAAGTAATCTAACTCTGGCGTGGTAGACCAATCGCCGGTAACAATGCCGTTTAAACCGCCGCTGGTAAGGCCAATCATTTCTTTTGCCAACTGACTGTAAGTGCGCATTCCGCCTATTGAGAATCCAAAAAGTTCATTCTCCGGGAAAGCATTTAACACTTTGCGACTGAGTTTACGATGACCCTGCCAGTGGTTTAAAAGCGCACCAGCGGTTATTACAGCTACATCGGTGTTGGTGGTTTCGGTTACTTGATTTTCCATGATTGCTTGTTGTTTTTATTTGTTGATACAAAGATGGGATGGGGTAATGACAGCAGTATGTCAGCAGGGACCGTTGATTTTATTGATTAAATGATGACGCTGATTAAAGATATTGTAAATTTTGATATTGCTACTAGAGAATACGTCGTTACTCACCCTATAGTCAACACCGTAGCTTCCAGCCAAATCAATCAACGAAATCATTTAATCAATAAAATCAGCGGTTCAGACCCTACTCCTCCCCCGTATCAATCACCAACTTACTCCAACCCTTACTCCCCGCATTCTTGATTTCTTTTTTGCGGGCCTCCATGGCTTTTTTGATGCGGCTGCTGTAGGCCCAGCAGGTGCTTTGGCGAATGGAGAGTATCTCAGACAGCTTGTGCGACGATATTTTGCCCTTAGTACTGTACATCAAAAATATCATGTAAAAGGCCTTGTTGATAGGGATGCGGGTGTTCTGCAGTATGGTGTATGCGATAACCGATTCCTCGTACCCGCATTTGGAACAGCGGCGGCTATAGGGCAAGTGCCCGTGACCGTAATGCGTGTTGCTGCATTTTTTGCAAGCGTAGCCGTGTTCCCATTTCAAGTCGGCCAGGAATTTGAAGCAGGTTTCGCGATCAGGATAAATACGGCTGAACTCTTCAAAATCCACTTCTGCGCTCATCACCCTATCGTGCGTAACTTTTTCTATATCGCTATGCAGCAATAGGTTGTCTTTTTCCAGCAGCACGTTCATACGCGATATTTCTTCGGCCTGCTGCTGTAATAGCTGGTTTACGGCGATAAGTTCCTCGTTCTGCAGCTCGATGAGCGATGATTTTTCGATGAGTTCGCTGGTACGTTCGGCCACCTGTACCTCCAGGTTGCGGTTCAGCATATCTTTCAGTTCCTCGTTTTGCTGCAGTTGCTTTATCATGCGCAACTGGGCCTGGTCCTTCTCTCGTTTCAGCATGCGCACCCTATCGCCAATGGCAAAAGTGATAAACAGCATCTCCATAATAAAACAGAAGCTGAGGCTGTAGAAGTTAAGCGCGGTAACCGGCAGCCACCATAAATTAAGCGCGATGAGCGATTTAATAATGAAGCCCGTAAACAGAAAGCTGTACCCGATTACGAAAAACCGCGCTGGGCGATAACCTTTGTACAATACATAACATCCCGCAAAAAAGGCCACGGACAAGGGCACTATCTCGATGATCTTATAGGTGAACCAGGTTTTATCAACCATAAGGCACAGCAAGAAGAACGCCGTACGCGCTATAATTACGCCCTTGAGTAATTTATTAAAAAGCGGTGCATTTTCTTTAAGGTTGAGCAAGCTTTGGGCAAAAAGCATGGCAAAGGTGCTGGCCAAAAACAGGGCGATGCCGTATGCGTAGTGGTTCCATTGCGGGGCGGATTGCCACAGGTATTGGTAGGCAATGCCATCGGTACACATTTCGTACAGGCCTATACTGAGGTTGTAAACGATATAATATAGATATTGCCGCTGCCGCATGGCTACGAACATCATGAAGTTGTACAGGCCGAAAACCAGTATCATCCCATAGAATATCCCGAAGTAGAAGTACTCATCCAACGCGTAGCTAATGAACCAGCTTACCGAGCGAAGCACGATGATCACATTGGCCGATTCGTGCGAACGGAGTTTGATGTAGTAGTAATTCTCGCCTTTAACGTCGTTGCTGATGTTGAGCGTGAAGTTCTTATGCGCGTACATCCGCTGGGTAAAGGGGCGGTTACTGCCCAGCAACGTTGCTTTATAGGCACCACCTTTTACGGGTGAGTAAACGGTGATGCTATCGATGGTTTGATCGAAAAACTCCAGTATCCAGTTGTTTTGGGTGGGGATACGCTGATCCAGCCATATGCGGTACCAAAAAGTGGCGGCACCATCCTGTATGTGTGGCGTTGGCAGGGTATTGCTTACGAAACGGCTGCTATGTTTGGTACTTACGTCGGCAAAACTGAGTTTGTTGGTGGTATCGCGCAGCATCTCTAAGTCACCAAACCTAAACACATGTTGCTTGGCTGTATCGGCAACCGGCACAAGCGTTTGGGCAGATGAGGGCCTTGTGGCCGCAAACAGCAAAACAAACAGGCATACAAACTTCAAGTACAGTTTATACATAAGCATCTGAAAAAATTAGCCCTTGCGCCGGAGGGACGCAAGGGTAAGCGTTTATAATCCTATCGCAAGTTAAGCGATTTATCCGTTTAAACCTAAACCAACATCGCTACCCAAGAGGCGACCGTTTTGGCAAGTGGTTTTTCCAGGTTTTTATTTTATAGAAATTCGGAAACACTCTATCGAACTCGGGTCATTTAAGAGACGCTCCTACGCCGGTTTTTCATTTCTTTTTTCTCCCTGAATTTGCTAAAACACCCGAAAAAAATCGGCGTTTTTCTGTGCTTTTCTTTGCTTTTTAGCTGTCTTGGGGCTTTTCCTATAATCAATCAAAAACGCTATCGCTTTCCAAAGAATTCCAGTTTTTTTCAGACTCCCAGCCTCCTGAAACCGGTTTCCCGGGAGGTGGCTAACTTTGCTTATTTCACCGGCACCTTTAGGCCGAGGGCTTCTACGTAGCCCCGCTGCGGCGTGCAGTTGGCAAATTTGCAGTTCTCTAAAAAGACGTATAGTGCTTGTTTGATCTTAGCCCGGTCGGCAGGGGCAGCTTTGCGTATCTCATCAAAGTTGGCGCGTGGCTTTTCGGTGTAGTCTACAATTTCCTTGTAGCCATCGGGTACGTTAAAGCTCATGAAACCGCGTGTGTTATCCAGCTTTTTGTAGGGCCAGTAATGCCAGCCAATATTGTTCTGCTCGCATACGATGCGGAAATCGCGCACCCATTCATCGGTATTTTCGCCGGTTTCGCCCACGTAGATGGGAACGTTGTATTTATCGCGGAAGTCGATGTATTCCTGCACGACTTGTTTGGTGGCATCGGTCCAGTATTTGTGGAAGGTGTAAACCAGCTTGCTATCGAACGGCTTGCCGAAGGGTTTGAAGTTGCTATCCCACTGCGCGCCGCCTAAAAAGATGAGGTGGTTTTTGTCTACCGTGCGCACGGCGGCGGTAATTTGCTTATAGGTTGGCTCCAGGTGCGGATTCAGCTCATCTACCTTAAAATAATGGGCAATGGGCTCGTTTAACAGGTCGTACCCTAAAATGATGGTTTCGTTTTTGTAATGGTTTGCAATGCGCTTCCATATGTCGGCAGTTTGTGCGCGACTGGCGGCGCTGGTGAACAGGAAGGGGTAACCCACGCCATCATCTATATTATCGCCGGTTTGGCCGCCGGGTGCGCAGTGCATATCCAGCATAACATACAGCTTTGCCTGTTTGCACCAACCGATCACCCTATCCAGCAGTTCGAAGCCGCGGTTGGGGTTGTTCATGCCCATATAGGTTTCGGTAGTGAATAATTTATAGTTGAACGGGATACGGATAGAGTTTGCACCCGATGCCTTGATGAATTGGATATCGGCCCGGGTAATGTAGCCATCCTGGAATTTCTTCCAAAAAAGCTTCGTTTCTTCCGGACCGATCAGTTCTTCGAATGCCTGGTTGATGAGCCTTTGAGAATTCACGGATTTGAACCCGAACATGTACCCCTCGGGTACCAGCCAGTTGCCCAGGTTGGTGCCGCGGATAAGGAAGGGTTTGCCCTCGGTACCGATGATTTCCTTGCCTTTGGTAGTGATGAATTTAGGCGCTTGCGCATGCAAGGCCCCGATGCCCGCGGTGAGAAACGCGAGCAGGATAATTGCTTTTTTCATGTTGTGAGATATAATGAGATTTAGTTGATTGCTTGTTAGGATTGCCCCACAGGCAAACAAATGTAATCTATTTATATCAGGATAATTAACAGCGAATATTTGTGCGGGCGTGTTCAATATCCGTAATTTGCCTAAAGCGGCAGATTCGCCATTGATCAAAAGGAGAACAGCATATGCATATTGGTAAGGCTTTTAAACAGACGGCAAGAGCGCTGCTATGCGGTATGGCTATGCTGGTTATAGCTCCTGCCAGCCTTTTTGCACAACAAGTACGAATTGCCATTGCAGCCAACCTACAGCCGGTGATAAAAGCCCTTCAGCAGGATTTTAAACAGCGCACGGGCATCGAGACTGAGGCGATCCCGGGTCCATCCGGCGCATTGGCCACACAAATAAAGAACGGGGCACCTTACGATGTATTCCTATCGGCCGATACTACTTTCCCCAACCAACTTTTCAAAAGCGGTTTCGCTACCGCTAAGCCGGTGATATATGCACAAGGTGCGCTCATCATCTGCAGCACTCAAAATCTGGATGTTGCGCACTGGCAAACGTTGCTGAAGAGTGTATCGGTACAGAAAATAGCCATTGGCAACCCGGCTATTGCCCCCTACGGAAAAGCCGCAGAAGAAGCACTGAAGCATGAGCATGTTTATGCCAATGTACAAGCTAAGCTTGTATTGGGCGAGAGCATAGCGCAGGTGAATACATACATTACCACGGGCGTAGTGCAGGCAGGTTTTACCACGTTATCGTTGGTGAAAGACACGATAAATAAAACGCCCTTTTACTACCAGCTGATCAATCCGAGGTTTTACAAGCCTATTGAGCAGGGTATGGTGCTGATAAAACAAGCCACGCCCAATACCAATGCCGGGAAATTTTACCGCTACATACTAAGCCCGGCGGCAAAAAAAATATTCATCAGCTATGGCTACCAGGTAAAATAACCAATACGATATGGATCTGCAACCCATTTGGCTCAGCCTTAAATTAGCCGGTGTAACCACCCTGCTGTTGCTGGTTATTGGTTTGCCGCTGGCCTGGTGGCTGGCCAAAAAGCAATCGGTTATTCGGCTGATGATAGAGGCATTGCTCACCATGCCGCTGGTGCTGCCGCCATCTGTACTGGGCTTTTATTTGTTGCTTGCTTTTAGTCCGCAAGGCGGGTTGGGTAAATGGCTGCACGAGGTGTTCAACCTGCAATTTGTGTTCAGCTTTACGGGACTGGTGCTGGCATCGGTAATCTATAGCATCCCGTTTATGGTGAGCCCGGTTAAATCTGCATTTCAGCAATTGCCGCCATCGCTGTCGCAGGCATCTTACACCCTGGGGAAAACCCCATGGCAAACTTTTTGGCGTGTGCTGTTACCCAATATCAAGCCATCGCTGCTTACCGCAACGGTGCTTACCTTTGCGCACACGCTGGGCGAATTCGGTGTGGTACTGATGATCGGCGGCAACATCCCCGGCGTTACGCGGGTAGCCTCTATAGCGGTGTATAACGCGGTAGAACAGCAGGATTATGCATCGGCCAATAATTACGCATTAGTTTTGTTCGCCATTACCTTCGTGCTGGTTGCCGGCGTTTTTGTGTACAATAAATACCAGGTAAAAAGCCCCCTCGTATGATCCGCATCCACATAGAAAAAAGGCTGAAAGCTTATAATGGCATACAGGTATTGCGGATAGAAAAGACCGTTACGCCCGGCAGCATCCTGCGGGTTACCGGCCCATCCGGCGCGGGCAAAACCACCTTGCTGAAGATGATTGCCGGATTGATAGCACCCGATGCCGGAACGATTGCCGTTGGGGATGCGGTTTGGTACGAATCGGCAATGAAGATTAACTTCAGCCCGCAGCAAAGGCAGCCTGGCTTCGTTTTCCAGGATTATGCGCTGTTCCCGAACATGACTGTGCTGCAGCACCTGCAATACGCCACGCAGGATGCCGCATGGATCACCCGGTTATTGGCCATAGGGCAGCTGCAAACATTTGCCCATCATAAACCGGCACACTTATCGGGCGGGCAGCAGCAACGGCTGGCCATACTGCGGGCATTGGCTATCAGGCCCCGGTTATTGCTGATGGACGAGCCTTTTAGTGCATTGGATGTAAAAATGAAAACGCGGCTGATAGCCGATTTGCTTTTGGTCATTAAAGAATTAAATGCAACGGCCATCATTGTGAGCCACAACCAGCAGGAGTTGGATGGCATATGCAACGATGAACTGGTGCTGGGTGGCGAGGAATAGGCCGGTGGCTGGCATGCCCGGAGGTTATCGCTCGCATAGTTAACTCACCTTCCATTGGGAGGGCGAGTTAACTATTCAAGCGATAAGAAACGAAATTAAGGCATCGCCTACATATCCATGTCCATCATTTTATCCATCTTAGGTTTGCCGCCCATTTTCATCAGCGCGGGCGTAACCCGCAAATACACCTGGAACCCAATTGGCGTACTGCCATATAAAGGCCTCAATGCTGCCGGCGAGAAATTCGCGGTCGCCTGCAGGCCGGCTGTTAGGTTGGTTTGTTTAAAGTTGGCCAAAAGGCGGTTATAGCCCAGCGTAAAGGCATTGATGTTAAAGCGAGGGTCGGTGGGGTAAAGCGCTTCCAGGTCCAATTCGCCGGCATCTTTCTGCACATACTCATACCTGCCATAAATAGCGTTTTTGTGGAACTGATAACTGTTTTCTATCAGTATAGCCGGCTCATTAGCGCCGCTGCTGCTGTGATGGTTTTGCCCAAAAACCAATGTGGTGGCTACAAAACTATCATCGCCCAGCATTTTGGTATGGATGGCAGATGCTGTGAAACGGTCTACATTATCCAAAGGCTCGGCTTCCTCGGGGCCGTGCAGCCATCCGTTTGATACCTGTAAGGCCCATTCTTTTGATGGATTTACCGATAAGCGTACCGAATAAGAATCGAACCGCGCCTTATCGAAGCCATAGCGGTACTCATCAGGCTCGCGGCCGGTAAATACCGAACCTTCCAGCTTTACGTTTTTATACCTAAAGCCCAGGGTCGCTGTACCAAAGTCGATATGTGTGGCATCGGCATAGTGGTGGCTGATGGGCGCATCGGGGTTATTCATGGCCGATAAGCGGTGCATAAAAACCGGAGGGCCTAAAGCAGGCTCTCCCGGGTAACCTACCGACAGGGATATATCTGTGTTTTTGGCTACACGCTGGGTGTAGGCCACGCTTAGCTCGGCAAATAAATCGTGCGGATGCTGCCTATCAACCAGTTTATTGCCCTTATACGATTCCCCGGTTTGGTACAGCAGCGGGTACCCACCTGCGCCAACCGTAAATGGGTCGAATGAAAACATGGTATTGATAGCGAACAGGCCGTTTTTCCCCACCTTACGCTGGGCCATATACATCAGCCAGTTGGGTGCATCGGCCTGGGTACCGCCACGGCTCCCTTTATTAAACAAATCCTGTTTGTTGTAGCGCAAAAAAATACTGCCGTGTACCATGTGCATCCATTTTTTGCCATGTATCATGTACATATACATGGGCGTTTCGTCGGGCAGCCACGATGTACCTGAGCCATCGCGGTTCATGGGCAAATCCAGCGAGAACTGGCTGCTCATCATACCCATTTTATGGGTGGTATCCGGTTGCATGCCGCGCATCATGGCGGCATGGTCGTGTTTTAGGGGCTTTTTCGCTGCCGTATCTTTTTGCATGTGCATATTGCCCATATCCTGTGCCCCCGCCGTTATTACAAAAACCGACAGGGCTAAAAATATTATATATTTTTTCATTGATTGATAATGTGTTTTGTAGAGACGCGATACTTCGCGTCTCTTTTGCTTGATTGGATTTGCACATGGGAGACGCGAAGTATCGCGTCTCTACCTTGCTACAGATTAAAAAAGTTATACTCGAAACGCACCAGGTACATGTTTTTGCTGAAGCGTTCCATAGAGTTGAACAGCGGTGCCCGATACGAAAAATCGAGTCGGCAAACACTATTGAAGATAAACTGCACAGCAGGTGCCACATCCAGATAGCTTTGCGCATAGCCGGGGTTGCTTTTGCCAAGCAGTTCGGCATAAACGTTTACGTTTACCTGCTTGTAGCTATGATAGTTTTTAGGGAGCAATAAGTAGCCGGCAGATAAGCTGTACGCAAGCGCATTTTTTGCGCCCGCAATGGGTGGCGCGCTGCCGTTGTTATCAAACGCCCGCAGGTAACTTGCCGAACCTGATAAGGCCAACTTGTGGATAAGCTTAGTGAAGATAAGCCCGCCTTGCCAGCCGCTGTTATCACCCTCTAAAGCAATCTCCTGCGTATTGAAGGGGTTGTTGCTGATAGCCGCCTTGCCAAACACTGCCCCACGGAAATGCGATTGCACAGTATCTACCGATAAGAAACGATACTTGGCGTAAACACTACCACCCTCCAGATGCTGGCTTTGCCGGTAAAAATCTGATACATAACCAGACGCGTGTAGCATTAGCTTACCGGTTGCGCCATACATCATCTCTAAGGTGGTGCGGTTTTTAAATTCCGGCGAAGAGAAACCCTGGTTCTCTAAACGGATGCCGAGGGAATGCGCAGCCATGTTGCTGGCCGGCTCGGTGTTAACATATAGCTCCTGCCCAAAAGCGGTGGACGCAGCTGCCATAAGGCAACAGGCCAATAAAATAGCTTTCATAAAATACGGATTTTAAGAAGCTGCTTAAATAGCTACGTGATAAGTTTTGCCCGATGCTGCAGGGGTATCTACCGTTTTGCCCAGGTACTTTTTAGATACCGAATTAGGCGCGAAGCCTTTATCCACAACGGTAAGCAACACTTCACCGTTAAGTGGCTTATCGGCATTTACAATCCGGTAGGTATTACCGCCGTAAGTGAATGCATTTTCGGCCACAGTAGTATTAGCGAAGTTGTAGGTAGTCTTAAAGTAATTCACAAAAAAGCCCGCACCTTTTATCTTTTTGGTGATCTGTTCAAAATCTACCGGAACGCCCTCTTTAAAGGTAATATTGAATACGTTGCGGATAAGATCGGGCTTTATTTCGCTCACGAATGGCAGTGCTTTAATGGCTTTTTCGGTAGAATTTGCGCAAAGCGAGCAGGTAAGACCGCTAACCTGTAGTTCGGCTTTGGTGAATTGGGCTTTGGCAACAGAAACGGTTGCTACGAATAGTAGGATATAAATTTTAAGAGTTTTCATGATTTTAAGAATTGAATTTTTACGGATGATTAATTAATGCGGTGATTAATCAATCTATCAAATCCTAAAAACACAATTCCTGATGAAAACGGCAATACCGCCGCCAGCGAGGCCGGGGGGCCCACGGTCTGAAATACTTGCCGATGCCGGCGCATGTGCGAAAAACAGGAAATCGGCCCAGGCAAATTTCGGCAAATCGAAAACAAACAACTTGGAGAAAAACGAGGTGGCCTCTTTCTGATGGTCGTCTTTAACTTTCACATCCAGCTTGCTATCCTTGCAGCAATTCATTTTGCCTTTGGCCATAGGCTGGGCGCAAGCTTTTGCGGGGGCATTTATCTCCACATCGGCAACGTAATTACCGCAGTAATGCAGGTTCAAGGCAAAGCCAGCCACTGTAACTATGTACAGTAACGCCAATAACAATGCTCCTTGCCTTTTTACCATGCCTCAAAAATACGGTTTAACTTATTGATTACAAACACCCAATTAGCGATTTTATTTTTCCTGTTGTTTGCAAATCAAAAAACAATCTGCTTTATTTGTAATTAGATTTAATCTAAATAATTAATGAAAAAGTTATCCCTAATCCTCCTAATCTGTTTTGTTGCGATAAGCGCATTTTCACAATCTAAACTTGAACAAGACAGGCAAGCCATCAAATCCCTGGCTGGCTTTTATAAAGTTACGTTCAATTACGCCGAAACCTTCGCGCCCGATACCGCCTATAAGTTCCATCCGCGTTACCACTCCTGGGGGTATGAGTGGGCTGTTATTGTTGAAGATTCACCAAAAAAAATAGTGATACAGCACCTGTTGGTTGTTGGCGACAGCACCGTTATCAAACACTGGCGCGAAGACTGGGTTTACGAGCAGCCTACCGTTTTAGCCTACGATAAAGACAACACCTGGAAAAAAACAAGTCTTGCCGCTGCTGATGTAAAAGGCCGCTGGGTACAAAAAGTATTGCAGGTAGATGAAAGTCCGCGTTACGAAAGCATTGGCACCTGGGTACATGTAGATGGCCGCCACCAATGGCAAAGCGAAACCGATTCGCCCCTGCCCCGCCGCGAGTTTACCAAACGCAACGATTACAACGTACTGCACCGCGGCAACCGCATTTACATTACCCCACAAGGCTGGATGTTTGAGCAGGACAATAAAAAAGTGATCCGCAGCGCGGATGGCGATAAACTGCTTGCACAGGAAAAAGGCTACGAAGAGTTTACCCGGGTTGATGAAGGCAAATTTGCCTACGCCAAAACCTGGTGGGCAAGCCAGAAGAGCTACTGGACCGATGTGCGCACCGTATGGGACGATGTCTTCACCAAGAACGCTACCATTAAACTAGCGGGCAAAAAAGATGGGAAGCTGCTGTTCGAAAGGTTGTTCGAGTTGGGCGACCAATCGGTAAAAGAAAAGTGGACCGCCGCAAAAAATAAAGAAGCAATACTGATAGCGATAAGGTTTTACCTGACATCGTAAACTTCATTAATTAAAAGCAAGAGCGGCACATCCGGGTAAGGGTATGCCGCTTTTTTGTTTGGGTAGATTCGCACCGATTCGGGAGCAAAATCACACGCACCTTTTCTGACAAATTCCCTACCTTGCCAATGACCAAATGACTCAATAACCAAAATGAAAACCGAACTTCAGAAAATGCTCGATGGTGAACTGTACGTCGCCGGCGATAAAGAACTTGTGGACATGCGCGATAACGCCCGCGTATTGCTTAGCCAATACAACCAAATGATGGCCGAGCCACTGGAAAAGAAGAACGCAGTGCTTAAACAGCTTTTGGGCAAATGCAGCACCATAGATATACAGCCACCCTTCTTTTGCGATTATGGAAAGCATATCATCGCAGGCGAGAACTTCTTCATGAACTTTAACTGCGTGATATTAGATTGCGCCCTGGTAACCATAGGCGATAACGTAATGTGCGGCCCATACGTGCAGATATATACCGCCTACCACCCGCTTGCGGCCGAGGAACGCATCAAAGGCCCGGAATTAGCTGCACCCATCACCATCGGCGATAATGTTTGGCTGGGCGGCGGTGCCATTATTTGCCCCGGCGTAACCATAGGCAGCAATACCACTATAGGTGCGGGCAGCGTGGTAACTAAAGATATTCCGTCAGGCGTGTTTGCAGCTGGAAACCCTTGCAGGGTGATCAGGACGATTTAAAAGAATATCGAATGACGGATTTCGAACGCCGAATTTCGAAGTTAAATCATTACTTCATCATTCAGTATTGGGCGTTCGATATTCGACATTCTTTTATTTATTATCTTTCCTGCCGAAAATAGAACAACAAGCCATGCAAGAACCCAACGCCCTCAACCAGGTAGCCGAATTCCATAAAACCTTTAAACACCCGATAGTAAGCAGTCCTGCTATACCCTCCAAAGAGCGCTGCGCCCTGCGTGTTTCGCTGCTGGCCGAGGAGGTAAAAGAACTACAGGAAGCCATAGCAGATAACAACCTGGTAGAGATAGCCGATGCCCTTGCCGATATACAATACGTGCTTGCCGGTGCAATACTAGAGTTTGGCCTGGGCGAAAAATTCAAATCGCTGTTTGATGAAGTACACCGCTCTAATATGAGCAAGGCCTGCAAAACCATAGAAGAAGCCGAGCAAACCATTGCGCACTACAAAGCCAAAGACGGCAGCGAAGCTTACCACAAAGAAGAAGACGGCCTGTTTTTAGTTTACCGAACGCAGGATAACAAAACGCTGAAATCCATTAATTACTCGCCTGCTGATTTAGGTGGGGTGTTGTTGTAGGAATTAGATTGTAATGCTCTGCGTATTTAATTACTGCTATATTTATAACTTTCAGTAAGAATGACCTTTAAATGCACTACGACATCCCTTTACTGCCACCTAAGCAAGATTTAGAAACAAAAGCAATTTTAAAAAAGCTTCCTTCTGCCCACAGAAGATTAGCTGAATTAAAGGGCATTGCGGCGACTATACCCAATGAAAGTATATTGATTAATACTTTGGCATTGCAAGAAGCCAAAGACAGTTCAGCAATTGAGAATATAATCACTACCCATGATGAACTTTATAAAGCACAACTTTTTGAAGAACTTATAACAACCGCGTCAGCAAAGGAGGTGAATAATTATGCAGAAGCGTTAAAACACGGCTTTGATTTAGTCAGAAGAAACAAAATTCTAACAACCAGTTACATTGTAGAAATTCAAAAAATCCTAGAACAAAACGATGCCGGTTTTCGAAAATTACCTGGGACAGAATTGGTGAATCAATCTACCGGTGAAAGTGTTTATAAACCGCCGCAATCTTACGATGTTATTGTCGAATTAATAGACAATATGGTAAAGTTTATGAACGATGCTATTGTAAGTGATATAGATCCGCTTATCAAAATGGCTGTAATTCATCACCAATTCGAAAGCATCCACCCGTTTTATGACGGCAACGGGCGAACTGGTCGTATTTTAAATATTTTGTATCTGGTTATTCAAGATTTGCTTGATTTACCAATACTATATTTAAGTAGATATATAATCAGTTAGAATAAGGCGCCTGGGTATTGCTAATAATTTTAGTATATTTAACCTATAGATACCAAACAAGCTAAAATTATGTTTCAAGGATTAAATAGGGCCTGGTGAATATCGTATATATAATTGATTGTTAGTATATTATATAATAAATTCCTTTTAAAAGTGCAAAGGTTTTAGTATTTTAGGGTCATAATCCTTGCACTAATGATCAAGTA
>NZ_SOZE01000036.1 GCF_004519315.1 Mucilaginibacter psychrotolerans
ATCGCTAATATCGTGGCTGGATTAATCGCATACTCATTTTTTCCTAAAAAACCGTCCATCTCTTATCAATCGACCTATTCTAATCAGATGGCCGCCTTTTGATTAATCGAACTCAGGTTAAAAAGATATTCTCGTGTTTTTTGTGAAGTCCTTTCATCGGTTTATCCCTCATTAAAATCTTTAGAACCTTTTACTACGGATTCTTTTATTTGTTTTCCGTTTTATTTTGACGAGAAACCCTCTATTGAGTTTGACTATAAAGAGCAGGCGGAAAAAGACATAGAGAAATTAGTGTTTAAAATTGCAGGCGTAAATTTGAGATTGATTAGAGTAATTAGATTATATGAAGGAAATATGATATACCTAATCAAACCGAAAAAACTTAGGTACTGGTTGCCATCGGTCGCTTTACGAGATGCTGACGAAACTTTTGCTGATTTAAGAAAACAAGGATTCTAATGCTTTCGGAAAAACCCATAAACCCAATCAGTGGAAATATATCTTTTGGAATCACTGCAGATGATTCTATTAAAGCTGTTATTGGGTTTTTGAGAATCAATTTATTAAAATTTGCCTCCGACAACAAGAACCATCGCATCTTACCGGAGGAAAGTACCAATCAATTATTATGCGGTTTTTTAAATAAGGAAGCCAAAAAAGAGCCTTTCCGTTTTCAACCCGAATTTATTGAGGAAATATCAAGTGGACGGAGCCCCAAAGTCGATTTCGGAACGCTTTCTGACGAAGAAAAAATAGTGATTTCTGACAGAGAATACGGCGAGGACGATAGTTTTTTTTCATTTGAAGCGAAACGTTTGCCAACGCCAGGGTCTGGTCGCGAAAGAGAATACGTTACAGGTATCGCTCCCAAAGTTTCCGGCGGAATTGAAAGATTCAAGAAAGGGGTACACGGCGCTAAAATAAAATATGCTGCCATCGTGGGATATGTTCAAAAAGAGACCTTCAACCACTGGTTTCTAAAGATTAATGGTTGGATAGATGAACTCGCGGTCATCGATTCGACAGGTTTATGGAAGACTACAGATAAATTAGCCTGCGATGACATAAATGTGCCGGTCTTTATTGAATTGTTTTCAGCGCATAATAGAATCGCGACAGGAGCAACACTAACTAATATAGAATTATATCATTTCTGGATTGACCTAATTGAGCCTGTTGCTGAGATAAGTGAAAGCGATATGATATTGCATTAATGATTCCCCCGCCCAGTCAGGCGTCCTGCCTGACAGAAAATATTTTCCCGCGTCCGAGCTGCGGGATTTTATTAAAATAACTTTCTACAGGCGCTCCCTGTCATGAAAATAAGTATGATTATCAAAAAATTAGCTAATTTAAGCTTAGACGCTTAAAATTTTTGCATCCACGCGAGCGACGTGGCGACATCGCGCCAGCAAGGGGCGTGCCCAGCATAGCTATTAAATTCACTCGTCATAATAACGTTTTCTAAAGACAATAATAGATTCTACGACTTCATTGGGAAACTCGTACTTGTCAGGTGCATATGCACCTATCCCAAATTTATAGGAAGTAAAGCCAGTTTTCGTAATTTCTAATTTTTCGTCCCATTCCTTGATTTGTTCTTCAACTGATTCATATGATACTTCTAAAAGCTTAACCGAGAATAAAGTCGGTTTAGCAGGCTGCACTATTTCTATTGCTTCACAGAAAAGGCTCTCATTATAATTTATAAATAATCCTGACCCTTGGTAAAAATCAGTTGGCACTTTTGAAAACTGATTGCGATAAAATTCTTGATAGGATTCCTTTAGAAGTAACCTAATTTGATCTCTAGGTAATCCTAAAGCAATATTGCCCAGCGATTCACACGGGTATATGGTGTAATCCATTATTATTATTCTTGAAGTTTTGGTGTTGGTAATTTAAGTCCTTCTGCATAATTCCGCCTTTGTTGGTGTTGTCACCAACAAACCGAAATGTTTGTGATTAGGTAATCGCCCACACGACGGCATCCGTGTAGTTGTTCACAATTTTTCTTTCAGTCATATTTATCCTTTATTTCGCTGGCATCGATACCTTTGAATCCAGCAGACTTGATTTTTTTCATCGTTTCTATTCCGATTAATATTGGAGGGAATTTATTTGCGAAACTTCCAAAGCATAAATCTGTACGAAAAAAACCATCAGGAATTAACTCCTTTATCTTTAAAAATACCGGAGAAGCACCGATTACCTCTTCATAACCCTTGCATTGTTCGTTATAGTTGATAAATTCTATACCAATAGCTCCTATGCGACGGCCTTTTTTATCCAGTTCAATCACGTTATGAATTTTTAACCAGTACAAACCGGGCGATTTTGGTAACGTTACAAACTCCAATCCTTCATAGCCTTCCTGCTCGCAAAACGCTTTGAACTGATCGGAAACAATCGTAAAATTATCATACGTACTCGAAATGGGCTTTTTGGTTTTTATCTTAATTTCGGGGTCTATCCGGTTAATCGTATAAATATCACTGTATTTATCACATTCATTTAACGTTAAATTACGGTACATACTGTATTTGTTGTCGTAAGAAAAAATAATATAACCTAATACCATATACAATTATTTCAAATGTGGGTGTTGTCCAAAAAAGTGGGTAGCAGCATCAGTATATTTTAAACCGCCCCCTTTGTAAAAATCAGCCATCGCTTGTTGCCTTGCCTGTTCACTGAAGGCTGCCCTAATACGTGCCCCGGAATTGCCTCTTGTAGGCTTCATCGTTTTAAGATTGCCATTCTTATAAGTTCAGCACACCGACGACCTGCCGTGTGGGGTCCTGAAACAAGTTCAGGATGACGTCTGCAATGATTTGAACTTAGCAATGGTTTAAAGGTACGCCTCCCATTCTAATCCCCAAAATCGAACCAAAGCGTTCCGTTTACCGGCTTCCCGTCGGCGTGGTATTTTTGGCTTTGCGGCCCCATTACTTCGGCTTGCTGAAATTTGGTGCCAATTGGGCTTATGGCCTTTAAAAAGCCGATGCTGCCTCCCGGGAATTTAGGTTCCACGGGGTCGCCTTTTGGCGGGTCTTTTTCGCGCGCCGGTCGCAGCATCTGCAGGTATGTATTTTTATCGTTGGTATAAACCGTAAAGGGAGATTGTTTATTTTCTATAGTTACCCAGTTAACCCCGGCATGTTAACCCTTAAACTCTGGGTAGCCTGGTGCTTCGCCTGTGATGGCATTGTTATAGGCTTTGTGCCATAAGCCAAATTGCTGGCCTTTCAGCCTGTTTTTCCAAACACGGTACGGGCCGCGACCGAGCCATTTCATACCGGTTATCATTTCTTCGGGATAGTTGAAGGTGATGCCCATAAAATCCACGTCGCCCCGCTGGGTATATTGGTATTCAAGTTTGGCGGGATGCCCGGCGCTGAAAGTCCATTTGATATGGAGCGGCGCATCGCCCTGGTAGTCGGCTTCGATGCTGTATGACTTACCATCGGCCCTGCCGGCAAATTGTTTCAAACTGGTATTTACGCCTGCCAAAACCGGCCCGCCCGATAAAGACACCGTGCCCGAAGGCTTCAGCACCTTTTGCAAATAGCCTGTAGTTTTGCTAAAGTAGTAACTGATACTGCCACTTTTTACGATGAGCACGCTGTCGGTTTCGGTGGCCGACATGGTGTTTAGTCTCGAAGGCTTAGCCAATACAGGTGCAGCCGGCAGATGTATCGCCCAGCTCCAGGTAAATAGCTCTTTTTTATCGGGACCGTAGGCCGTTAAATACAAGGCATCCTGGTTTTGCCAGCCCGGGGGAAGACTTAAACTAATCAGTCCCTTTTGGCCCGGCTTTAGGTTTGGCACAGTGGGCACGCCCGATGCGCTTACCTGCGCTGTAGTGGTAGCTGCTTTAGCCGATGGGAATTTCAGCAGCTTCCATTTAAAGCTGCATTGATTGAAATTGGTGAAAGCGTAGCGGTTTTCTACGGGTATCTTTCCATCGAAGCCCGCATCGATAGGCTGCGGGTTGATGTACACGGGCGACCATATCTCTTTAATGGTATAAAAGCTGGCTTCCTTTTCGCGGTGCGGACCAACAATGCCGTCGGGCGCGTGGTTGCCGTCAGAATCATACGCGCCGTTTTTATCGGTACGTACGATGGCTTCATCTAAAAACGCCCAAATGAAACCGCCGCCGCCGTGTGGATGCCTGATGATAGCGGCCCAAAAATCGTCGAGCGCGGCCCCTGCCCCACCATCGTACAGGGCGTGCATAAATTCGGTGGGGAAAAACACTTCCTTACCGTTGGCTGCGGCGTTTAACATGTAATTATAATCGGGATAGTGCTTGGTATCGGTACCGTTGAATTTTTCCCAGGGGTGTAGTACGGTGCGTTTCTGTGGGTCGTACAGGGCGTAATCGTTATCAAGGCCGCGGTTCCAGCCGCCTTCGTTGCCATTATCCCAAAAGATAATAGAGGGATGGTTAACATCGCGCAGCACCAATTCTTTCACCAGTTTATGGCCCACAACGGTATCGTATTTGGCCTGCCAGCCGGTAAGTTCATCAAGTACATAAAGGCCCAGCGAATCGCATACGTCAAGAAATTCATGGTCGGGCGGGTAGTGCGACATGCGCACCGCGTTCATGTTCATCTCCTTCATCAACCGGGCATCCAACAGGCGGATGGCCTTGCTCAGCGTGCGACCGCTCTCCGGCCAAAAGCTGTGGCGGTTGCTGCCTTTGATAATCACCCTGGCCCCGTTTACGTACAGCCCATCATTAACCCTTACCTCCACCGTGCGGAACCCGAATTTTTGCCGGATGCGATGGATCAAGCCATTTTTACCTTTGATACTTACCAGCACCTGGTATAGATTGGGGAACTCGGCACTCCATAATAATGGCTTATTAAAGCTGCCTTTTAGCTGGATGCTATCCGCTGTGGGAATAGCCTTGACCGATATGGGCTTGCCCACATTTTGGCCCCTAAGCGTTTGCACCTGCGCCGAAATCGTTGCATCGCCCTTTACATTGCGGGCGAAGGCATTCAGCAGGAACGAGCCATCGGCTTTGGCATCTATAGACGTGCGTTCGATAAAAGTTTGGGGGACTATCTCCAGGTAAACCGGCCGGTAAATGCCACCCAAAACCCAAAAATCGCTATTGCGGCGCTCGGCATCATTTACTGACGCATTTGCAGAGGTTTTATCTACCGTAACTTCCAGCAGGTTTTTGCCGGCAGATTTCAGCAAATTGGTAATATCATATTTAAAGCGATAAAACGCACCCTGGTGGATGGGGCCGGCCTGCTGCCCGTTGATCATCACTTTAGTATCCGTCATCGAGCCCTCGAAAACGATGAAGACTTTTTTGCCCGTAAAACCAACCGAAGGAAATTCATATTTATACAGCCCCTGTTCATTCGCTTTTACCTTATCATGCCCATAATTATACGTACCAAAGCCCTGTTGTTCCCAGTTGGAGGGTACCGGTATCTTGGTCCAACGCCCGTTTTTGCGGCCGCTTGTGCAATAAAAATCCCAGGCTACGGTATGATCCTTATCAGTACCGGATAAATATTTGATAACCGTTTCCTGCGAAAAGGCATTAAGACTGATGGCAAGCAATACTAATTGCAGCAATATCTTTTTCATATAGGTGTTGGCCTTGGTGGTTTTTAATGTAATTGGCGCAAGATAAATTAGTCGTTCCCAATTATATAAAGGTACCGCAAGTTAAAACTACGCAATCGTTGCCACAATCCATTGTTTACCCCCAGTGCGTTTTGAGCCCGGGGTTCTATTAAGCCTTAACCATACCATTAATTTAATCAAAATCGATTGGAAAAATGATGCAAAAACGGCTATATTTGCGCCCCACCCAGGAGAGGTGTCAGAGTGATCGAATGTGCCTGATTCGAAATCAGGTGTACTGTTACAGGTACCGGGGGTTTGAATCCCTCCCTCTCCGCAATTTATATATCAAACGATTCAAAAACGCCTTAAATGCATCATTTAAGGCGTTTTTTGTTTCCGGAGAGCACCAAATTATTCAATAAATCGCATTCTTCTGGTGACCTATTGGTGACCTGTCAGGCAGCAAAGGCAACAGGTCACCAGAAAGCTTATAAGTCACTATCAGCCAACATGTTCAGCGAGTGAACATCTTGACCGATAGCTTAGGAAGTAACTAATTTTATCCACTTAAAGCGATTCGAATGAACAGGTCTTTTTCTTTGCTCTTTTATGTAAAGAGTTCAAAAATTAATGCCGATGGCACTGCACCTATTTACTTACGCGTTACCGTTGATGGGCAACGCATCGAAATCTCCTCTAAACGGCAGGCCAATCCGTCTAAATGGAACACATCTGCACAAAAACTAAATGGTACAGGTGAATATGTCCGCTCGGTGAACGAATACCTGAAAACGCTGGAACACCAGGTGTATGACGTCCACCGGCAAATGATTGAAAAGAAGTTGCCGTTGACAGCCGCCAATCTGAAGAATTTGCTGCTTGGCAAAGAAGAAACCTCTCCTGATAAAATGCTCATACCCATATTTGAACAACATAACAGGGAGGTAAAGGCACTTATCGGCAAAGAATTCGCCAAAGGCACTTTTGACCGATATGAAACAAGCTTGAAGCACACGAAAGATTTCCTGCTATGGAAATATAAGGTGGCTGATATAGGCATTGCTGGCATTGATCATGAGTTCATTATGTCTTATGACTTCTACCTACGCACTGAAAGGAACTGCAATAATAACTCGACCGTAAAATACCTTAAGAACTTCAAGAAAATCATCCTGATCTGTATCGCAAATGGTTGGCTGGACAAAGACCCGTTCGTTAAATACAAGCCGAAAGTAAAGCAGGTGAAACGGGATTTTTTGAATATGGATGAATTGGCAGCTATGGCAGCCAAAAAGCTGGTAAGCAGCCGCACAGCACAAGTAAGGGATATCTTCCTGTTTTGCTGCTATACAGGGTTGGCGTATGCGGACGTCAAGAAACTGAAGCGCGCTGAAATTGTGGTGGGTGTTGATGGCGGTAAATGGATTGCGACCAGCCGTAAAAAAACTGATACAGCATCTAATATACCTTTACTGCCACAAGCCATTGATTTGATGAACATATACAAAGAGCATCCCCAATGCGCTAATGATGGCTTGCTGTTGCCTGTCCTGAGCAATCAAAAAATGAATAGCTACCTTAAAGAGATTGCCGATGCCTGCGGCATCACGAAAGAACTTACCTTCCATATTGCCCGGCATACTTTCGCGACAACTGTAACCCTTGCGAATGGAGTATCCATCGAAAGCGTTTCAAAAATGCTTGGGCATACCAATATCAAAACAACCCAGCATTATGCCAAAATCCTGGATATGAAAGTAAGTGAAGACATGGCAAACCTGACACATAAACTAAGGGCAATATAATCGTATCCAACTATCAAACATAAAAGCTAAATACAATGAGTAATCAATTCATCGGCGATAAATCAATTACAGATAAGATATATATTTTAAGAGGCTACAACGTAATACTCGACAGTGACCTGGCAGATTTATACGAGGTCGAAACAAAAGTATTGAACCAGTCCGTCAACAGGCATCCTGACAGGTTCCCTCCAGATTTCATGTTTGAGTTAACAGAGGAAGAATGGTTGAACTTGAAGTCACAAATTGTGACTTCAAGTTGGGGCGGCCGAAGAAAGCTGCCAAAAGTGTTCACAGAGCATGGCGTACTTATGCTCTCCAGTATATTAAACAGCCAGCGCGCCATAGAGGTAAACATTCAAATCGTTAGAGTATTTACCCGTTTGAGGGAATTTATAACCAGCAATACTGAAGTACGGCTGGAAATCGAAAAAATCAAGAAAGAACTGAGTAACCAGGGCAAAAATATGGAGGTGGTCTTTAAATACCTGGATGAGCTATCTGCGTGGTTACCTAAGCCTCCCGGCGAAACGAGGAAACGGCTTGGCTACAAACCGGACGAAATTCAATAATGTGCGTTACCTGTTTGGAAGGCGCGGCCTTTTTCTTCGCGGAGTGGTTAGCTGAGGATGTTGGCCTGCCGGAGCAGTTCCCTCAATTTCCGGGTGCCCTAATTCCGTAGCTGCTTGCGTTTTGCCTTCCGCAAACCTGACGCTGACTACGCGTCCGTCAATTTCGGCCTGGTCAAAGGCTGCAATTGCTCGTTCGGCACCAGCCTTATCTTCCATCGTGATAAATCCGTAACCTTTGCTTTCGCCAGTAGTTTGATCACTGACAATGGTAACGATATTGACCAAGCCGTGGATACTGAACAGCTCCACCAGTTCAATTTCCTCCATGTCCCTTGGGATGCCGACTATAAACAACTTGGTCATACGCACAAATATAATACAGGTTTTTGTTTATTGCGCACACCTATCCATTGCAGTGCGTAAACAACCGGGAGTAGCAAGCAGCAAGAATGTCAAGGCCGTGCACCGCTGGAAGCGGCGGCGCGCTTGTATAGCCTTGACGTTCTTGCTGCGATGCTAAATTTGTGAAAGCAGTGCAGTGGATAGTTCGACCGTATTTTTTTAGTACTGCTGTTGTGAGCGCAGCGAACATCAGCCCTACTGCGCCGAGGCTTGCAGCGGAATGGAACCCGGCGCGGCAGCGCGTGGTGTAATGAAGCTGCGTGCCGCAGGTGCTGGTTCCTAACACGCCATCTTCAATCCACGATACAGAAAGCAATTAACATTTGATTATCATTGAGTTATAAGCTTTGGGTTACAAATCAGCAATAAAAAAATGGCCTGTTTTTCGTCGTTTTTGGCACTATCTTGGTTCCCTGAGTGTGGAAAACTTGATAATATTAATCAATAGTTTTCAATTTTATCAAACATTTTTTATTCATAATCATACTTAAATAATAACTCATTTAACGCGGGGAATAGTTTTCGCTCCTGACCCAAAATGTGGTAAAAACAAACTTCAACTGGTCATTTGTAAGATAAGTTAGAAATCAATATTTCAACCTTTGCTTTCAGGCTTTGATCGTTTGTATATTGATCAATATCTTGCTTCAACTGATAACTAAATGCTGCCGCCCACTCCTCTGGCTTTCTACTTTAGGGCCAATGACTATTTTATGAAGTACCCTTTTTAAGGGGATAAGTTCTATATATACTCGTGGCGGGACAATATCTTTAAGAATTTTCTTGACGAATCCAGTCCTACCAAAGATCAGTCTTATTTCATTTCCGGGAAATATAGTTTTTAGCCGTTTTTAAGAACCCTTTCATTTCCCAGGACGAGCCGAGGTTTTGCAGAGGCAATATAAGCAAACTGGAGTCGCGCTCTTTTTTATACAGGGCGGTGCTTTTTAAAATATAACGAATTGCCGAATCGGGTTGATTGTTTTTTTTGAATGCGAAGCCAATATTATTTAACGATTGCGCAATCAGCTGATTGTCTTTAAGCTTTTCCCTTATCTTCAACGATTTTTTGTTGTAATAGGTTGCTTTGGGATAGTCGCCTTCAAAAACAAAACAAACTGCAATTGATGTGTAAGTGCTAGACAAATCCTCATCATCGCCCAGGTCTTCAAAAATCCGGCTTGCCAATAGGCAATATTTAATACTTTGATCGTATTGCGAAATCTGGTGAAAGCATATCCCTATATTCAAATAAGCCAAAGCAATATTGAGCTCGTTTTTTTTTGAATAAAACAATACCGATTTCTTATACTTTTCTATTGCAGGGTGGTATTTCCCTTCAAAATGATCAACCAATGCCAAAATGCCCCAGGCATCTCCTTTCAAGGTATCAATATGATATTTTTCTGCGCTTACGAGCCCATAACTTCCATACATTCTGGCGCTGTCATAAGAGGCTGCGAGCAAATAAAACTTAGCCAGGGCATTTAATCCTTTAATTTCTCCGGGATGGTCTTTTTTGCTTTGGCCAGTTCACAGGCTTGTTTGGCTAAAGCGATGCCTTTAGCGGCGTGCTTAAGGTACGCGCCTTGCGCTTGTTTTAATAAAGAATCGCTTTGGAGAGTATTAAGAAAACAGGAGCAATAAGCATTTTGCGGAACTAACCAAAGCAATATAAAAGGGACAACTATCCACCATCTGGTCACTGTCTTAAATAAATTGAAGGCATGGTTGGTTAGAGGCACGTTAAATGTGGGGTTTATGAAATGCGTTGTAATAAATATACTCCTAATATTTAATTAGTGTAACTAATTTTATTGTACTATTTACGAAACGTTACGCTGATTAGTCGATGCAATACTTTCGTTAAATTTGAATGGGCATAATTAAAACACCCAGAGACAGGCAACATAGGCAACTAGAAAGTGTAGCCTAATCGCTTAATGATAAGGTGTACTTAAAGTTGGTTTCACTTTGAAAATAAACAGTTTAACCCCAAATATATTTCTTTGTAGCGGCTAAAAATCGCGAGGAAGGTATCCTTTCTTTTCAACTATCGTCCCGTTTAATTTTTCAGGAAATAAATTTGTTCGGCTTTAATTGGATTGGGTATAAGGACAAAGCCAATCCAGTTAAAGCTGGCTAGTATTTTGGGGCGCTTCTAATGTAACGTTATCCTTCCCGCGTTTATTAAAGGAGCGACTTAGTTAAATGAAAGATTCGAGATTCTTTTTAAAAGGAGGTTTTAATCTATTGAATGATGAATGGATTAGCAAGTCGAAATGTTATTTTTGGAATTAACTGATAGTCCTATTTGACAACTCATACCAATAATATCTCGCCGTATTTTTATAAATAGAATAATCCATCTTAAAAATGTTATCATCTATTTAGAACTCTTTTTATACACCTACCTTTAAAATAAAAAAAATACCTAAAACCAAATTGTATTATTATGAACCCCAAAAAAGCATTCTTAACCTTAACAGCTATAATGATCATATTAAATGTCATTGCATTTGTTTCAAAATTCAATCATTTTCTTTATGCCAAATTTGCAATTGAGATCGGATTTGTTAGTTTAATAGTTTGGCTTTTAGTAGTTATCCTGTGGGTCATATTTAAAGTTTCAAAGAAAATTACTGCTAATTAGTCCTCTTCAAAATCTGAATCTTATTTTTTAAATTTCATAAACTTAAACCAATGAAAAAACATCTATTCTTTATCACAATTGTATTTTCAATTTTTACTTCATGTAGTAAAAGCTCGGGTGACCAATCCCCAGCTGAGATTCAAACTCAAAAAGTTCAACAACTTGAACGTAAGTATGGTCTGCAACGTTTAACGACCAATCAAATTCAAAATCGAAAGAACACAAGGCAATTCAATAGTCTTGACGAACTGGAACGGTACCTTGCCGGTAAACCGCAGACAAAGGCATTTAGTGAAGTAAAAGGCATAATGGAATTGAAAGAGAGTGGAAATAGTGATGTTGTAGGAGGAAAAAGGTTGGATGCGACATATTCTGGGAGTGGTCCATATAGTGCAACTTTGACCCTTACCAATAGCGAAGGTTATCCTGATAAACTTGCATTAGTATGGTCAGCGAACTCTGCGGCAACCGGAACATTATATTTTACCGGTTCAAATGCGGGTTCCTTTACCTGGATTCAAAAGCAAGGATATGATTTTAACCATACAGTTTACATACGAGGCGATTATATCGAGACCTTTGGTGTTAATGGCCTATATACCTGGTCGAAAGCGTATGATTTTAGCTTTGAAGGCGGATGGGGCGCTGGCCAAATCGGGGGAAGCGCTACTTACACGCCTAAGGCAAACGGTGGATCAGGTGGTGGAGAATAATTAATTCCAGTTAGGAACAGTATCTGCAATGCTGTTCCTAACTATTTTAGATTTCCAGACCACGTGAAGACTTAATAGTGTATAATTTTGAATAGAAAGTTCAAAACGCCGATTATGTGGCAATTGACAAATTCAATACTCACATGGCTGATTACCTCAATTATTTGCTTTTCCGTATTAACGTTCTCCTTTGGCGGGGAGGTTTTTATTTATGCTAATAAACTAAATTACGTTCTGCTTGTCGCAGGGGTGGCAGCCTTTATTGTTCCGCATACTTTCAACATTACTCAGTTCAAAAACTGCGTCGTTAAAATTCAGTTCATCGATTTTGCTATTGCAATTTGGTTAGGTTACATTATTTGCCATTCCTTATATAATAACCGATATCTACTCGATCATAAACATCTTACACTTTTCTTGGTATGCACCTTTTATCTACTGGCTAGGGTAAATAGATCATTTGGCAATTTAAACTGCAATTTCAAAATCCTTGTTCGAAGTATGATACTTTTAACTATTGTAGAATCAGGAATTGCCCTGCTTCAATTCCTTAAATACATCCCTTCACTCAATCCCTTATTTTCAATCACCGGAACTTTCAAAAATCCCGCCCCAATGGCTATGTGCTTAGCTGCAATATTTCCTTGCGTTATCTACGGTAGCTTCAGTAGCTGGATAAAATATTGGAAAATAGTTTCATTAATAGGGATTTTGTCTTCCGGCTTAGTTATTTGCCTTTCCGGCAACAGGGCATCGGTAATCGCGTCCTTAATTGTATCACTGCTTTTTAAGCTATATTTTCATAAAACGAAAATAAAAGGAGTGGTAACGGGAATTAAGTATAAACGTATAACACTAATCTCATCGCTAATAATAGTTATTCTCATAACATTAAGTTCTACAGTCAAACTCTATCAGTTAAATCTTAAATCTTCAGAAACCAGATTATTCGTTTGGGAACTAACCATGGAAAAAATAGGCGACCGGCCTTTGTTCGGGATTGGTTATGGTGCATTCAAAGAAAATTTTAATAAATGGCAAACAGAGAAAATCTTAGATGATATTTCTATACTGAAAAAAAGCTATTACAGTAAAAACACGCTAAATGACTTTGCAGGATATATCCGTATGGCCTATAATGAATATATAGAGATGGCATCAGAAATAGGTATAGTGGGATTAGGAATATTTTTAATTATAATATTTACGCCGCTATTTAAATCTTGCTCATCGCTGACCGCTAAGTTTTCAATGGAATTGTTTGTACCATTTGCGGGGTTGATTGTTCTTTTAATAGAGGGACTATTTTCATACCCGTTCTATTCACTCCCTACGTTCTTACTGCTTTTTTTTTACCTTTCATGGCTGACAAATGAAAACACTTATACTAAAAGTTTTATCTATGTCAATAAAGTGAAAATTAATATTATAAGTCTTTTTTTCGGTCTTTGGGGATTGAGTTTTATAGCTTTCGCAACTATTAAAATTCACGCTTTCAATAGCTATAATACAGCAAATAGATCAGGACTTGAAAACGACAATATAAAAGCTCAAATAAGCTATCGAAACGCCTACTCCGCGTTAAAAAATGAGCCTTTATTTTTGATCGATTACAGTAATTGTCTAATAAAAAACGGTAATAATGATTTGGCGTTTAAATATCTGAAACAAGCTGAGTCAACGGATAATGATCCCAGGATCTTTGTCTTATTAGGAAATATCTCATTGCAACGGTATCGCTTCAAAGATGCAGAACGGTATTACCAAATAGCTAACAGCATTATTCCATCTCAAATATATCCCCAATTTCTATTAGTTAGGTTATATTTGATGAGCAATCAACTTCCAAAAGCGTTGGCTTTGGCTAAAAGCATTGTTATGCATAAGCCAAAAATCAGAAACGATATAACAGATCAAATACATCAGGATTTATTAAAAATTATTGAAGATATAGAGTAAGTGTTTCATTTTAAAACTTCTATCGATACATTCTTGTAAATTTAACCTATTCATAACCTAACAGGCATCATCACAAATAGTAATTAATGCGATCTTTTATCATTTATACGTTTGGTATTTTCTTCGTTCTTTTCGCCAGTCAGGGTTGTAAAGAGAAAAGTGCATCTAATCTGCAATTGGAACAGGGTATAATTCGCATTAGCAAAGATTTCGCACTAGATCATATTTCATTTTTAATGGCATTTGACGATGATATATCCTCATCTGATTTAAACAATGACATGCAATTGGAAGCGGATACTCAATTATACCGTGACATTATCAAAGAGTACAGCGCGCCAATTTTACTTGATTCTTTGATGAAAGGTCCTGTCATTAAAGATTCCGTTAAGTCAGTCAAGTTAACATCCGCCAGGAGTTTTAATAATTTAAATGTGCAAGATTTAATTGCAGTGCCGGCAAATTTAAATGATCCTGTTTATGTTAATCTTCCTGATCGGGCCCGTGCCGTTGCCACAGCAATCGGAAAAGGCAATTTAGCAATCGGGAATTTGAATATTGAAAGATTCAACAAAGAGGATTTAAACTTAGATAATGAGTCTGAATGCAAGTATTTTTTTAAAAACTTATTAAAAGTATCACAGGGCTTCGATAGAGAACAGGCTGCATTAAATCTTCGGGACACAAACGTCAATAATCTTTCACCATGCTGGTATACGCAGAATCTTAAGTCTTTCTTCGGCTGGCAGATACTTCGCTTTCAAGGTCAAACTGTTTTATGGAATTTTTACAAAAAAGGAAAAGATAATATCATTCTTATTAAGGTCCCAAGTCACGGTTTTTTCTTTGCAATGGCCTATCGGTCAAAATATATTCCCTCGCCAATTTCATATAACCAGAGTGACCTTTTACAGTCTCCGATTGCATTGGAAATACTCCAGTATATCATGAAGCCTGTTGGCATATTCAACATTGATTTTGCAGGTAGTAATTACAATGAAATAGGAAGGCAAATTGATGAACAAAGGGAATCCCCTTATTATTTTTTTGCAGTCAAAAAACTTTTAGCATATTCTCGTTATTACGGAGCTAAAGGCCTCCCCAAGAAGTCCAAACAGCTTTATACTTTATACAAAAAGTCATTATACGACCCAGTGCAGGCTGATTACATCAATGAAAACCCTTTAGCGGTTGTTAACTATGTTTCAGATAATATCAATAGTGAAACCCTTTTTGAATTAAAAAACGATTCAACAGTCAAAATTTTTGCACAAGGCCAATTTTCTAAAAAGCAGGTTTCAGCTCAAAACGCCTTTAAATACGATAATATTCAGATGTTTTTTAATTATTCCCAAACAATTGTCAAGGATGAGGAAGATGTTCAGCTATTTGAATTTAATTATATGTTCCCTAAAATCGGATACAGTCCTGCGGAAGGGGCACCGGTTAGCTGGATGGATTCAACGAAAATACGATATATTTTTTCTAATCCCGAGATCAACACCTATTACCTGGAGGTCATGATGCCCAGGAGCGAAATTCAAGGTTTAGCGACCAGCAACCTAAAGCTAAATATTTTAGTTAACGACAGCGATCTGGAAGAGTGCAATAGGGAAAGTGTATTATCACTTCTTATAAAAAATGGCATCAGCTGTTTTGATGCCTCGAAAATGGCCCTTTTGGTCAAACAAAAAAATAAAGATCTATTCATCCCCGGAACCGTGAACACAACAAGATCAAATGCCAGGCTGAAAATTGATGGCAAGGCGGATCCAGCTTGGAATACGGTTGATTCTATAAAAATAGAGATTCCCTATGTAAATCACGTGACCGAGTTTGACCACTCCGCGAGTTTTAAGACTTTATATGACGAAAATAATCTTTACTTTCTTTTCCGGGTAAAAGATAACGTGAAGAATGAATTAGGTATAATAACGAGAGATAAGTGCTGGGTCGAAGATGCCCGCAGTGGCGAAATAGTATGGAAAATGAATGCCACTTCAGCAGATTTGCCACCTGCATTTTTTACTACCGCAGAGGTTCGGTTAAAAGCGGGAAGGTATAAACTTAGGTATACATCTGATAAGACCCATTCTTTTGCCGGATGGCTTGGTCAGCCCTGTGAATCATTGTTTTACGGCGCTTATGTCTACTAAAAAACATTTCCATATGCCTACGGTAAATAGTAAAATGGCATATTTTCAAAAAGCAATATGCTTCATGAGCATTATCTTGATCTTGGCTATGGATTCTTGTCAACAAATGCACGAGGATTCTTCACAAATAGGTGCTGATAGTTTAGAAACGATAAGCTACCAGTCTGTATTAGACAGGTATGATAAACCTCAGGATAGTCTCAAACGGAATGCTGCCGAGTTTTTGATCTATAATCTTTCCAGGCACGCAGGATATTATGGTGATGACATTAGAATACTGTCAGAAGTATTTATGGCAATAGATACCCTGGCATATCATACCGACAATGTTCAGGATTTTGTCAAGAACCAGATATTAGATTCCATTTTGAGAATTAATGAGGGGAGATTGCCTGCCCATGGAAATGAGATCAGTGATGATAAAAAGGTGACGCCCGGATTTCTTTACAATAATATCGAGTTTGCTTTTAAAGCATGGCAAACAGCGCCATGGAGAGATAGTATTGCATTTTCAGACTTCTGCGAATATATTTTACCTTACAGGGTACGAAATGAACAGGTGGAATTCTGGCGGCCGCAAACTTACATGGATAATTTGATCGACATTAAAAATGCGCCCAAGCCAAAGGAACTTCGATCGGTATTCGACTATTTGAAGAGTAATATAGAGTCAACTACCACCTTAAACAGTTACTTCGCACATAAATACCCTTTTACACAAAATTTCAGCAACACTTTGAAAGCCAGAATTGGCGCGTGTGAAACTACGACTGCGTTCACCATTAGTAATTTGAGATCTGTTGGAGTACCTGCCGCACTTGATTATATACCTCATTGGGGAAACACCAACAACAAGAATCACTATGTGGTCAAATTAATCGAAAAAAGAGTTAAAAAGCATCAGTTTTCCAACGTAAATGCGCCGATCAACACCTGGGGGATTGTCGACTTTTCATCAGATTACAGCAGGGACCGTCACTTTTTCAGAGATGACGAAATCCCAAAAGGCATGCGCATCCAATACATCAAAACAATTCCTAAAATATACAGATATACTTTTTCCGAAAATGTGATCTTAAAAGAGATCAATGAAACCGTGCCTCAGGAGTTTATCACCCAGTTATTCTCTAAATCCAACCTGAAAGATGTAACTGATGAATATATGCAATCCTCCACTATTATGGTCGATATTAAACCTGAATATGAAAAAAAACAGGTGGCTTACCTGTGTGTCTTTGATGTTGACGGATGGCAGCCTGTTGCTATCAGCAGGATCAGTTCAGGCCGGGCCTTTTTTGATAAAGTTGGAAATTACATCATGTATCTTCCTGCGGTTTATGACCGGGGTAATATTATTCCAACGGGAGCCCCATTTTTTCTCGATTCACTGAATTTAATTCATGAAGTTAAACAAGGGCCGAACAATTATCGTCAAACTAAGCTGATCCGGAAAGCACCACTTTATTCCTACACTGCCTATCATACAGAAGCACTCAAAGGCGGCCGTTTTGAAGGTGCAAACGATAAGGATTTTAAAGATGCAATTATATTATACCAAATTGAGAATTTCCCTTTTTACATGAACGTCATTCAGGTGAAGCAAAATAAACAGTTCCGGTATCTGCGTTACGTAGCACCAACTGGTCGTAAATTTGAGCCGGATAATATTGCTGAGATCCAATTTTTTGGTAGCGATACAAGTCAATCTTTAAAAGGTGAATTTATAGGCAAGACGGATGGAAGCTGGGGCAATGGAATCGACAAAGCTTTTGATCATGACTTGGGAACATATTATGAAAGTACAGCTACAAATGACGTATGGATTGGAATTGACCTGGGTAAAAGTGAAAGAATCACAACTATCAAGTTCTGTCCCCGGAATGACACCAATTGTATTTTACCAGGAAATGAATATGAGCTGTTTTTCTGGAATAATAAATGGCAATCCCTCGGAAGGAAGAAAGCCACCACATATAACCTTGAATATGAAAAAGTTCCGGATAATGCTTTGCTCTGGTTAAAATGTCACAGTGGTGGGCGGGAAGAGCGGATATTTACGATTAATGAAGGCATCCAGCAATGGTGGTAACAATGCTCAATAATTTAACTTTATATATATTGTAATGGGTGTTTTGAGACTATTGCTGGCTTTGTCTGTTGTGGCTTCCCATATCGGACCAATATTCGGCTTTCAAATGACTGGCGGTTCATTGGCTGTGCAATCATTTTTTATGATTTCAGGATTTTATATGTCGTTGATCCTGAATGAAAAGTATATCGGCATAAACAGCTCATTCAAATTATTTATTACAAACAGGCTGTTAAAAATATATCCGCTTTATTTTTCAGTATTGATATTGAGCTTACTTGTTTGTTTAATCGTTGGTTTTACGTCCGCGGACCACGATATACCCGTTTTTAATCTTTACGAGGCTACAAAACCTAATGGGTTAACCTGGGCATATCTTATCACAACCAATATCATTATCTGGGGACAGGATATTGTCATGTTTATGGGAATTAGTCCTCAAAATGGGGCTTTATATTTAACGGGTAACTTCTGGAATACTTCACCCGCCCTATACAATTTTCTATTTATACCCCAGGGCTGGTCTTTAGCCCTTGAGCTCACCTTTTACTTATGCGCACCATATCTCCTAAGGAAAAGGACAAGTTGGATACTTACTGTAGTCATGCTTTCACTTTTAATCAGAATAGTGACATTTTATTCGCTCAGTCTACAGAATGATCCATGGACTTATCGGTTCTTTCCATGTGAACTGATGTTCTTCTTATTAGGGGCAATTTCCTACAGGATTTATACTGAATATAGAGACATTAAAATACCAACGTATGCAGGTCTAATTTTACAAACTTCTATTATTGTTATTACTATAGCATTTGCACTATTACCACAATTTCCTATCCAGGCATTTCATTTTCAGGTCCGCGATGTTTTGTATCTTTTTTTGATATTAATATCAATGCCGTTTCTTTTTATCTTTACTAAAAATTATAGGTTCGATTCAAAGATCGGTGAATTGTCTTACACGGTCTATCTGGTACACTTGTTAGTGGCCAAATTGCTTTATACATTCGGTCCTGAATTGTTAAAAACCCCCGCCTTCATCGCCCTTATATCTATCTTATTAAGCTTTTTTTTAAATCTCGCAATCGCAGTCCCAATTGAAAGGCAACGGCAAAAAAGAATCAAGAAAATCGATGTTGCCCAAGTTGGAGTACTATAAAATTAAATTTGTTCAAACGCATTGCCGCAATTTCGCATCGTTACAACCTGCTGAAAATCAATAAGTAGAGAGCTTACTGGAGATGTAATTTTCGTTATTTATCAGAATTTGCCGTTACTTGTCAAAAAATGACCAAGCGGTTATAAGCTGACAATATCATGTACGTGATTAAAAAATGTCTCTTCTTTTCCTAGGTTGGTTTTCAGGTAAAATTTTAATTGGTAATCGTATAACTCGTCGTATTCCGCCAGTTCTATCTGGTAAACCTTTAAGAGGAAAAAGTTGTCTTCCAACTTTCTATTACTGAACCATGGCCTACCAATATCATATTGATGAGGAGAAAAATCGAAGGGACTGCGGAACTTGAAGTGGTTATTATATATCGGCATAGCAGTATGCATATATTGAACAACGCCAAAAATGGTGATAAGGTTTAAATGGTTTAAACTCCATAATAATCGCGGGGTTCGATTCCCCTATGGGCTAACGATTTATCTCAGCCCCAACAGGACAAAAGTCGAACCGCCTTCTCATTGATTTATACATTTCGCAGCGATGTAAGTCGGTTCAAGCCGATTATGGGAGCCGCAAATGGGCAAACACGAGAAATTCGTCGCTTGCTCTATCTTTTTTGCTTATTTGCTTTTTACCAGGCAGATACAAATTGGTGAATGGTGAATTAATCTGATGGTAACAGGTCAGTCCGATACTTTTTGGTGATTTCCTCCGCCAGTATAATGCCGTCTTCAATAGCATTTTCCATCCCATAATTAAAATGCAAGGATGCTATCCTGCCGGTAATATAAAGGTTTCTAAACCCGACCAATTGATCTAACAGCTTAGTCCGGCTATCCTCCAGATCTAAATCGGGAATTTGGAATGCATCTGCAACCTTCTTTATGGTATGATCGATTACATTTAAATTGATGTATAGATTCGTTTTTTTTATTTCCTGCTCCAAAAAAAGCATTAAATCACTATCGCCGTAATTCCATATCAAGTCAGTTTTATCGCACCATATTTCAACTAAAAGTATGTTAAAGGTGTCTGACTCATCAGGTTTAAACTCGTTAAAATTTGTGATTCTTGTAATCTTTATCAGATCTGAATAGATATAAATACATTGGCCTTCGGCAGCTTGGTCAAAATGTACTTTTAAATATACGAGGATGTCACTCCTGAAGTTCATTGCTGCGTGTGGTATAATAGAGAGGCCTTCCTGCGTTTTTAATAAGCCAATTAGCGATAGAACCGGGATAGTGCAAATAATAAGGTCATATTCCTTGGTAGTTCCATCGGCCAAAACCAATTGAGTTCTGCTGTCTTGGGACGCCGTGCTTACCAATTTATTGATGGAAATCCCTAAATAAAATTTTCCGCCTTGTAACTCAGTTTGGCATTTTAGTGCATTCCACAGATCGGAAAAGCCATTGGTGGGATAGACGTAATTTGCAGGTTCTTTTTTAGTTGGAGCCGCTGAGTTAATTTGCGTGCAATTAAACGTACCGGCGAAGAAAAGTCATTAAACCCTAAAAGCGCTTTAGCAAACACATCTGATACCTGGTCGCTGTTCAGCGACCATAACTTGGCCGAAAAACTTTCAAAAAAGTTTTTGTACAAAAATTCGCCCAGATATTTTTTAACAAATATGCCGGCAGTACCATTGTTAGGCGTTGGGGCAGAGAACACTTGTTTTAGCATACCGGCTGTTGCTGCTAATAATTGCTTAACGCTAAGTTTTTTGATAAGATCTGCCGGGCCTGGAGGGTATATAAAAAGTTTGTTTAAGCTAAGGATAAATGTTCGGCGCTTATACGTCTTGTATTTTCCGGCAAGTGCTGTTAGTACCAATTCCTTCACGGCTGCCTTGTTACCGATATCTAAAAAATGAGGTCCGATTTCGATGTTCCTATCCCATAATCTGATCGATTTGGCAAAACCGCCAACGTCTTTAGCCGTATCGTAAACATCAACAACAAAGCCGTTTTTTGTAAGCTGATGGGCTGTGGTCAGCCCGGCGGGCCCTGCACCCAAAACTGCAATTTTGATTGGGTTTTTACTCATTATGATTGATTAAACAATAGGATTGATAATGGGTCCAAATCAATGATAAATTAATTTTTATTGACGGCATTTACTGATTGCAGTAATATCGCCAAATCTAATTTAAGCGAGAGTGAGCGGATGTAAAACAAATCGTATTTAAATTTCATACGTTCCTCATCTAAGGTGGTCGTATATCCCTGTCTAACTTGGGCAAGCCCCGTTATGCCTGGGCGTATCTCGTGCCGCTTATTATAATGGGGGATATTTTGCAAATAATAGTCGTAAAAATTAACCGGTACAGGGCGTGGACCAATCAAACTCATATCGCCTATCAGTATATTATACAACTGCGGTAATTCATCTAAGCGATACTTTCGGATAAATTTGCCGCTACGGGTAACACGCTCATCTGCCTCCAGGGTAAGGAAGGACGAGTCGGCACCTGTATACATGCTTCTGAATTTGTAGATTTTAAAAAGTTTGCCGTCTTTACCTGGGCGTAATTGATTGAAAAACACACTTCCTGCAGAATCGAATTTGATCCAGACAAATAAAAGCAAGAACAATACAATCAAAACTGGTAAAAATAACAGGATTAAAAGCACTTCTACACTTCTGCGAATAGCGAGGTATGTCCAGTTTACTTTATACTGTGAATCGCTCATTGTCTTAACCAGTTTGTTGTTCAGAAAGTATATCCTGTAGCGAAGTAAACTCAAAGTCCTGCAAAAGCCGTTCAATTTTACCGAAGGTTGATGCAAGGTTTGTATAATGCCTCATCGCCTTAAAGACAGGCAATTTGATACGAGGGATCTCCGTGTCTATCTCCCAGGGATGGGTATAAAAAATGTAGGACCTTCCTGATTTTATTACGCTGTTAACTAATTGTTTATAAAAAAAATAGGGTAAAAAGCGCAGGTACGCACCACCGCTGCAAGGTATGTTCCTATTAAATAGCACAGCGCAAGAAAGGGGGATTTCCGTTAACCCGTTTTGTGGCGAATAAATGGAAAGTGGCGCGTCGCCAATGCCATAATCAGGGTGTACACTAGTTGGGTATACCGACGAATCGTACGTAAATCCAAGTTTTTTAAGTATATCAAAGGCCCATTTTGTTGAATTTACAACCGTAAAGGCAGGGGCCCGGTAGCCGGTTGGTTTAACGCCGCAGGCACGTTCAATTGCATTGACCGACTTTAATAAGTCCTCTTCAAAAAAATCGGATGTTATACCAGTTAATAGTTTATGTGAATACCCGTGTGATGCTATCTCATGCCCATCAGCAGCAACTTTCTGTATCAGCTCCGGGTAACGGTCTGCTACCCAACCTAAAACAAAGAATGTCGCTTTACGGTTGTACTTTTTCAATAAATCTAACAGGCGTAGGGTAGGTGCCGTAACACGCCCTTCCTGCTTATCCCAGTCTTCATATTTAATTTCGCCTATCAGGTTATGAGAGCAAAACCAATCCTCTAAATCAACGGTAAAGGCATTCTTCATAGTTAATCACCAAGATGACTTTTTACGTCTAATTCTGTTAGCATCTCGTTTACGGATGTTTGCCATGAGATGAGGGGTGACCAGCCTGTTAATGCCCGGATTTTTTCTATATTGGGCTGCCTGCTGTGAATTTCAATTTTTCCGATCCTCTCCGGCGGTAACTTTGTATAAACTAATTCCGACTTGCTATTGCTGGTTTCAACAATGTACAACGCAAGCTCTTGAATAGTAGTGGTTACATCTTGGCCGATATTATATACATTGCCCCATGCTTTGGGTTCCTGTATTAATGCCGTTACCGCGGTTAAAAAATCTTTAACGTTACAAAACCCGCGTGTTTGTAGACCATCGCCATATAATGTTAATGGATTGCCGGATAGCGCCGCATCTATAAATGTGGGTACCACCATACCAAATTCTTTACGCTGCCCTTGGCCAATGACGTTAAAGAGCCTGGCTATAATTACCGGGACACCTTTTAGATTGTTATAATTAAGGCAACTTACCTCATTGGCCATTTTTGATATCACGTAGGCGCTGCGCCCTTGGTTAGTTGTATAAGCACTTAAAGGGTCGGTTTCAGCAAACGGGACGCCCTTAGACTGCCCATAAACTTCAGATGTGCTTGCAAAAAAAACTTTACATTCTTTTTTATGTGCAACGTCTAACACGGCTGTCATACTATCCAAGTTGTTTGTGAAAGTATCATGCGAATTGGCAAAAACTTTTTTTACTCCTACAGTAGCCGCTAAATGAAATATGATATCGCCTTCTGCCGCTTTATCAGCCCATGATGCATGATCTTGTACGCTACAGGTTATCGTGGTTAACTTTGGGTGATTTTTAACAGAGCTTAAATTATCTGCTGAGCCAGTAGAAAAATTATCAATAGCAACTATTTCGTAATTAAGTTTTAATAATTCTTTTGTAAGGTTTGAACCGATAAATCCGGCCGCGCCTGTGATAATCATTTTCATAGATGGGTAGACATACAGTCCATTCAATATACACTAATTATTTAATTTACAAGGCTATTGAATTGGCACTACAAGAGCCAAAAAATTACAACCCTGTATAATCCGAAACATTCCGATTTACGGTATACTTTAAATGTTCCAATCTGGATTTAGATCCTACCAAAAAACAACGACTTCAAAATCAAGAGGAATCACCGGGTGGGTGTTGACCGGCCTGATCAATATTTTCAAAAATCAAATAGTTACTGCAACAAAGCTGGAACAAGGAATATAATTTTTTAACCGGAAATACATATGATCTGTCAGTACATTGGGGGAATCACCCCCCACGCCGGCTGTAAAATCTGAGCTTACTTTTCAGCAACGCCAATTTACGGCTATCTGCTTTGCAGATTTAACTTATGATACCTGCTTCACCGAAACAGGTATCATAAGTCACTGAAGCATAACTGAAATTAGTTATCAATACATTCCTGTATGATAAAGCCACTCACGGTTGCTTTGTCAAACATCTGGTCATAACATGTAAAAACAATTTTCATTCCTTCATAACCGTCCGCCGCAGTGCCAGAAGTATCTGGCAGGCTATATAAACCTGGTTTTAGGTTAGTGATCTGAACAAATTGGGTGATGTTTTCACCGGGGTCGAAAATTGCAATTGATCCGTTATTTCCCTCGATCACTGTCCTTTGCCCATCATTGGTGTTATACTGCCAACCAGTGGTTATAACATTATAAATTTTTGTAGGGTCAGCTTTCAGCAGCGTAAATATCAATTTCTTCGCACCCATTACAGCGTTGGTTGCCCGAACAGTTGCAGGAAACAGGGAATTTAATGGATCGGTTATTTTTATCTGATTCCCGACAGTTGCATTGATCAAATCCTGCAAATGACTATCCGGATAGTGTTCGATGAAAGTGAAATTATAGCCGGTATCGACGTTATTGATATCTCTAACAGGAGTTACGCTATTGCTAGCGTTCCCGAACCTCGTTGACATATTGACGTCTGTCCAAGATGCCAGGCCGCTTGGCGAACCTGTAACAGCCAGGTTGATCTGCATAGTCTTGACAAGTAGATTGCTATCGTGGTAGCGGTTAGTGATCGCCTTATTAGTGAATCCGGCAAGCTTGACACCATATACTGATTCCAGCGTGCCATTGACTCCATCGTACGCCATTCTCAACACCGTTGACGGCGATGTAAATGCAGAGTTTAAATAAATGCGCATGACCGTGTTATCAGACGGGTCAAGCGTAATCGAAAGCCCCGAACGTAATGCCGGTGCGCCTGATACCGTTTCAATAATCGTAAAGTTACCCTGCTGGCCCGCCGGATCAGACATCGGTAAGCTGAACCTAAGTGTCAACCGATCGCCAGGGTAATTGGTTTCCACGCTGGTGATAACCGGGGCGGTAATCGTAATAGGGTCGGTTGTTTCGCTGGTTTTCAATGTGTAATCGCCATAGTCCAAACCCTTAAAGGCACGTAGTTTGTAGTAGTAAGTCGTATTGGCAGCCAGTCCAATATCTGTATAGTTGGATTCTGAAGCTGATATGGTAGCAATTTTCGAATAAGTGCCAGCCGGATCAGTTATGCTCCGCCACAATTCGAACCCTTGTATATAGGCAGTATCTGCCGCACCGTAAGACCACCCTAATTTAACAGTGCTTGGAGACTTACTAATTACAGCAAACCCGGATGGAACCGCGATGACTTTAGCAGTAACACCGCCATATACAGCAGATTGATCTGAAGAAATTGCCCCAACCTTAAACTGCAGCTTATAGAAATATGTCGTGTATTCATCGAGCCCTGTATCCGTAAAACTACCGTTATCAATGTAGGCGTCATGGATTTGCGTAAAATTTGCATCCGGTTGCAAGCTTCGTAAAATAACGGTACTGTTAAGGCCTATATTGGCATCCTTCCAGGAAAGGATCAGTTCTGAACTGGATGCGGCCCTTACAGTTACATCAGAAGGATTGATCAGTTTCGTGGCCCCGATCCTATTTGTATAAACGAACGTCGGCGTAGTCGTGATCTTGACATTGGCCTTGCGGATATCCCCGCTAACCTCGGTGCTAAGGCTTCCCGCTGTCCCGTTTTCTGCATGCGTGATATGAAGGTTTTCAAACTCCAGGTAGTTCACATTGATATCCGTTGCTTCGACGTAAATGTCTGCATGGAAGGTCGGATCATTGTATTTGCTTCCTAACCAAACTACCAGCATAGACTTTTTAGCAGGATCGTCAGAAGTATACGCAAAGCAATATAGTTCCGGATTGTTATTGTTTACGACTACATCTGCCGTCTGCGCAATACCGGCCACGACACATGCATGGGCAAACCGGTAACCAGCGATTGCCTTCCTGAATGCCACAGTATACCAATATGCTGTTAACGGCTGGTCCGTGGGGTTAATGCCGCTATTATCAAAGTAACCACTTGTTGCGAAGTTGCTGTATACTTCGGGAGTTGTCAGCGGGAACTGGCTTAAATAAGCATAGCCAAAATAAGCATATTGAATGAAACGATCAATTTGCATCCAGTCAGCAACTAAAAAAGCCCTCAATATGTAAACAGCTTTCATCCAACCCCGCGTTGCCAGATCGGGATGGTCCGGTGAGAACGCGCTGCCATAATGTTCATCGTAGCCGTATTCCCCTATCCAGAATTCTATGTTTTGCATCGTAGGGGTACTGGTCCTCCAGATAATATAGTCCTTAACGTAGTCCATAAAGTAGCCTTGTTCGGGCGGCAGGGAATATATACCGATAAGCCCATAGATACTTTGGCCACCGACAGATGTATTGTACAAGTGCTGCTGTATCGCATCTATCGGATAATCACCGTAGCCCCTGTTTACATCCCACCATCTAAACATAGCCTTGATGTAACCGATTTGATTTCCGGTTAAACCGGCCATCACAATCTTTGCATTAGGATCTACCTCCTTAATACCGAATCCGGGGCCTAATAAACCCTTATGCCCATCCCAGCAGGCAGAAATGATACAAGCCAGTTCTTCAGGATTTGTATAGCGGCTGTCACTTGTACTGGCAGCATCACACTCATTCAATCCAATCTCATAGTAACGAACGAGCCCCATCGACTTTTTAATCTCCTGGTCACTATTCAAACGGAAATAGCTATCTGGTATAACTGTTCCATCCTCATGCCCATGGCCCCACCTGGCAGCTACCTGGCCATAAAACTGGGCAATGAATTTATAATTCAAGGGGTTGGTTGTCTGAGTAATATCGACGGCACTTACCCCGGGATCGGTTGGCTTCCTTACTTTAGCGGCATCAAAAGTCGATCCGGCCGGCGCTAAAAATACAGGCCCGGATACCAGTGAAAATAAGATTTCAGCGCCGTTATCCTTGTAATCCTGCATTTTTTGATCGAAGTCCGTGGTCAATCCGTCGGAGGTGAGGTGGGCATGCCCTTTGAAGACATAATCAATATTGGCCGTTGTCAAAGAAGTTAACCCAGTAAGGGGTACCTGGTGTGCCGGATCATCAGGAAGAAAGAACACGTGATTGAAGTATACCCGTGTCATCGTAGACAGCTTACCTGTTTTGACAGGGTCATTGATGCTGATCACGTTTGTCCCGATCCGCTCTTTCAATGTCAGCATCGGCGTAGCACGTTTGTATTTAGTGCCGCTGATAGACATAGCTGTTTCTGCCCGCCCTGTGGCAATAGCGAGCGCGGCACTGAAGTTGGCGCTGCCGCCGCCGCCCGAATCCATGTATAGGCGGAAATACTTAACACTGTCAGGGTGCTCTATGCTGAAGGCGACCAACTCGTTTTTTGGCGGGGAGATCAGCCGCCCCCCGCTAAGCCAGTTTGTACCGTCGGGGCTCACATCCACAATGATGTCGTTGCCGCCTTCAGTCAAATATATCCATACCTTATTGAGCGTGTAAGACCCTTTAAGGTCAAAATAAACTGCTTCTAATTGATTATAGTAGCCCTTAAAAGAATCGGTGTGTACCATTTTCATCCCCTTACCTGGCGTCCCGCTTGGCACGCCATCAGTCAGGGCAATCCCGCTGTAATCTACTAATTGGCGGTGATCCAGAAGCTCTCCTGTTATTGGGTCTTTATCATAGGCGGTAGCATAAGCGGTTACCTGTTCAGGTGCGATCGGTATCAGTATGTCAGCGACCGGAACAGGTCCGGTAAGAGGCAAGGTAATGAAATTGACGATGTTTGATGCAGGCGCGGTATAAAGCTTCCCATAGGTGGTCTTATTGGCAACTACTACGATATAGTAGACCGTTTTCGGTGCCAGTTTGGTAAGGTTTAGGGTTTCGGTATCCCCCGGCCGACGTGGGACTAATTTGTTTTGGTAAATAGATAAATAGTTCAGGTGATTCAGGTCATTTATCGGGGCATTGCTGATGTAAACAGTATAATTATCAGCAAGTACCGTCTTTCCTTCATCGCCCGTCGGTGCGGTCCATTGCAGCTGGACTATGGAGCTGTCTATAAAGTTAACCTGCAGGTTGATTATCGCTGCCGGTGGCTGGATATTTATCGCGGCAACGATCACTTCAGCCGTCCAGGCGGTAAATCCAGACAGGTTTTCCCAGGTTAACTTGGTAACGGTATTTGGAGGCGTGGAAACCGGTGTTACCAGGCCTTTATTGTTTGGTGCAAGCGTGACATTATGTAATCCCGTGCTGTCCTGAATAATGATAAGTACACCTGCTTTGCCTGGATTCCGGTCTGTCACATCCAGGATAACATCCCGGGAAACGGTAATTTCTTCTATGCCTGATCCGACCCTGACGATTCCAACATTGTCAGGTTGCAGTGTATTGAAAGACTGCTGAACCAATCCCTGTTCGAAGCGGTTGCGCATCACCTTTAAAAGCTCACGCAGGTCTTTTCCCTGGGTTCTGTCCGGATTCGCCGGATCCGCGTCGTGATCTTTGATTACACTGTCGATGTACGAATTTGGAATTGGTTCTATTGTAGGCATAATTTTATATTTTATAGACTGTGCTTAATTAAATCGTTGTCTCTTTATCTGCTAAACTCATTAGCCCGGAAGCGTTTTCCACCTTCACTTTAAAGCGATTGTAAATCCGGTTGCCATCCTCGTCTAACGTTACCAGGCCGGGAAGAGGATAAATGGCAGTCGAAACTCCAGGAGCAGGGGTTATTTTACTGATCATTGCCCAGTTACCGCGGCTGTTCTGCTGATAGAGATAATAGGTAGCTTTTTCATAATCCACGTCCCACTTGAGTTTTGAATCCTCGTATCGCAGTACCGGGGCCTCGGGGTTAATAAAGTCTACAATAATTATGGTCAGAAGCTCGGATGGCAGTGAAAGGATATCCTCTGTATGCTCTTTTTCATTGATGATCGTCCGAACATAAACTACGCGGTAGAAGATGGTCTTGCCAATAAGCGGCCTGGGCAACTCGGAAAAATTATCGCTTATTACCGGATTGGCAATCCAATTACTGTCAATTCCGATTTCTAAAGCCAGCTGCATATGTTCGGGCGAGTCAGCATTTACCAGATCCGTAGTGCGATAAAGCCTGATTTTATTTACCTGATCGGACTTGGTAAAGGAAGAAATGCGCAGGCTCACCGTAACCGGATTGCCAGCTTCATCCGGTACCATATTGATTTCTGAAGAGCTAATGATTGGCGCCGGGGCTGGAAGCGTATTTAAAATCGTTACCGGACCGGCCAGGTAACTGAGCCTGCCGGTTATCAAATGGTAATCTACTTCCGCGCAGGTATAGAAATATTGGCTTCTTGATGTACCGCTCAGATTATAGTCAGTCAACCGGATATAATAAGTATTGGGCTGATCTTGGTCATCGAACTTTCTCACCATTGGGAACGGATCAAAATTAGGACTCGACGGGTTCAATAAATTACCATTGATATCTTTAATAGTTGGCAGCTTATTCTCGGTCTGATGGCCGGTCCGGACAAACTGGTTTATTATAGTTTGTTCAGAAAGCGGCAATAAGGTTGAACGCACTGCCTTCAGGTATTTATCATATTTCACATTTGGATTATCCGCGCTGTCGGTAAGTCCAGCCTTATCCGGGTCTGGTAATGCATAACTGTCGTTGCCTTCTCCATAATTGCTAAAATGCCCATCATTATTCGGATCAAAACGCAGGTTGACCATGTCAGAAGCACGCTGACGTGCGTCCGGATCGTTTTCGATCAATGAAAGGCGGGTCTTTATATCAGCAATCGTATCGGGCTGATACAATGCCCGGTATACTTCTTCATCGTTAGTACGATAAAACATAAAGCCAAATGGAAAACGCTTTAGTCCGTCATTGTCCGGTTCGATACGTGCGTCCATAGAAAAGGCAGCCTTTCCGGTCATATCCGGCCTTACCTTATAGGTTTCCAAAATCGGCGCATTCAGCTGTTCAGGCTTGATCACGCTACGGGTTAGCAATACAGCGGGGACAGAAAGCTTTGAGACCAAACCTGTTACTGAACGGGAATTGACAGACCGCATTCCAAAAAGTATTTTTTTGCTTAGCGTGTCCGATGCTGGCAGCAAGTCCGACCTGTTAAAATGAGATCCAGGTGCCGGTTCCGGGAACAAATACGCACGGTAGCCTGGATGAAAGTTTACGCCGGGAACGAGCGGAGCCTCCGGGGTCGAGGTACGTACCGGCTCTTCAGCGTATGAGGCGTCGTAAGCATAAACCAGCAACGGATTGAACTGCTCAATTTTGATCACCTGAACCGATTTACGCTTCACGGACCCATCCGAAGCGGACGCAGTAAGCGGCATGCGGATTAGTCCGTTATTCCATTCTACGTGCGGCGTTTGCAACGTCGACGGATTATTTGCCCCCGGCGCTTCCGGATCAAACGGCAGGTTAACCTGCGGATGAGGTGCAAGTGACACAGCCTGGAATTGAATCTTGTAATAGCCAGGCAAGCTCGGCTGGCCGTCGGGGTTGCTTTCAACCGGCGTGACAGCAGCAGGCCCGTACACTCCCCCTATGAGTTTTCTGGTAACATAACCTTCAGAATTAGTCTCTGTTTCGATTACCGGCGCGGTGGTGTCCCCGAGGTCGACAAGCGAGATCTGATTATGCACCAGTTCCCAATTGGTTGTGTCACTGAGATTTTCAATCATAGAAAAACGGCTGTTAATCTCCGGCGCGATATACACTTTTCTCGCTGCATAAAGGTTGGTACCTGAGCCATCCTCGCTTAATTCTACGTTATAATTCTTTTCAATCGTAATTACAGGGCCCAGCGTTCCGGCTGTAATTGCCTGAACTTTAAACTGTCCTTCTTTTGTAGAAAGGATACTGTTATGAAATTTGTCAAAATTAACCGGGCTTATGTTCGGGTTAACTGGCGAGCCATCAAGCGAATCATAAATACCAGTAAACAGCCGCAATAAATCATGGTTGCCAAAAACAGGCAGCGCATTGATGATTACGCCTGTAACTTCCTGAGGTTCGCCAATTTTAAACAGTGCCTGTACTTTATCCGGCTTAGCCAGGCGCGCCTTTGACAAATCACCGGGGTCCTGCAGATAAGAAATATCCGTAATGTCCAGCCAGTTGAAGTTTACCCTCGTAAAGCTTACATCAGCGGCGTCCCCAAACTGACCGATCCTGTGGTCAAGCCAGTACTGCTCCCGTTGGGTAGAGAACAAAGGTTCCGGCTCAACCTGTATGTAGTGGACATTAAAGTCGTCTGGAGCGCTCAAGCGGTTAAATTCAGGAAACAGCGTTACATCGGTTTGCGCGGTGTCGCTGTTCTCTGATACACGGCCTAATAAATCTATTCCATAAATCGCATACTCATGGACGCCGTTTTGTTGCTCCATGTGGATGTAAAGGCTATCCGGGTTGTCAGGTACCGGGATCGTTTCCTTAACCTTTCCTTCCGGGAATGCGCCGTTATAAGCGAAATACTGATGCCCTAAATTTTGGGTGTCGGTGATAGCAGGTTTTTGCCAGGTACTTTGTCCGGCAAGACGGTATTCCACGCCGTAAAGTACCGGCCTTGGATGAATGAACTCGTTATCATTTTCATCCGCATTTAAATCTGCGAAAAAATCATATCCGCCTATCTCTTCCGCAAACGGCTGTCGGCCTACATTAACGATACGTTGCTCGGCATGGATAGAATATCCACTTTCATCGACCATCCCGTTGCTCAGTTCGTCTGCCTGGGGGAACGCATAGTTTAATGGACGGATTACCGGCTTGAGCGGTAATAAATAATCGGCTTTGCTTACGGGTAAGCTTAAAAATTCATGTGTTTCTGTCTCAGCGGAGCCTGGCAACCGTGGTGCCGTATAGGTGATTTTAAAAATGTATTTTATGGAGCTTCCGCCTCCTGTCGTATCAATATGACCAAGACCGAGCATCCGGGCAATATGATAGTCCATTGCCATTAGATTGAGGACATCAACATAACTGATCTCTAGCCCGTCTGACACCGGATCGGCGTCGATGCTGCGCAGCGTATCCATAGCCCTCGGATCCGTGCGGCTCAGCAGCAGGTACCGTTCTACAACTTCCTTCAGGCTGGGCTGGTCGGGCACCGAATCCAGCCATTTATCCTTATAATTCTGTACCCGTACCTTAGATCCTCCGGTGTATTGCGGCCAGCTGTTATCTACCGGGTAAGCAGGAGCCTCCAGGCGGTCAAACACCAGGCTATCCTCGACCGACAGGCTAAACCCGGATCCGATTGCAGTCCAATCCGTCTCGGTTTTGGATTTGAGCTGATCATGGTATGTTTCAAAACTCAGGCTTTGTAAATAGGCGTTACCGTCTTTTTTTATGTGGACGCGATAAAGGTCGTTACCCATCATTTCTTCGCTTATCGCGCTGCCTGTGGTGAGCTTGAACGTCCTTCTTATACTTGAGGGGATATCGCCGCGTTGCGTTGTACCTACTACGCTAATGGCCCGGAGTTTCAAAACAGCAGGCAGGGTATCCACTTTTCTTTTGACCACCAGGCCCAGCGTGAAAAATCGCTTGTTTTTCACCTCTGCTTCCAGCAAACCATCGTAGCTTTTTAAAAATCCAAAATGATCCGTGACCGGGTCGGACGTAGCCAGCAAACTGTCGTATTGCTGTTGATCGGAGAAAAAAAGCTTTATACGGTCGGTAGCAACCGTACCTCCGGAAGAATGATTAACGATATAGGTCCAGCTCCGGGCTGACGCATCGATTACCGGCGTGTTTGTCTCCAGGTCAAGCGTAAGTTTAATTGGCGTGTATGCCGAGCGGCTGAGCTGCACATAGTCATTTTGGAGATTGTAGCCTGAAAGGCCGGTGCCTGAAGCCTCGTAATCGCCGCGCGGGATATGGTTTTCGCCCAACTCGCCTGTCAGGCTCCAGCGGAGGTGGATGCCTGCCGGAATTCCATTTTCGCCGTTCGATCCCGCTGCATGAAGATACAGCGAGGAAGAGTTGTTGTAATAGAATGAAGATACGGGATCGCATGGATTAAGCCCTGCTGCGTCCAGGTAAGTCTGCAACTCATCGAAGGCATCCAGTACTGGTATCAGCGCGGCATCAACGGACAGCTTCACCAGGTCGGCCAATTCCGAAATTCGCAGGTTCAGCTTTGCCAAATCTGCCAGTATCGCCAGAAAAAGGTTGCCAAAGGCAAGCGCGCCGGTGCTATCTGTCCCGGTATTGAAATCGGCCGACGAGAAATCCAGCGGCTCGAATTCTCCACGGAAATTACCCGCGCTGTCGGTGCTTTTTCCATCCAGCGCAGCGAGCACGCTACGCGTGCGGACGAAAAGCCGCCTCAGGAGGTCTTTTTCGAAAGTATTCAGTAAGGCCTGCAAACCGGCATCACCGTTGTAGGCCCCGGAATTATTCTGCGCCTGGATAGCGGCCAAACAGGACGCCATAGCGCTGTAGTCCGCTGAAAAAGCATAATATCTATCGGCTGTAGGCATTCGTTTATATTATTTGTTGTTGGTTGTCTTTTTGTCCCCTTATAACTCTTGCGGTGCAATATCGATCAGCGGCGTTTCATACTCGTCGAAAAGCGTATTGAAATCATCCCCGTCGAATATCTTATGGCGGAAACGCAACTTCATTTTTCCAGCCGGGATCGCCATTTGGGAATTCGTGATAAAAACTGAACTGGTGTCTGCTGAATGGATATAAATAAACCCGCTTTCCGCTTGTACAGAATTATCGGATAAAGTAAGGCTCAGGCCTACTGTATCGGCCAGTAAATCTCCCGCTAACTTGGGGTCGTTGAAGGGCTCCGGGTTACGGACTAAAACACCCATTATCGAGGCGCTTCCGGTACTAGGAACGATATTGTTGAACACCGTAATAACCGTCCCCCCTACCGGCAACCAATCTGTGATTTGCAGGCCGCCATATATAAGCCTATCAAACCTGGTTGCATACCGTAAGGTGTCTGGCGGATCATTCTGCAAATTATTATCTATTAAAAGTTTAAGGCGCGATTCAATTTCGGCAGGAGAGAAAAACACATTTTTCACATACGCCGCGTAAACCGGCGCCGGATCCGGATAATTGAGTATAAAGCTCCGTACCTGTTCTGTAAAAGAGGCGTATCGTGAGGTAAGGAAACCGAAACGGTGCACTTCGTTTCGCTCAATGGCTGCGCCTGAAGGCTGATAGATTGCGCTGAAAAGAGCTGTATACAATTTGCCGGGCTGTAAATCAGGAAAACTGTAAGCACCCTGTTTAAGCCGTTTTCTGATTGGCGTTGGCATAGAATAACAGTTAGCCTGCGCAGCAATCTTGTTCATCAGGTATAGCGCACGCTGATCCGGAGGCAACGAAAGGTAGTTATCATCTGTCACCAGTGCATCCTTAACCGGTTCCCATACCAGTTGCTCGGTTGTTGCATTGCCATAAGTATCAAGCAGCACCAATTCAAGGCTGGAACTCACCGGAGGAAGGTTTTGGTAGGCAGCCCAATCCGCAAACATCGCGTTGATGTAAGGCTTCACAAAAAAGAGCTTGACCTGCGGCAAATGCCAGAACACAGGCTTGCTTAAATTAAACCGTCCTTGCGCATCCGGGTAGGAACGCTCAAAATCGATGTAATGCTTTAGGTTGGCCAATTTGAACTCGGATGCACGATCACTTTCCGCTAATTCCTTGTATTTAGGATTGCGCTGATGGAAATGTCCTACTGGTCCTGCTGTCTTAAAGCCGAATATATGTGTTTTTAACCCTGGAGGAGAGGTTGGTACCGTTCCGTTGACCTTATCCTGGGTCCTTACCCTTACCGCAAAAATGGTATTCGGGCGCCATACAGGCTGCACAGTGCGGTCCAGTCCGTCGCTCAGGATTTTTACCTCATCGATAACGTGGGCCTCGGTCACCGGATTATCGATTACCCGCTGGTGAAGGCTGGTACTCATAAAGTTGACTTCGCGAAGGTAGGTATGCGTAGGTTCGGACGAATAAACCGCGAGCTGGCCAGGTATATCAACCGTTGCTTTCAGGACTTTATCCAGATAGATAGATATTTTCCCTGCTTGGCGGTCAATAGATATAAAGATGTTTTTAAACTGGTTTTCGCTTAGCTGTTTGCTACTGCAATCAATTGCGTATTGATCCGTAACCTCCGTACTCCAACTACTGAGTTCGTGATAACAGCTCAATACCACGCTGAAAGAGGGAACATCTGCCAAGGCATTATATATTGTCCCACGTGCGTTGGTAGCCCGTTGTACGAGGTGAACCGAGTAGCCTTTGCTGTAACCTGAAGAGGTGTCATGGTTGATTTTATACAGCAGTGTCCTAACGCCTTTTATCCATGGGTTAACTGCTACCGTGAACTGGAATGAGAAGTTGCTGTTTTCTACCAGAAGGCCGCTAAAAAAGGGCACTAGCAATGCATCCTGGCTGCTATTGAATAAATAAACATCATTGGATGCATTTTGCCCGCTAGCGCTTTGTGCGAAGAACGCGGCAACGCGATCCGGAGTTCCCGTTACCAGTCCCGGATGATTTCCTGTGCTGCTCGCCCGGGAGATCATCGGCCATTGACCGGCAAGGTCTGTTTGGTCACGAGACAGTTTGTTTATTACTTCCTGAGCAGAATAGCTTCTGGTGTAAAAACTTACGTAAAGCAGTGCCTTGGGAAGCTCGAAGGTGTTATAAATTGAGGATAGGGTACCAAGCACCGGGGTTGGAAGATCAATATGCCCCCCGATTACCAGATTTCCGGTATAGTTCAGCCGCCTTTTCTCATTGAAATTTATGAGGACCTGGTGAATGGGTTTTGTGATATCATTATAGCCGATCAGCTTGTCCTGCTCAGTTCTTCCAACCTGTTGGCGGCCGGTTTCCGATAGTATAGGTATAGCTATTCCGAATAACGTACGGTAATATGTCGTCGTGATAAATTTAATTGTGATGTCATTTTCATTTGCACCGAATTTTAGCTCCATCGCACTCACGGGTTGAGGCAGATCGATTTTGATACTTCCCTGATATCCGTCCAGATAAAGATCATTCCGAACGACCGACAGATCGGCCTTAACCGAAGCATTCATTCCAATGATGGTAAAAGGCACAGCCTTAAAGTACTGCGTTTGGTCGTTGTCGTAAACTGTATCCACCAGTTCGTTTTTCCAGTCGACAATGGTTTTGCCCAACACCGCATCATAGCAAAATAATGCCTTCTTCGGAAAGTTGCGTGCATCCATATCGGATATCACGTTATCATCCTCAGTCAGGTAGCTGAACATATTTTGCGAAAGTAGCCGGATCTTATTATACTTATTCGGCTCTACAAGCTGCCAATACCCTTGCTTAAGGGTATTAAGCGCAATGGCCGAAGGCCCTGTGTTAGATTCTACTATTGCGGTAACCGCTTCGTAAACATTATATGCTACCCACTCACCGCTTGTAGTGTCGCCCTTCCAGGCGAAGATGTCGATTTGCTTTAACTCAAACTCATGTTTAACCTGGTCAGACTTTCCTTTCTGCGGCGGAAGGAGTTCCATATAGGCGGAGGCAATCTGACTGGCAGAAGAACCTAAACTTACATTTCCGGTTACCGCCGGATCCGGCAGTGCACCCACAGGGGTAATAATCGGCTTAACCGGTTTTAGCAACTCAATATCGATAAAACTATCCAGCGGGATGGTGACCTGCCCGGAAGTTTCTTCATTAACAAAGCTGATCGCCCATGCAGAGGACCCTGGGTTAGGAATAGTTAAACTATTTTCATTTGTGACATAATTTAGCTGGAAGGTTTCTTCGGATAAAATATTCGTAGCAACGGCTGGCAGATATCCTGTTGCCGCGTTTGGCAAGGCCAGCACCGGCAGCGGCTCAAGCAACTCATCGTTATGTTTGTTGAACGTCCAGGTGATATCAATCTTAACCCTTATCCTTTTGAAGATGATTTTTACACTTACTTCCAACCCGCCGGTTATAATAAACGGATGCGGTGCCTCTACAGCCAGGTAAACCCTCACGCTGAGGCCCAGATGAACAAACCAAATTCCCACAACAGCCCTGCCGCCAAACTCGATCCTCCCGCCAATCTGGACCGGCTTAAAGCTCAGAAAAGCGCTCAGGTCTACATAGGCACCAATTTCAACAAAGGCAGGGCCAAACTTCCTTTTAAACTCATACTTGGCACCTGCCCCGGCTTTTATTCCTTGTGAGGATAGCATTACATATGCATAACCACTAAATAGGGTAAGTACCTGCGCCCTTATCCGCAGGTTCTCTGGTTGATCTACGCCAAGGTTAATATGCCATCCTGAAGCATGATTGAAGTAGAACGCTACATCCAGCGTACCGCTCAGGGAGAATATCTTCCCTTTCCACCCGCCACTGGATGGCACATTATAGTCGACACCGAATTTGGCCTCGAACGAGCTTTTGCTCAGGGCAATAAACGCGCTGAAAGGGGGATCGTTCGGATCGTTCAATCCTATTCGGCTCCGTAGTATGCCTGCCTGCCCTTGCAGCAGGAAAGTATCCGGGAAGTTAAGCAAAAGGAATATTTTTACGGAGAAGATAAGCCCGGAGTCAAAAGAGGTGGCGATAGAAACGCCGGCACCAATCGAATATCCTGGCTCATCGGCGAACTTATCAATTTCAATCCCTTCGTGATTGGTAATCGTACTTTTTGCTTTGTAGTAATCCCACCAGGTGGAGGATTCCGTCAACCCTGCTACTGCAGTTTTGGACGGGATGTAATGTTTGCCGAACAAGCCGCGGAAGCCGTAAATTCCGAGCCCCGTAGCACCGAGCGGGATAGGCGTAGCGAACTCGATACCCGCATCAACGATATAGTTAGGTACTGCAGGTTGCAGCCGCATGGCGGCAGACCCGCTTAGTTTCAGTAACGGAAGCGCAAACTTAACAGAACCGGTGTATTCTACTCCTGCCCGGGAATTTTCATTCTGCGGGTTTTTCATACCCAGATAGCCCTGCAGGGTAAAAATGGCATTCTCTTTGGCACCAGACGGAACAGTGATATCGATCGCAATACCATCGATACTCATAAACTGATCAAATGGCTTATCAGTACTGTTGTTATCTATCGTAAAATAATATTTTATTCCATTGCCCCGAACCCCGAAGCCGGCAGTTCCTGCGTTGATCATGCCATCGAAACCGAAATAAAGGTATTTCCGGTCGATAAGCACATCAGGGCCGGTAGTTCCCGGCGGCTGGTGTTTTTTTAACTTCCTGGTATAAGGCCCCAGTGACATATCGGTTACCTCCATTGATACCGGCGGTATATTCAGGTAAAATGCTTTAGGCACTCTTAATCCTCCCCCTGCAAAATCCAGGTCGCCGTTATCCCATATCCGCAGCTTATCAATATGGATGCCCTGCGGCATGATTTGATGCACTATGTCCAGGTCGACAATAAAGTCGAGTTGGCCCGCCATCTCAAAATAATAACCTTTAAGCTCTTTGCCAAACTTGAGTTTTTCCAGATGCAGCGTAAATACGTTCGGAAGCGTTAGCGCCGGCAGGGCATTCGTATCCAACGTTATGCTGAAATCGCCTTTATTATCGAAAGAAACCGCAATACCAATTTCGACAGGGACGCCGTTGTTGGTGAATTTCGTGAGCGTAAGTTTCCCACGGATATTCGATCCGATGATAACGTTCTGGCGGAAGGTGATGGAGAATTCGTTTAGTTCAATGGCGAAGTCGTTGAACTTTCGGAAGATTGACCCGTTTGCTTCAAGAGCGATTTTGCCAGACACCCCTCCAGTGCCAATTAGCAGGTTGTCCGCCCTGATACCGATACTTGTTCGGGTGGTGTCATCGTCCCCAAAACCCTGGAAGCCGATATAGGCTTGTTTGATATACATGCCGACAAAATCGACCGGAAAACCCGCCGCGTCGGCCTCCGGAATATTGCTGGTGCGGCTGAGATCTAACTTGCCCCCTGAAAAACTTAATATCAGCGGCGTATTGCCGATTTTACAATAGGTCGGAAAAAGCGTCCCTTGAAATTCCATTTGATAGCCAAAACCGGTTTGAAGATCAAAATCTAAATAGGCATCGGCCATTTTAAAGTATGCGCTTTTTAAATGTCCGGACACATCTAACGTTTGGTCTACTTCTAAACCATTCGCTCCCTCAACCATTGGAAGAAGTACAGAACGCGGAAATTCAATGGCTGCACTTAAAAGGAATGATGCTCTGGCTTTAGGAACAATAATCTCCTGTACGTAGTCTTCCAATTTGCCAGGTATTAAGGCGGAAAAGAAAGAGTTAAGTTTTTGTTGTGCGTTTGCACTATTAGCGGAGACATAAATATTGAACACAGTTAAAAAAACCTCTTTGTTTAAAGCTTTGACTTGGGCTATAAGTTCTTGATAGCGGTTCTCATCATTTTCGTCAACAACAATATCGGATCCGTAAAGATGATTGATATCAACGATGAGCTGTTCGAAAGGAGAATTCTCTATATTAACATGAGATATAAAAATTTCTGTTGCAATCAAAAGAACTTGTTCTTCCGTTAACTGAAATATATCTAAAGCTAAAAAAAAAAGATCATCAATAGAAAAGGAAAAGCTTTTTAATTTGAAGTTTTTTACTATTCTTAACATTCGCCATTCCCAAGACACATTTAAGGGAATAGAAGAAATACCACCGTCTTCATAATCGGGATTAAGGACTATGTTAATATTGGTACCTGGTAAACTGATTGCCAGTTTTTTCTTCGTAATTATTTCTAAACTATGATAAGCACTACTGCCATCCACACTGACTGAACCTGTATAGTTTTTATAGTATAAATTATCTAAAACTTGTTCCAGCCCGCCCTCTAAGAAATTGAGAATTTCTGGTAAGTCATTAACATCAATCAAATTTGATAATTCTGGATAATATTTAAAATCAGTTGGAATACCTGGCATAATTTTAATTCTGAAACGATTAATAATAAACCTTACTCTTCGAAGTGCTCTATTTGGCTGGTAATTATTTGGCCTGTCAAGCCACTGATTATAAGTTTCTGGTAGGAATTCCCCCCCTTAGGAATAATTAACCTGTAACGTGGTTCATCGTTTGAGTCATCTTTGTACATCAAAACAAATTGCCTCTTGACAACAAGGTTCAAATTAATATTATAATCAGACTGAAGTTTGTCAATCAAATTTGTCGGAGTAAAAAGATACTCGCTATTGATGTTCAACTGGCTCAAAATATTACCTGATTCGTCGTAAAATTTTTGTATTCCTATAGGGTTGTTATAAAACTCTACGACTTCAGATTTAAGCTGTAGGTTTGATTTATAATATGTCTTGTAAGAGCTATAAGGACTGCCCGGATCCCGTACCGTCTCCATATAATCGGAATTTTCAACAAGCTGTATTTCTAAGCCATTTTCGGAAAACTCTACAAAGTTTTCAACCTTAGATTCCTGTAATTTAGTTATATAAGAACTCTGCATTTTTGTGTTATTATGTTTCGAAATTGCCCCATTATTTATTTTCGCGACTTTACAGGCGAATAAAAAAAAAACTACCATAAACCAGAAACCGTGTCTTACCATAATTGCTTATTTAATATATCTGTGCACAATTTTTATCTGCCACTCCCATAGTTGCCGCCTGACTACATCATTATAACTCATATAATTATCGGTTGCTGTTTGGGGATTACTAGTAGTAGTAAAATCAGGATAGACGAAGGCCTGATCGGGGGTATCGATTGTTAGGCCTGAATCTTTATGTGAGTGATATAGTCCTAAGCTATGAAAGATTTCATGTATCAGCGTAAATGGTACCTTACCACCAAAAATCAAAACGCTGAACTTCCCAAAGCCCTCACTTTTACCGGCAAGCACAACCCCAGAATTTTTAACACCAGCATCGGAGAATATAAATACTTTTAAATGTCGGGAATACGTAGAATTTATTTTTTGCTTTAAATAACTGTATATGGTACTTTCTTCGGCCTTTATCTGTCCGTTATCAATGTAAATTCCACGACGTTGGAATTTTGGATCAAGGTCAAGCGGTAAAAGGATAGTATCAACTTCCGGATATACCAGACATTGTGCTAAACCATTTTCTAAATTTGTGGTGTCTGCTAACAGTAAAGAACCTGTAAGTGAATGACCAGAACGTGTCGACGGATTTGTTGTAATATTAACGTATAAAATTTTTAATCGTTTCCTATCAAATAGTGAGTTTTTCGAAACCATTATCATTCCCGCAAGGCTAGCATCAGATCTAGTGAATTTTCCAGCTGGGTAAGATAAAATCCTGATTTGCTTACTTTCGTTAAATTCTTTTAAACACGTTATAATTATAAATTTATCAGAAGAGGTTTGAGACCCGTTGCCAGACGTTACCTGTTTATCAGAAAGTATAGGCTTGTCGATTTTAAAAATATTTTTATCATATTCAAATTCAAGTTTATTTAATGGTTCATTTATATCTACTAGTACCTTAATCGAAACAGTCTCTTTATAAAAAGGACTTTGATTAATAGAATCCAGGAAGTTTTTAGAAAACATCCGTAAATATGGCATGTAGTATTGTTTGTCCGAATTTTGAGTAGGTATAGCGTGGTAAGTCGCTAGTAGCGCTTTGTAGGCTTCATTACTACTTTCAAATTCAGTATTGTTATCGCTTGTAGTTCTTCGCTCGTATCCACTTTGAATGATGTCTTTGTATTTAAGGTCGTTGTTGTCACCAACTCTTAAATAATCAAAACCGAACTCACCACTATATTCAATTATTGAAGGATCAGAATTATCAGTCGTTAATGTTCGGAAATCCACTCGCGATTTAGCAAACTCCTCATAGAAAATCTGGCTCGCCGAATATTTAGCCGAAAAGAAAAAGCAACCGTCTAACGAGTAGATAAAAACTCTATTGTCTACTCCATTGGAATTTGTTGGAAATATACTGCTTACCAATCCTGTCCCATCTTCAAAATTTAACCCGACAAGATATTTTTTATACGATTTATTAACATAAGTGCTATTTACCTCCTCTTTCAATACCAAGAAAACCTTATCAGCATGATTTGGCAAAACCGTTGGAGCAGTAAGGGGGGGAGCTACTGCTTGATTGAAAAGGAGTTTGTTATATTCTTCTTCAATCATACCTACGCCAAAGAATGAATATTTTTTCAGAAAATCACTTTCATGAATTATTGATAAAGACTGAATGGTTGCCGATCCATCCGTAATTTGCCCACGATAAATAGAGCAATCTGAGTCATCGAAAACGTTTTTATAATATTGTTTCTTATCGACATTACGGTAATTAACTCCAGATACAATGTTTTCGATACCTAATTTTACTAAGTCGGCATCCGGACTTGATGAACTCTTTACAATAGCGATAAAAAGTCTTCGTTTCACCGTCGTCCCTTCCATCAGCCCTTCATCAAAAAACACCTTGTTATGAACGATCGCGGCTGTTTTAATAACAGGAGAAAGATTTTTTACAGAATTACTGTCTGCCGTTATCCAGTAATTAGCCTTCGTTTCTATTGTATCAATTTTAAAATATGTCGCCATATTAAACGGCCACAAATTATCAAAATACTGATCGTTTAATCCTTGTTTTAAATTGCAACTAACGATTATAAAAGAAGCACATGCAGATTTTCCATAAACCGGAATAGACAACTTAACTGGCTCCATGCGATACGATAGAAAAGTTCCGTTCAAATTTTTCAAATTTGGCCAGCTTGGTTTTTCCATCAAATCATTGTTATTGGGGGCAATGATATAAAATGCCGCAAATCGTTCTAATTCACTTAAATTTGGGTCAGTAGATCCTTCAAGGCCAATATCAACTATTTTTACATTACTTGTATATTCATTGGCCGATGAAAAATTTTGAATTAAAATTGGCCACCCTAACGTATTGTAAGTAGTACTAACATGATCTATCTCAATTGTTCTGTCAGCCGAAAAATAATTATACGAACGTTCTCTTTCAGCGAATACCTGTAAGTAGATTTTATTTTTATTTTGAAATTTCTTTAATATATTTTCGAAAATTAACGAATTGGATTTAATCCCTGCGTTCGATACGAATGTTTTTATAGATCCACAGTCGATATGCGAACCCCAAAAAGCTGCCGGGTCAATAAATTGATGTATATTTTCTTTGAACTGCTTAACATTTGTGATAGTTGAGTCTATCACAAAGGCATGTGAAAGCTTTCTTGCATATTTTAGATTTAGACTAAATGATTCAGTTTGGCGGTCAAGTTTAAAATCACCACGATCTAAAACAATATCAAATCCCATACCACCGATAAAATTCCCAATGTAATCACCTTCTTCACATGATGGGATTTGATAATATAAGCTATTTGTATCGTTGCTGGAATTAGTAAAATAATCGTCAATTAAATTGGCTTGCGACTGATTGAACGGATCGTAACCGATCAAAAATGAAGGAAAACTGTCCGGTAAGTTATTTTGATTTTCATCATTAGTGTTGAATTTTATGTACTCATCCCAAATTTTTTGCAAAAAAAACGGCTGATTAATATCAGTCACATTTTTAGGCACCAAAATATTGTTGTTTAATACGTCAGCTTTATTTAACCCTCTATAAATAAAAAACTTAATTTTGAAAGGCCCGTAAGAATCTGCGGGCTTTAAAATATAATTAACTTTTGTGGGATCCTCGTCGACCGGTTGAATCAAAATTCGGCCTTTGCAAACGGCATAAACCTTTGTCCTTTCAACAATATTTTTTGCATGAACTTTTGATGTTGTACTAAATCCATTTTCGCTTATTGGTCCGAATCCGTCAGTCAGAAAATTACTATCATCAGCGTCTGATAATTTAACGTAGTCGGCGAAAAAGTGCGAATTTGGTTTATAAGTTATTGCCATAATAAAAATCTCTTGCTTAAAACTCTACTAAACCGGTGTTGATGCTTTTTATTAAATTTGATTGTTCCAATTTTAAATAAGAATTGGTCAGTTCTTATTTACATCATTCCTTCAGTCGTATCCTAAAAATTCAATTGAACCTGTATTTGTTATTTTGTTGAACTTGATTGTTCCTATTTTAAATGACGAACCAGGACTACTTAATTGATTCCTGATCTGGGTTTTGAGCTGACGGGCAGTTGTAGATACTAATGTACCTCCCGTATTGACAAAGCTATTATTGACTATGCTCATGGAGCCTCCTTTGTAAGTAACTAATTCAATATCAAAGTCGCCCGAAAGATAAGCGCCAAACCACACAGCATATAATGCGATCTCCACAATATTCGGTGAACTTGGAAAAGCTGTAATAAACTTCCTTATACCAACTAAAACACCTTCATAACCCGATGCACCTCTATTGTCGAGCCCCCACCATAAATATGAGTCCGATTGTGGAGAAGCATTCGCTGGCACAGTGGCCGGTTTGCTATAACCTACATACTGATTATCGGCCGTTGTACCATTTTGCTCGTAACCAACCAAGATATCAAGGTCAGTTCCTGCATTAGCCCCCCAATGATACCTTATCGCCATAAAATCAAAATCTCCTATTGGAATGGGTTTAACGCGGGTTTGTATCGAAACCTTTCTTGTGGCAACATGATAAGTCAGTTTGATGATCGTTGTCAGATCCTCGGGCACATGACTACCGTTAGCGCCGCTAACGATGTCGCTGCTGAAATAAACGATATCGCCAAGATCATAACCACCGGTTACGGAGGGCAAATAGCTACCAGGGTGGCCGCTTAGTGTCATTATCGTTCCCGGACCTTTCAGGCTATACGAACCCTGCGCAACACCTTCCGCACTTCCCCTGCCTTTAAGGTAAAATACCAGCTTGTCTTCATTAGGATTATCCGCTACCAGTTTGGCCACGTTAAACTCGAATCGCCATTTCAGGTTTTCCTGTGCAATTAAGTCAGATGCCAGAATAACTGCGCTTGCAGGCGTAGCGGATGGCACTATGTTCTTTCCGCTATATGCGGTCAGTACTGGAGGGAAAACCTCCTCGTTTTCTGAAGTGTTATCAAACATACCTATGACATCCAGTGCCCCCGGACTGAAAATATCAACTACCAAAACCCCCAGCTTGTCGCTTGTATCATTGATGGTGATTGTTTTTTTCAGTTGAACAGCGCTATTTTTTTGAGCAGAAATCTCGGCTGTGCGCGGCGTCTGTTCAATCACTGCGTTGGTATATGCACGAAATGAATTGCCGAGGAATGTACCGGCAGGTGAAAATAGGGTATACTCGCTGGTATGGTCAATGGTGCTCCCATTTGAATAGGTTGCTTTAACAAAGAAATCTGCCGTTGCGCCTTCATCGACGCTGTCTGGTCCCGTGATAGCAAGTGAGGTCAAAATTACCGGGCTAGCATCTTTAACGTGGATGATTTTGGTGAGGTTTCCCGCCGGTCCTCCGGACGCTGTGATGGTAACATTATCTCCACTGTCATTAAACGTAGCGTTAGACGGTGCGCTGTATATGTTACTGCTGAAAGCCCCGTAAGTAGATGCAAAAACATAAGCCGTGGTAACATCCTGTGTACTTCCGTCTGAGAACACGTAGTTGACAAAGTAAGCGGCTTGCTGCCCTTCATTTACCTCCTCAGCACCTATAATCACTGTTTCGATAAGCGTCTTACAAGTTTGTATTTGCAGCGTCTTAATTCCCGACCATCCTCCGTCCGTTAAAATGCGTACGCCAGCTACGTAACGGCCACAAACTAAGTCGGCAGTTAGGCTAGTACCTTTCTCGTCGATAATCAGTTCACCATTTAAAAACCACTGACATAACTTAACCAGTGCCCGGTCTGTAGGTGAATCAAACGTCAAGGCAAGGTCGATCTGCTGACCTGGAAAAAACGGGTCACCAGTAATGTCAAAGCCAGGCCCAGACAGACACGTAATAGTACTCATAGATAGATTTTCTAAACTAAAAATTAAGATAATAAGTGCCAGGGGGATGACAATTGAATTATGCTTAGGTTGATGGTAAATATAGGTCATTGGTATTAACTTCGTATTAAGTTTGAAAAATATTTTTCTTTTCAATTGTTTAAAATTATACCGATACTGCCTTGACGATAAATTTCAAGTTTGAGCCGCCGGTTATTCCGGTCGTTAAAGCTGCCTTGGCGAAGCGGATTACGTTCGAATTCTTAAGTTTGGCTTTAAACACGCAATGCGGGAAAGAGAATTAGTCGCCATTTGTCCAAAATCCTTGAACCAAGAATTCAGGAGTAAGTCAGTCGCAGATTAAAAATTTGAAGCGATTTTCTTGCTCCTAATTGTTAATAGTTTGGAACTTTTTTTTAGAATGCTTATATTTACAGTATAAGCATAAGGGATAATTGAATGATTTTTGAGGTGACCTATTCGGTGACCTAACATAACCAGAATTTATAAATAGCTGATTTAGAGAATACAAGAGTTTCGCGATTGTTCCCTCCCTCTCCGCAAAATAAAACCGAACCCAAAAGTTCGGTTTTTTTATGCTTAGTTGAATCATGTAACTAATTGATAACTAATGATAAAACCTAATGCTTAGGGGAAGAGATTTCTAAGCATAGATATATTGGAGCCTAAACAGGAAGAATGTAGTATCTCTAACGCCTCTTAAAGTAGCCCTGAAAGCTTTGATTTTAGCATTGAAGGATTCAGCCGAGGCATTGGTGCTCCTGTTGTAGAAGAAGTTTAGGATTGTTGTATCTTTCTAAGAAACTGCCTGCCTCCGGCAGGAGTGAAATGAGTTCCTCATCATACACCTGCTATCCCACTCTCAATTGATAAATCCATTTCACCGCAGTCGACAGAGTTACCACCGCCTGATGAAAAGAAAAGGCTGTACAAGCGAAGCATTTTAAATTACACTTTTGCGATGCATAGGCCATGACATTTCATCTGCCTTTCGCTTTTGGTGCTTAAGTGCTGAAAATTGGCTATGGTGTGGTCTGATTATAATTGCTGCTACAAGGAAGCTTTCTTATTGCACCTAAAATAATTGTAACCTTTTCATTAAAAAAATAATCCAATGATCAAAAACAACAATTAAAAATCATGGATAGCACAACAGTTTTGGGATTAATAGGCATAACCTTTTGCATTTGTATTTTTCTGGCCTGGTATTTCACGCATAAGGCAAAACATCAGGAAAGACTGCTGATGATTGAAAAAGGCATGAACCCTAATGAAGAATTAAATAAGGAGAGCGGAATAAAATCGACTATGTTTAAATTGGGAATTGTAATAATAGGCTTAGGCATTGGGCTGGCTATTATAGCAATACTTGTGGAACTTCACTCCCTGGGTAGATCAAATGCAACCCCAATGAGCATACTAGGAATTTGCGGTGGAGCAGCCTTAGTTATTGCCAACCGTTTATCTTCATCTAAAAAATAGTTTTCCATGGATGATGTTTACGTGGAAAAAGTTTGTCGGGGTGATACAGAATCCTTTAGGTATTTTCTAAAAAAGTATAAAGACATGGCTTTTTCGCTATGTGTCTCCATCCTGAAGGACGAGTTTCTAGCCGAAGAAGTTGTTCAGGAGTCATTTATAAAAGCTTTTCATGGCTTGAAGTCGTTCAATGCTAAATCAAGCTTTCGTACATGGTTCTATCGCATTGTTTTAAATGAGGCTTTTCAGCGGCTAAAAAAAAACAAAAGGGAATTTATAGAATTTCAACCCGGGTATAATGAGGAAATTGTGGATGAAAGCATGCTGTGGACCCTAGAACAAGATGAGCAAATACATCATATTAATGAAGCTTTAAAAATGCTTCCTGATAGGGAGAGCGTGGCCTTGAGACTTTTTTACCTGGAAGAAGAAAGCATAAAAGATGTGTGTGAAATTACCGGATGGAGCGAATCTAATACAAAGGTTATTTTGCATCGGGCGCGCAAAAACATGTTATCTGCATTAAAAAAAATAATAAAGTTAAATCATTAAATATTTTAATCATGTCAAATCTGCTTCCAAAAGATCAATCATTTTCTGAAATGATGAAGAAGAGTAAGCTTGCAATGCCTTTCAGCGACTTTGAAGAAAGAACCATAGCCCTGATATATAAAGAAAATGCTTTAAAAAGCTCTACATCAAAATATAAAAGACTTGCGATACTTTTTTTCATCATGGGTACGGGACTGGGATTTACGGTAACCTATTTTCTCTCATTGCCCAAGGCCAGTATTGCAGGCATTCCATCAGATACCATATTACTGGTATGCCGTGTAAGTTATATCCTGCTAATTCTTACCCAATTAAATGCTATTCTTAAGCTATTCTCAAAAGCTCGTGATTACCACATTACTTAACGCAAACCAGCGCTATTAATTAAACCCTGAAAAATCAACTACCTGGCGCAATTGCGTTTGGGGATGAATTGCTGTGCCCAATCCTAATCTATTTTACAACTATAATTATACTGAAATGAAAAAAATACTACTTATCCTGCTATTGCTTATTTGTGCAAAAACAGGCATCTGCCAACAGTTAATACTTACCGGCACTATTATCGGAGCAGCGAAGCACGACTCGGTGGAAGTGAATGAATCCTATGACGGAAACTACTGGAAAAAAAATTCAGTTTATTTAAAAACCGACAAAACTGGCAGCTTCCATATTTCTTTTCCTGACCATACAATCAAATTTATAATGCTGATTTATAAAGAAAACAAACAATGGTTGTTACTAAGCCCGGGTAGGCCATTACAGGTTAACATTAATATCAATAAGCCTGGGAAATTCAGCTTTTCTGGAAAAGCTAAACCGGAAAATGATTTAATGCAAAAACTAAAATTGGAAGATGAGCGTAATCTTTCATTTATAAAGGAATTAAGATCAAAGAACTCTTATGCAAATTGGTCGGTAGATTCTGTCATCAGCATAAAGCTTCCTATAATAAGACATAGTCTTGATAGTACCCAGCGTTTAGTTCATGGGGCAATACTGCCGCCTATTCTAAAAAAAGCAATTGCTACTGAGGTAAACTATTTTTATGCTAATGCGATATCGCTGAATTTAGGCGGATTGCTCAACAACTATAAAAACCGCATTAGTTATAATACTCATTTCATAGATACGGTTTTGTCAAATTTTAAAGTACCCACCAAAGATGAACTGAACACAAGTATAAGTGCTAATTCGTATTTAGATCCATGCTTCAGGTTTAAATTATGGAAAACCGTTTATGATTATCGTACGGAAAAAAATAAAGATCGTGCTGATAGTATATTTATAGCCAATACAGGAGTAAGTTATAAGGATCTGGAAAATGATCCGGACAGAACCAATGAGATGTATCTTTTTTCGACGCGTATGAAACTGATGTTGCCACAATATGCCTGGGAGAAACATCTAACTAATTTGCTGTTTAACTATTGTATGTCGGGGCAATTACAGTGTGGTACTAAATTATTATATTTCATCAGGGCCAATTGTATTGACAGCCAATACAAACAGGCATCAGAAAGAATGTTTCTCCCTTTAAAGGGCGCAAGGGAACAATATGCAGACAACCTAAATATAAAGATCAGACCGGATTACAAAAACATATCTTCATTAAAAAGCCTTTTGGCTCCATATAAAGGGAAGATAGTTCTTATAGACATGTGGGGAACATGGTGCCCGCATTGCATAGAAGATATGGTTTTTGAACCAGCGTTAAAAGATCGACTAAAAGGAAAGGATATTGTGTTTCTATATATCGCAATGAATGAGGATAAAGATGATGAGGTGTGGCGGGATTTTATTTTTATCAACAACCTTACCGGTGAACATGTGCGCCGAACACCCGGCCAAATCGGAGCTTTATGGAATGAGCTTGGGATTCCTGACAGTCAACAGGCTTATCCGCACTATTTTATTATTGATAGATCAGGAACAGTAATAGTCAATAACGCCAAACGACCTAGTGACGGGGAAGCTTTATACCGGCAATTACAAGCAGCGTATTGAGCGATGCGGAATATTATCCTATATAATGGGTTGTTTAAGCATCTTTAATCCTATTATTAAAACGATCAACTACCTCCTGAAGCGAAAGAAGCGCTCCAGGAGGTAGTTTTTTGTTTGAATAAGCAACCGGTTCTACCGGACACCTACTTTACTACTTTACAGCAGCAGCTTTAGGAAACCAAACGGTCATTTCGCCGGTGCCACGATTGGCCCACGAGTAATACGGAATAGCCGTTAAAGTTGCCGGCCGTGCGGCAGCATCTGTACTGTCTTTCTTAAGTATGGCACCTCTTAAAACCGTTACGCCGTTCAACAAGTCCTTTTGATATAACGGAGAAAAAACAGCATTATCCGGGATGATGATGTTGCTTACGCTGCCAGCATTATCTTTCCATTCGGCGGCATACATAATTGGGCCGCGCTGCAGGGCAACTTTGTCCTTATCCTCTTTCAATACCGGGTTTGCAATTACTTTCTTCACCTCCATGGGCAGGTTTAACGCCAGGCGGTCGCCTTTTTTCCATTCCCGTGAGATTACTGCATAGCCGTTCTCCATACTATATTTTATCGGCTTGCCGTTTAGTTTCAGTTCATATTTACCCTGGGAACTATTCTCAAAGGCGTAGATATCTGATGGAATAGCCACGGAGCGGCTCCACCCCGGTATGCGTACCAGCATTTTAAACTTTACCGGGGCAGCCATATCCAAATTAAACGTCAGCTGGCCGTTCCATGGATAATTGTTTACCTGGGTAATAGCAACATCTTTGTTACCAATTTTTAAAGCTGCCTTACCGGCAATAAAAAGGTTGATATATAGGCTATCTTGCTTTTGCGCATACACATAACCCGGCAACGAAGGCAGGAAACGGGCTATATTTGTTGGGCAGCAGGAGCATTCAAACCAACCCGACCGCCCCGCCTCCAGCGCCGAGTGCGTAAAACCATTAGTTACCTGCATGGCATTGGTATAAAAAAATGTTTTCCCGTCGAGCCCAACCCCCGATATAAGGCCGTTGTAAAGCACTTTTTCCAGCAGATCAATATACTTAGCGTCTCCATGCAATAAAAACATAGGTTGGTTCCAGTAAACCTGGCCAATGGCTGCGCAGGTTTCGTTGTAGGCTGTTGCGTTGGGCAGCTCATAATCGCCGCCAAAACGTTCGCCGTTGGGCACAGCACCTATGCCACCCTGCACATATATTTTTTTGCCAACCATATTATTCCAAATTTCGTCTATAGCGGCAATGTAGCGCTTGTCGCCGGTAAGGGCGGCAACATCAGCTATGCCCGAGTAAAGGTACATGGCGCGTACGGCGTGTCCTTCGGCATCGGTCTGGTCGGTCACCGGCTTATCGTCCTGCCAGTACATTCCATTCTTCCATTCGTCCGGGTTGCTTTTATCATAAGCACGCCTGCCCCGCTCGTCAATAAAAAACTTAGCCAGGTCCAGGTATTCTTTTTTACCCGTAATGCGTTATAAACGTACCAGGCCCATTTCTACAATTTCGTGGCCGGGTGCTACATGCCTTTTACCCGGCCCAAATGTTTGAACCAACAGGTCGGCATTCTTCAAGGCGATGTTCAGGAAATTCCTTTTTCCGGTTGCCAAAAAGTGTGCGGCAGCGGCTTCAAACATGTGCCCCGAATTATATAGTTCATGGCTCAATTCATTCTCCAGTACCCAGCGTTCCTTACCCGACCACTCGTGCGGATTCAACGGATCAATGGTGCGGGCAGTATAAAGATAGCCATCCGGCTCTTGAGCTTTGCCCACAATCGTTATCATCGAATCTACATAAGCCATTAGCTTAGGGTCGGGATGCACGGCCAGCGCATAGGAAGCGCCTTCTACCGTTTTGTAGATGTCGGTATCGTCAAAAGGAAACTTCGTGCAGAATTTCCCGCTTTGAGCAGCAGCCATTTCAAAGTTCTTTACCAATTTTACTGCGATTTCTTTTGTAGGCAAATCTTCTTCATAATGCAAGCGAAAAATATTTTGCCCTTTATCCGGAAGACTATTTACCAGGGTTTCGTAAAAATTGAGTAATTCTTTTCCAAGTAGATTTTCATCTGGTTTTGAATGGCCGGAGGGCATATTGTCCAACACGTCGAAAAACGGCATGTGATTAGCTCGCTTCTCCAGTTGCTTAAAAACCTTATTTCTTATTGCCACGTTGAGGTAAGCAGGCAAATTCAGGATATTCAACGCTTCGCGCTTTTCCCAAAGGTGTACAAATACTTCCTGAACAATGTCTTTGGCAATGTCTGAGTCTTGCACCCGCTTAAATGCATCTGCATAAGCCTTTTCCCAATACTTATTAAAAAGCACATTAAAGAATGCTCGCACCCACCGCGTATTTGTCCCAACAATTCATCATCGGTTGGCTGTTCCAATTCAGCTGCAAGGATACTGCGCGTATTAAGGCTTGTCATTTAGAAAAATGCTAAAAAGTCTAGAAATGATTGCTCATCTGAAGAATCATTTTGAACCTGGAAAAAAGTTTATAATTGCACGGTAGGCCGTGTTGGTTTTAATGCACTAATCTAAATGTAATTTTTTAATTACAATCCAAAATAAAAAATAATTGTATAATACACACTCATTACCAAACGAGAAAATTAGTTGAGAACCCAATTTTTCTTTCGATGAGGCTTTGGGGCTTTAAAAAATAATACGCCAAGGAGAAGACGGGTTACTTGCGCGACTTTATTTTTTGTCGCACAAACCATTATGCTTGTTTTATAAGCATTGGCGATAAACAGAACAATTATGCTGATGACCTATCCGGTCACCTAAAGATCAAGCTATTCCAGGAAACTCCACCAAATTATTCACGAAATCGCACCTTCAGGTAACCTATTGGCTTACTTGTGCGCCATCAAGGGCAATACACAGTTTATAAGTAGCTGTTAAAAAGTTTTTGTAGAGAACGAAAACTTTAAACATCGCCGACAATTATGCTGCTCTGCAAACGAATACTTAAAAACGCCGGCGCACCGTGTATATGAAGTGTATCAGGAAATAATTTAAAGAAATTACAATTGACAGCAGGACCCGTTGTCGCAAAAAAACATCGTACAGCTTCCGGGCAGCGAAATATAGCTCGAGTCGGAAAGAAGGCAAAGGCAGTACTTTTCACTTCAACATTGCAAAAGGCAACACATAAGAAATTAAAATAAACAAAATGAAACAACACCACGTAAACGACAATTGGCATCGCCAATTGTCTAATTTAGAAAAAATTCTAAAAATAAGAATTTGGTAAAATGTCAAAATATTGATTTACAGATACTTAAATTATGGCACTGCACTTGTATTGCAGGTTGAAAGAAAAAACCAAACATCATGAATAATAAAACCTTACTCTTACTTTTATTGCTGGCGGCAAGTTTCACTGCTTGCAAAAAAAACAGCGCAATTAACGGGCCTGATACGCCGCCTATAATTGTGACGCCAACCGACAGCACAATTGCTCCGGCTAACTTTAACTTTAACACCACACGCGAGGTTACCATTGATGTAACGTTAGTGACTAACGACAACCAGCCTATTGCCGGCGTACCTGTAGATTTACTGCCGAATTCTACAACCGTTACCGACCCTCTTCTTACAGCAGTAACAGATGCAAACGGCAAGGTACATGCTACCTTAAACCTCCCTGCTTATGCAGATACAGTAATTATCGACCCCAAATATGTTGGCTTAATGCGCAACGCAAAGGCAGTTATCAGCGGCAATTCGGTAAATGCAACTATTGGCGGCGCCGGAGGCTATAGTGGCAGCATAGTAGCTACCAACTCGGTTGGCTTGTCTCCTGTAAGCAAGTTTGCATTAAACAGTATTCATGCACAGTCAAATACATCTTTCGTTTACATGGGCACTTACGACAATTCAGGTGTTCCAAAATACCTGGAAGCAACATCTGATGTAATAACTTCTGAACTTTTGAACTATGTAAATACATCCCTGCCCGAACAAAAAAGTGTTGCACAATTACACCCCACATATTTACAATCATCTGCAACGGCGGATCTTAACATTGTGAAAACAGCCGATGTGTGGATTACCTTCGTGAGTGAAGGAGCCGGCTATTTAAATACCTTGGGCTATTATACCTACCCAACCGGCAATGCGCCAAAGAGCGAAGCAGACATTACAAAGGTAACTTATATTTTCCCTAATGCATCTTTACCCGGTTCGGGCGGCAATTTACGCTCAGGAAGCAAGGTTAAATTAGGCAGGTTTGATGCAGGCACCTCGATAGGTTTCGTGTTATTGGCCAACGCCTGGAATGGTGGCAGCAAACTGGTTGACAGCAACGCTCCACGTTTTTACACCACAACCGCCTGCAACCCCGAAACTAAAGAGGAACTGAAGAAACACACTGTGCTATTGTATGCCCAAACTCAAAACTTATATCTTATTGGTATAGACGACCAGAACAGGCAAACCGGCGGTAGCGATAACGATTTTAACGACGCTCTTTTCTATGCTACATCTAACCCCGTTACCGCTATATCAAACACAAACGTAGAGGTTGTAGATTCACCAAAAGATAGCGATGGTGATGGTGTTACCGATGTTTTTGACCAATTCCCTACCGACCCTACAAGGGCGTACATCAGCTACTATCCATCTAAAACTACCTTTGGCACTGTAATGTTTGAAGACTTGTGGCCTGCCACAGGAGATTATGACCTGAATGATATGGTTGTTGGTTATCAATACAAAACCATCACAAATGCTAAAAACAACGTAGTAGAAATGTATGCCAATTATGCTGTAAAGGCATCAGGCGCATCATTCGTAAGCGGTTTTGGTGTTCAGTTTCCATTTAGCCCATCGCTGATTAAATCAGTTACCGGCCAAAAACTGATTGGCAACTATATCAACCAAAATGCCAACGGCACCGAAAGCAAACAAGCCAAAGCAGTTATCATACCATTTGATAACTACCAGGCCATCATAAAACGCCCTGGCGGATACTATATCAACACCCAAAATGATGCACCTGTAGCCAAAAGCGATACCGTTCACATTTTCATGAGCTTTAACAGCCCAATTTCGGCGAGCACTTTGGGTAATGCACCGTTCAACCCGTTCCTGATAAGCAATCAGCGCCGTGGTTACGAAGTTCATTTGCCAGATAATACACCAACCGATTTGGCCGATCTTAAACTTTTTGGCACCGCTCAGGATAATACCAACGCTGGCCTTGGCAGATATTACAAAAGCAAAAATGCCTGGCCTTACGCCTTGAATTTTGTAGAACCTTTTAACTACCCTACAGAAGGCAACGCTATAAGCAAAAGTTACAATTACTTTTTACAATGGACAAAATCTGGTGGCAGTTTGCACAAAGATTGGTACTTAAACTTACCGGGCTACCGTAACGACGGATTAGTCTATCAAAAATAATCTCACCCCCAATTAACGAAAGAGCCAGGCGAAAGCCTGGTTTTTTTGTTTAAGAAAACTACAGAACAGCCGAAAAGAGTTCGGACAGACTAAGTAGGGCCTGGTGAATATCGTATATATAATTGATTGTTAGTATATTATATAATAAATTCCTTTTAAAAGTGCAAAGGTTTTAGTATTTTAGGGTCATAATCCTTGCACTAATGATCAAGTAC
>NZ_SOZE01000037.1 GCF_004519315.1 Mucilaginibacter psychrotolerans
GGGGAGTTTTCGGCGGTGTATAACGGGTAAAAAAGACGCGATGTATCGCGTCTCTACGGACTATTCATTTTTATACGGACAGGCCCTATGATATTTTCAGTATCAACGGGCCTTCCTTTTTGGGTGATGCTAACCTTGCCTTCCTGTTGCAATTCGATAGCGGCATCCCTTACCTCCTGCATGTGCTTGCGCCAGTCGGCAGGGAACAATTCCCGGGCAATCTCGGAGGGGCAGGTGCTTTTATCAGGGCCACGCTGAATGGCTTTGGCGAGAATGGCTTGGGGGATGGTGGGCATTACTCATTGGCGTGGCCAGCGGTATGACGTATTATCTTGTCTAAAACGAGTGGTCAACTTATCCACAACCCCACACGTCGTACTATTTTCCACTTGCCATTTATTTTACTTAAATAAATTCCGCTGGCACCGCCGCCTAGAAAGTTACATAGCATGGATTGTTGAACATACGCCATATTGTGGTCAAGAGAAAAAATCGGGATTGTGATGGTGTAATAGCAATTGCCACCAAACTTTGGCAACCCATTTTCAGTTAAACTATTCTTTTTAATCTCCAGCGTATCGGTAAGATTAATCAGCTTTGAAAATGATTTATCAAGATTAAATGTTTTCAAGGTATCATTTTGGAAAAGTAAATAAGTTGAATCTCTATTGATAAAAATGTTCCTGCTACTACGCCCTTAAGGCAATCTGCCCTTTATGGAGAAGACACTCCAGTCGGGGGCGGATGGCACGCCGTTTTTATCTGCCGCTATAAAAACAACTTGGAGCTTTTTTAAAGCGATATCTAATGGTACGTCTTTTGCTGATAAGCTATCCTGTTCTATAACTGCTCTTACCACTTCATTTATCTCACTAGCCTCAGGCGGTACAAAGGATTGTGTAGTTTCTTTACGCCCACAGGCGAATAAGAACATAACCGAAATCAGTACTAAATACTTACGCATAGGATTGTTTGTACCAATATAAAACAAAAAAGCCAAAAGCCGCTCCTTGCAACTTTTGGCTTTTTTTAAGAAGACGCGAAGTATCGCGTCTCTACAATTTTCTACAACATCCCGCCATCCACAGGTATTACCTGCCCGGTGATGTAGGCTGCCATATCTGATGCCAGGAACACGCAGGCGTTGGCCACGTCTTCTACTTCGCCGGCACGTTTCAGGGGGATGGCCGCTGCCCAGCCTTCTACTACTTTAGGGTCGAGCACGTCGGTCATTTCGGTGCGGATAAAGCCCGGGGCCACCACGTTGGTGCGGATATTGCGCGAGCCTAATTCTTTGGCAATGGATTTGGAGAAACCGATAATACCTGCCTTTGATGCTGCATAGTTGGCCTGGCCGGCATTGCCCTGCACCCCTACTACCGAGCTCATATTGATAAATACACCTTTGCGGGCCTTCATCATAATTTTTGAAGCCGCCTTGGTTACGTTGAAGATGGATTTCAGGTTCACATCCAACACTTCGTCCCAGGCTTCTTCTGTCATGCGCATCAGCAGGCCATCTTTGGTGATACCGGCGTTGTTTACTACAATATCTAATTTGCCAAAATCGGCTACGATGTCGTTGATCAGTTTTTCGGCCTCGTCGAATTTAGAGGCATCGCTGCGGTAACCTTTTACCTGCGTGCCGAAGCTTTGCAGTTCGGTTTCCAGTGCCTGCCCTTTTTCTACCGAAGAGAGGTAGGTGAATGCAACGTTTGCGCCATGCTCGGCAAATTTCTCGGCTATTTTACGGCCTATACCTTTTGATGCACCGGTTATCAGCGCGGTTTTTCCTTCTAATAATTTCATAATTGAGTATGAGTTTATGGTTGGCGAAAGTACGGATTTTTTAGAAAGATGGAAAAGTGCAGGAATCTGCTATGCGGACAAGAAAAGCTGGGAAGTAGACGGAGGGTTATTTAAATCAAGTCCATAGAAATGGGGGACTTTCTACGGGCTTGGTTATCAAAGCGGTTTCAATGTAATTTTAGAATGTAGTATTAAAATATGTACCTAAAGAGCCGTCCGAACAACGGGCAGTCACATTTAAGGTGCCTCCGCAATTAACCGGGATGGTTACAGAGGTGCTGTAAGTAGTAGTGCCAAAACCTCCGGAAGTATTGCAACGATAATAACCACCGTAAGTGTAATAGCTGGCGTTAGTACCGCTCCAGGTTACGGTTACGGTGCCATCCCCGTTGTACACTTTGCTAACGAAAGTAACTGTAGCGTTGCAGGTGAACTTACGTGCAACAGCTGCCTTTTTTGTTGGTTTAACAGGCACCAGTTTAACCACAGTGAACGAATAAAAGCATGCCAAAACAATGACCATTACAAGGCCGTAGAATAGTTTGTTTCTCATTTTTGTATTAATTTAAAGGTTTATAAATGGTAGAAGTGCTACCGCTTTGGTTATACTAAGGTAAGCTTATATTACTCAATAGTATAATACCTATAACAACTTTAGCAAATAATTAATAAAGAGAAGCGAACTTAACTGAGACATAGCATAAGGGCATAATAATAAAGCTCACTCCGCATCTCTCACCCAAGGCTCTTCTCCTGTGAACCGGATAGTGTTGGTTGCTTCATCCAGAATAAAATCCCAGCGGATGGTGTCGTTGGCATCGTTATGCACATCAGAGCACGTGTAGTGGAAATGTATGCCGAATTTGCATTTCAGGTAGCCTTCGCTTTTCTCCGGCTTGAAGCCGCTATCGGTAATTTCAAACTCCGTTACCTCGGGCGAGCCGCCATCTTTGTTGTGGTAGGCCACTAACCCTTCGCACATGGCGCGGTAATGGGCACTTTGCTTTTGGCCGAACAGCGTTGCAAAAAATGCCGACGGGCTTATTTCATTAGCTATTAACTGCCTTAGCAGACTTTCATCGGCCTTTAGTGTGAACTTTTCTCTCATCATTAATACTTGAGGTATTCGGCGGGTATGGGGTTGGTTTTGCTCTCCTCGTCGAAATACCAGGCAATAATCCAGAAACGCTTGCCATCGTTATACATTTCTATACTGTTGATGCCGCGTTCTATCACAGGGCCATCGGGGGTGTTGCGGCTTTCGTACGTACTCCATACGTGGTACACGTTACCGAACTGCTCTACCTTACGGCCTATTTCCTTCTCTACAAAGCCTTCCTGCGTCAAAAACTCGTCGCTGCGTTTATGGAACTCTTTCAGCGTCATATATTCCAGCACTTTTGTACCGTCGTTTTTGGTACGTACCATGCCGCAGCGTGGGTCGGGAATATGGAGACTGCTGTCGCGCTGGTAGCTTGGCTTCTCGCCTTTTTTTACCGTTACCACATCGTAGTAGGCCTTCATCATGCCATCCAGCGTGCTTACGTTATCGCCGTATTTGGTTAATACTTGCGCATTGAGTTTGTTTAATGTGCCAAACGCAAGCAGGGTAATTATGAGTACGGACAATCGTTTCATTGAGAATTAGTTTAATACGGTTACGAGATAAAGGTATTAAAATCGAAGTACAAAAGCAGGTAGCCCTACCGGCGATTATTCAGGTTCAATAACTCTTTGAGAACTATCGAAATCTCCCCTTATTGTGCACAATAAATTATCTTTGCTGGGCCGTAAGATAATAACAGCGATGAAAACCATAACGACAACCATTATTTCGATAGCGTTTCTATCATACGCATTTACCTGTAAAGGCCAAACCACAGGCACGGTTTTCCCGGTAGAAAAATTTGCTGTTTTGGAAGGCAAATTAGCTGATGGCAGACCTGCAATTGGTTCTTTCAACAGGGGTTATAAGGATTTCGATAAAAAAGCATCATATACATGGTGTTTAACCATTAATATCGGCCTCGATTTGAAACATGTTACAAAAAACGGTTTACCGCTTCAATCAGAATCAGATATCTGCAATAAATTCGAAGATGAGTTGCTGAGCCACATTCGGCAACTTGCTACTGCCCATTACATTGGGCACCTGTATAATGATTCTTTTTTAGACATATACGTGTACCTTGATGAACCTGAAAAGGTGTATCAATTTTTGAAAAAAGAGGTTGATAAAAAAGGTCGCGCTCGTGATTTTGCGTTTGAGATTAAACAGGACCCGAATTGGGCCATCGTTAACTCTTTTTTAAGCAAATAATGCTGTAAAGCATAAGCAGCGAATGTATTGGGTTTCTTCAAATCAATACACCAACGCCAGTGGACCATCTTTCGCCACCAAAACTGAAGAACCTGGTTTAGCTCCGGGCAACAGTTCGGCTATAAATTTCCCGTGCAGCAGTATAGCCACTTCAACATCGCCGTCTTTACTTTCGTCCCATTCGCAGGTAATATCTGCCTCAGCAGCTATGGGTTTTACCGTAATACCAGGTTTTATGTATTCATCCGGATTTAGCGGTTGCCCGTCCTCCGCATTGAAGAAAGCATCTACAGGGGCGGGTAAACGATTGTAAAGCCACACGTCTGACACTACATCGCCATAAAAAGTGAGATAAGCGTACGCTACACGCCCATCGTCTTCGATGTTAACGGCGTAAGCCTTATCAAAAGCACAAGGTATATTGAGGCTGAATGGAGGCATAATTTATAAACTTTCCTGATATTCCTGCTGCAGTTCCAGCAAGCAATTGGCACAAAGGCAGCCATCGTACAATTCGCTTACGTATTGCACTTCATTGATACTGAGCTGCACTTTACTGCACTGGCATTTGGTGTAGGCATTGGCCTTGCATTCAAAACGGCTTTGACAGCGGTCGCAGCTTAATATTTCGTGTTTGGCAGAAATCATATTTTAAGTCCCGAAAGTCGGAAAGAAAAAATTGCTGTTTATCACACGAACGTAAAAGGCCCCGATACTTTGCAATATCGGGGTCTTTGTTATCCTAAGGCAATTATGCGGAAATTATTAAAAACTATAGGTAAGGAATAAATTGCCGGCCACCGAGTTAAAGCCTGGTGTGGTGCTTCCACCCGAACGTGTATTATAATTGCCACCAACTACGCCCAGGCTATAACGGCCCTCCACAGCTATACCTATATTATTGCTCAACATAAAGTTGAAGCCCACTTTGGGGGCGATATAGGTGGACTGGCCGTTCGATAACGATTCGATACTGGAAAAATTGGTATCATCTACCGTTATTTTATAACTCACCAATACAAAACCGCCGTTTACGCCGCCATAAAAGTTGATATCGCCTGCCGATAGTTCATAAGCAATACCCAGGTAGGCGCCGATGCCCTTGTAATTGCTAAAAGTTGCGCCGTAATAATCGGTACCATCGTAGCTGATCTGTATTTTGTCGGCCAGGGGTTTATAGCTGCGGTAATCAATTGTTCCTGAGTATAGCAGGTGGTCCATCCTGCGCATTACACTAAACCCGAAAGTTGGCGAGCCTTTATAGCTGTCTTTTAAATCGCCCATGGGCGATTCGTACCCGCCGTTGAAGGCAATAAGCCAGCCATCCTGCCGCACAGCGCCGCCGCTGCTGCGGTTGCTGCCGCTAAGTACATCGCCGTCGGCATTCATGCCGCGTGTTTGCGCATGCGCCTTGCAAAAAATAAACAGGGATAAAACCAGGGAGAGGGTAGCTACGCAACGTTTAGTGCGCGGTTTGATTTGGGGGGCCATTTGCGTGATTAGGTTGTATAATACTTATTGCCTAATTAACACAATTATTTCCATTTTGAGGAAAAATAATTCAAAAGATTAACCCGGAAGAATCATTGCAATCAAATAACAATCCATAAATGGATGTTAAATACCAAAGGCCCCGGTTGGGGCCTTTGGTAAAGTAGTATTAAGCGTTGTTATCTTTAACCGGCACGGGTATTGGTTTGCCGGCATCTTCATTTTGCGCTTCTTTAAAGTCTTTCATGCCTTTGCCCAGGCCGCGCATCATTTCGGGTATTTTTTTACCGCCGAATAATAGCAAAATGGCAACTAATATTAAAATGATTTCCGGTGCTCCTAATCCCATGGTGTTTTTTTATTGGTGAATGTACATGTATATACGCAAATAACGGAGATACGATTTTAATAACGGCAATTTTTAAATAAAAGTTTGCTTCACCGGAATTAAACGTCAATATCGCTTAGCAGCAGTTTCCGTCCTCTTGCACCACGTCATTACCATCCGATGGGAAAATGATGCAGACCAACACACAGCGTAAAGCCCCGATAGCATTCACTACCGGGGCCTTATGGTATTTTGCGGCGTGTACGCCGCCACCTGGAGGGATTTGTTGGCCCTTATGCTTTCTTAGCCGCAGGCTTTTTAGCTTTTGCTTTCGGCGCTTCGGCAGGCGTTTCTGCTACTGCTTCTGCCGCTGCAACTTCTTCCTCTGCAACCGGTGCTTCTTCAGCAACAGGTGCGGCGGCAACTACTTCGCTAAACAAAGGCATATCTTTCAATATCAGGAACCAGCTGATGATTTTCTTCATATCGCTGCCATACACCTTCTCTTCATCATGATCAGGCGCAACTTCGCGGAAGTACTTGCGCATTACCTTGGCATCATCCTTTACAGATGGCAGACCTTCTGCAGTTTTCATACGCTCCAGTACGTCGACCAGTTTAATGTCTTCATCGAGCCCGAAGATGGTTATCTCGTTCAATGCGGCAAGCTTAGCAGTGCTGAGGTTAACAATCAGCTTGGTTTTTTGCGCATCAAGGCTTTCTAAAACGTAACCGGTTTTGTTTTGCGCAAGCGCTTTCCATAAACCCGGCTTGCCCGATACGGCAACAATTCCCTGTAAATTCATATGTATGTTGTGAAATGTTAAAAGGGTTAGAAAAGTTAGAAGGAGTTAGAGAGGTTAGAAGGGTTAAAAAGGTCAAAAATTTCTTTCCAACTAATTAGCCTACCTGAATTTTAAAACCTCTGCAACTACTTTAACTTTTCCAACCTTTCTAACTTTTTTAACTAATCCTCAATTACTTCTACGCCTAAAATTTTATCGCCCTGGCGTATATCGTCAACCACGTCAACATTTTCAACAACCTTACCAAATACGGTGTGGTTACGGTCTAAATGCGCGGTATTTGCACGGCTGTGGCAGATGAAAAACTGTGAGCTGCCGGTGTTGCGGCCAGCATGTGCCATAGAAAGTACGCCACGATCGTGGTATTGGTTTTCGCCGGTTAGCTCGCAATCTATTTTGTAACCTGCGCCACCTGCACCGGTACCGGTTGGGTCGCCACCCTGAACCATAAAGTTAGGGATAACGCGGTGAAAGGTAACGTTATCGTAAAAACCGGATTTAGCCAGCTTCAGGAAGTTAGCTACGGTGTTAGGGGCATCCTTGTCGAAAAACTCAACAGTCATGTCGCCTTTTTCGGTTTTGATTATTGCTTTGCTCATCTTATTTTTTAATAGGGTGCAAAGTTAAATAAAAGAAGCACAAACCAAAATAGGGTGAGAGGTATAGGAAAGGCGCGCCACGGCGATTGAGGAATTGGATTTGACAACTTTTTAGATTTGTCAAATCTTAACGGTATTAGTTTTAGTAAGTCTGATGTGCTGCGTGCCTGAATGTAGTAATTCCTTGTAGAATATTTTGGGCGTTGCCTGCGGCCCGCGCTTTCCGCTGCAAATCCTCGCCCTTTCCTACGCTCATAAGCCCACCCGCGGCTGTGGGTTTTCCGCTGCAATCGCTAACGCGGCAAAGTGTGACCCTCATTTCTCGGCGGAGTGCGGCAAGCTATCGGCTATTTATAATAATCGCTCTTCTTTACCAGGTACTCGTAATGCAATAGCTTTGTACCATAATGGTCGAAATCGACCTCGTTTACTTTCACTGCGCCCAGCTTACAGGTAGCTTTTTGCGAGCGGATATTGGTAGCCGCAATATGGAACAGTACATTGTCAACAGTTTTGAATAAGTGTTCCATCAATAAGCTTTTCATCGCCGAGTTGTAAGCTCCGCCCCAATAATTACGGGCCAGGAAGGTGTAGCCGATAGCCACGCTGGATTGCGCAGGCAAGTAATTGTACAATCGCGTGCAGCCAATAATATCGCTGGTTGCTTTGTCTATAACCAGGAAAGCGCTCTGCGATGCCACGGCATCATTAAAGTAAAGCCGGAACACCTCCTTTTTATAGCGGTCTTTAACCGGGTGCAGTTCCCATATCATCGGGTCGGAGGCTACTTCGTACAACCTTTCAAAATCGCGCTCTTGCAACAACTGCAATGCTACCAGTTCGTTCTCTAATTTGGTTGATTCGAGTTCAAAGATTTTCATTATACCTGGTTAGATGATCCCGTGCAAAGCGCCACCTTTGGCCCCCATCTCATCTACCAGTTTTTCAACCTCAGGGTCTTTTATCAATTCGGGGGCATGGTGCGGCTTTATGCGGGCATCAATCATCAGCGGGCCATGACAGCCCCAGTGTTTGTTTTCGGTAAAGCTGTTGATGCCGTAAATATCGTGCGATGGATTGCTGCGCGTAAAGGTAACCCATACAAAATTGTTGATGGTTTGAGCCACAAAAGCAGCATCGTCGCATAGCACCATCAGCGGCAGACCAGATAAATCCATTTCACCGAGGTGCTCCTGCATAAATTCCAGCATCAGGGGCATATCGCTTGCGCGAATGTTCTTGGGTACTTCTACCGCCAGCACGCCGGGCATCACCATTTTATGGTTTACAAATGGGCGGGGCAGACTAAACGATGCCGGCATTTCGCTCCAAAGCTCGCGTTTGATATCGCCCGCAACGGTAATGGCTACTTTACTGCCGCTGTTGAGGCCCTCGCCGCTGTAATCGAGCGTATCAATAGAAGTTTTGGTTTGGAAGTGCAGGTCGCGCGTAAGGTCTATCCGTTGCAAGATATGTTTCAGGAAACCGCCTACATCGTTCACATCCAGCGTAGGGTCATCCTCTTTAGCCGCGATGAACAGGTATTTGGCCAGGCTCAATTGCCCTTTGCCCAAAATATGGTTGGCTATCGTTATAATTTCCTGCGGGTGGCGCTCTTTTACATACGGCGTATAACGCTCGCTACCGATGGCAAACAATAGTGGGTGTACACCTGCCGCATCCACGGCGTTTACGGCATGCAGGCCGGGTATTTCCTTAGGGATGGCGCTGCCGGTTATCTCGTGTATCAGTGCGCCGAAGCTGGTATCTTCCTGCGGTGGCCTACCTACTACCGTGAAACTCCAAATGGCATCCTTACGGTGGTAAACGTTATGCACCTTGAGCAGCGGGAATGGGTGGACCAGGCTATAGTAACCCAGGTGATCGCCAAAGGGGCCCTCGGGTTTATTTTCCATGGGCATAACGGTGCCGGTAATCACAAAATCGGCATCGGCAGATATGCAGAAACCCTCGGCATCGTAAAAATAACGGAAGCGGCGGTTGCCCAAGGCCCCGGCAAAAGTCATCTCGGATAAACCTTCGGGCAGTGGCATTACGGCAGCAACGGGGTGAGACGGCGGCCCACCCACAAATATGCTCACCTTAAGCGGCTGGCCTTTTGCGTTTGCCTTGGTCTGATGCACGCCAATACCGCGGTGCAACTGGTAATGCAGGCCTATTTCTTTATCGGGGATGTAATCGTTGCCGCCAAGCTGTATGCGGTACATGCCCAGGTTGGCGTTCATAATGCCGGGCGTATCCGCATCCTCCGTATAAACCTGGGGCATGGTTACAAAGGGACCGCCATCTTTTGGCCAGTTCACAATCTGCGGAATCTCGCCGATAGTGGTGCGCCCGAAATTGACAGGTGCGCTTTTACCTACTTTCATAGGCAAGGCAGAGAGCGCAGTAAGCGCCGTATTGGCATATTTAAAAGGGTGCTTGATGGCCTTTATCGGATCGTTCTTGATATCGACCAGGGTTTTTATCTTATCAAGCGTGTCCCTGAAGATAAATCTCGACCTATCCAGCGTGCCGAACAGGTTGGATACCGCCGGGAATTTGCTTCCCTTCACGTTCTCGAACAGGATGGCAGGCCCCGCGTTTTCGAATACGCGGAGGTGTATCGCCGCCATTTTCAGGTAAGGGTCAACCTCCTCTTTTATGCGAATGAGGTGCCTGTGGTTTTCAAGGTCGGTAATGCAGTCTTGTAAGCTTTTGTAACCCATAAAAATGGCTGAGGGATTAGTGGCTCAAAGATATTACACAGTGCGGAATATCAGGCCAATAATAAAAGATGTGGTTTTGCGATGATAAAAAATAGCGGCGCGGTCAAATGCTGTCTACTTTTTTATCTTACTTTTACCGCCTTAAACAGCAATCCGCGCCTATGTCGGTAATTCTTTTTACGCTGATCATCCTTGTCGGCTCTTACTTTGCGGGTCTTTTGGGTTCGCTTACGGGGCTTGGCGGCGGCGTGGTTATTATTCCCTTACTTACGCTTTTACTGGGCGTAGATATCCATTATGCTATCGGCGCATCGCTGGTTTCGGTTATTGCTACCTCCAGCGGTTCTGCGGCGGCTTATGTTAAAGAAGGCATTACCAATATTCGCCTCGGCATGTTTTTAGAGATAGCCACAACCTGCGGCGCATTGGCAGGGGCTATGCTGGCCATCTATATTCCCACGCAGTATATAGCTGTTTTATTTGGGGTGATCCTCATCTTCTCGGCAATTATGTCGTTGCGCAAAAAGGCCGAAGCAACCGTATTGCAACCCAGCCCGCTTGCCCAAAAGCTAAAACTAAGCGGCCACTACCCCGATGGCGACGGCAACCAAATCCCTTACGGCGTTACGCGCGTTGGCGGTGGTTTTTTTATGATGCTGTTTGCCGGGGTGATATCGGGCCTGCTGGGCATCGGCTCGGGCGCGCTGAAGGTTATTGCGATGGATACCATTATGAAGATACCCTTTAAGGTATCAACCACCACCAGCAATTTTATGATTGGCGTTACCGCTGCCGCCAGTGCCGTAGTTTACCTGCAAAGGGGATATATAGAACCCGGCATATCCATGCCGGTGGTGATAGGCGTTTTGCTTGGGGCGCTCACCGGATCTAAAATACTGGTGCATACCAAATCTTCGGGCTGGTTGCGCTGGGTGTTTGCCATTGTGGTTACGTTTTTGGCGGGCCAGATGATATACAACGGCATTAACGGCAGGATATAGCGCACTTCAGGAGGAGTACTCCATTCCGTATTATTTCTGCAACAATAAAGCACTTAGCGCGTTGAACTGGTATACCACCAGGCCAATGAACTTATTGCTGCTGCTCGCTTTCATGCTCCCCTCCCAAGCCAAATCCAATCCGCCATTGGCGAACTTTGCCATGGCAGATACGGCCAAAATAGATACCTCGCGCTATGCCGTGTTGCTTTTTAACCTCGGTCGCGATGGCTTTATTTTCAACCCGAATTTTAAACCCACAACGATTTCTGCCGAAGAAATTAAAATGATAGAGAAAATTATCTCCGTAACCGTTACGGAGCATAATAAACAATCCAAGAACGGCATAGATAATCCGCGCAAATATTACAAGCAAATCATAGCGGCCACCAACGCCAGCGGGCAGAAAGAAGTATGGGTAAATTGCTTTTGTACCCCTTACGAAAAACGGCACTGGCGCAAAGGCGTAGTGATGATACTGGATGGTGGCCCTTGCTTTTTCAATATCAAAATAAACCTGGATACCAAGACGGTGATGAGCTTTGCGGTGAATGGAAGCTCATAGTGGTTAGCGGCCTTTTTTCTCCGTCATTGCGAGGAACGAAGCAATCTATACGCATGCAGAGCCGCTTTGCAAATCCGCCCTGCTTATCGGGAGATTGCTTCGTTCCTCGCAATGACGCAAAGGAAAGAATTGATGACTAAGGAGTTACTAAGTCCAAATGATACTCCTGTATCGGCGGCGGGTTTTCGGGCGTGAGGGTAAAGCTCACGCGGACGTTGGCTTGCTCGCCTTTAATGATGAAATAACCACGCAACTGGTTCTCTGCCACAATATCGCCTATGCTTACCGTTTTCCCAGCTTTGGCAAATGCATCTGCCGCAGCTATCTTCAGTTTATCTGGGAAGTAATCCAGGAAGAAATTATCGGCAAATATGCCGCTGGCTTTGGCGGTGCTCCAATCGGCAATAACTTTTAGCAGCTCGGCTTTGCGCTGGTTAAGGATAGCAGATGGCGGCAATACGCGCGGCCTGATGCCCGACAGCATCAACAGGGTATCCAGTGCAGCGTTATTGATAGGTGCAGCGCGTGCATAAGTTACGTTGCCGAATGATACGATGCCCACGCCATAATCGGGCATTACATTCCACTGGCTGCCGAAGCCGGGTAGGCCACCGGTATGGCCCACGTAGATGTGGTTGTCGCAATCCTTCATCCAGCGTAGTCCGTAAGCATAGGCCGTCACATTGGGGCATGGCCTGCCCGTTGGGGTTTTGGCATTGGCGGTCAAATAGTTCACATCCCATGGGTATTGCATCTCGCGTATCGAACTGCGCTTAACCGGACCTTTATCCACATCGTCCCTCGGTGGCCAGGCATCCAGGTGCAGGGCCATGTATTTGCTAAAATCTTCTATGCTGGTGATCAGCCCGCCCATAGCGCCATATGCACCATCGTGCAGCAGGGGCTGCTCAACCCATTGCCCGTCGAGCCAGCGGTAACCGTGGGCCAGTTTGTCTTTGGGCACTTTGGTATATTCCCAATAGGTATGCAGCATGCCCAGGGGCTTTAAAATATTATCGGTTATGTACTGCTCGTAAGTTTTACCGCTTACTTTTTTGATGATGTAACCCAGCGTAGCAAACCCAAGATTGCTGTATTCGTAGCCCAGGCCGGGGTTGGTAGAAAACTGCACGCCTTTTTTATAAATGGCAATCAGCTGTGCATCGCTCACGGCCAGTTGCCTGTCGCCCCAGGGGTTGTCTTCGGGGTAACCGGCGGTATGGGTAAGCAGGTTTTTGATGGTGATGGGTGTGGCATCTTTGGTTAAATACTTCGTTCCCCTCATTTCGGGGATGTAAAGATAGGCGGGGTCATCCAACTTTAACTTACCTTCATCGCGCAATTTCAATATCGCCATAGCGGTGAGGCTCTTGGTCATACTGGCAATACGGAACTCAGACGTAGCGGTAACCGGTATTTTATTGGCAATATCGGTATAGCCTATCCCCCCGGTATGCACCAGTTTGCCATCTACTACAATCCCGTAAGCCGTGCCGGGCCAGTGGTTTTTTTCGGCATAATCTTTATACAGCTGGTCGATAACCGGAAAGGTGGCTTGTATCTTTTTGAGCCTATCAGGGTCGGTAAAGGTAGCCGGTTTGTATTGGGCAATGGCTAATGTGGGGAGCAGTAAAAGGAGGCAGAGGTATTTGCGCATGGTGGTGTGTTACATTATTTTAATGTTGCTTTCTTGGGTCAATAAGTTCGAACTCCTTTTTAAATTGTTCTGCAAGGAACTTAAAAAAATCTATTGGTTGTTTGAGACAACGAAAATCGTCTTTACATAACTGCTCAACAGCAGATTCTAAAATAGATTCAAAACCTTCAGACGACCAATTGTTGACTCCTATTGTAAGCCCTGTAACAGGATATCCACTTCCATCCAAGGTGTCCTTCACATCTCTTAAGATTTTCCAAAAAAGGTATGCTGGAATTATTAATCCTTGCTCAAGCGTTTGTAAAAGCCCTTTTTCTTTAGATGAATTAAATTGATCTAATAAAGCCTTGTATAACTTTAATCAAATTAACTCTGATATTTCCAGCTTTTTCATTCTCTTCTTCCAAAAGTTTAACTACTTCGTTCAGTTCTGATTTTTTCTTCTCCAAATCCCTATTTGCAACAACAATTTCTTCGCTGTATTTAGACTCGCCCATATTGTTATAAAAGCTCAGATGATAACCAATGTTGTCAATTTGCTCTTCTAAGTAGAAATATTGCCTAACTAAATTTTCCATAAAATAAATCTACAAAAAATACATAAGGAAATTAGCGATTTCGACGAGAGGTTTTCAATTTGCTATTCTGCTACCTTTCAAAGCCCCCTGGGGCGTATTAGCTTGAAACGAATTTATGGGATTAGCAGATATACAAAACGGACCATTGCGAGGAACTAAGCAATTTCCTGTTAAGCAAACCAACTTTGCAAATCGCTTGTCAAATGTAGAGATTGCTTCGTTTTAAAGGCAATGACGCGGCGGCAAGCAAGGCCATGAAACACAAAAAGCCCCAGTCTTCTAAACCAGGGCTCTCAAATATTTATTACTAAAAAGTTATTTAGCATACTTTTCAGGCACAGGGAATTTCTGTAGCGTTTCTTTGGCTTCTTGCGTTTTTTTAGCTACAAACGCCGACTCAGCATAGTGTTTTACCTGATGACCAGCGCCGTCAGCGTTTTTGCTGTCAATAACTATATATTTCGTATCCCTCGACATAGCACAAATATAATCTATTATTTTCTGTTTGTCAAAAAGGCTAGATAATTTACGTTTTTTGCAAATGGCTCCCAACCCTTGTCTGTCAATCCTTTAATGTCGAAGTCGCTCTGCAATTCTGTGAAATTCCTGGCAATACTCATTTGATATAAACGGGTTCGTGCCGGATTACTACCTTGTGCGAAGATGAGATGGTTACCATCTCGGTCGCAGAAATCATTAATAGAATGCGCGACGGTGGCCAGAACCTTGTCTCTATCTTCGTTATTACTGGTTACCGCATCATTAATTTCACCGGCAGCATCAACATCCCCAAAAGCTAAGTTATAAATGAGAAACGGATATTCCTGAACTATAGTAAAAGCAATCATCTTTCTGATTCTACCATTCGGTCCTTCACTAAAAAATTCGTATTCGGTAAAGTCATCTCCAGGGATATAATCGTATCGTGAAAGGTTCATGTCATTGGGCTATTTGCAATTATAATTGTTTACAACCTATCTCATGATTTTTAGCAGCATTTTTTTTCAGTAGACAAAAAAAGCCCCGGTTTACTAAACCAGGGCTCTTTAATATTTATACCCAACTCCCCCTTCAGGGCGTTAGGGGCTTAAGCGATCTTCGCCAACTCTTCTGCCATGGCAGCGCCAATTTCGGCAGGAGATTCTACTACACGGATACCGCACTCGCGCATGATAGCCATTTTTGCCGCAGCGGTATCGTCGGCACCGCCAACAATTGCACCTGCGTGGCCCATACGGCGGCCCGGAGGCGCTGTTTGGCCGGCAATAAAGCCTACTACAGGCTTGGTGCCGTTTTCTTTGATCCAGCGGGCAGCTTCTGCTTCCATGCCGCCACCAATTTCGCCTATCATAATGATACCGTGGGTTTCAGGGTCGTTCATCAGCATTTCAACGGCTTCTTTGGTTGGGGTACCTATGATCGGGTCGCCACCGATACCTATAGCTGTTGTGATGCCTAAGCCGGCTTTCACTACCTGGTCAACCGCTTCGTAAGTAAGCGTGCCCGATTTTGAAACCACACCAACGTTACCTTTTTTGAAGATAAAGCCCGGCATAATGCCAATTTTTGCTTCATCGGCTGTGATAACACCCGGACAGTTTGGCCCTACCAGGCGTGCGTCTTTATCAGATAAATATTCTTTAACCGCAATCATATCCTTTGTAGGGATACCTTCGGTAATACAAACAATAACTTTAATACCTGCTTCAGCAGCTTCCATTATGGCATCTGCGCCAAAAGCTGGCGGTACAAAAATGATGGATACATCGGCACCGGTTGCAACAACGGCATCCTTTACGGTATTGAAAACGGGCCTGTCTAAATGGCTTTGCCCGCCTTTGCCGGGGGTAACCCCACCTACCAACTGAGTACCATACGCAATCATTTGTTCTGCGTGGTAACTACCTTCTTTACCGGTAAAACCCTGCACTATAACTTTAGAATCTTTATTTACGAGAACGCTCATCGGCTTTTTGATTTTTGTATGGCAAAGCTAAGTTTATTGGCCTTAAAGTCAAATTAAATTTTCGACTGCTTTTATATTTTACATGAGGGTGAAACTGCGAAGCGATACACCTCAAACAGGAATAATTACAGATTAACCGTTCCTATTTGAATATAAAAAGGAACGAATAAAAATCATGCTAATTCAGCGCACCATCTCTTGGAAAGCAATTTACAGAGGGTCGGAAAGCTTTAAAAATGGCACGGTTTGGGTACGTGGTACTTTGGCACGCCCAGAAAACCTTAGTGGTTTGGTAAATAAGTTATGCAGCAACAAAACTAATAAAGGAAGGATAAAGATCACAAGCACACTCACGCACATTAGCATATACATAATGTCGGATAGCTGGGGGGCAAAGCCGCGTTTATGGATAAATGTTGTTTTCATATATGGTAGACCGGTAGGATGTATTGTAGCCGACTGGTAGTTAGATAACCATCAGTTAAACAAAATGTTTATTGCGGCTAAATATTTTTTGATGTTAAAGTATGTTAAAAGCTTTTTGTACTGTTGCCTGCGCGTTATTTTTATACGCAAATGAGGCCACTGTTGTTGTTAATAACGCTGCTGTTTTTATTTAGTTGTGCCGGCGCGCAGGTAATTTCCGGCAAACTCATAGATAAAGAAACGGGCATGCCCGTAAAACACATCACCATCACATCCCAATCAGGCGTAGCATACACTGATGACAGTGGCGTATTTAGGCTAAAAATAAGTAAAACTTCTGATACAATCCGAATAAAAACCTTGGCTTATAAATCTTTTAAGCTAGCGGCGAGCGATTGGGGAGGTTTTATGCGCACTATAGAACTGGAAATAAGCTACAAGCAATTGGGAGAAGTAACTATTACAGCGAAGAGAAATTATGATAAAGATTCTTTAAGTCTGCGGAAAGAATATGCTAAGACTTTCAATTTCAGAGGGCCAAAGTTTACCGAAATCTTTCGCAGCCCATCGCCATATGTGCCCTTTGCTGTAATGAGCATAGATGTTGGTATGTTGTTTAAAGCAATAACCAAAAAACACAACCGCGATTATAAATTACAGCAGATTTTGCTGCGCGACGAGCGCGAAAACCATGTAAGTGCCCGGTTCAATAAAAGGTTGCTGGGCGATATCACCCGCCTGGCGGGCGATTCGCTGGAGAATTTCATGAGCAGGTACCGACCAACTGCCGCAGTGCTGGACAAGTTGAGTGATTATGAGCTGATTCAATACATCAAAAACAGCCTGGAAAAATTCAAAGCAAGCGGCGGGAAGAATGATGCGTTGCCGAAATTGCTGAAAGAGGGGGAATCGTTGGAATGAAGCGAAGTACTGATTGAGATGCAATGCCGCAAACCTGACTCCTAAATAATCGACTTAATAAATTTCGCCGGCACGCCGCCCACTATGGCATTGTCCGGCACATCTTTAGATACTACCGCACCCGCTGCTACTATAGCGTTCAGCCCAATGGTAACGCCGGGAAGGATGGTGGCATTTGCGCCAATCCATGCATTTTCTTTAATAACGATCTGTTTCGTAATTAAGGCCCGCCTATCAATAGGGTCGGCCGGGTGGTTTTCGGTAACCAGGTTTACCCTGGGCCCAATCAGTACATCGTCTGCTATGGTTATGCCGCCCATATCCAAAAATGAACAGGCGTGGTTAATGAAAACGCGCTTTCCAATATTGATGAACTTGCCAAAGTTGGTGTAAAAAGGCGCGAACACCGTTGTGGAGGCATCAATTTCGTATCCGATTATGTCAGAAAGGATATTTCGGATCTGCCGAATATCACCAGCAGTGTTAAGTTGTACTGAAAGGCGTAAGGTGCGTACAACCACTTCATCTATCTTCGAAAATTCGGGGTCGGTAAGCCTGATAAGTTCACCCGCTTTAAGTCTGTCAAAAATATCCCGTTGATTCATTTCCTATTTTAATTTTTTAGCATTCAGGTTTCCCGCAAATTAAAAACTCCCCCTTGCGCCACCGATAAAGCTAAGGCAGCACGCGGTCAGGGGGCCGGCGCTCTAAACTCTCCCTCGCTTTTCGCCACCACGATAGTGGCCACGCCGTTACCTATCACATTGGTAATTGCCCGCGCTTCAGACATGAACCTGTCTACGCCCAGCAGTATGGCTACGCCTTCTACCGGGATAATTTTGGTAGCGGCCAGCGTTGAGGTCAGCACAATAAACCCGCTGCCCGTTACGCCCGCTGCGCCTTTGGAGGTAATCATGAGGATGCCAATGATCGTAAGCTGCTCCTCTATAGATAGGTGCCTGTTGAATACCTGCGCCAAAAATATAACCGACATAGATAAATAGATGGTAGTACCATCCAGATTAAAAGAATACCCTGCCGGGATAACCAGCCCCACTACCGATTTGGAGCAGCCGAATTTTTCCAACTTCTCCATCATCCCCGGCAGGGCCGATTCTGAAGAGGAGGTGCCCAACACAATTAATATCTCCTCTTTGATATGCTTAAGGTATTGCCAAAGGCTGAACTTGAAGAAGTAGGCAATCAGGTTCAGCACCACGAAGATGAACAGCGCCATGGTAATATATACCGAAGCCATCAGCAAGCCAAGTGGCTGCAAGGCTTTTATGCCATAGGTGCTGATGGTATAAGCCATCCCGCCGAAGGCACCCAACGGTGCTACCCGCATCACAATCTTCATGATGTTGAAGAACACTCTGGATAGTTTCTCAAAAGTAGCGATGACCGATTGCCCGGACGCTCCCAGCCTGCTCAGCCCGAAGCCAAATAGAATAGCAAAGAAGAGTATCTGCAAAATCTCTCCTTTAGCAAACGACTCGAAAATATTGCCGGGAACAATGTGCGCCAAAAAATCCATTATCTTCATCTGCGATGCGGCCTTTTGGTAATCGGCAAGTTTTGCGGCATCAACCGGAGCATGGGTGTTGATGAAGCCTTCGCCCGGTTTTACCAGGTTGGCAACCGTAACGCCTATAACCAGCGCCAGCGTGGTAACTATTTCAAAATAGAGCAAGGCCTTGCCCCCTACCCGCCCCACTTTTTTCATATCGCTCATGCCGGCTATGCCCAGCACAATAGTGAAAAAAATGATGGGCGCGATAAGCATGGTAATCAGGCTGATAAAAGTTTTGCTGATTACCTGCGCCGTTGGCGCGAAGCCTTTAAAATATATACCCACCACTACACCTAGCAGTATGGCAAATAACACCTGGAAGGTAAGGTTGCTGAGAATGCGTTTCATCAAAACAATAATACGATTTATTTTGGGGAGTGGTTATTGGAGAATGGTGAGTGGTTAAGTAGTGAATAGTTTAAGGGCGATAAAACAGACAGGAAATAGCGGCATCGGGCATCAGTCAAACCAGTGTAAACATCGCCCGGCCAAACATTCCATGCGGCCAGATTGTCGTATATTTATATAAGAAAGTCAGGAACGTCCGATGTACGAAAGTCCGCAGTTGAGGTTTGATACAAAATCTGTGGAATCGAAATTAATCGGTGGAATCAAGAAAATAAAATCGGTGAAATCAAAATAAAAAAATGGAATATAATCAGCTAACACCCGAAGAAGAATACGTAATACTACATAAAGGTACGGAGCGCCCGTTTACCGGCGCTTTATTGACCAACAAGGCCGAAGGCCTATACCTGTGCAAACGTTGCGATACGCCGCTCTACACCTCCGACACTAAATTCGAATCGCATTGCGGATGGCCAAGTTTCGATGACGAGATAGCGGGCGCCGTTCGTTGGGAAACCGATGCCGATGGCCGCCGCACCGAAATTTTGTGCGCCAACTGCGGCGCGCACCTGGGTCACGTTTTTAAGGGAGAGTATTTAACGCCAAAAAACACCCGCCACTGCGTAAATTCTCTCTCGCTGAAATTTGTGGCGGCCGACGAGGTGAGCCCCCCAACCCCCTGACCGCGTGCCGCCTGTAGCTTTAGCGGTGGCGCAAGGGGGAGCCTTTGGTCAGGTGGCGAATTGCCAGGAAATCCCGCCCCGAAAAAAAGCGGGATTTTTTGTTTTCCACAATTTGCGGTGTGGACAGACGGAGGCAAAATACCGTATTTCTACCTGGTTCATAAAGCCCTTAATTTGGCGTGATTGGCACTTTTTTAGGGGCTTGAATTGTCTGTTTAAGGTAAACTAAAAGTGAAGTTAATGTTATGACTGCGTTATCGGATTTTGTGATAAAAGGGTTTAAATAACTTTAGTAATACACTGGCCTTTAGCGGATTGAAATTTGCATCAATTGACCAAAATCGCCCCCAATTATTTTTTATTGTTTATAACTCATGGGGGGTGTTAAAAACTTAGGCTAACATACAATGGAGGGATGACCTATCTTTGAACTATAAGTTCTAACAACGCTATCCGTTTTGCAGTATCTACCTGCGGTAAAATTGGGCAAAACCATGTTAAACACGTGGGCTGTGTGTATTAAAATATAGAAGTTTAATAGCAGAAAAGTGGGGGTGTTTGGGGCGAGAAAATAAAAGCGGCACGTTTGCCAATTTAAAACTCGCGGGGCATAGCTGTCTCCAAATACGCCGTAAGCTTAATAGCGCTGAATGCGAAAAATAGAACCGGGGAAATATAAATATAACAGATACAAAATACGAGATGCCAGAGGAAACCGAATTATTGCTTAGAGAAAACAAAGACCGTTTTGTAATCCTGCCTATCAAGTATCCCGCTATATGGGAAATGTATAAAAAAGCAGAGGCCAGCTTCTGGACAGCAGAAGAGATAGATCTATCTGACGATCTGAAGCATTGGGAGAATTTAAACCCCGGCGAGAAACATTTCATATCACACATCCTGGCATTTTTTGCAGCCAGCGATGGTATTGTGAATGAGAACCTGGCCATCAATTTCATGAGCGAGGTACAACTGCCCGAAGCACGCTGTTTCTACGGTTTCCAAATCATGATGGAGAACATTCACTCAGAAACCTATGCGTTGCTGATTGATACCTACATTAAAGACCCTACCGAAAAAGATCGTTTGTTCCACGCCATAGACACCATCCCCTGCGTAACCAAAAAGGCAGAATGGGCACTACGCTGGATTAACAATGGCACCTTTGCCGAGCGTTTGGTAGCCTTTGCTGCGGTAGAAGGCATCTTTTTCTCCGGTAGTTTCTGCTCTATCTTCTGGCTAAAAAAACGCGGCCTGATGCCGGGATTAACTTTCAGCAATGAACTCATCTCGCGCGATGAAGGCTCGCACTGCGAATTTGCCTGCCTGCTATACAAAATGCTGGATAACAAACTCAGCACCGAGGCAGCAACCAAAATCATCACTGATGCGGTAGAGATAGAAAAGGAATTTGTGAGCGACGCATTACCGGTGAGCCTGATTGGCATGAATGCAAAATTAATGAGCCAGTACATCGAATTTGTTGCCGATAGATGGTTAGATGAATTGGGCTATCCAAAGGTGTACAATGTATCGTGCCCGTTTGATTTTATGGAGATGATAAGCCTGCAAGGGAAAACCAACTTCTTCGAAAAAAGAGTAGGAGATTACCAGAAAAGCGGCGTATTGAATGGTACGGCAGAAAATAAATCATTCTCGCTCGACGAGGATTTTTAGAAAATAATAACAGGCAGTTAGTATCGGGTATAAAGAACCCTTCACATTAACCGCTTTAATGAAAACAATACCCCTAATTAATTATTTATTAAACTGTTGGTTTTTTGAAGTACCCAATTTCTTTAAGACACTAACTATTTAAAATACCAAACAATATGTACGTAGTAAAACGAGACGGCAGAAGAGAAACGGTAAAGTTCGACAAAATCACGGCGCGCATTGAGAAGCTGTGTTACGGATTTAACCTGGTGGACCCAATTGATGTGGCCAAAAAAGTAATAGAAGGTTTGTTCGATGGCGTTACCACGTCAGAACTGGATAACCTTGCTGCTGAAACAGCGGCATCGTTAACCACCAAACACCCCGATTATGCTTTGCTGGCTTCGCGTATAGCGGTGAGCAACCTGCACAAAAATACCACCAAGTCGTTCTCCGAAACTATGAAACGTATGTACGAATACGTTGACAAGAAAACCGGCAAAAACGCCGCCCTGTTGGCAGATGATGTTTACCAGATCATCCGCGATAACGCCGAGATACTGGATAGCAGCATCATTTACGACCGCGATTTCGGTTTCGATTACTTCGGTTTTAAAACTCTGGAGAAATCGTACCTGTTGAAGATAGACGGTAAAATAGCCGAGCGCCCGCAGCACCTGTTTATGCGTGTATCGGTTGGTATCCACAAAGAGGATATCGAGAGTGCTATCAAAACCTATAACCTGATGAGCGAGCGTTGGTTTACCCATGCTACGCCTACCTTGTTTAATGCAGGTACACCAAAACCGCAAATGTCGTCATGCTTTTTGTTAACCATGAAGGATGACAGCATCGACGGCATCTACGATACCCTGAAACAAACTGCCAAAATTTCGCAGAGCGCAGGTGGTATTGGTTTAAGCATCCACAACGTGCGTGCTACAGGCTCATACATCAGCGGCACAAACGGCACCAGCAACGGTATCATCCCCATGCTGAAAGTATTTAACGATACCGCACGTTACGTAGACCAGGGCGGCGGCAAGCGTAAAGGTGCTTTCGCGATATACCTGGAGCCTTGGCATGCAGATATCTTTGAATTTCTGGATTTGCGCAAGAACCACGGTAAAGAAGAAATGCGCGCCCGCGATTTGTTCTACGCGCTTTGGGTGAGCGATTTGTTTATGAAACGCGTAGAAGCTAACGAAGACTGGAGCCTTTTTTGCCCGCACGAAGCACCCGGCCTGGCCGATTGCCATAGCGAAGCATTTGAAGAACTGTACACCCGTTATGAGCGCGAAGGACGTGCCCGCAAAACCATTAAAGCACAGGAACTTTGGTTTGCGGTATTGGATAGCCAGGTAGAAACCGGTACACCGTACCTCTTGTATAAGGATGCTGCCAACGCAAAAAGCAACCAGCAAAACCTGGGCACCATCAAAAGCTCTAACCTTTGCACCGAGATCATCGAGTACACGTCTGATAAAGAAGTAGCGGTTTGTAACCTGGCATCGTTAGCGCTGCCACGTTATGTGATCAACGGCGAGTTCGACCATAATAAATTGTACGAGGTAACTTACCAGGCTACTTTAAACCTGAACAAGATTATCGATAACAACTACTATCCGGTAGAAGAAGCACGTTACAGCAACCTGCGCCACCGCCCTATCGGCTTAGGCGTACAGGGCTTGGCCGACGCGTTTATCTTGTTGCGTTTACCTTTCGAAAGCGAAGAAGCAAAACAACTGAACAAAGAGATATTTGAAACCATCTACTTTGCTGCCATGACGGCTTCTAAGGACCTGGCTATAAAAGACGGCCACTACGAAACCTTTAAAGGTTCGCCGCTATCGCAAGGCAAGTTCCAATTCGACCTTTGGAACGAAACGCCTGCAAGCAGCCGTTGGGATTGGGATAACCTGCGCCTTGATGTAATGAACCATGGTGTGCGTAACTCACTGCTGGTTGCACCAATGCCAACCGCATCAACATCGCAAATATTGGGTAACAACGAGTGCTTTGAGCCATACACCTCAAACATTTACACCCGCCGCGTATTAAGCGGGGAGTTTGTGATTGTAAACAAACACCTGCTGCGCGATCTGGTAAACCTTGGCTTGTGGAACAACAGCATCAAAGACAAAATCATCACCGCCAACGGCTCTATCCAAAATATCGCAGAAATACCTGCCGATATAAAGGAATTATACAAAACCGTTTGGGAGATTAAGATGCGTAACATCATTGATATGGCTGCAGATAGGGGCGCATACATTTGCCAGTCGCAGTCGCTCAACCTGTTCATCAACTCACCAAATGCAAGCAAACTGACTTCGATGCACTTTTACGCATGGAAGAAAGGCCTTAAAACAGGTATGTACTACCTGCGTACACAAGCAGCATCGCAAGCAGTTAAATTTACGGTTGAGAACCAGGGTGGCAAAAACATGGATGCCGTGATACCGGAAGTGGTTGCAGATAGCGCCGCCGAGGATGTACCGGCAGGTCCATCATGCTCAATGGAAGAAGGTTGCGTAACTTGCTCAGCATAACACCGTAGAGACGCGATACTTCGCGTCTCCGAACGAAAAGCACTAACATAACAAAGGCCGGGGAACTGCAAAGTTTCCCGGCCTTTTTACGCTCTGTCCACCGATGATTGCCACGTCGCCCAGGGCTATCAGCCCAACGCGGCTCGCCAAAACATGGTTAAGCGCTTCGTTGCTGATATTGACGAGGCGAATGTAATCTCGCGTACCTATTACTATCGGTTTACTCCCGAAAATTTGCATATTGCTGGTTACGCATCTATTGCATCATACACAACAACCTTTTCCCAAAGGTGGCTGTGGGTTTTAATGAATTCCTGGTGTATGGGATGGCTTTGGTATGCTGCCTGAGCTTCCAAATCGGCAAAGAACATTACTTCTGATACCCCCCAGCTGTTATCCACCACGTCGCGTTTCTCGGTGCTGGCTACTACGCCTACGTGCAGTTCTTTGATATGCTCTATTTTGCCAAGCGATTTTACGCCGGCCACCAGCATATCGCGGTCTTCCTTAGAATTGGGGTTCTTTAACCAAAAAAGTGCATGGTGCACCACATGATACTTGTTTGTCATAATTGTTAAGGGTAATGCTTGGGCAACGGCCACACCTGCGGCCATCGTTGCTGCGGTTGCTATAAATTTTCTGCGGTTGGTTTTCATTATTGGGGTAAGTTACCTTTTTATCAAAATATAAAAAAGCTTAAAAAGATTTACATCAAGTTATCTCTTCAAACTCCCTATCAGAACACATCGCTTCTATAGCTTCCTCGCCACTCTCGGCTATAAAGCATAAAAAGTCATCAAAGCCGCCATAAAATTTGCCGGTTTCGTCCATCATCAGCGTTAAATGATCAGTATCAGCTTGGCCTACAACGCATAATCCAACTTTCAAGCGCTCGTAATAAGTCGTTTGAGCCCAAAGATCGTCTACCCTTTCTATTGCAGTGCGCGCATCAAAATGGAATGAGTTTTTTGTACCGTTTTTTCGGTTATACTCTATTTTCAATCCACCATAACTCATCAAAAATTGCTCGATTATGGGGGACATTCTGTATCCATTATTTAAGATACACTCCTTAAATGATCCAATATCGTAATTACGTTGAGGATGCCACCCAGCATCAACCAATACTTTATAAGTTTTATCTGAGAACCTAAACATACATTCTCGTTGTTACAGTGTGTTTAAACCTGCTGGAAGATATGGTCAACACTTCGGTTGCCCGCATTCTTCATCCACAAACTCCGGTTCGAAGGTACTATGGCTAATGGAGAGATGCTCCAGGCGGTGACGCAGGTCGTGCTTGATGTTATCGAAGTTGCCCATATCCTCGGGTTTCACCACCAGGTGTGCGGTTAAAGCATTCTCAGTAGTGCTAAGGGCCCATACGTGCATATGGTGCACATCTACCACACCTTTGGCTTTTTTTAGTTCGGATTCTATTTTGGCCAGATCCATCTCCTTAGGTACACCATCCATCTCCAGGCGAAGGCTATCCTTCAACAGGCTCCAGGTGCCCGTTAGTATCACAATGGCGATAACTATACTCACCACGCTATCTACCCAATACCAGTGGCTAAAGTAGATGATAACGCCTGATATGACCACGCCAAGCGAAACAATGGCATCTACCGCCATATGCAGGTAGGCGCCTTTTACGTTAAGGTCGGTATCCTTATCCTTTACAAATAGCCATGCCGTAAAGCCATTGATGGCAATACCTGCAAACGCCACCCAGGCTACAGTACCGCCGGCAACACTTTCGGGATGCAGGAAGCGGATAATCGCTTCGTAAACAATGAAACCCACTGCAACAAAAAGTATCATGGCATTAAAGAACGACACGATAATGGTTGATCGTTTATAGCCGTAAGTATATTTACTATTGGATTTTGCCTTACTCATCTTAAAAGCCAGCAGCGCCAGTGCAAGGGAGGCTACGTCGCTAAGGTTGTGCCCGGCATCGGTTAATAACGATAGCGAACTGCTCCACAGCCCGGCTACCACTTCAATAATTACGAAGGCCGAGTTGAGTACGATGCCCCAGATAAAGGCCGAGTTGAGATGGTCCAGCTTGGGGGCATGGTCGTGATGATGATGGCCGGAGTGGTCGTGGCTGTGCATGGGGTAAAGGTAATAAAAGTTAGAAGGGTTAAAAAGGTTGGAAAAAGTTATAAAAGTTAAAAGGGTTAAAAGATTTTAAAAGTTAAAATGCTAAATTTTCCAACATCTCCAAGCATTGTAACTATTCTAACAACGCTAACTTCTTTACCTTTCTAACTTTTTTAACCTCTCAAACCTTTAAAACTTATTGGTGATGATAAGGCTCCCCCTTAATAATGGTAAAGGCCCGGTACAGTTGCTCCACAAAAAACAGACGTACCATTTGGTGCGAGAACGTCATACGGCTGAGGGATATTTTATCGTTGGCGCGCTGGTAAACCGATTGGTCGAACCCGTAGGGGCCGCCCACCACAAACACCAGGCTGGTTACAGAGCTGATGCTACGCTTTTCCAAATACTTCGCAAACTGCACAGAGGTGTACTCCTGCCCTGCTTCATCAAGCAGTATCAGGTAATCCTGCGTGGTAACTTTCTTCAGAATGAGTTCGGCCTCCCTGGTTTTCTGCTGCTCCTCGGTAAGGGCTTTTGTGTTTTTCAGCTCAGCAATCTCCACCAACTCCAGCCTGGTGTAATGCTTTAGCCGCTTAACATACTTTTCTATACCATCTTTCAGGTAAGCATCTTCGGTTTTTCCAACGGTTATAAAAGCTATCTTCATTACAAGGCCTTAAATGTTGCGTAATTATCGTAAAATTGAAAACTTGCAAAACTACCTAAAATAAGGTTTGGCAACAGCTAATGGAACGGGATATTTTGAACGATTACACACAGGCGGCTGCATTAGCTGCGAAACAGGCTGGCATCAACCGCCAAAAAGCCAATACTTACTCGCTACTTCGCCTGGGCATATTCGGGCTGATGATATTCTCGGTGTACCTCACCATCTCGCTGGACAGTTTTGGCATTATGGCCATAGCCATGGTTTTGTTGCTGCTGGCCTTTGCCTGGCTGGTGGCCCGGCAGGGCGCTTATGAACGCCTGCGCGATTACTACCTCGATCTTAAGAAAATAAACGATAACGAGTTGGATAGCCTGGGCACCGGCGCCAACCTGTACAGCGACGGACAGCAATTTGCCAATGAAAAGCATTTTTACGCCTCCGATCTGGATATCGCAGGCCCGGCTTCCCTCTATCAGTTAATCAACCGGGCCGCTACAACCACGGGCAATCAAAGGCTGGCCCAGTGGCTGCTGGCCCCTGCCGATAAACCGGCCATACTGCAAAGGCAGGAGGCAGTAAAGGAATTAGCCGCCAAAAATGAATGGAAAAAAGAGCTGCAGGCCCTGCTGCTGTTTGCCCGTAAAGACAATCCCAGCCGGCTGGGCAATCTGTTCAGTTTTCTGCGCATGCCGCTCAACCTACCGGGCGAGAAGGCCCTCGGTGCTTACGCAAAAGCAGCCCCATACCTGTTGGGTGTAGCTATTGTAGCCGCTATACTTTACCCCACCTATAAAGGTATAGCCATTTTCATAGCGTTGGCCAACCTGGGCATCGTTTTCTCTAAAGCTGCGTACATCAAAAAAACCGATTTCGTTGCCGATAAAATAGGCAAGGTACTAAGCAATTACGCGGGCGTTTTCAATAAGATCGAGAGCGAGCCATGGGTCTCGACCTTAAACAATGGTCTGGCCCAAAAACTCAAAGAGGACAACACATCACAAAACATCAGGCAATTGGGTATGCTGATAGATAAGCTTAACTACCATCTCAACATCATTGTGGGCGTGCTGCTGAACGCTTTTTTTTTATGGGATATCAGGCAAGTGATCGCCATAGAAAACTGGAAACGCGACAACTGCCGAAATATCGAAACCGCCTTTGATATAATTGCCGATTTTGAGGCCCTCATCAGTATTGCCGTACCCGCCATCAATTATCCCGATTGGACCTACCCTGTTATTGCCGAAACCGAGGGTTATACGCTTACTGCAAAAAGCATCGCCCACCCGCTTATCCGTGGCAAACGGGTTGATAATGATTACGAATTGAATAATGCATTCAGCATCGATATCATTACGGGCAGCAATATGGCGGGCAAAAGCACCTTCCTGCGCACGGTGGGTATCAACACTGTTTTGGCACTGGCAGGCGCGCCCGTTTGCGCTGAGGCAATGGTGGTATCAGTTATCAACATCGTGAGCTATATGCGCATCAAAGATAACCTGAACGAAAGCACCTCTACCTTTAAAGCCGAGCTGGACCGGCTGCAGATGCTACTGGCCGCTGTAGAGAACCAGCCTCGCGTTTTCTTTTTGATAGACGAGATGTTGCGTGGCACCAATTCGGTTGATAAATACCTGGGCAGCAAAGCCGTGATAGAGCGGCTCATCAGCAAAAAGGGCGTGGGCATGGTAGCCACGCACGATTTGCAGATAGCCCGGCTGGAGGATAAATACCCCAGCTATGTACGCAACTATTACTTCGATATCCAGGTAATTGATGGCGAAATGCTGTTCGATTACAAAATAAAGCACGGCGAGTGCAAAACCTTCAACGCATCGTTGCTGCTAAAGCAGATAGGGATTGATGTAGGTGAAGAATAGATGTGCGGATTTCAGATAATCCCAATCTTCCATAAATGTCGACAGGATATAATCTTCCAGGCGGGTGGGGTTACGCAATGCCGGTGGCAGAAAACGTTTCATTACCGCAGTACTTTGAGATCATCTACCAACATAAAATCTTTTTTATTCCTGGTCAGTACCGGCTGATCAAAAATAAGGCAGGTTGCTGCGATCATAATATCTTGTACGCTGATGTTTCTGTTACGACGCTTAATTGACTGGTAAATTTCACCAGCTTTTGCAGCAACGTCGGCATTAAAGGGTAACAGGTTCAGGTCTTCCGTCAGATCAACGATATGCTGCTTTTTGTCAGGGCTTGTAGCTCCGCAATACAGCTCGAATAGGGTAACCACAGAAACGTAAACAGGCTCATCTGCGGGCAAATTTGCAAGCGCAGTATTAGTGCGGTCTTTGGACCGTATGTGATCAATAAATATACAGGTATCAACTACCATTCCTGGGGCTTAAAGCTTCCTAAGATTCTTCGGTTCTCATCCAACGCTTTAAGCTCCTCTTCAGACCAGTGCCCTATTCCGGCTATCTTGGCCCGGTAAGCATCCATATCCAATAGCTTAGGACCGTCCATAGCTATGCCCATGCTTTTGAGAAAACTTTTGATCTCCGTACTTTTTTCATCGGGAATATTGATGATTAACCGTTCCATTTAATCAAAAATACGCATTTCGATAATCATTCGCTAATAACTTATCGGGCGATTCTACTTTTTGCAAGCGGTTTGAAATCGACAGAATTTCCGCTCTTGTCGTTTTTTTTACTTCTTTTTTAACTGGCTTAGAGGTGATTTACCAGACGGTTACTAAACTATATAAGGCAAGAGCGTAGCAAAAAGCGATGGTAATATCCCGCCGCCACAGTCACCTTTTCACTAAGAGACTGCGGAGACGAAAAATAGTCTGAACCATGATGAAAAGGATTATAGATTACCTTGATGCATCTTGAAAATCCTTTCATCCTTTCATCCTTTAATCAGGTAAATCAAGGTTCAGAAACAAAAAAAGCGAGCCTCCCGGATTAACGGAAAGCTCGCTTGTCATATTATTTTTTTCTTGATTCCTGACTCTTACAGTCTTTATTCTTAAAAGACTACCGGCCACCTGCTGGTGCGCCACCGCCACCCATACCCTGGTCGCCTTCTTTCAAATCGTCGTTCTTTACGCCCGATTTTTTAGGCTGGCTAAAACTCAATTTACCAAAGCTGTAGCTAAACGTAATACCGTACGAACGGAATGGCAACTGGAACGAAGTGCTGGATCTGAAATCTGCGCCCTCTGTTTTGGAATTAAAGCCTTTATACTCGGCAAATGGACTGATGATATTCACACCAACAGACATTTTCTTCTGCATAAACTGCCTGCGTACGCCAAAACCCAGGATGCTAAAGGTTGGTGTTTGGCCCTGTATAGTACGGCGCGATGAACTGCCGAACACGAACGATTCTGCGATAAAGTTATTTGGTAACGTAGCGGTCGCCCTTAAAAAACCACCGTATTGTATGTAAGTACCATTCTGGCTCTGATCTTTCAGGAACCTACCTGTTGGATCCGGCTTGTAAGTATAGGCATTAACACTACCAATAATGGTGATAGCTTTGATCGGGTTAATTGTACCAAAGAAGCTACCGCCAAATGAGTTGTTGTTACCCACGTTTTGGTAAGTGGTTAAGGTACCACCCTGCGATTTGTATAACCCTGTTGCCGGGTCTAAAGTTTTTACAGTTATCGTATCAGCTATACCTTCTATTAAGCCCGATGTACGTTTGTAATAAACCGACACGTTTACGATAGAGGTTTTGATGAAGCTGTTTAAACCCAGTTCGATGGTTTGTGATACCTCAGGGCTCAGCGTAGGGTTACCCACTTGTTGCGCCAATATGTTGCTCTGGTTCACAAAAGGATTTAAAAACTGCAGGCTCGGTCGTGTAATACGTTTAGAGTAACCCAGTTTTAAAGTGTTCGAAGCGTTAAGCTTCTTTTGAACAGTTAAGCTTGGTACATAGGTATTGTAGTTCTGATCGAACGATGCCAGGTTTTGGTTAGCGTTAAACGGCTCGCCATGAATATCGGTATTCTCTAACCTGAAACCGGTTAATAACGACCAGCCCTTTGGCAAGGTGGTGGTTAGCACCGAGTAACCTGCAAATACGTTTTGATTGTATTTGTAAACGTTGGAGGTTGCGGGGTTAATAACAAAATCGTTATTGATAAAAGAGTAAAAATCTGATGTGCTGTTTATTCTTCTGAAGATACTTTTACCACCTGCTTCCAGTTTAAACACTTTATCTATGGGTAGTACATAATCTACCTGGGCGGTGTACTCATTGTTTTTACCATCGATGTTGTTCTTGATATTTGGCAGCACCGCTGTGTACAAGTTAGTATAGTTGGTAATACCTGAGTTGTGGCTCCATTGGGTAGAGAATGATATCTCGCTACCTTCTTTTTTAAACTTATGGGTATAATCCACATTCCAGTCAAAACCATCAATTTTATTATTAGATACCGAATTGCTGCTGTATGGCTGGGCAGAGGTGATATCGTTTATTGATGTATTACCAAAGGTGATCTGGTTGAATTTAAAGGTGGTATTAATGTTATTAAAACCGTTAAACTGGTAACCCGCACCAACCGAGCCTACCAATGCATGCCTGGTAAGCCTGCCTGTACCTACAGATGATGTAGAAAACTGCGGATTTTTAAAGTTTTCGTAGGTAGAAGAGTTTAAGGTATTTTGCGGCCACGAAGCATTACCACCAATGTTGGTGTTAAAATTAAACCGGTTTTTGTTGTAGTTTAAGTTTAAGTTGCCGTTATTTTGACGTGTACCCACGGCTGTATTGATACCGCCGCTTAAACCCGACACATTAGATTGCTTGGTAACGATATTAATAATACCCGCCGAACCTTCTGCATCATATTTTGCTGAAGGCGAGGTAATCACCTCAATGGTTTTGATCTGACTGGCCGGGATAGATTTCAGCACATCGCTTAAGCTGGCGGCTGTTGCGCCCGATGGTTTACCATTAATCAGCACGCGCACATTGTTATCGCCACGCACAGATACGTTACCGTTGATATCTACGGCAACCAAAGGCACTTTTGATAATAAATCGGTAGCTGTACCACCGGCTGCAGTTAAATCTTTCTCGGCATTGTAAACTATCTTGTCTATCTTGTTTTCGATGATAGATTGCTGGCCAACCACCTGTACCTCTTTCAAAGCACGCGCGTTTGGTGGCAATATAACGTTGCCCAGGTTAGCATCCGGCTTGCTTGCGGTAGTGGTAACCGGATCGATTGTTTTGGTTTGGTAACCCAGGAAAGATATGGTGATTTTGTAACTGCCCGATTTGATATTATCGAGCTTAAAGTTGCCCTTTTCGTCGGTAAGTACGCCGTTGATAGGCACCTTGCCCCCGCTTTTGAATAAGCTTATTGTTGCATAGTCCACCGGTTTTTTGGTAAGCGAATCCACTATCGTACCGGATATCTTCCCTATTACAGATGAGCCGCCACCACCTCCAACCCCAAACTGGGCTTTAGCTGTAAAGGATGCACAAAAGATTATTAAAAGTAAAATTATTCGTCTCATATATGTTCAATTTGGTAATTGGAGGCGAAAGTGGGTAAAATGTTACAAGCAATTCTCCCTTTTTTGTAAAATATTCATAACTGTAATGTATATGTTACACTAACTGATTATCAGGTATAAGCTATCGATTTAGATAGCTTTAGGAAGGGTTGCTCCACGTATTTATAAAATAAATAAGCAAATAATATACTTACCAGTATGCCGCCTGCAAATTCGGCTCCTTTGTAAAGAAATGTCTTGGGCAGCACCTGCCCCATGTACACTACCAGGTTGCTACCAACGGTATCGTGGGTAAGGTACAGTGAGAAAGATATATCCGAAAAAAAGCGCAGCACGCGATTGCGTTTAAGGGGTAGCCACAATAAAAGCAGGGCAGCAAGTGCGGCGGCGGTTTCCATCCATCCGGCAGTAAAATAGCTCATTGCCGCTACGGAGAGCATAAAAAGCGATGCGGACAAAGCATTTAGCCATGAGCTGCGATACAAGTAATACAATATCCCCAACGCAAATACCGGGAAATAGGCAAACAGGTTAATCCCCGGCAAATGTATCAGGCAGCTTAAGCCGTTAAGGGCAAGTAGCAGCCAGGCACCCCAGCGGCTTGCTATAAACGGGAACATTAAGGCAACGAAGAGGTAAAACTGTAATTCGATGCCGAGCGTCCAATAAACCGGGTTTACGTATGGCCTGCCATTGAAATTATTAAGATAAGCAATGTGGGAGGCCAGGTTCCCCCATTCGGGACGCGCGCTTGGGATAAGCGAAAGATAAGCCAGCAATACATTTACCAGCAGCACTAAAGCGATAGAGATAAGGTAGGGAGGCTCGATACGTATCATCCGCTTGCCGATGAACCGGCCTGCCATTCGCCAGCTATACTTTTGAGGCAGAGCCCTGCAAATGATGAATCCAGAGAGTACGAAAAACATATACACGCCCAGCCAACCGTATTTGAGTACAGGCAGCACCTTGCCACCCAAATGGAACAAAGCCACCGCCATGGATGCGAAGGCCCGGATATAATCTACCTGGGGGATGTGTGGGCGTTGCTTAAGTGTTTGGGGCATCAATAGCGCTTTGCGGCTAAGATATTAAATTTATCTGCCGCCATGCCCTGCTTAAACACATCGCATCGAAAATTGAAGCAGTCAAGACCATAGCAAAATACTGATGCCGCCACCAACAAATTAACGCATCTAAAAAGGCAGCGAATTCAATCTTGACAACAAACCAGGAAATTTAACTCACTTAATCCTGATGAAACAGCGCAAATAAACAAGAGCTGGTGCCCTTTTTCAATATCAATTTTCGGTTTTTAACCACTGCTAATCAACCACCGGCAAGGCTATCGCCGATGCAAACTTCACCGAATGATAAACCTTGTGCGTGGCAGGTATAAAATCGCTTGCTTTTGCCTCAAAGATGTTAGGAACGTAACGTTGCGGGTTACGATCAATAACAGGGAACCAGGTACTTTGTACCTGTACCATTATCCTGTGCCCCTTCTTAAACACGTGGTTGGTCCCGTGCAGGTCAACCGTGTATAACTCCACTTTGCCGGGCGTTATCGGTTCCGGGTGTTCGAAGCTTTTGCGGAACCGGCCACGGAAAACATCGTTGGCTATCATAAATTCATAGCCGCTCATTTTCAATTCGGGCTTGTATTCGGCAGGATAAACGTCGATCAGTTTTACCACCCAGTCGGCATCGGTGCCGGTGGTGGAGGCGTACAGTTTCGCCGCTATGTTGCCGGTGATGGTAACGTCGCTGGTTAAGGTATCAGTTTGCCAGCTGAGCACATCGGGGCGATTATCTACAAAGCGTTGGTCCTCGGTAAGCCAGGTAAACCAGCGGGAACCCGGTCCGTAGGTCTCTTCAATAGGTCGGCTACGGTAAGGCACGGGCTTGGCCGGGTCAGATACGTAGCTATCGGCAATAGCTTCGGTAGCGGTTGGCGGCGTAAAGGATAGTTTGCCGTTGCTATGGAAGTAGATGTTTTTGATGATGGATTCCTTTGGCGGCCATTTGCTGTATTCTTTCCACAGGTTGCTGCCCGTTTGAAAAGTTATTGCCTCGGCGAATTTACCATCGCCCTTGTCCTTCAGGTAATAGGCAAACCAGCGTGCCTGTATATCCTTACGGAAAGTAACGCCCGTGTTGGTGCCGAATTTAATGTTGCCCAGTTTATCACCGTTGCCGCCGGCCCAGCCGCCATGGTTCCATGGTCCGATAACGATGTAATTCTGGTTATTGGTATCATGCGGCTCCAATACCTCATAGGCTTTTTGCGGACCGTAAAAATCTTCCTGATCCCACCAGCCGGCAACGTGTTGTATGGCAATACGCGGATGATCAAGCCTGAATTTCATCGCCTGCTTTTGCCAAAAGCTATCGTAATTGGGGTGTTTGGTAAAATCGTTCCAACTGGGAAGTTTATTATGGAAGTACTTTTTATTGACGTTGGACAGCGGGCCAAGTTTAAGATACCAATCATAAGTATCATAAGTACCAAACTGGTAAAGCGTATCGGTATGTGAGGCCTCCTCCATAAAAGCATACTCAAAGCCATAACTTAGGCGGAAAGCCCCGTTGTGGTGAAAATCATCGCCCAGGAACATGTCCGATGGCGTGGCCTGTTCCGATACCGCTTTCATAGCGGGATGTGGATCGGTGGCGCCTATTAGGGCCGTCCAACCATCGTAAGAGATGCCGTACATACCTGCCTTGCCGTTGTTATCAGGGATATTCTTCAGCAGCCAGTCTACCGTATCGTACGTATCGCTGCTTTCGTCTATAGCGTTTGGCTTACCCTTATCGCGGCTGAAACGTTGCATCTCGAACGCACCCTCAGATTTATATCTCCCGCGGATGTCCTGGGCTACGAAGATATAGCCATCTTCAGCCATATCGCGGGTGTAGGCGCTACGTTCGGGACTGCGGCTGTCGGCAACGCCGTAAGGCGTACGCGTTAGCAGGAAGGGCAGTTTGTCATGCTGTTCTTTAGGCGTATATATTACCGTAAAAAGTTTAATGCCATCGCGCATGGGTATCATTACTTCCTTACGGTTATATTTATCCTCTGTTGGTGCCGTTTGGGCAAACAGGTTTTGCCAGGCAAATAAAACCAACACAAACAGTACGGGTTTAAAGTAAAAGGACTTCATTGGGCAGTGATTAAGTTTAGCTAAATATAGCAAATTCACCTTAGAAAAGCATAAGCAAATAAATGACAGGCAATTACGACAATTCGGCTTCTTTTTATGATGGCTTATCGCGCCTGGTATTTGGCGATGCTTTGGTAAAAGCGCAGGTTTATTTGCTGCCCAATATTCCTGCGGGTAGCAAAATATTGCTCATAGGCGGCGGCACCGGGTGGATACTGGAAGAAATAAGCAAAATACACCCGTCCGGATTATATATTACCTACGTGGAAATATCCGCCAAAATGATGGCCTTATCGCAAAAACGCATCACTGGCGCAAACCATGTGGAGTTTATTAACAAGGCGATAGAGGATGTGGATTTGATGCAAGACTTTGATGTAGTGATTACCCCGTTTCTGTTTGATAATTACAAACCAGACACCCTGCCCGCAACATGCTATCACATTCACCAAATGCTGAAACCAGGCGGTATGTGGCTCAATACCGATTTCCAACTGACGGGAAAATGGTGGCAGCATGTAATTCTGAAAAGCATGCTGCTATTTTTCAAGGTACTTTGCGGGGTAGAATCCTGGCGATTGCCGGATGTGCAAGGCGAGTTTAACAAGTGTGGCTATACGGTAATGGAAACGAAACTGTTTTTTGGGGATTTTGTGGTGACGAGGATGTATAAGAGAAACTTTTTTTGAAAGAAATAAAAAAATCGTCATTGCAGTATCCATCAGGGGTAACCCTGAAAAAAAAGGTTATGACGTGCAAAAATATACACTGATAATCAATAACTTAAAACCACGTCATTATAAGGAGCGGCGCGTTGGGAATTGCGGCGGGGCGACGTGGCAATCATCGGCAAGCAGGTTGGACCTGCTAATCTGATCTTATCACCGATGATTGCCGCGCTATCGCTCGCAAGGACAAAGGGATTAATACACAAACTTATACCCTATCCCCCTTACTGTTTGCAGGTAGGTTGGCGAATCGGGGTTGTTCTCAATTTTTTTTCGCAGGCGCACAATGTGCATATCCAGCGTGCGGGTATTTACGTCGGCGTTGTAGCCCCAAACTTCCATCATCAGTTCTTCGCGGTTTATTACTTTATTCTTATTCTTAAGAAAGTAGAGCAATATGCGGTTCTCTAGTATAGTCAACTCGGTTTTGCGGCCATCGCGTATTAGCAGGTGCGTATTGGGCAGGTGTTCCATATTGCCGAACTTATGCGATTCGGGTTTTTCACTGTTAAGCGAGAATTTTATCTTGCTGTCTATCATGGCCACTAGCACATCCATATTGAAGGGCTTGGTCATATAATCAGACACGCCAAAGTTGTAGGCGCCTATCTTATCTATATCCTGCGCCTTGGCGGTCATCATGATGATCAGCTTATCAAAACCCTGCTCGCGTAAGCCGACACAAACATCTGAGCCTTGTTTGCCCGGCAACATCCAATCCAACAGTACAATGTCGGGGAGTTCGGCCAATATCATTTTCTCGGCTTCGGCACCATTGCCGCTTTCTAATACTTTGTAACCTTCGCTTTGGAGGCGCTCGGCGACCAAAAACCTCAGGTTTTCATCGTCTTCTACCAGCGCTATTTTAATTTCTTTATTCATTTCCTAATATCTTTCTGTAAAAAAGCCCATGATTCTAAACTTGTTTAAGGATCTCGCAAGACCAGCCGGCGATATACAAACAGCCTTACAGGTTACCTACCTTGCATGTGGGGTGCCGAATAAACTCAGCACGACGTTTGGTTTCAATCTATCGAAAGCCCTTAAATTCCTTCACCCGTTAACTTTCAAACGGCAGGGTAATGATAAACGTAGAACCTTGGTTTAGCTTGCTTTGCAGGCTTATGGCCCCACCCATATAATTCACCAGTTCTTTGCAAAAAGCCAGGCCCAGGCCCACGCTGCCGTTTTGGTTATACTGGTTCTCTATCCGGTAAAACTTTTTAAACACGTCGCCCTGTTCGTACTTAGCCATACCTATTCCCTTATCAGCAAAAGAGAATACAATATTACGCTTATCCTGTTTTATTGTGATAGATAATTCTTTTTTGCCGGGGTGCGAATACTTATAGGCGTTCTCCATTAAATTTTGGAACACGCTGCCCATCAGCACCGGGTCGCTGTTAAATTTAGCAACTTCCACCTGCGATTGCAGCTTAAAATCGGGGTACTTTATTTTAAAGGTATCTATATATCCCTTCACAAATCCGGGCAAGTTAATTTCTTCGCGCTTTACATTGATGGACCGGTTCTCCAATTGCGTAAAGGACAGAAGCTTATTCATCAGTTCGTTCAGCTTATCGGCTTCTTCATCCAATATTTTACCGTAATGTTTGCGCTGGCGTTCGCTGAGTTCGGCATCGCCTTTAAGGTTAGAGCCGGCAATTTTAATAACGCTTACCGGCGTTTTAAATTCGTGGGTAAAATTGTTGATGAAATCGTACTGCAGTTTAAATACTTTAAGATTTATGTTCAGGTTTCGGTAAATGAGATAGCTGATCAACACCAAAAAAAAGTAGATCAGCAGCAGTATAGCCCCAATAGGCAGGTACCGCCGTTCTATCTCCTTATTAACATGCGACCGTTCCGAACTGAAATACAACTTAAAATTAGAGAACGCGCCCGGCAAACCGGCTTCTGTTATCACCTTTTCCTGGGCTACATCCAGCGGGTCGTACACAACGGGTTGTATAGTCACATCCTCATAAAGCTCTTTATGCGTGTTGATTACTTTTAAAAATTGAGGGTCGAGCGTAAACGTCACCATGTTTTGTTTACCAAAATTATCGCTTTGTTTACTCCTCAACAAAGCGCGGTAAATACGGATATCTTCCCTGCGCGGGATGTTGAGATAGCTAATTTTATCCGGCGTAACATTATAAAAAGTACGAAATATCTCATCTTGTGTAGGCACCCGCGAAGTATCTGCCGAGATGATGAACGTGTTTAACTTTAAAGCCATTTGCCTAAAGTCTTCATCATCCGCACCGCTAACTTCCTTTACGCCAACAATACCATCACGTTTGGGCTTAAAGCGATATACGTCTTTTACCGTAATGCCTTCGGGATGTTCGGCAGTTGGGCTTCCTATTCTTATATCGTAGAAAAGCACCTTTCGTACAAAGCGATAAGTCCGGAAAACGGTATCTGAATAATTGGCCGCCGAAGCGGAATCTAAGAAGCCCTGGTAGGAGGTTATCTCGGGTATTTGTATCTGAAAAAAGTCGTAATAGGGCTTTATGGTTTGTTCCAGCACCTCTGTTTTTTTATTGGCAAATTCGTTCTCTACATATCTGGAAGTGAGTTTGTAGGATATGAATATGGCTATAATAAGCGTTACCGTTATAAGTACCAAAAAAGCAGTTATCAGGGAAAAATTTGTGCGGTACAGATTTTTTTGCGCTTTCATAGCGACTATTGTTTACCCTGCATATTGGCATCCAGAAATTTCTCAATCTCGGCATACATCTCCATCCTATTATGCTCGCTACGGAAAAAGGTCCGTTCGTTTTCTTTCAACCTGTAAATAACCGGCACATTACGCTTATTTAACTCGCGCACAAATTGGTTCAGCTCACTAATATTAGCCCGGGGATCCTTAGCACCCTGGAAAATCAATAACGGGCTTTTTATTTTATCAGTATGGAATACCGGCGATATAGCCCTTAGTTGCTCTGCATCCTTTTCAGGATCGCCTATCATCTCATACGTCATTTTAAGAAAAGGTTTATAAAAGGGCGGCGCATCTTTCAAATAGGTAAAAAAGTTGATCAGGCTATATTTCACCACAGCGCAATTGTACATATCCGGGTGAAAGGATACACCATAAAGTGCCGAAAAACCGCCAAAACCACCACCAAAAATGGCTATCTTTTTGGGGTTGGCAATTTTATTAGCAATGAGCCAGCGCACGCCATCGGTAATATCCTGCTGTATCTTGCCGCCTACCTGTTTAAAGCCAGCCTTACGAAAAGCCTTGCCATAGCCTGCCGAACCACGGTAATTCACCTGGAAAACGGCGTAGCCGCGGTTGGCCAAAAACTGTACCTCGGCATCGTACCCCCACGAATCGCGGCTCCATATACCATCGTGCGGCATCACTACTACCGGCAGATTCTTTTTTTCTTTTCCGTTAGGCACGGTTAGGTAGCCATTTATGGTTAAACCATCAGACGCTTTGAAGCTTACCGGCTCCATTGCACAAAAATCTTCGGGATGTATATCCGGGTTTATATCGCCCAACTTAGTAAGCTTATCGCCCCGCGTTTCGTAAAGGTAGTACGATCCGGGGCTTTTATCTGTATAGGTATTTACGATGAATTTAGCCTCCAGGCTGTCGCGGTCTACAATATTCATCTCGTTACCTACTAACTTACTCTCAATGCCTTTGTATATGGCCTGCACCCCGGCACTCAGAAAATGTCGTTGCGGCATGGCTTCGTCCCAGGAGGCAAGCTCTAAAACGCGCTTACTTTTAGAATAGCTCACGTCCATGATATCGGCATTAGGGCTGGCATAAACCACCCTCACTTCTTTGCCGCTATCAGCATCAATTTCTACAACTGCCGTTTTATCGCGGTTTACGTTAGAGAGGGCGTAGAAGTAGTTCTTTGTGCCGGTAAAAGCAATTGGCTCTACCCTATCGTTAAAGTTACTTTTAATGATGGGTTTGAAGGGTGTTCGCTCGCTGGTGCGAAACAAGATAGTTTCATTAACGCCATCTGATGCTTTTGCCATCCGGATGCGGCCATCAGGTTCGGGATACCATTTGGTTACATTGCCTGGGTTTTGCAGGTAAAGCTTCAACTCACCGGTTTTCACGTTCATGCGGTAAACGTCGAAATTGGCCGCATCGCGCTTATTAAGGCTTACGGTAATTATATCGGGCTGCTGTCGGTTACGGTTCAGTATCCGAATGCGCACGTTATCCAGGTTAAGCAGGTTGGTTATCTTCAGGGTGGCTACATCCAGCGTATATACCCGGTACACATCGCTGGCGATGATATCCTGGGTAAAAACAATTTGGTTATTGAAAGTCCATGAGTAATCGCGTACCGAGTAGTCGGTATATGCGGTGGCTATGTGCTCTTTGCCGGTCTCCAGCGATTTGATGTAGATATTTTGCTTATCTTTATAAGGCTTAAGGTACGATACGAATTTACCGTCGGGAGATATCTTGAAGAATGTCTTTTCTGGTGTCTTAAAAAAGTCGCTTACAGGTATTTGCTTCACCCTATCAGGCGTGCAGGCGCAGAGCGAAGCAACACAGGCAAGAAAGAAAAACAGTCGTAAGTGAACGGGCATCAATTATATGCTTAATGACTAATTAAAGTTCAAAGTACCTATTTAAAATAACGCAAATGTCAATGTCACTACAATTTTACCCTGCTCCGGCGTTATATAGCCTTAATAAGTGCAACAAAAATCTTCAAATCCGATGAAGCGTTTTTTTATTATAATAATACTGCTTTTTACCTTTTGTACAAAGCTTTTTGCGCAAAATAATGATTTAGCTCTGGCACGATTATACGCCCAGAACGGTGAGCAGCAAAAAGCGCTGGATATTTACCTTAAACTTTACAAGCAGGATAACGAAGGCTACTACCAACAGTACCTTAACGCCTTGCTCGCCGGTAAAAAATTCGACGAGGCGGAGAGCATCACCCGGAAAATGATACGCAAGCATCCTGGTGCCTACGAATACAATATTGCCCTGGGCACCGTCTACACCCAGCAGGGTAGTATAGATAAAGCCGACGTTATATATGCTGGGCTTATTAAAAACCTCCCGGCCGATCAGAACGAGATTTCCGCCATCGCCTCGCAATTTTACCAAAATGCCAATGTGGAGTACGCGGTAAAGATTTTTTTGCAGGGCCGCAAGCTGCTGCACAACGATGCGCTATTCTCTTTCGAGCTGATAAACCTTTACCGCTACAAACGCGATAAAGGCGGCCTTACCGAAGAGTATCTCAACTTTTTACCATCTAACCCTTCGTTTTTAAACCAGGCCGAAAGTATGTTGGCTACGGTTTATGAGGGCGCGCCCGATTACGATATACTGAAGTTTGCTTTGCTGAAACGGATACAGAAAGACCCGCAGCAGCTTATTTACGTAAACCTGCTTACCTGGCAATACCTGCAACAAAAGGATTTTGGGCAGGCACTTAATCAGGCCATAGCCCTTAGCCGCCGCCAAAACGACGACGGCGGCAGCATATACGAGTTGTGCAGCACGCTTAGTGCTAACGAGGCTTATGACGAAGCCATTCGGGGGTACGAATATGTTATTGCCAAGGGGAAAGACAATCCGAATTACGTTTCGGCCAAGATAGAGCTCATTAATACCAAAAACCTGAAGGTTACCAGCGGCAAATATACTCAGGCCGACTTGCTGAGCCTGGAGCAGGACTACCTTAACCTCCTGAACGAATTTGGCCGCAACCGCAGCACCGTGTTCGCCATGCAGAAACTTGCCAGTCTGCAGGCCTTTAAGCTACATAAATTAAAGGACGCCGAAGCACTACTGGAAAGCGCGGTGTCCATCCCCGATGTACGCCCCACCCTGCTGGCAAGCTGCAAACTAGACCTTGGCGATATTTACCTGCTGAACAACCAACCATGGGATGCTACCCTATTGTATAGCCAGGTGGAGAAAGACAACCCTAACACCGCCGTTGGGCAAGATGCCCTGTTGCGGAATGCCAAACTGGCCTACTACACCGGCGACTTCAATTGGAGCAGGCGGCAATTGGATATTTTGAAGGCAGCCACCACGCAGCTGATCGCCAATGATGCGTTGAATTTATCCTTGCTGATATCTGATAACCTGGCCATAGATAGCGCCGGCACAGCACTTAAGATGTATGCCCGTGCCGATTTGCTGATATTTGCCGAACAAACCGATAAGGCGGTACTCACGCTGGATAGTATACCTAAAAAGTACCCCGGTACGCTGGAGGCTGATGTGCTGATGGCTAAAACCAAAATACTGCTACAGCAAAAACAATACCCCGAAGCGGTAGCCCTGTTAAAACAAATTGCAGAAAGCCATCCCGATGACCTTTGGGCAGACGATGCCGTATTTATGCTGGGCGACCTATACGAAACCAAACTGAACAACCCCACCATGGCCCAAACCTATTACCAAAAAATAATCGCCGATTACCCGGGCAGCCTCTGGCTGAACGATGCCCGCAAACGCTTCAGAGCGTTGAGGGGGGATAAGAATGACGCTTCTTAGGTCATTGGGTCATTGGGTCATTGGGTCATTGGGTCATTGGGTCATTGGGTCATTGGGTCATTGGGTCATTGGGTCATTGGAGGGAATTTTGAATGCGAGGTTATGTTTTAGCAAAATCAAAGTAAATCAGCTCATCTTTATCGATGTAATCTTTCGCAAATCGGTGTAATCTCAAAAAAATCAATCCTTCAATCCCTCAATCATTTTAAAAAATCGGTGGAATCATCCCCAAATCGGTGAAATCCTGTTACTTTTGAGGCATGATTATTTACAACGAAACCTTTATCCTCGAAGATACGGTTGAGCAGGAATGGCTGGCCTGGATGAAAGAGGTGCAGATACCCGCCATTATGGCTACGGGCTATTTCTCATCTTATCAAATCCTAACCATCATCGATTCGCCTAATGAAGGCATCACTTACTGTGTTCAATACATGGCCGATACCATAGAGCAGTTTCAGGATTATTACAGCGGCCACCTGTTCCGTTTTCAGGACGGGCATCAGCAACAATTTGCCGAGCGTTTCGTATTGTTCAACACCGTTATGAAAACCGTAGACTAACCACCATATATGACCGCAACCCAAACCATAATCCCCGGCGTAATCATATTAGAGCCCCGCGTATTTACAGACGACCGTGGGTACTTCTACGAAAGTTATAGCAAACGCACCCTTACCGAATTGGGCATTGAAGCAGATTTTGTGCAGGATAACCAATCTATGTCGCAAAAAGGCACCGTTAGGGGCTTGCATGCGCAGGCGAATCCCTTTGCGCAGGGCAAATTGGTGCGCGTATTACAAGGTAGCGTAATGGACGTAGCGGTAGACGCACGCCTTGGCTCGCCAACTTATGGCCGCCATGTTGCCGTAGAATTAAGTGCCGCCAACAACTTACAGCTATGGGTACCGCCGGGCTGCCTGCACGGCTTCGTCACTTTGGAGGATAATACCATCTTCGCTTACAAAGTAACCAACTACTACGATAAAGCATCAGAAACCGGCGTGCTCTGGAACTCCCCTGAACTGGCCATAGGCTGGGGTATTGCCGAAACCGATGCCGTAGTATCTGCAAAAGACCAGGTGCTTCCAGCTTTTAAAGACTGGCAAAGCCCATTCAATATTTAAAAACAAACAGATTTCCATACCCTAAAAACAAAAGCTGTTACAACGTATATTGTAACAGCTTTTGTTTTTATAGGTGTTTTAAGATTTAGGTTAAGATGCTTTAAATAGCAGTGGTGTGCAGAGTTGTGTGCTTATACACCGCAAAAAGCGCCTATGCCTTTGGAAACTATAAAGTTTACCACCCAGCGCACAATTTTTTCGTCAAATATTCCCGAGGGAATAACAGAGGCCAGCGCTTTTACCACGGCATCTATGATCTCTTCGCGCGTAGCGCCCGGGCCAACAAAGCCACAAACAAATTTCTTTATCGCCGCCAGTATCTTACGGCCGATACCGAAGATATCGAATGCCGGTGAGAGGGCTGCCCCAAGCTCGTAATGTTTGCTTTCCAGGTTAAAGGCATGTTGGTAGTGTTCGCCAAGGGCCTGTTCAAGTTCCGTTTCGGTGGGTGCAGCGGTATCTTTACTGTTTAGTAATGCAGCTTTAATATCCTCGATATTAAGCTGGCGGTAGTTTTCGTCGTGTAATAACATTGCTTTATTTTTTAGTTAAAGCAAAACTGCGGCAATAAGGCACGCAAACAGCTACAGCAAACACGTTTTTGGGCAGGGTAATTTTACGGTATTAAATACCGTATAAAAAAGTATATCAATAATTGAGGGATAGTGAATTTAGTGAAAAAATAATTCACTAAATTTAAACACCAAAAAAACTTTATCATCATGAAAAAATTCCTCCTAATCGCCTGCTGCGCTGTGTGCATGATGGCGTGCAAACGCACAACTAACACTGATACTAATAAGCCAGGGCCTACTGTTACCACTCTGGAGCATGATAACATTGGAAAAACCCTTAACGGCCTGGATTCGGCTGACGCTATTAAACTGGTTACAACTTTTAAAAACGACACCACAAGTAAAGACCGCTTTACCAATATTTGGTTTAGTAAATCTTTCGTTGAAGATACTTATGATATTTTAAGCTCCCAAACCGATGCCGACGGTATACGCCTTTATATAGGAAAAAATGCTGATGGCCATAACACGTTAGTGGTTATGTCAACGAAGGATGGAGGAAATTATACGGATCCCGATAGCAGTAAAATACCGCCGTCCAAAAAAATACACGTAGATTATTTTCAACACGGTTATCCCATCCTAAATACAAAGGAGGTAAAAAATCAGGATAGTTATACAGCTACTTTAGGTGATGGTGCCGATCTTTATCAGGACACTACAAATAAACCATGCCCCAAAATCAAATGCGAAATAAATGAGTCACAGGTATCATGTATTCAAGCCAAGACTTGGGCGCAAGGATTTAAAGGTGGTGCAATAGACATTAGAAGCGTTTGGTATAGCCTAAAGTTGATAGCGTATTTAAAAGAGCAAATACATGCCGGAGTGAGTAATCGCAGAAGTGTTGACGGCATCCGTATATATTTTGTGGTTGACACCACTCGGCGTAAAAATGGCTTTTTATTAACACCGACGGAAGAAATAAACGGCGTACATCAGGACATTTACGATTGCTATTCTTTGCACAAAATGTTTGACGTAGTTGATCACGGAGAAGAATGCCCTATATTTTGCAAAGGAACAATGTAAAAAAGGTATGCTCAATTACTTCACCATCGTCACTATTCCCGAACTTATCTGCTTTATCACAGCGGCGGTTTGTTTGTATAACGATAAAAGCCCGGCCTGGAAATGGCTGGTCTTTTATCTGTTTTGGGTTTGTCTTACAGAAATTGGTGGCATTTACCTAAGGGCGCGTTACGGAACGAATAACTGGATCTATAACATTTTATTCTTGTTCGAAATCGCAACCATAATGATTATGTTCCGGGCCGTGTTAAATCCATATCGCAATAGTAATAAGCTTATTTCAGTTGCAGCAATCGTATTATATTCGGTTTACCTGATAAACACTTTCGCGAAAAAAGATAGTTTTTTTCAGCATTATTCAAACACAGGTATCGCTCTCGCCATAGTTGCTGCTTTACTAAGCTTTTACTTTTTCTACTGGTTTCTTAACGATGATGCCTATGTACCGCTGTTTTCGTCGGCAAGTTTTTGGTGGGTATCGGGCACGTTGCTGTTCTATTTTGGAACTACCGTAATTCGTGTTTTTTACGATTATTTATCGGGAGTTATTCCTGAGCTTACTATTTATTATATTTATAGAGCTGTAAACATCACTTTATACGTTTGCTGGAGCTATTCATTTATATGCAGGCGACTCAGAAACCCGATATCCAGGACATTGTAGTAATACTAACGCTCTTATTTCTTACGGCACCATTTTTTCTATTGATCTATATATCGCTTTTTAACCGGCGCAAAAAAAAGCACGATGACGAAAAGCTGGAAATGAAACAATCCTTTGACAACGAAATTGTGAAAACGCAGCATGAAATAAAGGAACAAACCCTGCAAACTGTTGGGGCCGATCTGCACGATAACGTAGGGCAATTGCTTAGCCTTACTTCATTCACCCTAAAATCTATTAAAGGCAACGAGCCGGATGGCATAAACAAAAAAGTAGATGCCGCTATAGAACTGGTTTCGCGGTCGATGCAGGAGATGCGCCAGTTGGGCAAATTGCTGCAGGGCGAACAATTAATAAGCCTTGGGCTTAACGAGGCCATAACCCAGGAAGTGCACTGGCTGGAAAGAACGGAGCAATACCAAATAACTTACCAGGCACAAAACCTTAACTCGGTAACGGCCAACCCCGAAAAGGACCTTATCCTGTTCAGGATAGTGCAGGAGATACTCAACAACGCGGTGAAGCATTCCAGAGCCACCCGTATCGACATCAACCTGCTCTACAAAGCCGGTACGTTACAATTGCAGGTAAACGATAACGGGGTAGGATTCATTATCGACCCTTCGGATAAACCCACGGGAATGGGCCTGATGAACATTAAAAACAGGGCGAAAATGATAGATGGCACCACAACGATAACCTCCGCGCCTGAAAATGGTACCCAAATCAGTGTTTTTGTACCTTATCCTTAATTGATAATTTATGATAAATATCGCAATAGTAGACGACCACACACTGTTCAGGAACGGCGTGGCAGCGCTAATGAAAGATTTTGATGAACTGAACATCGTTTTTGAAGCAGGTAACGGCGAGCAGTTGCAGCAAATTATGAAACAAAAGCCCCTCCCCGATGTGGTACTGATGGATATTAATATGCCGGTTATGGACGGGTACGCTGCTACTACCTGGCTCAGAAAAAACCATCCTGATGTGAAGGTGCTTGCCCTGAGCATGTATGAAGATGATAAGAGCGTGATAAAAATGATACAGTGTGGCGCAGGCGGTTATGTTTTAAAGCAATCAGGCCCGGTGGAGGTATTAACAGCCATTAAAACGATATTTGAGAAAGGTGTATTTATCAACGAACTGGTTTCGGGCAAGCTTATCCGTTCGGTAAGCAACCAGCAGGCGGGGCCGTGGTTTTCTAAAAACGAAGTGGAGTTTCTTAAATTGTGTTGTTCTGAACTCACTTATAAAGAGATGGCTGAAAAGATGTTCGTAAGCCCCCGCACTATTGATAACTACCGTGAATCGCTTTTTGCCAAACTTGGTCTTAAATCACGAACAGGGCTGGTCTTGTACGCCATCCAGAATAAAATCATCGAATTATAAAAATCATTTCTGAGGTTCCGGTTTTACCCTTCCGCACAGCCAACTGCATTCTTTAGGAGTGCCGGCGACAAAAGAACATATAAACCTTGGTATCAAAGCTGTTACAATATAAGTTGTAACAGCTTTGTTTTTTATGCGTCTTTTATACTTGGCGTAATTAACCCCATTCCAAACAATATTTGTCCAAAAGGTAACAAATCTGTGATTTAACATTTGTAAACAGATTTTTAACACATTTTAACAAAACTATATTCTATTACTAAGAATTTAGTTATATCTTGCATGCACTAACTCTAAACTATGAAAATCACATTTACAGCACTATTCTTCTTTTGTATCTGCACATTTTCGGCCATGGCACAAAAAACGTACTCGGTGAAAGGCACCCTGCGCGATTCTGTAGCCAACGTTGGGCTGTTCAACAGTTCGGTAAGCGTACTGAACGCCAAGGACTCTACGCTGCGCAAATTTATGCGGGCCAATAGTAGCGGCGCTTTCAACTTATCGGGCCTGGGCAAGGGCAGCTTTATCCTGTTGGTTACCTACCCAGACTATGCCGATTACGTTGAAAAATTCACGCTCGACTCGGTACATACCGACCACAATTTCGGCAACATCAACATGGCCTTAAAATCGAGGTTATTGAAAGAAGTACTCATCAAAGGCACCGTAGCCGCCGTGAAAATAAAGGGCGACACCACCGAATACAATGCCAAGGCATTCGTTATCCAGCCAAACTCTAAGGTAGAAGATTTACTTAAACAGCTCCCCGGCATACAGGTAGATAAGGATGGCAAGATAACCGCTCAAGGCCAAACGGTTAAAAAAGTATTGGTTGATGGCGAGGAGTTCTTCGGCGACGACCCAACTCTGGTAACCAAAAACATCCGCGGCGATATGGTTGATAAGGTACAGCTGTACGATAAAACCAGCGACCAGGCCGCCTTTACCGGTATAGATGATGGCGATAAAACCAAAACTATCAACATCAAATTAAAGGAAGATAAAAAGAACGGCTACTTTGGCAAGATAGATGCGGGCGTAGGCACCGATGGTTTTTACCAGGGCCAGGCACTATTCAACAAATTCAAAGGCAAAAAGAAATTCTCGGCCTATGGCACCCTGGGCAACACCGGCAAAACCGGACTAGGCTGGGAAGATAACAATAAATTGGGCACCAGCGGTGGCGTTACGTTCGGCGACGATGGCGGTGCCTACTTCGATGGCAGCGGTAGCGATAACGGGCTTGACTCTTTCAGCGGAAACTACGAGGGTGATGGTATCCCGGTAGCGCGTACCGGCGGTGTACATTACGACGATAAATGGAAGGCCGATAAATATGGCCTTAACACCAATTATAAGATAGGTTCACTTTCTGTAGATGGCACGCGTAACACCATATCGCAGCAAAATCTACCTGGTAATAGCAACAGCAATACCAGCATCATTAATAGCGTAACCAACCAAACGTTCAACAATTACATGTTTAGGCAAAAGCTGGATGCTACTTATTCAGTGAGGTTGGATAGCACTGCCAACCTAAAATTCTCGGTAGACGGTACCCTTAAGAACAGTACTACCCGTACGGGCAACTTATCTTCCAGCACGCGTGCTGATGGCAGTTTGCTGAATAAGAACGACCGCTCGGTTAATAACGATGTTGATCAACAGTTATTCAATGCTACGGTATTGTACACCAAGAAATTAAAGAAAAAGGGCCGCACGCTATCTGTAAACTTAAACGCCGGTTTTACCGATAACAAGGCAGACGGTTTCCTGAAATCGACATTGGGCCTATACGATGAGCAAAGCCAACTGGATAGCAGCCAGATAGTTGATCAACGAAAGATTGATAATACTAAGACCTCGAAATTCAACACCAACATTACTTATACCGAACCATTCTCCAAGTATCTATCTATGATATTGAGCTATGGCATCAACTTCAACAACAGCGATGCCGACCGCCGTTCGTACGATCAATCGGCCCCGGGCAATTATAACCTGCTGAATGATTCGTTGAGCAATCATTACATCTTTAACCAGGTTGCTAACCAGGGTGGGCTTAACTTTAATTACAAAAAAGGCAAAAGCACGCTAAGGTTCGGCACCAGCGTGGCTGATGTTACCTTTAACCAAAAAAACCAGATTTCGGGCTCTACGGCAAAGCGCAGCTTCCTTAACTGGAACCCTTCGGCCAATTATCAATACAAGATATCCACCTACGGGGGTATAAACGTCAATTATTACGGCAGCCAAACCCAGCCTACGCTCGATCAGTTGCAGCCCATCCGTGTAAACACCGACCCACTTAACGTGGTAATTGGTAACCCTGATCTGAAGCCTTCATTTACACACCGCCTTGGTTTGTGGTACAACATGTACAAAGTACTCAGCGAGCAATCGTTATGGATAAACGGTAGCTACAACTTTACTACTAACCCCATTGTAAACAACGTGGTAACCAATACTACTACTGGTAAAAGCACCATACAAGCCATAAACCTCAACAATCAGCGCCCATCTAATTACCGACTGAGCGCGGATATGGGCCGTAAAATAACCGCCCTGGGCATTAATCTTGGTGCGCGCCTAAGCACCAACGGTAATGTTTATTACAGCATGGTTACCACTGGCGATCAATTGAGTCAACTAAACCGCACCAAATCCAACAGCTACTCGGGGCAGCTATCACTATCTAAATACAAAGAGAAAAAATTCCAGATATATATCAATGCCGGCCCGGATTACACGGTCGGTCAATCGTCGCTGCAGCCAGATCGTAATAATAACGGCCGCGGGTTCAATGCCGATTATTATCTAAGTGTTTACCTGCCCTTTAAATTGCAGGTAAGCAGCGATGGACAATACCAATACAGGGCGGCAACACAATCGTTCGATACCGATTTCCGCCAAACTATCATCAATGCGAGCATCACCAAATCGTTCTTTAAGGCCGAGAACCTGAAGTTGGTTTTAAGAGGAAACGATTTGCTTAACCAAAACTCAGGTTTTAGCCGCTCTGCATCAAGCAACCTCATTACGCAAACGCAAAACACCACCATAAAACGCTATTTCCTGCTATCCGTAGTATGGGATTTCAGCGGCATGAGCGGCGGCACACAACCAAAAAAATAAGGCATTAAAATATCAAGATATCATCAACATGAAAAAGCACCTGTTTGTATTATTGGCCTGCCTGCTCAGTAGCGGCATGCTATCGGCACAGAACGCGCATTTTACCACGTCGGGCACCATAGAGTACGAGAAGAAAGTAAACATGTACGCGGTTATTAAAAAAGTAATCAATAAGGATAACGAAAGCTGGTACACCCCGGCGTTCGAATCGTACAAGAAGAACAACCCGCAGTTTATGACACTGCTGAGTAAAATGACCTTCGGCAACAATAAAACGTTGTACACGCCCATTCAATCTGAAGAGCCACCCACCAACAGCTGGTTTAGTGATATGCCCCTTGCACAACAAATAAACACCACCTATACCGATCTGAACACCAACGTAAGCATAACCAATAAGAAAGTTTTTGATGAAACCTTCCTGGTTAGGGATACCGCTCGTAAAATCAACTGGAAAATAACCGACGAAACCCGCGAGATTGCCGGCTACACCTGCCGCCGCGCCAACGCCATCGTAATGGATTCTATTTATGTAGTAGCTTTCTATTCGGACGAGATACCCGTATCGGGCGGCCCCGAATCATTCACCGGCCTGCCCGGCATGATATTGGGCCTTGCCTTGCCGCACGAGAACGTAACCTGGTTTGCCACCAAAGTAACCGATATGCCCGTAGCCGATGCAACTATAAAAGCACCCGCAAAAGGCAAACCTGTAGATTACAAAAGCCTGTTTAACACCCTAACCACAGTAATGAAAGACTGGGGCGAATACGGCAAGAAGTTCTTTAAGATATATCTGTTGTAGTGCTTATAAGCAAGACGTAACAAAGGATTTGGCCGTATAATATCAACCGGCAGGATTAATTGAAAATCCTGCCGGTTTTTTGTTGTAGGATGGTTTGGAGACAGTCCCATCCGCTATTACAAGTGTTTTAACTTCTATGTCGCTTGAAAAGCAGCCGCCATGCGCACCTGTTAGCAACTCTAATTGCTTCGCCATTTGAACACATTATCTAATGACAAGCCCGAACCACAGGCGGTAGTTAAAGGGGTGCATGTAAACAACAAAAGATTGTTTCTTTACATTGTTTTTTTTGATGTAGCCAGAATTGATATTTAATGAATACATGCTAACAGCCCTTACTCGTCATTTTACATAAGCGGTAGCTGCTTTGCCCTCATTCACTTCAATATTTGCGTATGAAACCATATTTCCGGTGCCATCCTTTTTGTGAATGGCCGTATGTGCTATACCATTGATATAAATAAGCACGTGGTTACAATAGAAAGTCGCGCGCCAGTTAACCGCCTTGTTTCCCTTGTTGATTAAAACACTTTTCTTTTTATTGATATGGCTGATGTCAATCAAGGTATTTAATACTGGCACATTATACAAAGCCGAACCGACATCTTTATGATTACGATAAAGCGTACTGATGCGGTTGTAACGCGCGTCTGCCGATATACCCATTAAACCTTCGGTGAAGCCTTTTATCACACCAAAAGAGACTTCTGGGTATTCTTTTCTTTCGGTACCAGGGTTGGTTAAATGGAGGATATATTTATAGGCTTCGGCCGGGTAACCATTTTGGTACATAAGGTAAGGGAAGTACGAAAGGTTTTCGACGTTCCAGTCGTTTGCTAAAAGATGCTCCAATGTTTTCTTCCGCCTTGCAGGGTTCTTTAGCGCATCAAACCACAGCAAAAAAGTCTCGCCCTCGGTTTTACCGAACACATTTTTATTGGAGTAATAAGTATGATATAATGATGCACTATCGTCCCACCAATGCCCATCGAGTTGTTGTTGGTACGCCGTTGCCTTTTTTTGGTAAATAACAGCCTCTTTTTGCTTCCCGTTTACCTTTAATATTTCGGCATATGATAATAAACCGCGATAAATGGCCGCCAGGAGGTCTGCTCCCATTTTAATATCGGGCACCCCTTCAGAATAAGACGGTCCCCCCCTGCAGCGATGAAAAGCATCATTGATGTTAAAAGGCGTGGGAGCGTTGGGATGTGCAACCCTCGTTAATAACGAATCGGGCTGAAGCACCCACTGCCTAATAAACTCATTTGCCGACCGGTCGTAAAAATGCCTAAATACCTTGTCTTTAATATAGGTTTTATCCCCTGTCCATAAATATAGGTTCCAGCAGGCCGTCATCACGTCGAAGTTAGCATTGAGGTTATACCAAAACTCATTATCGTTGCGATAGTCCTCTGGGGCAGGTTTCCCAAAATGGTTTATCTCCCAGTAGCTACACCAATCTTTGCTTTTCGAAATGTTCTTTGCAAACAGCGTAAGCATATTCTTGTTGGCATCCTGCAAACCAAGTACCTGCCCAGCTAAGGCCTGGTGCGAAACATCGCGCATACAAAATGCAAAGCGTGGTGGTAATGCCGATTCGTACCATGCCCCTACCGGATCTGTAGGTTTTCCAGTATAGCGCAGTGCCATCGTTTTTGCATTACTAAATGCTGTTTGCAACGCAGCATCATCAGAGGTGAATGATAAACCTGTATTTTGGGCATAGGTATAATGATGCAAGCACGCGAGCACAAACAGTAAAATACTTTTTTTCATGAAATAAAAGTACATTATTATTTATAATACCCCGTATGCAGAAGATTTACAAAACAGAGTAAATATTGAATTACCAAAAGCTGGGGGAGTGCTTGTTTAGGCGGCCGAGGCCTCAGGCGAGGGAGCTAAAAAAGCCCATAAACGAAGAAACCCCTTCATCGTTAGATGAAAGGGTTCTTGTTAAGGCCATAGAGGCATTAAGATTTGGCACCGACCTACTCTCCCACATTTTACTGCAGTACCATCGGCTCTGGCGGGCTTAACTTCTCTGTTCGGAATGGGAAGAGGTGGACACCGCCGATATAGGCACCTGAATAT
>NZ_SOZE01000038.1 GCF_004519315.1 Mucilaginibacter psychrotolerans
TAAGAAAGCAGATAGCGTCCCAAGCTTCGAGTTGAAGAATATACGGGCTTACTACCTGCTCTCTACGCAAACTTATAAAATTGTTTGAAAACTACTTGCTTTTAAACGGTATAACTCTCTGTGGCCTCCGCGGTAAAAATCAGCTAAATTTTATTTATTACTGTATCACCCTCAAACACACCTGCGTAATGTATTTATTAACCACTAAAACTGATCTTATGAAACGCATTTCTCCGCTGCTATTTGGCTTATTGATGATTGGCTTAGTTTCCTGCAATAAAAACGACGGCATAGATCCCGGCGAGGGTAAGAGCCTGGTGCTTACCGCCGCCGAACAACAAAAAGTAGCAGCGGATAATGCGTTTACCCTGAAACTTTTCAAAGAGATATCAGCATCGGAGGGTACCAACAACAATCTGTTTATGTCGCCGCTTAGTGTAAGCTTCGCTGTGGGGATGACGGCCAACGGCGCCCGCAACGAAACACTGGATGCCATTAACAGCACCATGAACTACACGGGCTTTACCCAGCCCGCCGTAAATAGCTATTATAATAAGCTGATGACGGAGTTGCCCGGACTGGAACCCAACACCCAACTTAAAATAGCCAACTCCATCTGGTACCGCCAAGGGCTGGAGGTGCTGCAGCCGTTTATCGACGTAAATACCAGCAGCTACCAGGCAAAAGTGCAGGCGCTGGATTTTGCCAGTCCTGCCGCCCAAAATACCATCAACAGTTGGGTAAGCGATAAAACCAACGGCAAGATACCCAGTATTGTAGATGCCATCAGCAGCGAATCGCAGATGTTCCTAATAAACGCTATCTATTTCAAAAGTATCTGGAAAACCAAATTCGATGCTGCTGAGACTAAAAAGCGCACTTTTAACCTGCCCGGCAGCGGCACCGTACAGGCCGATTTTATGGCTGGTAAGATAAATTACAACAACAATATCATTACCGAGGGCGGCAAAACAACCATCATTGCCGAATTTCCCTATGCGCACGATAGGTTTAGCATGGTGGCCATACTGCCCGATGCAAGCGTATCGGCGAAAGAACTTATAGCGAGTATTAATACTGATAAATGGAACACCTGGATGGCCGGGCTGGGCGCACAAAAAAGCCAGGTTTATTTGCCTAAGTTTAAATTCAGCTATGGAAAATCCTTAAAAGACCCGTTGATAAACCTGGGCATGGGCAATGCCTTTAGCGATATGGCCGACTTTACAGGCATCCGTGCTGCCGGCGGCCTCACCATAACCGATGTAAAGCATAAAGCGTTCGTAGATGTGAACGAGCAGGGTACCGAAGCCGCCGCCGTAACATCCGTAGAAATAGGCACTACCTCTGCAGGCCCCATACCCGTGCTGGAATTTAACCGCCCCTTCATCTTCGTTATCCGTGAAATGAAAACGGGGCTGGTGCTATTTGCCGGGGTGGTGAATAACCCGCTGCTGGGCGGGGAGTAAAAGCAAGAAGAAATACCGAACACCGAATGCCCAACGCCGAATGATGAAGTAGCTGTTTTTTTCACTTCATTATTCTACATTCAAAATTCGGTGTTCGATATTCAAATAGCTACACTACCATCCCACCCATCAGTGGGTCGGTAAAGCTGTGGTTGCCGGTTTCTACCCGGCCGGCATAACGTTTCTCGAAAGTGGTATGCCCTTTAACCCTGATGGTAAAATCGTACCAGCAATGGTTTTTCTGCAGGTTGAGCACCAGCGGCGTAAACCTTGCGGCGTTATAAACCGTGCGGGTAAGCGGTGCGCTTTTGTAGGCATTATCAATCACCTCTACCGTTAGCGGTGTTGTACTGCCCGAGCTAAAGCCAATCTGGATATTGCCGGTAAGCTTTTTGCCAGCGGCATCCAGTTGGTATTGCACATCGGCAGTCAGGTCAGGATCTTGTGCGTTGCCTTTAAATTCGCGGTAGAAGCCGTTGGGGCCATACACGCGCAGATGGTATAAGCTGTTCTCGAAATCATTCAGTGCCCACTCATCACTCAGGTTGTCGCCGGGGGTAAGGGCGTAGCTCCAGGTGCGGACGGCTTCCATTTGGCCGGGGTTGTAAAAACCAGCATGTTTGCCTGGTGCATAAACATTGAAAGGCGCACCCAGTGCTTGTTTGCCAAATGCCTTATCAGCCGCTTCGAATTTGATTTGGAAGGATTTTTTATCCTCGCTTAAAACACCGTCTGCATATAGTTCATAAGGTAGTGCATTGGAGTGTTTGATTCCCGGTTCCTGCTTCGGCATCAGCGGCGATGCGTGGCGGTTAGTTTTGATAAAGCTGATATCCGCATCGTTGAGTTTTTTGAACGCAGGTAGTTTTTTGAATTTCGCCTTATGGATGCCTTCCACAAATTTATCCTTATCTAAAAATACAGGGTTGTGTATCTGCTCGCCATGGTAGGGTCGGAATACGGTGGTCAGGTCGCCGCAAACGGTGCGCCGCCAATCGCTTATGTTGTTTTCAGTGATTGTTTTGCCGGTTTTGTGCGCCAGGAATTTCTCCAGGAACATCAGGCAGGAGGTATGGTCGAACACTTCTGAATTTACCCAGCCACCGCGGCTCCATGGTGATGCGATGACCATAGGAACCCTAAAGCCCAGACCTATGGCGCTTTCGCGGTCGTAATGCGTTGGGAAATCTTTGCGTTCCTGTTCTTGCTGCAGGGTTACAAATTCTACACGGGTATCGATGCCTTTAGATACCTTGCCTGTACCTTCCTTGTGCGAGTGCGGGGCCACGAATGGCGGCACATGGTCAAAGTAGCCATCGTTCTCATCGTAATTCAATACAAAAATGGTTTTCTTCCAAACCTCGGGGTTTTGCGTGAGGATATCCAATACTTCGGATACATACCAGGAACCATACCAGGGCGCGCCGGGGTGGTCCGAAAAATTCTCGGGCGCAACCAGCCACGATACCGTTGGCAGCTTACCGGTTTTTACATCTTGCCTAAACTGGTGCAATACATCGCTTTTTGGCACCTGCATTTCGCGCGGGGTGCCGTTATCGTCGTATTTTAAAGTGGTTAGGTCGTGGTACTGTGGGTCGGCACGGTTGGTGTCGAAACCTTTCAGGTGTATATTCTTCTGCTTTTGCGATAGCTTATCGAATGCGCCCGGCTCTAAAAACTGCGGGTTGTTTTTGATATCGGCCAGTTGCTCCTGCATCCATTTCAGTTCTTCTTTCAGTCGCCTTAGTTTTGCATCGCCAGCCGGCAGGGCGTTTATCTTGCCCTCGGTTTCGGTAATTTTGCCGGGCAGTACCTCCAGCATCTTTTTGCGGAAGATGCTATGCTTATCGTGCAATTTTACGTTGTATTGCTCAAAAAACTCCAGTGGGTTATCGGTAAAGTTAGATAACCAGGGGTCCTGCTCGCCCTCAAAACCAACAGGGATGCTCAACTCGTTCTGGTAGCATTTCCAGCTGATGCCGGCATCTTCCAAACGCTCGGGATAGGTGGTCCAATTGAGGGTGCCGAAATCAGCATCCTCGTTCCAAACCCTTGGTCGCGAAGCCTCGTTTTGCTGCTCCCTAATGGTTCCCGACCAAAAGAATAGCCTATTAGGCGTAGTACCCGTAAGCGACGAACAAAAATTTTGATCGCACACGGTGAAGGCATCCGCCAGTGCGTAATTAAAAGGAAGGTCTTCACGGGTATGATAGCCCAGCGTTAGGGGCATATCGCGATACGCAGGGTTGCCCGATTTTTTTTCTATCAGCCATTGGTCGAATTTGCCATCGTTGCGGGCATTCACCTGGTTGGTCCAGCTATGCGGCAACGAGTTCATCCAGGTGGCCTTGGTGTTTTTGATATCCAGGTGGAAGGGGGCAAAGGTTTCGCCCTTTTCGTTGGATTGTAACCAAACGGGGTTTTTATTGGGCAGATCGATAGCCCGTGGGTCGTTATATCCGCGCACGCCTTTAAGTGTACCGAAGCAATGGTCGAACGAGCGGTTTTCCTGCATCAGGAAAACAACGTGCTCGGCATCGCGCCAGGTGCTGCCTGCCGCCGGGTTTATAGCTAAAGCTTTTTGTATAGAAGGTGGCAAAACGCTGCTTAGGCCGGCCGCGCCGGTAAGCATGGCGGCTTTTTTGAGGAAATCTCTGCGGGAATCTAACATGAGGGTAAATATAGTTATCGGTAAATTGTCTGAACTCGATTTTGTTGAATTAATGAATGGGCAGAATTTACGCCATAGACAACCAAGCTATAAATTCCGGCAATCCGGTTAATCTGCTTAATCCCGGTTCAGACAATATCCCGCAAGCTTACCCAATTACTGTTAACTGTAAATAATATAAATGTGAACGTTACGGGTAAACATAAAAATTGTTAATTTTCGGCTCAATAAATCTAAAGATATCATTATGCGGAAACTTACCCTTATTTGCCTGCTGTTTTTAACGGCTGCCTTAAATACCCGTGCGCAAAGTCCATACGCACCTACTGCCGATAACCTTGCTGCGCGGAAAAAATTCCAGGAGCTAAAGTTCGGCCTGTTTATCCATTGGGGCATCTACAGCATTCTGGGCGATGGCGAATGGGTGATGCACGAGCGCAAGATACCTTATAACAACTATAAGCGCCTGGCCGATTTCTTTAATCCGCAGGCTTTCGATGCCAAAGAATGGGTGGCCTTTGCCAAAAAAGCGGGTATGAAGTACATCACTATTACCTCAAGGCATCATGATGGGTTCAGCATGTTCGGCACCAAGATGTCGCCTTATAACATCGTGGATGCTACGCCTTATCATAAAGATCCTTTGATGGAACTGGCTAAAGAGTGCCAAAAGGAAGGCATTGAGCTGCATTTTTATTATTCCCTGCTGGATTGGGGACGGCCCGATTATGCTTTCGGTAGCCCTATCGTAAATGGCAAGCCCGTAAAAGGCGATTGGGATAGCTACATCAAATTCATGAAAGACCAGCTTACCGAACTGATCACCAAATACCCCGCCGTAAAAGGTATCTGGTTCGACGGGCATTGGGAGCGGAAGGACGTAAACTGGCATTACGACGAGATATACGGACTGATACACAAACTAAACCCGGCCATATTGGTAGGTAATAACCATCATGAAACGCCAATTGACGGCGAAGACTTCCAGATGTTTGAGAAAGACCTGCCAGGTGCCAACACTACCGGCTTTGCCCCCAACCAAACCATTGGCAACCTACCTTTGGAGACCTGCGAAACCATCAACAATAGCTGGGGCTTCAACATCAACGACAGGAATTTTAAAACCTCTAAACAGATTATCCATTACCTGGTAAACGCAGCAGGCCGCGATGCCAACTTTTTGCTGAACATTGGCCCTATGCCCAACGGCAAGATACAATCGGAATTTACCGATACGCTGGCAATAGTAGGTAACTGGATACAGAAGAATGGCGAGAGCGTTTACAATACAAGGGGCAATGCCATACCGCCGCAGCCATGGGGCGTTGCAACCGTAAACGGCAAAACCATGTATGCCCACGTTACTACCGCACCAAAAGAACCCTATGTTTTTATTCCGCAGTTGAAAGAGAAAGTAAACAAAGTGGTTTTGTTAAGTAGCGGTGCTGCCCTTAAGTTTAAGCAACAGCCCGAAGGCGTATTTATCTATACCAATGGCGTTGCCATAGACCCGGTGGATATGATAATTAAGCTGACCGTCAATTAGTTAAAATTTGGAAAGGAAAGATTTGTCAACTTTTCAAAAGTTGACAAATCTAAACCATCGTTTCGTTTAAGCCGCTTCTTCCACTTCAATCGGCACGAACTCTTCATCGGCGCTTGGGCCATAGCTGCCGGGGATGGGGATATCCAGCAAGCGCAGGTACACGCCCAGTTGCGCGCGGTGATGGATGATTTGCGATATGGTGAGGCGTATCACTTCCCATTTTTTATCTCGGCTGTAAATTTCGGGGCCGTTACGCAGCGTCCAGGTGTCGTTCATCAGCCACTCTTTGTCGGCCACCAGCGCCTCTAATCCGGCTACAAATGATTTTTCGAACAGGGCCATCAAGTTTTCGGTATTGTTGATGATGGTTGGGTTGTAAGGGGCGGCGGCAAAATCCAGTTCTTCGGTAGATAGCACCATAGGTATCCAGGTAGGCAGTTCGGCAATATGGGTGGCCAAGCTACGGATGTTCATGCTTTTGGGGTGCGGTTTCCAGTCGTATTTATCGTTTGGTATGCGCTCCAGCATTTTGCGGGTGGTTGCCACTTCGGCGTTTAGTTGTTCCAGAAAAAATTCGATGGTTGTCATAGCTTGTTGTTTGAGTTTGTAATTCAAAGGAACGATGCGGGAATGACAGCCCTATGTCAGCAGGGTAAAAGTAAACTCAAATAAAATTACTTTTTAGTCCTCTTCCCTCTATTGCGCCCCAAGGCTAGCAAATAAAATCTTAAAAATACTATGCATGCATAGTATTTTCTTTGTATCTTTATCCCAACCAATTATAAATCTACTTTTTCAGGATGGACCATTTACCTACCGATACGCCCGCAGGCTTCGATTTTTCTATCAGCGATAACCAGAAAATGATAGGCCAGATGGCCAAAGATTTTGCCGAAAAGCATATCCGCCCCAACGTAATGGAATGGGACGAGGCACAGCACTTCCCGTTGGAACTTTTCAAACAACTGGGCGAAACCGGCATGATGGGCGTACTGGTGCCAGAGGAATACGGCGGCTCGGGGTTTGGTTACGCCGAATACGTAACGGTTATTGTGGAAATTGCTAAGGTTTGCGGTTCAATAGGTTTATCGATTGCGGCGCACAACTCGCTTTGCACCGGCCATATACTGGCCTTTGCCAACGAAGAACAGAAGCAACGCTGGCTACCTAAATTGGCCACTGCAGAATGGCTGGGCGCATGGGGACTCACCGAAGCCAACACAGGCAGCGATGCCATGGGCATGAACACCACTGCCGTTTTAGATGGCGACCACTACATCATAAACGGCTCTAAGAACTGGATAACCCACGGCAAAAGCGGCGACGTGGCCGTAGTAATGGTACGCACCGGCAACAAGGGCGATAGCAAAGGTATCTCGGCATTGGTTATCGAGCGGGACACGCCGGGTTTCAGCGCGGGCAAAAAGGAGAACAAACTTGGCATGCGCGCATCAGAAACTACCGAAATGATATTCGATAACTGCTGCGTACCCAAAGAAAACCTCCTTGGTGCCGAAGGCGAAGGTTTTAAACAAGCCATGAAAGTGTTGGATGGCGGGCGCATATCCATTGCTGCTTTATCTTTAGGTATTGCCAAAGGCGCCTTCGAGGCAGCGGTTGCTTATTCTAAAGAGCGCCACCAGTTTGGTCAGCCGATAAGCAATTTCCAGGGCATTGCCTTTAAGCTTGCCGATATGGCTACCGAAATAGAAGCCGCAGAGTTATTGGTAATGCAGGCTGCAGAATTGAAGAACCGCCACCTGCCGGTTACCAAGCAGTCGGCCATGGCTAAGTACTTTGCCTCAGAAGTTGCGGTGCGCTGCGCCAACGAAGCCGTGCAAATATTCGGCGGCTACGGCTACACCAAAGATTTCCCCGTAGAAAAATACTACCGTGATGCCAAGCTTTGCACCATAGGCGAGGGCACGTCAGAGATACAAAAGATCGTGATAAGTCGGGAGGTTTTGAAGTAAGATTAGATTTCACCGATTTTGGGATGATTTCACCGATAAAATACTGCACCTAACATTTTACAGTTTTCTTTTTCTTGCCTTCGGGATTTTTGTCGCGGGCTTTTTTAATATAGTCTTTTGCCGCCGGCACCTTGCATGCTGTACCATTCATATCAACCATCACAGTTCCGTTCTTTTTTGCAGTTTCAAATGCATCAGCAATTAACGGTGAAACGTATGCTCCCACCGAAATGATAAAGTTATTCATCTGGTAGCGCACCCGATTTGAAGAGGTATGGATAGTTTGCTCGATGCGTGTTAACAAGCTTTTTAGCGCATTCATATCCAATTCGGCATCCGGCTTTAAGGCTACAAGATTAGCCAGCGTTGCCCAACCCGAGGCGGCAACACCTTCCTCGCCGCTATCTATCCATTTTAACCCAAGCTCGAAACCAAAACGGCTTCCGGCTGCAACCCAGGGTACCGTGTATTCACCGATGTTGTTTGACAGAGCGAGTTCCACCCAGTGTTGCAGTTCGGCTTTGGTCATTTTTGCATCGTCGGTTATCAGGCCGGCCAGGTACATGGCATCGGCATTGCCTGTTTCAAAAAGGCCCTTTGCCAACTCGTAATCTGTTTTGGTTTTCTTTTGGATTTTCTTCAGATACTCCACCTTCACCCCGAAAAAAGGCTCTTTAACGCCATGTTTCAACAAGATCTTTTTTATGCTTTCGTTGCCATTTGCCTGCAACTCGGTCATCACTTCGTCTACGGTCATTTGTTTTCGCAATGAAATATTAAAACCATAAATGTTACTTTTCGATCTTCACCGGGATAGGCGATACATAATAAAACGCGCCACGCTCTACACTTTTAATGTTTACATCCATGCTCTCGTTTACTTTGTTAATATTCACGTTGATGCTGCCATCGGGGTTAACCGGCAGGGTTACGTATTTTTTATTATCGGCCATTGCTGGCGTAATGCTGCCTTTTAACAGGTTTAAGGTTAAGGCCACGGCAATAATGGTTAAAATAACTTTGGTGTACAGGTCTGTTTTCATGGTTTATCTGTTTGGTTAAAAAATTATAAAACGTTTTTCCAGGTGCTTTTATCTTTCAGCATAATTTCGCGCAGCATGCCCACCTGCGGCATACCGTGGCTTAAGGCTTCATCGTGGAATTTTTTAAGCGAATAGTTGGCTCCTTCTTGTTTTTTGTAGTCCTCGCGCAGCTTCAGCAATTCCAGTTTGCCTACGGTGTAAAACAAGTAGCCCGGATCGAAAGTGCCGCGTAGGGCCTCTTGCCGCGATGGTTTATCGCCCTGGTACCAGTTGTCCATAAAAAATTTTGTGCCTTCATCAACCGAGATGCCCTGGGTATGGGTTTTAACCGATACGCATAAACGGCAAAGCCTCAAAAGGGCCTCACCCGATTGGGCAATACGGTATTTGGCGGCTTTTACCGGGTCGCCAGTATTGCCGTAGCCTTCGTCTACCAGCATCTTTTCGGTATAGTGCGCCCAACCTTCTACAAAAGCATAGCTGCCGAATATTTTTTCTATCCTGTCGGCACCCGAGGCATTCAAGTGTAAAAACTGGGTGTAATGGCCCGGGTATGCCTCGTGGATGGTGACCATGTCTGTTGTGTAGTAGTTGAACTGGCTTAGCCAGTCTTCCTGTTGTTTAGCGTCCCATTTCGGGTCGACCGGGGTAATGTAATAATAAGCCTCGGTGGCTTTGGTTTCGAAAGGACCGGGCGTATCCATCGATGCCGTGCTGGTGGCACGCGCGTATTGTGGTGTTTCCTCTGCCTTCACCCGCACTTCTGATGGTATGCTGATAATGCTTTTATCCACCAGGAACTGCCTTATTTTCTCGAGGTTCTTGCGCGATTCGGGCAGCAGGTTGGCGGCCGTTGGGTGTTCTTTTTGCAAATCGTTGTAAACATCTATCGGCTTTTTGTTGGGGTTGATGATTTTAGCAGCAGCATTGAAAGAATCCTGTTCCTTCTTTAATTCTTTAAGGCCAAGTTCCAATATCTGCGCAGGTGTTAACGTGATGCCCTCATTATAAAGCAACATTTTTTGGTAGTTAGCCGCGCCGATGGCGTATTTGTTATTGGCTTTGGGTAGTTTTTCTTTGCTGAGATAATCGGCGAAGCCATTGATTGCTTTTATTGCGGCATCGTTTGCTGCGTTGAAAGCTTTCATCAGCGAATCGTTCTTTACATCCTTGAGGGCAACTTTCAGATCGCCGCCTAAAAAGTCAGCCGAGCCCTTTGCTATCTCTATGGCGGTTTCTACATAGGGTTTGGCAAGGGTGTCGTTGAGGTTAAGTTTGGCATCAGCCATTATTTTTCCGGCTTGCTTTTCTATGGCGATGATAGACCGTACCCTGTCCTCAATCGGCGCAAAATTCCGCTTTACATAAATGCTGACGTCGATGGCGCCGGCGTAGGTCATTGGATTTTTGGTGAATGCACCTATATCTTCAAAGCTGAAAATTTCCTGCTTGATGGCAGAACGCAATATGCGGTAGTCCAGGAATGCTTTGGGGCTAAGTGCTGTGGTATCGGTTGTGGTAAGCTTTGCTTCAAAATCTTTCAAGCGCGCCAGTTCTTTGTCCAATGATGCTTTGCTATAGTCGCTAACCTTGCCATCGTATTGGTGGTAGCCCAGGTAAACACCGCTGGAGGGCCGCATGGCCAGGTAGCCATTTATATAACCATCTGCCAGCTTCTGGAAGGCAACATCGCCGGAGGAGGGGCTGTCTGCCGATGGTTTTGGTTTACAGGAAATAAGCGCACAAACGGCAAAAAATACGAGGTCTGTTTTTTTCATTTCGATAGGATTTTGGGAAAGCCTAAGTTAACTATAAAAACAAGTAAAAATCCGGCGTTGAAAACCCTTTAAAGCATAAAAAGCAGGCTTGGCCTTGCGCTATACCTGCTTTCGTTTAATCTTAACTAATTACTAACTGACCGATTTTAATTCGGTTAATTATTGGAATAACTCTCAAATTATATTTATAGTATAATAATTATATTAGAAATTAATATTTTCTTTTCTTCGTAACGCTCAGCGTATCTCGTCTTCATTACACATCGCGAAAGTGCTGGAATTTTATTTCGAATAGGACGATTGAATTGAATTTAATTAGATTATTATTCTTTTAAATAGATAAATATCAAAATTATATTTGTTTTAATTCATTTTGGCGATATCTTTACCATATGCTTAGTCAACGCGCAATAAAATTATACACTACTTTATTTTTTTTAGCTTCGGCATGGATGCCTTGCGGTGCCCAAACCTTGAGGCAATTGAAAAATATGCTGAGCGACAATGGGTTGCCGGGCTTGCAACTGTCATATACTGTAAATGGTAAAACTACGGCGCTCAATGTGGGCGTTGGGGTTGAAGGTTCATCCGATCCAACCGTCGCAGGTACTATATTTAGGGCGGGTTCGTTAGGGAAATCGGTTTTCGCTTATGCGGTGATGCGGCTTTACGATAAGGGGCTTATTTCGCTGGACACGCCCTTAATGGCCTATATTGGGGCGTACGACAGGTTCGACACGACCGACCCGCGCTTTGCCAAAATATCGGCGCGGATGGTGTTGAGCCATAGCAGCGGTCTGGCAGAATTCTCGCAATTTGATACCCATGCGCCGGTTAAATTGTTATTTGAGCCGGGCACTTCTTTCTCCTACTCGGGTGAGGGTATCTGGTTCCTGCAAAAAGCTGTGGAGAAAATAATGAAGATGCCGTTTGAGCAATTGATGCAGCAGGAAGTTTTTATCCCGCTGGAGATGAGTAACAGCACTTACACAGAAACCGACAAGCCGGATAGCACTATGCTGGGCGCGGAAGATAAAGAATTGAAGTGGATGACGCCCAACGCAGCCTTTACGCTCCTTACTACCGCACATGATTATAACCTGTTCTTACAAGCACTGATAAACGGCAAGGGGCTAAAGCCTGCTACCAAACAACGGATGTTTGCCCGGCAGAGCAACGCGCGATGGTATCAGCGCGATACGGTTAAGGCCGATGAGTATATAGATTGGGGCCTGGGCGTGGGCCTGCAGCAGAACGAAAAGGGTAAAGCCATTTGGCATTGGGGAAGCACCGGCGATTTTTATTCATTTTATATCGCCTACCCTGCTACAAAAGAAAGCCTGGTGTTTTTTACCCGCGGCGATAGGTCATTAAAAATAGCCGACGCAATTATCAACCGTTTCATGGGCAGGCAAACTACCTGGGCCATGCGCTGGTTGCAGTTGGGCTATGATAATCCCGAAACCATGACTAAGCTATTCAATAGCCTGCGCCAGCAAGGCATAGCCGCCGCCCCGGCTATCTTTAATAAACTGAAATCGGCGGGGAGTCAATTTTCTGAAAGAGACATCAACAATTATGGCAAAACGTTGCTGAAACAAGGGCGCAATAAACAGGCGCTGGCCATTTTTAAGCAACAGGCAGCCTGGTACCCGCAAAGCCCGATAGCTTATGACGGCATTGCTGCTGCCGCCGAGGCCTGCGGCGATATGAAATCGGCAATGGCAAGTTATCGCCGTTCGCTGGAATTGGACCCTGGTAATCCGGGGGCCGGTTATCATATTAAAGCTTTAGAAAACGCTTCGCGTTTTATGCCGGGGCAATTGAAAGATTTTGAAGGGAGGTTTAAAAACGGCGGTAATGGAATGTGGCTGCAAATTACCGCCATGGGCAACAAATTAATGATAACCCAAAGCTGGGACGGCGGCAAACTTGAATTTTTTAGGGTAGAGGGATTACAATTCTATAACAACGAGCCTGGCTTTACCTTAAAGTTTACCAGAGATGCTGCCGGTAAGATAGAAAAAGCCTTCGTGAACGATACGCCAGTAGCCTGGCAGCGGGAGTGAAGCCTGCTCTTGAGCCGTTTAATTATTCGGGATTATATGTAATTTACCTGCCTTAAACAGTCCTGAAATGACCTTATCGCTACACGCTAAAAAATTTAATCTTGTCTTATTGCTGCTGTTGTTCGGTAGCGTTTGTTTCGGCCAGGCCAATAGCGTAGATATCAGCACTTACGATAAAGCTAAGCCTTATTTAACCGTACGCATTTATTCGGATGCCAGCGTTGCCCAAAAAGGCGGCATAGGGAAAATGGTTTCCCGCGTGGACCTGGAAGGCACCACCACTGTTTTGATGCTGGATATGCCCGGAGGCTTTTCGCCGCTTTTTAAAACCGACTTCGAAAAATGGAACAAACCCGCCGATGAGGTATTCAAAGATGCCCTTGCCAATGTGGGTAGCCAAAAGGTGGAAAAGGTTACAAAAATATTCGATGGGGATATCTATAAAACAGAATTCAATTTTTTGGGCAACGAAGACTATGCCGCCAGCTACGCATTAAACCTGCAGGCAAACGGGCCGGAGCTGGTGGGTGAATGGGGTTCGGTTATCGTGATACCCAACAGGGGCTTTGCAGCCATATGTACTATATCGAAAGCCAAACCTGTCGACTTCGTGAAATTCATCCAACGCATTAAGCCTGTAACCGATAAATCTTTCGCCGAACACGAGGTACCGGTATCTAACGGCTTCTATTGGTACTATAAAGGTAAATTCACCCTGATACAAGTGCTTACCGACGATAAGGGAAATATAAACGTTGTTGCGCCTTTGGGGCTGGGGAAGTTGATGAGCGTGAAGAATTAGGTTGTTTGCGCTTTTGTAAATTCATTTGGATACATGAAAAATCGCTTTGTAGTTATGCTTGGATTGGCTGTACTCATTGCCTGCAAAAGGCGCGGGGAACAGAAATTTGTAATCTCACAAAAAGATACAATACATGTCATGCATGAAGCCATGACTGATTCGGACTCTGCAACAAGGATTATAGACGAAAAGCAAGACGAAACGATTGACGAATTAGACGACAAGCTGATAACAATCACGTCGGCCGAATATAAAGGCCTTGACAGTTTGAACAAGCCCCGGTGTAACTTAGACTCGAGTGGTTTTGTTAAAAACTTAGGAGTCATCGTAAAAAGTCGATGTGATGAAGTTTGCGAAACATATCTATTTGAAATTAAAAGCGGCAAGACAATGCCTTTACCAGCTGATTTTGATGCGGGGCTTCTTGGGATACTGGTATCACCACTATGCGATCGGTTTGTAACATATTCCTCTTATGATATGCCCGATTATGATAAATATTACGCTCATCGGGCGTTAATTGTCTTGTACGATATAAATAAGGGTGTTGGGTTAACAGCAATCAAGAAAAAAAAAGCTTTCGGCCTTAAAACATGGTCTATAAAGGAACTGAAATGGCTTGGTGATAAGTCGATTGCTTTTCAATTGTATAAAGAGGCGTATTCGGATAAAGTCAAATTCGCCTATTTTAAGGTGAGGATAGAAACAAGATGAATTCCGCCCAGTCGGGCATCTGCGCGTGGCTGTATAAATTTTTCAGCGTTTTCGCTGATGTATTTGGCTTTTAATTATGGCGAATTCGCCGTAATTAATACATTGAAACAAGCCCAACCCAACTAAACCCGATAGCAGCAGAAAGCCCGCAGGAACGAGGACTTGCAGCGAATAGCGGGGCTGGCGGCAGAAAGCAGCACAGGCAATGCTTTTCAAATTAATAATGGTCGTGCCTTATCTGGAGCCCCTACGGATGGCGGGTGGTTTATCTGAAAACACGACCATCAAACGTTCTTTCATCCGCTCCTCCAGTAGATTTCTTCCCTATCAGCACAAGGTAAGTGGAATTGTTCCTCCGGGCAAAAATTATGCGGACGGGCTCTATTTGCTTTTCCTCCTGTCGTAAATAAATGTTCTGTAGGCTATTCAAAGAATACTTTAGCCCAAAATTCTTTAGTTTACCCTGATAAATTATGGTTGAATCATTTTTGCTTATCTGTGATATGCCATCGCCAAAAATGGTTACATAAAGGTGCTGGCTGGTTTCCTGATTTTGCGCTGCATAACTGGATATAACCGAAAGCCTGGAAAATGGAGATGTGTAAACCACATTTTGGGACATTCGGGTTTCTTTATAACTTATCGTGATGATTGAATCCAAAGGGCGGTTAGCCGGGCAATTTAGCTTCGAAATTTCAATAAAATATTCATTACCATAAGCGAAAGCCGATATGGGTTTACGCCCTTTAACGGTCATCGTTTCTGCATCATGGATACTATCCTTTGCTCCAAAAAGAGAAAGGTAAGCAGAGTCCACTGTTTTAGTATAAATAATCGGAAATTCTTTGGAATTTTCGGCTACTGTATTTGCCATCCGGTTACAGGTAATAATCATCGTTACAGCACCCAGTAATGTAAATGTCAATATAACAATGACCGTCTTCTTCATGCGAACGAAAATAATAAATTTAAAAAACAAAATTGCCTTACCTCTTTGTCGCCGTAGCGGCTTCTGATAAGGCACCGCGAGACCAGAAAGCCCATGTTATCAAAACGCTATTGGATAGGGCGCTCGCAATATCTCAACCCAACTAAACCCGATAGCAGCGGAAAGCCCGCAGGAACGAGCACTTGCAGTCCTGATAGCCATTGGGAGGGCTAACGGGAGATAGCAGCATAAGCCTTGCTTTTCAATTTACCATAATTCCGTAGATAATCATCGGCACGAGTATGGCTAAGCCTAATACAAAATAAAACTTATCGCCCTTGTTACGTTTGAGTGCTCCGTTAAACATGCATATTATCAGGAATAATATGCCTGCAATGTAAAAGAGTACGCCTACCCACTCTCTATGGGCGTAAGGCCATTCACCGTTATTTTCCGCTTTAATCTGTTCGTATTTCAGCTGCTTCAAAACATGCATTACAAAAAGGACAAAGAACAGCACGTAAAAGAATACGGAGAAGAAATGTTTGCGTATAATTTGCCAAATATATTTCATGCCCTGCTTTGGCATTAATACAGGAGATTGTAAGAGGTAACCTGCGGGTTGAAACGCCCCAAATCCCCTCAAAATCACCCCATTTCCGCCATCTGCCCACCTAATCAGCCTATTACAAAAACTTTTTCTGCCAACCGCTTGAAAATCAAAAAATAGTGCCTACCTTTGCAGTCCTTAAAATAAGGATAAAACAGTAAATACAAAAAGGAAAAAATGCCTACTATTCAGCAATTAGTTAGAAAAGGTAGAGTAGCTCTGGTTGACAAGAGTAAGTCACCAGCGTTGGACAGCTGTCCACAGCGAAGAGGCGTGTGCACCCGTGTGTACACCACTACCCCTAAAAAACCAAACTCAGCAATGCGTAAAGTTGCACGTGTGCGCCTTACAAATGGTAAAGAAGTTAACGCCTACATCCCTGGTGAAGGCCACAACTTACAAGAACACTCAATTGTTTTGATCCGTGGTGGTCGTGTTAAAGATTTACCTGGTGTACGTTACCACATCATCCGTGGTGCATTGGATACATCAGGTGTTGCGGGCCGTAACCAACGCCGCTCTAAATACGGAACCAAACGCCCTAAACCAGGTCAGGTAGCTGCACCTACAAAAGGCGCACCAGCTAAGAAAAAGAAATAATTAAAGGAGGATAGTAACAATGAGAAAGTCAAAACCAAAAAAAAGAATCCTTCTTCCTGATCCAAAATTCAATGATGTTTTGGTAACCAGGTTTGTAAATAACATGATGTTCGACGGTAAAAAATCTACCGCCTATACTATATTCTATAACGCAATTGATATTGTTGAAAAGAAAACCAGCGAAAACGGTTTAGATAGCTGGAAAAAAGCTTTGAACAATGTAATGCCTGCCGTAGAAGTAAAAAGCCGCCGTGTTGGTGGTGCAAACTTCCAGGTACCAACCGAAGTTCGTCCAGAGCGTAAGGTTGCTTTGGGTATGAAATGGTTAATTAGCTATGCACGTCGTCGTGGCGAAAAAACCATGATGGAGAAATTGGCCGGCGAAATCATCTCTGCTGCAAAAGGCGAAGGTGCTGCTGTGAAGAAGAAAGAAGATACGCACAAAATGGCTGAAGCCAACAAAGCGTTCTCTCACTTCCGTTTCTAATAAGATTACACCGATATAAAAAGGATTACACCGATTATATATTACGGTTACATTGATTTAGTATGATTGCGCCCTTAAGCGTGATCGTACCAAATCGGTGAAATCACAAAAATCAGTGAAATCAAAAAAAAACAAAAATGTCAAGAGATCTAAGATATACAAGAAATATAGGTATTGCCGCCCACATTGATGCCGGTAAAACCACCACCACAGAGCGTATATTGTACTATGCGGGTGTTAGCCACAAAATTGGCGAAGTACACGAAGGTGCAGCTACAATGGACTGGATGGCGCAGGAGCAGGAACGTGGTATTACCATTACCTCTGCTGCTACAACCGTTGGTTGGAAATACAGGGGCCAAAACTACCATATCAACATTATTGATACCCCGGGACACGTGGATTTCACCGTTGAGGTGAACCGTTCATTACGTGTACTGGATGGTTTGGTGTTCTTATTTAGTGCTGTTGATGGTGTTGAGCCGCAATCAGAAACTAACTGGCGCCTGGCTAATAACTACAACGTTGCCCGTATTGGTTTCGTTAACAAAATGGACCGCTCTGGTGCCGACTTTTTAAATGTTGTAAAACAGGTAAAAAGCATGTTAGGCAGTAACGCTGTTCCTTTGCAATTGCCAATTGGTGCTGAAGAGCATTTTAAAGGCGTTGTGGATTTGATCAACTGGAAAGGTATTGTTTGGAATGAGCATGATAAAGGTATGACCTTTACCGAAGTGCCTATCCCGGAGGATATGATAGAAGAAGCTACAGAGTGGAGAGAGAAATTGCTCGAATCTGTTGCTGACTATGATGAGAGCCTGATGGAGAAATTCTTTGATGCACCTGAAACCATCACCGAACGCGAAGTGCTTGACGCTTTACGTAAGGCTGTTTTAGATGCCAAGATAGTTCCTATGGTTTGCGGTTCATCGTTCAAAAACAAAGGTGTACAAACCATGCTTGATTACGTGATGGAATTGCTTCCTTCGCCAATGGACGTGGAAGGTATCATTGGTACCAACCCTGACACCGGCGAAGAAATTTTACGTAAGCCATCAGAAAAAGAGCCGTTTGCAGCTTTAGCATTTAAAATTGCGACTGACCCATTCGTAGGCCGTCTTTGCTTTATCCGTGTTTACTCGGGTAATTTAGAAGCAGGTTCGTATGTACATAACATGCGTTCTGATAACAAAGAGCGTATCAGCCGTATATTCCAAATGCACGCTAACAAGCAAAACCCTATACCTAACGTAGGTGCAGGTGATATTGCTGCGGTAGTGGGCTTTAAGGATATCAAAACAGGCGATACCCTTTGCGATGAGAAACACCCGATCATCCTTGAATCGATGAACTTCCCTGACCCGGTTATCGGTTTAGCTATTGAGCCTAAAACACAGGCCGATGTAGATAAATTAGGTATCGCTTTAGGTAAATTATCAGAAGAGGATCCAACATTCCACGTAAAATCTGACGAAGAAACCGGCCAAACCGTAATTAGCGGTATGGGCGAGCTTCACTTAGATATCATCATGGACCGCTTGAAACGTGAGTTTAAAGTAGAGGTTAACCAGGGTGCGCCACAAGTGGCTTACAAAGAGTCGATCACTGGCACTGTTCAACACCGCGAAACCTACAAGAAACAAACCGGTGGTCGTGGTAAATTTGCCGATATACAGGTTATACTATCACCAAACGACGAAGGTAAAGAAGGCTTACAGTTTGTGAACGAAATTAGCGGTGGTTCTATCCCTCGCGAGTTTATCCCATCTGTAGAAAAAGGCTTCGCAGCTTCTATGGCGAATGGTGTACTGGCAGGTTACCCGTTAACCAGCTTAAAAGTAAGGTTAATTGATGGTTCGTTCCACGCAGTCGATTCAGATGCGCTATCTTTCGAGTTAGCTGCTAAGATGGCTTACCGCGAGGCATTGCCAAAATGTAAACCGGTATTACTTGAGCCGATCATGAAAATCGAGATCCTTACCCCTGAAGAAAACATGGGTGATGTTATCGGTGACATGAACCGTCGTCGTGGCCAACTGTTAGGTATGGATTCACGTGCTGGTGCACAGGTAATTAAAGCTACTGTACCACTTTCAGAAATGTTTGGTTATGTAACCCAGTTACGTACAATCACCTCTGGCCGTGCTACATCTACCATGGAGTTTGACCACTACGCAGAAGCCCCACGTAACGTGCAGGAAGAAGTAGTTGCCAAAGCAAGAGGTAAGAGAGCAGCTGGTAATAACTAAGAATTAGAGAATAGTTGATTGGTGATTAGAGAATAGTTGCCAATCAGCTTTTCAAAACAATAAACCGGCGGGTTATAATTAATAGCTCTTATAGCCAGCCAAAAAACAAATAACATGAGCCAAAGAATTAGGATCAAATTGAAATCTTACGATTACAACCTGGTAGATAAATCTGCCGAGAAGATCGTAAAAACAGTAAAGCCAACCGGCGCTGTAGTAAGCGGACCGCTGCCTTTGCCAACCGAAAAGAAAATTTTCACTGTATTACGTTCACCACACGTAAACAAAAAAGCACGCGAGCAATTCCAATTATGCTCTTACAAGAGGTTATTGGATATCTACAGCTCTAACTCAAAAACTGTAGATGCTTTAATGAAGCTTGAATTGCCAAGCGGCGTTGAAGTTGAGATCAAAGTGTGATAGTACCGGAAGATCCGAAATTGAAAAAGCCATTCTTGAAAAAGGGTGGCTTTTTTGCGTTTGGATAATTTTAGTTAAATTTGGATATGGCAACATATATTGTAAACCCAACAGAGGAACAGGAAAAAGCGTTGGAAGCATTTCTGGAAGGGCTGGACGTTTTCTATATAATGCATGATGACAATCATGAAGAATTGCCACCCCATGTGATAGCCGGAATAAAAGCAGGCGAGGAAGATTTCGAAGCCGGTCGGACAATCTCTATGGAAGAATTCAAAAAGAATTTTCGCGCCGTAAAATGATTTAAATGCCAGAATCCTATCTTATAGCGAAGCCATTCTTGCAAAAGGGTGGCTTTTTTGCGTTTGGATAATTTTAGTTAAATTTGGATATGGCAACTTATATAGTAAATCCCACCGAAGAACAGGAAAAGGCGTTCGATGCTTTTTTGAAAGCGTTAGAGATATCTTTTTTTAAGGACGTTGTGGAAGATGAGTTACCTCCACATGTATTAGCCGGAATCGCCAAGGGAAGAGAAGATATTAAAACAGGCAGGTATAAAACATTTGAGGAGATCAAAGTGAAATACCCCGTTAGATAGTGCTTGATGTAATTTTTTCTGATGAGGCAGAAGATACCTTCTATTCTATCGGGCAGCAAATCGCCGAACGATTCAGCGTACGTGAAGAACGGGAATTTAGGCGTAGGGTATATGAGGTTGTAGGCAAAATAAGTGAGTTTCCGTATATATTTAAAGCTGTTGATGGCAACGTGAATTTAAGAAAAGCGTTTATACATCGAAATTGCTCAATGTTTTACGATGTTGGCGAAACATCAATTGAAATACTTTTCTTTTGGGATAATCGGCAAGACCCGATTTTATAGTTTATCATGGCTCGACACAAACTCTTTTTTAATATACTCTTTTCACTGCTCGTGGTTATCTCTATTGCCGCCTGCAACAATAATAAGCCAATCAAAACCCGAACGCCGAAGGTAGTTGATTCTAAGCATGTATGGAGCTACGGCCAATTAACCGAAACTATCAGGAACGCCAAAGTAATAGCCCAGGTTAATAATGGCATGTATTGCGGTCGTGCTACCTGCGCATCTGTTAGCATAATTGAAGTAAATAAAAAGGACACTATTCGGGTGCTGGAACTCTCCAGCATGCATGCGGATTTTGCAGAGGGGGCAAGGGTTAATATCAAACCCGGCAATAAACCCATCTCATTCGTGTCGATGCCGGTAATAGCGGCTTACGACCGGAAGAATTACAAAACCTATTACGGCACCATACTCGCGGCTAATTAGATTGCCCAAATAGTTAGGCTGTAGTTTTTTAATTAATCGTTTAATTTCTCCCTTAGGCCAGTCTAAGCAATCGGCAATTGGCAGGCAAGTTACTAACAAAACCATCCCTGCAAAAAAGAGGCATCTTTAGTTATATTTAGCTATGCGGAAGCTACTTCTATTTATTTGTATTTGCTGCTTTTGCTTCACCTGTGCATCTATACCCAAGAAGGCATATCAGCGAAGCGCTTGCCTTAATAATTGGAAGTACTTTACCTTGACCGATTCGCTTCAAGGCAGCGTTATCGAGCATCAATCTGCCGGCCCCTGCGGGATATTTGCATTTAATGCGTCGACTATAGTTCGTACGGCCACCAACGATATGATAAGGGTTTTGGAGTTGTGTAATGATACAAAGCTTTTCGTTAAGGGCGATTTTGTAATTATTAAGCCTGCAAAACCCTATGGGGCAATCGTTACCGTTAGCCAATTTGATTGCAAAATAGAGAAGACATGCTACGGAATTATAGCCAAAGCAAATTGAACTATCTTAAGTTTCAATAATGCAACTCTCCGCTTACCAAATCTACCACGAATACGTCGCTTCCTTTATAGGCTATTAACTGTGTACTTGCGGTGAAGTTGCCTGCGGGCACGCTGGTTGCCGTGAAGGAGATACCTGCATCGGTGCTGAACTTTTTGCCGGTGGTTAAAGGCAATTCATTATCGCTTATCAGGCCATCGCCATGAGTTTTCAATATAATTTTATCGGCATTGGTGGTGCCCTCCAATTTTAGGTTAACCGCACCGCCGCCACCGGTGGTAAAACGGGTGACATACCAATTGCTCGTGGTTAAATTAATGGTAGTGCCTTTTGGGCTGGTGTATTTTGCAACGGTAGGCCCGGTGCCTTCGGTTTTAGTGCAGGCGCTAAGCAGTGCGACTACAGACAGTGCCAGCATGAAGGTGTTTTTGGCGATAAGTTTCATATCGTTGTTTTAAGGAATAGCGTTTATTATACATTACGGTGTTTTTAGGTAAACGATACAATCTGCCAAATTATAGTACCGCAATTAGTTATCTTAGCCAACCTATTCATCAGCACTAAAAACGCCTTGGCTTACCTTAAACAACTACTCCATAAATTATCTGCAGATATAACCGCCGTTCCTGCTGCATTGCAGCAAAGCCACTACCCTGCGCTCGATGGCTTGCGGGGGCTGGCCATATTGCTGCTGGTATTCGGGCACTTTGGGGTAAACGATTATACCCGGCACTACGGCATCTTTTTTAACAGCGCCACCGGGGTGAATATCTTATTTGTGCTGAGCGGTTTTTTGATTACCACGCTGCTCATTAAGGAAAAACTGCGGAATGGCAGTATATCCCTAAAGTATTTTTACATCCGCCGGGCCCTGCGCATATTGCCGGTTGCCTGGTTGTTTTTGCTGGTGCTTGCCGGGCTTAACCATGTTTTTGAATTGCATATCCGGCTATTCGATTTTATTGCGGCCATGCTGTTTTTTAAGAACATGCCCGTGCAGCAGGAGCCTTATACCGCGCATTTATGGCCGCTGGCGGTAGGGGTGCAGTTTTATCTTACCTTCCCTATTTTATTGGTGCTTAATATAAGATGGTACACTATTATATCATTGGCTATAGTAATTGTGGTGCCGGTAGTTTGTGTAATAAATCACTTTGCGCCTGCTGTATTTGCAAGTAATGCTGTTTTACATTTGCTTGCACGCATTTGCAATTACATGTTTTGGAAGGGGCCGGTAGTCATCCTAATCGGCTCGGTGTTTTCGCTACTGATGTTTAAAGGAATCATCAATCCGGAGAAGCTGAAAGTGAACCAGCTCTTAAGCCTGGCAATCCTGTTGGTGGGGATTATCGTTCCTGCCAAAACTTTTCTGTTTTACACTAAATACCTGTCAGAATATTTGTCGGCGATACTCATTGGGCTGGCCCTGGTTATTGCCATCAGTCAAAAAGATATCCTGTCGAAAATACTCAGCAGCGCCATTTTAACCACGTTAGGCATGCTATCGTACAGCATTTACATATGGCAGGAACTGTTTTCCGGGACAAGGAACCTGCAGCCATGGATGCAGTATTTCACCCAGTTGCCTTTATGGGCTACTATAGGCTTTAAGTGTATATTCCTCGCCGTTATCGTGAGTTTTTCATTTGTATTCGAAGCCTGGTTCCTCAAGCTGAAAGACAAATTCCATTACACACGCAGCGGCGCAGATAAAAAAGCGGCACCCAAAAACTGAATTCGGGTGCTGTGCGCCGTTGTAGAAATATCTTATTGATGCTGTGGCATGCCGGCAGGGTCCATCCACGCGTATTCCCATTGGTGACCGTCGAGGTCCTCAAAGCTGCAGCTGTACATCCAGCCGTAATCAATTTTGTCTTTAGGAGCGGTTGCGCCGGCTTCTACTGCTTTGCTGAATATATCATCTACCGCTTCGCGGCTTTCTGCAGAAAGACAGGTGATAGATTCCACTACCTTGGTAGAGTCTGCAATTTCTTTGCTGCTGAAAGTTTTGAAGAAGGGGTGTACCAGCAGCATCACGTAAATGGTATCGCTTACGATCATGCAGGTGGCTTGTTCGTTGGTAAATTGCGGATTAAAGGAATATCCCAATTTTTTGAAGAAATCCACAGATTTATCCAGGTTTTTCACGGGTAAATTCACGAAAATTTGAGTTGCCATAGTGTTGGTGTTTGTTTTGTTAAACCAAAGGTATATAAAAACCACCACCACGGTAGCGTGCAAAAACGACCTGTTAATGGCGGTTTTGCGACATGGCTAAGGGTGCAGGAAATCCTGCCAAACGCCTTCCAGTTCGTCGGTCAATTCGGGGTGTATGGATATGCCCGAGGCCTGCGGCGACCAGTTTTGCTTTGCAAGGTTGCCGGTCTTCAGGATATCCATGGTGAGAATAGGCTCTTTATCTGGGTTTAATAAAGTATCGATGCTGATTTCTATGCGGTGGTAATGCCTGCCTTTACGGAAAGCGACGTATGCTTCTGATGAGATAATACCCGAGGCAAAGATTCCCTTAGGTTCAACCCCGAGCCTTACGATATAAGCTCTATCGCCGGGCTGGATTGTTTTATGGCTGGCCACGCTCCAATTGTCAACTAATTTGCCTGTTGTTTTAAGCTTTTGGATATCATCATCCATATCCGCCCAGGCAAATTTTATAGGGTTCCAGCCAAATAAAAAAGCCTTCATTATGTAATTGTAATGTTCGCCCAATAGAGGATTGGAGAGTTAGGCTTAGCCTTTCCCCAACAACTCATCCAGCTTATTACGTTCGGTTTGGAGTTCGCGGGCAAGCTTCTTTTCCTTTTCATTGGCTTTAGCCTTGTAGGTTTTGTAATCCTCTTCCAGCTCGTTATAAAGCTTGGTGCGGTAATTGGCCTCGCGACGGTGGGCCCCCGAACTGGCGATAACAACAATGGCAATTGCACCAAACCCCACCACCAAACCCCACATTATCCAGTTGTAAGTGGCTTTGGTAAGTGGCATACCCAGCAGGCTTACACTATCGGCCTTCGCGTTTGAGGTGGATAGGGTCTGGTCCTTAGCCGTAATATCCGCCAGCAACGAATCCGCCTTTTGCGTTTGCAACTTTAATTTAGTGCTGGCTTCGGTAAGCTTGCGGCGCGTTGCACTCAGCGTATCTGAGTAGTTTTTCCAAAGGGCCATGATCAACGGTTGCTGGTAATGGTAAACTTTGGTCAGCAAGTATTGGTATTGCCCGTTCAGGCTTTTATCGTTCAGCAAGGCAGGATTATCGGGGATGTATTGCGGTATAGGTTTAACGATAGTGATGCCGGTAGTTGCCGGCTTTTGGCCTGCTGTAGTAACGGCTGTTTTCACTGCTGTATATTTTGGCGGCGCGCCTGTGGCTGGTTGCTTTACTATGGGCTTCAATGTTGAGGCCTGCCCGGTGGCTGGCTTAACAACCACAGGTCTTGTTTTTTTTACCGTATCCTGCGCGTAGCCGACAGCGGTAATACCTGTAAAAATAAGTGTGAAAATAATTACGGTTAATTTCGGAAGCTTTATCATATAACGTGTATAGCGGGGGTAACAAGTTTTATTCAAAAAGGCATACAACCTTTAAACGGCAAAATGTAACCTATAGTTTGTAAAATTAATTTTAAGATATTATTTGGCTGTAATTTGCCCGATTTGCCTAATAGCTAAATTCACATCTTAAAAATATAAAAAAGATGGAAACTTTTACTAATTGCCTGTAAATAGCAAAAGCATATATTAGGCCTTTTATTTGTAAGATGCATATAGGGTTTATTGGATTGGGCGATATGGGGCGGTTATACGCCAAGGCGTTTGCCAGGGCAGGTTACGCCGTTTGCGGTTGCGACCTTCCCGCCAACCGCGCACGTTTGGAAGAGGAGCTACAGCCATTGGGCATAAAACTGATGGACGATGGAAAGGATGTATCGCGCGTAAGCGACCTCATTATCTACTCGGTAGAGGCCGACAAACTGGAGCAGGTAGTAGCGCTTTACGGTCCATCAACCAAATATGGCGCAATAGTGGCCGGGCAAACTTCGGTAAAACACCCGGAGATTGCCGTATTTGAGAAGTACCTGCCCGCAGATGCGCAGATCATCACCTTTCATGCCATGCATGGGCCGGGCTTCCAGCCGAAAGGGCAAAAACTTATTCTGATACCGCACCGCCACTCAGGAGATTCTTATCAACAGATGTTCGATTTGTTTACCGCGGTGGAAACCGATGTGGTAGAAATTGCTGATTACCACGAACACGACAAAATAGTGGCCGATACGCAAGCCGTAACGCATGTAGGTTTCGAAAGTATGGGCACCGCCTGGAAATCGGCTGGCTTTTTCCCCTGGGAGAATGCCTCATACGCTGGAGGAATAGATAACGTAAAAATATTGACCACGCTGCGCATTTTTAGTTACAAGGCGCATGTGTACGCAGGGTTGGCCATTTTAAACCCGTATGCGCGGCAGCAGGTAAAGCAATACGCCAATTCCGAATCGGAATTGTTTAAACTGATGATCAAAGAAGAGGAGGCCGGGTTTCGGGAACGGCTTTACCGCGCGCGCGATTTTGTATTCCACGAAAGTCGTAAGCCTATCATGTTCAACGACAAGGTAATGCAGGAGTTTTCGCTAGCGCAGGATGCAGGGCACCAAAAACCTAATTCGCACTTAAGTATATTAAGTATGGTTGATGCCTGGTACCACCTGGGCGTAAATCCATACGATAACCTTATCTGCCAAACTCCGCCATTCAGGTTGCGCCTGGGCATTGCCGAATATCTTTTTAAGAACGAGGAGCTATTGGAAGAATCGATCCAGACCGCGCTATACGATAAAACCATCCGCGGCGACGATCTGGAGTTTCACTCCGCCGTGAGGGAATGGAGCGCCATCATAGGTTATGGCGATATGGAAGGTTATAAGAAACACTTCAACGAGGTGCAGGCCTTTTTTAAGGGAAGGCTGGAGGAAGGCAATAAGCAAAGCGCGGAGTTGATAAGGAGGTTAATGGAATAAATTTGAAGCCTAGTTCGCGTACTTTATAAATTAATTCTTATTTTTGTACTTAAATAAGTACTCTTTTATGGATGTGTTGAATTATACTGAGTTCCGTAAGGACTTAAAAAAAAATCTGGATAGGGTAAACGAGGATGCTGAAATCGTTATTGTTTCTAGAAGCAAAGGCAAGAACGTTGTAGTAATGGATCTTGATGAATATAATTCTATTATGGAAACGCTACACTTAACAAAAAGTGAAGTTAATAGGAAACGTTTGCAGGAAGCTTTAGATGAAATGGATAGCGGACGCTCCTTCACGCACGATCTGATTACCGAATGAAGCTCGAATTGCTATGGCAATCCCATGCCTGGGGCGATTATTTGTATTGGCAGCAAACAGACATAAAGGTTTTGGAACGAATTAATGCTTTAATAAACGATGCATTGAGATCTCCGTTTAAAGGTATCGGTAAACCAGAGCCGTTAAAAGGCAACCTTTCCGGCTGCTGGAGCCGCAGGATCACAGACGAACATAGACTTGTTTATAAAATACGGGATGAAAAACTTTATATCATCCAATGTCGCAATCATTATTAAAACTCTCTTACTTAAAGCCAGGGAACACGATGTGGAAGATTGCCCACCATCCATACTCGCAAGAAAGATATAGCTTAAACGGACCTTTAATGAGTACTTGTTCGCCATTTTCTAAAACCGCATCATATTTTACGAAACCCTCGGCGTAGCCCATGCCCGTTTCGGTCTTAAATTCAAAATCGATTTTGGCAATGGTATAATCAGCATTGGTAAATGCTGTATACGAGTCGAATATGCTTTTAAGCCTTTCCGATAGCGCTTCTTTATTTATAGCAATGTCGCCAGCCAAAACGAATTCATCTGCGAGGCACCAGGCGCCTTTTAAATCGCGTTTAAACCAACCGTTTATGAATTCTTCGGCGCGAGCTGCAATATCCAGTTGGTGATTAGGATGATACTCTTCGTAGTGAAAATGGCTTATCATGCCCGGCACCTGCATGTCATCGGTTTCCTTACCAAATAGCTCCTCTACTATAAACGTGTATTTGATACGGTTTTCATACGCTCCGCTAAAATCAACCACCATGTTTTTTGAAAGCAATAGCGCATTTACTACTTCTAACGCATCGTCCAGGTCCGTGTCGTTCAGTTCATCGGCCCGCTTAAAATTGGGGCGACCCAATATCTCGAAGACGGTTGCGCGCTTGTTTGCCGCATAACTGTTCTCGAAGGCCATAATGTTTTTCAGGAACATGTTTTCTAATTCAGGGTCGAGGTTGCCGCTGCTGAAAGAATCGGCACCATATTCTGCCTTCAGTTTCAGGTGAAGGAATTCATTTTCCATGCGGAGGCTTTCTTCCTCGTTATTGAGGTCATTGTTATTAGGTTGGTCGTTGTTCATGTTGATATTGTTAAATAAGTTTAGGTTAGTCTTTCATCTTCACTAGATAAACTTCGTTTTTATCAGGCATCAAAAACCTGGGATTGTTGCCTTCGTTATAAAAAGGCTCGGCTATTTTCACGTCTCCGGACTGGAAGGACCCACCAAGAATCTCTTGCGCCTCGTCAATCGTGTAGAGCCTTTCTTTAATATTGAACACGAAGCCATATTTGGAGGCCCTGAGCTCTTTCATGCTCACTTTACCTTTGTCTACAGAAAAACTGATAGGTACCGAATATTGAACCCTTACCGGCCTGCCGTTTTGGACACCGGGTGTCCAAGGTTTAGATCCCTGGAGAACACGCACCGCTTCGGCCTCACAGCCTGCACCGATGCAATTCACAGGGGTAACGTTCGTTACCTTGCCATCCCTTTCAATAATGAAAGTGACCACCAATCTCCCATCTATACCTATCAATCGGGCTACCTCAGGGTATTTAAGCGTGCTGCTGATATAACTGCTGAACGCGGGGACGCCTCCCGGATATTCGGGTGGATGCTCTAGAGCGTCAAAATCTTTCCTTTCGCCAGCCGGATGGTCGGTTGCGGATTGTTTTTTTTTGGTCGAATCCGGAACAGTTTGAGCAAATGATAAACCTGTAAGGAATAAGAAAGCGGATAAGGTGTAAAGGCGTTTCATAATGATAAAGGTAAAAATCTCAACTCATTTAATTTAGCGGAAATGTTTATTTTGTTATCATGACAACGCTTACAATAGAAATTTCGGAACGGGCAGGCAAAACGATTACCGACCTTGTAGAGCAGCTAGGAGGAAAGGTTGTAGCTACAGATGCCGAATCAAAAAATGGTAAGACGAAATTATCCCGCAAAGAAAAGGAATTTTTAAGGTCTTGATGAAGCTGTTGATTTTGTGAACAACCATCCAAAGGGTGTAGTCAAACGTAAAACGGTAGAAGAGCTGTTGGATGAACTATAGTATAATTTTCACCACATTCTTTAAACGAGAGTTTAAAAAGCTTCTCAAAAGACACCCATAGTTAAAAGCTGATTTAGAAAAAATAATTATCGGTTTAAACGATAATCCGCAAGCAGGTGAATCGATAGGAAATAGCTGCTATAAAATTCGAATGAGCATTTCATCTAAAAACAAAGGCAAATCCGGCGGCGCAAGAGTAATAACTTACGTGAGATTTGTTGACGAAGAAATATATCTATTGGCGATATACGATAAATCTGATTTGAGCACCATAGCCGATGAGCAGATACTGGAAAGGATAAAAAATATCAAATAATTCCAATTCATGCAATAAATGGAATCTTGTTATAAGTGGTAATCTTCATACTGCAAGCACTGGTCAATATCTTCTGGCTCTAAGTGAGGATATTCATCGATAATTTCCGCTTTTTGCATCCCATTTGCAATAAGATTTAGCACTAACGACACTGTAATACGCAGCCCCCTGATGCATGCTTTACCATTCATCACGTTAGGGTTGCTCGTTATCCTATCTATTTTTAACATAATAAAACGGTTTTATAGCCTATAATATCAAATATACACAAAATAAACGCTTATAAAACAGCCCGTTTTGCCACCAGGCCAACCTCGTTTTTACCAAGCAAATAATTATTTAAAAATAACTTGCTAAGTATTTGACAATTAATACAAAATTCCTATCTTTGCCGTCCCTTAAGGGGAAATCATATGCCTTGAACGAAGCCCTACTGCTTCGATGGGCACTAATAAAATAAAGAAAATGTCAGGAATAATTGGTAAAAAAGTAGGAATGACCAGCATTTTCGATGAAACAGGGAAAAATATCCCCTGCACTGTAATCGAAGCTGGCCCTTGCGTAGTAACTCAGGTCAGGTCTGTAGATACAGACGGATACGCTGCTGTTCAGTTAGCGTATGGCGAAAAGAAGGAGAAAAACACCTCCGCACCTCTAAAAGGCCATTTTGAAAAAGCCGGCACCACTCCTAAGCGTAAGCTTGTAGAATTCAAAACTTTCACGGATGAAAAAGCTCTTGGTGACACTGTTACCGTAGATATTTTTGAAATCGGTGATTTTGTTGATGTGGTTGGTACTTCAAAAGGTAAAGGTTTCCAGGGTGTGGTAAAACGTCACGGTTTTGGTGGTGTGGGTATGCAAACTCACGGTCAGCACAATCGTTTACGTGCACCAGGTTCATTAGGAGCTTCTTCTTGGCCTTCACGTGTATTTAAAGGTATGCGTATGGCTGGTCAAATGGGTAACGTTCGTGTTAAAGTACAAAACCTTCAGGTTGTTAAAGTATTTAGCGAGCAAAACCTAATCGTAGTTAAGGGTTCCATCCCAGGAGCTAAGGGTTCATTCGTAATATTGGATAAATAAGATGGAAATCAACGTATTAAATCTATCAGGTAAAGAAACAGGTGCCAAGGTGCAACTGCCTGAATCCGTATTCGGTGTAGAGCCCAACGATCATGCTATTTACTTAGATGTAAAGCAGTTCTTAGCTAACCAGCGCCAGGGTACACACAAATCAAAACAACGTAATGAAATTGCAGGTAGTACCCGCAAATTACATAAACAAAAAGGTACAGGCGGCGCCCGTGCCGGTAGCATCAAATCGCCATTGTTTAATGGTGGTGGCCGTGTTTTCGGTCCGCAGCCACGCGACTATAGCTTTAAGCTGAACAAAAAGCTTAAATCATTAGCACGTAACTCTGCCTTATCATACAAAGCAAAGGATAACAATATTTTGGTATTGGAAGATTTCAACTTCGATGCTATCAAAACCAAAACTTATATCCAAATGGAAGCCGACCTGAATGTAACTAACGATAAGACGTTATTGGTACTTGCAGGTGTGGAAAATAACAATGTGTATTTATCAAGCAGGAATCTGAAGAAGACTAAGGTAATAAACGTTACCGATATTAACACTTACGATGTGTTGAACGCCGGAAAACTTATCCTTACTACAGGTGCTGTTAAAACTTTGGAGGAAGCATTAGCTAAGTAATTATGGAAATTTTAAAGAAACCCTTACTTACTGAAAAGGTTGCTCAATTAACTGAGAAGCTTAACCGCTACGCTTTCAAGGTTGATCCCAGGGCCAACAAAATTCAGATCAAAGGCGCTATTGAGGCTATGTATGGTGTTAACGTTACAGCAGTTAACACAATGAAATACGCAGGCAAACTCAAAACCCGCAACACAAAAGCAGGTGCAGTATCTGGCCGCGCCGCTACTTACAAAAAAGCCATCATTACGCTGAAAGATGGTGAAACAATAGATTTTTACAGCAATATATAATAAGAAGATGGCAGTAAAGAGATTTAAACCGGTTACGCCGGGTACCCGCTTCAGAGTTGATGTATCTAACTCAGATATTACAACAAATGTTCCTGAAAAGTCATTGGTTGTATCAGTAAATACAAGGTCAGGCGGCCGTAACCACGATGGTAAAATGACCATGCGCTATTTAGGCGGTGGTCACAAGCAAGCATACAGGTTAATTGATTTTAAACGTAACAAGTTTAACATCCCTGCAAAAGTTGCAACAATTGAATACGATCCAAACCGTTCAGCACGTATAGCTTTGCTACACTTTGTTGATGGCGAGAAACGATACATGATAGCCCCTACAGGTTTAACAGTTGGACAAACTGTTGTATCTGGCGAAGGCGCTGCTCCTGAGGTTGGCAACACTATGCCCCTTAAGAACATCCCTTTAGGTTCTATTATCCATAACATCGAGCTTAACCCTGGTCAGGGTGGTATCATAGCACGCAGTGCAGGTACCTACGCACAGTTATCTGCACGTGATGGTAAATACGCCATTATCAAATTGCCTTCTGGCGAAACCCGCATGATACTGGCTACCTGTCTAGCAACTATAGGCTCGGTTTCGAATGCCGAAAGGGCTAACGCCGTATTAGGTAAAGCCGGTCGCAAACGTTGGTTAGGTCGTCGTCCTCGCGTTCGTGGTGTTGCCATGAACCCGGTAGATCACCCTATGGGTGGTGGTGAAGGCCGTGCTTCGGGTGGCCATCCACGTTCACGTAAAGGTTTGTTAGCTAAGGGCTACAAAACTCGTGACAAGAAAAAAGGGTCTGATCGTTATATCATTGAAAGAAGGAAGAAATAATAATGGCACGTTCAATTAAAAAAGGACCTTACATAGATCATAACCTGGAAAGAAAAGTTCTTACCTTGAATGATTCTAGTAAAAAATCAGTTGTTAAAACATGGTCGCGCCGTAGCATGATCTCTCCTGATTTCGTTGGTCATACATTCGCAGTACACAACGGTAATAAATTTATCCCTGTGTACGTAACAGAAAACATGGTTGGTCACAAGTTGGGCGAATTTGCTCCAACCCGCACATTCCGCGGTCACGCAGAAAAGAAAAAATAACAGGCAATGGAAGCAACAACAAAAATTAAAAGGTCTGTACAGATCAGGCAACAAAAGGAAGCTGCGAAACTCGTTGTGGGTGGCTCGTCTATTGCCAAGTTACAGAACTGCCCAACTTCACCGCGCAAAATGCGTTTGGTGGTTGACCTGATACGTGGTGTTGAAGTTAGCAAGGCTTTAAACATCTTAAAATTCACTAATAAAGAAGCAGCTATACGTGTAGAGAAGCTTTTGTTATCAGCCATCAAAAACTGGGAAGCAAAAAACGAAGACAAACGTATTGAAGATAGCAACCTGTTTGTGAAAGAGGTATCAGTAGGTGGTGGCCGTCAGCTTAAAAGGTTACGCCCGGCTCCGCAAGGAAGGGGTTACCGCATACGCAAACGCTCTAACCATGTAACACTGATTGTGGATAGTAAAAACGATAACAACTAATTTGAAATGGGACAAAAAGCACATCCAATAGGTAACAGGTTAGGGATCATCCGCGGTTGGGATTCTAATTGGTTCGGTGGAAATCACTATGCCGACAAATTAGTTGAAGACGAAAAGATCCGCAAATACTTATCAGCTCGTATCAATAAAGGTGGTGTATCTAAAGTTGTTATAGAACGTACTTTAAAACGCATCACTGTAACTATCCACACCGCCCGTCCGGGTATTGTGATTGGTAAAGGCGGCGCTGAGGTTGATAAAATCAAAGAAGAGCTAAAGAAATTAACCAAAAAAGATGTTCAGATCAACATCTTCGAAATAAAACGCCCTGAGCTTGATGCCCAGTTAGTTGCCGAAGGTATTGCTAAACAACTTGAAGCACGTATCTCTTTCCGCCGTGCCATGAAAACTACCATCGCATCTACCATGAGGATGGGTGCCGAAGGCATCAAAGTAATGACCAGCGGCCGTTTAGGCGGTGCCGAAATGGCTCGTACCGAGCAGTACAAAGAAGGACGCATACCATTGCACACTTTCCGTGCCGATATCGATTACGCTTTAGCAGAAGCATTAACTACTTATGGTAAAATAGGTGTTAAGGTTTGGATTTGCAAAGGCGAAGTTTACGGCAAACGCGATCTGTCTCCAAACATTGGTGGCACAAGCAGCGCAAGCGGTAAAGGTGGCAGGCCAGAAGGCGCAGCCGGTTTCGGTGGCCGTGACGGTGCAAGAGGTGGCGAACGTGGTGGCGAACGCCGTGGCGATCGTAAACCAGGCCCGGGTGGCGACCGCAGAGGCGGTGGCGGCCAGGGTGGTAACAACCGCCCAGGTGGTGGCCAGGGTGGTGGTAACCGTCCCGGTGGCCCAAGGAGATAATATTAACAATAAGGTTAGAAAAGACATATCCGTGACGGATATAAAAGCTTAATAAAATGCTACAGCCAAAAAGAACGAAGTTCAGAAAGATGCAAAAAGGCAGGATGAAAGGGTTAGCCAGTCGTGGCACCGAGCTTTCATTCGGATCTTTCGGTATAAAATCACTCGAAGCAGCCTGGATTACCAGCCGTCAGATCGAGTCTGCACGTATCGCTGTAACACGTTTCATGAAACGTGAAGGCCAGGTGTGGATCAGGATATTTCCTGATAAGCCTGTAACCAAGAAACCAGCAGAGGTACGTATGGGTAAAGGTAAAGGTGCTCCCGAGTATTGGGTAGCAGTTGTACGCCCGGGCAGGATGATATTTGAAGCAGAAGGTGTACCCTTGGAGGTTGCCAAAGAGGCCTTGCGCCTAGCTGCACAGAAATTACCGGTGCAAACCAGATTTGTAACACGTAGGGATTACGTAGAGGCATAAACGCGGAGTTGAAAGGTTGTAAGGTTGAATGTTGCAAAGTTGAGATGACTTTTCAACCCAAAAAGAAACATTACAACATTAATACATTCCAACATTACAACAAACAATAAGAAAATGAAGAACTCAGAAATTATAGGGCTTACTACCGAAGAATTAGCGGCGAAGCTCGGCGAGGAAAAAAGTCAACTGACTAAACTGAAATTTGCTCACGCGGTTTCGGCTATCGAAAATCCAACCCGCATTACTAAAGTGCGCAAGGAGATTGCTCGTTTAAACACTGAAATAACAAAGCGTAAAGCTGCGTCGGCTTCTAATTAATTTTAAGCGTCGGAAAACAATGGAAAGAAATTTAAGAAAAACACGTACCGGCCTGGTAGTAAGCAATAAGATGGAAAAATCTATTGTAGTTGCTGTAGAGCGGAAGGTGAAGCACCCCATCTATGGTAAGTTCGTAAAGAAAACTACCAAATTTATGGCTCATGACGAAACTAACACATGCGGTGTTGGTGATACCGTATTGATTATGGAAACTCGTCCGCTGAGTAAGAACAAAAACTGGAGATTAGTTCAAATTTTAGAAAGGGCTAAATAACATGGTACAGCAGGAATCAAGATTAAATGTAGCCGATAACAGCGGAGCTAAAGAAGTTTTAGTGATACGCGTATTGGGCGGTACAGGTAAAAGATACGCTTCTATCGGTGATAAGATCGTAGTGACCGTAAAAAGCGCTATCCCATCGGGTAACGTTAAAAAAGGTACCGTATCTAAAGCCGTAGTGGTAAGAACCAAGAAAGAGATCCGCAGGAAAGATGGTTCATACATCCGTTTCGACGATAACGCAGCCGTGTTATTAAACAACCAGGATGAGCCAAGGGGCACACGTATCTTTGGCCCAGTTGCCAGGGAACTGCGTGAAAAACAATTTATGAAAATTGTATCATTAGCACCGGAGGTATTATAATATGGAAAAGAAAGTAACAAAACCGGCTAAATTGAAAATCCGCAAGGGTGATTTAGTAAAGGTTATTGCCGGCGACTCTAAAGGCACGCAAGGTAAGATAGTTGAAGTAATAATTGACAAAAACAGGGCTATTGTAGAAGGTGCCAATATGGTATCTAAACACACCAAGCCTAATGCAGCCAACCCTAATGGCGGTATATTGAAGCAGGAAGCTGCTATCCATATTTCGAACCTGGCGCTGGTTGAACCAAAAACCGGAAAAACTACCCGTGTTGGCCGTAAATTGAACGATGCCGGCAAACTGGTTAGGGTTTCTAAAAAATCAGGGGAGGAAATTAAATAATGACTTACGTACCAAGGTTAAAAACCAAATATAAGGACGATGTTCGCGTTGCGCTGAAAGAGAAATTTCAGTACAAAAGCGTAATGCAAGTGCCTAAGTTGCTTAAAATAGCAATTAACCAAGGCGTTGGCGGTGCTACTACCGATAAGAAACTGATCGAGAACACCATCACCGAACTTACTACCATCACTGGCCAGCAAGCAGTATCTTCAAAATCAAAGAAAGATATCTCGAACTTTAAATTACGTAAAAATATGCCTGTTGGCGTGCGTGTAACCCTGCGCGACAACACCATGTACGAGTTTTTAGATCGTTTGATCTCTGTGGCCTTGCCACGTATCCGCGATTTCAAAGGTATCAACGATAAAGGTTTCGATGGCCGTGGTAACTATACTTTAGGTATCACTGAGCAGATTATCTTCCCGGAGATAAACATTGATAAGATCAACAAGATACAAGGTATGGATATTACCTTCGTAACCTCTGCTGCCAACGATGTTGAAGCATTAGAGTTACTAAAGCAATTTGGTTTACCATTTAAAAATCAAACACCAATCAACAATGGCTAAAGAAGGCGTTAAAGCACGCGAAGTAAAACGTGCTAAATTAGTAGCAAAATATGCTGAAAAAAGAGCAGCACTTAAAGCAGCCGGCGATTTTCAGGGTTTAGATAAATTACCTAAAGCATCATCACCGGTAAAATTGCACAATCGTTGCAAGCTAACCGGTCGCCCACGTGGTTATATGCGTCAGTTTGGTATTTCGCGTGTTACATTCCGCGAGATGGCATTAGATGGAAAAATCCCGGGAGTAAAGAAAGCAAGCTGGTAAATACCAGGTAATTACGAGTCAAAGGTAAATTCAAAACATACAACAATATGTTTTGAATTTTTTTGTACCTTTGCGGCTCGAATTTTAGAACGAATTAACCGATGGAAGGTCGACCCGGATGTTACGGGAAGGAAACCACCATCATAATCAATAAAAATGAATACAGATCCAATCGCAGATTATCTTACAAGAGTAAGGAATGCTATTAAAGCCAACCATAGGGTTGTTGAAATTCCTGCATCAAATCTGAAAAAGGAAATCACTAAAGTGCTTTTCGAAAAAGGTTACATTGCTAATTTTAAGTTTGAGGATAACGGCCCTCAAGGCAGCATCAAAGTTGCTTTGAAGTACCACCCGATAACTAAGATTTCTGCTATACGCAGCATTTCTCGTATTAGTAAACCAGGTTTGAGGAAATATGCCGGCATGGATAACCTGCCGCGTGTATTAAATGGTTTAGGTATCGCCATCTTATCGACTTCTAAAGGTGTAATGACCGATAAAGAAGCTCGTACCCAAAACGTGGGTGGCGAAGTTTTATGCTACGTATATTAATAGGAGGAAATTAAGCAATGTCAAGAATAGGAAAAGCACCTATAGCAATAACCGCCGGCGTAACTGTTACTGTATCTGCAGAAAATGTAGTTACCGTAAAAGGCCCTAAAGGCGAATTGCAACAGGCAGTTGATAGAGATATCATCATTGAGCAAGAAGGCGACCAGTTATTGGTTAAACGCCCTTCGGACCAGAAACGCCACAAAGCGTTACACGGTTTGTACCGCTCGTTGTTAAACAACATGGTTGTTGGTGTAACCGAAGGCTACAAAATTCAACAAGAATTAGTAGGTGTGGGTTACCGTGCAACAAACACAGGCAACACTTTAGATTTGGTGCTGGGTTATTCTCACCACTACGTATTTGAATTGCCGAAAGAAATTAAAGTTACAACCACTGCTGATAAGGGTAAAAACCCAACCATCATCCTGGAATCTAACGATAAACAATTGATTGGCCAGGTAGCAGCGAAGATTCGCTCGTTACGTACGCCAGAGCCTTACAAAGGTAAAGGTATCAAGTTTGTTGGCGAAGTATTGAGAAGAAAAGCAGGTAAATCAGCATCTAAAAAATAAGCGCCATGAAATTATCAAGAAGAGACAGGATTAAAAAAGGCATACGTAAACGCCTTTCAGGATCAACAGCACGCCCTCGCTTATCTGTTTTCAGAAGCAATAAAGGCATCTACGCTCAAATTATTGACGACGTTAGTGGCAAAACCTTAGTATCAGCATCATCATTGTCAAAAGATTTTGTTGCAAGCGGCTCTACTAAGTCAGATCAATCTGTAGCTGTAGGTAAACTGGTAGCTGAGAAAGCTATCGCTGCAGGTATAGTAGATGTAGTGTTTGACAGGAATGGTTATTTGTACCACGGCCGTGTTAAATCACTGGCTGAAGGTGCACGTGAAGGTGGTTTAAACTTTTAATCGAAACAGGAAATGTCAACAATTAACATAAAAAGAGTAAAAACCAGCGAGATCGAATTAAAAGATCGCCTGGTAAGCATACAACGTGTAGCCAAAGTAACCAAAGGTGGCCGTACATTCAGCTTTTCTGCTATCGTAGTGGTAGGCGATGAAAATGGTGTTGTAGGTTACGGTTTGGGTAAAGCAAAAGAGGTTACTGAAGCAATTGCCAAAGGTATAGATGATGCTAAGAAGAACCTGGTTAAGGTTCCAATTATTAACAACACTATCCCTCACGATCAGATAGGTAAATTCAGCGGTGGTTTCGTTTACATCAAACCAGCAGCAAACGGTACCGGCGTTATAGCAGGTGGCGCGATGCGTGCTGTGTTAGAGAGTGCCGGTGTACACAACGTATTGGCAAAATCAAAAGGATCGTCAAACCCCCACAACGTGGTTAAAGCAACTGTATCTGCATTATCGCAATTACGCGATGCGCACACAGTGGCTCAACAGCGCGGTATCAGTTTAGGTAAAGTATTTAACGGATAATCAGCCATGTCGAAAATTAAGATCACACAGATAAAGAGCGTTATCGACAGAACCGAGCGCCAGAAAAAAACTGTTGAGGCCCTGGGCCTCAAAAAAATTAACCACAGTGTGGAAGTTGAAGCCACTGCAGCTATTATAGGTATGGTACGTAAAGTAAACCACCTGGTAGCGGTAGAAAATATTTAATATCATGAATTTAAGTAATCTTAAACCTGCAGAAGGTTCTACTAAAAATAGAAAAAGAATTGGCCGTGGTACAGGTAGTGGCCGTGGTGGTACATCAACCCGTGGTCACAAAGGTGCGGGTTCACGTTCGGGAACATCTACCAAGGTAGGTTTCGAAGGTGGCCAGATGCCATTGCAGCGCCGTGTACCTAAGGTTGGTTTTAAAAACCCTAACCGTGTAGAGTATGTTGGTGTAAACCTTGATGTATTGCAAGCGTTAACTGAAAAATATTCGTTATCAACAGTTAACTTCGATGTATTAAAAGAACACGGTTTGGCATCACGTAACGACCTGATCAAGATCTTAGGCCGTGGCGAACTGAAAGCCAAGTTAGAAGTTACAGCACATGCATTTACTGCTACTGCGCAGAAAGCTATCGAAGCAGCCGGCGGAACCATTGTAAAGTTATAATTTTCGATGAAGAAATTTTTCACCACATTATCCAATATCTGGAAAATTGAGGACTTAAGAGTGCGTATAACCAACACACTCTTATTTCTTTTAATATATCGTATTGGTTCGTTTATAGTGTTGCCTGGCGTAAATGCTGCAACGCTTGATACTGCTAAAGCAAAAGAAGGCCTTGTAGGCTTGCTAAATATGTTTGCAGGAGGTTCGTTCTCACGTTCGTCTATCTTTGCGTTGGGCGTAATGCCTTACATTTCGGCCTCTATCGTGGTGCAACTTTTAGGTATAGCTGTGCCTGCCGTTACCAAAATGCAAAAAGAGGGTGAAAGCGGTCGCAACAAACTAAACCAGATGACACGTTACCTAACTATAGCCATTACTGCTTTGCAGGCTATAGGGTATCTGAAATCGCAGGTGAGCCCTGAAGCTATGCTGATAGGCAACCCATACTTTATCGTATTGAATACATTCGTGCTTACCGCAGGAACGTTATTCGTAATGTGGTTGGGCGAAAAAATCACTGATAAAGGTATAGGTAACGGTATTTCGCTCATCATTATGACGGGTATCATAGCGCAGCTGCCCGCAGCTTTCGCTACCGAATTCCAGTCGCGTACAGGCGGACCGGGTGGTTTGATAACATTCATCGTAGAAATTGTGGCGCTGTTGGGTGTGGTGATGTTTACTATCCTTATCGTACAGGGTACACGTAAAATTGCAGTGCAATACGCAAAACGTATAGTAGGCAACAAACAGTACGGCGGCGTACGCCAGTATATACCTTTAAAGGTAAATGCTGCTGGCGTAATGCCAATCATTTTTGCTCAGGCATTGATGTTTATCCCGGCTACAGTAGCGCAGTTTTTCCCTAACGCGGCATCAAACGGTATATTGATAGCATTATCTAATATCAACTCTTGGGAGCATAACGTTGTATTTGCAATACTGATTATCTTGTTCACGTATTTCTATACAGCTATTACGGTTAACCCTAAGCAAATGAGCGATGATATGAAAAAGAATGGTGGCTTTATACCAGGTGTTGCACCAGGCAATGCTACCACAACTTTCATAGATGAGGTTATATCCAAGATAACGTTGCCCGGCTCTATATTTTTGGCTATCGTAGCGGTTATACCGTCGCTGGCTAGTATGGTAGGCGTAAGCAGCTTGTTTGCCAGGTTCTTTGGCGGTACATCGCTCATTATCCTTGTAGGTGTTGTGTTAGATACTTTACAGCAGATTGAAAGCCATTTGTTGATGCGTCATTACGATGGGTTAATGAAGACAGGCAGGATCAAAGGCCGCTCTGGTGTGCCTACAGCTGCCGGTACAACGCCCACTGCTATCTAATATAAAGGATGTCGAAAATCATTTATAAGTCTGTTGAACAAATAGAGCTGATAAGAGAAAGTTCGTTACTTGTTTCTAAAACACACGGCGAAATAGCTAAGGTTATAGGTCCCGGTGTTACAACCCTCGAATTAAATAAACTTGCCGAAACCTTTATCCGTGACAACGGAGGGGTTCCGGCATTTTTAAACTATAACGGTTTCCCCTATTCTTTATGTATTTCGCTTAACGATCAGGTGGTACATGGCTTCCCCGGAAAAAAACCTTTGGTTGAGGGAGATCTGGTATCAGTTGATTGCGGTGTGATATTGAATAAATACTACGGCGATTCGGCGTTTACATTCGCCATTGGTGACGTTGACGAGAAAACGCAAAAACTGATGCGCGTAACCCGCGAGTGTTTAGATTTGGGCGTAGCTAAGGCTGTGGCAGGCATGCGTATAGGCGATATAGGCCACGCAGTGCAAGAGCACGCCGAGAAGAACGGATTTGGTGTAGTACGTGAACTGGTTGGTCACGGTGTAGGCACGCGCCTGCACGAGAAGCCTGAGGTTCCTAATTACGGCAAACGCGGTTCGGGCATAAAACTGGAAGAGGGGATGGTGATTGCTATTGAGCCAATGATTAACGCAGGCCGTGCAGGCGTTAAGTTTTGGGACGATGGGTGGACCGTCTCAACCAGCGACAAGAAACCTTCTGCACATTACGAGCATACGGTGGCTGTAAAAAAAGGACAACCAGACGTTTTATCGACGTTTTCGTACATTGACGAAGTTTTGAAAAATAAAAATAATAATTAAAATATTTTTATTAATTTTGCATCCCGTTTTGGGGGCAGATAATTAAGTAATAATCAGTAAAATATGGCAAAACAATCCTCGATTGAGCAAGATGGTACAATTCGCGAAGCATTATCTAATGCGATGTTTAGAGTTGAACTGGAAAACGGCCACGAGATTATTGCGCATATATCGGGCAAAATGCGTATGCACTACATCAAAATCCTTCCTGGCGACAGGGTAAAACTGGAAATGAGCCCGTATGATTTAACAAAAGGAAGAATAACCTACAGATATAAATAACAAACGAGATGAAAGTTAGAGCATCCATTAAAAAACGCAGCGCTGATTGCAAAATCATCCGCCGTAACGGGAAACTTTATGTGATAAACAAAAAGAATCCTAAATACAAACAGCGTCAGGGATAATTAAAGACAAAGTGTAATAGTCCGTACAACGGTGGCCCGCCGTTCGGTATTACGTAAAACAAAACAACAAACATGGCAAGGATTTCAGGTATTGATTTACCAAAAAACAAAAGAGGTGTAATAGGTTTAACTTACATCTACGGAATAGGACGCTCTACTGCAGCGGAAATTTTGAAACAAGCAGGTATTGATGAGAGCGTTAAAGTTCAGGAATGGAATGATGAGCAGTTAACTGCCATCCGTACCATCATCAACGATCAGATAAAGGTAGAGGGCTCCCTTCGTTCAGAAGTTCAGTTGAACATCAAACGTTTAATGGATATCGGTTGCTACCGTGGTACCCGTCATCGTAAAGGTTTACCATTACGTGGCCAACGCACTAAAAACAACTCACGTACCCGTAAAGGTAAACGTAAAACAGTTGCTAACAAAAAGAAAGCTACTAAATAGTAAGTGATTAGTGACCGTAGAGTAGAGGTTAGTTAAAAGCTGCTTTATTTAAAAGTCATTAGGAATATAGAATTATAACAAACGGTTAATGGGTCCGAATTAGAAATCACTAATTCAGTAATTCACTAACTCAATAATTAAGAAAATGGCTAAAGCTAAAAAAGTAACCAAAAAACGCATTGTTATTGTTGAGTCTGTTGGCGAAGCACACATCAATGCAACTTTCAACAACATTATCATTACCCTTACCAACAAAACCGGCCAGGCTATTTCATGGTCTTCGGCAGGTAAAATGGGTTTCAAGGGTTCTAAAAAGAACACCCCTTACGCTGCCGGTCAGGCTGCTGCCGATTGCGGTAAAGTAGCTTATGATTTAGGCTTGCGTAAAGTAGAGGTATTTGTAAAAGGCCCGGGTTCTGGCCGCGAAAGCGCTATCCGTACCTTGCAAACTACAGGTATCGAGGTTACTACCATCAGAGATATTACACCGCTTCCGCACAACGGTTGCCGCCCATCAAAACGCAGACGAGTTTAATTCACTAATTTTTAAAGCTAAGATTCGGCAGCTACAGGTTGCACGATACTTTAAAACACACAAATAATGGCAAGATATACAGGCCCAAAATCAAAAATCGCACGTAGGTTCCGCGAGCCAATCTTCGGTCCGGACAAAGCGTTGGAAAGAAAAAACTACGGTCCAGGTATGCACGGTGCTTCTAAAAGAAGAGGAAAGCAATCTGAGTACGCAGTACAGTTGATGGAAAAACAGAAAGTTAAATACACTTACGGTGTATTAGAGCGTCAGTTCGAGAACTTGTTCCACACTGCATCAGCTAAAGAAGGCATCACAGGTGAAAACTTGTTGAAATTCTTAGAAGCACGTTTAGATAACGCAGTTTACCGCTTAGGTATAGCCCCTACACGTTCTGGCGCACGCCAGTTGGTTGGCCACAAACACATTACTGTAAACGGTAGCGTTGTAAATATCGCATCCTACCAGTTAAAAGCAGGTGATGTAGTAGCCGTACGTGAGAAATCAAAATCTCTTGAAGCCATAACCACTTCGGTTGCCGGCCGCAAGATCAATAAATACAGCTGGTTGGAGTGGAACGCTGCCGAATTAACAGGTAAGTTCTTAAACTACCCTAACCGCGATGAGATACCTGAAAACATTAAGGAAAACCTTATTGTGGAGTTGTACTCAAAATAAGAATTAGATATGAGATTGGAGATATGAGATTTGAGATTAGGTTCGCAAATCCCATATCTCAATTTTTAGTTTATAACATTTACTATTATAGGCGGTTTGGATTACAGGATATGTTGAGGGTGCGGTTTTATCCTCACATCTCATATCTCACATCTCAAATCTATTATCAAACAAACAATAAACCCAAGATATAAATGGCAATTTTAGCATTTCAAAAACCAGACAAGGTTATCATGCAGAAATCAAATGATTTTGATGGCACGTTTGAGTTTCGTCCGTTAGAACCAGGCTTCGGTGTAACCATTGGTAATGCTCTGCGTCGTATCTTACTTTCTTCATTAGAAGGTTATGCTATTACATCAGTACGTATCTCTGGCGTAATGCATGAGTTCTCAACCATCAAAGGCGTGGTTGAAGATGTTACCGAGATAATCCTGAACCTGAAACAGGTACGTTTCAAGAAAACAGGCGAATCGGGCGATAATGAGAAGATATTTGTGATCATTAACGGCCAGGATGCTTTTAAAGCAGGCGATGTTACTAAGTTTTCTAACAACTTTACCATACTGAACCCTGATCTTGTTATCTGTAACATGGATTCGTCGGTAACGTTGGAAGTTGAGCTTACTGTTGCTAAGGGCCGCGGTTACATCTCTAACGAGGAAAACAAAAATCCTGATGCAAACGTAGGTGTGATAGCTATCGATTCTATCTTCACCCCAATAAAGAACGTTAAATACACGCTTGAAAATTACCGTGTAGAGCAGAAAACGGATTATGAAAAACTGATTCTTGATATATCTACCGATGGTTCTATCCACCCGGAAGATGCTTTAAAGCAAGCTGCCAAGATCCTTATCCAGCACTTTATGCTGTTCTCTGATGAGAATATGATGCTTGAAGCACAGGCTAAAGAAGAAACTAAAGAAGTTGACGAAGAAATCCTTCACATGCGTAAAATCCTTAAGACCGAATTGGTTGACCTGGACCTGAGCGTACGTGCTTTGAATTGCTTAAAAGCTGCAGATATCCGTAGCCTGGCCGATTTAGTTTCTTACGATGTTGCAGATATGCTTAAATTCAGGAACTTCGGTAAGAAATCATTAACCGAAATTCAGGACCTGGTTAAATCAAAAGGCTTATCTTTTGGTATGAACCTGGCTAAATTTAAGTTAGACGAAGAATAATATTATTGATGAGAGGTTAAAGATTTTTAGATAATCTTTAACCTCTTTTCATTTCATAACAACGGGTGTTGATTGCTGGTGACCAATCTTTGCCTTTAACTAACTGATCACTAACATCGGCATAATTCCGAGGGCTTGACGATAATACGCCGCCCAACGGTATGCACGTGCCATAACAAAAAAAACAAATGAGACACGGTAAAAAAGTAAACCATTTAGGCCGCACCGACAGCCACCGCAAAGCGATGTTGGCTAACATGGCTTCTTCGCTTATCCTACACAAGCGTATCACAACAACCTTAGCAAAAGCAAAAGCTTTACGCGGTTATGTTGAGCCATTATTGACAAAATCAAAAAGCGATACTACGCACTCACGTCGTACAGTATTTAGCTACCTGCAGGATAAAGAGGTTGTGGGCATGCTGTTCCGCGAAGTTGCTGAGAAGATTGCTAACCGCCCCGGTGGTTACACTCGTATAGTTAAGTTAGAGAACCGTTTGGGCGATAACGCCGAAATGGCCATCATCGAGCTGGTAGATTACAACACCGTTTACGGTAATGATACTGCTGCTAAGCCAGAGAAAAAGACAACCCGTCGTCGTGGTGGCGCTTCAAAAGCAAAAGCACCTATCGAAGTTGCCCCGGTTGCTGAAACTCCTGTTGCAGAAGCTGCACCAGAAGCACCTGCTGCTAACGAAGAAAATGCAGAAAAAGGCGAATAATTCCGCTTTTACTGATATTGAAAACGGCTTCCGATATTTCGGGAGCCGTTTTTTTTAGCCTTTTATAATGCTGTTGAAAATAATATATTCCCAACTAACAGCAACAAAAAAAGCGGCTTAACGCCGCTTTCTTGTCTCTTTATCCTTTATTTTTCCGCTTTTTTCTTGGCTATTGGTTCTCACCACTGGTATTAGGCCTCTATCACCACGCCCATGTTGCAGAACTTGTCTATGCGTTCGGCAACCAGTTCATCTACGTTGCGTTCGCCAAGTGCCTTCAGGTCTTTCAATAGTTGCTTCTTAAGGGTAGCTGCCATAGTAACCGGATCCTGATGCGCACCGCCCAGTGGCTCTTTTATCACGCCGTCAATTAGCTTGTTCTTGAGCATCTCTGTTGAGGTAAGTTTAAGCATTTCTGCTGCGCGCTCCTTGTGCTCCCAGGTTTTGAAAAGGATGGTAGAGCAGTTCTCGGGCGAAATAACCGAGTACCAGCTGTTATCCAGCATCATTACTTTATCGCCTATGCCGATGCCCAATGCACCGCCCGACGCGCCTTCGCCTATAACTACACAGATAACCGGTACTTTAAGTACGGCCATCTCCAGCAAATTGCGGGCTATGGCTTCACCCTGTCCGCGTTCTTCGGCTTCGAGGCCAGGGAATGCGCCTGGGGTATCAATTAGCGTAACTACAGGTTTTCCGAATTTCTCGGCCATTTTCATCAGCCTTAAGGCTTTGCGGTAACCCTCGGGATTAGCCATGCCAAAGTTGCGGTACTGGCGCTCTTTGGTGTTACGCCCTTTTTGGTGGCCAATGAACATCACGGTTTGCCCGTTAAGGGTGCCGAACCCGCCTATGATGGCCTTATCGTCGCCTACCGTTCGGTCGCCATGCATCTCGATGAAATCATCGCACATCAGCTCAATGTATTGCAGGGTGTAAGGGCGTTCGGGGTGCCGCGATATCTGCACCTTTTGCCAACCGGTAAGGTTGCTGTATATTTCTTTTTTGGCGGCTTCCAGTTTGGCTTCCAGTTCGGCAATGGTGGCGCTCATATCCAGCTTGTTCTTCTCTTCCACCTGCTGCACCTTTTCTATTTGCCCCTGAAGCTCTGCCAGCGGTTTTTCAAAATCAAATGTAATCTTCATACGATTTATTGAGCCGCTAAATTAAAAAAATCAAACGGCATATTGTCAATTATTCGTTTTTGAATACGAGTAGCTTCTGCACTTGCGCAGGCACCAACTGTAGTTTCGTGTTATAGGCGGCGGTTAAAATGGCCACACGCAGTTCTCCAAGGTACAATCAGTAGCGGTTTGCGTAGAACAGGATATCCCCGTTGTTCACCTTTTTCGATTGGAAGAGGCCATCCAGCTTGGCTTCGTTTGTTACGATGAAGTTGCCCATTTCTATTTTCTTACGCTGCAACTCGGTGTTTATTTTGGTTAATGCAGCAATTTGCGCAGGGCTAAGGCCGAGCTCTTTCTTGAATTTCAGCGCTTTTTTCGCAGACGGGTAACCATTCAGGTCGGCAACCAGGCTCATCTGGTAAAAGTCGTCACCTTTCATCAGCGCATCGTATTCGCTGCTGCTGATGGTTTTGACCGGTGATGGTTTGAGCAGGCTATCGGGCGTTTGGGCCAATGCTGCTGCTGTGCCCATCACCATGAAAATTAACCATGAGATTGTTCTCTGCATAAGTGTTGCTATGTTTAAAAGGGTAACGGCTATAGCCGTTTTTTCATGCTGAGTTAAATATACCTAATAATATCCGCCTAAAATAAATGGGCGTATTCATCTTTTACATAAATGTTGTTACTTTAGATGAACCTGTTAATAACCATTTATCCATGTTGGTCATATTTTTTTGCATCGTACTGCTCATATTGCTGGTAAGCTGGGCCAAGGTAAACCCGTTTTTGGCTTTCCTTATCGTATCTATTTCAGCCGGTTTGTGCCTGGGTATCCCGTTAGACAAGATTAACGCATCGGTACAAAAAGGCCTGGGCGATACTCTCGGTTCACTGGCCATTATTATTTGCCTGGGCGCTATGCTGGGTAAGCTGGTAGCCACCAGCGGCGCGGCGCAGAAAATAGCGGAGGTGCTGGTTAGCGCATTCGGAACAAAGTATATACAATTGGCTTTGGTAGCTGCTGCTTTTGTGGTGGGCATCCCCTTGTTTTACGGTATCGGCTTTGTGTTGATGGTACCTTTGATATTTTCGATTACCTATAAGTATAAATTGCCGGCGGTTTATATCGGATTGCCCATGCTTTCGGCACTATCGGTTACGCATGGCTTTCTGCCGCCGCACCCCTCGCCCTCGGCATTGGTGGTACTGTTCCATGCCAATATGGGGGTTACGTTGTTATACGGCGTTATTGTAGGCATCCCTGCTATTATAGTGGCCGGCCCGGTATTGTCACAGTTCCTTAAAAATATCCCATCAGAACCATTGGCTACTTTCCGCGCGGAAGAAATACCGCAGGAGAAGCTACCAAATGCAGCTAACAGCTTTTTTGCTGCCCTGCTGCCTGTTATACTGCTTGGTATTACCGCCGCGTTCCCTTTTATCGGCGATAACAAAGATTACCTGCACAAAGTGGTAGCCTTTATAGGCGACCCACCCATCGTAATGCTTATCGCGCTTATTGTGGCTACCTACACCCTCGGCATAAAACAGAAAAAGAATATGGGGCAGTTGGCCGGCATTTACACAGATGCTATTAAAGATATTTCGCTTATCCTGCTTATCATCGGCGGCTCCGGCGCTTTTAAGCAAGTACTTACAGATGCCGGCGTGAGTAGCCAAATTGCCGACGGACTTAAATCTTTCAACCTGCAGCCTTTGTTCCTGGGCTGGCTAATAGCGGCCATCATACGCGTAAGCCTGGGTTCGGCCACGGTGGCGGGCCTAACGGCGGCGGGCATTGTATCGGCCATGCTGGTGAAAGACCCCAGCATCAACCCTAATCTCATGGTATTATCTATAGGTGCAGGCAGCCTGGCCTTTTCGCACGTGAACGATTCGGGTTTTTGGCTGTACAAAGAGTATTTTAACCTCACGATAAAAGATACGTTCCTGTCCTGGAGTGTAATGGAAACGGTGGTGTCGGTTGTGGGGCTGGTTGGTGTGCTGATTTTAAACGTATTCGTATAAATAATCGCAATGAAGAAGATAATGTTTTGTTTAGCCCTTTGCCTGGCATTCGGCACAAAAATCTATTCACAAACAAATACTGCCGAGGGTAGCTATTACACCTCGTTTGATGGTACTAAAATTTATTACGAAGTAAAAGGGGAGGGTTTCCCTGTGGTGATGCTACATGGTTTTACCGGCACAGCGCAAGGTTGGAAAAATGGCCTGCTGTACGGCAACCTGCTGAAGCTCGGCTGCAAGGTGATTATACTGGATATGCGCGGCAACGGACGCTCTGATAAGCCGCATAGCGATGCAGGCTATAACAAAGATGCCGAAGCAAAAGATGTGATGGGCCTCGTTACCAGCCTTGGCATAAAAAAGTATGATGTTATTGGGTACTCGCGCGGCTCTATCATCACCTCGCGGGTAATGGTGCTGGATAAGCGTGTGCAGAAGGCCGTAATGGGCGGCATGGGGGCCGATTACACCAACCCCAACTGGCAACGCCGCATACACGCCTGGAAAGCCCTGGAGGGAGATACCACCATGCGCGATGTGGATGATATGATGGTATGGATAAATAAAAACCCTTTTGATAAAGTGGCGCTGGCCCTGCAGCAAAAGCACCAGCCCAGTACCAGCCCTGCCGAACTGGCAAAAGTGAAGATACCCGTATTATTGATAGATGGCACCGAGGACAGCACTAATGGCGATGTTGCCGATTTGCAGAAACTGATACCGCATGCGCAGATGGTAGCAGTACCCGGCGACCATAATAATGCAGGGAAAACTATACAGTTTTCTGACGAAGTTATCCGCTTCCTGCAATAAAGCACTAAACCATAGCCGTTTTAAACACGCTGTAGTATGTAAACAGCGTGGCCTGCTATTTGTAATAGCAAGCCATATTTAGATACTATCACCATGAAAAAGATATTCATATACGGCGGCCTTGTTATGGCATTAACCTCAGGTTTAAACATGAATGCCCAGGCTCAACAAAAAAAAGGATTAAGCAAACAAGGTAAAGGCGCTATTATAGGTGGTGCCGGTGGTGCGGTTGCTGGTGCACTAATTGGCCATAGCGTAGGCGGTGCTGTAATAGGTGGCGCCATTGGTGCAGGCGGTGGCTATATTATTGGTAATGAAGCGCGCAGGCGCGAACAGAAGAAGAAACATGCCGCATGGCTGCAACGCCGCAGGGCATGGAAGGCAGCTCATCCTGGCAAAGCATACCCATATTAATTGACGTGGTTTTACGCAAGGAAGCCTGCAGCTATTGGCCGTGGGCTTTTTTTGTGCCCGGCCGTCAATTACCCATCATCCTTGGATGGTGTGCTCTGATTGCCACACTACGCTCGGAATGGCGATTACACCGGCAATAGAAAATAGGACTCGGTATCCTGCCCTTCCTGGCTTACCAGGCTCATTTTGCGATGATGCAGCCACTTTGCAAATCCAGATAGAACTTGCCCTAGCCGGTAGCTTCGGCAGCCATGCGTAAGCGTTCTTCGGCATCCTCAAGCTTCCGGCGCGAGTTTACCTGCTCCGTAACATCGGTAGCTATCACCATAATGCCCTTTAGAGCGCCGCCGGGTACTTTTTGGCTGATAAACAACCTTGAAATAGTATTGGCCTTTTACGTTGTTGCGTATTAAAAGCACTCTGGCTTCATAACCGTAGTAGGTAACACTGTTAGTATAAACGCCTTGTAGGATACCTATGAACGGCTGACGAAACCACGCAAAATCCCTATAGCTGCATGGGCCTGTGCCATTAAATCAGCAAAGTTTTGCTGGATTAAATTGCCAGCCTGGCTTGGGTTTGTTTCCACGATTTATATATACCAATAATAATACAATTAGTAAGAAATATCCCGTTCATATTCTTTTAAACTATGTAAAATAATTGTACTACTTTTGAGCACACTTTCCCCCGAATATTGGCGCTATCTGTAGTTTTGAATGCAGCGGTAAAAAAATCATATACTTAAATACCATTTTTGGCTTTTTGTAGTTTATTTAACATCTTTTATGGTAAAGCGTATTTTAGTATTAGACGATAACCAGGACATTTTGGATATAGTGCACGAAACACTTACTTACGAAAACTTTGAAGTAAGGAGTACGGGCGAAAGCGACGAGGTAATGCCTTTGGTTGAAGAATTCACTCCCGACCTGGTAATATTGGATTACCGTGTGGCTGGCACCAATGGTGGCGAGCTTTGCCAGCAGATAAAGGCGCATCCCAAATTCGGCAATGTGCCGGTGATCATTTTTTCTGCCTATATCAACCGAGATGCTGAACTTTTGCGCTACGGCTGCGATGCCATCATCAACAAACCGTTCGACCTGACCGAACTGGTAGAAAAGGTAAATAACCTCATCTCCTAGTTTTCAACTCCTTTTATAATTTTACGGCATAAATAAAGTTTATAGCTGTACCATGTTTCGAAGACTTTCCGTTTTGGCCTTTATTGCTGCTTTACTGTTTACCGTACGCACAGCAACGGCCCAAAGTAACTACACTATAACCGATTTTTTTGTACCGAACGGCCCGCTACAATTGCAGGTACGCAAAATTGTAGAAACCACTTACTCATCGCGCCGTAAACTGCCGCTGCTGCTGATACATGGGGGCACCGGCGCAACTACCTCTTTCGATTTGAATTTAGAGGACGCCTCATTCGCCAAATCGCTGGCACTTGGTGGTTTTACTGTATACATGATGAACATACGCGGCTGGGAACGTTCTACAGCGCCGGTTTATGACCTTGCCGATACCTCCCTGGTGGCGGGCAGTTGCCAGGAAGCAGCATCTGACATAGATGCCGTGGTGAATTATATACTGCAAGGCAATCCCAACGGTAAAATTAACCTGTTTGGCTGGGCCGCAGGCGGGCATTGGGCGGCTTACTATACTACCCTGCATAACGACAAAGTGGCCAATCTTATCGTGCTCAACAGCCTATATGGCGTTAAGGCACCATGGGCTTTTAACGAAGCTTTCGCTGATGCTGCCGATTCTTCTAAATTCAGTAACAGTATTCCCACTTATTGCCAATCCGACGAGCAGGGAGTCGCCGATTTCTGGAAGGGGAGGGCTTCAACTGACACGATAAGCAAGGCAGATTCTGCCACCATACGAGCCTTTGCCAAAAGCGCGATAAGTTTTAACGATGAGCATTTGCTTAAAACGCCGGGAGGTTTCCAAAGAGAAAGCTTTTATATGGCGGGTGGCCGCAAATATTGGGATGCGAAGGATATCACGGTACCCACGCTGATTATCCGTGGTGACAAGGATTTTTGGTCGCGGCCGGTAGACGTGGATACTTTTTATGACGAACTTACCAGCGCACCAAATAAAAAGAAGCTGACTATTGCCGGTGGCCATTTTCTGTTTTTAGACTACAGCGGCAACGGGCGCAGGAAACTGCTTATCGCCATCAATAATTTCGTAAAAAAGGGTTTATGATCACTGAGGTATTGATTCGGCAATCCATTCATGGAATTTGCCGTTTCATTCTATAAATTACAAAGCTCTGTAAAAGGTGAGGGCTCCTCGAGTTCCCTTTAGAATAAACAAACGGCGAAAAATGCTCATCCAAACAATTACCTTTACGCCATGAAAGTTTACGGCATCACCAATTGCAACACGGTAAAAAAAGCACTCGACTGGCTAAAGACCAACCACGTGCCCTATGAGTTCCACGATTTTAAAAAGCTGGGCGTAAGCACCGAAAAACTACAGGAATGGGATAGTAAAGTAGGCTATGAAAAGTTCATGAACAAACAGGGCACCACCTACAAACAGCTTGACCCGGCGGTAAAAGACAGCATCAAAACCAAAGAAGATGCACTGGCCCTGCTAAAAGGAAAAACCAGCATGATCAAACGCCCGGTGATAGAAAAAGACGGGTTTTTGTTTTTTGGGTTTGACGAAGGGGTTTATCAGAAGGAGTTGTTGTAAATTATAACTTACAAATATCGTTCGCGCAATATTTTATTTGATAAATGGATATTTTAATTGCCGGGCTTTTTCGGTGTTTTTCTTCGTTTTTCGGAGAATTTCTTACTTTTTCAGAGCAAGAGATTATCGTTAAAAAAAAGACCTTCTTCCAGGCAAAAAACTGTCGAAAATTTCCGGCTTTTCGACAGTTTGTATGCGCGAATTTCAAATAAATTCTAACGGAATATCAATGCTCGTTTTTTTGATTCGCAAGTTACTCCTTGACGGTATATAAACAAGGGGGCTCATTAGCCCCGCTAATTCAGCATTTGTTTTTTGTAGGTGTTGGGGCTGATGCCGGTTTCTTTTTTGAACAGGCGTGAAAAGTACGACAGGTTTTCGAAGCCCAGTTCGTAGGCTATTTCTGATACCGACAGGTCCTCGCCCAGTAGTCGGTTCTTGGCTTCGGAGATGAGGTAGATATGGATATGCTCCAGCGCGGTTTTACCGCTCTCCTGTTTCAGTACATCGGTAAGGTAGCCGGGCGATATGTTAAGCCTGTCGGCCATATCATGCACCGATGGCAGGCCCTTGCTGGCCAGCAGTCCGCTGGCTGCGTATTTGCTTATCTCCTGGTTAAAACGGGTAACCGTTTTGCCCGAAATCTCGGCGCGGTTGATGAATTGCCGTTTGTAGAACCGCTGGGCGTACTTAAGCATCGTATCTATATTGGCAAGGATAATCTCGCGGCTGTATTCGTCCTGATTATTGTTGTACTCGCCCTCTATGATGCTGTAAAGCTCCCAAACGGTTTTTTCCTCGCGGGGCGAAAGGTGCAGGGCCTCGTTTATCTCGTAATCAAAGTAGTGGTACTTTTTGATCTCGGCATGCAGTGGGTGGCCATTGAAGTAATCCTCGTGTATGAACATCATAAAGCCGTCTTCATCAAACTCCAGGTTTTTCATTTCTATCACCTGTCGGGGTTTGAAGAACATCATCGAACCGGCCTCATGATCGTACCGGGTGCGGCCATACAGCACCACGCCCGATTTGATCTTCTTGAAACCGATCATATAAAAATCGCTGGTGAACTCACGGTCGCCCATGCTGCAGCTGTGGTTACAACGGTAGGCGCTGAAGAGGGGACTCTCCGGCGCGGGGAAACCGTTCTCGCGGTGAAGTTCGGTAAGGTTTTTATAGTGTTTCATGGCGGGTAAATTAGCAAGCCACAAACTACGCAATTTGCATGCACAGCTTGTGGCTCAGGTGGTTAATATGATTTGTTAATGACTGTGGACGGGCTTTTATGTCCGCGTCGTGAGTGGACTCACCCCCCGCCCCCTTATATGTTTGTTTTTTTGAAAGATTTATCAATTTTGATGCTAAGGAGGGATCCCCCCTGGCACTAAGATGCCGACAGAGAGTTTCTCCTCCATCAAGTTGAGTTCGGGGTATAAC
>NZ_SOZE01000039.1 GCF_004519315.1 Mucilaginibacter psychrotolerans
TCCCGGCTTAGGAATGACCGCACATAGCAGTTTGAGGTATCTTTCTTTTAATTATAATAGCATCCGGCCTTTGCCGTATGCTGTCCTATCACTTTTATACATAGCAATTCTGATTCAGACATTATGCGCGGACTAAAAACTATCCTTCTCCTCACCGTCTCCAACATGTTTATGACCTTTGCCTGGTACGGGCACCTTAAATTCAAAGAGTACGAGTGGGGCAAAAACCTCGGATTGATCTCTATCATCTTCATCAGCTGGGGACTGGCCTTTTTCGAATATATGTTCCAGGTGCCGGCAAACCGCCTCGGCTTTAAGGACGATGGCGGGCCATTTACCCTGGTGCAGCTGAAAACCATACAGGAAGCTATTACGCTTACCTTGTTCATGGTATTCACTATCGTATTCTTCAAAACAGAAAAACTCGGCTGGAACCATTTGGTTGGTTTCGCGCTGATCGTATTGGCCGTGTTTGTGATATTTAAGAAATGGTGAGGGTGGAGAACTGCCCCACCGCATCATTGCGAGGTACGAAGCAATCTCTATGCTGGACAATCTACTGTGCAAGCGACTCTGCTTATCGGGAGATTGCTTCGTTCCTCGCAATGACGGTAGAGAGGATGTGCCACCCTAATTTCCATGCTCCCAATACATAATCTCGCTGGTTTTTCCGTAGAATATAATGATGAAAACATCTTCATCGGTATCAGGCGGTAGATACCCATAAACTATCCAATAGCCATCAGCATTGCCAACTGTATAAGGTCTTTCTGCTCTGATTTGTTTTTTGCCATATATGGGGAATAGTACCTCCTCGGCTGCAACTGCTGCGCTCGCCTCGTCTGTTATCACCGTTTTCGCAAATACCCGTTCAGGCAGTTTATGTCGTTTTACATAATAACTTATAGCGTTTCTCGATTTTTCGATCGAAAGGTGCATCGTCTGCCAGGTATTGTCACAACCGGCCAGTAGAAACAAACATGCGATAAGGAGGATTTTTTTCACAAACTAAATATAATGAAAAGTTTTATTCGGGTTATCTGTGAACTTTAAAATGGTAGAGCGGATATGCAGGAGAAAGCTTAACCACAACGTCATTGAGTAACGAAGCAATCTCTACGCAAGACAATCCACTATGCAAGCCGCTCTGCTTATCAGGAGATTGCTTCGTTCCTCGCAATGACGATATGAAAAAAAAAGGCGCAAAATATTGCGCCTCTACATGAATTATTTGTTCTTTAAACCTTTATAATCTACGCCGATATCGCATTGATAATATCGTACTGCGTAATAATTTCAATCTTTCCGTTATCATCCTCTACCAGCACGGCGATATTATCCTTGTTGATCATGCCCGAAATCTTATCAATCGAAGTATTCAAATCGATAAAAGGGAAGGGGGCTGTTGAAATGCTTTTTACCGGCTGCGATTTGATGCCGGGGTTTTCCATCAGCGAGGTGAGGATATCGCTTTCTGTAATCTTGCCTATCACCATACCTTTTTGGGTAACCGGTATCTGTGATATATTGAGCGACTTGATAGTGTTGATGGCCTCCAGTACGGTCTTCTCGCAGTCGATAGTAACAATATCCTGGCTTTCCTTTTTGCTAATGATATGGCGGGCGGTGAGTTTCTCTTCTTTGATGAAACCACGGTCGCGCAGCCAGTCGTCGTTATACATTTTGCCCAGGTAGCGGGTGCCATGGTCGGGGAATATCACCACTACCACATCGCCCTCTTTAAACATATCCTTCATCTGCAGCACGCCTGCAATAGCCGAGCCGGTTGAGTTACCGGCGAAAATGCCTTCCTTGCGGGCAATTTCGCGGGTCATGAGCGCGGCATCCATGTCGGTCACTTTCTCAAAATGATCTATCAGGCTAAAATCAACGTTGGCCGGCAAAAAGTCTTCGCCAATGCCTTCGGTGATGTATGGATATATCTCGTTTTTATCAAACTCGCCGGTTTCCTTGTATTTTTTGAATACCGAGCCGTAAGTATCTATACCGATGATTTTGACATCGGGGTTTTGCTCTTTAAGGTAACGTGCGGTACCCGATAGCGTGCCACCTGTACCAACGCCTGCTACTAAATGGGTTATTTTGCCTTCGGTTTGTGCCCATATTTCGGGGCCGGTTTGCTCATAATGGGCCTGCGAGTTGCTGAGGTTATCGTATTGGTTAGGCTTCCAGGAGTTGGGTACCTCGCGCTCCAGGCGCGACGATACGGAGTAGTAAGAACGCGGGTCTTCCGGCTCTACATTAGTTGGACATACAATTACTTCGGCACCAAAAGCACGAAGGGCATCGAATTTCTCTTTCGATTGCTTGTCGGTACTGGTGAAAATACACTTGTAACCTTTTATAACAGCAGCAATGGCCAGGCCCATGCCTGTATTGCCCGATGTGCCTTCGATGATGGTGCCGCCAGGTTTCAGTTTGCCGCTTTTCTCGGCATCCTCAATCATTTTAAGGGCCATACGGTCCTTTATAGAGTTGCCCGGGTTGGTGGTTTCAATTTTGGCCAAAACCGTGGCAGGGATGTCTTTTACTACTTTATTCAGCTTCACCAGTGGCGTATTGCCAATGGTTTCGAGGATGTTGTTATACCACATAATCTAAATATCTACCAGTCCTATATATAAAACAGGTTAGGCTTCAAAATTAGCTTTCTAAAATGATATTTTGGTTATGGAAAGGTAAATACATCTGTACTGTAGGAGGATGTGATTAATGGCTGGTGGATTTAGAAAAGCAATTGCCTTGGTTCTTCGGTTCCGGCAGCCCCGCTATCCACTCCAAGTCCTCCTTCGTCCGGGCTTTACGCTCCTATCGGGTTTAGGTTTGGTATGCCTGTGGGCATCACTTTATATCATATGAGTTTTGCAAGTTTAATATCTTTCTCTTTTGCCAACTCTGTCAATGATTTTTTATCGCGAATAGCTTCTTTGATATCCCTTTTATCTTCCATCATTTTTTTCATGAAAGTCGGAATACCATCCGGTATTTCTTTTTTACTTGAATTTGCCATGATGTTATATTGTTACACAAATATACAAAATAGACTATTTAGCGTTTAAACCTCGCTTACATATGCGCCTTTAGCAAAAAAAGGTTAAGCCTAAAAACTCGCTTTCTAAAATGATATTTTGGTTATGGAAAGGTAAATACATCTGCGTTCTAAGATGAGGATAGGGGCTCGAACATTATTCAACAAGCCGAGATCATAAAACCAGTTGTTATTTAAAATAGAAAAGCTCATTTTTATGCAGCCCTTGTTTTAGCCTTATCACCACCATAAACCTGTAAGTATTTTAAACCGAACGTTTATTGCCAGATAGGAATACAATAGCTTAAACAGGTGAGCGCTTTATATTTTTACGATAGAATGAACCTTAAACCCCTGCTTTACCTGGCATTAGTACTGCTGCTGATTGTACAAGGCTGTAGAAAGGATGCCGTAGTTATCCCGGATGCGAAGCCCGACCCTAAGCCGGATGTTACCACCCCGCCTAAAATTGTTCCATTTGCTGTTAACAACGTTTTGCAAAGCAATATGGTGATACAGCGCGACAAACCCTTTACCATATGGGGAATGGCTACCGCAGGCTATAAAGTAACGGTAAAGGTGAGCTGGAATGGAAACGATTTTGCAGGCACCGCCGATAAAGATGGCAACTGGGCCATCGCCATCCCTGCCGCATCGGCAAATAGCACTCCACAAACCATCACTTGTAAAACAGGTTCGGAGGATCCTGTGGTACTAGCCAATATTTTAATTGGCGATGTGTGGGTGTGTGCCGGTCAATCAAACATGGTGATGCCGGTTGATATGATTGCTCCATTCAATGGCGTTACCAATTACAAAAGCGAGATTGCGGCGGCCGATTACCCGCTGATCCGTGCCAGCACCGTACGCCAAAAGCTGGCATCGCTACCTTTAAGCGCTTTTGAATCGCCTGCGGGCTGGGATGCTTGTTCGCCGGCCACCGTAGGTAAATGGAGTGGCGTGGCCTATTTTTTTGCGCAAAAACTGTTCAACTCACTACAAGTGCCGATAGGAATTATTGTATCGGGCGTAAACGGCTCCTACTGCAGGGATTGGTCGGAGGGGGGAGACGAGTTTAACGGCATGATCAGCCCGTTAAACAGGCTTTCCATCAAAGGATTCATCTGGTACCAGGGCGAAAATGACTCGCATGTTACGCCGGCAAGCAGCTACACCAGCCTTAACAAAACCCTCATCAGCCAGTGGAGAGCCGGTTTTAAACAGGGTGCCTTGCCTTTTTATTATGTGCAGATGACACCTTTTGCCGAAGATTATTACCAAACCACACCTGAGGGCGGGAATCTGAAATCTGATTATTATGCGCGGTTTAGGGAAGCGCAGAGCAATGTGCGGCAAATGCCCAACAGCGGGATGGCTGTTACCATGGATGTAGGGGAGCCCGATAACCATCATCCGAAAAATAAAAAACCTGTAGGCGAACGGTTAGCGCTGTTAGCCTTAAAGAATACCTATGGGTTGCCGGTGGATTGTACGGGCCCGCAGTATTTATCATGGTCGCAAACGGGCGATAAGGTTACGGTTAACTTTATCAGCGGAACAGCAAACGGACTAAACACCCTGAATAATAACACGCTTAACCAACACTTTTATGTAGCGGGTGCCGACCATGTTTTCCGCCCCGTGGTTGCCGCAATCCAGGGAAAAACTATTGTATTGACTACCAGTGCAAAAGTTCAAGCCATCAGGTATGCTTTTACCAATGCGCCTGTAACCAACCTGCAAAATTCAGCAGGCCTCCCGGCAGAACCGTTCCGTACGGATAACTGGTAGTAAACCGCGCTGTAAGCTGACAAGTCCTCAAAGGAATGACTAAAGGTGCCCCTTAAGCAAATCCGGGAATACCCCGAATACGATCAGTGCTACCGCAATCACAACAGATAGCACCACCAGCTTTATCGACCACTTGTTCTCGCTCAGCAAAAGCTCGCTACGCTTCAGGAAAAGGTTGAGCGGTATTTTGATATAGTAGAACAAGGCCACCACGGTTGTTAACGCCCCGGTGCCTAGCATAGCCAGCAGCCATGGGTCCTTAGTTTGCTGGTAAACGCTGTAGGTGGCCGAAAACACGAAGAGCTTGCCCGTAAAACCAGCACTCACCGGGATGCCCGTTAAAGATACCAGCACTACCACAAAACAAACCGAGGCCAGCGGGTATTTAAAGCCCAGGCCCTTATAATCGCGCACATCGGTAATACCCTCGGCGTTCTCGAAGTAATTGGTCAGCGCCAGAGCGGCAATGATGCCGAGGCCGTATACAAACAGGTAATAGATAAGGGCAGATAAGCCATCGGGCGTAAAAGTTACCAATGCCATCAGCGCAAAGCCGGTATGCCCAATGCCCGAATAGGCCAGCATACGTTTTACATTGTTTTGCAGTACAGCGGCAAAGTTACCGGCTATCATGGTGGCGATGCCGATACCCGCCAGCACCAGCCGGAAATCGAAACCCTGCCAACCCTTATAAAAGGCAAACGGGGTTACGAAGTTTACCAGCAGTGCAAAAGCTGCAATTTTGGGCAGCGACGACAAGTAGGCCGTAACCGGTGTTGCCGCGCCCTCATATACATCGGGTACCCAAAAGTGCACGGGTACGAAGGACAATTTAAACCCGATACCCACCAAAACCAATACCAACGCAAAAGATACGCTAAGCGGGTTCACCTGCATCAGATGGGCAATCATGGGGCTGCCAACGGTTAAGTTTAGCGAACCCGTAAAAGCATAAACAAGCGATATGCCATAGAGCATCACTGCCGATGATGCCGCGCCGAAAAGCACGTATTTTAGCCCTGCCTCGGTGGTTGTCAGCCGTTCTGATTTATAGGCCACCAGCAGATACGACGCAATGGATACCATCTCTATAGCCAGGTAAATCGACAGCAGGTTTACCGCCATGATCATGAGGTGCAGACCTAACACCGAACCTACGACGATGGTATACATATCCGACAGGCCCTTCTTATGCGCCTTCAGTTTATTATCCCAGGTAAAGTATAGCAGCAGGATAAAGGTTAATACATCAATAACCATCTTGAAACTAACCGCCGGGCCATGCAGCGCCAGCATATTACCGAAAAGGTATTGCAGGCCGCTGCCCTTCATCAGCAGGAATTTCTGGTCGTAATCCATCACCAGCACCATCACCATGCCCATGCAGGCTATGGCACGGCATAGCCAGGTAGAGGTTTTGCCAAAGAACAAATCGGTAAGCAGCACCAAAATAAACAACACAGTTAAGTAAATCTCGGGCTTAAAGTAGGTTAAACTGCCTAAAACGTTACTTAACTGGTTGGGGATGTCGTGCGTTAGCTGCTGCATTTTTTATTATTGTACGAGTACGCTTTGGTTTTTGGGGTACTTCACCGTGTATTTTACGCGCAATTGTTTTACGGCCTGCGGCTCTAAAGTAAATGTCCACGATAGTTTGCCGGTGGCTTTGTCCATTTCGGCACCGCTGATGTCCTGGGTATCAACTTCGATAGCTGCATTTTGCGATACCGGCACCTGGTCTTCTATCAACAGGTTGATGGCTTGCGTTTTGCGGTTTTTGATGGAGATGCTCCAGTCGCGGGTTTCTTTTTTGCTCGAGCCGAATATGCCTTGCTTGTCGGCCAGTTGGGTTTGCATCAGGCGTTTCACCACGATGTTTTTATCCACGCCCAAAGATAAACTTAAGGTATCATTCGCAGCGCGGGTATCCAGCCTCGATTTACCGATAAACGTACCCTCGAAGAACAAATTAGCCTCTCCCGAAAGGAAGTTGTACTTGGTCCAGTCGGTAATGCGGGCGGTAAGGAATACATCGGTGCTTAGTTTCGGCGCGGCGTAGTATTGGTAAGTGGCGTTGGTGGTTACCTGGTCTATCTCTACGGCGTATTGCTTGCCGTCGTTGGGTATAGAGAAGGGGTTCTGGATATTGAACTCCATACTGGTTTGGTTCTCGGTGGTGTTAACTGCAACGCTTGTGGAATAGTACATAGGCTTTGCAACTCTCTTTACCCCTAAAGCGCCAGTCACCACCACTTCATTTAGGCTTTTGTCATCGTTTGTGTCATATTGAACGGGCGGCTGAATATTCAAATAATACGGCCTCAAATCCGGTTTCTGTCCGCTAACCGATGGGTCGCCGGTAGATAGCGTAAGTTTTACGTCTTTCCAATCCTCGCCGCATTGCTGCGACACGTTGGCTTTATAAGCGATAACCACCGGACTGCTTACATTTTTGGCGCGGATATCATACGTGGGCTGCCAACTGGCCTGCCCCACCACATAAGTAATGGTAAAAGTTGATTGCAAAGCTGCACCCGAAGATACGTTGACCAAAATATTGCTGCTGGCGATGCCGCGGGTGTTTATCAATTGGTTTACCTGGCTGTCGTACTTCCTTAATTGCACGTTCAGTTGCGCAATTTCTGCATTGATGGCCAGTTCCTTCTTTTTTATTTCGGTGAGACGGGCAGTCTGGAAATCGAGCGCGGCCCGTAGTTTGATGATATCCAGTCCGGCGGTTTGGCCGTTGCTTACCTGGTTTTTGGTGAGCATATTGGCTTCCTCCTGGTTAATGTTTAGCAGGGCTGTTTGCAGGGATATTTTATCGCGCAGGGTTTGCTGCATGGCTTGCAGTTCTTCCAGTTTTTTGGTTTTCAGTTGCTCGCCCAGGTAATTCAGTTCGTGCTTTACCGATAGGATGGTGAAATCGCCGGTTGCGCGCACCTGGATGCTGGCCGGGTCCAACTCTGGCGAAAGGTTTTCGAACGATAGGGTGGAGGTACCCGGCACCACGCTCGCAATAGCCGTACGCGTAACCTGTGCTCCGCTGAGGAACACGGTAACCTTTTCTACTTTGGTGGGTACCTTCTGGCCGTCATCGGCACGAAGGGTTTGGATGGATATTAACAGGCAGGTAACAAGCAATAGCTTCTTCATAATTTATTTTATTTACCTGTAAGATGCGTTTGCCTGTTGGTTTCCATAAGTCTGCAACAATTATTTTATGCCGATGAATTGCACCAGCGCCAACACCGAATCGTTTATTTTATCGAACACCAGCGACGGCATCAAACCTAAACCTAAAGCGATGAGTGCCAGCGGCAACAGCGTAAGGGTTTCGCGCAGGCTGATATCCGTGAGGGCAATCTTCCATATTTCTCCCCCTTTCAGGCTCAACTTGCCGAAGAACATGCGTTGCAGGGTCCACAAGAAGTAAGCGGCGCTCAGCAAAATACCTACCGAACCGCAAACCGCCATCCAATAAGGCAAGAGGCCATTGGTGGAATGCGATTTAAATGCACCAGCCAGTGAGAACGCCTCGGCCACGAAAGCCGAGAAGCCTGGCAAGCCTAATGAGGCAAAGAAGGCCACCATGACGTAAGCTGTATAACGTGGCATCAATGAGCCGAGGCCGCGGAAATGGTAGATGTCGCGGTCGTGCACGCGGTTGTAGATAACGCCCACCAAAAAGAACAGCATGGTGGATAGGAAGCCGTGGCTCACCATCTGCATCATGGCACCGCTGATACCCTCCGCCGTGTTGGAGGCAATGCCCAGCAGCACGAAACCCATATGCGATACGGATGAATAGGCGATAAGCCGTTTTAAATCGCGCTGGGCAAGGGCGTTGAACGCGCCGTATAATATCGAGATAACGCCGAGTAAGCCAATCCAGAAGGCACCGCTAAGAGCAACATCCGGGAAAATGCCCAGGCAGATGCGGATAATACCGTAACCGCCGATTTTTAGCAGGATGCCCGCCAGGATGATGGATACCGGCGTTGGCGCTTCTACGTGTGCATCGGGCAGCCAGGTATGCAGCGGCACTACAGGCACTTTGATAGCAAAGGCGATAAACAATACCACGAAACCCACCGAGCGCGCAGGCATGCCTAATATGGTGCTGTGCGCTAAGGTAGAGAACACCGAACCATTGATATAATTGGTCGGGTTCATCATCTGGATGATGTTGAAGGTATGGTTACCCGTTGCCGGGTCCTTTACCGATAGGTATAGACCTACCATCACCAGCAGCATAAATACCGAGCCGAAGAGTGTGTAGAGGAAAAACTTGATGGCCGCATATTCGCGCCGGGCGCCGCCCCACATGCCGATGAGGAAGTACAGGGGCAGCAACATCAGTTCGTAAAAGGTGTAGAACAGGAAGAAGTCCAGCGCGCAGAACACGCCGACTACCGCCATATCCAGCAGTAAAAACAGCGCAAAGAAGCCTTTGAGGTTACTTTTTATCTCCCAGGAAGCAACGGCAGCTACGACCATTACGAGGCAAGTCATCACCATGAGGGTGATGGAGATACCATCAATCCCCACGAAATATTCTATCTGCATTTTGCCTGCCGCACCCAAATCCAGGTGTATCCAGGGGACTTTCTGCACGAATTGGAACTGCTCTTCGTGACTGATGCCGGCGAATGGCGCACCCGTCTTAAAATTCAGGTACATCCAAATGCTCAGCCCCAACTGTACCAGCGTGGCCAAAAGGGTAATATATTTAAAGCTGGCCCGCATGGATGAGGGCAGCAGCAGGATGATGAATCCGAACAGTACAGGTGTGAATATCAGCAGGGTTAATATGTTCATCAGGCCCAAATCAGTTTAATAATAAAAACAGCAATTACGGCAAGCAGCATGCTGTACAAATAGTATTGCACCTTGCCGCCATGGAAACGGCGCGCAAAGTTGCCGATGTATTGCACCGTCTCTGCGGCGAGCCACAGCACGCCATCCACAATATATTTATCGCACCAGGCAGCAGCTTTGGCTATGCAGAGGTTAATGCGCTCCAGCAGGGTAATAAATCCGTCGATAACGTTGCGGTCAAACCAGTAGGCTGCGCCGCTCAGCCAAATTACGAACTTTACGATTACGCGCCTATAAAAACGGTCTATATACCATTCGTTGAAAGAGATGCGGTAGAGGAGGCCGGTTTCGGCGATTATCCTGCCTTCGCGTTTTGCATAAAGCAGGTAAGCACGATAGATTACCAGCAAACTCACTACGGTCACCAAAACGGGAATTATCAAATGATAATTACTTGCAGCCTCATGCTTTAGCGCGAAAGCATGATATAACCAAGAGTTTTCGTACGAAATGGGATTAAACGAAAATAGCGGGAACAAACAGCAAAGCGCCAAAAATACCAGCGGTAGTTTGTATGCCCAATGCCCGTCGCCGATGTGGATTTGCAGCGATGGGAAGGTTTTGAGCAAGCTCAGCTCGCCGAAAAACACTTTAAAGATGAGCCTGGCCACGTAGAAAGCCGTAAGCCAACTGGTGAGCAATGCCATTATCGGGATGATATTCAACAGGATGTTTTTGCCCTCCGACCATTCGAAGGCTTGGATGAGGATACCGTCTTTAGAAAGGAAGCCCGACGTAAGCGGGAAGCCGACCAAAGCTAAACCGGCTATTACCGCAGCAATAAAAGTTAGCGGCAGTTTTTTGCGGAGGCCACCCATGTGGCGGATGTCCTGCGGGTCGATATCGAGGTGGTTATCTTCCTTGATGTGTTTGATCTGGTGGATAACTATACCCGCCACCAAAAAAAGCAGGCATTTGAAAAAGGCATGCGTTACCAAATGGAACAGCGAGGAGGAATACGCCCCAACGCCCATCGCCATGACCATGTAGCCCAATTGGGATATGGTGGAGTACGCCAAAATGCGTTTCAAATCGTTTTGCGTGAGGGCAATGGTAGCAGCCATAAACGCAGTGAAACAACCGACGGCGGCCAATATGGTGAGTTCTTCGGGACTAAAAAACGGGTAAACCCTGCCTAACAGGAAGACGCCTGCCGCTACCATGGTAGCCGCATGTATCAATGCCGAAACCGACGTTGGGCCTTCCATTGCATCGGGTAGCCAGGTATGTAAAGGGAACTGCGCCGATTTTGCGGCGACTGCTAAGAGGATACCGCCGAATGCGATGTAGTGCCAGATGGCGGGAAGCGATGTGCCTTTTTCATAATCATGTAGCGGAACTGCGTTCCAAAACCCCTCGAATATTACAGATTGGGAAACCCGCCCATGCTCACCAAATAAAAGGTCAATATCGAAAGTACCGAATTGTGTAAACAGGATAATAATGGCAGATAGCAAGCCGATATCGCCTATCCTGTTCATGATAAAGGCTTTTTTGTTGGCTTGTACGGCGCTATCCCTATCGTACCAGAAACCTATGAGCAGGTAGCTGGAGAAACCCACCAGCTCCCAAAAAGCGTAGAAGGTGATGAGGCTATCCACCACCACCAGCGCCAGCATACTGAAACAGAAGAAGCTGAGATAACGAAAGTAACGGCTGTAGCCCGTATCATCCTTCATGTAGGCGGTAGAATAAATATGTACCGGCAAGGCTATCAGCGATACCAGCACCAGCATCAGCACCGAAAGGTTATTGAGCAATATGCCTATTTGCACCTTGGTTGCACCAATAGTAAACCAAACCTGCTGCATATGGATGGTATGGCTATCCCAAACCCTAAAGAATACATTAAGCGACAACACCGCGCTGCCCAATATAGCCAGCGTAGACACCCAGCCCGAAGCCTTACTTTTGCCCAGCACCAAAAAGTTAACCACAAAGGCAGCAAATGGCAACACCACGGCTATAATAGCCAGGGTTACGGTTTGCGCGTCGGTATGGAGGGTGGTTGGGTTCAATTTTTACTTTTTGGTTGTGATGATTAAAACAGGTTTAACGCCTTTTTTTACCCGCTCGCCATTGTTAAAGTTTACGCTCTTTATTTTTTTATTATCCAAATTGAACAACACTTTGGTCCGCAGAACCTGGTTGCTGCTTACTCTCTTGCCGTTGAGTATATAAATTACTTTTGTATCATCGCCCAATTCGTCAATATAAATTTGATACCCCGGCGACCAACCTGCTAACTTGTCTTCATAAACTTTTATGGCAGCGGTTTTTGTGAGGATGCTAACAACCCCGTTTCTGGCCCTACCCTGGAATTGGCCGAATGCTTTTTCCCGTTTTATCGAATCTATTAAAAACACCGTACTTGTATCAATTTCATTTAGTTTCTTCTCTGATAATTCTCCGTCTACAATAATCAGCCGCTCATTAGCCAAAGCTGGGTCATTCAGCAACGCATTCCTTATCGAATCCGGTTTCCTATCGTGCTTGGTTACAATAAGTATTGCCCCGTCTGCCGCTTGGTCGCCGTACACTTTTTTAGCTACAGGCCCTTTTAGCACTGCAGTCTCTGCAATGCTATTGGGATCGATGCTCTCTATACTGCCCTTAAAGATTACACCGTCAATTACGATCAGCGGATGCTTTTTTGGTACGTTTACCTGCGCATCAGCCTTAATGGCAAGCATCAGCAAAACAAACACAGCAAACAAATTCAACCTTCTCATTTTTAATTTTTTAACTGGTTGATTTTACCAACAGCAAAATGTAATACCACTGCTATGACAGCAAGGGCAACGGTTTGCGCGTCGGTATGGGGGGTGTTTGGGTTCAATTTTTATTTGTCTTTGAAGCTTTTATTTTACCGTGTCCATCGTACTCTATGCAATCTCCTACTATTGTGTCATTAACAAAATTGCATTCGGATTCTTTAGACCCATTATCATAATACGTTGTTAACAAGCCATCCATCATCCCGTTTTTTATGCTTCCTGTAGAATATAGTTTCCCCTCAAAAGTATGGCTAACGAAACTGCCGGTAAACAATGTTTTATCCTGCTTATACCATAAGCCGTCAATAAACAATAAGTCCGTTGATAATTCAACAGGCTGTTTCAATGTATAATAAACCAGCCCCAATATTACCAAGCCAAGTGCTATTAAAGAAGAGAACAATTTCAAATAGTAATTCCTCATCCCCCTAATCCTTTAACTGGTTAATTTTATCAGCATCGATGGTTTTATACCGGCGGTACACGTTCAGGATGATGGCCAAAGCTACCGCAGTTGTAGCCGCTTCCAGCACAATGGCGAACAGGGCAAACATTTGCCCGCCGTTGTTGATACGGTCGTACCGGCCGAAGGCTACCAGATTGAGGTTGGCTGCATTCAGCATCAGTTCGATGCCAATCAATATCTGTATGGCGTTCTTTTTTGATACGATGATGAACAAACCGATGCAAAACAGCCCCGCACTCACCAGCATAAAGTGCTGCAAGCCAATCATGGGTTGCCCTCCTTGCGCGACAAATGCGCCGAACCCACCAGGGCAATCATCAGCAAAATACTGATGGCCTCGAATGGCAGCAGGTACCTCGTCATTAAATTGATACCGATGTTGTTGATGCCCGATTGGTTCACCGGGATAATATTGCCCGTATCTTTTGCTGTTTTTACCCAGGCAAGGTTAGCGATATCGGCCTTGAATACCACGTTTACCATCACCACCAAAAACAATGCGGCGAGTACAAAGGCGGCCAGAGTATTCAGGCTGATGAAACGGTTCTGATGCTGCTCCACAGCGGCCAGCGATTCTTTGCCCGATAGCATAAAGGCAAACAGTATCAGCACCAAAATGCCGCCCACGTATATCACAATCTGAGTGACGGCCACAAAATCGGCAACGGCCAATACGTAAAGGCCCGCCAACCCAAACAGCGTTACGAAGAACATGAATATGCTGCGCACCAGATTCTTGCTTGCCGCTACCACCAGGGCCGAACCTAACGTTACAAAAGCCATTACGTAAAAGAGTACTTGTACTAAGCTCATGCGGTGCCCTCCTTTGCCTTCATGGCAGCTAATTTGGCGGCTTGTTTTTCGGCCTGCTGCTTTTCCAACAAAGCGCGTTTTTCAGCAGCCAGCTCCGGCGACATATCCGAGAATTCGTAGTTCAAATCCTTCAGTTCAAAAACCGTGCGGTCGTATTGGTTGGTCATTATGATGCATTCCGTTGGGCAGACAATGGTACATAGCCCGCAGTACATGCACTTGGCCATATCGATATCGAATTTGGCGGCGTAAAGTAGTTTTTTGGAACCATCGCTGGTTTCCCCGATGGAGCCTTCTGTAGATTTTATCGATTCGATGTCAATGCAATCCACCGGACAAATCTTGGCGCACAGGTCGCACACAATGCAATCGTCAATCTCTACATCCAGCTGGTAGCGGCCCACCTCGGGCGTTGGCAATTGCTGCGCGGGATATTGGATGGTATTGGTATCGTTTTGGCGGCTAAAGTAGTTATTGTCCTTAATAGGCACTACCTCGCGTTTGTGGTTTCCCACAAAAAGATGCTTCAGGGTGAGGGTGAGGCCCCGCCATGCCGTTACGAAACTATTTAGAACCTTATTAATCAATATCTTTAGTTTAATGTCGAATAATGAACGCTAAATATCGAATTTCGAAGTTTACTGCTTCTTACTTCATTATTCGAAATTCAATATTCGGTGTTCGATATTTTTTTTTATACCCTCACGATATCTGCCCCTAGCGCTTTTAAGCGGGCATCGATATTTTGATAGCCGCGCTCAATTTGCTCGATATTGTAGATGGTGGATTTGCCTTGCGCGGATAGCGCAGCGATCAGCAGGGATACCCCGGCACGTATATCCGGCGAGGTCATGGAGATGCCGCGCAACTGTATTTGCTTATCCAGGCCGATAACGGTAGCGCGGTGCGGATCGCAAAGGATGATATTGGCGCCCATATCCAGCAGCTTATCCACAAAGAACAAGCGGCTCTCGAACATTTTCTGGTGGATAAGCACCGAACCTTTTGCCTGTGTAGCTACCACCAGTACAATGCTGAGCAAATCGGGCGTGAAGCCCGGCCAGGGTGCATCGGCAACGGTAAGCAGCGAACCATCAATAAAAGTATCGATCTCGTAATGATCTTGCGAAGGGATGTAGATATCATCGCCGCGAAGTTCCATTTGTATGCCCAGGCGTTTGAAAACATCGGGTATCATGCCCAGCTCGGCATATTTAACATCCTTGATAGTAATTTCGGAACCTGTCATGGCGGCAAGGCCAATGAACGAGCCAATCTCAATCATATCCGGCAGCATGGTATGCTCGGTACCGCCAAGGCTTTCAACACCTTCTATCGTTAATAAGTTGGATGCGATGCCGCTGATTTTGGCACCCATGCGGTTAAGCATTTTGCAAAGCTGCTGCAGGTATGGCTCGCAGGCGGCGTTGTAGATGGTGGTAGTACCTTTTGATAATACAGCCGCCATCACAATATTGGCCGTACCGGTTACCGATGCTTCATCAAGCAGGATGTAGGTGCCGCGCAGGTTGGATGCATCTACGTTATAAAAACCGGTTTCGGGGTTGTAATCAAAGCGTGCGCCCAGTTTCTCGAAGCCGAGGAAGTGAGTATCCAGCCTGCGGCGGCCGATTTTATCGCCGCCCGGTTTGGGGATAGATGCCTTGCCGAAACGTGCCAGCAGCGGGCCCAGTATCATGATAGAGCCGCGTAAGCCGCCGCCCTTGGTTTTGAATGCTTCTGAATTGAAGAAATCCTGGTCAATCTCCTTGGCCTCGAAAGTGCAAACCGAACGCGAGATGCGGTTTACCTCTACGCCCATATCGCCAAGCAGTTCTATTAGTCTATTAACATCCTGTATATCGGGGATATTATTGATGGTCATTTTTTCGCCGGTAAGCAACACAGCGGAAATGATCTGCAGGGCTTCGTTTTTTGCGCCCTGCGGGATAATCTCGCCCTTAAGTTTCTTGCCACCTTGTATCTCGAATGCGTTTCTCATTTGGTTGACGGTTTATATTTCGTGCCGATGTTTACAGCTGATCGTTCATAAATCATGGCAGGAAGTGCAATGGTTTTAAAGCAACAAAGATTATAAAATTATCCAATAAATAAATTCAACAAGCACAAACAATCAAACCCTAAAAAGTTTTCCCAATGACCCAATGACCCAATGACCCAATGACCCAATGACCCAATGACAAATTAATACTTCTTAGCCCCGCCGGTATTACGGTTGCGGTTTTGGTTGTTGTTATTATTATTGTTGTTGCGGTTTTGGTTGTTATTGTTGTTGGTGCGCCCGCCGCCGCCGCCATTGCTGCGGTTTTGGTTGTTGTTATTGTTTTGGTTATTGGTGCGCCCGCCGCGGTTGTTGTTGTTGCTTTGGTTGTTGTATGGGTTGGTGCGGAACTCTACCCGGTTAAGGTTTACGTTCTCTTCCAGCTTCAGTTCGCCGCCCGATAGGTGCAACAGATCCGATATGATTAAATCATCTGCAACTGAGTCTTTATTCCATTGTACGTAAGCCATTTTCATGAAGTTGGCAATAGCCTGTACCATGTGGCGTTTGCGATCCGGCTCCTCGATGCTTTTGGCTTTCTCGATCATCATTTCGATGGTTTTGCCGTAATGCTTGTAGCGGATGCGCTGGTGCGGGTATTTAAGTGGCTCGGGTTTAAGGTGTATCGCCTCCGGACTAGGCTTTGGGTAAGGCGAATCAACATCCAGCTGAAAATCGGAGATGATGTGCAGGTGATCCCAAAGCTTGTGCTTAAAATCGGCCACATCGCGCAGGTGCGGGTTTAAAAAGCCCATCAGGTCGATAACTACCTGGGCGTATTTATTGCGTTCTTCTTTAGTGGGCAGCGCAACAATGTATTTCACCATGTTTTGAACGTTGCGGCCGTATTCGGTAAGTAAAAGTTTGTTCCTGGTAGAGTTATAATCAAACTCGCCAGGCAAAGTGGTTAATGCCATGTAAATATTTTTTAATTGAATAAAATCGTTTGAAAGAATTTCCTGGTGCATGGACAGTTTCAGAGGGCAGAAACTGGAGCAACAGAATGAATGTGTACGAAGTACGATTGCAAAGATAGAGATTTTGTGTTGCTGTGCAAATTGAAAGATTACAGACGAATTGAGTGAACACGAATTTTTTCTAATTGAATCGAATTTCACGAATTTTTAAAAAAAGGAGTTAACGCTTTGATTTAGCTACCTATTGCACATCCACGATTAGTGTGAATCCTCCCTAATTCGTGAAATTCGTGTTCACTCATTTTAAATAGTGTTTGATGCCCATTCGCCTATATGTTTTGTGAAAATCCTCCCTAATTCGTGAAATTCGTGTTCACTCAATTTTTGTTTTATTTTCGCTTTAACGCATTCACTTATATGAGCAAACAACAGGTTACTATCACCTCCGTAGATATATTTCGTTTCAGCATCCCCATGGAACCTTTTACCATTGCCACCGGTACGATGGATCATGCCGCCAATACTTTTATTCGCATACATACCGATGCCGGTTTTTATGGGGTGGGGGAGTGCTCGGCCTTCCCGATGATCGTAGGCGAAACGCAGGACACCTGCCTGGTAATGGCCAAAGATTTTGCCAAATTATGGAAGGGACACGATGCGCTGGATATCCCCGCGCGTATGCAGCAATTGCACGATGCTACCGCCGGCAACGGCACCATTAAAAGCGCATTTGATATGGCCCTTTATGATATCGCCGCTAAAAATGCTGGACTGCCATTATACCAATTTTTGGGAGGAGAAAAGCGCGTGGTAGAGAGCGATATCACCATCGGTATCGGCACACCCGAAGTGATGGCTAAGAAAGCCATCGACTTTAAATCATCCGGCGCTACCATATTAAAAGTAAAGCTGGGTAAGGGCGCTGTTATTGATGTGGAGCGTATCAAACAAATACGCGAAGCGGTTGGCCCCGAAATGAAAATACGCATAGATGCTAACCAGGGCTGGAGTTTTGACGAAGCAGTATTTGCCCTGCAGGCTTTGGGCCAATACGACATCGAATTTTGCGAACAACCCATGCGCACCTGGTACGACGATAAACTGCCCGAACTTATGGGCCTATCCCCAGTCAAAATCATGGCCGACGAAAGCGTGTACATCCACCACGATGCCCGCAAGCAAATTGAAAGCGGCAGTTGCCATTACGTAAACATCAAAATGGCTAAAGCCGGGGGTATTACCGAAGCGAAGAAGATCCACGATACCTGCTCCGAACGCGGCATCCCCTGTATGATGGGCGGCATGCTCGAAAGTCGCATAGCCCTCAGCAGCAAGCTGCACTTTGTTTACGCCAGTCCTAATATCCAATTCTACGATATGGATACCTGCAAACTCGGCCATCTGATAGATCCATGCATTGGCGGCGCGCAATACGATGGCTATCATTTAGATATCAGCGATGCGCCTGGTATAGGGGCGGATGCGGATGAGGTGTTTTTGGCGGGGTGTGAGAAGTGGACCGTTGATTTTAATGATTAAATGATGTCGCTGATGATTGTCTGAACCATGATGTCGCTGATGATTGTCTGAACCATGATGTCGCTGATGATTGTCTGAACCATGATGCGCTTGATTATAGGATGACCTGATTTTGGAAATCAAGAAAATCCCCTAATCTTATAAATCATGGTTCAGAAAATAATGATTGGAATCAACGCAATCATTTAATCATTAAAACGGCGAAGTCCTCTTGAGTGCCGAATAAAAGAAATTAACCTACGAAAAATCAGCGGTCAGTTCCGCAAAGTACTTATGAAACAACGGTATCGTCTCTATCCCTTTGTAATAATTAAAGATATCATACTTCTCGTTCGGCGAGTGCAGGGCATCGCTATCCAGGCCGAAGCCCATCAGTACGGTTTTTAAACCCAACTCAGCTTCGAATAGAGCTACGATGGGGATGCTGCCGCCGCCGCGGGTTGGGATGGGCTGCTTGCCGAATGCTTCGGCTATAGCCTTCTGTGCTGCCTTGTAGGCAATGCTATCGGTAGGGGTAACCACCGGCTCGCCACCATGGTGCGGCGTAACTTTTACTTTAACGTACTTCGGTGCGATCTTCAGGAAATGATCGGTAAATAGCTGCGTAATCTTTTCGCTGGTTTGGTTAGGCACCAAACGCATCGAGATCTTTGCGCTGGCTTTTGATGGCAACACGGTTTTTGCGCCTTCGCCTATATAACCACCCCAAATGCCGTTTACCTCCAGTGTAGGACGGGTGCCGGTGCGCTCGAAAGTGGTGTAGCCTTTCTCGCCCCAGGTTTCGGCTATGTCTAAATCCTTTTTGTATTCTTCCTCGTCGTAAGGTGCGGCATTCAGTTCGGCACGTTCTGATTCTGTTAATTCCAGCACATCAGCATAAAAACCGGGGATGGCGATATGGTTATCCTCATCGTGCAGGGAGGCGATCATTTTTGCCAATACGGTCGCCGGGTTGGCTACCGCACCACCATACACGCCCGAATGCAAATCACGGTTAGGGCCGGTTACTTCTACTTCCAGGTATGATAAGCCACGTAAGCCGGTCTCTAAAGACGGGTGCTCCATACTGATCATCGAGGTGTCGGAAATCAGCACCACATCTGCCTTCAGGCGTTCTTTGTTTGCTTTTACAAAGATGCCCAGGTTATTGGAGCCTACTTCTTCCTCGCCCTCTATCATGAATTTGATATTGCAGGGAAGGGTATCGGTCTGCATCATCAGCTCAAAGGCTTTTACGTGCATATAAAACTGGCCCTTATCGTCGCAGGCACCGCGGGCGTAAATCTTGCCATCGCGGATGGTGGGCTCGAATGGCGGGGTGAGCCAAAGTTCCAATGGATCTGCCGGTTGTACATCGTAGTGTCCGTAAACCAGCACGGTTGGCAAGCCGCCATCAATTATCTTTTCGCCGTACACAATAGGGTAGCCTGCGGTTTGGCAAACCTCTACCTTATCTGCACCCGCATCAGTCAATTTTTTGGCCACGTAATCGGCAGCGTTCAAAACATCGGCTTTGTATTTTGGGTCGGCGCTAACAGATGGGAAGCGCAGCAGTTCGAACAGTTCGTCCAGCAAACGCTGTTTATGAGTTTCTATATATTGCTTTATTGCCTGCATGGTAAATGTATTTGAGGCAAATATAGTGTTGTTGGGAGAATTTTTGGCAGAGCAGTAAAGAACAAACTGAGCCCGCTCGTATCCGTCCCATAAATGGGACTGCAATGAAGGTGCAATGCTGTGAGGATGCTATACGCGCGACAACTTCATTGCCGTCGACTTCAGTCGACGGGCGGCTTGCACTGCTTACATCCGTCCCTTAAAAGGGACGGCAATGAAGGTGGGGAAACTACAAATCTTCTCGATTCCACCTTCATTGCCGTCGGTTTTAACTGGTCGAAACAATACTTACGCTTTCTCTACCACCACCGCAGTACCATAGGCCAAAACCTCGGTAATGCCCTGCATCACCTCGTTGGCATCGTAGCGCATGTTGATGATGGCATTGGCACCCAATGCGCGGGCATGCTGTATCAATAGTTGGTAAGCTTCTTCGCGGGCGTTTTCGCAAAGCTCTACGTAAACCGAAAGCCTGCCGCCAAACAGCGACTGTATGCCACCGGCAAAGTTGCCCACAACGCTACGGCTGCGCACGGTAATGCCGCGCACTACGCCCAGGTGTTTGGTTACTTTATAACCTTCTAAAGTGTTGCTGGTGGTAATTAGTGAAGTATCCATAAGGTGTTTAGTGTTTTTATTAATTAGACACTACTTCTTCAAAAATGTTACCAAAGTAGGGTTTACAATTTCGGGTTGCTCTAAAAAGGGTAGGTGCCCTGCATCATCAACCGGCAAAAACTCGGTTTTTACCAGTTTGTTTACCGAATCGGCAAAGGTAAATGGTACGGTTTTATCATCCTTGCCCCAAATCAGCATCACCGGTTTGTTTTTGCTGTTGAGTGCGGCGTAACTTTCCTGCGGATTAAAATCGTAGTTGTATTGTGTAGATATCAGTGCATGGCGGAAACCTCTGTACTCCATTTGGGGCACATATTGGTCTACCCATGTGGGGTGTTTATCGGGGTATTTAAAGTCCTCCATCTGGCCAAGTGCCCGCTTGTCGGCACCGAACAGTTCTTTTACGGTAGTAATATAAGGCGAGAAATCGGGGTGACCGAAATTGTAAACCGGGTCTACCAGTACCACTTTGTTCACCCAATCCGGGTATGCACAGGCAAAATCTGTGGCCACGGCTCCGCCGAACGACACGCCCACCAGGCTCACGGGCATCTTAACCTCCAGTTTGGTTAACAAATCTTTCAACTGGTCCATATAAAGCTGTTTATTGTACACGGTGTCGGGCCTGTCAGAGTAACCCCGGCCAAATTCATCGTAGCGCAGCACACGGAAACCGTGTTCGGTCAGGTACTCGTAGGTGCCGTTCCAGATGTAGTAAGGCACGCTGAAGCCATGTATCATGACGACTACTTTGCCGGAGTCGGGCCCGTCGAGTTCATAATGGGTAATGCCGCCGCTCAGTTCCAGGTAGCTGCCGTTGGTATTTTTGCGGAGGTTGTAAGTAATTTCTTTTGTTTCTTTGTTTTTGGTAAAATACAGGATGGCGACAGCCGCCGCCCCGAATATGATAAGTACGAGCAGAAATGTAATAGTACGTTTAAGAAACTTCATTTTGGTGAGGGAATAATGAATTTTGAATTAAGAAATAAAAGTAACCCAAATATTTATTTTTGCAATAAAAGGATATTAACACTCATGCGCATCACCATCATCGGCTCGGGCAATGTGGCCACTCACTTGGCAGCAGCATTTAAAAATGCGGGGCACCGCGTGGTGCAGGTTTATAGTCCAAACATACATAATGCGGCATTGCTGGCTTATCATGTTGGCGCTGATGGTATTGGCAGCCTCAAAGATATTAATGTTGAAACAGATATTATAGTGGTTGCCATAAAAGACGATGCCATAAAAGAAATTATTCCGTCTTTGTTGCCATATGGTAAGTTGGTGGTGCATACTTCAGGCGCGGTAGGTTTACAGGCACTTACAGATCATACCGCCAACGCAGGCGTATTTTATCCGCTGCAAACCTTTAGCAAAACCAAGGAGCTTAACTTTGGGGATGTGCCCATGTGCATTGAAGGTGCCGATGAAACCATAACCAAACAGCTGGAAGAGTTGGCCCGTACCATCAGCAATAATGTTTACCGGGTAAATTCTGCACAGCGCAAAATATTGCATCTTTCTGCCGTGTTTGCCTGTAATTTCACCAACCACCTGTATGCGGTTGCCGAAGGCTTGCTGAAGGAGCACGATATGCCATTTGATATGCTGCGCCCGCTCATATTGGAAACTGCTGATAAAATAAAGGCGCATTCGCCCGCCACCGTACAAACCGGCCCGGCAGCGCGTAAAGACGAGCAAACGATGCAGGCACACCTGAACATGTTGGAGGGGAGGGAAGATTTACAGCAAATTTACCTCTTGCTCAGTCAGGATATTATCAAAAACAGCAACGTACCTCACGGGGATAAGTAATTTTGTTACTTTTGCCAATAATGAATATTTTTAATATAACGATCAACTTTGAAGAGGCCGACCACGATACCATCGTTTTGCCTATTGCCGAAGGGGAATCTGTTTTAGACGTTTGCCTGGAAAACGGCATTGATTTACAGCACAACTGCGGCGGCGTTTGCGGTTGCAGCACCTGCCATGTGTATGTTAATAAAGGGATGGACCACATTCAGGAGATCTCTGACAAGGAAGAGGACTTTATTGACAGGGCCGTAAACCCGCGCATTACATCGCGCCTGGGCTGCCAGTGCGTAATTATTGACGGCGACATAGAGGTTACCCTGCCCGATCAGTCGGGCTTTATGGGGCATTAATTATTAATAAGACTAATACTTACGAAGCAAGAAATGAACGACGATAAATTCGCCCTGCCCATACACTGGAACGATCACGAAGATATAGCTATGAGCCTTTACGAAAAGTTTGGCGACGACTTTGGCGAATCGAAGATATACCGCATCCGCTTTACCGACTTGCTGGAATGGGTGCTGAGCCTGCCCAACTTTGCCGGCACACGCGAGGAATCAAGCGAGGGCCACCTGGAGCAGATACAAAGCGCCTGGGTATACGAGTGGCGGGATAACCAGTAAAAGTTAGAAAGGTTGGAGAAGTTAAAAAAGTTGTAAGGTTGGAAAGTTGAAATGTTCTAAACCTGCAACTATTATCATTTCAACCTATGAAATCGTTTTAACCCATCGGTGAAATCATCCTGAATCGGTGTAATCACAAAAAGTAATCGGTGAAATCCAAAAAAACAAACTATGGAGTCCTTTTTAAACAAGCTTAAAGATATAACCACTTTTATTTTTGATGTGGATGGCGTACTAACCGACGGTTCGATATTCGTTACCGAAACCGGCGTACAGAGCCGTGCCTTCAACATTAAGGATGGTTATGCTTTGCAGCTGGCTGTAAAGAGCGGTTACAATGTAGCGGCCATATCGGGTAGCAGGAGCAAAAGCGCCCTGTTTCGTTTAAATAGCCTGGGCATAAACGATGTTTACCTGGGTGCGCATACTAAAACCGAACGCTTTAAGATATACGTAGAAGAAAAGAGCATCCACCCCAGCAACGTACTTTACATGGCCGATGATATCCCCGACCTGGGCGTAATGAAGATGGTGGGCCTGCCGGTTTGCCCCGCTGATGCCTGCGAAGAGATCAAAGCCGTAAGCGCATTTGTATCGCCCTATGCCGGTGGCAAAGGCTGCGTACGCGATATCATTGAAAAGGTGATGAAGATACAAGGCAAGTGGATGAACGAACAGGCGTATAGCTGGTAACGTTTAAGTCAAAAGTTTTAAGTCAAAAGTCAAAAGTTCCGGTATGTCAAATTTCCCTCAGATAATTCTCGCATCCAAATCGCCAAGGCGGCAAGAACTCTTGAAACTGATGGATATCGATTTCCGGGTAGTGTTGAAAGAGGTAGATGAATCCTATCCCGATGGCCTGGCACCGGCTGAGATTGCCCTTTACATCGCCCAAAAAAAAGCGGAAGCCTTTGATGAAGATGTTACTGATGAGGTGGTGCTCACCGCCGATACTATCGTTTGCATTGATGGCGAGATACTGGGCAAGCCCAACGATGCCGAGCACGCCATTGCCATGCTGCACAAACTAAGCGGCAAGCTGCACCAGGTGTACACCGGTGTTTGCCTGCTTTACAAAGGCCGCTACAATAAGTTCTATGATATGTCGGAAGTTTTCTTCCGCAAGCTTTCGGATGAAGAGATCAGGAGCTATGTGGCCGAATACCAACCCTTTGATAAAGCCGGATCCTACGGCATACAGCAGCGCATCGGCCTCATCGGCATCGAACGTATTAATGGCTCTTACACCAATGTGGTAGGCCTGCCCACCGAGAAAGTTTATCAGCAGCTGAAGGCGATTGGCTGTCTGAATCAGAATTAACAGAATTTTAGAATTTTCAGAATAGTTGCATAAACGTCATCCTGAACTTGTTTCAGGACCCCATCATAAAAGTCGCCACCTTGCTTATGCGCTTTGCTTGCCGCAGACCTGCCGTGTGGGGTGCCGAAATAAATTCGGCATGACGACGGCGTGTCTGGCGTTCTGAATGGAAATAACCAAAGCGTTTCCCACTTCTACATGCCAGGGAAATCGCTTTTAAAATCTGCAACTGTCAAATTTTAGCTAAAGCCTCCTAAAAGCCTTTTTATTGACCGTTGGCTGAAGCCAAACGGCAATGAACAGGAACATTTAAATGGAATTGCAACGCTAATTCATTGCCGTCCCACTTTAGTGGACGGAAATTGATCAACAAACACGCGGGCTTTAGCCAAAAACATTCAGCAAGTTTTAAAAGCGATCTCCACCTCCAAAATCCCTCTTTCTTTCCCCTCAACTTCTAAAAAAAACTATCTTTGGGCTATATGAAAACCATTAACGTAGCCCTTTTGGCCGGGGGATTCACCGGCGAGTACGAAGTATCGCTCAACAGCGCCAAAAACATCGCCGCTAACCTTGCCGAAACCGGTAAATACAACATTTATACCATCCTCATCCATCGCGATAGCTGGGCTTACGATCATAATGGTGAAACCATTGCCGTGGATAAAAATGATTTCAGCCTGACTCTTGACGGCGAAAAGATAAAATTTGATTTTGCATTCATTACCGTGCATGGCACCCCCGGCGAAGACGGTAAGCTGCAAGGCTACCTGGATATGATGGGTATCCCATACAACACCTGCGATGCTACCACATCTGCCATTACCATGAACAAGGCCTACACCAAGGCCCTGGTGCATGGCATTCATGGCTTGCATACGGCAAAATCGATGCAGTTGCACCAGCGCGATATGCACGATACCGCTACCATTGCGGCTAACCTTAAGTTTCCTTTGTTTATTAAACCCAACAATGGCGGCAGTAGTGTAGGCATGAGCAAGGTGCAAAACGTAGCAGGCTTGCAGGATGCGCTGGACAAAGCCTTTCACGAGGATAGCCAGATACTGATAGAAGAATTCATTAAAGGCCGCGAGTTCAGCATAGGTATTGCCCGCCTGAAGGGCAAGATAACCGTACTGCCCGCTACCGAGCTGATTACCACCAAAGAGTTTTTTGATTACGAAGCCAAGTATAGTCCTGGCTTTACCGAGGAAATTACCCCGGCACGTCTCCCTGCCGAAAAAGTACACGAGATAGGGGAGATTGTTACCCAGATATACCTGCGCCTCAATTGCCGTGGCATGGTGCGGATTGATTTTATATTGCTGGAGGATACCGACGAATTCTACTTTATAGAAGTAAATACCACTCCCGGACAATCGTCCGCCAGTTTGATACCGCAGCAGGTAAGGGCAGCAGGCATGAGCGTTCCTGAGTTTTACAGCGAACTGATAGAAGGTGCCATGTAAGTTAACACGAATTGCGCTAATTGATTCGAATTTCACGAATTAAGAAAATTACTTCGGCGGAACGCAAGCGTGTTACATAAAGTGGATACTTACCAAATGAAAATTACAGACGAAACGGCGCGGCTCGTAGCTTTAGGCATCGATGACGGTGTATTGGATAATTACCGGCAGTCGTATCGTTTTTATCATACCCTTGCCCATCTCGATGAGATATGGAGCCTGTTGACCATGCAAGGCCATGGTGAAAACGATGCCCTGCTATTGGCAACCGTTTTTCATGACATCGTTTACGACCCCAAATCGTCCACCAACGAGGAAGATTCCGCCGCTTATTTTCAAGAAGTTTTTCATGGCGATGAGCAGCTGAAACAAGAGGTAACAGCCATTATCCTGGATACCAAAACGCATCAGCCTCAAACCCCGCTGTCCGAAATATTTTCTGCAGCTGATTTAAATATCTTATACCAACCACTTGACAGGCTGCTGGACTACGAACACCGGATATTTAAAGAGTTTCAGTTTGTTGATTACAAGGTTTATAAGCAAAAGAGAGTAGAGGTGCTGCAAACGTTAAGGCAAAGTATTGATAACCCAGCGGTGGATGCACTCATAACTTACGTCAACAGCCGTGTGCCCCGTATTGCGGTTTACCCCGGCAGTTTTAACCCCTTCCATAAAGGGCATTATAACATTTTGCAAAAGGCCGAGCAGCTATTTGATAAGGTGATCATCGCCCGAGGCCTAAACCCGGGTAAGGATGCGGCTACTTATTCCTTGCCTGCTGTATTGAATTTTAGGCAAGTGTCTCAATACGAGGGCTTGTTAACCGATTTTACACAAAGCCTTGGTTATGATGTTGCCATTATCCGCGGCTTGCGCAACGGCAGCGACTTGCAGTACGAGCTTAATCAATATCGCTACCTGCAGGAGCTGAGTGATAAAAATATCAGCGTTATTGCCATTTTTTGCGATATGGAGTTTGAGCATATCTCCAGCACCGGAATCCGTCAGTTAGAAAAATACGGCAAAGCTGGAGATTATCTCCTCTAAAATCTCCGTACGGCTGTCCCTTCTTCGGTTAAATTCAAATTAATTGAAACTTACTGTATTCTTGGTACGTATATTGTTGTGATAAACCTGCCGGTATTAAAATGTTCATTTGTAACAGTTTATCCGGGCCGAGCGTCCTATTCACCGTAAAAATCTTAAGAGACCATGAAGATCCTAAAAAACAGCGCCCGTAAACTCAATAACGCCATTACCAACCGCGTTATAGCCCTGCACGATCAAGGCTACACCCACGATTTTTTGCCTATGCAAAACCAGCATTTCCTGTGCCTACAGGATAGTGTAGACTTTGACATTGCCGACCTCAATATAAAATTGATAGGTGAGGGCTTTGACCATCTAACTAAAACCAACAAGTACATTCATACCATCGAAACCATCAATGGCTCAAAAGGCTTATTGGTAAGTGATGTGAACTGCTGCGGAGATGCAATACTGGCGAACTAAGCTGCGGTTGTGCGGATTTCAGATGTGCAGGTGATGGGAAAGACAAGCGATAATTCCTCATCGTCCTTGCGAGTATCCATCAGGGGGTAACCCTGAAAAAAAAGGTTATGACGTGCAAAAATATATACTGATAATCAATAACTTAATATCACGTCATTATATGGAGCGGCGCGGAGGGCTTGAGCAACGGGGCGACGCGGCAATCATCGGTAAGAAGAGCCACCTTGAAAACCTGCCCTGCTTAATGCACCTGCTCACCGATGGTTACCACGCTATCGGTCGCAATCACGGGGGTAAACGCATCAAATCCCATAATGCTCAATCACATCCTCGGGCACTTTGGCACCCCTGCCGGTGGCCATATCAATCATTACATAATCAAAATAACCATCGCAGCAAACCTTGTTGGTGGCTTTATTGGTGATGGTGAAGGCAACGCGGCAGCCTTTATCGTTAATGCTTTCTATACCGGTGCGCACTAAAAAGTAATCGCCCATTACCAGGGCGCGTTTGTAATCCATATACACAGCGCGCACCACCCAGCCAAAGCCGCGTTCCATAAATTTCTCCATGCCCATGCCGTAGCAGGTTTCCATCTGCTCGTAACGGGCAGCCAGCACATAATCAAAATACTTGCTGTTATGCACATGCCGAAACATGTCGATATCATCGGGGCGTACGCGGTGCTCGGTTTCGAAGGTGGAGTAGGGCATTTAAATCAAAAGTTAAATTCAAAAGTAAAAAGTATAATTGACGTTTTTTGTTTTAGTGGCAATACCTTGATATTAAAACCAATAAAAGCCCGTTAGATACCATACTAATAAAATCACACCACCTAATCCGCCTTTATGAAGTGTTTCTCTCCGTTGTGTTTAATTTTTGGCTTACTAAGTTGCAGGCCTGCTGTTTCTCAAACCCAATTTAATGGTGATTTAGAAACGCTGAGCGCCGACAGGTCGAAACCGGTTGGGTGGATCACCTATTTTCAACCCGAACAGTTAAAATCGTACCCTGTAAAAATAGACAGCGTTACAAAACAGCAGGGGAAATACGCGGTATCTATTGAGAAAACTGGCGAGGCCGCAGATTTTGGTGTGATAGATTATGTTATTCCCAAATCATTTAAAGGCAGCAAAATAGAGCTGAGAGGATATATTAAAACCGAAAATGTAACTGCAGGCTATGCCGGCTTATGGATGCGTATGGACGGCAGCGAGGCATTTGATAACATGCAGGGCAGGGGGATTACCGGCACTACCGACTGGAAAGAATATGTTATTGAATTGCCCTACAACGAAACTAAAGCTGTAAACATACACTTGGGTGCGTTGCTGGTGGGCAAGGGGAAAATGTGGGTTGATAATTTTAGGCTGTTTATTGATGGGCAGCCTATACAGCAGGTAAAAGCGGTAGAAAGGCAGTTGGCGAGAGCAGAACGCGACACCGCTTTTAACAAAGGTTCGAAAATAGATACGGTATTGTTAGGCAAGCAGCAAGTAAGCAATTTAGTTATGCTTGGGCAAGTATGGGGTTTTGTGAAGTATCATCATCCAAATGTTGCCAATGGTGATGTAAATATGGATGCCGAATTATTCAGGGTAATGCCTGCTGTATTAAAAGCAGGTAACAATGCAGAATTAAGCGCGTCACTTGCAAACTGGCTTAAAAGCCTTGGGCCTGTGCCAAAATGTATTGCTTGCGTGCCTTATAAAGGCAATAACATTAAACTGGAACCTAATTACGGGCAGTTATTTAACGGTACGATATTAAGCAAGACCTTAACGGATGAGTTAAGTAACTTGTTGAATAACAAGGTAATCGCCAAAAACTATTATGTGAGCCTGGCGCAAGGCGTTGGCAACCCTGTTTTTACAAACGAAATGGCCTATAGCGACATGAAATACCCCGATGCCGGCTTCAGGTTGCTCAGCTTATTCAGGTATTGGAACATGATTCACTACTACTTTCCTTACAAATATCTGATTGCTGAGAATTGGAACGATGTACTGGCAGATTGCATACCGAAATTTGTGCGATCGGCCAATGCGACGGAATATACGCTGAATACGCTAGCCCTCATCGCACGTGTGCACGATACGCATGCCAATATCTGGGGCAGCAACCGGGTGCTAAATGATTATAAGGGCAAAAATGCGGTTCCTTTTAAGGCCAAATTTGTAGAAGAGCAGTTGGTGGTAACAGGTTATTATAACGATACTTTAAACATTAAAGAATTGGTAAAGCCGGGGGATATGATCACCGCGATAAACGGCAAACCGGTAACCGAACTTATAAAAAAGTACCTGCCTTATACGCCAGCATCTAATTACGCTGCGCAATTACGGGATTTGCCTCTAGCCTTTTTATTGCGGAGTAATGCAGGTAAGCTTACACTTAAATTGCAACGCGACGGTAAACAATTCACGGCCGTAGTTTACACGCTGCCAATGGCTAAGATAAATTACGCTGCAGATTATTACCCCAACCCAAAAGCAAAAGGGTTTTATATAATGGATAAAAACATAGGCTATTTATATCCTGGTAAGTATCACAATAATGATCTTGACAGTATCAAGGCCCTGTTTGAGCAAACCAAAGGAATCATTATAGATATGCGTTGCTATCCATCGGAGTTTATGCCCTACACTTTCGGGCCGTACATAAAAACCAATAATACTCCATTTGTAAAATTTTCCACGGGCAGCATTGGCCGGCCGGGTTTATTTGTTATTGGCGAACCAATAGCTATACCGCCGGCACCCTCCGGTGTGTATAAAGGTAAAATAGTAATTATTGTTAATGAGACATCGCAAAGCCAGGCAGAATACACCACTATGTGTTTCCAAAGCTCGCCAAATGTTACGGTAATAGGTAGTACAACCGCCGGGGCAGATGGCAACGTTTCTTCCATAGCTCTGCCCGGCGGAATTTCTACCATGATATCGGGGATAGGTGTTTACTATCCTGATGGTACAGAAACGCAGCGGAAAGGTGTAAAAATAGATGTTCCCATAAAACCAACCATTGCAGGCATAAAAGCAGGCAGCGATGAATTGCTTGATAGGGCAAAGGATATATTATTAAAGTAGTTGCGATAGTAGCCAGGCGTTTAGGGTGCGTTGTAGATAGTAGCGAAAACCCCGGAATGCAGCGCTGCTTCTATCAGCAGCGCGGAATGAGGAGTTGCAACGGATAGCGCGGGCCGCAGTCAACGCCATAATTGGTGAGTGAGGAATTGCCAACTGGCTAACACACCCCTCCACCCCTCTCAAGAGGGGAATCGCACATGGCCCCGCTTTTTTATCAGCAGTCAGCATTTACCAAGTAACCTCATTCACAACTCGCAAAACCAAAACCATCCAACGAATTCAATCTACCATCACCCATCCTACCACCCCCAATAACATCTTCACAAAACCTATCAACCTTCACCTTTCGACAATAAACAACCTCATCAAAACCAGCGCCTTAACCTTTCAACTTTAAAATCTTTCAACCTTACAACAGCACTGTAAAACATTATAACCACCCCTTGCACATGTAAAAGCTTAACCGTACCTTTGCCCCACAATTAATAGAATTTTAACCGCTTTAATATTATTTACGTAATGTATTTAAGTAACGAAGCAAAGGCAGAGATCTTTGCAAAACATGGTAAGAATGCCGCTGATACCGGTACAACCGAAGGACAGGTAGCATTATTCACTTACCGCATAGCGCACTTAACTGGTCACTTGAAGAAAAACAAACACGATTTTTCTACCCAGTTATCGCTACAAAAATTAGTAGGTAAACGCCGCGGATTGCTGGCATACCTTTTCAAAAAAGATATCAACAGGTATCGTGCTATCATCAAAGCTTTAGCGCTAAGGGATATCATCAAGTAATCCTCCTGAATATTTTTCAAAAAGCCGTCCGCATTGTGCAGGATGGCTTTTTTACTTTTTGAAACCATTTTTTGCAGCCTTTTATAAACCTATAACTAACGCAACGAAATAGCTTCAAAAGCCGCTTAGGGAACGGCAAAAACATACGCATCGAAACAATATACACACACATAAAAACCGGGGTGCTCCTGAAGATGAAAAGCGCCCCACAACACAAACAAGATGAGTTTAAATGTAATTAAAAAGGTTATCGATTTAGGTGACGGCCGCACCATTGAGATCGAAACTGGTAAACTGGCTAAGCAGGCAGATGGCTCTGTAGTGATTAAGATGGGTGATACCATGTTACTGGCTACCGTAGTATCATCACCGGATGCAAAAGAGGGCGTTGATTTCTTACCTCTTTCTGTAGATTATCAGGAGAAATACGCTTCCACCGGTCGTATACCGGGTGGTTTTTTACGCCGCGAGGCACGTTTGTCAGACTACGAGGTTTTGATCTCGCGTTTGGTTGACCGCGCATTGCGCCCAATGTTCCCAGAAGATTATCACGCTGATACACAAGTGATGATATCTTTGATTTCTGCCGATAAAGACATTATGCCGGATGCACTGGCTGGTTTAGCGGCATCGGCAGCTTTAGCTGTTTCTGATATCCCTTTCAACGGGCCGATATCTGAAGTGCGCGTTGCTAAAGTTGATGGCAAATTAGTTATCAACCCAACCCTTAGCCAGTTAAAAACTGCAACCCTTGAGTTCATTGTAGCAGGTAACCAGCACGACATCAACATGGTGGAAGGCGAAAGTGCCGAGATACAGGAAGCTGAACTGGTTGAAGCTATTAAATTTGCGCACACGGCTATCAAAATTCAGTGTTTAGCGCAAATTGAGCTTGCTGAAGAAGTTGGTAAAACCGTTAAACGTACCTACAGCCACGAGCACAGCAACGAAGACCTGAAGAAAGCCATCTACGAAGCTACTTACCAGCAGGTTTATGACATCGCTTCTTCTGCATCTGCAAAAGACGAGCGTTCTGCAAGCTTTAAAGCGGTACGTGATGCTTACATTGCTACTTTAGGCGAAATTGACGATATTACCAAATCGTTAGCCAAAAAATACTACCACGATGTGGAATACGATGCCATCCGTAACCTTGTTTTAGATGAAGGCAAACGTTTAGATGGCCGCCACACCAAACAAATACGCCCTATATGGAGCGAAGTGAGTTACCTGCCATCTGCACACGGTTCTGCCGTATTCACCCGTGGCGAAACTCAGGCATTAACCACCGTTACCTTAGGCGCTAAGGACGATGAGCAAATGATTGACGGTGCTTTCATCAACGGTTACCAAAAATTCCTGTTGCACTACAATTTCCCTGGTTTCTCAACCGGTGAGGTTAGGCCTAACAGGGGTGCAGGCCGTCGCGAGATTGGTCACGGTAACCTGGCTATGCGTTCGTTAAAACGCGTGTTGCCACAAGAGGATGAGAACCCATACACTATCCGTATCGTTTCTGATATTTTGGAATCTAACGGTTCATCGTCAATGGCTACGGTTTGTGCCGGTACATTAGCTTTGATGGATGCAGGTGTTAAAATCACCAACCCGGTATCAGGTATTGCAATGGGCTTGATCACCAACGAAATGGGTACCAAATACGCTATCCTATCGGATATCCTTGGCGATGAAGATCACCTGGGCGATATGGACTTTAAAGTAACCGGTACCAAAAACGGTATTGTTGCTGTACAGATGGACCTTAAGATTAACGGTCTTTCTTACGAGGTATTGACTAACGCTTTAGACCAGGCAAAAGAAGGTCGTTTACATATCCTTGGCGAAATGGCAAAAACCATGACCGCGCCACGCGAAGATTACAAACCACACGCGCCACGTATTGTTACCATTAAAATCGATAAAGAATTTATTGGTGCAGTTATCGGGCCCGGCGGCAAGATCATCCAGGAAATGCAACGCGAAACCGGCGCTACCATCTCTATTGAAGAGGTTAACAACGTGGGTATAGTACAGGTATTTGCCGATAACAAGGCATCTATCGATGCGGCTTTAACCCGTATCCGTAACATCGCTTCTAAACCAGAAGTTGGCGAGATATACGAAGGCAAAGTGAAATCGATTATGCCGTTTGGCGCATTCGTAGAAATTATGCCGGGTAAAGATGGCTTGCTGCACATCTCTGAGATAGATCACCGCAGGATAGAAACTATGGATGGTATCTTCAACATCGGCGACGAAGTACGTGTGAAACTGTTAGACGTGGATAAACAAGGTAAACTGAAACTTTCCCGTAAGGTTTTATTGCCTAGGCCAGAGTCGAACAAATAACATACGTAATCCGTATAAGACAAAACCCTCCCTAAAAAGAGGGTTTTGTTATTTTAATGTTTTTTTAAATATTTAAAACAAAATACAAACCTTAGCGGTTGCATTTATTTAAGTAGAATTACATCAAGTTAGGTATAATTAATTCGGGAAATATTTAGACGGATCTTTGTTTTGCAAATGACATCTACCACCAACGATCCTTTGGGTTTTCTCAATAATTCGCGAAGTATGGGCAACGGGCAACAAACCGACCTCATACAGCAGTTATTGTACGAAATTATAAGGGTTAAAGAGCTTATTACGTATTACGACTCTATCCCAAACGGGGCAGGGCAGCTCGGCTCGTCTATTTTGACCGAATTGGTTACCGAAGCCTACAATTCTCTCGTGAACTACGACACCATCCTGATGAAGAAATACTACGAGTTGCTGCTGAATTGCGATTAGTAAGGTCTATTTTACGACATCGTTTCTTTTTGTTTCCTCAACATGGCTTTTTTTAGTCTCAGCGCGTCACGCCTTTGCAAATTTCGTGGCCAAATATATATTACAAAATAATTGTAAGTATATTTGTATTGTATTCGTACATCGATGAACCAAGCAGAAACAATAACCGGCCTTTCTTTAAGTCAATGGGAAGTAATTAAGCCCTCCGACCCTTCACAATACTGTGATGGAGATGCCATTATTGAAGCCTATTTTAAAGGAAAGGCCGACGGACTTGCCCAACAAGATAAGCTGTCATTTAATCAGTTTTCTGAAAACTTCGAGCTTGCGCAAAAGCATGTTATCGAAGCTTTAAATCAACTCGAAAAGCATAATGTTACGCCTCTTGGCGCATATCTTAAGTTTCGGTCCCTTTTTTCGTTCAAAGCTATTTTATTGGTTAAAGAGGAGGATTTTGTTGAAACTTCTTTCTTAGAAAATTATGATTTTTTAAGAGATTTTGAAAGGCGGATAAAAACAGAGTTTTATACCATGAAGATTTCTTTCTTAAATGGGGTCCCTGATGCTTTGGATGAGGATTTAATGAGCGATAACTATAAGATAAAATTTACACCTGTAGATGAGGCTGAAGCACGCAGAGCATAACGAAGAGTTATGTAAGATTATAAAAGCGCTTCCCGGTAATAAGTATAACGATTGGGTTGTAACAACCGCGTTTTATTCCTGTATTCACTTTGTTGAACACAAACTTTTTCCGCTCACCATCAATGGTAATGTCTACAAGAATTTCAATTCATACTACCATGCCTTTTATGTGAATACCCACAATTCGCTTAGTAAACACGAAGCGAAAATTGAATTAGTTGATGTTTATCTCACAACAGTATCCAGTAACTACAGGTGGCTATTTGATGCATGCATGAATGCAAGGTATAAAAACTATATGGTAACCGATTCGATTGCTAATATTGCCGAGCAAACGATGGATATAGTAAAAAAGGCATGTATATAATGTCAAAGCTGCGACTGCGTGCCTATTTCCCGACCGTCTTCCCCCTTAATTCCTGCAGAATCACGGTTACGTGCTAATCCTCCTCGTCAAGATTAAAAATCTTTGCTATTTCTTCAACAAATATCCCAGCGTATACGCCCTTTTCATCCAAATCAGGGTCGAGGATAGTAATATCCATACCGCTTACTAAACCCGATTGGAAAAGCGCGGTAAGCGTTTCGTTCAGTTCGCTATAAGACAATCCGCCTGGCTGCGGGGAATCTACACAGGGCATTATGTGGTTATCCAGTACGTCTACATCTAAATGGATCCAGATGCCGTCTGAATTTTTCAATTTGGTCTGGGCGATGAATTCAGCTGTAATAGTTTCGATACCGATGTGCCTGATGTGTTCCAGGCTGCGATAGGCAATGCCTGAGTTGAGGATCAGGCCTACATAATCGGAATCTTCGCAACGGTTACCAAAAGCAAGGGTGTCGGCTTCTTCAACGTAGGGTTTTAAGCCATTGATATTGGTGATTTTGTCTGCGCCGTTGCCGGTTACTAAGGCAAGGTCCATGCCCGCTGCGGCTTTGGTGCCGGAAAATTGAATGGGTACTGCCCATCCATAAAAAACAAAGCGTATTTGCCCTGCTTTTTTGCACCAAGCATGCAGCCGATCAATATGCTGCAATCGCCGCCGATAACTAAGGGGAACTTTTTTTTTGCCAAAGTATCCTGTACGGTAAGGGCTAACTCTTTGGCGTAATTTACAATAGCGTCCGCATTCCTTAAGCCCGTTTCAGCATCAATATCCATGCTGTAGGGTGGTGCGGGTACATTGATGATTTGTTTAGGCAAGAGGGCTTCATATAACCCATGTTGCTTTAACCATTGCGGAAGCTTGTCTACACCCGGCGGTTTGCCCGGCGTAAGTTCTTTCAATCCCAAATTGAAAGGGCTTTCTATCACAATCAGGTTATTCATAAATTGCTTTAACTATTCCCGAATACCCTTTCCCTCAATTCCTGCGAAATTTCATCTGTTACCTTTAGGATATCATCGGCAACGGCGCCGTTGTTGATGACTACTTTGGCACATCTGTCGCGGTGTGGCAGCAGGTACTCTTTATAGGCCGGTACAACGTGGTTCACCCATTTGTAATGCGCGTCTTCGTTGGAGTAGCCGCGTTCGGCCAGGTCACGCTTAAGGCGGCGTGCCAGGGCAACGTCTTCATCGGCTTCTATAAAGATAGTCATGTCCAAATCGTTGGCTACCTTTTTAAAGTGAAGGATAAATAGTCCTTCAACGATGATAATAGGCGCGGGCTTTATCTCCAGTATCCGTGGTACGATATCGGGGTTATTAAAGGTGTATTCCTTTTGATAAACAGTTTCCCCGCGCATCAGCTTGCTGATATCGCTTTCGAACAGATCGGCATCGATAGTGCTCGGCAGGTCGAAATTATAGAGCTTGTTCTCTTCCTTGGTCATGTTATGCGCCACGGGGATGTAATAATCATCCTGCGATACCAGGCACACTTCATCGGGCGTAAAATGCTCCAGAAAGCATTTCAGGAAAAAGGTTTTGCCGCTTCCGCTTCCGCCGGCAACACCAACTACATAAGGTTTATTCATTAGGCGTACCGTAGCTAATAGTTACTTGGAAACGTTTGTCAATAGCGCCGATTGTGTCGGCAACATTCTTGGTCATTACAACCACAACGCCCTGGGTGTTTTGGTTATCGGTAAAGCGGCCAACTACCTTGGCAAAGGTGCTTTTACCTGTCATGGGGTTAGTGATGCGCATCACGGTACCAATTGGCGCTGTGCGGTGCAATATCAGTTTTTTATTGGGATCGAGGCTGGTGTCTTCAATCCAGGTGGCTACGCCTTTCTCGTTCTTTTCAAATAAGCCGTATTTGGCATTACCGGCACGTTTATCGGCCAATGAATCTGCAGGCGATGCCACATAAGTGCTGTCGCGTTTGGCCTGCGAGGTATCGGTGTGCATTGCAACAGATTGCGTAACCACAGGCGTAGTAACCGGTGGAGCTACGGGCTGCGGTGCGGGTACGCCCGAGCGTATAGTAAGCACCTGGCCTGGCTTGATAGGGCCGGTTAGTTTGTTGGTTTGCGTAATTTCATCAACCGTAGTGCCAAAGCGTTTGGCGATGGAGTAAAGTGTTTCCCCTGCCGATATCTTATATTCCTGCGTGGTAATGCCGCTTTTGTTACTGTTGGCCACCTGTTGAGCTGCTTTTTGGTCGGCAGCGGTTGTGGTAACTGGCGTATTGGTTACGGGCTGGGTAGTTACTACCGGGGTAGTAGTTACGGGCGTGGTTGCAGGTTGCTGCACTACCGGTTTGGTTTTTGGCTGCTGGGCCGGGGTGGTGGTTACCACTGCGGGTGCATCGCCAAAGGGACGCTCTGTAGGCACTTTGATAATTTTGCCAATTTGCATGCTGGCGTTATTATTAAACTCAACGATGGCTTTTGGGCTAACACCGTATTTACGACCGAGCGAGTAGTAATTGTCTTTTGGGTCCAGCTTGTGGAGGATAACTTTCTTGCCGTTGATGTTCTCTACGCCTACAGAATCAACTACAGGGCGGGCGTATAACGAGGCAGACGCAAAAAGCGATATGGAAGATAGTACTAAGAACTTATGCTTCATAATTTGCTATTATACAGTATTTTTAGAGGGCTAATACGATAATTTCGGTTTTATTTTTAATGTAAACAAGTACATTTTTATGTAATACAAACGCCTCGGGTTGTAGTTTTTGTATATTGGTATTCAATAAATCGGTGTACACAACGCCCGGGTCCTCCATTATATACAGGTGCTGTTGCAGCGCCCCATTTTTTAAAGTGTGCAAAGATACGATTCTATAGTTATTGTAATCCAGGCTGTGCACTATATTTCCATACGGCTCCAATGGCAAAATGCCGGCGACGAAATCACGAGCGGGGGCATTTGCAGGTACGGCTATGCTATTAGGCAGGGGCGCATCGGCCGGTTGGTAGCTGCGCATCGGGCGACCGGTAATCATATCTGCCAGCATTGGTTTTTTGGGCTGCAGGCTGGTATCGTAAACTATAGGGCCGTTAGTGCTCAGATGGTCGAACGCGTGGCTGTAGTTGCTCCATAGGGCTGTAGCATCCTGCGCGCCGATAGCGACGATGCCTTTATGCTCGGGGCTGCCCTCGTGCTTGTAATAGTGAAGTAAAGCAACGCCATCATACACTGCCTCCAGCCCCGTAAGCCAGCGTTCTTCTGTTGTAAAACCCTCGAAGTACAGCTGGCCGGTAGTTAAGGAAAGGGAGGCAAAACTCACCTGCTTATCGTCGGAATTTCGTATTTCCAGCAGCAGGATATCGGTAAGCTCGTCTATCTCCATCCGCCAGATGGTGCCGCCGAACTGATGGCTGAATAATGGTTGTAGCATTGTCATTTGTAAAGCAAATATGGTCAATATTATTAAAAACCCTACCTTTATAACGTAGCGTAAGGCGCAGAGGGGAGGTGCCTGCCGGAGTCAAAAAATGAAAGAACATACCGTAGCAGTTCCCTCATTTGAACGTAATTAAGCAAAATTAAATAAACCATGTCGGCTAAGGCATGTTAACACCAAAACATACACATCACAACACTATGAACGCAAAAGAAATAAGCTTAGAAGAAAAAGCAGTAAAACCGGTTGTAGATCACCTGAACGACCTGCTGGCCAATTACCACATCCACTATCAAAAACTGCGCGGCTGCCATTGGAACGTTAAAGGTCAAAGCTTTTTTACCCTGCACGTAAAATTTGAGGAATTATACACCGCTGCGCTTACTACTATCGACGAACTGGCCGAGCGTATCCTCACCCTGGGCAAACCACCTTACAGCACGTTTAAAGACTATATCGGCACATCAACCTTAAAAGAAATCCAAACCATCGGACTGAAGGATACCGACATGGTAAAAGCCATCATCGAAGATATGGCCACCCTGATTGAAATGGAGCGCGAACTACTGGAAATAACCGACAAAGCAGGCGACGACGGCACCAACGATATGGTGAACCGATTTATGCAATTCAAAGAAAAGAACACCTGGATGCTGAGGTCTTTTGTGAATGAAGATTAAGTTGAGGGATGGACGACAAATATAAAGGAACAACCGTTAACGAGCGCTTGTATTTAAGCGGCCTAATGGACAAGTTTGACAAAGCTGTGTCTGAAAAAAACGTCGACGTCATTATTTCTATTCTTGAAGAAGTGGAGCTTACAGGTTCTAATATCGACGAAATCTTGAAGTTTAATAAATTAATAGACCAAGTTTAGTCATAAAAAAAGCGATGAGTCACCCTCATCGTTTTTTTTTCTCAACGTTTCCACGTGGGGCTTTTTAGAAGATCCCAACCTCAAAAAATCGAAATACACACACATTATATTTGATGTTGTTTATTTTAGTCAACTTTAAAAATAGCATACAGTTCCAATGAATAGGCTATTCCTCCGAATAAAAATTGCAGCTTTTTTGTTTCTCTTTTTCCGATTGCCATCGGTATGTAATGCCCAATCTTTGTTACCCGATTCGCTCTATTCCGGAGATTGGGGTGTTATGAAAGTTTGCTATGATCAAAAAGCAAAGAAACTCAGTATCGTAATAGATATTGAGGACGATTTTGCGAATTGCCAAACATTGATGTTGGCTGAGAATGTAAAGAATGTGAGGCGGCCAGTGCAATTAAGGGTTTATTATTACGGAGATACAGTTGCCTATAAGGGTACATTTTATTTTACTAAAGGAGACAAGAGCGGCCGCACCGGTACAATCCATATTACAACTGATAATAGCGACTATGTATCGTGTTCTCGTATTGCCAATTTTAAGAAAGGATATGTTACGGATTTAGACGGCGCAATACACGCCTACGGTACTTTTAGCATGGTGAAATCAAAAAAAGCTATCTGCTATGCAACTGCCGATTTAAACGGGAAGAGAAAAGGATATTTTTTAAGCAAGGACATCGTTAGCATAATTTCAGAGGACAAAGACTTATGCCAGGTAATATATCTTAAAAAGCCAAAATTCATTTGTTGGGTCAGAAAGAAAGACCTCATTTTATAATTGCAAGAACTGGTTAAAGCTTTTGGTCGCCATTTAGGATTTTCCAAGACGTGCTACCCCTACCGGCTCACTTTTGCCACTCATACCTGTCATGTATCTCGCCATAATCAATCCCCTTCAAGCCGGCTGCTTTCAACTTCTCTTTTGTTTTTATACCGATGATTTCCACCGGCGATTTATGGGCGAAGCTGCCGAAAAAGAGGTCGGTACGGTAAAAGCCGTCGCCTATTTCTTCTTTTGATATTAAGCACGGCGGCGTTGCGCCAATTACTTCTTCATAACCCTGGCAGGATTCGTTATAATTCAAGAAGCGCGTTCCGCGTGCAATTGGATCGAACTCAAGCACGTTATGGATTTTGAACCAATAGAAGCCCCGCGAGGCGGGTAGGGGTACGAATTCCAGGCCCTGGTACCCTTCAGCTTCGCAGAAGGCTTTTACCTGTTCGTTAACAATGGTGAAGTTATCATACGTGCTGGAGAACGTTTTTTTGGTTTTGATCTTAATAGTCGGGTCTATTTTGTCGATAGCATAAATATCTCTGAACCTGTCGCATTCCGTTAGCTGCAGGTCTTTGAACATGCTGCTTTTGTTATCATAAATCAAAAGATGATATCCTAATAGCATAATTATCGCAAATGGAACAATCGGATTATTAAAGGTAGAAAATTAAAAAAAGCGATTAGTCATCCTTATCACTTTTTTTACGGACGTGATTTTTGTCTCAAATCTTGCGGCGGCACCAACGATATGGTGAACCGTTTTATGCAATTCAAGGAGAAAAACACCTGGATGTTGAGGTCTTTTGTGAATGAAGATTAATTTTAGGGTGAATGGTGAATAGAGAGTGGTGAATGGTTGCAAGATCGATACGCTCAATCATACATAAATAAGCAAGTCGATGAAATTTTTCATCGCCTTGCTTATTTGCCGTCCTCGCAGGGGCACTCGATAGATTTAAGTTAACCCGCAAAATCTTGGCGCCACTTATCAAATCGTCAGAACCCATAAAGCGTTCCTATGGAACGCGCTTTCATATCTTTCTTTATCTACCGATAAGGTATCCCGAAGGGATACGCATTTACCATCTTCGTCCCTTCGGGACGGCTTATGGGTAGAAACATGTAAATCGTCCATTTTACGTTCCATCGGAACGTTTTATGATATTAAGTATGCAGTATCGTATTCAAAAAGGATTTTCGCCCCTCTTAAGTCTCTCTAATCTACTGTCAATAAATTGGGATAATGTTCTATCTAACAAAGCATGTATCCATGGTGTGCTATCATTATGGCGCTCATGTAAAACAGCCTCGTAAATGATAGGGTCGAATTGGTTTTCATCTAAATAAACAAATAAAAATTGACTGCCTGCATTATAAACATCGACTACATAAAAAGGCCTTAATATTTCCCTGTTATATTTTGGCATCGGACTCCTTGCGGCTTCTTGCATTTCTTGTTGAGTTTCTTCCAGTCCAAAATCAAATACAGCGCAAAACTCCCCTGCAAGAAATAACATTTCGCGCAAGGCAGTTGGAAATGGATTGCCATTGTTATATACTGATTCCAGTAAAGTGATTTCTTGTAATGATATCCCTTTATTTTCAAAGAGGCTCAAGTTGGGATTATCCTTAAGATTTTGCAGCAATTCTATTTCCATATTTTAAAGTCAATGCAAACAAAGGAGGCGATGAAAAAATCTCATCGCCTCAGTTATTAAAATCTCTGTGAACCTCTGTGGCTACTCTGCGCACTCTGCGGTTAAATCACCACAATAAAGTCTCACATCTATCAGAATCTATATCCCAAAGTCAAATAACCATTGTTCAAGGTTTTATTGAGCAATGCGCTTGGGCTGGCAGAACCTACTTCATAAGGGAATACGGTTTGGCTGCCGGTAGCGTGGGTGTAGGTAGCATCCAGGTAATACTGGCCAAAGCGCAGGCCCATGCCGCCGCTTACAGTTTTAATGTCGCTATCGTTGCCATCGCGGCGGGCTTTGCCCTGTATGCCGTAACCGCCTCGCAGCAAGAAGAAGCTGGTAAGCCTGGCTTCGGCACCTAAATGGTAATTCACTGCCGATTGGTACAGGCTGCGGATATTGGGGTTGTCGTCCCTATCGGCGTTGAAGTTTTCATCGCTGCTGATATGTGTACTGCTGTAATCTACATATTCTATATCTCCGGTAATAAAGCCGAACGATTTGATGAATATCGATGCACCACCGGCAAATTTCCACGGTGTGCGCATGGTGTAGGTTAACGAATAGTTTTGCGGACCATCTTCAAAGCGGCTGCCGTTGCTGATGGTGGTACCCAGGCTCTCGCTGTACGAATCATCAATGGTATAATATGTAGGCGTGTGGATTACCGCACCTATACGAAACGCATCGGCAGGTTTAAAAATAACACCCAGGCGGCCACTAACGCCGGAGCCTTTGGTGTCCTGGTCTTGCGTAAAGTTAGATGAGTAGTTACGGCTAACCGGAACCTGGCTGCCGGCTGGCCCCTCTAATACAGATATGCCGCCATCCTCATAAAAATTGCTCAACGAGTTGAATCTTACGTTTACGAAGCTTACGCCCGCACCGATGTAGAATTTGTTGCTGTAGTTGGCGCCAAAAGCAAAATCTAAAGCCGATAGGCCCCCGCTACGCGTAGCGATGCTCTGCTGATTTACACCCGGCAACGAGTTGCTTTTGTAAAGGGGATTGGCATTGGTTCCGTAATTATCGATCAGGTTATGGTCGTAAGCATTACCCGATAATGTTCCTACAGCAATACCTGATCCGTTGGGGTCGTTGGCAAGATTTGCATAATAATCATTGATAGAGTTGTTGCTATTTTTGCCTGCGTAATTGATGTTCTCGTAAAAGTTAGCCGTACGGCTGTAACCGCCACCGTAATTAAAGCTAAGCCAGCCTTTGGTTTTATCGGAGCCTTTTGGCCTATCCAACTGCTGGTATATTACAAAGGCAGCGTGGTTAAGGTTGCCGGTAGATTTGGTATCGAACTTAGAACTGTTTAAATAGCTCGAGTTAACTTTGATGTTATTGTATTCAGGGGTAATGCTTAACTCCGAGTGCGTAAAGAAACCCAGGCCTGCGGGGTTGCCGCTAACCGAGCTAAGATCGCCGCCAATGGCTGTACCGGCATTGCCCACGCCTTTAATACGTGCTGTAGAGCCGGTTTGTCCGGTAGAAAAACGCACCGCATCCTGCGCGTATTGGGCAAAACTATTTTGGGTAATTGCTACTATAGCAATTACACTGAGTAGATATTTAATTTTCATAAAATAAGAGGTGTATCGTGATAAAATTATGGTCGTGCAGGTCTGCCGCCACCGCCACCACCGCCGCTGCTTGAGCCGCCACCACCACCACCGCCACTTGATGGTGAAGGAGATGGAGGAGAATAGGAAGGTTGCCTATCTGGCGTGCGGGCTGAGCTTGCCGGGCGTTGTTGTGGCTGGTAGCTGTCGTTACCGCCGCGTGCGTCTCTGGTTGGGCGGGTATTGCTGTAGCTGCCGTTATTGCTATAACCTCTGGCTGCCGGTCTGGTTGTATAACTGCCGTCTGAGCCTCTGGTTGGGCGGTTTGGATAGTAGCCAATGCCGTTATTAGCAACACCGCTATAGCCTACACCATTGCGACCGCCAACGCCTATGCCGCGCGGACTACCTGCGCCACGGTTAGGCCGTGGTGTACCGTAGGTGCTATTGGCCGATATTACACCCCAATAATTGCCCCCGTAGCCATAACCGGTACCCCAGTAAGAATAAGGCGAATAACCGAAGCCGCCACCATAACCATAGTAGTTGCCAAAGCCTGCATAAGGCGAAAATGCGCCATAACCATAGCCTATGCCACCATAAAACCCGTAAGGCGAACCATAGGGCAGGGTGAAGGGGCTCCAGTTTAAGCCTACAGAAAAACCGTAGTTGCTGTAATTGTATGGGTTGTAGTTGCCATAGTAACTATCGTAATAGCTAAAGGGTGAATAATAACCAAAGCGATTAATACGCGATGAGTAATCATCGTAGTAGTAATAATCGTCGTCGCCGTTATCACCGTCATAGGCTACGTCGTCCTGCTGCTGCTGGTACACAGGTTTCGGTGCTATATATTCGGGTGCTTCGCCAGCTGTTGCCTGCGAGAAGTACACGTCGTCGCTGTTTTTTGCGGTAGATGCGGTTTTATTTACCGAGCAGGAACTCAGCGCCACGGCGCCGATAATTGCGATTCCTAAGAGTAGGTTCCTTTTCATTTTGCAGAGAGTATAAAGTTCGAGTTCAAATAAACGTATAAATTTATAAATTTGGCGGTTAGTATTATTAATTATAAAGTCAAATTCTATTCCAAAAATCAATATATGAGCAAAGGTGTTATTAGCAAAGACGAAGATTATTCGCAATGGTTTAACGACTTAATAATTAAATCTGATATGGCCGAATATTCGCCTGTCAGAGGGTGTATGATCATTAAGCCATACGGCTATTCTATATGGGAAAAAATACAGGCCCAGCTCGATAAAATGTTCAAAGAAACCGGGCACCAAAACGCCTATTTTCCGCTGCTTATACCAAAATCTTTCTTCTCTAAAGAAGCCAGCCATGTGGAAGGTTTCGCTAAAGAATGTGCGGTTGTAACGCACTACAGGCTAAAGAACGATGGAAACGGCAATATTGTTGTGGATGAAGAAGCAAAACTGGAGGAAGAATTAATCATTCGCCCAACATCCGAAACCATCATCTGGAACACCTACCGCGGCTGGATACAAAGTTACCGCGATTTGCCTATTTTGGTGAACCAATGGGCCAACGTAATGCGCTGGGAAATGCGCACCCGCTTGTTCCTGCGCACCAGCGAATTTTTATGGCAGGAAGGCCATACTGCCCATGCAACCGCCGAAGAAGCTGTAGCAGAAACCGAACAAATGCTGGACGTTTACGCAGAATTTGCCGAAAACTGGATGGCCCTGCCGGTAGTAAAAGGCCGCAAAACCGCCAACGAGCGCTTCGCAGGCGCACTGGATACCTATTGCATTGAAGCATTGATGCAGGATGGCAAGGCCCTGCAGGCAGGTACATCGCACTTTTTGGGTCAGAATTTCGCCAAGGCTTTCGACGTGAAATTTACCACCCGCGATAATAAACAAGATTTTGTTTGGGCAACTTCATGGGGGGTGTCAACCCGTTTGATAGGTGCCTTGATTATGGCCCACTCGGACGATGCCGGACTGGTATTGCCGCCAAAGCTGGCACCTATACAGGTGGTTATCGTGCCTATTTACAAGCACCCCGAAGAGCTGGATGCCATCAGCGAATACGTAAAAGGCCTAACAAAGGAACTGCGCAGTAAAGATGTTACCGTAAAATTCGATAACCGCGATACCCACCGCCCGGGCGCCAAATTTGCCGAGTACGAGTTGAAGGGCGTACCATTGCGCGTAGCCATTGGTAGTCGCGATATGCAGAACGGTACTGTAGAATTGGCACGTCGCGATACCAAAACCAAGGAAACCGTTCAACAGGATGGTTTGGCAGCGCATATTACCGCTCTGCTGGAAGAGATACAGACGAATATCTACACCAAAGCATCAACCTTCCGTGCGGAGAACACTACCGAGGTAGATACTTACGAAGAGTTCAAACGCATGCTGGATGAGCAACCGGGCTTTATATCGGCGCACTGGGATGGCACATCAGAAACGGAACAAAAGATAAAAGATGAAACTAAGGCTACAATCCGTTGCATACCTTTGAACAATAAGCAGGAAGAAGGCAAGTGCATCCTGACGGGGAATCCGTCGACGCAGAGGGTGCTGTTTGCCCGAGCGTACTAAGTGGTGAGCCCCCCAACCCCCTGAAGGGGGAGCTTTTGAAAAGCAGGGTGGTAGCCCCCCAGCCCCCTGAAGGGGGAGCTTTTGAAAAGCATGGGGAATAGGAATTAATAATTAAATAACAACCTTCGGCTCCCCCTTCAGGGGGTTGGGGGGCTGGACTTTACAGGGCTTATGAAATTCGCAACAAAAGCAATACACGCAGGGCAGGAGCCCGATCCAACTACAGGCGCTATCATGACGCCGATATACCAAACCTCCACCTACTGGCAAAAATCGCCGGGGGATAACAAGGGGTACGAGTATTCGCGCGGCACCAACCCAACCCGCAAGGCGCTGGAAGATTGCTTAGCCGCTTTGGAAAACGCAAAATACGGACTGGCATTCTCCAGCGGTATGGGCGCAACCGATGCCGTGATGAAATTGCTGGCACCGGGCGACGAGGTAATTACCGGTAACGACCTCTATGGCGGCTCGTACCGTATCTTCACCAAAATTTTTGCTAACTACGGTATCAAATTCCATTTCCTGGATTTGAAGGATCCTGAAATCGTAAAAGAATACATCAATGATAAAACCAAACTCATCTGGATAGAAACGCCGACCAATCCTACCATGCAGGTGGTGGATATCGAGGCTATCGGTAAGATAAGCAAGGCAAATAATCTGCTATTCGTGGTGGATAATACCTTCGCTTCGCCATACCTGCAAAACCCGATAGATTTGGGTGCCGATGTGGTGATGCATTCCGTAACCAAATACATTGGCGGTCACTCCGATGTAGTGATGGGTGCGTTGATGCTGAACGACGAGGAGCTATACAAAAAGCTTTGGTTCATTTACAACGCCTGCGGTGCAACACCCGGGCCTATGGACAGCTTCCTGGTACTGCGTGGTATTAAAACCCTGCACCTGCGTATGAAGGCCCATTGCGAGAACGGCAGGGCCGTAGCGGAGTTCCTGAAGGACCACCCAAGGGTAGAAAAAATTTACTGGCCGGGTTTCCCCGATTCGCCGAACTACGAGGTTGCCAAAAGGCAGATGCGCGATTTTGGCGGCATGATCTCCATCGTATTAAAAGATGCCGACCTACAGGAAACCTTCCGCATTGCCGGCTCATTTAAAGTGTTCTCTTTGGCCGAATCATTAGGCGGCGTGGAATCATTGATCAATCACCCCGTAAGTATGACCCACGGCAGCATCCCCAAAGCCGAGCGCGACAAAGCCGGCGTGGTAGATAACCTGCTACGCCTAAGCGTAGGGGTAGAGGATATTGAAGATTTGCTGGAAGATTTGAAACAGGCGCTTGCGTAAGAAGAGTGAAGAGATAAGAGGCAAGAGTCAAGAAAGACGAAAACATAACCACCGCGTCATTGCGAGGAACGAAGCAATCTCTAAGCAGGAAAAGCGACTCGCAAAGGAGCTCTGCTTCCCGGGAGATTGCTTCGTGCCTCGCAATGACGCTTTGAGATAAAATGAACGACAACCTCAAAGCATTCCTCGACCAAAAAGTTTCCCAATACAGCCGCCCCGAATTTATCGCCAACGATCCTGTGAGCATCCCGCACCTGTTCACCAAAAAGCAGGATATCGAAATCATGGGCTTTTGGGCGGCAACCTTAGCCTGGGGGCAGCGCGTTACCATCATCAATAAGTGCAAAGAACTCATTATGCTGATGGATGGCGCGCCTTATGATTTCATCATCAATCACGAAGAACCTGACTTAAAGAAACTGCTCAACTTTAAGCACCGCACTTTTAACGATATCGATACGCTGTACTTTATTTCGTTTTTCAGGCATCATTATGAACGCCATCAATCGCTTGAAGAGGCTTTTATGGCAAGCCCCCCCCGCCTCCTAAAGGGGGAGCCAGCTACCAAAGGTGCAAATCAAAAGTTCCCCCTTCAGGGGGCGGAGGGGGCTACGGTTGCATTGAATAATTTCCGTTCCTACTTCATGTCGTTTCCCGATTTCCCCAACCGCACTAAAAAGCATGTTTCTTCGCCCTCGCAAAAATCCACTTGCAAGCGGCTGTGCATGTTTCTGCGCTGGATGGTTAGGAAGGACGAGCAAGGCGTAGATTTCGGCATATGGAACAAGCTGAAGCCCGCCGACCTTATTTGCCCCTGCGACCTGCATGTTGACCGTGTTGCCCGCAAACTCAAACTCATCACCCGCAAACAAACCGACTGGCAAACCGCCCTCGAACTCACCCAAAACCTGCGCGAACTTGACCCGCTGGACCCCGTGAAATATGATTTCGCGTTGTTTGGCTTGGGGATTGAGGAAAGGTGGGGCTTAGAGGGGATATTGCCGGAGTTTTAACCAAAAACACTCCTCCCTGTGTCGAGGGAAGCGAAGCGACGAGGAACCTTGTTAGTAATGCAAAGCAGTCACGCAATTGGTGAGCCTTGCATCAACAACAAGATTATTTCTCTTTTGTCATCCTGAGGAACGAAGGATCTAATAGCCACGAAGTATAGCCGGTTTGCGTTGTGGCGATTAGATGCTTCGTTCCTCAGCATGACAAGCGGCATTGTTTTTCTCTTTGTCATGTTGAGCGACAGCGAAAAATCTTGTTAGTAATGCAAAGCAGTCATGCAAAGTGGTTGGCCGTGCATCAACAACAAGATATCTCCTCGCTATCGCTCGTTCGATATGACAATTTTGTTATCTTTAAATCATGACTCCCGCCCACGAACTCCAACTCTCCGCCTTCCTCACAGGTAAATCCGAACATACTTTAATGCTATTTCACCATTTCATAGTAGAATTCGGGAAGGTAGGCGATATACAGGTGGAAGCTACCAAAACCATGATAGGCATCTCCAACAGCCATAAGCGCATCGCCTGGCTTACGCAATTGGGGAAGAACTTCGTCCATGTGGTATTCCCCTTTAAGCAGGTGTACCCGGATAACTTATGCTTTCAGAAGATTGCGCAGGTGCCGGGGCAGCAGCAATATAACCACCATTTCAGAATGCTGACGCCTGAAGATTTGAACGATGAGGTGCTTGGATTTATGAAGCTGGCGTATAACGAGGAGAATTAGTAACCGGTTTTAAATCAGAATTTTCAGGGAGAAGATACAAAATCGGTGTAATCAATTCCCAGGGAAATCGCTTTTAAAATATTGCGCGCGATGGAACGTGCGATTCCCCTCTTGAGAGGGGTGGAGGGGTGTGTTTGCCGCTATGCATTGTGCCATTGCAATGTTGCGAACACACCCCTCCCATTACACAATCCACCACGCCCCCTCTCAAGAGGGGAATGAAAAACCTAAAAGCGATTCCCCTGAATCAATTCCTAACCGGTGCAATCCTGGTTTCCGTAAACTTATCACTTTCTTTATCTTTGCCCGCAAATCAAAATGCCCACACTGTGATCAATGTAAATAACATTTCCGTTTCATTTGGCGGAACCACCCTGTTCAGCGACGTAACTTTCCCCATCAACGAAAACGACAAGATAGCCCTGATGGGTAAGAACGGCGCCGGTAAATCTACCATCCTCAAGATTATTGCCGGTGAAGCCAAACCAACTACCGGAAGTGTTACCGGCCCTAAAGAGGCGGTAATTGCCTACTTACCGCAGCACCTGCTTACCGAAGACAAGGTTACCGTTTTTGAAGAGACCATGAAAGCCTTTGCCGAGGCGAATAAATTGCAAAAGGAACTGGATGAAGTAAACGAACAACTCACCATCCGTACCGATTACGATAGCGACGACTACATGAAGCTGATCGAACGGGTATCGGAACTGAGTGAAAAAGTGTATTCGGTAGAAGATACCAATTACGATGCCGAGGCAGAAAAAGTACTCAAAGGCCTGGGCTTCGAACGCAAGGATTTTACGCGGCAAACCTCGGAGTTTTCGGGCGGCTGGCGCATGCGTATAGAACTGGCCAAAATCTTATTGAAAAAACCGGACCTGATCCTATTAGATGAGCCCACTAACCACATGGACATCGAAAGTATACAGTGGCTGGAAGATTTCCTCATCAATTCGGCCAAGGCGGTGATGGTGATTTCGCACGACAGGGCATTTGTAGATAACATTACCAACCGCACCATCGAGGTTACCATGGGCCGCATATACGATTATAAAGCCAAATACAGCCATTACCTGCAATTGCGTGCCGACCGCCGCGTACACCAATTAAAAGCCTACGAGGAGCAGCAGCGTTTTATTGCCGATAACCAGGAATTTATAGACCGCTTCAGGGGTACCTACTCTAAAACCCTGCAGGTGCAATCGCGCGTAAAAATGCTGGAGAAACTGGAGGTGATTGAGATAGACGAAGTAGACACCTCGGCATTAAGGCTGAAATTTCCACCCTCACCACGTTCGGGCCAATACCCGGTAATGGTAGAAGACCTCACCAAAACCTATGGCGACCACGTGGTGTTCAAAAACGCATCTATGGTGATTGAGCGGGGCGAAAAGGTTGCTTTTGTGGGCAAGAACGGTGAAGGTAAATCTACCATGATCAAAGCGATCATGAACGAGATTGAATTTGAAGGGAGCTTAAAGGTGGGCCATAATGCCAAGATAGGCTACTTTGCCCAAAACCAGGCCGCCTTGCTCGATGGCAACTTAACGGTATTCGAAACCATCGACCAGATACCCTTAAGCGATGGCTCGCTAAAAATCAAGGACCTTTTAGGCGCGTTCATGTTCAGCGGCGACGACATTACCAAAAAAGTAAAGGTGCTCAGCGGTGGAGAGAAAACGCGTTTAGCCATGATCAAACTGCTGTTAGAACCCGTGAATTTGCTGATACTGGATGAGCCCACCAACCATTTGGACATGAAAACGAAAGATATCATCAAAGATGCGCTGAAAGATTTCGACGGCACACTGATACTGGTATCGCACGACCGGGATTTCCTGGACGGCCTGGCCAAAAAAGTATTCGAGTTTGGCAATAAACGCGTTCGCGAGCACTTTGAGGATATCAAAGGATTTTTGGCCTACAAAAAAATGGATAGCTTAAAAGAGATAGAACAAAGCTAAAAGGCTATACCAGATCTGTGGGGTAAATTAGTGTTGATGGTAACCGCCTGGATGAAGAGTCTGTATCATAAATATAATACAGTGTTTAACAACAAAACTAAATTTGGTCAAGATAGGCTTTGTGCCCTTTGCGCTAAACGGTATGCTAATCTTTGCGGACTTGGTGGTTAAATTTTACCACAAAGTCCACAAAGGGAGAAACACAAAGGACACAAAGCCAAATTTATTTCGAGGGTTCCGACTTTGTTGGTGTTGTTGTTGTCACCCACAAAGGCGCTAATAAACCTGCTTTTAAAGATGTTACAATTGCCAATGCCTTAACAAGGCACTTTTGCCATAGCTCTTACCGGGAAGGTACCTACACCCTTAAATTTTGGCGGGATAGCGCTAAAAGTAAAACCATGTGATGGAAGCAGGTGCAGGTTGCACATATGCTCTACAATTAAAATACCCGCTCCTAAAAGTGTTGTATGCGTTGGCCTTGTACGGCCCGAGGTATCATCTATATTATGGCTATCAATACCTACCAGTTTTGCGCCACTGTCCCGCAAATAAAGGGCGGCCTCGTCAGTTACAAAAGGGTGATTATCGTAATACAGTTCTGTGTTCCAATGTTCTGCCCATCCGGTATAAAGCAGAACCGCCTTGTTTTTTAATTCGTAATTCTTTAAGTGTGCTGCGGTAATGGCCAACTCATCCGTAAACGGCAACCCTACTACAATGGCATCCAGGTCGGTAAAGCATTCCAGGCCAATCTGAGAGAAATCCTTCCCATCTGCAAACCGATGAAAAGGGCAGTCCATATAAGTGCCGGTATTGGTAACCATTTCAATTTTACCTATCTGGAATTCGGTACCTTCGTCATAAAACTTTTTAGAGTCTTCCCTGCTTAGGTAATCGCACACAATTGGCGCGGGCAAGCCTTTATAGGTTATCAAGCCATGTTCGATAGTGTGGCTTAGGTCGATAAATTTAGTGGCTGGTTGTTTTTTGGATGATTGCATAAAAGATTATAGCTAAGATATAAAACTTTGCTATTAGCCATATAAATTTCCGCCAGTGTTGGTGGTGACAATGGCAACAATGGCAAAAGCGGCCCTCGCCGATTCGGCTGTACCTGCATGCTGTTGTTCCGTACCTACGGCACGGGCAAAATTTCTGTTTTGTTTTTGCTACCGACGTTTTTGCCCCATGGGGCAATGGCAAAGTTTGTGTATTATTTTGCTATTGACGAAAGCGGCAATTCAACTTCCCTCTTATGGGCCCCATGGGGGCCAAACGTCGGTAGAAACGAATGGAATTGATATTTGCGTGCCGTAGGTACGCCACTTAACCAACGCGCAAATTGTATGGCGGTTGTTCCGTACCTACGGCACGGGTAAAATTTCTGTTTTGTGTTTGCTACCGACGTTTTGCCCTGATGGGGCAATGGAAATGTGTTTAGTATTATTTTGCTATTGACAACAGCGGAAATTCAACTTCCCTCTTACTGCCCCATGGGGGCCAAACGTCGGTAGAAACGAATGGAATTGATATTTGCGTGCCGTAGGTACGCCACTTAACCAACGCGCAAATTGCATGGTGTTGTTCCGTACCTATGGCACGGCAATTCTGCTTTGGTTTTGCTACCGACGTTTTTGCCCCGATGGGGCAGGTAATTGCCAGGTCATAAATTCTTATATTTGTATGTAGAGAATTGATAATGCAACCCGAAAACAAAGAGCAATTGCGAGTTTTAAAAGCCAATGCTAAAGCATTAAAAATAAGTGTTGAAACAGAGCAAAGCCCCTACGCCCCTGATTTTGTGGCGATGGTAAAAAACGCCGAAAAAAGAGGTAGTTATAAAACCGTTGATCCGAACGATGTATGGGGCAGTTTAAATTTAAAATAGAAGAGTTATAGGTAAATACCTCATTTTTACCCCTTTGTTGGAGTTGTCTCCAACAAACCGCGATGTTTAAATACAACGTATTTACCGTTTTGCTACAACGGCCGAAAAATGCGCGGGCATTTTGTTTAATAAAGACATCCGGTAAGTTGTTGGTGACAACACCAACAACGGCGAAAATCACTATATACCTGAGTTCGATTAATAATTGAGAATAGATTTGCCAATCAAAGGAAATGTAAGTATATTTAAGTGTCTGAAATTCAAATATTTAAATACATTTCCACATGATTGACTTCAATAAAATTAG